>NZ_FNAR01000042.1 GCF_900101985.1 Bhargavaea beijingensis
GCCGGCCTAGCTCAATTGGTAGAGCAACTGACTTGTAATCAGTAGGTTGGGGGTTCAAGTCCTCTGGCCGGCACCACTTTTGAGCCATTAGCTCAGTTGGTAGAGCATCTGACTTTTAATCAGAGGGTCGCAGGTTCGAGCCCTGCATGGCTCACCACCCTTTATCTATACCACATCATGCGGGTGTGGCGGAATGGCAGACGCGCTAGATTCAGGTTCTAGTGTCCTTTACCGGACGTGGGGGTTCAAGTCCCTTCACCCGCACCATTTTTTTAAGATTATAAAACCACTTATTCATGCGGAAGTAGTTCAGTGGTAGAATACCACCTTGCCAAGGTGGGGGTCGCGGGTTCGAATCCCGTCTTCCGCTCCATTTATTTCCGCCGGGGTGGCGGAATTGGCAGACGCACAGGACTTAAAATCCTGCGGTAGGTGACTACCGTACCGGTTCGAGACCGGTCCTCGGCACCAAATGAATTTTATGAATGCGCCCGTAGCTCAATTGGATAGAGCGTCTGACTACGGATCAGAAGGTTATGGGTTCGACTCCTGTCGGGCGCGCCATTATTATCATCGGGAAATAGCTCAGCTTGGTAGAGCACTTGGTTTGGGACCAAGGGGTCGCAGGTTCGAATCCTGTTTTCCCGACCATCTTACGGGGCCTTAGCTCAGCTGGGAGAGCGCCTGCTTTGCACGCAGGAGGTCAGCGGTTCGATCCCGCTAGGCTCCACCATTTATATTATTCCGGCGGTGTAGCTCAGCTGGCTAGAGCGTACGGTTCATACCCGTAAGGTCGGGGGTTCGATCCCCTCCACCGCCATTGCAAAGGACCTTTAGCTCAGTTGGTTAGAGCAGACGGCTCATAACCGTCCGGTCGCAGGTTCGAGTCCTGCAAGGTCCACCATTCATTGGTTCAAACGGAGGAATACCCAAGTCTGGCTGAAGGGGTCGGTCTTGAAAACCGAGAGGCGGGTAACACCGCGCGGGGGTTCGAATCCCTCTTCCTCCGCCATCTTTTGTGCCTCTTCAGTCAAGGGCAGCTCTGAACCGGTGAAGCAAACAAGTTACACTGGCAGCAACGCAGTTGCGTAAGGTGTCAACGCATCAAGCGCGCAGAAATACCAGTGAGCAATCTATATGATTATCGCGGAGTGGAGCAGTGGCAGCTCGTCGGGCTCATAACCCGAAGGTCGCAG
>NZ_FNAR01000040.1 GCF_900101985.1 Bhargavaea beijingensis
ACAATAGACGTTGCCACCGTCCCTAAAGCGTAAGTAACCCAATGTGCACGCGAATTGGCATCGCCATTGACCCTATCTCGTTCATAGGATTCCGAGATGGCCGTTTTAATGGTCAGATCCCGCGCCATCGGCAGGCCCGTGCTTCCGCGTCTCCGACTCTCAGACAATAGTCCTTCCTCGCCAAGCACGTCATACGTTTTCCTCCAGCGCTATAGCGATTGTTTCGGTATATCCCGACCCGATCTGATTGGGGTTAAATCCTGCCTTCAGGAAGATTTCGTATGGTGTCTCGCCTTCCTGATAGGCCTTCACGGCCGACAGCTTGAATTCAGGCGAGTATTGTATCGTCTAATCCGTCACAGGAGGAGATTGGGATTGTCCTCGAGAAGTCGGCGAATGGATTCATTAAGTGGTTGGCGGCTCATCGAAAATTTCCTCAGTTTAACTTTGTGTCCAGTATAGCGGAGTTTTTGACCACGAAAAAACCCCGAACCGGGACTTTTTTTAAAGTGTCCGTAGTTCGGGGGACAGTTCATTTAGCCAAATAAGGTGGTTATCATTATATTGCTTGTAATACTTCATCTACAGAATTGCTAAACATATTTGGGTCTTCACTTTTTATATCAGATAATAAGTTTACTATTATTTCTTTTGTATTATCATCTAGCTTAGATAGGACACTACCGTATATTCTTCTTACTTGTTCATGATTTAAAATTCTGTAATGTAAAACTTCCATCCATTCTCTTGCCCTATCAATAACACTTGGGACAGCTAGAGTGATTAAATATAATCCTTCTTCAATATTTTCTTTATAAAGGTGTTCTATACCATGTACTAATCCGAACATTATTTCATATTGTTCCGTATCATCGTCAAATCCTAAACATAATCCTGTAATAACTGATTTATCACCTAAGGAAACGAGATTACTTAATGCTTCTTCAAATTCTGATATTTCTTTTTGAGATTGTAAAAGCCTATTTGTGTATAATTTCTTTAATTCCACTTTCACATCCATACACTCCACTCCACTCCACTCCACTCCACTTACTTATTAAATAACTCAGGAAACAATTCTTTGTTCTTTCTAATTGTATCAATAAGACCGTCTCTTATTTAAGGTGTATAGACACCGTCCTTCATATATATTCTTCTTGCGTCTAATATATCATTAGCAAGGGCATCACGTGGCGTATATGGCAAGAGATTGGCCAGGAAAGCACTCGCTTCATCAAATGATTTTCCATTAGACATAAGTTCTGCAACTTTAAAGAAAATGTTTCTTCTCGAGCGGTTTGTTGAGCAACATTACCTTCGAATGCACGTCCCTCAGCAATGTATCTTTCTCTATTTTTAGATACTCATCTATCGTTAATTCATTCATACCTTTTCTTGGTCTTTTAATTGTCTAGAAAACTCTTTAAAATTGTTTTTTTAATAATAATCCGTTTTAAATAAGAAAAAAACCTTGAAAGGCATCTAGGCAATCAAGGTTAAATAACTACTCAACATTTACTGAAACGAATGTAGTTTCTTCACTTGGAAAGTCATCAGGGAATGCATTACATATTAATTCTTTCGTTATTATTTGATATAAAAATTCTACCATTGTGAGTGAGTAAGTATAATTCTTTGGTGACCTCGATTCATACACTACGATTTTCCATTCATCAGGCTTTCCATCTGTTAACCAGTATAATTCGTCACCATTATCAGTGTATGCCCATGGAAGTATCCCCCCACTTGAAGGGTATACATCATGTTTATAATATTTCGGAAAATTTTTCTTGGATTGAATATATGCATCCTTCATTTCGTTCTGCCTACCAAGATAATTTATATTTTCATCGTTTACAAAAGGTGTTAATATCCACAAGAAATTGTCAATACCACCCGTACCATATGTTTCTATGAATTTTACATAGTCTGAGGGCAGTTCCGTTCCAAGAGTGTCAAAAAAATTTCGCCATTGTTCTTTATTCCCGGTTTTTTGTGGAATTTCAGGAGGAGGGAGTATTGTAATTAATTTATCCAAATAAATCGACTCCTATTTTTTATTTATTATTGTTACAGCTAAAGAAAAACTAGTTGTTCCCCTTGCTTTTAACGTAATACCTTTAGGAATTAAATTATTTCCCTCATAAATCGGAATTGATTGATATCATACAACTTCACCTTTTTCAACAGCAACTCGTACAGAACTCTCAAAATCTCTCATAACAGGTGAGTTTACAGGTGTCTGATAAAGTGTGACTAAATTTCGCGCATCTTTTCCAGGGCCACCTAACTGGTTACCCAATAAATGTCCTCGAGCATGACCTGGACTCCCTGGTCCACCACCTAAGAAACCAGGAGGTTTAATTGATTGACTCGCTTTGCTACCAGTACCAATCATGTCCTGTGTAATTGTAGCTGTTACTCCAGTTGGTCGACCCAGGTTATCCAACTCACCAAGAATAACATTTTGAGGTGAATTTTGTGTTATTTTAGATATTCCGAAATCACCCGTACCCTTAGTAACAGCTTTCTCTGTTACTCCACTAACTCCACTTTCAGCTTTCGCCATTGTAATCAGTTGATCCTTCAACTGTACACCATTGACCACATTATAAGGGATGCCTCCTGCCATAGCCAACTGAGGACGTGGCGTATATGGCAAGAGATTGGCAAGGGAAGCACTCGCATGATTAGTAGCGGAAACGACTCTTGGAACACTTGCTTTCGCTGCTGTGGTACCTGTCTTGACGAGGGCGTTTGTACCTTTTGTCCCGACAATAGACGTTGCCACCGTCCCTAAAGCGTAAGTAACCCAATGTGCACGCGAATTGGCATCGCCATTGACCCTATCTCGTT
>NZ_FNAR01000038.1 GCF_900101985.1 Bhargavaea beijingensis
CCTGATCAAGAACATCGCGTTCATGTACAAGCGGATGACGGGGAAGGATGCGGAGTCAGCGGAGATTAATGAGACGTTGGAATTGGATAAGTGAATGAGTTGTATTAAAGGCAGCCCACGCGGTTGCTTTTTCTTTTTGGGGCGAGCAGTTGAGTCAAAAACTAAATCTTAAATACACAGGGAAAAGGAGCTGGCGCTTTTAAATTTTTATCTCTGCTTTAACTTGTTTATCAGGACTAATCATCCTTTAAATTCAGAAAAAAATAAAATCCATGTTGACAATTTCAGAATAGACTAATAATATTGACCTGCCATAGAACCAGCGGTTCTATTTTAGAACCACTTCAAAGGGGGAATTCATCTTGCGCGTTGCAACGGATATTGGGGGTACTTTCACTGATTTGGTCTATGTTGACCATGAAGGACTAATCGGGTATGCAAAGGCGAATACGACTCCTTCCAATTTTGAAAGCGGTGTCATCGATGTCATTGAAAAAAGTGGGCTCTCCTCAGATGAAATTGACATGTTTATTCACGGGTCGACTGTTGTCATTAATACGTTGACCGAGAGAACTGGCGTAAAAGTAGGCTTACTAACAACCGCGGGCACACGGGATATCCTTGAAATAGGAAGGGGAAACAGACCGGATCTTTACAATTTCCGTTTTCAGAAACCCAAACCTTTTGTGGAACGGCATTTAAGAAGAGAAGTTCGTGAACGTCTGGATGTAAAAGGAAATGTTATAACGGGACTGTCCAGAGAGGATATCTTACAAGCCCTCGATTATTTCAAAGAAGAAAAGGTGGAAGCCATTGCGGTTTGTTACTTACATGCTTACCTCAACCCCACTCATGAAATAGAAACCAAGCAATTGATTCTGGAAGCGTGGCCTGAAGTCTCTGTTACAGTTTCCAGTGAAATTATTAAAGAATGGAGGGAATATGAGCGCACAAACACGACAGTATTGAATGCTTATGTCAAACCGATTGGGGAGCAGTACATAGATCGTCTGGCGGGCAGGCTCGATAGGCTGGGAGTGACGGACAACCGCTATATTATGCAATCCAACGGCGGGGTCACAACTTTTGGTCATGCCAAAGACGTTCCAATCCATATGGTGGAATCCGGACCGGTGGCCGGTATTTTTGGTGCAGCCATGCTGGGTGAAATGATTGGCGAGAAGAATATCATCGCGTTCGATATCGGTGGAACAACTGCGAAGTGTTCATTAATTGCGAATGGCGAAGTCAAGGTTACCACCAATTACTACATTGAGAAAACGGAGAAAACTGCGGGATATCCGGTGAAGGTACCTGTAGTGGACATAGTGGAGATCGGCAATGGAGGCGGTTCGATTGCCTGGATCGATGAGCTTGGTTCCCTTAAAGTCGGGCCGCAATCCGCAGGCGCTATGCCAGGACCCGTAGCCTATGGAAATGGAGGAAAGCAACCGACGACAACAGACGCAAATCTATACTTGGGCCGGCTCTCAGAGAAGAATTTTGAGAATCCGGTAAATATGGACGAGGTCACACAAGCGATAAACCGATATGTGGCGGACCCTTTCCAAACACCGACTGAAGATGGGGCGATGGGAATCATCGATATCGCAAATTCCAATATGCTGAATGCCCTGAAACTGGTTTCTGTCAGGAAAGGATACGATCCTCAAGAGTTCACTCTCGTTGCTTTCGGTGGAGGGGGGCCGATGCATGCAGCTGAGCTGGCCAAAGAACTCGGTGTCAAAAAGATCATTGTCCCAAATGCCGCGTCTGTATTTTCGGCATGGGGAATGCTGATGACCGACCTTCGTCATGATGACATCCGTACATACAACCGCAATCTGCAAGGCATCGATCTTGGGGAACTCAATGAGACATTGTCAGAGATGGAAACTGAGTCCATGAGGCAATTTAACCAGGAAGGTATGGAGCAGTCCCGTGTCGTGTTTACCAGATACGCGGACTTCCGATATGTCGGGCAGGAACATAGCGTTCAGCTCCCGCTTCCAAGCGGCATCTTAGATGAACGGCAATTTCAAGACATTAAGTCTGAATTTCATGATGCCCATGAAAAGGCTTATAGCTTCCACTTGAAAGAAAATGAGATTGAAATGGTGAACTTGCATCTGGTCGGCCTGGGGAAAGTGAATAAGCCCGTCCTTTCCAGGGTTGAAGCGCATCGTGAGCCCAATAGCAAACCGAAAGAAGTGAGGAATGTTTATTTCCGGGATGGTGGATGGACGGAAGTCCGTGTTTATGACCGGGAGTCCTTGGGTGCCGGTTTTACGGTCGATGGTCCTGCAATCGTGGAAGAACCCAATACTTCCACACTTTTGATAAGCGGTCAGCAGCTGCAGGTAGATCCATATGGGAACCTGATTATCGAAACGGGGGATGAAAAATGACAAAGTCAACAATTAGCCCATTTGTCCTCGAAGTTATCAAAGATTCCCTCATGTCAATCGGGGAAGAAATGTTTCATGCGCTGGCGAGGACATCGATGAGTCCGATGTTTTATGAAGTGCTGGATTATGCTTGCGGCCTGACAGATAAAAACGGCAACCTGATCAGTCAGGGCAATGGCGTGACGAGTTTTATAGGCATGCTCAGCCCGATGGTTCAGCACGTACTCGAGAAGTATGAGGATGGAGAAGGTCTGGAAGAAGGAGATATCATCCTGATCAATGACCCATATGTCGGCGGAGGATCACACCTATCCGATGTGGGTCTGGTGATGCCGATTTATCATGAGGGTGAGCTGGTCGCCTTTTCGGCCAACAAAGGGCACTGGACTGAGCTTGGCGGAAAAGACCCGGGTTCTTTTACCAATGACTCTACGGAGATTTATCAGGAGGGCCTGCAGTTCCCCGGGATTAAGCTATACCAGCGCGGTGAACTGAACAAGGCCATTGTGGAATTGATTGGTGTAAACGTCCGGTTGCCGGATATGTCATTGGGGGATATGTGGGCGCAGGTCGCAGCACTTAAAACAGGCGAAAAGCGTGTCCGCGAACTTTGCCTGAAGTATGAACGCCAAGTGGTCACCGGTGCGATGGAAAAACTCATCATCCAGGCAGAACAATACTCAATGAACGAGCTTTCCAAGTTGCCAAAAGGAACGTTTGAAGCGGAAGACTTTATCGAGGGGGATCCAAACAAGGGGGGGCCATACCCGATCAGGTTGAAAGTAACCATCACAGATAACGAGTTCATCTGCGATTTTCGGGGGTCTCACCCTCAGGTCATGAATCCGGTGAACTGCTCGTATTTTGGGCTATTGGCAAGTGTGCGGGTGATGTTTCTGGCTATTCTTCGTCCGCAATTTAACGTCAACGAAGGACTATTCAAGCCACTCAAAGTCATTACTGATCCAGGTTCAATTGTTTCCGCTGAGAGGCCATCTCCTGTATCCATGAACTTTGAAGCACGGATGGGAGGAGCTGAACTCATCTGGAAGGCACTCGCGCCGGAACTGCCGGACAGGCTGACGGCCGGCCACCTGCTATCTGTTTGCTCCTTCCTTCTGACAGGCTCACATCCTGATACGGGTGAACGGTTCCTGATTGTAGAACCAACTCTTGGGGGATGGGGCGCCGGTGACGAAATGGACGGTCAGCGCGGACAGTTTTGCATGGGTAACGGTGAGACGTATAACATGCCGGTAGAAATTGCCGAGGCCCGTTATGGAGTCCGGGTATCTGATTACCGGCTCCGTTGTGATGGTGCCGGAGCGGGGACATTCAACGGAGGTTCCGGAGTGATTCGAGAATATGAAGTGCTAAGTGATGGGCAGGAAATGACTGCAAGCTTCGGAAGGCACCGCTTTAAACCGTGGGGAATGAAAGGGGGACAGGACGGTTCTTCCAGTTACCTCAGAGTAAACCGGAAAAACGGGGAAGTTGAAGGGCCGTTCGGCGTGGCGACAAGGCTGCGGCTGAACCGCGGTGATAAAGTACAGCTGGTTACCGCCACAGGCGGGGGTTATGGGCCACCGGAGAACCGGAATCCTGAATGGGTCAAATCTGACCTGAAGAATGGCTATATCACAGCTGAACAGGCCAAAACGGTTTATCAGCTTTCGGAAGACGAGTTTAAGCAATATGGAAGATAAGCAGCGTGGGACGACAACCTTGAAGACGCTGGACAATGCATTGTCGGTTCTGGCGGAATTTACATTGGAAACGCCGACTTGGGGACTCCGTGAGCTATCCAAAAAGATGGATATGAATCATACCGTACTGCACCGGATATTGAAGACATTTGAGGAATGGGGATACCTCAGGCAGAATCCGCTGACCAAGGAATATGAACTGGGCCTAAAGATTCTGGAGTTCACAAGTGTGGTCAAGCAACGAATGAAGCTCTCGGAATTCGTCGTTCCGGTCATGCATGAGTTGGTCGATGAAGTCGGGGAGACTGCCTTTTTGACTTTGAGGGATGGGGATAAGGGCGTGACAGTGGAAATCGTGGAATGCGAACGTCCGATTAAATTCAATGTGTCAATCGGAACCCGGACGCCACTTCATGCAGGAGCATCATGCAAAGTGATTCTGGCTTTTATGGACAGGGAGGAACAAATCAATATTCTCCCTGAATCGCTTCAGGCATTTACATCGAAGACGGTAACAGAAAGGGATGCGCTTCTTCGTGACCTGGATGCAATCCGGGATTCCGGTGTGTGTGTGACAAAAGGGGAGTTCTCGGAGGCGGTCTTAGGGATTGCCGTTCCACTCTTTAATACGAGGCGGGACGTGGTTGGTTCACTAACTATTGCAGGGCCTGTCTACAGAATGCCGGACGAAATTGTTCAGGAGCACGCGGAAAAGGTGTTGAACAAAGGGCGGGTTATTCAACAATATATGGATCGGTTTGGTAGCTTTTATTAATCAGAACTACTAGGGGGAAACCGTAATGGTAAGCAGAGATCGGACAGAGTCCAAACACCCGACGATATTTACGCCTTCACTGCTCATTGTGATGGTCGGATTGTCGATTCTGGGCGGAATTATCGGTGTGCAGCTCATCACGTCACTAGGCATTTCCGCCAACACATCAATTGTTGGAGCGGTTTTTGCTATGATTTTGGCAAGAATACCGTTGAAAGCACTTGTGAAATTTAAATCGGTTCATAGCCAGAACTTAGTCCAAACGTCGATTTCTGCTGCTACCTTCGGGGCTGCAAGCAGCCTGATCCTGCCTATTGGTGTTCCTTATGTAATGGGGATGGAACACCTGATCACCCCTCTTTTCATCGGGGTAGCAGTGGCGATGATTGTAGATGCGTATATTCTATATAAAATGTTCGATACGAAAGTCTTTCCGGCTAAAGGAACCTGGCCGCCAGGCGTAGCCACAGCGGAAGCGATTAAAGCGGGGGATGAAGGGGGAAATAGGGCCAAGTTCTTGCTGGGCGGCATTGCCATAGGTATTGTCGGTTCTATCTTGAAGATTCCGATGTCCGCTTTTGGTGTCGCGTTCATCGGTAACATCTGGGCACTCAGCATGTTCGGAATTGGTCTGCTGCTGCGCGGATATTCAGTCCCGATTTTCGGAGTAGATATTAACGACTATTATATTCCCCATGGATTTATGATCGGAGCGGGGATTGTCACACTCATTCAGATTATCGTGCTGATTTTCAAAAAGAAGAAGACAGAAAAACAGGAAGAAAGCTATACAAAAACCGGTAAAGAATTCGGCCAGGCGTTCGGACTGGGGTTTGTTGTGTTTCTCATTATCTCGCTGTTTCTCGCCATTGCCGGCGGACTTTATGCAGATCTGTCACCCGGCATGTTTGTCCTGTTCCTGTTGTATGCCACCATTGCGGCGTTCGCCCATGAATTAATCGTAGGTATTGCCGCTATGCATGCAGGCTGGTTCCCGGCATTTGCTGTAGCTCTGATCACACTAATCTTGGGAATCCTCATTGGTTTTCCCCCGGAAGCACTTGTTCTTCTTGTCGGTTTCAGTGCTTGTACCGGCGTCGCATTTGCGGATATGGGTTACGACTTCAAGACTGGTTATATGCTCCGCGGAAACGGCGAGAACCAAGAGTTTGAACTACAAGGAAGAAAACAGCAACTTTATGCAGCCTATGTCGGATTTTTCGTAGCAGCTATCGTTGTTCTTTTCTCTTTCCAGTCTTACTTTGATCAAGGGCTGATTCCGCCGGTTGATAAGGTCTATGCTGCAACAATTGAATCAGGTATATCCAATGAAGTCGCCAAGCAACTCATGATCTGGGCAATCCCCGGTGCCCTGCTTCAGTTAATCGGAGGTTCCAGACGGCAGATGGGTATTCTATTTGCTACTGGGCTACTTCTAACGTCTCCGCTTGCTGGCTGGGCAGTTTTAACAGGAATCCTAATCCGCTTTAGCATTCTAAGGAGTAAGGCGGCTAAGTATGAGCAACACATGACCATCATGGCAGCGGGAGTCATTGCAGGTGATGCGATTTATAGTTTCTTTAACTCTATTTTGAAGATTGGGAAGTGAGCATAAGATTTGATGTCCAAGTGATGGGACACCGAGTGATAAGATCATATGGTTTTCTAGTTAATGACGGGGAGCGGGAATTAGATTAAAGGGACAAGGGATACTGAACGTTTTTCTCTGGTTCTTCATCAAAAAAGAAACCGATAACAAAGACGTCAACGTCGCTTACGCCGGCAAATCCTATGTCTCCGTCCGGGGACGGGCCGAAATCGTCGAGGACATGGCCAAGAAAAAGGAGCTCTGGAGCAAAGCCTACGAGAA
>NZ_FNAR01000035.1 GCF_900101985.1 Bhargavaea beijingensis
TCCTTATTTCAAATCCGCACTCCTTGTTTCAAACCTACACTCCTTATTTCAAACCCACTCTCCTTATTTCAACTCCACACTCCTTATTCCAATTCCCCGCTCCTCATTCCAATTCCCCGCTCCTTGTTTCAAATCCACACTCCTTATTTCAACTCCACACTCCTTGTTTCAAACCCACACTCCTTGTTTCAAACCCACACTCCTTGTTTCAAATCCGCACTCCTTATTTCAAATCCACTCTTCTTATTTCAACTCCACACTCCTTGTTTCAAACCCACACTCCTTATTTCAAATCCACTCTTCTTATTTCAACTCCACACTCCTTGTTTCAAACCCACACTCCTTATTCCAATTCCCCGCTCCTTGTTTCAACTCCCCACCCCTTATTTCAAATCCACTCTCTCTATGTCGCCCCTGCCCCTTCACGGAACGAGTTTCAGCTTATCGCCTTCCGCCGTCCCGTCAATCCGCGTCTCGTGATAGTCGCCTTTCACCCAGTCCTCCACCTGGTCGTGGAACCAGTCGGATTTTGCATGGCCGCTTTGCCCCGGTCCGACGATGTGCCAGGTGCGGGACAGGTCGGAGAGGTCGGCGACGAACCGCCAGGAGGCGCCGTGGTCGGCGGTGCCGTCATTGTTGAATCCCGCGGCCTGGACGGTGATGTGCGAGCCGCTCACCGGTATGGGCGGCGGGTTCAGGTACCGCTCCAGAATCGGCGAGGCGCCGCCGACCGGGTGCGGGAACACGAGCTGGTGGTAGTCCCCCCATTTCCAGTTGTCCGCATCGTCACCATAGGCGTCCGTGATGGACTGGACCGCGCGCTCGAACGAGTCGGTGACCCACGTGTCGACTCCTCCGTAACCGGTCACCCACGCACCGGGGTTCCCTGCGTAGGCCTGCCGCATCATCTCATCGGTGAGATGGTTTTTGCCCGGCATGAGCGCATACACATCGTCCGGCATGGAGGAGCGGAACATTGTCCGGGGCAGCTGCTGGATCCACCTGTGGAAAATCAGCGGAGCGCCAAGGTCTTTGTCGTCTTCAAAATTCCAGTCTTCGAGCATCCGGACAGCCGCATCAAATTCCTCCGCCGCTCCGGTCGCCTTCAGCGAGCCGAGCATGTCGTCCAGAAACTCCCGGGCATACAGGTTCTTCACATCCATCTGCAACGCCATCATGTCTTCCGGCGTCAGGTCATCGCCTTCCCGGAGCACTTCCGCAATCCGCTCATAGCGGTAAGGCTGGGCCCAGAAGTCGGTGATGTGATACGGATAGTCGTCACCGATGACCCGGTTGTTCGCCGTTGCGATAAACCCTTCTTCGGGATTCACGGCACGCGGCAGCTCGTCATACGGAATATAGCCTTCCCAGCCATATTCCGGCGAATCACCCGGGACCGGCAATTGGCCGTCGCCTTTTTTCCGGATCGGGATGTTGCCGTTCGCCTTGTAGGCGATCGTGCCGTCCGTCGCGGCGAAGACGAAGTTCTGCGCCGGCGCGTTAAAGTTCAGAAGCGCCTTTTCAAACTCACCCCAGTCTGTAGCCTTGTTGAATTGGAGAACCGCTTCCAGTTCCCTTGTCGGCTCAAGCGCCGTCCATTGCATCGACAGCACCGCGCCCGCGCCCGTGTCCTCAAGCATAATGTCCGAAACCACCGGGCCGCGCCGTGTCGTCACGACTTGGAAGTCCACGGTCTCCGCGCCCTTCACCCGGATCGGTTCTTCACGCACGTCCGCCTGCTCCCACTTTCCGTCATAGAGGAATTTCGTCGGGGCGTCCGGGTTCGGCTGTTCGATATACAAATCCTGGACGTCAGGCCCGACATTCGTCACGCCCCAGGCGACGTCTTCGTTGTGGCCGAGGATGATGCCCGGAACGCCGCCGAAAATGACGCCGGCAACATTCTGCTCCGGCGACTCCAGATGCATCTCGTACCAGATGGACGGCGTCGTCAATCCCAGATGCGGATCGTCGGCGAGGAGCGGCTTGCCGGACGCCGTCTTGTCTCCTGAGACAACCCAGTTGTTGCTGCCGTTGAACTCCGGCGGGATCAGTGAAGCATCAAATGCCCCCGCGACTTGGACCGGATGTTCCCGGTTCGCTTCGATGACGGACGGCGCATCCTCCGGATAATGGATAAACAGTTCCTCCATCATTTTCCCGTCAAACTGGTTCACGGCCCAATGGCGGAATGCCAGCGCCTGCCAGTGGCCGCCGAGGTCATACGCCATGAACTTGCCGATTGTGAGAGAGTCCAGCGCCGTCCACTCTTCCGGCTCATATCCGAGCAGGCTGAATTCGTACGGCAGCTTGCCGTCTTTTTTCGCCTGTGCGATATAGGCGTTCACACCTTCCGCGAACCAGCCAAGCACCCGCTTCGCTTCCTCTCCGTATTCCTCCTGTGACTGTTCGGCCGCATGGCGGAGACTGAACGTGCGGAACAGCTTATCCGAAGGCACGGCAGCCTCCCCGACCACTTCCGCAAGCCTGCCGGAAGCCTGCCGGCGCGCCAGGTCCATCTGGAACAGCCGGTCCTGAGCCTGGACATACCCCTGCGCCCGGTACAGGTCGGCATCGGACTCCGCCCGGATATGCGGCACCCCCTTGCCGTCCCGCACGACCGTCACCCCTGACTCCAGCGCCTGTAGACGAAGCTCACCTTCTGTGACCGGAGCGGATTTCCCTATGTAAGCGTTTACGAAAATCAATGCGGCAATCCCCAGCAACACGGCCGCCCCCGCCGCGTATAAGACGAAACGCAGCCACTTTGGCCACTTTCTCATTTCATCAGCCCCCCTTGACCTCTTGATTCTCCCTTTTCCTTAAAAACCCTTCTCAGCCGGAAGGGAGCCAAAAGAAAAAGCAGATCCGGAAGGCCGTTCAGCCTTCGGATCTGCTTTCTTTTTCTTGTCTGAATTTCTCCCTGGCTTCGGCCAGCTCGTCCCCTTTTGAAATGCCCGAAAGCTTGACGCCCGACCTGTGCGCGGCACGGATGATGACATGTCCGGCCACCGGCGCAGTCAGGAAGACGAAGATGATTCCGAGCAGGAGCCTGACGCCGATGAAACGCTCGACCGCCCAAAAATAAAGGAAGGCTCCAAGCAACGTGAGCAGGACGGCAAGCGTCGAGCTTTTTGTCGCCGCATGGGAACGCGTGTAGACATCCGGCAGGCGGATCAGCCCGATCGCGCTGACCACACTCATCACGCCGCCGGTCACCATGAGAATCGCTGCAACGTATTCAACGGCTGTGTCTGCGTTCAACAATGATCCCCCTCTCTATGTATTTCGAGAAGGCAATCGTCCCGATAAAACTCAGGATGCCGAGGATCAGGATCACTTCCATGAACGCTTTTGTCAGGAGGATGCAGGACACGACCGCAATCGACGCCAGCAGGTTCACACCGATCATGTCGAGCGCGATGACGCGGTCCGGCTCTGTGGGTCCCTTGATGATCCGGTAGACCGAAATTACAATCGTGAATGAAAACAGCACGAGCGAGATGAGCATCAGAATCTCCACCATTATCGCGTCACCTCCATGATCGCTTGTTCAAAGTTTTTCAACTGGCTGATCAGCGCTTCCTTCGACGTATCCAGGTCCATCGCATGGATATAGAGCCCCTGCCCGTCTTCGGTCACTTCCATGACGACCGAACCCGGGGTGAGCGTCAGGAGAAGGGACAGCATCGTCACTTCCACATCGCTCTCAAGGATGGTGTCGTAGCGGAAGATTCCCGGGCGGATTTTGAGTTGCGGGCTCAGAATCTGCCCAATGACGGACAGGCTCGATTTGACCAGTTCCCGGTTAAAGATAAAGATCAGCTTGATGATCGCGAACAGCCTGCGCAAGTAAAACTGGGTCCCGAAAAACCGGTGCATGAAAAAGACGATGAAGATTCCGACGATGAACCCCGCGGCGAATGTCGTCGCCCGGAACTCATCTTCATCCAGCAGCAGCATCCAGAGAAAGGCGATGAACAGGTTCAGCAGGAACTGGGCGGCAGTCGCGCCGAACCCTCCGTCGCCGGCAAACTTGTTCATGACTCCACCTCCCCGAGGACCGCATCGATATACAGCCCGGGATTGGCCATCACGCGTGCCGCATCGGAAACGAACGGCTCAAGCGCCTGGGCCCCGACGCCGATCCCGACTGTCAGGATGCCGAGGAGCGCAATCGGAATAAGCCGCCTTGCCGGATAGGGACGCTGGTCCTCCCGGTTGATGATCGTCTCTCCCCAGAAGCAGTTCATAAAGATGCGGAGCATCGAATAGAGAACGACCAGGCTCGAGGCGAACCCGGCAAAGAGCAGGAAGTAGTTCCCGCCTTCGACGGCACCGAGTCCGATATACATCTTACCGATGAATCCGCTGAGCGGCGGTACACCGGCAAGGCCGAGGGTTGTCAGGAAAAGCAGCCATCCAAGCACCGGATAGTTCCGGATCAGCCCGCTCATCCCGGTGATTTTCGTCTTGCCGGTCAGGTACACCATCGCCCCCACGATCAGGAACAGGAGCGCCTTGATGACCATGTCGTGGATCAGATAGAAAACCGATCCCTTGAACGCCTCTTCGTTAAAGATTGCAAGCCCGATCATCATGAATCCGACCGCGATGATGACGTTGTACGAGGCGATCTGGCGGATGTCGGTATAGGCGATGGCCCCGAGGCAGCCGCCGATCAGTGTGACGACCGCCATCGTCCCTATTATGGTCATGATGATGAATTCGTCATGGTAAAACATGAGCGTAAACGTCCTGAACAAGGCATAAACGCCGACTTTTGTAAGAAGTGCCGCGAACAGGGCCGCAATCGGTCCCGGCGGCGAGCTGTAAGAACCGGGCAGCCAAAAGTAAAGGAAAAGCCCTGCCTTCAGTGCAAATACAATCAGGAATACGACCGAAATGGCGCTCAGGAGCGGTCCCTGCCCGACTTCCGCGACACGGACGGAGATGTGGGCCATGTTAAGCGTACCGACCGTCCCGTACAGAAATGCAAGGGCCACAAGAAAGAACCAGGATGAAACCACGTTGATCGCAATATACTTCATTGATTCCGCAAGGCGCACCTTGCCGCCTCCCAGCGTGATGAGCACATACGATGCGAGCAGCATGACTTCAAAACAGACAAACAGGTTGAACATGTCCCCTGTCAGGAAAGAGCCGTTCACACCCGCGACGAGGAAAAACGCGAACGGGTAAAAGAACATGTTTTCCATTCGCCGTTCTGTCGCGGTGAAGGAATAGGCGATGATCAGCGCCGAAACGACGGAAGCCGTCAGCACCATCAGTGCGGAAAACGAATCCCCGACAAACAGGATGCCGAATGGCGGCTCCCACCCGCCGAAGTCGAGCCTGATAATGCCTTCCCCGCGGATGATGAGGAGGATGCGCACCGAGACGGCGACCAGTGACAGGAGAGACAGGATACTTATCATCTTCTGCGCCCTGATGGAGGGACGCAGGAAAAGCAGCACAAATCCGGTGAGCAGCGGGATCAGCATCGGGAGGACAAGAACATTATTCACGGTCAATCCTCCTGATAGTGTTCATATTGTCGGATCCGCTTTCCTCGTAGGTCCGGTAAGCCAGCACGAGAAGAAGCGCAGTGGTCGCAAAGCTGATGACGATCGCCGTCAGGATCAGCGCCTGAGGCAGCGCATCGGCATAAGGCCCGTCGGACTCCCGGAGGAGCGGCACCTTTCCTTCTCCGGCCCCGCCCATCGTGATGAGAAGAAGATGGACGGCATGCGACAGGATGGCCGTGCCGAGGATGATGCGGACCATATTGCGGGACAGCAGCAGATAGACCGCCACAGTCACAAGGATGCCCACCAGTATGGTCATATGGAATTCCATCTGCTACACGTCCTTACTGATACTCAGGATGATGGTGACGACCGTTCCGATGACGGTGAGCGCGACGCCCGCCTCAAAGATCGTCACGGTTGCAAGCTCGGTCAGTCCGAAAATCGGCAAGTCAAAATAGCCGAATCCCTGCGACAGGAAGGGCTTGCCCAATACGGCTGCCGCGGTTCCCGACAGGAGAGACACCATGGCGCCGAATGCCGCAATCTTGCGGAAGTCGAATGGCACTCCCTGATGGACGGTCTCGATATCGAAGACGACATACAGGAGGACGAGCGCCGAAGACAGGACAAGCCCCCCGACAAAGCCGCCGCCCGGATTGTGGTGGCCCGACAAAAACAGCTCCACGCCGAACGTCAGGATGATAAAGACGACCACGCGCGTGACAGTCCGGAGAATCACATCATTTTCCTTCAACGTCATCCTCTCCTTTCTTCGGTTTGAGTGCGATCAGCGTATAGACGCCGATGCCCGCGATAAAGAGGACCACAACTTCGAGCATCGTATCAAATGCACGGAAGTCTCCCAGGATGGCGTTGACGATGTTGCTGCCGCCGGCAAGTTTGTAGGATTCTTCGAAGTAAACTGAAATTGATCCGTAAACATCATACCCCTGGACCGTCAGCCCGAAAGCCGTGACAAGCACGCCGGCACCGATTGCGATCAGTCCGTTGACGACCTTTGTCCGGAGCGGTGAGTCCTCGGGCTTCCATTCAGGAAGGAAATGGAAGCACAACAGGAACAGTACGGTCGTCACGGTCTCGATGACCGTCTGGGTAAGCGCCAGATCGGGTGCCCTGAAGAAGACGAAGAAGATGGCAACGGAATAGCCGAGCACCCCGTTCAAGAGCGTCGCTGTGATACGGGACCGGACGAAGAGCATCGCAATTGCCGCGAATGCCATGATGATGACGAAAGAGATTTCAAAGATCCCGACAGGCCCTCTGCTGAAGTCAGGCTCGAAAGCTCCGGTCAGGAAGAGCATCCCCCCTGCCGTGATAAGGAAGAACAGATAGATGAAGACGAAATAATCCCGGCTCCTGCCGGTCATGTACAGGTCCGTCACGATGTTGGATGCCGCTTCTCCTGTCTGAAGCAGCCCGCGGTAGATGGAGTCCATCGTCCATCGGAACGGCGCGACCCGGTAGATCCTTCTCCAATGGCGGAATGTGATGAACAGCAGCAGGCCAAGAGCGATGACGCCGAACGTCATGACAAGCGGCAGATTGACACCATGCCACGCAGTGATTTCCGGCACGAGGTCGGCCTCCCGCGAAAGAGCCGGGAACATAACCTGCATGGCCGGACCGATAACATACTTGCCGATCACGTTCGGGAAGAAGAAGATCAGGATGACAAGCACCGCCAGAATGCCGGGCGCGACCAGCATTCCCTTTGGCGCCTCATGCGGCACACGATCGATCTTCTCCGGCTGGACAGGGCCGAGAAATGTCCGGTACACGATGATTGTGCAGTAGATGAACGTGAACACGCTGGCCAGCCAGCCGACCACCGGGAACAGCACCTCGGCGCCGCCGGCAAACGGTTGTCCGGACGCGATATCCACCGCGGCCCCGAAAAACATCTCCTTGCTGAGGAAACCGTTGAACGGCGGCAGTCCCGCCATGGAAAAGCTGCCGATGACCGCAAACGTGAACGTCACCGGCATAAAGGACATCAGCCCCCCGAGACGGCGGATGTCCCGTGTGCCGATTTCATGGTCGACAATCCCGATGACCATGAAGAGCAGCCCCTTGAAGGTCGAGTGGTTCAGCATATAAAACAGCGCAGCAAACCCGGCCGCTGCATAAACAGCCGGATCACCCGCCGCACTTGCAGACAGTGCCGCTGAACCGAAACCGAGAAGGCTCATGATCAGTCCGAGCTGGCTGATGGTGGAATAGGCAAGGAGGGCTTTCAGGTCGTTCTGCTTCATCGCATTGAACGCCCCCCACAGGAGCGTCACGATACCGGCTATGCTCAGTGACCAGAACCAGTATTCCATGCCGCCGAACAGCGGTGTGAATAGTGCAACCAGATAGATTCCGGCCTTGACCATCGTCGCGGAGTGCAGGTAGGCACTGACCGGGGTCGGCGCCTCCATCGCATCCGGCAGCCAAATATGGAACGGGAACTGGACTGACTTGGTAAACGCCCCGAGCAGGATCAGGAACATGGCAGGGACAATCATCGGTTCCCCGGCAAGCACATCACGCATCCCGATAATTTCACTGATGCTGAACGTCCCGCTCATGAAATAAAGCATCAGGAAGCCGGCAAGCAAGGAAAACCCGCCCATGACCGTGATGAGCATCGCCTTCTGCGCTCCGTACCGGGAGCCCTTCCGGTGGTACCAGAACGCGATCAACAGGAAGGAAGAGATGCTCGTCAGTTCCCAGAAGGTGTAAAGGAGCATCAGATTGTCCGAAAAGACGACGCCGAGCATGGCGCCCATGAACAGGAGCAGATAAACATAGAAGTGGCCGAGTGATTCCCTCGGCGAGAGGTAATAGATTGAATAAAGGGCGACAAGTGTGCCGACCCCCGTGATGAGGAGCGCAAAAATCATGCCGAGGCCATCGACACGGACGGCCAGGTCAATGCCGGCATCCGGTATCCACGCATAGGAGGCCGAAACAATCTCTCCGCCGGCAATCTGCGGGATGAGCCGGATGAGGGCGGCAAACAAAACGAGCGGCACCGCCATGACATACCAGCCGATCAGGCGGTCGCCGATCAGACGGTGCGTTGCGGGCAGAAGCGCCGCCATGATGAATGGGAGAAAAATGATGAAAACAGCGTACATGAGAACCTCCAATCAGCGTGGTGAACCCCTACCGGGCAAGCCGCCTTGACGGAATGACCGGCAGGGCGCATAATATGGGGCAACAGCGTCCGGACCCCTTCCGGAGACCGTGGACAGCAGTTATGTATAAAGGACACGCGAAACACAGTTGCCCCCTTTCACGGCAATGGTTTCCCGCTTAAAGTATACAGGAAATCTGAACCTTTCGCACATCATGCCATCTGTCGCAGGTGTTATTGTATTTTCCGTGACCATGTCTTATAATGTGTTGGTTTTCGAATGAGGCACCGGGCAAATGCTTCCGGGAGCCCAGTTATCATGAACTAGAGGTGAATCACCGCCATGTTGAAAAAGCCGGGAATGGATGAGTGCATTCTCGTTTGCGTCTATTATGGCCCGAACGGAGAACGGCTGATCCGCAGAGGCCACAAAATGGCCAGCATGCTCAACTGCCCGTTTTATATTCTGTCGGTCGATCCGCTTCCGTTCGACCAGTTTGATGCAGACAAGTCAGAGTACGTGGAACGATGGCAGGAACTCGCTGAAGATCTCGGCGCGCAGGCGTTTATCCTCCGGGATAACGAACGCCTCCCGTCCGCAAAGGCCATCAAGGAAGTGGCCTACGATAAAAACGTGACCCAGATCGTCATCGGACAGACCGCACAAAGCCGGTGGGAGGAAATCACGAAGGGGTCATTCATCAACGTCCTGTTGCGGGAAATCCCGTTTGCCGACCTGCATGTCGTCTCTGTCGCGAGGAACATCAAATCCGTTGAGGAAGATATGTACGAGAAAGGAGTCCGTGCGTATCTTGTTGAGGACGGCGATGGCTACCGCGTCAGCTTCACCCAGTCGAAAGGCTGCGAATTCGAGGGGATCTTCTTTAAAGAGACCGGGACCGACTTTAACAACGGCATTTTCAAGTTCATGCACGACAACAAAATGTGCCAGGTGCATGTGAGTGATGACCGTATTGAAGAAACGGGAACCGTCGAACGCATGGTGGAGGAAAAACACGTCCAATAATGAAACAACGGCTGTCCGCAATGGGCAGCCGTACATATTTGAAAAAGGAGCGCGGACAGGTGTCCGCGCTCCTTTGCCTGTTTTATGATTCTTCTCCGACAATCTTCACTTCCAGCTCAAGATTGACGCCGAAGTTGTCTTTGACGGCTTCCCGCACCATTTCAATTGTCCGGATGTAGTCGGTTGCCGTTGCGCCG
The DNA here is from genome assembly GCF_900101985.1 of Bhargavaea beijingensis. Taxonomy (GTDB): domain Bacteria; phylum Bacillota; class Bacilli; order Bacillales_A; family Planococcaceae; genus Bhargavaea; species Bhargavaea beijingensis. The sequence goes on from NZ_FNAR01000035.1 coordinate 9,898, forward strand.
TTTTTGTTTACGATGAAGCCTGCGTGCTTAGTCGACACTTCAGCTCCGCCGAATCCTTTGCCCTGCAGGCCGGAGTCCTGGATCAGCTTGCCGGCGAAGTAGCCGGGAGGGCGCTTGAATACGCTGCCTGCCGACGGATATTCAAGCGGTTGCTTGGACTCGCGCTGGTGGGTCAGATCAGCCACCTTCGCATCGATCTCTTCCTGGTCGCCCGGTTCCAGGACGAATTCCGCGGACAGGACATAATAGCCCTTTTTCGCGATGACACTCGTCCGGTAGCCCAGATCCAATTCTTCCTTCGATAGCACCAGACGCTCTCCCTCCGGCGTGAGGATGGTGCAGCGGTGGATGATGTCTTTGATTTCGCCGCCGTATGCCCCGGCGTTCATGACCATCGCTCCGCCGACGGAACCCGGGATGCCGCAGGCGAATTCAAAGCCTGTCAGGCCGTGCGATGCAGACTGCCGGGAGACATCTTTGATGTCCGCACCACTTTCGGCGTAAACTGACGTTCCATCAAAGCGAATTGCATTCAGATTCGACAAGTTCAGCACGATACCGCGGACACCGCCATCACGAACGACCATGTTCGACCCGTTCCCGAGCAGGAGCACCGGAATATCGTGTTGAAATGCGTAACGGACAACCGCCTGGACACCTTCCTCGGTTTCCGGGTCGCAGAACAGGTCCGCCTGTCCGCCCATGCGGGTCATCGTATGTTTCGAAAGCGGTTCATCTATTTTTACGTGTTCACCGCCGATGAGTTTGACCAGGTCATCGGCCCATTGCTGTTTGCTCATAAATTGCCATTCCTTTCAGAGGCTCTCCGCCTTGCAGCGACGGGACTCTTACTTTCAAATACTCATTCACAATTATATAGTATGCTGTCTGCCCGCCGTTTTGACAAGTCGCACCCTACCGGTCCGGGACGAAGTCAAAACAGTCGGCTCTTTCGGATGATTCACTTGAATCCTGAGCACCATCGCCCTCCTGAGGAGAAGTCCCATCGGCAATGACGAACTGGCAGATTGCGGCGTCCTCCTCGGCGGAGATGTGCAGATCCGTCTGGACTTTGAAGCCGCTGAAGAAAGCTTTGAATCCGACCGTTTTGGCCGCTCCTACACGGGCGGCCGTTTTTCGGATCAGAAAAGCCGCATCTCTCCATTAGAATGCGGCGGAACGATCATTTCATGATTCTTCTTCAGCAACTTTGCGGAGCGCCTGTTCGAATGCTTCATCAGGCTGGGCACCCGAGATGGCGTACTTGCGGTTGATGACGAAAAACGGGACGCCTTGTACACCGAGCTGGCGGGCCTCTTCAACATCCGCCCGGACGGCATCTCCGTAGCGGCCTGATTCCAGGACGGCTTCCGCCTCCTTGCGGTCCAAGCCCGTTTCTTCTGCGATATCTGCGAGAACTGCTTTGCTTCCGATTTCCCGGTTTTCGATAAAGTAGGCGTGAAGCAGATTCTCGGACATCACTGCAGCCTTTTCCTTCTCTTCCGCCCATTTTGCAAGCCGATGCGCGCTGAAGGTATTGGCAGGACGCATTTTGGAGAAGTTGTACTCGAGTCCGACTTCTTGGGCAGCGGCGGCGACATTGGCCGTCATCCCTTCCGCCTGGGCTTCGGTCGTGCCGTATTTGCGGGCAAGCACGGAAACCATCGACTCCCCGGACGTTTCCGGGGATTGCGGATCCAATTCATAGCTTTTGAAGATGACCTCCGCCCTCTCTCCAAGACCCGTCTTCTTGAGAGCATTTTCCAGTTTCCGTTTGCCGATATAGCAGAACGGGCAAACATAATCAGACCATACTTCTATCTTCACGTCACCGATCCCCTTCCCTGTTCACTGCCTTCATTGTAGGGGGGGCGGTGTGCACCCGACAAGGAATATGCCCCTTCACGATGGGTGGGCATGACACTCAATGATTGGAGGATTTTATTGTGAATGAATCCCTTTGGCTTGACACGGGGTATCCTCGAGACAAGTTTCCACAAGCATCCGGCTCGCTCCGTTGTGATGTGTGTATCATCGGCGGGGGCATCGGCGGCATTGCGGCAGCCGAGCAGCTGGCAAAGGCCGGCAAGGACGTCATTATCCTCGAAAAGGACCGTATTTTCGGCTCGACGACAAGTCATTCAACCGGAAAGGTCACCGCCCAGCACGACATCATTTATTCCAAGCTGATCAAGCAGTTCGACCTGGAAACCGCACGGACTTACTACCAGGCGAACGAACGCGCTGTCCGCAGAGCCCGGGAAATCTCCCGGGATGACGAAGCCCGTCCGCTCGATTCCATCCTGTATGCCCGTACCCCGCTCGGTACCGAAAACCTCCGGAAGGAATGGGAAGCCTACAAAAAGATCGGCATCCAGGGCGCCTTCGTCAACGAGACCGAGCTGCCGTTTACCGTGGAAAGCGCGCTTTCGATGCATGACGAGCTGCAGATCCACCCTCTCCGGTTCGGACAGCGACTTGCGCGGATGGCAGCGGACGCCGGCGCCCGGATTTTCGAAGATTCCGCAGTAAGGAAGATGAACTTCAAGAAGCGGTATGTGGAACTTGAAAATGATGCAAACGTTGCCTTCAGCGAACTGATCATCTGCACCCACTATCCGCTAGTCGGATTCCAGAACCTGAACATCATGAAACTCCAGGTCAGCCGTTCCTACGTGGCCGCCGCAAAATCCGAGACAGAGCTGAAGAACCAGTATCTCGGCGTGGATGCCGACTCCCTGTCGATCCGTACAGCAGGAATCGATGGCCAGGCATACCTCATGGTTTCCGGCAGCAGCCACCTTGCAGGCATGAAAGAAGAGACCGGTGAAAACTACGGCGAACTTGCAGAGCATCTGCGAAAACACTTTGGCGTGACCGGCATTTCACACCGCTGGTCGGCCCAGGACCCGCAGACGCCGGACTACATTCCGTACGTCGGCCGGATCACGGAAGACCTCCCCCACATCTTCGTCAGCACCGGCTTCCGCAAATGGGGACTGTCCGGGTCGCTTGCGGGATCCGAAGTGCTCCGCGATCTGATCATCGGCAAACCGAACGATGCCAGCGAACTGTACAGCCCGGGCCGCAGCGGTTTCGGCGCAAAACTTCTTCAGGCCGTCAAAATCAACGGACTGGTCACCGGCGAGCTGGCTGCAGGATACACTGTCCGGCTGGATACGCCGACCTGTACGCACTTGGGCTGCAAAACCCGTTGGAACGAAGGCGACCGAACATGGGATTGCCCTTGCCACGGCTCCCGTTTCCGGGAAGACGGATCGGTCCTGGAAGGCCCTGCAACAAAGCCTCTCAAATTGTAAAAGGCGTCCGCCTCCGGCTGGTCCGGAGTTTTTTATAGAAAGACGGCGGCTGGCCCGACAAACAAATTACCCGGCCCTTTCATGCAGGGCCGGGTGAGGGTCTTTATTGGTGCACCGGGGTCTTGAAGTTGCTGCCGGAGATTTCGCTGACTCTCTGGACGATGACGAACGCTTCGGGATCCGTCTCACGGATCGCCGTCCGGACATCCGCCATCTCAAGCCGGTCCACCACGACATAGATGACTTTCTTCGAGTCATTGGTGAATGCGCCCTCCCCATTCAGGAAGGTCACGCCGCGTCCCACGTTCTCAATCATACTCTTCGCCAATTCTTCCGCACGGTCCGAAATGACCATGACAGACAGGGACTCTTCCGTCCCTTCGACGACCATGTCAATCACCTTCGAGGCGATAAAATACGTGATCATGGAGTAGAACGTCGTTTCCCAAGTGAAGACGAGCAGACCCGCCAGGATAAAGATGAAGACGTTCATGATCATGACCGTCTGCCCGACAGAAATCGGGCGCCGCTTGCTGATCAGGATGGCGAGGATCTCGGTGCCGTCCAGCGCTCCGCCCATCCGCATGACGAGCCCGACCCCGAAACCGAGGATGACCGCACCGATCACCGTCGCAAGAAACAGATCTTCCGTTACAACATTGAATCTGTGCAGATAACCGGTCGCCACAGACAGGACGATGATGCCGTACAGCGCATTGACAGTGAACCGCATGCCCATCCGCCTGTAGCCGAGAATGATGAACGGGATGTTCAGGATGATGATGAAAATGCTTAAACTGAAAGGCGTCAATTCCGACAGAATGATCGACAGACCGATCACTCCGCCGTCCAGGATATTGTTCGGAACGAGAAACAGTTCCAGCCCGATAGCCGCTATGATCGCACCGGCCGTGATCAGGAACAGCTGGACCGGTATGGACTCGGACAGAAACTTACGCTTGGAACCAGGCATCTTGCAAACTCCTTTTCTGAGGCAGTAGCCCTTTTAAAGTATGAAGAAAAGCGGCATCGGAATGCAACCGGTTTGAGCTATATCCAAAAAAGCAAAAGCCCCGGCATTGCCGGGGCTCAGACTGTAGACAAAACGGACCCAAAAGAAATCTTTTTGGGTCCGTTTTGTCATTTTCGTGGATATTTCGCATGTTTTTTCCCATCCCCCCCTTGGAATGACCGGCCGTCAGGCCGGTTCCGGTGACTCCCAGGTCCAGCAGGCCAATCTTTTCAGATTTAAGGCAGCAAAAGTAAGCATCGCCTGCATGGACATTTTTTCCTTCCCGCGAAGGGTTGTCCATCGCATGCCACACTTCTCCTTGGCATCTCCGAAACCGCGCTCTACGGTCTCTTTCCGCCTTGCATAGATTTCTTTGTTCTCCGGGGTGAGCCGAATGGCCTCTGCATGATCGAGGTAGTCCTGCCAGATATGAC
>NZ_FNAR01000031.1 GCF_900101985.1 Bhargavaea beijingensis
ATCTGGCAGGACTACCTCGATCATGCAGAGGCCATTCGGCTCACCCCGGAGAACAAAGAAATCTATGCAAGGCGGAAAGAGACCGTAGAGCGCGGTTTCGGAGATGCCAAGGAGAAGTGTGGCATGCGATGGACAACCCTTCGCGGGAAGGAAAAAATGTCCATGCAGGCGATGCTTACTTTTGCTGCCTTAAATCTGAAAAGATTGGCCTGCTGGACCTGGGAGTCACCGGAACCGGCCTGACGGCCGGTCATTCCAAGGGGGGGATGGGAAAAAACATGCGAAATATCCACGAAAATGACAAAACGGACCCAAAAAGATTTCTTTTGGGTCCGTTTTTTAATCCGTTCAAATCAAAACCCGATAAGCTGAGCGTTTCAGATTGATCATTTCCTGAAGGTTGTCTGCAGACTGTGCCGCCGTCCAGTAGCGTTTTATATTGAACGATTAAAATGTTTTTGCAGGAAATCCGGTAAAGCTGTCGAAAGGAGGGAAAAGCAAGTTAAATGGGGAAATGGGAGGGAGTTACATGGTTGAGGAAACAAAAAAGATTGTGCATGCCATTCAGGATGAGTATCCGGATGATTTCGCTTGGTGCTACGGCTGCGGAAGACGGAATGGGAAGGGGCATCATTTCCGGACGGGCTGGGAAGGGGACGCGACCGTCACCCACTATGACCCTGCCGGAGATGAAATGGCTCTACCCGGCTTTGTTTACGGTGGGGTCATAGCGTCACTTGTCGACTGTCACGGAACCGGCTCGGCATCCCTTGCCTTGCACAGGAAGAATGGCTTTGAACCGGGAGACGGGGAGGCCCCGCCAAGATTCGTCACTGCATCACTTCACGTGGACTTCAAAAAACCGACACCCCATGGAAAACCCTTGAAAGCGACGGGGCGGGTGGAGGAAATCCATCCTAAAAAGTTCAAAGTTCATGTCGAAGTTGAAGCGGACGGAGAGGTATGTGTCACTGGCGAAGTGGTTGCTGTCGTCATGCCGGACTCTTTCCGGCAATGATAAATCATTAAAAGGAGAAACCGCCCGATCAATCGATCGGGCGGTTTCTCTGTAAATGGAAAAGTTGCTAGGGTTACTGCGCTGACGAAGCCTGTCATCCATCCCGTCATTTGCAGATGATCGGCCAAACTGCCGTTGCCTTCCCGGCTAAGGTATCACATACAGCGACCACCAAAGTTACAGTCAGGCTGTCAAATGCACTTACACAAAAAACTTACTGTTCACCGCAGTCTTTGTCGCCTGTCCTTCTGGCTAACATCGGCACCAACTCCCGAGTCACGTGCAAAGAGTGTCCGGAACCTTATTCCAGTCGTTCGCTGCTGAAAACCCATGACTCTTTAGGCGGGTTTTCTTGTGTCCTCCTGGTGTCCATTGTCTACCATCCCCTGAGTCCATTGCAAAAGCTGTCCGGAGTCACTCCGGTCAATCGTTTCGGCAGATCTCTGATTCAATCTGCCTATTCTTTTGTCCTCCTGGTTTCCATGATCCATCATCCTTTTGATGATTCGTCTTGCGGATTACGGACAGGACCGAGCGGAACATGCGGCGCAGACGAGAGAGGTCTTCGTCGTATCCAGCAAATTTCCCGACAAGGCTGTGCAGTTCTCCACTTTTGGCATCAGTCGAACCGATGCAGCTGGTGGTGTTTGCCTTGTACTGTTAGGATACCCGTCATCATTTGGAGTAAACATTTTAATCTTATTTTTTTGTGTTTTTTTAAAGAAGACAAGTCTCTTCCCATACAAATGAAATCCTGATAGAATTATCTTTAATTCGAGATAAGGAAGAAGGGATCCGATTGAAACATATTTATCAGGAAGGCAAAATGGGCAAACCGACGCTTCTTCTTCTGCACGGGACGGGCGGGACAGAACGTGATCTCTTGCCGATCGGAAACATGATTGATCCGGATGCCGGCATTCTGAGTGTGCGGGGCGATGTGCTTGAAAACGGAATGCCGAGATTTTTCAGGCGGCTGGCGGAAGGTGTGTTCGACCTGGAAGACTTGGTCAGGCGGACTAAAGATCTGAACAATTTTATAAGCAAAGCAGCAGACGACTATGGGTTTGACCGGAAAAACGTGATTGCTGTCGGCTACTCGAACGGTGCAAACATTGCGGCAAACTTGATGTTCCATTACGCTGATGCTCTGCGGGGAGCAATCCTTCACCATCCGATGGTTCCGATCCGCGATCAGGAACTTCCGGCACTGACAGGAACATCGGTCTTTATCGGTGCCGGCACCAATGACCCCATCTGTCCGGTGGATGAGGCGAAGGATCTCCGAAGTCTGCTGGAAGGAGCGGGTGCTGAAGTCCAAATCCATTGGGAGAACTTTGGCCACTCGCTGACCCGGACGGAAATTCAGGCGGCAGCAGCATGGTATCAAAATAAATACTGAAAAAAGCTCCAGTTCCCATTTGGGAACTGGAGCTTTTTTAAAACGGGAGCAGTGTCGATGCCGGACCGGGATCCGCGATGATGGACTCCAGTGATTTCAGAGGAATCGGAAAATAAGGGAACCCGTATACATACGCAGTAAGCTCATATAACTGGAAAAACACAGTGAGAGAATGGTCGGCGAGATAGAAATCCTGATCAGGTGAGATCGACACAAATGGTTCAAGAACAGGGACTTCCCATTGTTTGATCCATTCACTGATGATTCCCGACAGTAGCTTGGTATATTCACTGTCCGGTTTGAATAGGTCTTTCAGGCGGTACCGGACGCCGGTCTGCACGTCAAAGGTCAATCCTTTGGCCAACGTCAGCCCGTGAGCTCCGCCGGTGAAGGAATAGACGACGAGAAGAAGGCTGAGTACGCCCCGTTCGTTTGTCTTCACCTCATAATAACCGACCATCTCGACAAGGTTTTGTTTGCCATAACCGAGTTGCTTCAGAAGCTCAGCGAATTCAGTGACGATCTGAAGGTTGATCGCCGACTGTGCAGCCGGGTTGGCAAGACCGGTGACCTGCGGATATACCAGGTCAATTTTAGGAGTGGCCATGCGGATGGGATGGGATACAACCTGAACAGGAAGAGCAAACGGAATCGTAATTCATCCTTTTCGTTTTCTTCAGTTCATGCAGGCAGATAGGTTTGGGTGTCACTCTTTTGTAAGAAGTCTGAAGAAGGCAGTTGCTTTGGGGGCATTATAATGAAGATAACAACAGACTGGAGGGGGAATTGTGATGAAGACAACGACACCACTGACAGACCTGGAAATCGCAAGCCGTGCCAAGATGAAGCCGATTGGTGAGGTTGCAGCAACAGCGGGGATTCCGGAAGAGGCACTGGAGCCATACGGCCGATTCAAAGGGAAAATCCAAGTGGACAAGCTGCCTCCTGCCGTTGCGGACGGCAAAGTGGTACTTGTGACGGCGATCAGCCCGACCCCTGCCGGTGAAGGGAAATCAACAGTTACTGTTGGCCTTGCGGATGCATTTTCCCTTTTGGGCGAAAAAACGATGGTCGCCCTGCGCGAACCGTCACTCGGCCCGGTCATGGGGATGAAGGGAGGCGCCGCGGGCGGCGGTTATTCTCAAGTGTTGCCGATGGAGGACATCAACCTTCATTTCACAGGGGATATCCATGCGATCACAACAGCCAACAATGCGCTGTCCGCACTGATTGACAACCACCTCCATCAGGGCAACGAACTCGGCATTGATCCGAGGAGGATCACATGGAAACGTGTCCTGGACATGAACGACCGGGCACTTCGCCATGTGACGGTCGGGCTTGGCGGGCCGTCGGGAGGCATTCCGCGGGAAGATGGTTTCGACATCACTGTGGCATCTGAAATCATGGCTGTTTTCTGCTTGGCGAAGTCATTGGATGACCTGAAGGAACGGCTTGCCCGCATCGTGATCGGCTATACGTACGGGAAAGAACCGGTGACTGTCCGTGATCTGGGGGCGGAAGGTGCACTGACTCTTCTGCTGAAAGAGGCGTTCAAGCCGAACCTGGTCCAGACGATCGGAGGAACGCCTGCCCTGATCCACGGCGGTCCATTTGCCAATATCGCACACGGCTGCAATTCGCTCGCCGCCACCTTGACCGCCAAGCGGCTCGCGGACATCGTAGTCACGGAAGCCGGCTTCGGTTCCGATCTGGGCGCGGAAAAGTTCATGGATATCAAGGCGCGCCAGGGGGATTTCAAACCGGATGCGGTTGTCCTCGTGGCAACCGTCCGGGCGTTGAAGATGCACGGCGGTGTTCCGAAAACAGACCTGTCCGCGCCCGATACGCTTGCGGTCGCCGAAGGACTGCCTAACCTGGCAAAGCACATTGACACCATTCGGTCATTTGGCATCGAACCGGTCGTTGCACTGAACCGCTTCATCACTGATATAGATGAAGAACTTGAAACAGTGCTGGGTTATTGCCGAGAAAATGGTGTAAGGGCGGCTGTTGCAGATGTCTGGGCCCAAGGCGGGGCGGGCGGCACCGATGTTGCCCGGCTCGTCCTGGAACAAATCGGGAAAGGAAACCGGTTTGCTCCGGTGTACGATGAGCTGGATGCCTTTGAAGATAAAGTGGCCGCCATCGTGACGAAGGTTTACGGGGGGGAAGGGGTTCATTTCACGGACCGTGCACAAAAGCAGCTGGCCGATATCAGGAAGCGGGGCTGGGACATCCTGCCGGTCTGCATGGCGAAGACCCAGTACTCGTTTACGGATGACCCATCGGTTCTCGGACGACCTGAAGGGTTCAAGATCACCATCCGTGAACTGATCCCGAAACTCGGAGCCGGATTCATCGTCTGCCTGACCGGCGACATCATGACAATGCCGGGCCTGCCGAAGGAACCGGCAGCCATGCGCATGGACGTCGGCCGGGAAGGACAGGCGGTCGGCCTGATGTAGAATGTAAAAAACCGGACCTCCCATAAATGGGGGTCCGTTTTTTATTACGATGATTGAATAGAGCAATCCTCTTTCCACTGTCTGATAGCGGCCGCTGTTTCTGCTGCTGTGAGTGAGGTGCTATCGATGCGCAGATACCGGACGCCCGGGAGGAGTTTTTTCACTTCTCCTGGCTGCGAATTCAGCCGATGCTTTTCAAGACTCCCCAGCAACTCGTTCCTGGAGAAATCAAGATCACGTTTGGAGGGTTTCGCCAGCAGCCGGTCCTCTCCGGTATTTCTTTCAAGCCGTTCGGGCAGGGAAGCCTCCAACTCCACATAGTAAACTTTGCCGCCTGCCTGTAGGAACATTTTACAAACATCTTTGAGGAAAGCCCGGTCATTTTCCAGGTTGTAAGCAACAACAACGGTAAATATAATGCCTGAGACAACATTCCTTTCACTTTTGACAAAAGCGCGGAACAGATTCTTCCGTGTTTCATCCGACAGGCGGAACGCTTCTTTTGTGTACCCGAGAAACCTGGCGAACAAATCGAGGGTTTGGTGGTTATAAAGAAGTTCCGCATCCATGTGCTTCTCCAATTCTTTGCCAACCGTCATTTTACCGACGGCTTGGGGACCGGTGATCAGGATCAGTTCCACGTTTTACCTCCTTCCGGGTTTCAGGCTCTCCTCGACATACGGCCTTGTGACCGACACGTCGCTTTTCAGAAGCTCTTCAGGCATTCCCGTGAAGAGAATGTTGCCGCCGGCATTTCCTCCTCCGGGTCCCAGTTCAATCAGGTAGTCGGCCTGCTTGATGACATTTAACTGGTGTTCGATCAAAAACAAGCTATTTCCTTCTTCGACCAGTTGGTGAAACAGATCCAACAGCTTGAGCGTGTCATCCGGATGAAGGCCTTCGGTCGGTTCATCCATGATGAAGACGGTCCCTTTCTCATTCAGATGGCTTGCCAGCTTCACCCTCTGCAGCTCACCGCCTGAAAGAGTCGACATGGATTGATCCAGGCGGATATAACCGAGTCCGACACGATTCAGGGCAATGAGCTGATCAGTGAACAGTTCGTCCCCGAAGAAACCGATCGCTTCTTTCACCGACATTCCCATCACATCCGCAATCGACCGACCGTCCACCCGGTACCGGAGGACTTCGGGGGCATAACGTGTACCGTCACACACCTCGCAGACCGTCTCGATCGGATCCATAAAGTGCATGCCGGTCACGATGATGCCTTTGCCTCCGCATGCCGGACAGCCCCCTTTGGAATTGAAGCTGAAGAGAGAAGCGGGGGCACCGGTTTCTTGGGCAAACCGTTTCCGGATATCATCGGAAATACCCAGATAAGTCGCAGGTGTGGAGCGGGACGTGGCACCGATGGCTTTCTGGCTGATGGAGACGATCGGTCCTGTCCAATCCTGCTCGAACAGCCGCATGAGTGAACTTTTCCCTGATCCGGCCACACCCGCAATCACGGCGAGCACGCCCAATGGGAGGTCAACCGTGACGTTTTTCAGATTGTGCAGCGAAGCCTGTTCAAGGCGGTGCCATCCGGAAGGCTTCCGGGGACTGTTGTTCAGAGGGACAGAATGGCGCAGAGACCGGCCGGTCAGCGTGCCGGATGCCAGGAGATCCGGATAGCTTCCGGTGAACATCACCTCACCGCCATATTCTCCGGCGAACGGCCCCATATCGATGACGTGGTCTGCCAGTTCGATGATTTCAGGATGGTGCTCCACGATCAAAATGGTATTGCCATGGTCACGCAGCTTCATCAAAGACTTTCTCAGGCGCCTGAGGTCCGAGTGATGGAGCCCGGCACTTGGCTCGTCAAAAACGTATACCAAATCGGTCAGGGAGGAGTTGATGTATTTCGCGATTTTCGTCCGTTGAGCTTCACCTCCGGATAGGGTGCTGATGCCGCGGCTGAGGGTCAGATAACCGAGACCGATGTCGACCAGAGCGCGAAGCCGGAGTTCCAATTCCTTCTTGAGATCGCTTGCCACCGGATCGGCGATGGACTGGATAAATGAAATGGTCTCATCAATGGGCATGGCCACGACGTCGGCGATACTATTGCCACCGATTTTGCAGCTCCGCACTTTTTCATTGACACGGGTGCCGTTGCACACCGGGCACTCATAGGTCGTCACCATTTGGTCAAGCAGTTTCTGGTGACGCTTGCCTTCCTTTTGGGTAATGACACTCCGGTACATGCGGGGGACGATCCCTTCGAACTTGGCGGATTTGGGCCAGTTGTCGGGAGGGTTCTTGAGTTTGATCTGGGGGGAGTAGAGGAACAACTCCAGTTCCTCCGGCGAATAATCCCGTATTTTCTTGTCGAGGTCGAACAGGCCGCTGTACGCATACCGTTTCCAACGCCAGGCGCCAGTGGTGAAGGCGGGAAAGTTGATGACTCCTTCATCATTCAGCGACTTATCAAAGTCGATCAGCTTATGGACATCCAGGTCCGTGACTTCTCCGATTCCTTCGCACCTTGGACACATGCCGGACGGGTGATTAAAGGAAAAGGCATCGGAGTAGCCGATGAATGGACGTCCGACACGGGAATAAAGAAGGCGCAGCTGAGCGTAGATATCCGTGTATGTCCCGACTGTCGAACGTGAATTTTGAGCAGGCTTCTTCTGATCAAGGATGATGGTCACCGGCAGGTTCTCGATTCTGCCGACCCGGGGCCTGCCGTACTTCGGAAGGTATTGCTGGACAAAACTTGGAAACGTCTCATTTAGCTCGCGGCGGGATTCAGCGGCGATGGTATCCAGGCAGAGAGAAGATTTTCCGGAACCGGAGACGCCGGTGAAAACGGTGATTTTCTTTTTGGGCAAATCGACAGAAACATTTTTCAGGTTATTTTCACTTGCATCCACGATTCGGATGAATTCTTGGCTGACAGATGGCATGGCGACACTCCTTCAAGGCAATCATTAAACTAATTTGGCCCTTATGGGGTACTGTACACTATCGGGGAGGAGAGAGGGAAGATGTCATTTTGTCCGGAAATCTGGCCGGAAGATCGTGTTCCTGGTGGTGAACGGGATTGCAGGGAGTGCGGGCTTTACAGGCAGGGGACGAGGATGGTATGGGGAGAAGGGAATCCCGAAGCACCCATCATGGTGATTCTCGATAACCCGGGCGCCCGGGAAGACCGTGAGGGCAATCCGTTTGTATGCGGAACCCGCCTGACTCTCCAGCAGGCCATTCACGAAACCGGGTTGGATAGCAAGCTGTTTTATGTGACCTATATTTTAAAAAGAAGGCCGATCAGGAAATACGATAAGGAAAAGACGAGGGACATCTGCATGCACCGGCATTTGGATAAACAGTTGCAAAATCACCGTCCGGCACTGATTCTCTGCCTCGGCAATGTCGCCCTACAATCGTTTTTCGGGAATTCCGAATTGGACGTGAAGGGGATGCGGGGCAGTTGGTATGACGTAAACGGCTATTCCGCAACTGTAGCCTATCATCCGTTGGCTGTCAGGCGCCGTCCCAATCTTTATCGGCTATTCCTCGAGGACCTGGAGCTCGTCAAAAGCAAAATTGATGAGGGCTGATCCGGCCACGAAAAAAAGCTGCCCGGCATCGCCGGACAGCAACCAGAGTCAGATCAGCAGGCCGAACAGGTAGCTGTCTTTATTCAATTCCTTATAAGGAAAGCCGAGCGTGTTCATGCGTTCGATCAGGCCGGAGTAGTCTTCCCGGTGCTTGATCTCGATACCGATAAGGGCAGGCCCGTTTTCTTTGTTGTTTTTCTTCGTATATTCAAATGTCGTGATATCGTCATCGGGTCCGAGTACGCTATCGAGGAATTGGCGGAGCGCACCGGCACGCTGCGGAAAATCGAGGATGAAGTAGTGGAGAAGCCCTTCATGGATGAGGGATTTTTCCTTGATCTCCTGCATACGGCTGATGTCGTTATTGCCGCCACTGATCACACAGACGACTGTTTTCCCTCTGATTTCATCTTGATATTCATCAAGCGCTGCGATCGGCAGTGCCCCTGCCGGCTCAGCTACGATGGCATGCTCATTGTAAAGGTCAAGGATGGCGGTGCAAACCTTTCCTTCCGGGATCGGGAGGATATCGTCCACATACTCTCTGCAGATTTCGTAAGTAAGGGTTCCCGGTCTCTGGACGGCAGCCCCGTCCACGAATTTGTCGATGGAAGCCAGTGCTGTGACTTGTCCGCTCTCTAGGGAAGCTTTCATGCTGGCGGCACCCGCAGGCTCCACGCCGATCATTTTCGTCTGTGGAGAGACGTTCTTGATATAGGTGGCAAGCCCTGACATCAGACCGCCTCCTCCAATGGAAGCGAAAACGAAATCGGCAGGCTCTCCGATGTCATTCAGGACCTCCACTGCGACGGTGCCCTGTCCGGCCATCAGGACGGGGTCATCAAACGGATGGATGAACAACTGGCCATGCTCCTCCTTGTAGGCCAGGGCTTGGGCGGATGATTCGTCGAATGTATCCCCGGTCAGGATGATTTCGACTTGGTCACGTCCGAACATTTTCACCTGATTGATTTTCTGCTTTGGTGTAGTCTGCGGCATGAAGATTTTCCCTTCGATGCCGAGTTCTGCGCAGGCATAGGCGACGCCCTGGGCATGGTTCCCTGCACTTGCGCAAACGACTCCCTTTTCGCGGGCTTCCTGTTCCACGGATTTAATTTTGTAATAGGCCCCCCTAAGCTTGAATGACCGGACGTGCTGAAGGTCTTCGCGCTTGACGTATATCCGGCAGTCATACTTTTCGGAGAGCCGCTTGTTCAGTTGCAGTGGCGTATGCGCAACGACTTCCTTCAGCTTCTGATAGGCGATCAGGATATCTTCCACGTGAAGCAATTTTGTCCGTTCATTTGTAGCTGGCATCCATAACACGACCTTTTTTTGAAATTGAATGGTTTTATTCTATCACGGATAAATCCAAATCTCACGGTAATATTCAAAAAATTCGTGTACAATTATATCTTCTAAAATAAGCCATTATTCAGGAAAGCGCTTGCAAGAGGCACGGCATTCCCGTACAGTCGGTGTAAACAGCAAAGGGGGCAGAAAATTGGCGAAAAGGACGATGGAAGAGGAAAGGGATCTTGACCGGCTGGACAGCCTCAAACGGTTCAGAGAGGAATTCTATATACAGCCGGAAATGATTTACATGGACGGTAATTCTCTCGGCCTGATGTCCCGCAGGGCGGAGCGGACACTTTTGGAGATTATGGACTCGTGGAAAGCACATGGGATCAACGGCTGGACGGGGGGAGAGTGTCCCTGGTTTTATCTCCCTGAACAGCTATCTGCCAAAATGGCTCCGTTTGTCGGGGCCAAACCGGAAGAGGTGATGGTGACCGGATCGACCACGTCGAATCTGCACCAGATCCTTGCCACTTTTTTCAGACCGGATGGCAAGAGGACGAAGATATTGGCGGACGAACTTAATTTTCCGAGCGATATTTATGCGATCAAGAGCCAGCTGGAGCTCCGCGGCCTGGATCCCGTGGAACATCTGGTCAGCGTGAATAGCCGCGATGGCCATCTGATCGAGGAAGAGGACATCATCGGCGCCATGTCGGAAGAAATAGCCATGGCGATTCTTCCGTCGGTGCTTTATAGGAGCGGGCAGGTTCTCGATATGCCTGCATTGACGGAAGCGGCTCACCGCCACGGCATCCTGATCGGGTATGACCTCTGCCATTCGGTAGGCGCGATGGAGCATTCCCTCCATGACTGGGGAGCCGACTTCGCGTTCTGGTGCACCTACAAATTCCTGAACGGCGGCCCTGGCTCTACCGGCGGGCTGTTCATCCACGAACGGCATTTCGGCACCGCTCCAGGACTTGCCGGCTGGTTCGGGTCTGATAAAGAGAAGCAGTTTGATATGGAACATACGATGACGCCCGCACCCCATGCCGGCGCTTACCAGGTGGGGACCCCAAACATCTTCAGCATGGCACCGCTTGCCGGCTCGCTTGAACTGTTCGAAGAAGCGGGGCTCAGTGCCCTGCGGGAAAAGTCACTCAGGCTGACACGCTTTATGATGGAGCTGGTCGACCAGGAGTTGGACGGCCACGGGTTCAAGATGGCGAATCCCCGGGAAGATGGACGCAGGGGAGGCCATGTCTACCTGGAACATGAGGAAGCTGCTCGAATTTGCAGCGCGCTGAAAGCGGAAGGCGTCATTCCTGATTTCAGGGCACCGAAAGGTATCCGGCTGGCGCCGGTCGCGCTCTATAACTCATTCGAAGAGGTTTGCCAGACGATCCTGACTCTGAAGAAAATCATGGATGAGAAAGCATACATGAAGTTCGAAAACCAGCGCGGCGTCGTTGCCTGATAAAGGAGGGGCGGGCCATGCCCAAGAAGATATCCGATCTGAAAAAAGCGCTTGAGTCCGAGCAAGGCATCCATACGGACTTCAGGGAGTCGATGACTTACGGCGAATATCTGTCCCTGGATAAAGTGCTGTCAGCGCAAAACCGTCTGTCCGGACACCATGACGAAATGCTGTTCATCATCATCCATCAGGTGAGCGAACTCTGGATGAAGCTGATTCTGCATGAGCTCCGGTCAGCCATCGAAGACATCGGACAAGATGACATGCAGCCAGCATTCAAAAAGCTTGCCAGGGTGTCGAAGATCCAGTCGCAGATCATCCAGGCGTGGGATGTTCTTGCGACAATGACTCCTGCGGAATACCTGGAGTTCCGGGACAGTCTTGGCCGGGCTTCCGGCTTCCAGTCTTATCAATACCGGCTGATCGAGTTCGCGCTCGGTTACAAGTCGGAAGCTATTCTGAAAATCTATGAGAAAGACCCGGAGGTGCAGCGGGCCCTGCAGGAAGCTTACCTGTCACCGGGGCTTTACGATGCGGCCATCGGGGCGCTTTCCAGAGCCGGATTCCCGATTAACCCCGACCTGCTGGACAGGGACTGCACGGTGGTCTATGCCGGAGATCCCTCTGTCGCGGCGGCCTGGGAAGAAGTGTACCGGGATGTCGGCCGCTACTGGGACCTGTACCAGCTGGCTGAAAAAATGGTCGACGTGGAGGACTGGCTTCAGCAATGGCGGTTCCGTCACATGAAAACGGTGGAGCGCATCATCGGATTCAAAAAAGGCACGGGCGGTTCATCCGGTGTCGGCTATTTGAGACAAGTGCTCGACCACCGGTTCTTCCCTGAATTATGGGATTTGAGAACTACGCTGTGAAAGGAGGGGAAGAGATGGAGAAAGGCGGATGGATCGATATCACCCAGCCGCTCACGAACGGCATGGCGAACTGGCCGGGAGACACGCCGTTCAATTTTGAACTGGGAGTCACGAAAGAGCAGAGCGGATCGGTCAATATCGGGGAGATCCGGACAAGCCTCCACATGGGCACCCATGCGGACGCCCCGTTCCATTTTGATGAGGCAGGCAAGAAATTGCATGAATTGGATGTAAAGATTTACATCGGAAGGGCAAAGGTCATCGATGTGACCATGCACGCTTATCTCGGGCGAAGCGAGCTTGAAGCCTACGACTTGGATGGAGCGGAGCGGCTTCTCCTGAAAACATCGGAAACGAACAATCCGTTTGTCTTCCCGCAATCGTTCATTGAGCTCCGGCCGGATATCGGCCCTTACTTGGGGGAAAAGGGGATTTTCCTTCTCGGCATCGACGTCCCTTCGGTAGACCGGACGGACAGCAAGGACCTGCCGACCCACCATGCGCTCGGCGACAACGGCATCTGCATCGTAGAGAATTTGATGCTTGCTGACACGGAGCCGGGGGATTACGAATTGATCGCGCTGCCTCTTGCCATCCAAGACGCAGACGGAAGCCCTGTCAGAGCGGTCATAAGAAAGATCTGATACCAACCGGCCCACCGGACATACGAAGAGAGCCACCTGCCCGTGGAAAGCGGCAGTGGCTCTCTGTCGATTTTATCAGGGGAACGGGACGATCATCCATCCGAGAAAGAAGATCACGCCGGTGAAGAAAATCAGGAAAAGGGCAATGCCGATTCCCCACAGGCCGAGTGGACGGCTGTGTCTGCCGAAAAGCGAAACCAGGCCCGATATCAGGATGGCGGAAACCCAGAAAGACAGCTGCTCCATAAACGAGATATCATAGCCGGACAACATCGAAATATTCAGGAGCAGCAATGCAAGGACTCCCGTGATAACACTGAACCATCCAATTATCCGGAAAGAAACGACCTTTACTTTGTCCAATTCCACAGTTTCACCTCACCCAGTTTCATGGAACGGATTAAATCCGAACGTTCCAGTGCTTCGATTTCCCGTTTTGGACCGGTGACGACCACGCCATAGGTCTTAAAGCCGTTCGTCTCGATATAATCGATCCGTTCTGCGAGCGCCAAGTTTTTATGAGAGGAAACTTCCATTGCCAACCCCTCATACGGCTGGATTTCCTTGAGCAGCTGCAGGAACGTCTCTTCGTGTGACATGGAATCACGGAAAGGCGACCAATAGGTCCGGTCAGGCTGGACCGGGTAACCGATCGGGGAAACGGGATCCCCGTCCGCGCTCAGCATCTCATCTTCAATTCCGGTGTAGATGGCAGCCCATAAGACATCGACGCCGGGAAACGCTTTTCTGAGCTCGGTGATGCTATAGAGATCGTTGAGTGAGAAGTAGGCTTCGGCAACGGTTTCCTCAGGCAGGCCTTTAAGCATAAGCCAGTCTTGACCACTGTCAACCTTCGGCACCTGCCCCGGGTGGACCAGCCACTGATTGTCCTCACCCGGGTACCTTGGCGGATTCCTGTCGAGGTTCGAAGCCATTTCCTTTTCCACCAGATCATCCAGGACAAAATGCAGGTTATAATGGCGTACCGGATAGTGCTCACTGCCGACCTGCTTGTATTGGTCAAATGACAGATTCATGGAGAATAGTGAAAAATCCATATCAAATTCCATTTCTTCAAGGGAGGTGTTCGGTTCAGTGAGGTAAAGCACTTTGCTTGCCGTATCCATCAGTGTTGTCGATTTTGTTCCGAACGCATAATAGGCGAAAGTCAGCATATAGCCGATCGGAACAATGAGCAGGGCTACAGTGAGCGCCTTCAGTATCCGTTTCCACCTTGTGACGGCAATTGCCCGTTTCAATGCGGGGGAGCTGTCTTTTTCTGTATGGCTTTTCAGTTTCTCGGAAGGGGCCATTCCATCGCCTCCTTTACAAGTATTTTTCCGGGCTGTCCGCTGCTGCGCAATCCCTCGATACTATTCACGTTTGAGCATCCAAGAAAGTTGCGGAAATCACGACGGATTTTAAAATTCTTATTTGATTCGTAATTTTACTGAAATCGAAAAACCGGGTTTGCAATAAAAAATATGATTTAGAAGTTAAAGGTAATTGACAACAACACTTTCCGTATAATACAGTACATAAGCAGTAAAAAAGGCGAAGGAGGGCCGGCGAGACGCCCAAATCGGAAAACAATCAAAAGCGCCTGAGCTGGGGGAATCGGATCACAGCCCCAGCAGACGAGGTGGAGGTTCATCGAATTTTCGGCGGATGCCTCCCGACCGCGATGCCCGGTTGTCATGCTTTCCAGCAAACCGCACAAGCGATTGTGCGTCACAGAGAGGAAAGCCGGTATCATGCTCCGCATACGGGAGCGGGAAATTGCCCGCTCATGCGGATCTCATTGACTGCTGTTACAGCGCCCACTGTCCGTTTTAAAAACGGAAACCAGGACGCTTATTTGACATTGACTGAACTGGAGGAATTGAATATGTGTGGAATCGTAGGCTATATCGGCTTGAATGACGCGAAGGAAATTTTGTTGAGAGGGCTCGAGAAGCTGGAATACCGCGGGTATGATTCTGCCGGAATTGCCGTTTCGAATGCTGGAGGCGTATCGCTTTTCAAGTCTAAAGGGCGGATTGCCGACCTGAGGGACATCGTGGATGAGTCGACAGAAGCCCAGACAGGCATCGGACATACACGGTGGGCAACACATGGCGTGCCAAATGTGACGAATGCCCATCCCCACCAGGATGCATCCAACCGCTTCACCCTCGTCCACAACGGCGTCATCGAGAACTACGACAAATTGCGGCGTGAGGAACTCGCTGATGTGCAGCTCGTGTCGGATACTGACACGGAAATCATCGTCCAGCTGATTGCCAAATTCGTCTTCGGAGGCTTGACGACAGAAGAGGCGTTCGCAAAAACGCTTCGTATGCTTCACGGCTCTTATGCCATCGCGATGCTGGATGAAGAGGAGCCGGACACGATCTTTGTCGCCAAAAACAAGTCGCCACTTCTTGTCGGCCTCGGAGAAGAATTCAATGTAGTGGCATCCGATGCCATGGCGATGTTTCAGGTAACTGACCAGTTTGTCGAGCTGCATGACGGGGAAATGGTCATCGTTACAAGAGAAAATGTTCGGATCCGTACCCTGAACGGGGAGACGATCAGCCGAGAGCCGTACAAAGCTGAGCTCGACGCCACAGACATCGAGAAGGGCACTTACCCGCACTATATGCTAAAGGAAATTGATGAACAGCCGGCTGTTCTCAGAAAAATCATCCAGGCTTATCAGAATGAGGACGGGGAGCTTCACGTGGATCGGGAAACGCTCGATGCCATCAACGGAGCGGACCGGATCTATATCATCGCTGCCGGCACGAGCTACCATGCAGGGCTTGTCGGAAAAGAGTATTTCGAGAAGTTCGCAGGCGTCCCGACAGAAGTCCATATCTCAAGTGAATTCGGCTATCACATGCCACTCCTGTCCGATAAGCCGCTGTTTGTCTTTATTTCTCAATCCGGAGAGACAGCAGACAGCCGTCAAGTGCTCGTCAGAATCAAGGAGCTTGGCCATCCGTCACTCACAGTGACGAACGTGGCGGGATCAACCCTGTCGCGGGAGTCGGATCACACGGTCCTTCTGCATGCAGGACCGGAAATTGCCGTCGCTTCGACAAAGGCTTACACCGCACAGATCGCGGTTCTCGGCATTCTTGCAGCACTTGCCTCTGAAGCGAAAGGCAAGACGATCGGCTTTGACCTCATCCAGGAGCTCGGCATCGCCGCTAATGCCGCCCAGACCATGGTCGACCGAAAAGAGGAGATGGAAGGTCTTTCTTTCGACTTCCTCGAACTGAGCCGCAATGCGTTCTTTATCGGCCGTGGCCTTGATTATCATGTCAGTCTCGAAGGTGCGCTCAAGCTCAAAGAAATCTCCTATATCCAAGCAGAAGGATTTGCCGGCGGCGAACTAAAACACGGCACCATCGCCCTCATCGAGGAAGGCACGCCTGTCTTTGCACTCGCCACCCAGGAAGCCGTCAGCCCGAACATTCGAGGCAACGTCAAGGAAGTCGGAGCCCGTGGCGCCAAATCCTGCATCATCTCGATGGAAGGCATTCAAGAGGAAGGTGACCGGATCGTCATCCCGGCAGTCCATCCGATGCTGGCACCGCTTGTCTCGGTCATCCCGCTACAACTAATCAGCTACTACGCCGCTCTCCACCGCGGATGTGACGTCGATAAGCCGCGCAACTTGGCTAAATCGGTGACGGTGGAGTGAAGTAGATAGTTAAATAGAATTCTTCCTTATAAAACGTTCCCTAACACGAGCGGAAGTCGGAGATCACCATCCGATTTCCCTCGTGTTTTTTATTGGATGAAAAGAGCAAGGAAAAAGCCTGAAGAGAAAGAAAGTGGGGAAAAGCGAGAAGAAAAGCGTGGGAGAAAGCCTGATAAATCCTATATATACTAATGGGGTGTATGTTAACATATGGTAGGAAAGTAATTAAATCTTGTGAACTTAATTTGACACCAATGGTATTTAAAAATGAAAGTCTGCTTTACTGATAATCATCAATTAGGTGGTGATGGGATGAAGGTATTAAATGCTGAAGAATTACATGCAGGCTTGAATAGGAATATGGAGATGCTCCATCGTCTTGAAGTAGAAATGCAAAGCATTGAAAAAGCAATGAAAGAACTTACCCAGTTGGAGGAGTCATTGAAAGGGGAAGGTGGGAATGCCATTCGTTCGTTTTATGAAGAATGTCATGTACCATTCCTACAATTTTTTCAGCTGTTTTCCGAACAATTTAATCAAGTGCTTCAACAGATGGAGGCAGCTCTATACTCACTAGAACCTGATTCGCAAGGCTACATACTAGAGCAATTTCTAGAAGGTGAACTTGAACAGAGACTTACGTTGATGGGCCGGTTAACAAGTAACTTGACGGATGAGACAAACAGCATTATGGATCAGGTAAATGACATTGTTGGGCTACCACATCTTGATGATAGTGGCGTACAGGAGGGAGTCATCCATTCGAAAAGAAAACGTGATGACACGGTCACGCAGCTTTACGAATTTGATGCTACTCAGACGAACGCACTTCAGCCCGCAGAACAAGATATCCAGACAATGAAAACCTGGCTCGCTGATTTAGAAGGATTGTTTAAAGACGGGCTTACTGATATCCATTTTCAAACAACTCAATGGGCAGCCTTAACCTCGTGCAACCCACTTTTGACCCATTTGGCATCATTCTCCGAAGTTGATTCCATGGAAGTAGAGGACAAAGAAACGATAATAGACACGGGGATAGAAGTCGTGAAAGGAGCCGGAACGGGTCTTTTTGATGCAGGAAAAGATTTCGTGACAGGCCTGTGGGATACCATCACAAATCCAAAAGCCACTGTCGATGGCATAGCGAATGCATTCTCAAATCCAGGAGACACTTATAACACCATTAAAACGGCCATTTCAGAATCCTATGAACGAGATATGGTCAATGGCGATGCCAATTCGCGTGCACATTGGGTTACTTACGCTTTAGGGACGGTGGCAACGTCTATTGTCGGGACAAAAGGTGCCAACGCCCTCGTCAAGACAGGTACCACTGCAGCTAAAGCAAGTGTTCCAACAATCGTTTCCGCTACTAATCATGCGAGTGCTTCCCTTGCCAATCTCTTGCCATATACGCCACGTTCTCAGTTGGCTATGGCAGGAGGAATCCCTTACAATGTGGTCAATGGTGTACAGTTGAAGGATCAACTGATTACAATGGCAAAAGCTGAAAGTGGAGTTAGTGGAGTAACAGAGAAAGTTGTTACTAAGGGTAC
>NZ_FNAR01000030.1 GCF_900101985.1 Bhargavaea beijingensis
GATCATTTCCAGTTGATCGCGATTGGTTCCATTCGATTTCAACAGCATATTCATCACCCGTTTTGTAGTCTGTTCATTCGATTATATAAACAGGTACGGTTTGCCTCAATAAGCCATATGGCGGATTGAAGCGGAGGGCCCGAGACACCTGCGGGAAAAGCGTTAGCCGAAGACCCCGCAGAGCGAAGCTCGAGGAGGCTAAGGCAACGCCCGCGGTAAGCGAGGGCCCGCAGCGGAAATCCGGAGGATTTTATGGAAAAGAAAAAAACTGCAGACAACGGAGTAATATACTCACTTTGTCTACAGTCTGAGCCCCGGCATTGCCGGGGCTTTTTGGGAATCCTTATTTCGACAGGGCTTCTGTCAACACAGGGACAATCTGCTTTTTGCGGGAAACAATACCCTTCAGCACGGCCAGGTTGTCTTCCATCGGAACATTGAATGCGCCGCATGCCGCCTGGGCTTCGCTGCCAAGGACGAGTACGGTCGAGTCATTGTTCAGGATGTCTGTGATCGCCAGCATATAAAGGCCCAGCTCCCGCTCCGCGATGACGCGGTAAAGCAGGTCTTCCAGCTCTTTCTTGCGGGAAAGGACATCATGGATGTCCACGGTATTGACTTGGGCGATCACCACTTTCTTGCCGCCCATCTCAAATTCCTTTGCATCCATGTTGACGAGTTCCTCGAGCGTCTTCTTGCTGAGGTCGGCTCCGGCCTTCAGCATGGCAAGGCCGTACTCCTCGGCATTGACGCCCGCGATTTCCGCAAGCTCATCCGCCGCCTTGCGGTCTTCGCCTGTGAATGTCGGCGACTTGAACAGCAGCGAGTCGGAGATGATCGCCGACAACATGAGGCCCGCGATTTCCGCAGGAATCCCGATGCCGTTTTCTTTGTAAAGCTTGTTCAGGATGGTCGCTGTGCAGCCGACAGGTTCCGCGCGGTAATAGAGCGGATCGGCCGTCTCGAAGTTCGCGATCCGGTGGTGATCGACCACCTCGAGGATTTTCACATCCGCGATGTCATCTGCGCTCTGCTGGAATTCGTTATGGTCGACGAGGATGACGCCGTCCGCTTCCCCGGCAACAAGCTTCACGGGACGCGGCGCTTCGAAGCCGAACTTCTCCAGTGCGTAAGCCGTCTCGTCATTGACTTCACCAAGGCGGACCGCTTCGGCTTCCATTCCTAGTTCGTTTTTCAGATGCGCATAGGCGATTGCTGACGTGATTGAGTCTGTGTCCGGGTTCTTATGCCCGAAAACCAATACTTTAGACATTTGCATTTCACTCCTGACCGTCTGGTTCGAATTTTCCTTCCTAATTCTATCATATCTCCCGGCCTGACAATAACGCCGCGAGGTCTTGTTTATTGATCAGAAAATCGGCAAGCGTATATTGATCCAGCACCGCCAGATACGCCATCAGCGCCTGGTTGAGCGCTCCGCGCAATCCGCATACGGGGCTGAGCACGCATTGGTTCGCCGTGGAGCTGAAGCACTCGACAATGTTGAAGTCGTCTTCGGTTTGGCGAACGACCGTGCCGATCTTAATCTCGGCGGGAGGAACAGCAAGCCGGACACCGCCTCCTCGGCCGCGGACCGTTTCCACATAGCCTAATTGACCGAGCTTGTGGGTGATTTTCATCAAGTGGTTCTTTGAAATTCCGTAAGCATCCGAAATGCCCTGGATGGTAGACAATTCGCCGTCTTTTTTCGCGCCGAGGTACATGAGGACACGGAGCGCATAATCAGTGTACATCGTCATTCTCATGCATCGTCACTCGCCTTTCTTTCCATAATTATAAAGGCTTGCCATGACGGAATGAAAGCAAATCGTTTTCTTTGAATTTTGACAGGGATTTGAATGGAATGTGACGGAATCTTGACATGCCTTTAAAGATGTATTTTATATATTGCTTTTAAAAACGCTCAGGAATATGCTTGAAACAGATCAAGAAATACGACTCAAACCATCCGAAAGGGAGTTGTAAACATGCTTTCCCAACAGACAATCGATATCGTGAAGTCCACCGTTCCTGTACTTGAACAACACGGCAAGACGATTACCACAGTTTTCTATAAGAACATGTTTGAAGCACACCCCGAGCTCCTGAACATCTTCAACCACGCCAACCAATCCCGCGGCCGCCAGCAGACAGCGCTCGCCAACACGGTGCTCGCCGCAGCAAAGTACATCGACAATCTGGAAGTGATCGTACCTGCAGTCGTTCAGATTGCACACAAGCACCGCGGTCTCGACGTCCGTCCGGAACATTATCCGATCGTCGGCCATCACCTTCTCGGCGCGATCAAGGAAGTACTCGGCGACGCAGCCACTCCCGAGATCCTCAACGCCTGGGGCGAAGCTTACGGTGTCATTGCGGATGCCTTCATCGGCGTCGAAAAAAACATGTACGAACAAGCGGCCAATACCGAAAACGGCTGGGACGGCTTCAAGGACTTTGTCGTCGCGAAGAAAGTGGAGGAAAGCGACGTCATCACTTCCTTCTATCTGAAACCGGCAGACGGCAAAGGCGTACCGGGTTACAAACCTGGCCAGTACCTGACCGTCCGCGTCACCATCCCGGGCGAACAGTACCAGATGATCCGCCAATACAGCCTGTCCCGTGCTCCACAGGAAGAGATGTTCCGCATCTCCGTCAAGCGTGAAGACGAATGCAATCCCGAAGGCAAGGTCTCGACGTTCCTCCACCGCAGCGTGAATGTAGGCGACATAGTTGAAGCAAGCGTCCCTGCGGGAGACTTTTTCCTCGATACAGAGGCGGCGACTCCGGTCACACTCATCAGCGGCGGCGTCGGCCTCACGCCGATGCTCGCGATGTTCGACTACATCACCAGCAACCAGCCGGAGCGCAAAGCGGCATTTATCCACTCGGCCCGCAACCCGCAGCTTCAGGCATTTGACGGCGACCTCCGCGAAATGGCGGCCGGCAACGACAACGCGACTTGCTCGGTCCGCTACTCGGACTCGGAAGGCTTCCTGGATCGCGACTTCCTCCGCAGCCGCGTCATCGAAGGCAGCGACATCTATCTGTGCGGCCCGGCACCGTTCATGAATGCGATGATTCATGAACTCAGGGCGATCGGCGTGCCGGTCGAGAAGATCCACTACGAATTCTTCGGCCCTGCAGCAGAACTTGACGCCATTACGGCGTAACCTTGGAACATGCGAAACCCCGACCGGAAAACCCGGTCGGGGTTGTTTGATGTGTTGGGGTGTTTGCTTAAACACTCGGCCTCCAGGTTTAAGCGTGCGCCATCTCCATCTCATGGATATACCCGATTGAATGGCGGTTGAATTCATCCGGCTGGTCGATGTTGCAGACATGTCCCGAGTTCCTGATCGTAATCAGCCGGAATTTCTCGCTGCGCTGCACCGCCTCCTTGACGGGCGGGATAAACAGATAGTCTTCTTCCCCCATCAGGAACAGTGTCGGCACGCCGGTTGTCGTAGTCTGCAGGCGCGCAAGATAGGGATTAATCAGCTTTGTGAGTGAAAACCACTTCACAAATTCCTTCTGGCACATCCTTTTTGCCTGGTTGACAAATGCGAGCCGGGATTCCTCATGTTCCTTCCTCGGCATGATGATGTAGGCGAAAAGTTTATAAAGCAACATGTACGGCACGAACCGTTTGAATGTATTGCCTGCCCAAAGCAGGAACTTCGTGCGGATATCCAGCCCGATGACCGCTCCGCCGAGAATCAGCGACTTGACCCGGTCCGGATGCCATTCCGCGAGTGTCTGTGCGACGATGGTTCCCAGCGACATCCCGACCATATGGGATTTCTGGATGCCGAGCTTATCCAAAACTTCGATGACATCATCAGCCACTTCCCGGAACGAGTCACCCTTCTCCCATTGTCCCTGTTCAGAGCGGCCGTGGCCTCTGAGGTCGAGTAGCAGGACGTTGTGCGCTTTACGGAATTCCTTGATCTGCTTGAACCAGACGGACGAACTGCCGCCTGCCCCGTGGATAAATGTCACCCACGGGTAATCGTCACCCTTGATGTAAGTCTTGTAGTGGAGCATGGGGATCTTCCCTTCAATACGGTTGCTACCATTTAACCACGTTTCTAAATGTTTTTCATAGGATAGAAATCTCGAATTGGATTTTACTGTCATATCCTTGAAGATTGATTGACAATTTCGGAGCTGGGCCTCTTTAACTGCCCCTGTTTCCATCCTAAAAATGGCTCCTGACGATTCGTGAAGAATTCGTCAGAAGCCGACGTGCTATTTCCAAAATTTACTTTCAATCAAATAATAATTTCAGTTTTCCTCGGGAACCTGCTTCCGTGCGTAGGTCCACATGCACCATTTGCCGATATCCCTAAAGCCGATCCGCTTGTAGATGCGGCCCGCTGCAGGATTGTCGTAAAAAAGGCAGAGCATCTTTCCTTCCTCTAATAGTTCCCGGCAAAGCGCGGACATGCAGTAGGAGGCCAGGCCCTGCTGCTGGTATCCGGGAATGGTCCCGACCCCGACGATCATCGCGGACATTGTATTTTCCGCCGTGCTCGAGGCGGAGCTGATGATCCGCTCCTTCTCCTCGATCAGCCACGCTCTTGCCGTCCCTTCTTTCAGAGTGCGGCGTTTGTGGCACACACTGTATTCTCCGTCAGCAAATTCCGGGATGGCATACATCTGATCAATCAGCGCCGACGCGTCATCCGGAACCGCCTTCCGGACCATGATCTCTTGTGGGATGGCCGGCAGCCCGGCCGCCGTATCGCATTTGGCATAGTGCAGCACCCTCGGGTTATCGGGTTTCCTATCGAGGTATGGCTCCACCTCCCGGACGATCGGTTCGATACCTGAGAGAAAGCGGAACGACGGATCGGCATTGATGATACCCGCAAATCCTGCAGCGTCAAAATCGCCGGGAGCCCACACAATATAATTGTCCGTGAACTTAAGGAGAACGCCACGCATGACACCGTCCTTCCCGAAGTCGCCCCAAAGTGCCTGGATCGGATCATCGAAACCGTACGCCTCGATATCCCCGATGATAAAAAGGTTTTCCGCCGGCTGAACGCCGACAAACGCCATGGTCTCCTGCCTGTCGGCCTCCAGCAGTTGCCTGATCATGGTCCCGCCTCCTTTTTGGGTTTCCGGATATCATAGCACAACCGCCTCCCATGCTCAACGGAATTTTCAGACTCCATCCCCCAAAGAAAACGCGCCCAGCCAGGCGCGTATCCCGGTTATTCCCCGGTCTCCGAAAATAGCTCGATCCGTTCACGGATTTCATTCCGGACACGGCGGAAGACGGCACGTCTTTCTTCTTCCGTCCCTTCCGCGCGTGCCGGGTCGTCAAATCCCCAATGATCACGAACCGCATCGGACGGGACAGCCGGACAGTTGTCATGGGCATCCCCGCACAGGGTGATGACATAGTCGGCACGCTTCAGGAGATCGCCTCGGATCGTCTCTGACTGCTGCGCCGAGATATCGATGCCGGCCTCCTCCATCGCCCGGACTGCTTCGGGGTTCAGGCCGTGCGCCTCGATGCCGGCGGAGCGGACGTCAAAGCGGTCACCGAGAATCGCCTTGCCGAACCCTTCTGCCATCTGGCTGCGACACGAATTGCCCGTGCAAAGAAAATAAATAAGCTTTTTTTCCATTGCCATCACCTCAGTTAAGCACTTCCAGCCACAAATACAGGCCGGTCAGCGTAATAAACAGGACGGGGATGGTCAGAACGATTCCGACCTTGAAATAGTATCCCCAAGAAATTTTGACCCCTTTCAACGACAACACGTGCAGCCAGAGCAGCGTCGCAAGCGAGCCGATCGGCGTCATCTTCGGCCCAAGATCGGAACCGATCACGTTTGCATAGATCAGCGCCTCCTCCACGCGATCCGGCACATCCGCATCCTGGATAGCGAGCGCATCGATCATGACGGTCGGCATATTGTTCATGACCGATGACAAAATCGCCG
This sequence comes from Bhargavaea beijingensis, assembly GCF_900101985.1. Classification (GTDB taxonomy): domain Bacteria; phylum Bacillota; class Bacilli; order Bacillales_A; family Planococcaceae; genus Bhargavaea; species Bhargavaea beijingensis. The sequence continues at coordinate 5,961 of NZ_FNAR01000030.1, forward strand.
CGATAAATCCCATGCCTACAGTTGCCGCGTACAGGCCGTGGCCCGCCGTCCATTCGATCAGGCTGGCAAGCACATCGGTGAGCCCGGCGTTCCGGAGTCCGTACACGACCACATACATCCCGACCGAGAAAAAGACGATCGCCCACGGTGCGCCTTTCACGACTGCTTTTCCGTCGACCGCCTTGCTCGGCGCGGAGATGGCGAGGAACAGGACGGCGACAATCCCCGCGATGATCGAGACCGGGACGCCAAGCGCTTCGCTAAGGAAATAACCGGCGAGAAGCACCGCAATCACCACCCAGGAAAGGCGGAACAGCTTCATATCCCGGATGGCCGAGCGGGGCTCCGCCAGTTTGGAAGCATCAAACCGTTTCGGGATGCTTTTCCCGAAGTACAGATAAAGCACGAGCATGCTTGCAGCCAGACTGAACAGGTTCGGCACAAACATACGCGAAGCATATTCGGAAAACCCGATGCCGAAAAAGTCGGCGGAGACAATGTTCACCAGGTTCGAGATGACAAGCGGAAGCGAGGTGGTATCCGCTATGAATCCGGAAGCCATGATAAACGGCAAAATCAGCTTATCCTTGAAATCGAGCGCACGCATCATGGCAAGAACAATCGGCGTGATGATCAGCGCCGCTCCGTCATTGGCAAACAGCGCCGCAACGATTGCGCCAAGGAGCGTAACGAGGAAGAACATCCTGAGTCCGCTCCCCTTGGCAAAACGAGCCATATGGAGCGCAGCCCATTCAAAGAAGCCGATTTCATCGAGGATGAGCGAGATCAGGATGAGGGCGACAAAGGTGAGCGTCGCATTCCAGACGATGCCGGTCACATCCCACACGTCCTGCAGGCTGACGACACCGGCAAGCAGTGCGACCACCGCTCCGGCAATCGCAGACCAGCCGATCGACAGCCCCTTCGGCTGCCAGATCACGAATACAAGCGTAACGAGGAATATCAGTGCCGCGAACCAGGCCATCATGCGTCACAGCATCCTTTCTCGCCGGTTGCTTCAAGGTCGCAGACCGTCCGCTCCGGAGCCGGCACCCCGGAAAGCAGGCCGGTCAGAATGTCATACAGCGGATGCGCCCGGTCAAGTGACCAGAACGTCCAGCGGCCCCGCTTTTCTCCGGTCACGATGCCCGCTTCCTTAAGCCGTTTCAGATGCTGGCTCACCGCCGGCTGAGTCAGCCCGACAAGCGGCGTCAAATCGCAAACGCATACCTCGCCCTCTGTGAGCTGCTGCAGTATTTTCAGCCGCGTGCCGTCGCCCGCCGCTTTCATGAAAGTTTCAAGATCCATCAGTTCCACCGGAATCCCTCCAAAAAAGAATACCGGTTTATTATATTTGCAACCGAACATATAAGTCAACGCTTATCAATCGGCGGAATAGGAGCGCGCATAGGTTTCTATGCGCGCTTGCAGCAGTTCTATGCGCGCTCCACCGGGTTCTATGCGCGCTCATCCCTTTTCTATGCGCGCTTCAAGAGGTTGTATGCGCGCTCCCCCTTTTCTCACACCAAAAAAGCGCGCCGCCAAGGGCGCGCTTCACACTAAGAGCTTATTTCCCTTCCAGTACCCGCAGGGATTCGCGGTTGAATGCCGGGATGTCGTCAGGCTGGCGGCTCGTGACAAGCTGGTCCTGGCAGACGACGACTTCGGAGTCTTCAAAGTTCGCACCGGCGTACTTCATGTCCTGTGCAATCGATTTGTAGCCGGTCGCCTTGCGCCCTTCCAGCGCCTTCGCCGTAATCAGCAGCTGAGGCCCGTGACAGATCGCGAACACCGGTTTTTTCGCGTCCATGAACTCTTTCGCGAAGCTGACAAAACGCTCGTCTGCGCGCAGCTGGTCCGGAGAAAATCCGCCCGGGATGAAGAGCGCGTCATAATCGGATGCGCTGACTTCGCCGATTCCCTTGTCGACCGTGACTTTTTCCTGTCCCTGCTTGCCTTCCACCGTCTTGCCGGCTTCTTTTTCAATCGTGATCACTTCATGGCCAGCATCCTTGAATGCTTTTGCTGGCTCCGTGTATTCGCTGTCTTCAAACATGTCCGTGATGACTGTTGCGATTTTAGCCAATCTGATCACTCCTTTATGAATGTCCATTTCTACTTTTCCCGCCTGACCCCCAACTAAAACATCAGCGATATTTCGAGACGAACGGATTGCCCTCTTCGAAAAACCGCCACGGATAGTGGACGGCGTCACCGGTGTTCTGGATGCCGACCCGGGGGCCGGCCTTCAACTCCCCGCCAAGCCCCGGCCCGGGCGCGATGAAAAGCGGCTCCTCATACCAGAGGCCGCCGTATGATGCCATCGTGACGCCAAGCGCCTTTGACAGTTTTCCCGGACCATTTGTCAGTTCCGGAATTTTGAAATGCCAGCCGCGCCGTTCCTGCATGAGCTCCAGTCCCTCCACCGGTTCCGCTCCGCGGATCAGGACCGCATGCGGGGTTCCTTCCTCTCCGGCGACGACGTTCATGAGCGTATGGGTGTGCATCTGGTACGTATAAATCCGGCCCGGGTCCGCGAACATCACTTCCGTCCGCTTGGTCCGGCGGTTGTTGAAACTGTGCGCTGCCCGGTCTTCCGGTCCGTGATACGCTTCCGTCTCAACAATCCGCGCGGCAGCAAGTCCCTCCGGTGTCTCATGTACGATGTACTGCCCGAGCAGCGCGGGCGCCAGTTCCAGTACAGGCCGGCTGAAAAATCCGGGGTCGATCGGATTGTACATGCGTCCCCCTCCTTTCCTTGAAACCGAAACATTCTTCCATTCATTGTCTACCCGATATCGGTTATACTCAAATCAAACAGATTTAACAGGGGGAAATACCACCATGAAAACACTCACCGAGGAAATCCTCGCTTTCAATAAATCCCGCGGTTGGACAGAGGGCAACCGGGATGCGCGGAACTTGGCCACTTCCGTCTCGATTGAAGCATCCGAACTTCTTGAACATTTCCAGTGGCTCTCCGGCGAGCAGGCTGTTGCGCAAAACCGCGAAGGCATCATGGAAGAGGCCGCGGATGTTTATATTTATCTTCTGCAGCTGGCTGATGTCGCCGGTTTCGACCTGGACGAAGCTGCACGCGGAAAAATCAAAAAAAATGCCATCAAGTATCCGGTCCCTGCAGGTGAGCATGAATGAAACAAGTCAAGTTCCTTCTTCTCTTGGCCGCAGCCGGCGCACTTCTGCTGCTGTTCCGCCCGGAAGGCAGAGGCGGCAAGGCATCCGCTGACGTCACAACCATCGAAGCGGTGGATCCGTTGAAAAATCCGGGTCAGCCTGTCGCGGACTACCTCGTCTACCGGGCGCTTACAACAGGGGAAGCGCGCATGGCCGTCACCGGCAGCAGCGTCACGAAAGGCTCCGGCTCGTCGAACCAATCAAAAACATGGCGCGCACTCACGCAGGCTCACCTGCGCACCGCCTACCCGTCGCTCAACACCCTGGGAATCGAAAATCACGGCCACTCCGGCTACACATCCGTCCGCCTGCTTGAGGACGAAGTGACCGGGCCTGTCATCGCGGGACGCCCGGATGTCCTCATCATCGAAACGTCCGTCATCAACAATCATAATAAGAATGTCACACTCGAAGACACTTATGCATCACTTGAACAGTTGCACGCGCTGTACTCGAAAACGCTGCCGGAAACCCGGATCATTTTCATCTCGCCGAACCCGACAACCGATAACAAGTTCGGGCCGCCGGTAAATGCGCTCGGGCTCCGATTTACTGACTACGTGTACGGCACGCAGGACTTCATCGAGGAAAATGGCTGGCCATACATCAACATTCACGATGAAATGCTTGCACTCATGGATCAGCGGGGCGTCAAGCTGACTGAAACGCTCAAGGACGGCATCCATCCGAACGACCTCGGTTACCGGATCTGGGCTGACGTCATCTGGCCGCATTTGTCAGCCAAGTAAGGGGACTTTTGGGTGATTTCACACTGGGGGGATTCAGATGAACCTGCATACGCTAAAGCATGATCTCGCACTGCGCAACAAAAACGGACTGCCCTTTCTGCTTTCAGGGGTGGTTGTCTGGACGCTGATCACCGCCGCCTTTTTATTGCCGATCGAGCTCCGGCTCCAGAATATTATTTTGCTCGCGCTGACCGGCCTGCTGTTCCCGGTGGCCGTCGGTCTCGCCGGTCTGCTGAAAGCCGACTGGAAATCAAAGGACAATCCGCTCGGAAGCCTGGGCCTGGTCTGCAACCTTGCCCAGTTCGCCTATTTCCCGCTCGTGTTCTGGGCACTCGGAAGCCGGCCTGAAGCGATGGTGTTCATCTTTGCCGTGATTGCCGGGGCGCATTTTCTCCCGTACGGCTGGCTGTATGATACAAAAGCCTACTATCTCATGGCGCCGGTCATGGCAATCATATCCACGCTCGTCGGATGGGCAGCTCCGACGGATAGCCTGTGGGCTGTCCCGCTTGCCTTCCTTATCCTTCTCTCCATTCTGAATGGTTGGCTGTATGCAGATTACAAAAAGAAAGCCGGCATCGCAGTAATGACGAACAGAGCCGTCTGAAGCGGCTCTGTTTGAATGGGGGGAATAATTGATGGACATTCGATTGGAACCGCTCCGGTGCGAAGACAGCGAGTTGCTGTATGCCTTCGAGACCGAGAACAGGGAATTCTTTGAAGCTTCAGTGCCTGGCCGAGGGGATGATTATTTCTTTTATGAAGTGTTTCTGCAGCGGTTCGGCGGACTGCTTGAAGAGCAGGATGCCGGAGGATCCCGCTTTTTCCTGATTAAGGACGAGGCCAACCGGATCCTCGGCAGGATGAACCTGACCGACATCGACGCCGAGAGCGGTACCGGCGAGCTCGGCTACCGGATTGCCCAAGCACATGGTGGAAAAGGCGTGGCCTCCCGCGCTTTGGCAGATTTGCTTCATTTCGCAGTCAGTGTCGGCGTCCGGAAAATTCTTGCCAAAACCACCACGACGAACATCGCCTCATGCAGAGTCCTTGAGAAGAACGGCTTTCTCCACACCGGGACGGATGAAGAGACATTCGTCATGAACAACGAGGTTATGAAATTCACTTATTATGAATGGAACCATGAATAAAGCACACCGGGATTCTGTTCCCTGTGTGCTTTATTTTAGGTCTTATATGTGTCAGGACCCAATTGTTCTAGGTCCGATTGGACAATTTAAAGTGTTTTTCCGCAGCCGGACTCCGGTAAGCCGCTCATACACGGCACTCCGCAAGCGCTTCTTCCGCTCTTCCCGAAAAGCTGGCCCCGGCTCCCCAGTCGAATTTCATGAAAGCGCCGTTTCCGCCGCCGGATCCGGTCAGCCTGACCTTTGTGCGCCCGTCCCCGTCAAAGTTATCTGCCACCATCGTGAGCGTGGCGCGGTTGCCGGTTCTCATAAAGTACTTTTCCATGATGAGGACGACAATTTCGCAATCGCCTCCTCGCCTCGTGTATTGATCCACGATCCTGCCGCTCACCGAACTGACGGTCAGCGCGTCAATGACCAAGCCTGCCGCCCGCGCCGGGCTGACCGATACATGAAGATCCTTTGTTTCCATGAGAAAACCCCCTTTCCGACGTTTACGGAAAGGGGGTGGTTGGGGTTTCATTCAAGTTCGATCTGCTTCGTCTCCGTGCCGAGAATCAGCACGGCTGCTACTCCGATCAGTACGGCACCGGTGAAGATGGCGAATATCAGGCCAAGTCCGACACCCGCGCCTGCAAGCGAGCCGACGAGCAGCGGGCCGAATATGCCGCCGATCCGGCCGACAGCGGCCGCAGTTCCTGTGCCGGTACCACGGATGACAGTCGGGTACTGTTCAGGCGAATAGGCATATAGCGCGCCCCATGCCCCCAGATTGAAGAAGCTGAGGAAGGCACCGGCCGTGAGCAGCAGCCAGGTGGTCTCGGCACTTCCGAATACGAGCGCGCTGATGGCCGTCCCGGCCATGAAGACGCTCAGGACAAACTTACGGCCGGCCTTTTCAATCAGCCAGGCCGCGGTGAAGTATCCCGGCAACTGGGCGAGCGTCATGAGAAGCACATAGCCGAAGCTGTGGATCAGGTCGAAGCCCTTCATGACCATGACGCTCGGCAGCCAGAGGAACATGCCGTAGTACGAGAAGACGACTGTGAACCAGACGATCCAGAGCATGACGGTCGCCCGGCGGTACTTTGGCGAGAACAATGCCTTCATGTTGCCGGCGATGGTCCCCCGCTTTTCCTTTTTCGCCGTGAATTCCGGCGAGTCCGGAAGATGGAGCCGGAGATAAATCGCATAGAGCGCCGGCAAGGCCGTCAGGATCAGCGCAATGCGCCAGCCGTATTCCGGAATGACAAAGTAGGAAATCAGGGCAGCGATCAGCCAGCCGCCCGCCCAGAAGCTTTCAAGCAGAACGACGACACGCCCCCGCTCCTTCGCCCCGACACTCTCGGCAACCAGCGTGGAAGCGACCGGCAGTTCTCCGCCGAGCCCCGCTCCGACAATAAACCGTAACACGAGGAAGGCGGCAAGTCCCGTCGTTGCCGCGGAAAGACCGCTTGCAAGTGAGAACAGCACAAGCGTCAGGATAAAAACGTTTTTCCGGCCGATCCGGTCAGCCAAAATACCGAATGCGAATGCGCCGACCGCCATACCGATCGAGTTGACGCTGCCGATCCAGCCCATCTCTCCCGGCGTCAGGGCCCAGTCGGTCGCCAGCGCCGCGATGACGAATGACAGGATGCCGACGTCCATCGCATCGAACATCCAGGCAAGACCGGCGGTGCCGAGCAATCTGTTTCTTGAAATGGCAGGCTTTTTCGCCTGCCGGTCAGCATAGGTAGCCATTTATCTTCACCTGTCTTTACAGTTGTATAGTTTCGATGACTTTATAACTATACAATGTGCCGGACAGTTTGACAATATGCATCAAGAAACGAGTACGAGGCTGATGGCCATGACCGCCATGCCGGCGATCATGCCGTAAATCGACAAATGCGCTTCATCGAATTTCTGCGCAGCGGGAAGCAGTTCATCCACCGAGATGAACACCATGATTCCCGCCACTGCCGCGAAAATGACACCGAACATGATCCCGTTCAAAAATGGCATGAGGATCAGGAAGGCGATCACCGCGCCTGCAGGTTCCGCAAGGCCGGAGAGGAAGCTTAATTTGAACGCCTGCTTCCGGTCTCCTGTCGCAAAGTACATCGGCACGGATACCGCGATGCCTTCCGGAATGTTGTGGATGGCAACCGCAATGGCGATGGCCACTCCCAGTGTCGGGTCTTGGAGGGCCGACGTAAACGTCGCAATCCCTTCCGGGAAGTTGTGGATGGCGATCGCAAGTGCCGTAAAGACGCCCATCTTCTTTAATCTCGCATATTCATCATTTGTCGGGCCCTTCCCGATGTCCTCTACGCTCTTCACTTCATGCGGATTCCCCGTTGACGGGATGAAACGGTCGATGACCGCAATCAGCAGCATCCCGCCGAAGAATCCGGCAATCGTCGCCCAATAGCCGGGTGTGATTCCAAGTTCATCGGTCAACGCATCTTTTGCCTTGACGAAGATTTCGACAAGCGAAACGTAGATCATGACGCCTGCCGAGAAACCGAGTGAGGCTGACAGGAATTTCGTGTTTGTCCGGGAAGTAAAGAACGCAAGCAGGCTGCCGATTCCCGTTGCCAATCCGGCAAACAGGGTCAGGCCGAATGCGATCCATATGTTTCCTTCCATTCAACCAGCCACTTTCTGATTTAAGATGATGCTATTATATGCCAGAAAGTTTCCCTTGTGCAACTTGTTTGCAGGTGAATTTTCTAAATACCTGATCAACTATGCCGAATCACTTTGGTTTTGCCGGATGCCTCCCTCGTCGAAATGACCGGCCGGAGGCGTCTGATCATCATCCGCTCCTCGCCCCCAAAAAAACCGCGCACTTGGCGCGGATCCCGGAGGTGTCCCATTCATGAACGCAAATACTTTTCTTCAAACTCCCCTGGTGGCAAAGGCGCATCAAAATAATACCCTTGTATGCCGCGGCACCCGATACCCAATAGGAATCGGCGCTGTTCCCCGGTCTCTACCCCTTCTGCAATCAGTTCACAGCCGAGACCTTCCGCAAGCGACACGACCGACTTCAGGATGGCTTCGGATTTGCCGACCCTGCCGATGCCGGAGACGAAGAAACGGTCGATCTTGATTTTGTCGACCGGGAAATTGGTCAGATAGGACAGGCCCGAAAATCCGGTGCCGAAGTCGTCAATCGCCACGGAGATTCCTTGGCTGCGACACTTTCTCAGGTTGGAGAGGACCAGATTCGAGCTGAGGGTTTCCTTCCATTCAGTGATTTCGATTTCAAACCGGTCTGGAGGAATCTCCCACTTGCCGAGCATTTTCATGATTGTGCTGAAGAATTGCTTGTCATTCAGAAGGGACGAGGTCACATTCACTGCCATCCTCGGGACACGGCCATACTGCATGTCCCAGCGTTGCCCTTTTTCCAGCACGAGATTAAGCAGGTGAATCGTCAGTTCCTTGATTTTCCCGGTTTCTTCGGCAATCGGAATAAACTCACTTGGAGGAAGAACCCCAAGTTCCGGATGGTCCCACCTCGACAGCGTTTCAATCCCGAGCAAGCGTCCGCTTTCCCCGTCCAGTTGTGGCTGGACGACACAAGCGAACCCATTCTCCTTGAAGTTCCCGGAGAAGAGGTCATCCTCGATCACCCTTCTTCGATCGAGCCTCTTCCTCATTTGGTCATGAAACAGTTGGAAGCAGTTGCCCCTCTTGGTTTTTGACTCATGCATCGCATGATCCGCCATGCTGAGAAGTTCGGCTGTGGTCGTAGCGTCTTCCGGGTATCTGCTGATTCCCACACTTGCGGAAGCGGAAAAGCTCACATGATCGTACAGCCTTACAGAAATTGCGGTTTGCCTGAACAGTTCCTGTACCCACTGTTTTAACTCATCGGGATCCGTCCGGCGGGTCAGAAAGATAAACTCATCCGCGCCAATCCGCGTGACAACTTCGCCATCTTCCAGAATCCCTTTCAGGCGCTCCGCAATTCCCCGGATGTAGCGGTCCCCCGCTTGATGTCCGTGAAGATCATTGAGTTGGCGGAAGCTATCAATATCAAAAAGGACGACGGAAAACGGCTTCCCCTTCCCGATGCTTTCTGTAATCCTCTGAATCGCGGAACTGCGATTCGGAAGTCCGGTCAGATTATCCCTGTAAGCGAGCAGCTCCAGCCTGGTCTCCGCTTCCTTGTAACGGCTGATATCGTGGAAGAGGACCGCAATCCGGCCTTCTCCTATTTCCTGGGCGTCCACTTGCAGCCAGAGGCCTGCGGGCCGGTAATAGATTTCTTTCGTCTCGGCGATACCCGTTTCACGGATCCGGTCGTACATCTCCTTCAGACCGGCGGGCACCGCATCCGGGAATTCGGTCCAGGCATTTCTTCCCTCCAGGTCTTTCCCTTCTTGGCCCAGCAGTCGCGCCGCCTTTTCATTCATGTAAATAAAGTCCGAATTTTCATCCAGGACATAGAAGGCACTGGCCAATCCGCTCATGATGCGGATGGCGTCCTGCTCGCTCAGCGGTCCGCCCGGTGCCTGCTTTTCGTTTCTGCTGTTTCCCCGTCTCGTCATCTGCTTCCACCTCCTTTACAGGCTGAATTCACGTTCAATGGCCCGCGTGCCTCCGGAGCGCCCTTCCAATCGTCTGCCAGTCTTGCTCCACCTTTTCTCGCAGCGACGGGTTGTAAAACACGGAGGCCGGATGGAAGGTCGGAATAATCGTTCTGACGTCCTCCGTCAGGCTGTACGTCCGATCCTCCGGGTTCGCCAAATACTGGACCGGGGCCTCGAGCAGCTGTCCGTGCACGCCCGAGACCTTGTAACTTTTGCCGAGCAGCCGCTGCAGGCCGATATTGCCGAGCGTGACGATAAGCTTCGGCCGCACGTCCCGCATTTCCGCATCCAGAAGCGGTGCGTGGGCGAGGATTTCCTTTGCCGTCGGTGCCCGGTTATACTTGCGCTCGGTGAGCGTGCCGTCGCGTTCCTTTTTCGTGCCCCAGCGATACGGACGGCTGCGCACGGCACTCGTGATATAAACATCCTCCCGGCGCAACCCGATTGAAGCGAGGGACTTCATGAGCTCCTTGCCTGCCCGGCCGATAAACGGGATGCCGTCCACCAGTTCGAATTCTCCCGGCGCCTCGCCGACGAGCATCAGTTCCGGCTGTTCGGGACCCTGTCCGTAGACAAACCCTTCCACCGGAGCATCGCCCATTCGCCGGCGCCCGAGATCTGCAAGCTCTTCGCTGATCCTGTACATCATCCATCACTTCTTTCCTGCTGTTCCTTATCTATACCACATGAAAGGAGCCCCTAACAATCGGGGATTCCACCATTCAGGATTGGAGGCGCCCCCGATTCCAGAAAGAAAACAGGATCACCAGCAGGAGCAGGAAGGCTGTGCCGGCTGCCCAGCCCGCCAGCACGTCCGTTGCATAATGCCGCCCGAGCACAATACGGGATACGCCTATGCCGGCGATCAGAATACCGGCTGCGGCCGGGACCGCTTTGCGCCAGAACCCGGATCGGAGACGCCGCATCGCAACCATTCCGATCGAGCTCACATAGAGGAATCCCATTTGCGCATGGCCTGAAGGAAAGCTGTAGCTTTCCAGCTGCCCGGGCATATCCGGCCGGGGTCTTGCAAACCACTCCTTCAGCCCCTCATTCACCGCATACCCTAACCCCACTGCCAAAACGATAAACATCGCATCGCGCGGCGAACGGTTGATCAGGAGCATGACAACGACAACCGAGCAGATCAAAGCGATGGTCGATGGGTTGCCGAGATAGCTGAATCCTTTCAGAAATGCAGCACCTTCCAGCCACTCGGATAGGAACTTGTCAAACGCCTGCAATCGCGCGGAATCATAAAAGAGGGCAAGCAGGATAAACAGAGCGGATGCGGCAAGCGCGGCTCCGGCTCTTTTCTTGTTGTTCTTCATCTGAACGCCTCCAGCCTGTACAAACTCTTTCTTCATTTTATCACTGGAGGCCGGGCACATACCCGCGGGAACAAAAGATGCAGGCGGGTGACATGGAACGGTATAAAAAACACCCTGCGCTAGGCAGGGTGCGTGGGAGGAACCGATCAGAAGCTGGCTTCGATTTCGGAGATCATCTCTTTCATCGACTGCAGGCCGCCGCCGGAAAGGTACCAGTATTCACCATCGAGGTAATGGATGTTGTCATTTTTATAAGCGTTCGTCTTCTTGACAAGATCGTTCTCGAACGATTCTTTTACGCTTGAATCCTCGCCGATCGCGGTATCCCGGTCGATGACGTAGAGAATGTCCGGATTTGTGTCGAGAATATATTCGAATGTGATGTTCTGGCCGTGCGTCGAAGCTTCGATTCCTTCGTCAGCCGGCTTTACGCCGAAGACATCATGGATAAAGCCGAAGCGGGATGCCGGGCCGTACGCACTGACTTTTCCTTGTGTACCGAGAATAATCAGAGCTTTTTCTTCAGAGCCGGAAGTCTTCTCCTGAATGGCAGCAATACGGCTGTCGACGTCTTCAAGTTCCTTGTTCATTTCATCTTGTTTACCGAAAATCTCAGCGACCGTGTTCATGTTCTCTTTGAAAGATTCCATATAGTTTGTGGGATCAACCGGGATGTAGACGGTCGGCGCGATTTCTGCGAACTGGTCATACAGCTGTGCCTGACGGCCGGAGATGAAGATGACATCCGGCTGGAGTTTGTGAATGGCTTCGAAATCCGGTTCTTTCAGGCTGCCGACGTTCGTGTACTCGTCCGATTCGTACTGCTCCAGGTAACTCGGAACATTCGCCTGCGGAACACCCGCCACTTCGACACCGAGTTCATCAAGTGTATCGAGGATACCAAAATCAAAGACGACGACTTTCTCAGGCGTGCCTTCGATTGTTGCTTCCCCGAACTCATGCTCGATTGTCAGGGACTTGCTTTCTTCAGTGGTTTCTCCGGATGTGCCGCCTTTGCTATCTTCGGTTTCTTTGGCAGTGTCGCTGCCGCAGGCACCCAGGAACAGGATAAATGCCATCAGCATTGCGATAAACGTGAATTTCTTCATTTGGAACCCCTCTTTTCATAGTCGGTGATAGATGGTCAAGAATTAAAGTATACACAGATCCGGCAGTTGCTCATCTGCTTGATCGGAATGTCCATGTCATAGATTTCTTTCAGGGACTCCGAGTTGATAATGTCTTCGGTCGGACCGTCTTTGATGACCCGGCCGTCCTTAAGCGCCACAATCCGGTCGGAGTATACCGATGCGAAGTTAATGTCATGAAGGACGATGACGACGGTCTTGCCAAGCTCATCCACGAGACGGCGGAGAATCTTCATGATCTGGACGGAGTGCTTCATATCCAGGTTGTTGAGCGGCTCATCAAGAAGGACGTACTCGGTGTCCTGGGCGATGACCATCGAGATGAACGCACGCTGGCGCTGGCCACCGGACAGCTCATCCAGATAATTGTCCTGCAAATCACCGAGTTCCATGTACTCGATCGCCTGGTCGATGACGCGGATGTCTTCTTCATTCAGCCGCCCTCTTGAATGCGGGAAACGTCCGAACGAAACAAGTTCCCGTACCGTAAGGCGGACATTCATATAGTTGGACTGTTTCAGAATCGATACACGCTTGGCAAAGTCGTTCGACTTCATCTTGCGCACGTCATCCTTGTCGACCAGCACTTCTCCGGTGTCTGCATCCAGCAGGCGGCTTACCATGGAGAGCAGGGTGGACTTGCCCGCCCCGTTCGGCCCGATGAACGAAGTGATCTGGCCGCGCTGAATGTTAACCGAGACCTTTTCGACGACGGCTTTTTTTCCATAAAACTTGGACAGCTCACGGACTTGAATCATGCGGATCGACTCTCCTTAAGTAGTAGATAGATGAAGTACACGCCGCCGGCGAACTCGATGACAACACTCAGAGTGGTCGAGAAGGTGAAGACACGTTCGACGATCCACTGTCCCCCGATGAGGAGGATCAGACTCAGGCCGGCTGCAGCCGTAATTGTGATGGAATGCTTATAAGACTTGATGAACTGGTAGCTCAGATTGGCGACGATCAGACCGAAGAAGGTGATCGGGCCGACCAGCGCCGTGGAGACGGCGATCAAAACCGCCGAAAGAATCAGGGTGCTGCGCACCATCCTGTCATACGGTACGCCCAAGTTCATGGAGATATCCCGGCCAAGCGAGATCACATCCATGATCCGGAGCTGGCGCCAACCGATGAAGATGCAAGCAGCGACAACCGCGATGGACAACCAGACCAAGTCTGAATTGACGTTGTTGAAGCTGGCAAACATCGCATCCTGGACAGTGAGGAACTCATTCGGGTCGATCAGCACCTGGAGGAATGTCGAGATGCTGCTGAAAAATGTCCCGACGATGATTCCGACCAAGAGCAGGAAGTAGACCGGCCGGTTCCCCTTTTTAAAGAGGAGCTGATAAAGCAGCAGCGCGAAAATGACCATCGCGATGACCGATAGCAGGAAGTTGACCTGCTTGTTGACGACCGTGATATGGGTAGAGCCAAGGAAAAAGATGATGACCGTCTGGATCAGCATATAAAGAGAATCCAGTCCCATGATGCTAGGTGTCAGAATCCGGTTCTGGGTGATCGTCTGGAAGACGACCGTTGCGTAGGCGATGGCGATGCCGGTCACGGCCATTGCCGCAACCTTCACGCCCCTTCTCGGGAGGGCATAATCGTAGCTGCCGTTCAGGTCATGGAACAGATACAGCCCGACAAAAAGCGCCGCCAGCGCGTACAGGATGATAAGTTTTGTGGAATCACGCATAGGCTTTCCTCCTGAACAGCAGGTAGAGGAAGATGCCGCTGCCGATGACCCCGACCATCAAACTGATGGAAATTTCATATGGATAGATCAGCACACGTCCGAGAATGTCACAGACAAGCAGGAAAATCGAGCCCATGAGCGCCGTGTGCGGCAGAGTCTTCTCTAGGTTGTCCCCTTTCATGATGGAGACGATATTGGGGATGATGAGTCCGAGAAACGGAATCATGCCGACCGTGAGGACGACCGTTACAGTGATCAATGCAACCAGGATCAGTCCGAAATTCACCACAAATTTGTAGTTGAGGCCGAGGTTCCTGGAGAAATCCTCCCCCATCCCGGCAACCGTGAACCGGTTGGCGTACAGGTAGGCGAGGAACAGGATCGGAACGCTGATGTACAGAAGCTCATAACGTCCCGACATGATCATGGAGAAGTCCCCCTGCAGCCAGGCGGAGATGTTCTGGATCACATTCGTCCTATAGGCGAAGAATGTCGTCAGAGAGGACAAGATATTCCCGAACATCAGCCCGACAAGCGGGATGAAAATCGCGTCTTTGAACTTGATGCGCTCCAAGATCTGCATGAACAAAAGTGTCCCGGCCAGGGCGAATGCAAACGAGATGGCCATCTGCTCGAGTATCGTCGCATTCGTGAACAGGAGCATGGATACGAGGATCCCGAGACGGGTCGCATCCAGTGTCCCTGCTGTTGTCGGCGAGACAAACTTGTTTCGGCTCAATTGCTGCATGATCATGCCGGCGACACTCATGCCGGCTCCTGCAAGCAGGATGGCGACAAGACGCGGCACACGGCTGATCAAGAATATTTGGGTTTCTTCGGAACTCCAATCCAAGAGGTCCATTGGTGTGATGCTGCTCGCCCCGACGAACAAAGATAGGAACGACAGGATGACGAGCCCGGCAATCAAGTAACGTGTCTTCATGGCTATCCCCGATGCACTGCGATTTAAAAGGCTATTGAGAATGTTATGTTGAAAATCATTCTCACCACCCTTGCAATAGCTATTATATCATGCGTTTTCATGAAGTCAAAGAGTAAATGAAAATGATTATCATTTAGTTTAGAATGATTATCGTCTGGAATCTGAACGGTCTGTCTGTGTCTTTTCCGGCGCCTCTGTCCAGGGACTTCCGAATCCCTCCCCGAGGTCCCGCGGCATATAAAAACCGCAGCCGTGTGAAGGCTGCGGTTTTATAATCCATTATTGCTGCGGAAGTTCAACTGCGGAGTCGATGATTTCCTGCGGAATTTCAATTTTCTCGATTCCATTGATGTTCGAGTACGCGGTTTTCGAATCGATATCGATATTGAGCGTCTCGGCCTGGTCTTCCACCGACATCGACATGACCATGTTCATCGCAGTCATGTTGAAAGATTCCTTGTCCACGAACATCTCGTACTGCAGTTCGTTGATGTTCATGTTTTCGAGTGCCTTCTGTTCATCTTCGCTCATCTGTTCAAGTGCTTCGGGCGGAAGCTGTTCCTGCAGCGTCTGCTTGATCAGCTCATTGAACTTCTCACCGTCGGCCGTCAGCTTCAGGATATACTCATTCTCGTTCTGCTCGAATTTCATATCCTTTGCATATTCCCGGAGCTGTTCAAGCTGTTCGGAAGGATCCGGCTGCTGCTGCGTCAGCTGATCGAGCCCGGGTACGGCCCCGGTCATCTTGAGCCACTGCTCTCCCTGAGGATCACGCATGTACATCGTTCCGTCTTCGGTCATATAGACGTCGATATCCGCCGACTTCTCTTCCCCGCTGGCGTCACTCAAGGTCAATGTACCCTTCTGGTGAAGCGCAACCGGATCCAGTGTCATTTCCATGTCCATGTTGGTGTGCGTGTTCATCTCCACATCTTGGGATGGGACAGAGATTTTCTGGTCCATTTCAACAGACGCTTCCGTGCTTTTCATTTCCTGTGAAGCAGTCAGTGCTTTCTCGTAAACTTCTTCCGCCGTCAGGTCGCTTTGCTTTTCTTCCGGCGTGCCTTCCATCGGCTTGGCCGTCTCATTGCATGCCGCAAGACCCAGTGTCAGGGATCCGGCTGCCATGGCCATCAAGAGTTTCTTCATATAGAATTACCACCTCTCTGTTTGGGTACAGTCCGTTATACGGTGACGTTAATGGAGAAGTTCCGTTTTCCGGAAGAAACCCGACAAAAGACCCAGTCCTCTTCCGGATTCATCTTCGTTCCGCTATAATGGCGGAAGTCAAATCACCCATTGGAGGATTCTATGCTCAAGCAATTCTTTTCCTATTATAAACCGCACAAGCGGCTGTTCATCATCGACTTCTCAAGCGCCGTGTTCGTGGCATTGCTCGAGCTCGCCTTTCCTGTCGCCGTGCAGTGGTTCATTGATGAACTGCTTCCGACCGGTGACTGGGGCCGGATTGTCTGGGTCAGTCTATTGCTGCTTGGCATCTACCTTCTCAGTACGTTCCTGCAGTTTATCGTCTCCTATCTCGGCCACAAGCTTGGGGTGAACATCGAGACCGACATGCGACAGCAGCTGTTCGACCATGTGCAGCGGCAGTCGTTCCGCTTTTTTGATAACACGAAGACCGGTCATATCATGAGCCGGATCACCAACGACCTCTTTGACATCGGTGAACTTGCCCACCATGGGCCTGAGGATATTTTCATCGCCATCATGACGATTGTCGGTGCGTTTTCGATTATGTACACGATTAATCCGGAGCTGGCGCTGATCACCATCATCATGATTCCGTTCCTTGTCGCGGTCATCACGTTCTGCAACACGAAGATGAACAAGGCGTGGCGGAACATGTACAGCCGGATCGCTGACGTGAATGCGCGTGTCGAGGACAGCGTGTCGGGGGTTCGCGTCGTGCAATCGTTCACGAATGAGGCGTTCGAAATGAATCGGTTCCGGGAAGACAACGGAAGTTTCAGGCTGGCCAAGATTGCGGCCTACAAAGTCATGGCCTGGACGCATTCCAGCATGTATATGCTGACACGGCTTGTCACGCTGCTCGTTCTCGTCGTCGGTGCCTGGTTTTCCTATAACGACCGGTTATCCTATGGGGAACTCGTGAGTTTCGTGCTGTTCGTCAACGTTTTGATTAAACCGGTGGATAAGATCGCGGCACTGCTCGAGATGTACCCGAAGGGCATGGCCGGATTCCGGCGGTTCAGGGAACTGCTCGATCAGGAGCCGGAAGTGCTCGACCGCCCGGATGCGGTTGACGTTCCCCACCTGAACGGAAATATCCGCTTTGACCGGGTATCGTTCAGTTATGATGACTCCAAGCCGGTGCTGAACGACATCAGCTTGTCGATCCGTCCAGGGCAGACAGTCGCCTTTGTCGGGCCTTCCGGCGCAGGCAAGACGACCATCTGCTCGCTGATTCCCCGGTTCTATGATGTCGACCTCGGCTCGATCTCCATCGATGGCATTGACGTCCGGGACATGACGATGCAGTCGCTGCGCTCACAGATCGGCATCGTGCAGCAGGATGTGTTCCTCTTTACCGGAACCATTTTCGAAAACATCGCCTACGGCAAGCTTGGCGCCACAGACGAGGAAGTGTACCACGCCGCCCGGAAAGCCCATCTGGAGGAATTTATTTCGGATCTGCCTGGCGGCTACGAAACGCAGATCGGAGAGCGCGGCCTCAAGCTTTCCGGTGGCCAAAAACAGCGGCTTGCCATCGCCCGGATGTTCCTGAAAAACCCGCCGATCCTCATCCTGGATGAAGCAACCTCGGCGCTCGACACCGAGACGGAGCGCATCATCCAGCAATCACTCGAGGAGCTGTCCGAAAACCGGACGACTCTTGTGATCGCCCACCGCCTTGCCACGATCCGCAACGCCGACCGGGTTGTCGTCGTGACAAAAGACGGTATCGCGGAAGATGGCGGCTATGAGGAACTTGTACAAAAAGGCGGCATCTTCGCACACCTTCATAACATTCAGTTCCAGGAAGCCTGACTCCATCCCCTGCCCTTGCGGCAGGGGATTTTCTAATAGAAGTATTCCGATTCGGGTGGTATACTATTCCGGTTACCAGTTTACAGGAGGTCCTGAACATGAATACCAACCACGCGTCTGACAGAAAACGGACGATTTTATATGCAGTCATCTTCCTTCTCGTCGCGGTGATCGGGCTTGCGTACGTGAAATGGGTTCCCTATGTCGATAAAAGCATAACCGCCATCACCACGCAGTCCATCGGCGATTCCATCCTCGGGGACCCGGCAGATGCCGGGTCATTCTCCTGGGAAAGCACCTGGTCATACACGGTCACGTACTTTCTTGCGGTCTGGAAAGCGGCCGTGCTCGGGATTGTGCTCGGCTCACTCGTACAAGTCCTGCTCCCTGCTGACTGGCTGATGCGCACACTCGGCAAGACATCCTTCGGCAGCACAGCCATCGGCGGACTGACGAGCCTTCCGGGCATGATGTGCACTTGCTGCGCGGCCCCCGTCGCCGCGGGTCTCCGAAAAAAGAACGTCTCAATCGGAGCGGCCCTCGCCTTCTGGCTCGGCAACCCGGTGCTGAATCCGGCGGTCCTCATCTTCATGACATTCGTGCTTTCCTGGGAGTTTACGCTGCTCCGAGCCGTCTTTGGCATCCTGCTCGTCTTCGGCATCAGCTACCTGGCCAACCGTTTTGCTCCTATACCTGCCCCCGAGGAACTCGCCCGCAAGGTGGAACAAGCAGAAACGGCGATGTCTCCGGAAGAGGGCAGCTTCCTTTCCCGATGGCTGAAGAGCATGGGCCGGATGGCGCTTTTCATCATCCCGGCCTACTTTATCTCGGTCCTGCTCATTGCGGCGGTGCGCCCATGGCTCTTCCCGTTGCTTGACGGCGCATCCGGCAATACCTTGCTCATGATCCTGCTTTTCGCAATCGGCGGAATGCTGTTCGTCATCCCGACCGCCGCGGAAATTCCGATCATCCAGACATTCATGTCCGCCGGGCTCGGCACCGGACCTGCCGCCGCCCTGCTCATCACCCTGCCCGCCATCAGCCTGCCGTCCCTGATTCTCGTCGCCGGCGCGTTCCCGAGGAAAGTCCTCTGGTTCGTCGCCGGAGCCGTCATCCTGCTCGGCGTTCTTTGCGGCCTGGTCGGCATGTGGATCTTGTAATCATGCCTGTGAACCCCCTCTCCGGGTGACGGAGAGGGGGTTTTGGCTTTGGACCGGCGGCTGTAAGTACGAATGGACGGGGGTAACAATAGCTCGCCCCCATAAAGCAAACCCACTCCGCTCTCTATACTGCGAACCCGCTCTCCATACGGCAAAACCGCACCCCTTACTGCAAACCCGCATCCCTTACTGCAAACCCGCATCCCATACATCAAATCCACATCCCATACTGCAAATCCGCATCCCATACATCAAATTCACATCCCATACGGCAAACCCGCGCTCCATACTGCAAATCCGCAACCTATACTGCAAACCCGCGCCCCATACGGCAAATCCGCAACCTATACTGCAAACCCGCGCCCCATACTGCAAATCCACATCCCATACATCAAATCCACATCCCATACGGCAAATCCGCAACCCATACGGCAAACCCGCAACCCATACGGCAAACCCGCATCCCATACTGCAAACCCGCGCCCCATACTGCAAATCCGCATCCCATACGGCAAACCCGCGCCCCATACTGCAAATCCGCAACCCATATGGCAAATCCGCTCCGTAAGCAATTCCAATCGGAAAACCCGCTGCCTTTCCGGCAACGGGTTTGAATTCCTTCTATATTAATTAAAAAGCCGCTTTTTCCATGTAGTTCGGTTTAAGCTGGCCGCTTTCGATTTCTTCGACGAAGTGGCAGGCGGCTTC
>NZ_FNAR01000036.1 GCF_900101985.1 Bhargavaea beijingensis
CTGATTAGAAGCTTTCTGAATTCAGGTGTCCTCGAGGACGGCCTTGTCAGGCCAGTCACGGAGGGAGCACCTCTAGGCGGACCCTTAAGTCCGCTCCTATCCAATATTGTCCTCGATGAACTGGACAAAGAATTGGAGAAGCGAGGTCACCGCTTTGTCCGCCGATGACTGCAATAGCTACGTGAAGTCCAGACGGGCAGGCAGGTGAACCGACAGAAGTCGGCAGTGGACTGGAAACGAAAGTTTCTCGGCTTCAGCTTCACTCCAAATCGCAACCAGAAAATAAGGATAGCCAACAGGAGTAAGGCAAGGGCGTCAGGGAGATTACCTCCCGAAAGATGCCGTATTCCTTAGAACATCGGGTGCTCCTTTTGGAGTTCCCAAGGGCTCGACAGTCTGATGGCACGTTATGAACTTTTGCGTCATCAATCTTGATTGAACCGCCGTAACGGTACGTACGGTGGTGTGAGAGGACGGCGGGGTTAGTCACCCCTCCTACTCGATTGAAAAGAGACGGCCTGGGTGGCCGCCCGTTCAAGAATTCTGTTTGTCCCGGTCGCGCTTCAGCTGCGGCCGGTTTTTCATGTCTGCCCTGAAGCGGTCGAGCATCTCATCTCCCTGCAGCCCTTCAGCGATCAGTTCCTCAAGAAGGTGTTCCGCATACTGGGACCGGACGCGCTTCAGCGGTCCTTTCAGAAGGACCGAGATATGGTCGCCGATTTCCTTGACGGCGTAAACTGCAAGCCTGAATCCGGCAGGCTCGTTCTCTGGATAGGAAATGACCGCCTTTGTATTAATGACTTCTCCCGATTCAAGCCATTCATCGAATACCGGCTTGTGCTCTTTGTCCACAAACATCTCCAGAATCCATGAGCGGCGGCTGTTTTCTTCGTTGATGATGATTCCGTCGACAAGCGGGCAAGAGAAGAATTCACCGTCTTTCTCAAAATCGACCGACAGCAGTTTAAATGACTTCACAAACTTTCGCCCCCCGGTATTTACGTATGCCCAGTATACCATATCGTCCCCTTTCCTTATATTTTTTCAGAAACTGGCAAAATCGAATTTTGAAGCATTCTCGACGTTGGGGAGAATGCAGTCGGATCAAGGGGGTAACCGGTCTGATGGCGAATTGCGGATTGCGCAAAATTCGATTTTGCGGCAAAAACCGGGCCCATTCTTGAAAAATGGCGTTTTGCTCTATCCGTTGAGGGTCGGGTATGCTTGGCTCACCCACAGCGAAGGAGGTGAACGATTGAATCAGGTGGCATTGGTCGGGCGTCTCACAAAAGATCCCGAACTGAAAAATCTTTCGGAAGGGCGGGTCCAGACCAGCTTCGTTCTGGCTGTCAACCGGAGATTCAGAAATGACCGGGACAACGACGCGGATTTCGTTTTGTGCACGGCCTGGGGCAAGGCGGCTGTCAATACCGTGAAGTACTGCGGCAAGGGATCGCTTATCAGTATCGGAGGCCGTCTCCAATCCAGGACCTATGAAAAGGACGGAAACCGGGTGTATGTCACAGAGGTGGTGAGCGAGGAAGTCCGTTTCCTTGCGACCAAACCGCCGTCCCCCAAGACTGTTGTGGCCGGCAGTCCGCAAGGGGATGGCGCGGAAGGGTTAAGCGGCAAGGGATCCGGACCTTACCAAGACGCCGTACAGGAAGATCGGATCATGCAGGACTCTCATCATGAACGCCATGGAAGCCAGGCCGGCAGGGGACAGAATCTCCCGCCCGGACTCGAATTTGAAAACCGGAAAGTAGAGGAGCAAGAGGAACCCATCCAGCCTTGACCGGAGATTCCGGCGGGACCGCAACGCCGGAATCTCCCGGTCGGCAACTTTTATGCACCATTCCCTTTCATCTGAAACGCCACCCTTCAGAAAGGAATTTATGGCATGGAGCGCATTGAGCAACAGCTCGGCCGGACCGAGCAGCAAATCGAGCAGCTGATCCGGATTATCGCCCACCTCAACGAGCGTGTCATTTATCTGGAAAAAAAGCTGAGTGATCGTCATTGGCAAGAGTCGGACATTATGCAATTCGTCATGAAGCGATGAATGAGTGAAAGTTGGCGGAAATACAGGATGAAGACGGCCCGGCCATGGGGGTGGCCGGGCCGTCTGCTACATAGCGACATCCGGAATCGCGATGTCAACGAGCGCAACTGGATTCCCTCACTCAACCGATCGAGAACAGGTCATTCAGCTCTTCATCGGTGAGTTCCGTGATCCAGGCTCCGGATTGAATCAGGTCGGCGGACAAGGCGGCTTTCTCGGCGATCATTTTATCGATCTTTTCTTCGATCGTGCCGATTGTCACGAATTTCCGGACGTGTACAAAACGATCCTGGCCGATCCGGTATGCCCGGTCGGTCGCCTGGTTTTCCACGGCCGGATTCCACCACCTGTCTGCATGGAGCACATGGTTGGCGGCTGTGAGATTCAATCCGGTGCCGCCGGCCTTGAGCGAAAGGATGAACACCGGGAAGCCCCCGTCCTGGAACTCTTCCACGAGCCGGTCACGGCGTCCCTTCGGCATGCTGCCGGTCAGGAATGGGGCTTCGATATCATATAGGCCCGACAGGCAGTGCCGGATCAGCTCACCCATGCCGATGTATTGAGTGAAGATGAGCACCTGCTCGCCGCGGTCGACGATGTCTGCGGTTAGGCTGATAATCCGCTCGAGCTTCTCGGAGCGGGCCAGCATTTCGTCCGGCTCCGCAATCGGTTCTTTCAGGAAGAGCGCAGGGTGGTTGCAGAGCTGCTTGAGGCGGCTGAGCATCTTCAGGATGATGCCTCGCCTGCGGAAGCCTTCCGCTTCCATGAGGGCTGCCTTTGTCTCGCTGATATACCCTTCGTAAAGCGCCGCCTGCTCCTCGGTGAGCGGCACGAATTCGTTTTCCTCCAGTTTGTCAGGGAGGTTAAGCTTGAGTGAAGGGTCGGATTTGGTCCGGCGGAGAAGGAATGGGGAAATCTTCGCGCGCAGCCGTTGCATCTGCTTTTCCGAGCCGTCGCGTTCAATCGGACCGATATACGCCTCCTGGAACTCAGAAAAGCGTCCAAGATAGCCGCGGTGGATAAAATCGAAAATCGCCCACAATTCAGCGAGCCGGTTTTCGATCGGTGTGCCGGTCAGGGCGATGTGATGCCGGCCCCTAAGCTTCCGGACAGCTCTCGACTGCTTGGTCTGCATGTTCTTGATGTTCTGTGCCTCGTCCAGCGAAACCGCATCCCACTCCATTGCCGTGAATGCTTCGTGATCTTGCATGAACGTACCGTACGTTGTCAGGACAAGCCCGTTGCCGAGTGCACTCAGTGCCGCTTCCAGTTCACTGCCCTTCAGGCGGGAAGTGCCATAGTGGACGAGAACCGGATGAGCCGGGGAAAACCGCTGGAGCTCTTTTTGCCAGTTGCCGATCACCGAGGTCGGACAGATGATCAGGGAAGGGGCTTCCGCCGTTCCCGATTCCCGGCCATGGAGCAGGTAGGCGATCAGCTGGACGGTTTTTCCAAGCCCCATGTCGTCCGCGAGAACCGCTCCGAACCCATGCTCCCGCATAAAGACGAGCCAGTCGAACCCTTTCTGTTGGTAAGGGCGGAGTTCGGCATGCAATCCTGCGGGAACGGAGGTGGCGGGGATGCCTTCCTTGCTGCGGATCCGCTCGACCGCATCCTTCAATGAGTGCTGGAGAAGGAAATCAAACAGCGGATCGTCTTCATCATCTTCATCCTGTTCGTCCCGCCCTGCGCTGATTTCCTCTTCAAGGTCGCGGAACAAAAGATCCTTGACGGTCCATCCGCTTTTCTCTGCCGTCTCCATCATCTCCCGGATCCGGGCAAGCCAGGCGGCATCCAACCGGAACCATTCGTCACCCGCACGGATGAATTCCCGCTTTTCTTCGACGAGCCGCTTGAAATGCTCGGCTGTAATGTCGGCGCCGCCAAGGGAAAACGTCCAGTTGAAGCTGAGCGCATCGTCCAGGCGGGCATTGCCTGATGAACCGGCTGAGGCGGAAGCGCGGACACGCACGCGGCGTTCAGCGGCTTCCCGGAGCCAGCCCGGCAGGATCACATCGATGTCGAGAGCCTGAAAGAGCGGCAGATCTTCTTTCAGGAACTCCCGGACTTCATGGTCCTCAAGGGAAAGGGAGATAAACGAACTGTCCCCGCTGCCATGGTCGCCGGTTAGGACGGTGCGGATGCTCGATTGCATCCTTGAGACTGAATGTGTAAATGGCTTCCACTTTTTTGGGAGAGCTTCGGATACCGGTTTTGTGACCTTGCCCGCTGCCGGTGTCCAGTGCGTGCCGGTTTTCGGGTTCACCAGGACACTTTCCAGCATCCATCCGTCATCTTCATGTTCAGGTTCCGACAGCCGGAGCGCCATCCGGAAGGGCAGGGGGGTGACAGATGTCTGCGATGCTTCGGACCGGCGGAAGCGGATGACATCTTCCAGGCGGTCCTGCCCGATGCCGCCCTCGGCCAGAATTTCCAAAAAGGCCTTTCCGAGGAGGCGTGCAGTTTCCTCGGAGACGCCTTTGGCGACCTGCAGCGAACCTTCCGGGGCACCTATGATGCGGGGCAGCCCCGGTTCCGTGTAAACTGCTGCGGCTTCCTTGAAGATGCCGATCCAACTCTCGTCTTCATCGGACTTGCCGAGAAAGCGGACAAACGGATGGGGATCACCGAATGACTCGATCATATCTCGGTTTCCGGCCCGGACAGCCCCATCACGATCTTCGATCAGCAGGCCCATGTAAGAGCGGGTGTGACTGAAAAAGAGCAATTCTTTCAGCGGCCGGCTTCCGATAATGTCACCTGACGAATCGAATCCGGCAATCAGAAAACCGCCGTCGGGTGACTCGCTGACAGACAGTCGGATGTCACGGTTCAGAGTGAGCGGCTTCATGACAGCAGTCCTCCTTTCTCAAGTTCCTCCATCAGTGCGCGTAGCCGCTGATGCCGCCGCCGCAGCGCGCCGATGTAGCCGGACCACCATTCGGTCCGCCCGGCTTTTTTCGCGGCACGCTTCATTTTTTTCAGGATACGGACGGCTTCCCGATAATTCTGCCGGCTTTTCTGGGCAATCTGTTCCTCAACATGGACGTTCATAAGGAAGACGGCCTCCATCGGAGCTTCTTCCATCATCGTCTTCAGCCCCGTCCGTTCAATTCGCTCGAGGCCGGAACGATTCAGATGATGGTACGCTGCCCATTCCCGGTAGTGGCCCCGGCTCAGGAGGAATTCGGCATACTCGGCTTCTGCTGCGCTGCCGCATCGGAACAGGATGTCGGCAGCAGTTTCGTCGGGCACGTCTGTTTCGCGGCAAAGGTCTGCCAGTCTTCCGGCCGCGGTACGCTGGTCGAGAAATGATACGGATTCCATGTAGTTTTTAATCTGAGGGACAAGCGACATGAGAAGATCCCGGGCTGCATCGGCATCGCCGTTTTCCGCAAGGCTCGATGCCATGTCCAAGTAGGACGGGAAAAGCGGCAGATCGCTTTTCTCAAGCGCCGCATCAAGGCCGGTGGCTGATACACCGGATAGCAATTCAAGATAAGCGGTCATGAGCCTGAGTGCCGGCGCTTGTTCGCCCGCGGCTTTCAACCGTCGTAGCGTGTCAAGCTCCCGTCGGCGCGCATCGCTTCCGTTAAAGAGGGATTCCCACATCTCGTGGTAGACGGACAGCCACCTGCCCTGAGCGTTTTCTGCAGAAAGGGTCAGATTCCGGCTCAGTTCCTCAAGATCGTGGTAAAACGGATCTGCGGCAAACAGCCGGCGGGTGGAGGAAAGAAGATTCAGTTCGTCCCTGATGCCGTCTGTCAGCGAGTCAAGCAGGCGACCATACTGCCACCGGTCGTATCCGATTGAGAATCCGCCCGCCGGGGCCCCCGCTGTGACGGCCCGCAAACCGAACAGCCCGGCATACAGCCGGAAAAGCGGCTTCCATTCCTGTTCGAACGGTTCCGCCTCCCGCACCTGCTGTCGGTAAAGCGTAACTGCGGAGGAGATCATATGGAATGGGACATTCTCGCCGATTGATGGAAAAGTGCCCGCCAGTTGATCCAACACATCATGCCACGCATCCGGCGTCTTTTCCATGGTCCGGGACGGAGCGGCAATCTTGCTTGCCGAGTGCCGCCACTCTGCGAGCCAGTCCGACAGGGAGGCAAATCGCTGGTACAGCGCGAAATAGGCGGCCGTTGTATGCTCGCAGCCTTTGTCTCCGTGAACGCTGCAAACCGCCCGCGGATTATACAGGCGGATTTCCGCTTCCGGCTGGGGATAGCCCGGGAAGGCAAACCGGACAATCCCGGTCTGGTCGGACTGGAGAAGGCGCAGCCAGTCGTTTCGGACCATCATTGCCGCCTGGCGGAACCTCCGTTCTCTCACTTCATATGTGATGGGCAGTCGTTTTTGCTGCTCCATCGCATCAACAATTTCAGTTCTATATATATCGGCGACTTCCGTAAGCTGATCGATCAATCAACACACCACTTTCCATGAGCTGTATTCCGGGCAGGACAGCAATGCCGGGTGAGTGCCCCGAACCTCCATTAAACTAAAAAAGGCTGTCCCTCCATTATACGATGCCTGGAAACAATCGTAAACGGAGGGACAGCCCATTCTTTAAGACTGTCCATCGCGGTACCTGTCCTTGAGAATATCCAATATGCTTAACTTGGTTTGTCATTACGTTGATTTTAATGAAGCGGGAAATAGAGGAGTATGAGGAATGACTCTGTATGAAATCAGATTCAACGGACAGCAGGGCAACTTCAGGCCGGGGAACTGGCGGCTGATTGAGAGGAAAGGTGGAGGAGAGACCGGCTACAAAGTCGTCATGGAAGGAGCCGGAGCTTACATACAGCTTTCCGGAATGGATTATGGGCCTTTCCACCTGAGAAATGTGAGCGTGGATTTTGCCGAGCAGGTCATCATCTTTCACAAGGCGTCGGAGGATGGGCAGCTTTTCCGTGAGACCGCGCACGCCTTCCTGTCATCTTATGTGATGGAGTTCGGAAAAGACGGGTTCGGGTTTTTTTTGGCCGGAGGCCATCGGCCGAGGAAGAAAAGCCGGAAAAATCCCCGTTCGGGTGAATAAAACAATCCCGGGCCTCAAGCCCGGATTATTCTGTATGCGCTTTCATATAATTATGGTAAACTGTTGATAACGGAATATTTAGAAAAGGAGGGAGCCCCATGCTGCACATTCAACGAATGAAGCCATTTTACGTTACGCAGGAACAGGCGAAGGTGAAGTTGGTCTTTGAGTATCAGTACTTCACGATTAAAAAAGGTGAAGAGCTATTTCATTTCATTCCGTCGGAAGGGAAAGAGATCCACATCAACCTCCAAAACCTCCAAGTCGAAAACCTTGGTGATATTTTCGTTTTCCAGAAAGGCAGCCGCTTCATCCGCCTCCCGCTTTATCAGTTACTGCTCATATCGGATATCCACGCCCATCTCAAAGAAATCCTGCAAGGGGCGGACATTATGGAAAATGACCCGCTGCTGCTCGAACCCGGTGAAGCGGAAAACCTGATTGAAGAACTTGAACGGATCAACCTGCTGAATCTGATTGACCGAGCACTTGAACAAGGAGACCGGGACCTCTTCCACCATCTGACCGAACAGTTGAACGGCACTTTATAAAATAGATGACTTTTAAAGAACCCGCCGTCAATCTCCGGCGGGTTCTTGGCGTTCAAAACCGGAGGCCGGCAGCAGTCTCATCGCCGTACCCTTGTTTGTGTTATCCAACTATCCTGCAGCGGTTGAATGCATACAAATCGGCTTAAATTTGGTAAAGTTGAAAAGAGTAAGCTATTAACCTATCGGATGTGAAGGGATATGGGCGTATGTTTTTCGAATTCAAGTTCTGGCATTTCCTGCTGAACCAACGGGAACTGACAGACCGAATGGCCGGGAGTGCGATGAAGGGCTTTCGGTGGCGGATTGCCGGGTTATTCATTTCCGCAGCCGTCCTGTATGCCTTGATGAATATGTGGGGTATCGGTACGCGTGACCTCACGCCGATCGCAGTGTCGGGGGCGGAGGGAACATTTGCTTTGAGGCGGATTTTATCCCTCGCTTCCGCAATCCTCTGGTCTGTCATTTACACGGCATTCCATGTATATGCCGTTGCATTCATCTTACATAAGCTGACAAGTGCCGGGTATCGGAAACTTGTCGTCCTTCAGCTTTTTGTGACAGCAATTTTGCTGCTCGAGAAAGCGATCGTCTTTGCGGTCTTTCTGGTGAGCGGAGCCGCGGCTCCGGTTTCGCCGCTGTCTTTCGGCCCGCTCGCATTGACATTCATGACCTATCCGCCCCTGATCTATTTGTTTAACCAATTAAGCATCGGGACCGCGCTGGTTGTGGCTTACCAGTTCCGGTTTATCCGCCTGTTGCTTCCGGAAGCCGGACGGGGCCTCCTGTGGATCCTTCTCGGCCTTCAGGTATTGATGGCGCTTGCGGTCTCCCTGTATGGGATGGTTCCCGCCGAGCAGCTGTTCACTGAGCTCTTCGGAGGAGGTGCCGCTGTTGAATAAGCTTTGGAATATTGCTGTGGCGGTTGCTGTTACCGCTTTTATCGCAACAAACCTGATTCTCTTGTATGGTCAGAAGAGCCTGGTTCCTAAATATGTTTATGCACCTGAAACCGAGAGGATGGTAGCGGGTCATTACACGGAAAAGCTGTCCAAGGAGGGGTTGGTCATTCCGGACATGGTCTACACGGCTTATATCGATCGTGAGGCGACTGTCGGGGAATGGCTTGTCGAAGAAGGGGAGACGGTCACAGCCGGACAGCCTATCGCAAACCTGGACACGGGCCGGATGGAGAGCCAGCGATCAATCTGGCAGTCAGAGAAAAAAGCGCTTGAAGCCCAGGAACGTGACCTGGAGTCCTCCCTGAGCCAACTTGAACAGGAACGCCGCTCTGCAGAATCAGGCACTAACTCCAGCACCAACGAACGGCTCGACAATAGCGGCGCAGACAACGGCAGCCCGATTGTCGACCTGAGCGTCGATGTTCAGGTTGATGTGCCACAGGGAGGCGCCTACGCCCATGCCATCGCAGCGGCGGAAAACCAATTGGCTGACATCAGGCGCCAACTGACAGTCGTCGAGGCTCAGCTTGAGCAAAGCGGAGAAACCCTCTCACTGGTCAGTCCCGCGGATGGGACAGTAGCCAAAGTACACCGGCAGGGGGAGCAGCTGGCCGTGGATGTCTATTCAACGGAGCGTACGATCCTGACGTATGCGGCCGGTGAAGAATGGCAGGACATCGAGCAGGAAGACCGCGTATTTATACAAGCTTCCGGGCTTGAAGGCGTCATTGAGGGCAGTGTGCATTCAGTCTCGGAAGTCGAGGCGCCAGAGTCAAAATGGCTCGATGCCTACCGGACCCTCGATCAGCGCAACGTCAACAATCCGCTGGCTTACTATGAAGTGCGGATCCTGCCGAATGAGGACATCAGTGTGTTGCCGTTCGCGAACAATGTCAATGCCGTCATCTACACCGAGGAGGCGTACGACGCAGTTGCAGTGAAGTCGGAGGCCCTGACCGACAAGTCCAGGGACGAAGCGATCGTCACCGTCATCGACAATGAAGGGTATGCCAAGAACGTTCCGGTCATTACACCGTTCGACTGGAAAGGACAGAGCATCATCACGGATAACCTATACGAGGGGGACTTCGTGATTACGGGCCCAATCTATGACCGGACGATCTCACCGCCTGCCGTCATCCTCCCCATGCCGCTTGAATGGCCGTCCAAAGAAGAATGGAAAGCACATGACTGGCGCGATTACATGCATTTCATATTGTTCCGTTAAGCCGATTAACGGGAGGGCCGTCCGATATTTCGGACGGCTCAGACTGTAGACAAAGTGAGTATATTACTCCGTTGTCTGCAGTTTTTTTCTTTTCCATAAAATCCTCCGGATTTCCGCTGCGGGCCCTTGTTGGCCAACGCTGTCGCTTTTGGCCACAGACGCCGTTCTTCGTGACGGCGTCCGCTAGTCCGCGGGCGTTGCCTTAGCCGGCGCCAGTACGTAGACTGGCGTCTGTGCGCATCGCAAAGCGTTGCGCAACATCTGCGGGGTCTTCGGCTAACGCTTTTCCCGCAGGTGTCTCGGGCCCTCCGCTTCAATCCGCCATATGGCTTATTGAGGCAAACCGTACCTGT
>NZ_FNAR01000026.1 GCF_900101985.1 Bhargavaea beijingensis
ATGCAGAGGCCATTCGGCTCACCCCGGAGAACAAAGAAATCTATGCAAGGCGGAAAGAGACCGTAGAGCGCGGTTTCGGAGATGCCAAGGAGAAGTGTGGCATGCGATGGACAACCCTTCGCGGGAAGGAAAAAATGTCCATGCAGGCGATGCTTACTTTTGTTGCCTTAAATCTGAAGAGATTGGCCTGCTGGACCTAGGACTCACCGGAACCGGCCTGACGGCCGGTCATTCCAAGGGGGGGATGGGAAAAAACATGCGAAATATCCACGAAAATGACAAAAAGGACCCAAAAAGATTTCTTTTGGGTCCTTTTTGTTTACAGTCGGTGACGGGACCTATGGTCCCGTCATTCCTTTGGTTGAGTTTTTGGTGAAAGGATCCGGTCTCTGATTAACAGACTCTGCCGGATAGGCTTCCCGGCCATGACACCGACCCGCCTGGCTCCCTCCTATAACTCTCCTATAGCCAGGCTATACGCCTCATGCCACTTTTCCCAGTCCGCGTGTCGATTTTCCGGCTGCCTCCCGGCCAATAAGGTGCCGATCACATCCAGGCAGACATGCCACCCGGCCAAATCCTTGACTGTCTGTTCCGTCAGTTTCCTGACCGTTTCCTTGAATGCGAGTACAGTGCTGCCATTGTCCACGACCAGATCGAACCGCACCACATCGCCGAACCAATCAAATTCTATCGTTTCTCCAGGCTCAAACCTGAAGATTTCCAGCTTCTCTCTCCCATGCTCCCCCATATCAAACAGATAATGCCCACCCTCGGCCGCTTCACCCATCCGAAGTTCATCAAACCAGCCGGACAGCCGATCATTATCGGTCAGAAAAGCCCACACTTCTGCTTTCCCATAAGGATATCGGACTTCCCTGTAAGCTGTCAGCCCTTCTCCGCTCCTGTTCAATTCAGCAACTTCAGCCACTTTTTCTCCCCCCTCAGAAAAAATCAATCCGCCCTGCCATCCATTCGGCAGGACAGGTCGGAATTCCTTCTCGGTATGGAAATGCGCTTATTCGATCACACGGCCCGGCTCTAGTTCGGCTTCAAGTACAATCGGACAGTGGTCGCTTCCCATGATGTCGCAATGGATATCCGCATTTGTCAGAAACGGTGCCAGCCGTTCCGAGACGAGAAAATAATCGATCCGCCATCCAATGTTCCGTTCGCGGACTTTGTTCATATAAGACCACCAGGAGTAAACGTCAGTCCGGCCGGGATAGAAATACCGGAACGTATCGATGAAACCTGCATCAAGCAAGTCTGTCATCTTTCTGCGTTCTTCGAAAGTGAAGCCGGAATTGCCGACATTCGTTTTTGCATTCTTCAGATCAATCTCCCGGTGGGCGACGTTCAGGTCACCGCACAAAATGACCGGCTTTTCCTTGTCCAGCCGATTTATATGTGCCAGAAAACGGTCTTCCCACTCGAGACGGAACGGCAGACGCGCCAAGTCCCGTTGCGAGTTGGGGGTATAGACGGTGATCATATAGAACGCGGGAAACTCTAGTGTCAGGATCCTGCCTTCTTCCTGCTGATCTTCATCACCGAGACCATATCGGACGGACAATGGCTTATGTTTCGTGAACACTGCAGTTCCGGAGTAGCCCTTTTTCACCGCGTAGTTCCAATACTGATGATAGCCATCCATCTCGAGATCGATCTGGCCCTCCTGCAGCTTCGTTTCCTGCACACAGAAGATGTCCGCGTCCACTTCATTGAAATAATCAAGGAATCCTTTTTTCACGCAGGCTCTCAGGCCGTTGACATTCCATGAAACAAATTTCATCTAGGTGCTCCTTCCATGCAAAAACCCGCCTTCCTCAGAGGGCGGGTATGCCGGTTCTTCCATCATTCATCGCCGAGGTCGACGTTGTGGTAGACCTGCTGGACGTCTTCCAGATCGTCTAGTGCGTCGATCATTTTCTCAAACTGGGCCTGGTCCTCTTCACTCAGAGAAACTTCCGTTTGCGGAAGCATGCTGAGTTCGGCCACTTGGAATTCGCTGATGCCGTTTTTCTTGAAGGCCTCCTGAACTGCGTGGAAATCTTCAGGTTCGGCGTAAACGATCACACTGCCTTCTTCCTCAAACACATCCCGGACTTCGATGTCTTCATCCATCAGCATCTCGAGGATGTCTTCTTCTCCCTTGCCCTCGATGGCAAAAACAGCGGTGGAGTCAAACATATAGGAAACGGACCCAGCGACACCCATGTTTCCTCCATTTTTTCCGAATGCCGCCCGTACTTCCGACACCGTCCGGTTGACGTTGTTCGAGAGCGCATCAACGATCACCATCGAACCCCCCGGACCGAAGCCTTCATAACGGAATTCGTCGAAGTTTTCATCCGATCCGCCTTTCGCCTTCTCGATGGCCCGGTCGATGATATGCTTGGGGACACTATAGGTCTTCGCACGCTCAAGCACGATTTTTAAAGCCTGGTTGGATTCGGGATCCGGCTCGCCGCGCCGCGCAGCGACATAGATCTCCCGCCCGAACTTTGCGTTCACACGGCTGGTGCTTTGGTCTTTTGCAGCTTTCTTCTCTTTGATGTTGTTCCATTTACGGCCCATGAAATCCACTCTCTTTCGGATTTAAGCTTCTCTGCAATAATATAGTATACCATTTTCTCCTAACAATATGAATACCGGAGCATCTCTCGCCTACTGGAAAGTGCCGTTGTGATATGATTGGATGAAAAGACTTGGCAAAGAAAGGCCGGGATGAAATGTCTTCAATCAAATTAACTACACTGACCAAAAAAGGCGGATGCGGATGCAAAATCGGGCCTGCAGACCTCGCGGGCGTGCTGCGTGAACTTCCCGCAGCCGTACCGGATCCAAATTTGCTTGTAGGTCTCGACACAAGTGATGACGCGGGTGTCTATAAGCTGACAGATGACCTCGCCCTTGTCCAGACAACCGATTTTTTCACTCCGATTGTCGATGATCCCTACGACTTCGGACAGATTGCCGCGACCAATGCCATCAGTGACATTTATGCTATGGGCGGCACACCTGTCACGGCCCTGAACATCGTCGCGTTCCCGATCGGCAACCTCGACAAAAAAATCCTTGCCGATATCCTGCGAGGAGCGGCGGAAAAAATGAAGGAAGCCGGCGTCACGCTTGTCGGAGGCCATTCGATCGATGACCAGGAACCGAAATACGGGCTGGCCGTCACAGGTACGATCCACCCGTCCAAAGTTCGGACAAATGCCGGAGCAAAGCCCGGGGACAAGCTGATTCTAACAAAGCCGATCGGTGTCGGCATCTATACGACCGCGCTCAAGCGGGAACTTCTATCGGAAGAAGACATCCGGGAAGTGACGAACGTAATGACCACGCTCAACAAAACCGCGGCAGAAACGATGAATGTTTACGACGTCCATGCCACCACCGATGTGACCGGTTTCGGTCTTCTCGGACATGCGACAGAAATGGCGCAGGGAAGCGGGACCGGACTTGTCATCCGATCACAGCATGTCCCGGTCCTCCCCCGCACACGGGAACTCGCCGCACAGGGCGCTGTTCCGGGCGGCACCAAGAACAATCATGCTCATGTGGCGGACAGCATCACTTACCCGGACACGATGGATACGACCGAACAGTGGATCCTGTGCGATGCGGTCACCTCAGGCGGCCTGCTCGCCTCCGTGGACGGCAGCCAGGCAGAAGGATTGCTGGACGCCCTCCGGAAAAACGGAGTGGATGCCCATATCATCGGCGAAGTGACCGAAGAACACGCAGGAACCATCCGGGTCCTGTAAGCCACCAAAAGGAAAGAGATGAACCATGAAGCGAGAACTCACACTCGACGAATTATTTAAACTGCGGCAAAACGGCAATCACGCCCTCGTGGATGTGCGTTCCCCCAAGGAGTACGCCGAGGGCACGATGCCAGGCGCAATCAACATACCGATTTTCGACAATGAAGAGCGGGCGGACGTCGGAACCATCTATAAACAGGAGGGCCAGCAGGCCGCGATGAAACGCGGATTGGAGATCTTCTCCGCAAAGCTCCCCGGATTCGTTGATGAATTCCGCAGCCTGGACCGCCCGTTCACCGTATTTTGCTGGCGGGGCGGCATGCGGAGTAAAACGGCCGCGACGATGACTGACCTGATGGGCCTTCGTTCCAGCAGGCTGATCGGCGGTATCCGAACCTATCGCCAGTGGGTGGTTGCCGAACTCCAGAAAGCGGAATTCCGTCCTCCTCTCATCGTACTGAATGGGTATACCGGAGGCGGCAAAACAGCGATCCTCCACCGTCTGGAAAAAGACGGCTTCCCCATCATGGATCTGGAAGGAATGGCCGGACACAGGGGCTCGATTTTCGGCGGGATTGGCATGGAGCCGAGCAACCAAAAAAAATTTGACGCCCTCCTTGTCGGTGCCATGAAGAAATACGAAGACGCGCCATATGTCATCATCGAGGGGGAAAGCAGGAGAATCGGGAAAGCGGTTCTTCCCGAGTTTTTCGACCGCAAAAAGAATGATGGATTGCACCTGTTCCTCCGTTTGCCGATTGAAGAGCGTGTACAGAACATCCTGAACGACTATGACACGGAAGCTTATCCCGAAAAATTTCTGGAAGCCTTCTCCAAAATCGAGCGCAGGATTCATACGCCCATTGCCAAGGAGATTCGGGACCATCTCGAGGAAAACCATTTCCGGGAAGCGTTCCTTCTTCTTCTGGAGTATTATTATGACCCGCGATACGAACATTCCGCAGGCCTGGATGAAAACGACGAGCGCCAGATTTTTATCGATGCGGACAATATGGAGGATGCCTACCGCAAAGTCCGGCAGCAAATCCAGCGTATCGGGAGAAAACTTGCAGCGGGAGAAGCCGCCGCAGAACAGGACTCGAATTCAGAAATTGATCAATAGCAGACGGGGAACCACTTCCCCGCCTGCTTTTTCTTATCCGCTTCACGGGGAGTCCCGGAAACTGGCTGATTTCCGGTTTCGCCATTCAACCGTTCGGTTTCGTCATTCCCCCCTCTGATTTCAACATTCAACTGCCCGGTTTCGTCATTCGCAATGAATGATGAAACCGGAGGCATGAATGACGAAACTTCCGGCCGGAATGACGAAATCAAACCGGAAAGCCCCCCTCAGTAGCTATCAGTTTAATCCGACGTTGTTTTATGCTACATTATAATTATTCTAAATTAGTCTTCAGGAGCGATGCCTTGTGACAACCTACGAACCCGCCATCCACTTTAAGGATGTCCGATATTCGATTGATGGGAATCCAATCATCGGACCCATCACCGGTTCCTTTCCCGCAGGACAGATTACAACATTGGTCGGCCCCTCCGGTGCGGGCAAAACGACCGTCCTCAAATTATGCAATGGGCTCCTTTCCCCGGACGCAGGAGAAATTCTTGTAGAAGGCCGGCCAATCGGTTCCCTTGAACCAACAGCGCTCCGGAGAAAAGTCGGAATGGCGCTCCAGGATGCCCCGATGGTCAACGGGTCCGTCTATGACAACCTGGCCCTGCCGCTCCGGCTCCGGAAAAAAGAGCTTTCCGAAACAGATGCCGTTTCCTGGCTTGAGGACGTTGGCCTGCCGGCTGATTATCTCCACAAAAAAGCAACCGAGCTGTCAGGCGGGCAGCGGCAAAAAGTTTCGATCGCCCGGACACTGGTCAACCACTCCGATATTTTGCTGATGGATGAGATCACCTCTGCCCTCGACCGCGGATCAAAGCGCGAAATCGAGTCACTCATCACACGCATCAACGAAAAATACGGCACGACCATCATATGGATCACGCATAATCTTGAACAGGCCATTTCCATCGGCGATTTTACTTGGGTGCTGGTTGCCGGGGAATTGGTCGAGACCGGAGAAAGCCGAATCCTGGAAAAACCTGCGGATGAGCGGGTAAGGCGATTTGTAAAGGGGGAACTTCAATGAGCCCGATCGCCCTGTCGCTGACTCTCATTTTTGTTTTGATTCCCCTCCTCCTTTCCCGTACGTTGAATCTCGGACTCGAGAAAGACACACTCATCGCAACGGTCCGGTCGATCGTCCAACTGTTTGCGGTCGGCTACATTCTGAAGTTTGTCTTTGACTCAGACAGTTACATCTATATCCTGATGATGATCGCTCTCATGATTTTCGCGGCGGTCCATAATGCTTCAAAAAAGGGCAAAGCCATTCCGGGTATTTCGTGGAAGATCACCGCAACAATCATTGCGGTGGAAGTACTTACCCAGGGAATCCTGCTCGGCTTCGGAATCGTGCCGGCGACCGCACAGTACATCATTCCGATCAGCGGCATGGTCGTGGGGAATTCAATGGTCCTCTCCATCCTATTCCTGAACCGTTTCACTTCTGAGATGGAAACGCACCGGAACCGTACGGAATTGATCCTTTCCCTGGGCGGTACACCAAAGCAGGCCGTTCATACGCAACTGACGGATGCCATCAAGGCGAGTACGATCCCGACGATCGAAAGCCAGAAAACGATGGGTCTTGTCCAGTTACCCGGTATGATGAGCGGCCAGATTATCGCCGGTGCCGATCCTGTACAGGCAGTTCAATTTCAGCTTCTGATTCTGTTCCTGCTCCTGACAACCGCTGTGGTTTCAAGCATTCTTCTCGGTTTTCTCTCTTATCCGTCCCTGTTCAATGAACGGATGCAGTTGATCAGGCAGTCAAACGATTGATCTCTTGCCTGCGACCTGCCAAGAGTCCTCAGGCGGTTAAGGGGAGGATTTTCTTTCTGCAATGAGAAACCCTACCCTATATAATCAAGGGGTGTGAAGTTCAGAATCTTAGGGAAGACACTATAGCAGTTCTGCCAGAGACAGAGGAGGAGATTGTGTATGTACAAGCGAATACTTCTGGCCGTGGATGGCTCAGACCATTCGATCCGGGCCGCCGAACATGCCGCCACACTTGCAAAGGCGATGAATGGCGCTGTAGAGATCGCCTATGTGGCCGATTTTTCAAAATCGAAAGAGGCTGTTTTGTATGTAAGGGGGCATTCCGACCTGGAAATGCAAAGAAGACAGCGTCTCCTCCCTGCTGAAGAGTTGCTGATAACCAGACAAGTCCCATATGAAGTGAATATCCTTCACGGTGAACCGGGACCGGCGATCGTTGATCATGCCAATGCCCACTCATTCGATCTGGTCATCATCGGAAGCCGGGGGTTGAATCCTCTCCAGGAAATGGTCCTCGGAAGCGTCAGCCATAAGGTCATGAAACGTTCTGATTGCCCGGTGATGATCATCAAATAATTTATGTCACAAATAAAACGGGAGCCGCAGAAATGATTCTGCAGCTCCCGTTTTCATGCCGTATCTGATCATCGCCAGTTTTTCATGATCCCGAGACCGATGATGCCGATAAATGCAACAATCGCTACGATGATCAGGATCGGAAGTAAAGTATCTCCCATGTAGTTCAAGGCAGTTCCTCCTTAACACCAATTCAATAACTTTGTCCGGGCGTAACCCCTCATTCTACATTGTACCCCATACCCGGATTTTGTGACAGATACTCTCTGCTAAATTTGTGCATGGAGTGACTGCGGAGTATGATTTTTCACGATTCCGCCATTTCTTAACCGTAATTGGCCGGAACCGGTGTTCCCTGATGGAACATCATCTTCCACGTTATCCCGTCGGACTTCCAGATTGAACTTCTGTTTGCCATTTTTCCGGTTTCCGCGTCCTCTGTCTGATAAACGGCCAGAACCGCGCGTTCATCGATCCGGTGCAGGCTAAATTGGCGGATGCGGATATTGACTCCGCCAAGCGTTCCGTCTGCCAGGCAATCCGCCTTCGTGAATCGCCTTCCCGACTTTCCGTATTCAAAAAAGGAATCATCGAGCAACGGGCCAAACCGGTCCGGATCATTTCTGATTGAGTTGTCCAGGAGGCTCTGCTCCAACTTCAGGATGTGTGCTGTCAGTTCTTCCATACCAGCTTTCTGCCTGCCTCCAGACCGGTCAGGCCTCTGCCTCAACGGCAGGATCAGCAGTCTTGATGCAGACAATCTCAACTTCCCATTTATCATTAATGTAAAGTCCTGCGATTTCCTTGAAGCCCAGGTCCCACGATTCAATCAGTTCCACGGAATCGAGGATTTTGCCTTTCTTTTTCTCAGCGCTTACCGGATATCCTGCACAGTCATGGTGACCTGCAATGGCGATATACTGGGATCCGTGGCGGTCGGTCGAGACACGGACACGATCATAGATGTTCTCAATCAGCACTTTATTGTCGCTCCGAAGCAATTTATTCGGTCCGGCTTCTGTGATCATATCCACATAAAGCGCATTGTAGCGTTGTTTCATCCAGTTCAGGACCGGTTCCTGAACACGGCCGTCCATACAGTTAATCGCTGTTACGAATTCATTTTTCACCATGACGTTCCTCCGTTTCCGGAACGGCCGGATGGCACGATCCGAGTAATCATTAAAACTATTTATAGAATATCAATTTTCCCTCTCCTTTGATGCCATAAGTTGCGAATTTTGTCGAAAATCGTTCATTAGTCATGGCTCAGAAGGCGGGGACACACGGCCGATTGACCCCTTCTCGACAGGGCTTCGTTCGGCTTTAAGCGAT
This sequence comes from Bhargavaea beijingensis, assembly GCF_900101985.1. Classification (GTDB taxonomy): domain Bacteria; phylum Bacillota; class Bacilli; order Bacillales_A; family Planococcaceae; genus Bhargavaea; species Bhargavaea beijingensis. Next base: position 8,602 of record NZ_FNAR01000026.1, read on the forward strand.
TATACATGATTCACCCGATTCCGTCTCCAGTAAACAAAGAAAGATGCCTTTATTGGCATGCTTCAGTCTTTTTCTCCCGATGTTCTTTCATTCCGTGAACAATCAAATACAAGACAAGCGCGAACAGGACAATGGCGGCAAGAAGTTTATAAATCCCTGAATAACCGACAATCGGTACGAGGCTTCCAAGGAGGTAAGGTCCGAATCCGACACCAAAATCGAGAAAGATAAAGAAAGTGGACGTGGCGAGACCCATCCTGTGAGGCTCAGCAACTTTGACCGAAATGGCCTGCGCGCTGGACTGGAAGTTTCCGAAACCCAGGCCGATCAGTACTCCCGCCCCGAGCAGCATGGAACCTGTAACCGATTCACTCAGCAAAAACAGCCCGCCGGCGAAAAAAAGAAGTGCAGGCACAATCACGATATTCCCGCCCTTCAAGTCCAATAGTTTCCCTGTAAATGGACGTGACAGCAATACTGTAATGGCGTATACGAGGAAAAAGAAACTTGAAGCCGTTACCAGTTCCATTTCTTCCGCATAGAACATGATAAAACTCAGCACTCCGCCATACCCGATGGCGATAAACAGAGTGACCAGCCCGATCGGAAGTGCATTTTTCTCCACAACCGACCAGATGCTGAATGGTTCCTTTTCCCCTTGTCCGATGTTTTCCAAGTCCCCGTCCACTTTGATCAACAGAGCCAGGAGGAATGATAGAAGGGCGAGGACCGTACAGAACAGGAAGAGCACCGTAAACGGCAGATGCTCCGCGAGCAAGATTCCGAGAAACGGACCCAATGCAGCGCCGAGAACACCACTCAGGCTATAATAACCGATCCCTTCCCCCCTTCGGTCAGGCGGGAGAACCCGGGCTACGATAGAACCCGTTGCGGTCGATCCGACTCCCATTCCCATGCCATGGATAAAGCGAATGAAAAGGAGCAAAGGCAAATTAAATGCCAGGAAGTAAGTGGCCCCCGCAATGACATAAAGCAGAGTCCCGGCAAGAAGGACTTTCTTATTCCCGATTTTTTCGACGAGCGGTCCTGCAACAAACCTCGCCATAAGCGCACCGATAATATAAGATCCGGAAACAAGTCCGGCCGTGCCGGCATCCGCACCGAACCTGTCCGCGGCAAATGGCCCAATCGTGACCATCAACAGATACATCACGATAATGAGGAAAAAGTTAATCAGTGATGAGAAAATAAAATCTCTTGTCCATAGCTGATGCTTTTGCATAAACAACCCTCTTTCTAACCTTACCAATCAAAAAACTCCAACTAAAAAAGCGCCATTCAGAGGCGCCGCCTCATCTCCGCGAAGCGTCCTGACATGGCATCCATCTCTTGTTCGGATATGCCATCACTCACTTCCCGTTCCAGCTTTTCGATGGCCCTTGATGCTTTTTCATAGATTTGATTTCCTTCATCGGTCAGCAGGATCTTCTTTTCCCTTCGATCCCGCCCCTGCCTGGTTTCAATCAGTCCTAATTCCAACAGTTGCTGAACTGTTCTGGAGACGGTGGGCTTTTCAACGTATTGTTTTGATGCAAGCTCGGCCGGTGTCATTTCTTCCTGTTCGGCAATCAGGCGTATAGTTGACCACTGTGGCAAGGTCAGGCCCTCTTCTGCCAGAATATCAGCGGTTTTTTGTATAAACGGCCGGTAAAGATCCGTGAATCTCCTGAAAAACACTTGATGCGCTTTCAGCTCCATAGGATACCTCCATATAACTATAGTTAGTTTCGCTAACTAATCTTATCACAACCTCTTTTTTTCGTAAAGAATGCTTTTGATCACTTTCCGTCCGTTGCCCACATTTCGTCTTGGCGCCTGCCTTGTGCCTGGCCATCTTCCTTTTGTGACCGGGGAAGATTACAGTCAGCGGAATGGTCATCACAATCATTTCCGACTTCTTGTAAACATGCGATTTTCATAATGGAGAATCTTCGTCATACCTAAGACAAAATATTTTGCGCCAATTCATTATTGATTAAATATCTAAAATGTTGCATAATCATTCTTAACATCGCATTGGGGGCGTTTTCTGATGAAAAAAAGGCGGGTAGTCGTCAAAATCGGCAGCAGTTCACTGACAGATACATGCGGCGGATTGTCGAAACCGACAGTCCAAGAACATGCGGCAGCCATCGCTTTGCTCAGGAAGACCGGCCATGAAGTGGTCCTTGTGTCTTCCGGTGCAGTCGCTGCGGGCTTTCGGGATTTGGGGTATACCGTCCGGCCGGGGACGACCGCCGGCAAACAGGCAGCGGCAGCAGTCGGCCAGGGGCTGCTGATGCAGGCTTATACCGATGCCTTCCGGAGCCACGGCATTGTTACGGCACAGCTGCTGCTCACCAGGCAGGACCTGATGCGAAAGGAACGCTTCCATAATACCGGGAGGATGCTGGAAGAACTTCTTCACAGAGGGGCCCTGCCGATTGTGAACGAAAACGATTCGGTCTCGGTCGAAGGAATTACGTTCGGGGACAATGATATGCTCTCCGCACTTGTCGCAGGTCTTGTCCACGCTGATTTCCTCGCCATCCTCACTGATGTCAACGGACTTTATGACGGCAACCCCAACACCGATCCGGATGCCAAAAAATACACCTTCATCCCGGAAATCCATGATGCTCTTATCCGTCAGGCATCTGGCGCGGGGTCTTCGGTCGGTACCGGCGGTATGAGATCGAAGGTGCTTGCCGCCAGGACCGCAGGCAGTCTTGGCGTCCATGTTTTCATCGGGACGGGAGATGGATCCGAAAAACTCCTGGATATCTTGGAAGGACACGGCGACGGCACTTATATCGGCATCTCATCTCTCATGTCCGGCAAAGACTCCAAGCGCTGGATGGCGCTTTGTTCTGTGCCAGCCGGGAGCATTACCGTGGACAGTGGTGCAGCACGCGCCCTCGCCGGCAAAGGCACCAGCCTCCTGCCCGTCGGAATCACTTCTGTGACCGGCAACTTCAAACAGGGCGAAGTGGTCAATGTCCTGGATCAGGACGGTAAACTAATCGGCAGGGGCATGGTGAACTACCCCGCCGAAACCGTCAGCAAAATCATCGGCAAATCAGGAGACGAAGCCATGGAGATTTCCGGCGGTACCACGCCTGAAGTCATCCACTGCAACCGATGGATCCATTTAAAAACCAAGGAGGCGGTTCGATGACGAACTTACAGACTACACAAGCCGATGAGCTGAAAATCAAAGGCAAAAAGGCAAAGGAAGCTGCGGCTGTCGTGGGCGGCTTGCCGACATCCCTAAAGAATGAAGCGCTAAAAGCCATTTCACAAGGACTCCTGAACCAGGTGCCGGCAATCCTTGATGCGAACCGTGCGGACCTGGAAGCCGGACGTGCAGCAGGGCTTTCCGCCTCTCTCCTCGACCGACTGATGCTGGACGATGCACGCATCCAAGCAATGGCCGACGCACTGATCGACCTGACAGACCTCGCTGATCCGGTTGGCCAAGTGCTGGAAGAGTGGGAGCGGCCGAACGGATTAAAGCTGTCCACTGTGCGGGTCCCTCTCGGAGTTGTCGGAATCATTTATGAGGCACGGCCGAATGTCACGGTTGATGCAGCAGCGCTCTGCCTGAAAACAGGGAACGCGGTGATCTTGAGAGGCAGTTCTTCTGCCATCCATTCAAACACCGCTCTTGTAAATGTCATCAGGGAATCACTCGGATCGGCGGGTTTCCCGGAAGATGCAGTGCAGCTTATTGAAGACACAAGCAGGGAAACAGCAGCCCGGTTGTTCAGAATGGATGATGTCTTGGATGTTCTTATCCCGCGGGGAAGCGCAAAACTGATCAGGACCGTGGTAGACAATGCGACCGTACCCGTGATCGAGACAGGTGCCGGGAACTGCCATGTCTACATCGATGAGTCTGCTGAAAAAGAAATGGCGATCCGCATTTCGGTAAATGCCAAGACGCAGCGCCCTTCCGTCTGCAATGCTGCGGAGAAAATCCTGATCCACCAAAATTGGCCCTATACGGCGGAACTCATCGCAGCCTTGCAATGGGAGGGCGTTGTCGTCCACGGTGACGACAACGCCGTCAAGCTTGCCGATGGTGTGCTTGTCGCTACTGACCAGGATTGGGGATTGGAATACCTCGACCTTGAAGTCGCGGTCAAAGTTGTTTCTTCCACCGAAGAAGCCATTTCCCATATCAATGCGTATGGCACACGGCACTCCGAAGCCATTGTGACGGCAAGTATACCTGAAGCAAGCAAGTTCCAGCTCGGCGTGGACGCCGCTGCCGTCTATCACAATGCCTCCACGCGCTTCACTGACGGTTTTGAGTTCGGCTTCGGTGCCGAACTCGGAATCAGCACCCAAAAGCTCCATGCACGCGGCCCCATGGGCCTCCCGGCTCTGACTTCTGTAAAAACTTTGATTTCAGGCACTGGACAATGCAAATAACCTTTTGCCACCTGATGTGAAATTGCTCTTGGAAGAACGAATAAAGCCTGCTCCCATAATAAGGAGCAGGCTTTTTCATGACACCATTTTCAATCCAACGACGCCTGCCACGATGACAAGCAAGCTTAGAATCCTCTGCAAATTCCGGGATTCGCCAAACAGAAGCATATTCAGCAGTACGGCTCCGGCCGTACCAAGGCCAACCCAGACCGCGTAGGCTACACTTAACTGGAGATAAGCAAATGATTGATACAGGAGAGCGAACGATAATCCGAATCCCCCGCCATACATCAGCAGATTCATCCAACTTTTCTTTTTGCTGTACAAATTCAAACCGACTGCCCCGACCACTTCAAAAAAAGCGGCAACCGCCACGAACATCCAGCCCATTATGCACTCACTTCCTTTTCTTCTTTTCCATCAGCCATCTTAAGAAAAATCACGCCTACCACAAGCAACAGGATAAAGAACAACTTGGCTCCGTTCATCGTTCCTCCGAACAAATACACATCCATCAACACGGTGCCCACAGCCCCTGCAGCTGCGAAAACTGCATAGACCGTACCGGTCGGCAACTGCTCACACGCTTTTGCGAGAAAATGAAAGTCAACGACAATAATTCCGACGATGATCGCCCAATGCCACCATTTGTCCGCAGTGCTGAAACCGTACACCCACAAAAGTTCAAAAGTAGAAGTGAGAAATACATAAAACCATGATTTATTCATTCTGCTAAAGCCTCCATCCTAATGAATGACTATCATTCATTGTGATCTGAAAAATTGACGCCTTACGGTTGTAAAGCGTGAATGATGAATTCAAGTGCAGCCTCTTTTTGTCTGTTTTCTTCTTCTGCGTCAAACGAATTAAACAGGTAAACTTGCTCTGCTGCCGACTCCGCCAGACCAATCACCAGCTTTGCCGTCCTGTTTGGATCAGTTTTTCTCGTTTTCCCTGCTCGTTCCCATTCTTCAATAAATGAAGCAACCGTTTTGTAAAGCGGCTTGTAGATCTCTTCCCACTCCCGGACGTGCTCTGTTGCAGAAAGTCCGGAATAGACGAGTGTGGAAACATCCCGGTACTCAGCTGTAACGGTAAAGACGGCATTAATCATTTGCTGCAACTGTATGGTCCATTGCTGTTCTGCCTTTATACTTTGCCGTATTGCCTCCTCCATCCTCGCGGCCATCTTTTCAGCGATGGCCGGCATAACGGAAAGCTTGGACGGAAAGTACAGATAAAATGTCCCCTGCGCAATTTGAGCTTTTTTTACGATGTCGGATATTTTGGTTTTCTCGATGCCGTTTTCACGGAATACTTCAACAGCCGCAAGTATGATTCGTTCACGCTTATCCACCAACCCACCCCCAAATGACAATCACTCCCGATCGTCATGACTGAATATCATTCATTTTACCTCGCGTCTTTCTGTCTGTCAAGCTTGCCGCCGGTTTACCGTCTTCCATGCAAGGTAATACTTGTCTTATACTTCCCTATCACCCAAGAGAGGAGGAAGCATCCGTGTCAACTGATCAAAGATACAGCCACCGGAAAAAGAATTTGTGGGCAGGAATTTTGTTCGGCCTCGGATTTGTTGCATTCATCGATGAAACCATCTTCCACCAGTTGCTTCACTGGCACAAGTTCTACGACAAATCGACGACGTCCATCGGCCTGATTTCAGATGGGCTTTTCCACGCATTCAGCTGGTTTGCCACAGTGGGCGGCCTTTATCTGGTAGCAGACCTGATGCGCCGCGGTGCTTTTTGGCACAAAATGTTCTGGGGCGGCAAACTGCTGGGGGGTGGAGGTTTCCAGCTTTATGATGGAACCATCCAGCATAAGCTGATGAGAATCCATCAGATCCGTTATGACGTGAACATTCTGCCATACGACCTCATTTGGAACGGCACAGCCATTATCATGATAATAGCAGGCCTGCTATTGGTCAGGAGTGCGCGAAAAGAAAGTATGCGGTTGAATGGAGGCGCTCCCCTTGTCTCATGACCAACCGTACCTCCCCCCTTTACTGCAACTGATCGTTGTTATGTCAGCACTTGCGGGAGCGGCGGGCTACTTGGTTCTGATGATCCGGACAAACAGGGTCAAGCGGCTGAAGCACTGGCCCGCTTGGCGGCTCTTCTTCTGTTTGTCCGGGATCGTGTCCGCAATGCTCGTATTTGCCGGACCGCTTGCAGAAGCTGCCCACCATGATTTCCGTCTCCATATGGCAGGACACCTTCTTCTCGGGATGCTGGCTCCGCTCCTGATTGCTCTCTCTGCCCCTGTCACTCTAGTTCTCCGGGCCCTCCCGGTGCGTGCGGCAAAGCGTGTGACGAGGGTACTCCGACATCCGGTTGCAGGCTTCTATCGGAATCCCGTCACGGCATCCGTTCTGAACATCGGAGGACTCTGGCTGCTTTACGCCACCCCTCTGTTCCAGCTGATGCATGAGCATCTATGGCTGTACTTGCTCATTCACATCCATGTTTTCGCTGCAGGCTACCTGTTCACCATCTCGATGATCTACATCGACCCTGCCCCGCATCCCTACAGTCACCTGTTCAGGACAATCGTCTTTATCATTGCCCTTGCCGCCCATGGCATATTGAGCAAATATATATACGCCAAACCGTTCCCCGGGTTTTCGGCGGATGAAGTCCGTGAGGGGGCCATGATCATGTATTACGGCGGTGACTTGGTGGATCTCATTATCATCATCCTGCTATTCCATAGCTGGTACCGCACAACTTCACCGGGCAGACGCCCTGCGACTGATTCCATCGCCTAACCATGCGAAAAAGACAATGGCAAAACGCCGTTGTCTTTTTCTTATATCCTATCTGAGCTGCAGGGGTATCTGCAGGAACATCTCCATCCACAACTGCATGACACTCCCATGCCCGGCTCTTCCACCTGATTTAAGCGTACCCGATGCCCGGATCGCAAGGACACTTCTATAATCTTATTTAACTAAGACAATTTGCTGCGATTTAATGTAAGGCGGACTTCCACCCATTTCCTCACGCTGTTGATCATCCAGATTTTAGAAGAGGATTCCAAATCGGATACAAATAACTCCTTTTCCATGATGACGCCTTCATCAAGCAAGGCATTACGAAATGTGCCTGCAAGCAGTCCGCTGGAAACCGGAGGGGTCCAGCGCTTTCCGCCGATTTCCAGAACCAGGTTTCCATAGGTGAACTCCGTGAGTTGCCCTTCCCTGTTCCACAATAGCACATCGTAGAAGCCTGGCTCGGTATGCTCGTCATAAATCGTCCGGTGGGTCGTCTTATGATAAAGAAACGGATTTTCCCGGTCGACCGGATAATCGGCTAGAACGACCTCAGGCAACCGGGGTGTGGAAACTGTTTTCTGAGTTTCGATAGATATCCCGGTGTCCTGACCGAGCAGGCAGCGCACCTTGTAGGTGCCTTCCGGTTGCTTTTCCGCCACCTTCGCCAATTCTTCCGAAATCGCTTCAAGATCAAACGGAAAACCGAAATACCGTGCGGAACGGGACATGCGGTGGAGATGAGCCTCTTCCAGGAAATACCGGCCGTCTTCAAGCAGAAGACTTTCCAACAAACTGAACTCCGGCCGTTCCAATTCGAGAAAGCTCGACTTGGCCATCACTTCGGCGTATTCCTCTTCGCTTGTCGAGTCCCATGTGATGCCGCCACCCACTCCGTATGTGGCGTTCCCGCTTTCCTGTTCGATGAGGACCGTACGGATCGGGACATTGAACACCGCTTCCCGATCCGGTGAGACAAATCCGATCGCACCGCAATACACTTCACGGGGAGAGTGCTCCAGCCGGGAGATCAGATCCATCGTACTGACCTTAGGTGCACCGGTGATGGAACCGCATGGGAAGAGTGCACCGAAAATATCAATCAGGTCTGTCCCATCATCCAGTTCCGCTTCCACGGTGGAGGTCATCTGATAGACCGTCGGATAGCGCTCAATTTCAAACAGTTTCGGCACGTGAACACTTCCCGTCCTGGCTATCCTTCCAAGATCATTCCTGAGCAGATCGACAATCATTACATTTTCCGCCCGGTTTTTCTCGGAACCGGCCAGCCAATCTGCGTGGGCCTGGTCTTCTTCAACTGACAGCCCCCGCTTCACGGTCCCCTTCATCGGCCTGGTCGTAATGCGGTTGTTTTCCAGCCTGAAGAAAAGCTCCGGAGAAGCGGACAGCACAGAATGCTCGCCGGTATTGATGTACGCACTGTAATTACAGGACTGGGCCCGTTTCATCCGTTCGAACAGTCCGACATCATCTCCCTGAAACCGGCTCCGGAGCCGGATTGTATAATTCGTCTGATAAGTGTCTCCGTGCCCGATCGCCTTCTTGATGGTCCGGATCGCTTCCTTGTACGCCTGCTCGCCGGTATCCGGCTCCCAACCGGAAACGTTGAACGGGCCGGGCGGGCGAAGCGGGCTGTATTCCGGCTCCCCGAATATCCCGAACCATAGGAGCGGCATTTTATGACCATTTTTTACCGGAAAGGCCGGATCAAAAGCCGGAGCTGCTTCGTATGAAAGAAATCCTGCCGCATGCCAGCCACTGTCCACCGCTTTCTGAACGCTCCGTAACGCCGGAATCACATCGTCAAGGTGTTCTGCACGGATAATCTCGACGGGATTGCGGAAAGTTCTCGGGGTGATCTGCCCGTCGGATGAGGCGAACTCAAATGAAAGCACCGGCTGCCGTCCTTTAGTTTGCATCACGGATCACCTGCCTGCTGTGATTATGTAAAAAGAAGTTGCCCAGCATCTCAAGCCCATTTTCCGTCAGGATGGCTTCCGGGTGGAATTGGACGCCCTCCACCCGATACTCAGTGTGGCGGATCGCCATAATTTCGCCGTCCGCCGTTCTGGCAGACACTTCAAGGCAGTCAGGAAGCCTATTTTCATCCACGACCAAGGAGTGGTACCTGGCCACGCTCAGCGGAGAAGGGATGCCTGAGAAAATACCGCGCCCATCATGTGTGATCAGGGAAGTTTTCCCATGGACCGGACTGCTGCCTTTTCCGACATGCCCCCCGAATGCTTGAGCAATCACCTGCTGGCCGAGGCAGACTCCGAGAATGGGAATTTCCATGTGGAACCGGCGAACAATATCCAGGCAAATACCGGCCGTATCCGGATTGCCCGGTCCCGGAGAAATCAGGATTGCCTCGGGCCGCATCTTCCCGACTTCCTCTTCGGTCACCTTGTCGTTCCGCCGGACCAGAACTTCCTGACCGATTTGGCGCAAGTATTGGACAAGGTTAAAAGTGAAAGAATCAAAGTTATCAATTACCAGTATCATGATCTGTCTCCATTTGCGATTATTCCGTATCCCCATCAGTATAATATCTCCGGCTCTTTCCGTACACAGCAAAAGGCCGGATCAGGTCAGCGAGCAGAAACTGCTAGAGGACCCATCCGGCCTGAACTGTTCATCCTGCAAGCGGGTGATCGGAAAATGTCTGCCTTAATTCGAGAATCCGACTTTTTTCAAATCTTCCTTCCAGATACAGCGAATGCCATCTGCCCAGTACACGTTCCAACTGATCCAGGCAATCTCCCAACTTCTCCGGCCGACCGTCCAGTACGGCCGTATAGGCATCGCGGAACAGCCCTGCGACCTTCTCGGCATCGCCAATCCGCCCGAGTTTCAGGAGGATTTCGGGCTCTTCGCCGAGCTTACCTGCAGCGTAAAGCGCATGGACCATGGCGATGTCTGCCAGATCCTGCAGGGGATCCGTGGTTTGCTGGCGCTCGCGGAATGCAATCCCGCGCCCCAGCGCTTCGGATGCTGAAGGGTTTTCTGCTATGTAATAAGGAGACAGCGAAGCATACAGGGCGGGTGTAAGCGGGTGGTCAGGATGCAAACGGATCAGTTCCTCGGCTTGAGCAACCGTTTCCTGGCGCCAATCTGTCCCTTCCGCGTCCTCCTGCATCAGCCGATAGCCGATCAGCACTAGTTCCTTGCCCGGCGTTCTGCCCGATAGCATGGACAGGTGCTTTCCGTCCGTCATCATCCCTTTACTGTCGGTCGGGATCAGATTTGCCGCCCCCAGAAGGAGATTGACGACGGCAAACGTCAGCAGAATGCCGGAAGGAAAAATTGTGTAAACGAGCGCAATAGCGATCACCGCCACAATCAGGTTGGCCACAGGACCGCCGGCCACATAGCGCTTGAGCCGGGCTTCCATCTGTTCTGCCGTCAGTGCGCCAGGAAAGCGCAGCATGGCGCGCCCCAGATAACCGAGTGCAGGTTTCTGGACGATAACCCGGCTTTTTCCGTCTGATCGGACTACGACAATCGGGCCGATGCTCATATTCATGAACGTCATTCCTGATAAAATCCCTGCTATGGCATGCCCGATCTCATGGATGATCAGGGCGAGTCCCCCACTGACGACGGTGGCAACGATGATCTTCAAGATATTTGCAAAGTCGATCACCGGTTCATGGATAAAGAGATAAGGAAGAAATACAGGCCACAAAACAACCCCAATAGCCAGACCCGCCAATGTGTGCCCGAAGTTTTTCTTTTTCTGCCCCTTCCCGTCACGCCGGGTTTCGGTCACCATAAATGTTCCTCCCCTTCCGCAAGTTGATAAGCCGCGTATATTAATTGAAATCATTGCGAATCAGCAGACATCCATTTCATTCCGGAAAACAGTTCGGGTCATGCCGGCCCATTCTTCCGTCACCGGTTCCGCAGCGACCTGGTTATGAAAATAATCAGCGGAGCAATCATCAGGACAAGAAAAATAGGCAGGAACATTACACCAAGAGAGTCGGCTTCACCGAGTGCCACCTTTGTCGACCGGTAACTCAAATAAGCGAACATAGGGACAATCAGGTTCTTGAGTACATTCAGCATCAACCTGGAATTCCGATACTGGAACTCAATGTTCCGCTCATTAAGTGCCATGTAATTATGCCATTCGGGATGCTTTTCAAGAAAGGTCATTCCCACCCAAAGCAGAGCGGCAATAACGGGCAGCATCACGAGCTCCCATTTCGATCCCCAGCGGTCCACTTCTCCCGCGGCGTTGTAATGGGCCGGAACTTGTTCTGGCAAAACTCCCCAGGCAGACACCAGATAAACGACTATCCCAAAAAATGCCCCTATCGCAGCTCCGTCCATTATACGTTCGAACATGGTCTTCGGAATGTCCAGTTTCGGACGGTCATATGTCTTCATGCTGATTCCTCCTGCTATTACATACGGGTCAACCTTTCTCCCGGTTTCCTTTTTTCTGCAACAGTCTGCCTGAAGTTCCGCCTTTCTAATGTATACAACTGTTGAAACGGGTATAGGACAGTAACAAGGTACCGAAAGGAGGCGCCATCATGATTCCTGCAATCATCATTCCTGCCTTTAATCCTGATCACCGCCTGCCCGGATATATCCGCCAACTCAGGCATCAGGGAGATTACCGGATCATAGTGGTCGATGACGGGAGTGTCCTCAGGTCGAAACCGATCTTTGAGTCGATCCGGGATATCGATGGATGTATCGTACTTGTTCACAAGCGGAACATGGGCAAGGGTGCCGCACTTAAAACGGCATTCCGGCATGTGCTCGGGAACTGCAGAGAAGTCAGCCATATCGTGACTGCAGATGCCGACGGGCAGCACGCAGTCGAGGACGTCGTCAGCGTTGTGAAGGAAACGGGAAAATCAGCCTGTGGTCTTGTATTTGGAGTGAGAGATTTTATCCACCCTGAAATCCCGGCCAGGAGCCTGTTCGGCAACCGATTGACATCACATTTGTTCCGGATCCTGTTTGGCAGACGGCTTCATGACACCCAGACGGGGCTTCGCGGCATTCCGCGCAAGGAACTGAAATGGCTCATGACAATCAGGGGTGACCGATATGATTATGAGATGAATACGCTGATCCACGCGGTGCGGGAAAACGTGGATATCCGGGAAGTCGGGATCCGGACCATCTACCTTGACCGCAACGCCAGTTCTCATTATCGCCCATTAGTAGATTCGGCGCGGATCTTCCTGAAAATCATATCAGGCTACTTTAGCGGAAGTTCACTGTATGTAAACCCCTCTGAACGGCAGATTGCTGAGGAGGTATAAGTGCAAACAAGCCTGTCCGGACTTATTCGGACAGGCTTGTTTGCATAGTGTGGGCACGGCCTATTTCTGGATACACCGAAGTGGTGCCTCGGCCTTCTTTACGACCCCAACTCCAATAGGGGCTACGTCGCCTCAATGAGTGGTCGTACCGCTCATTTCATCAAGGACTTCCTCAGGAATACGGATTCCTTCCACCTCGTTGAACCGGTAGTACCTGAGCTGGTAAGTGACGGTTTCTGTTTGATCTTTTTCTGTTCCGGTAACGGTATAGTGGAACCTTTTCATCATTGACGATTTGTCATCCAGACAGACTTCAAGCTGACTGCTCGCTGTTTCCGGTTGAATGGACCTGAAAGAGATGGACAAAGTTTTCTTGAATGAGTCAAAAACGCTTTGACTTTCTCCTTTATAGACCACGCGATTTCCGTCGATGGACTCCAGTTCACCTTCAACTTCGCGCAACAGCTGGATGATGTCCGCATAGCGTACCGAAGGCAGATCATCCGCTGAGAGATTTTCTGTGCTTGCGTTTGTCCATCCGTCTCCCAAATTGATCACCAGGCGTTCCCCTGCCTGGTAGTATTCCAGTTTGGATGCGTTTTCCAGGGATACGACTTCAGGCATCTCTTCATAAACAGCATGCATTTCCGGCATATCGAAGTCGGCGACTTTGATTTTCCCCGTCGTCGCCTCCTGCTCGCCATCCGCGGTTTCTACCTTGATTTCCACGTCGAGTTCATAGGAGTCCACTTCGGAGATGGTGCCGAGCAGTTCACTCAACAGCCGCTTACCGGACTGATCGCCGTCACTGGTTTTTTCGGCTTCCCCGCCGCACCCGGACAGGAAAAGGATCAACACAAGCAGCCACCATGGTTTATACATCTGCTTCCCTCCCCGGCTGTCACTCCTACTTTACCCGCGGCACAAAAAAAGAACCTGCCCACCCGCGCAGGTTCCTTCCTCCTCATTCAATTCCATCTGGATAAGCCTTTTCAAGGGTTGCGATGGAACTCAGGATGATTTCTTTCAGGACGTCCTGATCAATATCTTCTAGTTTATTGACATACACACATGACTTGCCGGAAGTATGCTTCCCCAGCCGGCAAAGCAGTGGTTCCCGCTCCGCATTGCCGACAGTCACATAAAGGCTGATTTTTGCTTTTCTCGGCGAGAACCCGACAAGCGGCGCATCACCCCCGTGGCCTGTGGCATATTTGTAGTGATATTTGCCGAAACCGATGATGGCAGGTCCCCACATCACCGCTTCCCTGCCGGTCGTTTCCGTGAACAGGTCCAGCAGCCGATAGGCATCCTCCTTCTTGCGCGGATGATCGATCTGCTCGATGAATTCGATGACACTGCTGTCGGTCGGTTTTGTTTTCTGCTCGTACAAACGGATCCCTCCCGGTTATTCCCAGTCGTACGGCGTTTCCTGGTACACATAATAATTCAGCCAGTTAGAGAACAGCAGGAACGTATGGGAGCGCCATGTGTTGAGCGGGATATTCTCCGGATCGTCGCCCGGGAAGTAATGCTCGGGGATGGCCGTGCCGAGGCCTTTGTCCCGGTCCCGCCGGTACTCGATCGCCAGCGTGTCCGCATCGTACTCGAGATGGCCGGTAATCATGATTCGCCTTTCATCCTTCGATAGGATGATGAAAGCGCCTGCCTCGTCCGATTCCGACAAAAGCAAAAGTTCCGGATGGTTCCGGACCTCTTCCGAATCCACTTCGGTGTAGCGTGAATGGGGTGCGACGTACAGGTCATTGAATCCCCTCGCCAGCCGGACAGTCGGATCGGAAATTGTATGCCGGTATACGCCAAAGCACTTCTCCGGGAGCGGCCGCTTCCCAATGCCATAGAAGTAATAAAGCGCCGCCTGCGCCCCCCAACAGATATTCAGAAGGGATGTCACGTTTTGGTCCGACCAGTCAAAGATTTCTTTTAGCTCGTCCCAGTAATTCACTTTCTCAAAGTCAAGATGCTCAATCGGCGCTCCGGTGATGATCATCCCATCGAACTTGCGATGCCTGATTTCTTCGAATGTCACATAGAACGCATCCAGGTGCGATTTGCTTGTGTTTTTCGACTCATGGCTTGCCATTGCCATGAAGGTGACATTCACCTGAAGAGGCGTATTGCCGAGCAGCCTGAGCAGCTGGAGCTCCGTCCGCTCCTTTTCCGGCATGAGATTCAGGATCAGGATGTTCAGAGGACGGATGTCCTGGGAAACTGCCCGCTCTGAGTCCATTACAAAGATTTTCTCTTCCTTCAGCGTTTTTGCGGCAGGAAGGCTTTTCGGTATGTTGATCGGCATGTCCGATTTCCCCCTTCTTCGCAGGTTGTCTATATGAAGGCATATGGATAAACCGCAATACCCAAATGATAGACGATTCCGTCCGCGAATGGTAGGAGAAAGTTCCGGAACTTCAGACGACTTCGATTAGTTTGGCAGGATCATTCCGGTGCAGACGGTAGTACTCCACCGCTGCCGGTATATAGTCGGCAAAGTCCGGGCACTTGATGCCTGCAGGTTCCAGATCCCGCTGCGCCTCCGAGCAATCATACACCGCCTCGAGCCTGAAATAATCCAGCGTCTCCTTCTCCACTTTGACCCATCGCCGCAACGGAGGAAATGACAGCATGATCCTGACCGTCGAATGGGGCATCGTGAATGAAGGCGCTTTCCCGGTCAGCGCTTCGGCAATCAGCTTGAACGCTTCTCTTGCCTGGTAAGGGTTCGGGTCTGTCAGATGATACACTTTGTCCGCTCCGACGGGGTTTCGGGACAGAAAAACGGAGGCCTCGACGATATAATCGACCGGTACCAGGTTGATCAGCGCTTGCCCTTTGCCCACGTACGGTATCGGCATCCGTGAGAACTTATCCAGGTAGCGCATCATGAAATACGGTCCGTCAAACTTGGCGGTTTCTCCGGTTTTGGAGTCTCCAAGCACGATTCCCGGCCGGATGATGGTGGTCGGGATGCGGTCTCTCAAATACTGGACAAGCACTTCCGCATCATGCTTTGTTTTTTCATAGTGATTCTTGAATTCTTGTCCAAGTGCCAGCTCGTTTTCATAAATGGTGCCTTTCCGGTCGCCGGATACATAGGCGGTGCTGAAATAAACATAGCGTTCGATCGACTTGCATTCCAGAACCCAGAGGTTCACATTTCTCGTCCCCGTGACATTCACGGACTGGGCGATGCGATCATGGACGGCAAGATCATAGATGGCCGCCAGGTGGAAAACATGGGTTACGGTTTCTTGCAGACGCTCGGACACGGCCTTCTCCATTTTTAGGCTGGTTTTCGTAATATCGCCGGCATGGATCCTGAATCGCTTGGTTCGTTTGTTCCCCCTGAGCCTCTGGACAATGCGCTCCGCCTCCGGAATGGCAGATTCCTGGACAAGCAGCTCAAATTCGGATTCCGGCTCTTCCTCGGCCAGCCTGCTGATCAGCCGTGTCGCGAGGAATCCCGGAAATCCCGTGAAAAAATAAATGCGCTTCACCAATTCCTGTATACCTCCCCCGTATCTTCTCTTTCATGGACCCGTTGTAACGATTGACTATGCCGGCTTTTCTACGCCGCCGATCCCGATTCCTTCCCGTTCAGAAAGAAAGTCAAAACAAGTTGCGTTCCCACCAATTTCGACAGCCGTTTCACCGCAGGCAAACAGGGAAAACAGAAACTATCACGGATTGGGAGGGGTCTAAATGCCAGGAAGAAATGACAATGGGCCGGAAAAGTATTTTGGAGATCGCGCCGGGACCGACAAAGCCAACTTTCATGTCGTGCCGGATGACGGCAAGTGGACATTGAAAAAAGAAGGCGAAGACGAGCACATCATGCAGGCAGATGACAAAACCCGGGCCGTGGCCCAAGCCAAAGAATTGGCGGAGGAATACGGCAGCATGGCCATCCTCCATGATGATGACGGGAAAATCGAGGATCAGGTTGAATATTGATAGACGAAGGCGGCCCTGTCATTCAGGGCCGCCTTTTGGGTTTTGGTATAATAGAACAATGGACTACAAGGAGGCGCGGCGACATGCAGGATGAGACGAATTCCATGCCCTATCGGGAAGATGAGCTTGATGAGGAGACCTTATTTATCGTCTCCCAGACGTTCAAAGCACTGTCGGACCCGACAAGGTTGCGGATCCTGAATCTTCTTTCTGAGCACGAGTATCCGGTCAATGAAATCGCTGCCCGGCTTTCCCTGCTACAGAGTACGGTTTCCCATCAGCTGCGGTTTCTGAAAAATCTCCGTCTCGTCAAGTATCGCAGGGAAGGAACTTCGCTTTTTTATTCCATTGATGATGAGCATGTGGTCGACCTGCTCCGGCAGGCAATCGGCCATGCCCGGCATCATTAAAAAAGCGTTTTCGGATCTGAGTGTTCTACGTCTCATACGTACCAACCGGTATTGGGCAAGATATTGAAATCAATCGCTTCAAAGCCCGTTCCATTTGCGGAACGGGTTTTGTTGGCGTCACGGAAAATCAGCATCTCTCTTCGGCGCTTGCCGGATGGGTGTGTCGACTGACCGGTTCCGTCAGCAAATGCTGAAACCGGGCGCGTGAATGACGAAACCGCGCTCTGCAATTCTGCCTGCGTCGCCATATTCCGATGATCGAGCAAGTTTTTGTCAATTGCATGTGCCATGCGGGCTTGGGCAGCCACCCCCGTCTGTTTCCAGCTGGATGGTGCTGTGTTCGATGGAAAATTTGTCATGGAGTATCTGATGTGCACGATGGAGCACCCGATCCGGATTGCCCTGCTCCTGTATGGTCATATGGCAGCTGAGGAGCGGCTCATCCGGTGTGATTGACCAGATGTGAAGGTCATGGACATCGGTCACTTCATCCAGCTGTTCAAGTGACATCCGGACTTCTTCCGGATCGATCCCATCGGGGGACGATTCCATCAGGACGTTGGCGGCATCCTTCGTCACCCGCCATCCACTCACAAGAACAAGTATCGAGACGATGATACTGGCAATCGGGTCAGCGATCCACCAGCCGAACAGCATCATCAGTAACGCGGCGGTAATCGCCCCGACGGATCCGAGCATATCACCGATCACATGCAGGAACGCGCTCCGCACATTCAGATTGTCATCCTTCTCTCCCCGCATGAGGATAAAAGCTGCCGCAATGTTGACGATCAGCCCGATCACTGCAATAACAAGCATACCGGTGCTTTGTACTTCCGGCGGGGCCATGAAACGTCGGACCGCTTCAAACATAATTACCGCTGAAATGACGATAAGCGTGATCCCATTGACCGCCGCGGCCAGGATTTCAAATCGGCGGTAGCCAAACGACTTCTCCCCTGTCGCCTTTCTGGTGCCCAGAAGGATGGCGGCAAAGCTGAGGCCGAGTGCTGCCGAATCGCTCAGCATATGGCCTGCATCCGACAAGAGCGCAAGGCTGTTGGTCAGGAAGCCGCCGATAAATTCCACAGCCATGAAAGCCGTGATTAAGATAAACGCCCAGAATAATGCTTTTTTATTGGAAGATGTGTGACTGTGACTGTGAGAATGACCGTGATGATGGCCCATAATGTCTCCTCCTGAACTATTATATGATTATATGCTCATATACACATTATGTCAGTCTGTTCACTAATGTGCAAACAGTTCACTTTTCTTTTACCCTATTCTTGCAACGGCATGACCGAGCGAATAAAAGAAGCAACCGCCCGACAGTTGCTCCGGTCCCTTATTGTCTTGCCGGGATTATATGAAATCAGAAGGATCGGCAACATGCAAACCAGGCCCTGTGCATCGATACGCGCACAGGGCCAAGTCTCACTGTTTGATCAGATTTTCCGACTCTAGATACCCTCTTGCAACTTCTTCCGCATCCACTCCGTCAACATTGACCCGATAATTCATTTCACGCATTTCTTCATCCGTGATTTTGCCGGACAGCACATTCAGCGCCCGCACAACTTCCGGGTAGCCTTCTGCAGTTTCCTCCAACATAAGCGGCGCTCCCTGATATGGCGGGAACAGTTTTCTGTCATCCGCCAGCACGTTCAAATCGTAGCGTTCAATTTCACTGTCCGTCGAATAAGCATCAACCAGATTGATGTCGCCTGATTCAACCGCCGTGTACCTCAGTTTCGGCTCCATTGTGACGATTTCATGAAACTCAATGCCGTATAAGGATTGGATGCCCAAGTAACCGTCTTCACGGTCCGAGAATTCCAGCGTGAATCCCGCCCGGACCTGATTCTCAATTTGTTTTAAATCTGAGATGGTCGTCAAACCGTGCTTTTCTGCAAATGCTGCCGGCACGGCAAGCGCATAGGTGTTGTTGTATTGCATCGGGTCCAGCAAGGTCATTCCGTATTGTTCCGCCAGGCCGTCTCTTGCCTGTTCGTAGACTTCCCGGCTGTCCGTGCTGTCAGCCGTTTCCTTCAGGAATTCGGAAATCGCCGTCCCGGTGAATTCCGGGTAGATATCGACTTCCCCCGAACGAAGGGCGTTAAACACGAAACTCGTCTTGCCGAGCCCGGGCTTCAGTTCGACCTTCAGGTCGGTCTCTTCCTCGATGAGTAGTTTGTACATATTGATCAGAATTTCCGGTTCAGCACCGAGCTTGCCGGCGATGACCAGCTTGCTTTCATCCTCCGAAAATAGGGGGGCCAGCAAAATCATGAGGGCAATTACAGAAATCCCTGCAATCGCGACCAGGCTTGTCCGGAAAGGCAATTTCTCAAATTTCTTCAGGATCAAATCAAAGATGATGGCAAGCATGGCCGCGGGAATGGCACCCAGCACGATCAGGGAAGGATTGTTCCGATCGATTCCGAGGAGGATCAAATCGCCAAGCCCTCCTGCGCCAATCAGTGCCGCAAGCGTGGCCGTTCCGATGATGAGGACAGTGGAGGTACGGATGCCCGCCATGATGACCGGCATGGCGAGCGGCAGCTCCACTTTCAATAGCCGCCGGCGTGTATTCATGCCCAGCGCCTTGGCCGCTTCGGTAAGTGACGGGTCAATTTCCCGGATACCGGTATATGTATTGCGCAGGATGGGAAGAAGCGCATAGGCGGTCAGTGCGATGATGGCCGGGATCCGGCCGATGCCCACAAGCGGAATCAACAGACCCAGCAAGGCAAGCGACGGGATGGTCTGGATAACGGAGGCTATTCCGATGATTCCATCAGCCAGCTTCCGCCGCCTGGTCAGGAAAATACCCGCCGGCACTGCAATCAGAACTGCAATCAGCAGAGCGATAAATGAAATCCCGATATGCTCCAAAAGCGCAGTCCATAAATCGCTTTTCCGTTGGTTAAAAACCGAAAGAAACTCATTCATGGTGACCGATCCCCCTCCCGTTTGCCGCAAGCAGCCTAAAAGCTGTGGCACGGTCAATGAGGCCGATCAGCGTTCCACCGTCTTCCACAGCCACCCATTCATGATCGGCCATCGCACTGACGAGACGGTCTGCCTGAACCTCTGCAGGAACAACGGCTTGTGTTTGAGGAACTGCGGCCGGAGCGGCAGACACCCATTGCCTCAAGTCCAGGAGAGCGTGCATGCTGCCCTGCTCCCTGCCGATGAATTCCCGGACAAATGCCCCGGCAGGATTCCGTCTCAGTTCATCAGGCGTGCCGGTTTGAACCACCTTCCCCTCCCGCATCAGACAGATCCGATCTGCCAGCTTGAGCGCTTCATTCATATCGTGGGTGACAAACATCGTGGTCTTTCCGAACGTCCCTTTCAGCCGCAGAAGGTCATCCTGAAGTTTTTCCCTCGCTAACGGATCAAGTGCGCTAAACGGTTCGTCCATCAGGAGGATCTCCGGATCGGCTGCCAATGCCCGGACCACGCCGACACGCTGTTGCTGGCCACCGGAAAGTTCGGATGGTTTGCGCTTCGCGAAAACGGCCGGATCAAGGCCAACCTGCTCCATCAGTTCATGGGTGCGCTGTTTTACCTTCCGTTTTTCCATTCGTTTCATTTCGGGAACCACTTCGATATTTTCCTCCACGCTCATGTGCGGAAAAAGAGCAATTTGCTGAAGCACATACCCTATATTCCAGCGCAGCCTGCTGATTTCATAGCTTTCGGCATTTTTCCCGTTAATGAGGATTGTTCCGGTTGTTGGTTCGATCAGCCGATTGACCATTTTGAGGGTAGTTGTTTTTCCACATCCGCTTGGCCCGATCAGGGCGATGAATTCTCCGCGTTTAATCTCCAAGTCAAGGGAATCAACAGCTTTAAAACCATCCCCGTATTGTTTTGACACATT
This sequence comes from Bhargavaea beijingensis, assembly GCF_900101985.1. Classification (GTDB taxonomy): domain Bacteria; phylum Bacillota; class Bacilli; order Bacillales_A; family Planococcaceae; genus Bhargavaea; species Bhargavaea beijingensis. The sequence goes on from NZ_FNAR01000026.1 coordinate 29,416, forward strand.
CTGAAATTCAATAATGGATGTGATCATTTCTCACTCCCTTCCGATTGTTGTTCCCATTTTATCACTTACATAAAAAAACGGCGGCCCGGAATGGTCCCGGATCGCCAATTTATCTTATTGAAACTGATTTTTGCCTTGCCAGCCATTCCGCGATGATCACCGTCAAATTTGGGGAGGATCGGTTTGTCTGCAATGGATTTGCACTCTTTCATAAGTCCGAGCATGGGGTGCTCGCCTCCATACTCTTTCAGAAAATGATTCATGTCCGGGATGATAGGCCATTCGGATTCTCCCGGCACGCTTTCTGTGATTACCCGCGCATGTTCCGGCGGCACTTGGAGATCTTTTTCGGCGGTTTCCGCAAGAACCGGGCAATCAGCCTGTTCCAGGTATTCCACAACATTGTAGTTCAAAGTCTCCCTAAGCCATTTTGCATTGAGTTTGATCCCTTTCACCCTCATGATAGGCTTATCGGATTTGACCACTTTCTCAAAAATCCGTTGATTTTTTCTCGCCAGATCCCCGATTGATCACCCGAATCGCAGGGCTCTGGAAGAGTGCCTCACATCGCTCGAAAACAGACTTGATACGGTCACATTCGCTTCCGGAATGGCGGCGATTTCTTTTCTGATCGAATCGCTTCCAGCCGAAAAACCCTGACGCATCGTGATGCCTGATGATATGTATCATGGAATCCGTTCCCTTCCTGCAGACACGGATATCGGAACCAACTTTGACGTTGCGTTTGCGGATGTGACCGATCTCACTCAAGTTGAGGAAACCATCCATTCGGCACCGACCGGTCTTGTCTGGATGGAGTCCCCTTCCAATCCCCAGCTGAAGTGACCCACATTAAGGCAACGAAATCTGAAGTTCTTTCACAAACACCGCTCTCCCTGTAATTCGAACATCTAAGGTTTCTGGATTTTTCGAGACATGTACTCCAACACGACCATCTTTTCCGATTTCCTGCCCCTGCTCCACAACAAGATCGAGCTGATCGGTGAATCCCGGATGAATGAACTTGGCATAGTAAGCGCCCATGACTGCGGAGGCTGTTCCTGTAACGGCATCTTCGACAGTACCTGAAAAAGGAGAGCTGAAATGCCTGCCATGCATGTCCGCGGCCGGATCGTGGGTTTCCAGGCAGAACGGATGGACTGATGCACGCGGCACTTCCTGAAGAATGTCAGGGAAGTGCTCGTTATCAGGCTTCATCCTTTGAAACGCGGAAAGAAGCTTTACGGGAACGAGCAGTGTCCAGCTTCCTGTACTACCATAAACGATCGGCAAAGCCGGATGCAGATCGGACTCCTTTATGCCCATCAAAAACATCAGTTCTTTTTTAGAGCCCCCGTATTCAATGAACTTAGGAGCTGCCTGTTTCATCGTAATGGCCCATTCACCATCGTGGTTTCTGCTGAGTTGAAGAGGCAGAATCCCTGCCTTGGTCTCAATTGTCAGCTGGTCTTTCCCGCCCAATTCGCCCCTGCTGGCCAATGCGAAAATCATCGCCATGGTCGCATGGCCACACAGATTCGTCTCATAGCCAGGAGTGAAATAACGGATACTCAAGTCTGCTTGATCCGAATCCAGTAAAAATGCTGTCTCGTTGTAACCTGCTTTAGCGGCAATCTCCTGCATGTCCGAGTCCGTAAGACCGCGACTGTCCAATACCACTCCTGCCGGATTGCCTTTATTGGGTTGGGTGCTGAATGCATCATATTGACAGACCGTAACTAATTTCAATTCATCTTCCCCCGATTCACATCGTTCACCTTTTTCTCTTCACAAACCTTGGTACTTGGGACCAATCGGATACCAAAATACTGTTTGAGAACAGCCGCCATCTTCTGATCATCAATCGTTATTTTCCGCTTTTCATTGAGCCCGGTAATGGTTAGTTTGTTACCCGACAGTGTCAGCCGGCCTTCCGGCGCAGCCAGCGAGACGAGCGGACGTGCTGTAAAATGCGATTCGGAGGAAGTCTGGTTAAACCGGCAGGCCTCTTTGAAATCACTTAATGTCCTTCGGCTCGTATGGAGGCGGTAAAGCGTCTTCCAACCGGCATTTCCTTGGCTTTTTTGGAGATCAAAGTCCTTATCTCCCACTTTTTTTAGTCTGTAAACTCCGCTTACATCTTTTCGTTCTTCTCCGGATAACGGAAGTGGCACCCTGACTGAATCACCGAAACCGACATCAACCAAATAAGGTTGCTCCAAATCAACAATCAGGCAGGCATGGCTTCCCATCATCGTCCATCCACCATCCGGCCGTCTGACTGTGGCTGATGCCAGCCTGCTGGTAAAGCCCAAATTCTGCAGAAGCCAGTTAAACAATCCATTTAACTCATAACAAAACCCGCCACGGTCATTCCGAACAATTTTATTGTAGTAAGTCTCCACGTCAAGCGGAATCCAAACCGCTCGGATCACATCCAGATTTTCAAACGGGATATGAAGCAGGTGTTGCTCTTGCAGATGTCTGAGACTTTCCAAATTAGCTTTAACGGGTCCATTCCAACCGATGCGCCGGAGATACGGTTCGATCTTCATTTCATTCCCCCTTCAATTTCTTTCATGAGTTTGCCCAATGCACAGGGGCTATTCCCGCTTCATGATACCTCGTTGCAAATCAATCATTTCCTTTGCCAGCTTCCCGACTCTCTCCTTCATCTGCATATCCGTCAGTTCATCTGTTTCAATATCAAAGGAGTCGTTCAGGATGAAGACGTTATTGGTGGGTATGAGGCCCTTAAAATAAGAAAGAATCGACCCGAGATGATAGTTCAGCACCAGAAAATGCTTATCCGTCAGTCCGGTTGCAACCATGCCTGTCACCTTGTTCCTGAATGCATGTTCCGGTAAATGGTCGAACAGGTTTTTAAGCGCTCCTGTAAGAGACGCCTGATAAATGGGCGTCCCAAAAACGAGAAAATCTGCAGACAGGATCTTTTGAACGACGTTCCATGTGTCCTCATTGTAAGCGGCCAAGGGAAGACCGGCCGCAAATTCAATTTCAAAATCTCTCAGATCTATTAATTCTGTCTGAATGCCCGGGTCCAGATGGCGCACGGCAGCCAAGACGCTGCTTACCGCTACTGCCGTTTTTTCACCGGCAAGGGTTCCGGAAACACCGACTAGCTTCATGGATGTCTACCTCTTTTTCTTAGTTGGCTTATGGTATCTGTATTCCGCTCGATTTAGTCCCTTCGAGAACGTTTGGAAGCCGGATCTAGCCAGGAGAATATGTTCGTGGTACTAGATTCACACGACGGCTTCCGCCGGGGGTTATGGAAATAGAGAGGCCGTTACGCTGAATACGCTTTTGCGCGATGGATCTTAATCCATTTGGAATCACAAAAAGCAACCGCCTTTATTTTATCTGGCGACTGCTTTTAGACTATTTATTCAATGCTTTTTTGATAACCAATTATTTCTCACTCAAGTGAGTTAGATATAAAATAATCGGTTGTTCATTTTCATTATACCAAATTTGTTGTGTTGTTTTCTCTTTGATATTGAAGAACAAAATTTTAGTATTGTTTTCAATGTCGTCAGCGATAAAATAAAACCAGGGCATGGTGGGAATTGGAGAAATAGTATTCCGGGTGAGCCTATAAAATCAATTAAAGATTTTTAGGGAGATGAAATTTTATGGAGAAGATGAAATTGAAAGTTGATGATGATTCCAATAAATTAAAGTATGTATCTATTATCAGGCAGAATAACGGGGCAAGTATTCAAGATACCAAAACAAATATTGAAGATAATAAAGTAGTGCTACAATGTGATTATTTTGATACAGATGAATTAAAAGTTTTTAAGGAAACAATGGAGGATTTAATGAGTAAGGGGGCTACGATACAACTGTTTCAAGATGATAGAGAGGTTCAGATTGATTATATTAGTAATCTTATTAGTTCGTATGAACAAATTGCTGAAGACAGAGAAAGGCTAGATGATAGAATTTTAGGCGATGATTAAGAACAGAGTAGGTATTAAAACGTTCAGTAACAACTTTATATATTGAATTGTTCTTTAGATCACTTTTATTGGACCATAATTAACAATTAAAATATGCCTTCAAGAAATCAAAAAACGATGACCAACTTTCTTTTAACTCTCCTTTTAAAAGCAGTTCATCCCCACCCTCAAAATTAACTATATAAACTTTATCTGTTACAGTATCAAGCACTATAGTTACGAATTTTCATTAAGCATTATCAATGTCATCCAAAGTTAAACTTTATAATAAAAAAGCAAAAGCACCTGCTGTCTTTTTAACACTCAAATGCCCTGCTCCATACTTTAACAATTTAGTCTATATTCATGGACATTCTCTTTATAGTACTCATATACTTCATTTTCCACATGACTCATAATATGGTTCACATCTTGAATAAAGTTGTGGAATGCATCTCTTTGTGTGTTTGAAAAATCGGCCTCTTCATGCGCATCAACACTCAATAGTATTTTTTTCTCGACGTTAAACATTCCAATAGCCATTTCGCCTCGCCAGAATTTTTTTTATATTCCAGTTCTCCAAACAACTCATCATCAATCATTATCATTTTATTTACTCTCCCAACTTAACTTTTATGTTATATTCGCCAATTCGACCCAAATGTTTAAAGACTATTAATCTTGTGATCTACGTTCTCAACAGTAAAAGGTCGTTTTCAATCGTTGTTAAAACCAATGTTTGTGTAGTATCAAAAACGTTTAGTTGTTTCACGGTTTGATTAAGATGAGTTTTCGTGTCAGTCCTGTTAGCTCTTTGAAATAGCAATTAATAATAATGACAAAAACGCTGAACATTGACTTCAGCGTTTATATAGTAACTAACTAATAAATTGAGAATAACTTAGTTAAAAAATAGAAATATTCTATGAATAAAATAAAAAGTTACCTTTTTAATATTAATTTCCCAATTAATTCTTGAATATTTTTAGCAATATGCACGAATGAACCTCTTTCAAAGTCTTCTAATTGAACTATTCCACTTTTATTCTCAATAACCACTAGCAACCCATTTCCTTCAATTCCAATAGGTATATTCTCTAATCTATCCCCATGATTTTTTTATCCCCCTTCAAAGACTCTCTGAAGGAACTTACTTCAGCATTCGGCAGAACAGGTTCTAATTTAATATAGTGCTCCTTGAAAAATCCATCCAAGTCCGCAAACCAGTATGAGTTAAAATAATCTACTATTGATTTATGCATATTTATTCCAAATTCATCTTCTAATGATTTAAGATCTTGCGAAACAGTCATTTCTACTGGCTTCCAAAAGATAAATTCGTCCTCATCAACTTCACCTTCATAAATTATTAGATTATCATCATTATTAATTGGTGTTTTAAATAAAAAATCTAACCCTTCGGCAGCTACCTCATTCCTCATCAGAAAATATTTCTTCATTACTTCTTTTGTGGACAAAGTTATCACCCTTTATTTATTTAAAAATTTTTCAAGTAATTTAGCATACTTACTGTCATTTCCCCATACACCAGCAGTCTTTTCTGCATTATGGATACCACCTGTTCCTGGATGCAACTTTGAAGGTACTGCAACTGCTTGACCACCCCCACCTACATGATGATGAATTAATGTATCATTATACAATTCCTTTATATCATATTGAGGGAAATGTTCTCTAAATGTTTTATCATTTATAGGGGAGAAACCCAATTTTATTTTTTGTGTATTTGCTTTGCTTAAACTTTCCGGATGTTTATTCATTATTCTTTCCAATAAAAGTCTTTATTGCGTAACCAACCTTCTGCATTGGTACCCGATTTCCCCTTACCCTCATAAGGCATTTCCACTGTAATTCTAGGGTCAGCAGTATATTTCTCCCCCATTTTATTTAAATCTGCATTTCTATAAGTTCGTATTGGATGATTAGCATTATCTGTACCCTTAGTAACAGCTTTCTCTGTTACTCCATTAACTGCACTTTCAGCTTTCACCATTGTAATCAGTTGATCCTTCAACTGTACACCATTGACCACATTGTAAGGGATTCCTCCTGCCATAGCCAACTGAGAACGTGGCGTATATGGC
>NZ_FNAR01000041.1 GCF_900101985.1 Bhargavaea beijingensis
TTATTGCTTTATTGCTTTATTGCTTTATTGCTTTATTGCTTTATTGTTAAAATAACACTCCTTCATGATCTAGTCTTCAAGAGTTATTATTTCAAATTCAAGGACATCTTTAACTGTATACAATTTAAAAACCATTATATCCTTGTTTATATCCCGAGCTTGCACAATCTCTTTAGTTTATTGTCATTGCCATGTCACAAGTCCCTCTCTCGTAGTCTTTGTATAGTTGAAGGTTCTATTTAATCACAGTCTCATATATTGATTTAACAAAAATATCAATCACTTTATTTCCTCATTTCTGAATATATTTTTTGTTTAATTCAAGAGGTTCTTTTAAAGCAGAATTTAGTATGTCTTCATAAACTCTTCTAAGTTTCCTAAACAAACAAAAGGTGAGCCAACATCTCCTGTAGCCCACATCCTATACCTATTATTTCATTAATTTTTATAGCTGGTTAAAGGGGGCGTTACTACTACTGCATTAAACTTATGAGTTTATTCTGGTCCGTTAATTGATTCATAAGTATCCCCCGGATTAACCTTACTGTTTATTACCAATTATCAATTCCTTCTTGAAATATGTCTATTAAATAGTCATCAAATGTATTATATCTTGGATGTAAATCTATCCCCCCCCTTTCAAAACTAAATATTCTGTCATCATTAATATCTGCACAATACATACATCTAGCAAATTCTCCCGAGTCCTCTAAAACAATTAAGTTCATACCCAACCCTAATTTTCTCCATCTCTCTGTTGCATCAACTACAGATGCTCCTAAATTACCCTGAACACCTTCAAGCTCAACTCCACATATTCCTCCAGAACCATATTTTTTTATAAAATTTCGATAACTTAGAGGGAATTTAACTCTAAGTTTTTCTTCAGCCTTATTAATATATTCTTCTGATATTTCTCCGAAAAAATCATCTTCTTCACCATAATTTTCGATCATCTTAATAATTCTTTCATCCATAAATTAACTCACTCCTATTAATCTCTAGCACGCATTTTCCAATAGTTACCCCTAAAGTTATTATAGATTTTTTCAAGTTCTGGATCATTTCTAAAACTATTTCCATTTCCAACCAAACCATGTAGCGTGGAATCGTATTTATCATGAGTTAACTCCGCAATTTCAATCATCCCACCAGGTTCTTTTTGAATTAAATGGTGCAATTCAACTTTACTTTCCACCCCGGCCTTTACAATATATGGAGAATTACCCTTTTTCATTAATTCTCTATTCGACTTTCCTAGTGCCTTCGGATTATTAGGTACATAATTTTTATCAATCTCAATTTGGTAAACTCTTCTGGATACATCTACTTCCTTTCCACTAACTTTAACTGTTCCTTTTACTTCTACAGCGGTATACTTGTCAGCTAGCCAATCTAACTCAATTTGTTTGGAAGATAATTTTCTGGATTTAAGCCCCGTACCTTTACCCGTACCCTTTGTAACAGCTTTCTCTGTTACTCCACTAACTGCACTTTCAGCTTTCACCATTGTAATCAGTTGATCCTTCAACTGTACACCATTGACCACATTATAAGGGATTCCTCCTGCCATAGCCAACTGAGGACGTGGCGTATATGGCAAGAGGTTGGCCAGGGAAGCACTCGCATGATTAGTAGCGGAAACGACTCTTGGAACACTTGCTTTCGCTGCAGTGGTACCTGTCTTGACGAGGGCGTTGGCACCTTTTGTCCCGACAATAGACGTTGCCACCGTCCCTAAAGCGTAAGTAACCCAATGTGC
>NZ_FNAR01000025.1 GCF_900101985.1 Bhargavaea beijingensis
AGTTTCATTATCCGTCTCCGCCAGCCCCCATTCCATTAGGGAAAGACCTATCGGAGGGCGGGATTTCCCTTTATCGAGCGGTGAAAAGCGGAATTTTGCAGGCGGGGCAGAATTGTCAGGAAGATAACCGGGGGGCCGGTCTTGTGGCAAGTCGCGGGGCCATGTGACAAGTCTGCAGTTCACGTGGCAACTTCGGAGTCCATGTGGCAAGTCTGCAGTTCATGTGGCAACTTCGGAGTCCATGTGGCAAGTTTGCAGTTCATGTGGCAACTTCGGAGTCCATGTGGCAAGTCGCAAGTCTATGTGGCAAAGTCAGAACCCTTATTGCAAATCGCCTCCCCAAGTTGCACCCTCCCGCCCATTCTGCGCAACTGGCAATAAAAAAAGCCTCCCTTCTTCAAAGGGAAGCTTCAGGTATCGGGAGTTCGGTCATGCGGCCTTTTTCGATCCGGACGATGCGGTCCGCGGTGCGGCAGGCTTCGTCCATGCTGTGGGTGACCATGAGTACGGGGATCTGCCAGTCATCATGGATGCGCATCAGTTCGTTCCGGCAGCGCAGCCGGGTTTCGTCGTCGAGCGCGGAAAACGGCTCGTCCAGCAATAGCAGTTCCGGTTTCATCGCGAGCGCGCGGGCGAGTGCCGTTCGCTGCTTTTCGCCGCCGGAGATTTCATGCGGGTACTTGTCCATGAGCGGCCGGATGCCGAGCAGCTCCGTGAGTTCCCTGACATGGGGCGGCTCGGGCTGGCCGGGAAGCCCGAACAGGATGTTTTCACGCACGGTCATATGGGGGAAAAGCGCGTAGTCCTGGAACAGGTAGCCGACGCGGCGGTCCTGGATGCGGAGCGGTTTCCGCCCTTTTTCCGCAAATACGCGCCCGCCGAGTTCAATCCGACCGGCGTCAGGCGCGACCGTTCCGGCAAGGCAGTTCAGGAACGTCGTCTTGCCCGAGCCGGAAGGGCCGACAATCGCGACGATTTCCCGGTCCATTGCAAACTCCGCATGCAGGTCAAATTCCGGCAGTTTTTTGGTGAATTCCGCTTTCAGCACCCCGCTCACTCCCTTCCCCGTCTTCTGGCTGTCTTCCGGCGCCAGCCGTTCAGCCAGGTGATGGCGGCAAGGCCAAGCAGCGTGATGAGGACGACCCAGAATATCGCCTCTCCTATGATGCCCGCCTCATAGGAAAAATAGATGGCAAGAGGAACGGTGACGGTCTCCCCCGGGATGAACCCGGCAATCATGAGCGTTGCCCCGAATTCCCCGATGCCACGGGCAAATGCCAGGACAAGCCCTGCCAAAATGCCCGGCCAGGCAAGCGGGAACGTGACTTTCCGGAAAATCCGCCATTCGCTGACGCCCATCGTGCGCGCGACGTTTTCCCATCTCGGGTCGACCTTCTCGAACGCCGCCTGCACGCTCTGATACATGAGGGGCAGCGACACGACGAACGAAGCAATCACCGCGCCAATCCAGGTAAAGACGACCCGGATGCCGAACCAGTCCTCGAGCAGGCGGCCGGCGGGACCGTTCACGCCGAACAGCATGATGAGCCCGAATCCGACAACGGTCGGCGGCAAAACGAGCGGCAGCAAGATCAGCGCCTCGGCCGCGCTTTTGCCCGGGAATTCCCGGCGCCCCATGAACCGGGCGAGGGCAATTCCCGTGACCGCCGCAAGCAGCGTGGACAGCAGGGCGACGCGGAGCGACAGGGCGAGCGGCGAAAGGTCCGGGACCGTCACTTGCCGCCCTCCGGCAGCGAGAAGCCGTAGTCTTCGATGACCCGCCGTCCTTTATCGCCTGTCAGCAATTGAAGAAATTCCCGGGCCGCGTCCGGATTTTCCGCCTGTTCAGCAATCCCAGCCGGATAAACGATCCGGGTCTCTCCGGGCGGAAGTTCGCCGACAACTTCCACTTTGTCTGAAATCACTGCATCCGACATATAGATAATGCCGAAGTCTGTATTGCCGCTTTCCGCGTATGTCAGCACCTGCCGCGCGTCTTTGCCGTACACCAGGCGCCCGTCCAGCATGTCCCACAAGCCGGATGTGGAAAGGGATTCCTTCGTATAGAGTCCTAGCGGCACGCTGTCCGGCTGACCGACGGCGATGTTGCCTTCGGGGTTCCGCAACACGTCCGCGATATCTCCTTCAACCGTGTCTGCCGAAACGAGGACCAGCCGGTTTCCCGCGAACGGGATGATGGTGTCTTCATCTATGTAGCCGGCGTGAGCCGCCTTGTCCATGTCTTCATTGCTGGCCGACAAAAACAGGTCGAACGGCGCCCCCTGCTCGATCTGGGTCCGGAGCTTCGCCGAGGATCCATAATTGATGACAAGTTCGGTGTCGGGATGCGACTCCCTGAACTCAGGTTCCAGTTCCCCGATTGCATCCATCAGGCTTGCGGCGGCAGAAATGCGCAGCGGCTTTTCCTCATCCGCCCCCGATGCCCGGCAGCCGGTCAAAAGCACGGCGGCCGCGGCAAGCGCGATGATCTTCTTCATGCCCGTCCCCCCTTTTCTTTAAAAAGTAGTCGAGCACGTCCTCCTTGTCAAACCCTCTCAGGGAATTCCCTGTATCCCCGGCAAATCTCCCCCGTCTTCCGGGAATTCCCTATTTCCTATGCTATACTGGTAGAAAAGTCTGAAAGGGTTGACAACTATGCCGGGACCTGCTTTAAAACAACTTCATGCCCATCACGCAATCCATCAGGGTGCGCTTACGGGCGCGATCCAGAAAACCGATGAAGTCAAACGTCTGTTAAAAGCCGGTGAGGACGAGGTCGCGAAAATGGCGGCCGACCATCTCCTCGAATATTGGGAAACCCGCATCATCGCCCATGCCGATGCCGAGGAAGATGGATTCTACCAGGAAATGGTCGGCCTGCACCCGGAGCTGGAGCCCGCGGTCACCCAGCTGACACGCGATCACGACCTGCTGAGAACCATCGCAACGGACATCAAGAAGATGCTCTCGAATCATGGTCTGACCCAGGATGTCATTCAGCAGTTTGAGGCGCTGATCGTGGTCAATGACATCCACAGCCGTGATGAAGAACGCATGCTTCTGGACGAGCCGAACCGATGAAGGCCCAAGAGCGGATGGCTGCCGCCAAGCGCAATGACCCGTGCCCGTGCGGCAGCGGCAAGAAATACAAAAAATGCTGCGGAGCCGAAAAGGACCGCGAGCGGCTCGAACAGGAAATCGACCAAGACATCGGTTGCGTCCTGGAAGGCTTTTTCGCCGCTCATCCGACCCCTTCCGAACTGCAGGAGCTGACCGCGATGCGGCGTGATGAAGGAAAAGTGCTCGCTTCTCTCCACGGCGAGGAAGAGGCCGGCATGATCCTCGGCGACCTGTACTTTTTCCAGAAGCGGGCCGATATCTGGAACGATTACATCCGGAAGGCAGCTGAAAAAGAGACCCGTGAAAAAGTCAGGTCAGTACTGGAAGGCTTCCGGGATCCCCTGCTCCTCGCTCTTCTCGTGATAGAGGCGGACTTCCACACAATTCATGTTGAGGACGTGCTGTCGGGAGACACCTTCCACCTTGTCGCCGGGCCGACTATCCGTGCTAGCGTGGGCGATGTGCTGATCGGCTTTTTCGTGAAGGATGAAAGAGCCGCAGGGCGTCTGATGCCGCTCAACAGCCTCGTCACCGCGGAAGGCGCGGAAAATGAGACGATAGAAAAACTGCAGCAGGCCGCTTCCGGGAAAGACACCCGGTCGTTTTTCCGGGAGCATCCCCTTGCCGCCTACAGGTTGTTCGGCCACGTCATCGAGGAAACGGCTCTCCCGGAAAGCATCTCCGCTGCTACAGAGGCGCTGGAGCGCTTCATGATCGATGAAGACCTGAAAGATGACCGCATCGTCGAAGGGTTCTTCCACTATCTCGGCAACAAGGGGGACGTTCCGGAAGGCGCCGTTGCAGGGGCTGTCTGGCACGGCATCCGTTCCGGCGTATTTGGCCTCAACTGGTCGCTGGCTGAGACAGCCGGCCGTTTCGGTGCGGAACCGGACACCGTTCAAGGTTTCGCACAGGAGTTTGGCCGTTTTATGGATGAGGCAGCGGCTCAGGAAGACGCCGAGGCTCCCGTCTATGCCCTTGGTGCCGGCACCGATCCGATGCCGGCGGAGTTTAGCAACTGGCAGATGTATATGCACCTGAAGGACGCTGAAGTCACAGACGAAAAGGCGCTCAGGCGGCTCATGGAAGTCTACGAAGACCATCCATACATGCCGCGTTCCGCCAAAGAGGAAGCGCAGGTCCGCGCCTATGAAGCCTATCTCGCAAAAGATCCGGAACTGCGCAGGGAAAAGGCCCTTGAAGCTCTGCAGCTTGACCCTGAAAACGCCGACGCACTCATGCTTCAGGCAGAGCGGACAAAAGACCAGGACGAGCAACTGGCCCTTCTGCGCCGGTCTGCCGCTTCCGCTGAAAGGCAGTTTGAGCCCGACATGGAGATTGCCTGGGGATATGTGCCAAACCGGCAATACCTGCGCGCGCGATTCCAAATCGCTGTCCGGCTCTGGGAAGAGGGGCGGATGGAAGAAACATTCGATGAACTCTATATCCTCCTCCAGCTGAATCCGGGAGACCATCAGGGAGCGCGCTATGTCGCCTTGTCGGCCCTGGTTACCCTCGGGCGGCTGGACGAAGCGGAGAGCCTGATTGCCCACTATGAAGAGCCCGATGCGGACAATGCCTTTTTTGCCTGGTTCCGGTGGGCAATTGAACGGAAAAAGAACTTGCTTTCCCCAGCAGCGGAAGGCGCATTCCGAATCGCCGAAGAGCAGAACCCTTACGCCGTTAAATATGTACGCAACAGGCCGGAGCGCGACCCGTATCCGACAAGCGCGGCGTTCACGCCCCGCTCACCCGAAGAGGCGCGGCTCATCTGGACGCTGCTTGATAAGACCCTGTAAATGAACGAATCCCGCAACGCCATGCCAGGCCTTGCGGGATTCGCTTTTTTTCATGCACCGGTCAGGAGCCACCGTCTCCTCCGCCCCCGGCGGCTGCCGCGGCAGCCGCCGCGGCTGCGCCGCTCGATGCCATGATCGCCTGCTGGGCGCGGAGCACCTGCTCCACGGATGCGGCGATGCCGACATGGGCTGCCTGCTCTCCTGTCGTCAGTTCCATGAGTACCGACTGGATGGCGGCGGACAGCGCCATTTCTTTGTACCAGCGGAACAGTTTCATCTCCGAAAGCACTTTTGCCGTTTCTACAATGCACTCCACTTGGGGTTGTTCCACGTGGAACACGGTGAGTAATCCGATTGCCGGATAGTGGATTGGCTTAACCTTCAGCCCCTCCGCCTTTAGCCGGCCGCGGATTTCAGAAGCTTTTTCCACCCGGTTTTCATCATAGGCGGCATTGCCGTAAGTGATCGTCTGGGACATCCACTGCAGCTCGTTCCCGAACCGGAAGCCACACATCTTTAAATCCTGATAATAGCGGTGCATGATGTCTGCCAGCTCCGATGGACGGTCCGCCTGGCCGCCGAGCAGCACGGCGAAAGTGTAGTCGTCATCTGATGTCAGGAATCGGTGCCGGCGCTTCATTTCATCGTAAAGCATCTTCCCGGCAATCGCTTCGCGGCGGACCTCCCCCTCCTCATCCGGAAGCAGCGTCGCTGCCAGATAGGAGTGGATCGTGTTTCTGAATCCGAGTTCGCGGAGAATCTCCTGTTTTTCGAACAGATTTTCCGCCAACTCCTGCGCACCTTCACCCGACGCGTCCAGCAGCGCGGAGATCAGAGGGTGGAACTGGCCCCGTACCGGAGAAAAGAGGCCGGAACGCTTTTTCAGTGCATCGGCGACTTCCCGGAGTCTCCGCGCATCAAGTTCTTTATCACCCATTGCGTAGATCCCCGCAATCGACAGCAGTACCCGCTTGTCGACCGTCCAACTGAACAGGTTCACGAGTTTCGGATAGATCGTCTCATAGCGATTCTTGATCATGGTCGCTTCCATTCGGCTCACCCCTCTTCACTGGTATACGGACTGGCGCTGCAAGAGTTTCGACTTTTTAGCCCGTTCCAACGTGAATATTCACATGCCGCCAGGGAAATATCAGCATCCCTCTCCGAAAGATCACCAACCTCCGGCGAATGATCACCAACAGGTGATGCAGCTGAAAAAGGACATCCCGCTCACCCGGGATGCCCTCCAACCATTATTCCGCCGCCACCGCGATGTTTTTTGCGGAGCTGATCAGCTCTTTAATCAATTCCCTGTCTTCGCGGTGCAGGGCGTCGACGATGGCGCTGCCGACGATGACGCCGTCAGCCGTGCGGCCGAAATCCCGGACCTGGTCCGGCGCCGAGATGCCGAAGCCGGCGAGAACGGGGATCGTTGCCATCTCTTTGAGCTGCTCCAGTCGGCTGTCAGTCGTGCCGCCGAAGCTGTCGCGGACGCCGGTGATGCCGTCGACAGTGACTGCGTAGATGAACCCTTCCGCAGCTTCCGCGATTTTCCGGATGCGTTCTTCCGGAGCGGACAGCGGGATCAGTCGGATCAGGTCGATGCCGTTCATCCGGAGGCAATCCTCGAGCGGCTCGCTTTCCTCGAACGGGACATCCGGCACGATGACGCCGGCAATACCGGCCTCCTGGCAGTCGTTTGCAAATCCCGCCATGCCGTAGCTGAGGACTGGATTCAGGTAAGTCATGAAGATGATCGGGATGTGTACGTCGTCACGAATCACTTTTACTTCTTCAATGACCGCCTTGAGCGTCGTGCCCGCCGCAAGTGCGCGGAGGCCCGCTTCCTGGATGACCGGTCCGTCGGCGGCCGGGTCGGAAAACGGGATGCCGAGTTCCACTGCCGTCGCGCCCGCTTCCTGCAAAAACAGGAGATCCTCCTTGAGGCGCCCGAGCCCCCCGTCGCCCGCCATGATGTACGGGACAAATGCGCAGCCTCCGGATTCGCGTGCCTCAAGGATCGCTTTTGTAATCTCAGACATGTCCGTTTCCTCCCTTCAGCGCATCGCGCACGGTCATGACATCCTTGTCGCCGCGCCCGGACAGGCAGATGACGACGATTTCGTCAGAAGACATGCCGGATGCAAGTTCCACCGCGTAATGCACGGCGTGTGAGCTCTCGAGCGCGGGCAGGATGCCTTCCTTACGGCTGAGCATCTTCAGCGCCTCCAGGGCCTGTTCGTCCGTGACCGACGTGTAGGTCACACGCCCCGTATCGCGGAAGTGCGAATGCTCAGGGCCGGCACCCGGATAGTCGAGACCAGCCGAGATGGAATGGGCCTCATTGATCTGGCCCGCCTCATCCTGAAGGAGGTACATGAAGGCGCCGTGCAGCGCGCCCGGTCGGCCGCCTGTGAGGGCTGCCGCATGTTTGCCTGTTTCAATGCCGCTCCCCGCAGCCTCGACGCCGTAGAGGGCGACCTCCGTGTCGTCTACGAACGGGTGGAACATGCCGATCGAGTTGCTGCCGCCGCCGACGCAGGCGACGACCGCATCCGGCAGGCGCCCTTCCTTCTCCAGGATCTGGTGCCGGGTCTCGACGCCGATCACCCGCTGGAAGTCCCTGACGATTTCCGGGAACGGGTGCGGCCCGAGTGCAGAACCGATGACATAGTGTGTGTCTGAGACATTCGCCACCCAGTAACGGAGTGCCTCATTGACCGCGTCCTTCAGCGTGCCGGAACCCTGGTCGACGGAGACGACGGATGCGCCCAGCAGTTCCATCCGGAAGACGTTCAGCTCCTGTCGCCGGATGTCCTCTTTGCCCATGAACACGAGGCACTCCATGTCGAGCAGCGCGCACGCGGTCGCGGTGGCCACGCCGTGCTGTCCCGCTCCGGTCTCCGCGATGATCTTCGTTTTGCCCATCCGCTTGGCAAGAAGCGCCTGACCGATCGCATTATTGATCTTGTGCGCGCCGGTATGGTTCAGGTCTTCACGCTTTAGGTAGACTTTTGCACCGCCCGCGGCTTCCGTCAGACGTTCTGCGAAGTACAGCGGGTTTTCACGCCCCACGTAGTCCTTCAGGTAGTGATCCAGCTTTTCCACAAACTTCGGATCTTCCTTCGCATCCCGGTATGCCGTCTCGAGTTCAAGAAGCGCCGGCATGAGCGTTTCGGGGACGAAGCGGCCCCCGTATTCCCCAAAGCGCCCGGCTTTATCGGGTGCTTGGTATATGTTCTTTTCTTTTGTATTCACCATCAGGCCTCTCCCCTTTCCTTCACGGCACGGATAAATCCTCGGATCAGCTCCGGGTCTTTCCGTTTTTCCCGTTCCACGCCGCTCGATACGTCGAGCGCAAACGGCATTGTCTGCCTGACCGCCTCCGCGGCATTGCCGGCGTTGAGCCCGCCGGCGATGATTGTCCGTTCCCGCGGAATGCCGGCGTCGGCAAGAAGCGACCAGTCAAACACATTTCCGCTGCCGCCCCGGAAGTCGGTGCCCGGCGCGTCGAACAGATAGTAATCCACGTCAAATCGGGCCGCACGGCGGACGTCCTCCGCCGTCCGGACGGAAAATGCTTTGATCGACGGCAGGCCGATTTCCCGGATCTGTTCCGGTGTCTCGTCGCCATGATACTGCACATAATCAAGCGGGACATTCCGGAAGACGGTGCGGAGCTCCTCCGAATCCGGATTCACGAAGACGCCAACTTTCTTGACGTTCTCCGGTACCCGGGCCGCGAGTTCTGCCGCCCATTTCATATCGATCCGCCTCCGGCTCGGAGCGAAGACGAACCCGATGGCATCCGCCCCCGCGTCAACGGCGGCTCTGACATGCTCGGCTTCCATGAGCCCACAGATTTTCACTTTTGTCATGGCCGGAGCACCCCATCCGCTTCGCGATAGGTGCGGATGGCCGCACCCGGGTCGCCGCTCCGCATGAGCGACTCACCGACGAGGATGGCATCCGCGCCGTTTTCGCGGACGCGTGCGGCGTCCTCCGCCGACATGATCCCGCTTTCGGAGACAAGATACCGTCCTGGCTTTTTGCCGGCACGCGCTGTAAGCCGCGCCGTGTTGCCGAGGTCGACGCTGAATGTCTTCAGGTCGCGGTTGTTGATGCCGATAAATGCCGGGTCCAGTTCAAGCGCGCGGTCCATTTCTTCCTCGTCATGCACTTCGACGAGGACATCGAGCCCCGCCGACTTGGCATAGGCGTGCAGTTCACGGAGCCGCTCCTGAGGCAGCGCCGCCACGATCAGGAGGACCACGGAAGCACCCGCCTGGAGCGCCCGGTCGATCTGCAGCTCATCGATGACAAAGTCCTTGCAGAGGATCGGAATCCGGACGGCTTCCGCCACCGCGGCCAGATCTTGATAGGAACCTTTGAAAAAGGCCTCTTCGGTCAGGACGGAGATGCAGGAAGCACCCGCCTGTTCATAGCGCAGTGCCTGCTCGGCCGGGTCCGCGTCCGCGTTGATGATGCCTTTTGACGGGGAGGCCCGCTTGACTTCGGCGATGACCCCGAGGCCGTCCTTGGCGTCAAATGAATCCGACAAACGCGGCCTACTGTACCGGATCGCCGGCGTGGCCGGGATTTCTTCCCTCAGGGAGGGGAGTCGTTTCCGTTTTTCTTCAAGAATATCGTCCAAGATCGTCATGGCGTGACCGCCTCCTTTGCCTGCTGGTGGAACCGGATGACGGATTCCAGCTTTTCCATCGCTTTTCCGGACAGAATGATGTCTTTTGCAAGTTCAACGCCTTCCTTGGCTGTTTCCGCGCGTCCTGCGGCAAACAGGCCGATACCCGCATTGAATGCGACGGCATCGAATTTCGGGCCGCGGGCGCCGCCGAGGACCGAGCGGAGGATTTCCGCGTTTTCCCGGCCGTCCCCTCCCTTAAGGGCGGACAATGGTGCGGACTCGAGTCCCACGTCTTCAGCTTCGAGCGTGAACGGGATCAGGTCGCCGTTGTCCAGCAGCACGAAGTCATTCGGTCCCGCAAGAGAGGCCTCATCCATGCCGCCGGCTCCGCAGACGACGATCGCGCGCTTGCGTCCTTGCATCCGGAGAACCGACGCATAGTTCATCGTGAAGTCTTTCCGGCTGATGCCGGTGAACTGCGATGCCAGCGGGACCGGGTTCGTCAGCGGACCCGTCAGGTTGAAGATCGTGCGCCGCCCGAGCCGTGCCCGGATCTGTCCGATGCGCTTCATTTTCGGATGGAGACGAGGCGCAAAGAGAAAAGCGATGCCTTCTTCGCGCAGCTGCCTGACCGCCTCTTCCATGTCCTGTTCAAGCCCGAGGCCGAGCGCTTCCAGCACATCGGAGCTGCCCGACCGGCTGGAGATTTTCCGGTTGCCGTGCTTTGCGACCGGAACGCCTGCTGCGGCCAGGACGAATGCCGACGTCGTGCTGATGTTGAAGCTGTCCGAACCGTCGCCTCCCGTCCCGCAGTTGTCGGTGTAAGGCGCTTCCGGGAGTTCCGGGACAATTGCCATGCCGCGTGTCACCTCGGCAAGCGCCGCCACCTCGTAGGCTGTCTCTCCCTTGTCGGCAAGTGCCGCGAGGAATTCACCGACCTCTTCTTCTTTTGTGCGCTCGTCAAACATGAACAGCGCGGCCTCCGTCATTTCCTCGTAGCTCAGATCGTTGCCGTTCCGTACTTTCTGTGTGAACTCTCTCATCTCTGCTCCACTCTCCTCTGCTCTCTATCGTGTTAAAGTCCGGGAATCCGCTCGGGTCCCGATGCATTCTGTTTATTGAAGGCCTTGGCTTCTTCCAGGAAAGCGGCAAGCAGCCGCTCCCCCTTTTCCGTTCCGACCGACTCCGGATGGAACATGAGCCCGTAGACCGGATGCCGGTCATGCCGCACAGCCATGACTGTGTTGTCGTCCATCGAATAGGCGTCCGCGTGCAGCACTTCCGGCAGCGCCCCTTCGTCAAGTGCCGCCGAGTGGCAGCACATCACGCGGAGCGGCTGGGGAAGATAGGCGAACAGTCCGCCTCGCTTGTGCCGAACCATGGCCGGCTTGCCGTGCCGGATTTGGGTACGCCGGCTTTCCTCTTCTCCATAGGCGGCCGCGATGATCAGCTGGCCGAGGGAAACGCCGAGTATCGGGACATCCGCCCCGAACTCCCGGACGATCCCGACCGATTCCGGCCAGTTTTCCGGACTCCCCGGTCCTGATGACAGAATGATCGCCGACGGGCCGAAGCGCTCGACCTTCGACAGTGTCGCAGCCTTGGCGTCCAGGATGCCGATGTCCTCACCGAGCACGGCGAGGGCGCCGGACAGGTTCTGGGTGAAAGAGTCTTCATGATCGATCAGCAAAATCATTTGACCACCTCCGTGAGCGAACGGGCTTTGTTTTCCGTCTCCTTGTATTCGAGCTCAGGCCGGGAATCGTGGACGACCCCGGCACCTGCCCGTACCGAAGCGATGCCGTCCTGGATAAAGAAGGTCCGGATGGCGAGCGCCATGTCCATGTTGCCGTTAAAACCGATGTAGCCGACAGATCCCCCATACAGGCCTCGCAGCGACGGCTCCAACCGGTCGATCAGCGCCATCGCCCTGCCCTTCGGTGCGCCGGTCACCGTACCGGCCGGCAGGCATGCCCGGATGGCATCGAACGCATCCGCCCCCTCCTTCAGCTGCCCTTCCACTTCGGAAACGAGATGCATGACGTGCTCATAGCGGACGACTTCCTGGTAGGCGGTCACCTTGACCGTCCCCGGCACAGCGGTTTTCGCGATGTCATTGCGCCCGAGGTCGACAAGCATGTCGTGTTCGGCCAATTCTTTCGGGTCTGCGAGCAGTTCCGTCTCGAGCGCCCGGTCTTCTTGCCGGTCTTTTCCCCGGCGGCGGGTGCCGGCGATCGGGTTCATCGAAAGGATGCCGTCCTTGGCCTTCACGACACTTTCCGGGGAAGTCCCGACGATGACCGTCTCTTCCAGGTCGATGATGTACATGTACGGCGACGGGTTGCGCCGGCGGAGCCGGCGGTACAGGCCAAACGGGCTGCCGGAAAACGGTGCGCTCAGTTCCCGTGACAGGACAACCTGGTACAGCTCGCCTGCCTCGATGGCATCAATCCCCTGCCTTACGGCTTCTTCAAAAGCTTCTTTTTCGGTATCCGATGTGAACTCGCCGAGCGTGAAGGATATTGTTTCCGGCTCACCGCCGGAGAGTATCTGGGACTCGATCCGGTCAAGCTCATCATCTGCCGGTCCGTCCCCGAGATCGGTGCGGACAATCGAGACCGTGCCCTCCAGATGGTCGAAGACGATGACCGTACTGTAGACGTTAAGAAGCACATCAGGCCCTGATCCGCCGTTTACTTTATGTTCTCCCGCACCGTATCCGATCGCCCCGACGGCGCCTCCCGCAAACGGGAAGGCTTCCGGAGACGCGACCCTCGGCAGCAGCCGCTGGAGCAGCCCGAGTGGCTCGCCCTCGTGACGGAACACCCTGCCCGTCCTGCAGTTCCATTCTTCAAGGACACGGCCTTCTGCGCGGTACGTCTTCACCGGATCCTGCCCGATATAGGAATAGCGCCCCGGCCCGTCATGCGCGCCCGAGCTTTCCAGCATGAATTTCCTCTGCCCTTTCAGCCTTCCGAATACGGCGACCGGCGTAAGCGCATCCGCCGCGATCCTCCTGACAGCCACCCTTCCGGTTCCTTTTTGTTCTCTGACTGTGCTCATCTCTGCTCAGCTCCTCTTTTTGGGGAAAATAAAAAGTCCCCCGCAACAGGCACAGCAGTCCTGTTGCGGAGGACGGAAAAAATCCGCGTTGCCACCTCCGGTTGGGGCAGATCGCCCCCTCTCGGCCATGCCGCAGACTGCGGCATGCTCCCTTAACGCGGGAAGGTCGTCCGCCGGGCTGTGGCCGCGGCGGCTCTCGTAAGTCCATTCGCATGCGGGGCGCTCCGGCTTCCACCTGCCGCCGGCTCTCTTGGCCGCCTGGCGCATGCTACTCCTCTTACTCTGCAATTTCTCTGCTATGCTATGCTGTGCTCTGCTTTTTGATCCAAGGGCGATGCCGCTCCCGGCACCTTCTGCCCCAGCCGGACTAAAAAGTTATCACTCATCTTACATTGTTTAGAATTGAGCGTCAAGTTAAATTAAGCCAATAAGTGCTCCGAAGCGGAACCTGCGGCATTACCCACAATCGTGAGCCTTCACCGGATCAATCCAGCTCCGCGATGGCTTCCGCAATCTCATCCTGGATCGGGGTGACGGAGTCCGCCAGGTAATTGTTGAACAGGATGGAGAAGATGTATTCCTCCCCGTTTTCCGCGGTCACGTAGCCGGACAGCGTTGAGACGCCGGTCAGCGATCCGGTCTTCGCTTTTACATTCTCAGCCGCCCCGGTGCCCTTCATGCGGTTGCGGAGCGTGCCGCCGGTCATCCGGTCCGGATGACCCGCGACAGGAAGCGACTTGAGGAAGACCGGGAACCATGGCTCGGTCTGGACTTTGTAAAGAAGGACGGACAGTTGCTCCGCAGTCACAAGGTTTTTGTGCGACATGCCGGAACCGTCGCGCAGACGCATGCCGGCCGGGTCCAGTCCGTACCCCGCGAGCACGTCCTCCATCACGCCAAGTCCTGCATCCCACGAGCCTTCACCCGCAGCCGCGCGGCCCATTTCCTTCACAAGCACTTCCGCATGGCCGTTATTGCTGAGCTTCATGAATGGGATGTACAGCTCACTGAGCGGCATCGATTTCTTCGAGGCGAGGGTTGCCGCGCCTTCAGGGGTTGCCCCTTCGGCCAGCTTCCCGGAAATCGTGATGCCCTCCTGTTTAAGGGCCTGTTTGAACAGATCAAGCGCGTACATCGTCGGATCCTCGACTGCCGTCCATGAACGGGAAGCAGTCGCGCCGACCGGAATCGTGCCCTTGATCACGATGTGATTCGTCCCGTGCTCGCGGGTGATGGAAATCGATTTCTTCCCGTCTTTGGCGACCGTCTCTGCCCGGTTATCGATCGTCACCGATTCAGTGAACGGATCGAGCGTCACTTCCGCCTCCGCACCCGCTTCCTTGGCCGGGTTGACGTTCACAATGACCGTGCCTGCGTCATAGTCGGTGTTCGGCGAAGCGGTCAGCGCCGACACGCCGGCTCCGGTATAGTTGTGCTCATCGGACCAGTTCAGGTCCTCCGACAAAAGCACATCATCAAACCAGCTGTCATCCGCAATCAGGTTGCCGTGGACTTTCTTGACGCCCTTCGCCTTCACATCCTTTGCAAACTGTGCAAAATCCTCCTTGAGAAGCGTCGGGTCGCCTTTGCCCCGAAGGTACAGATCACCGCGCAAAACGCCGCCCGGATTCAGCTTGCCGGTATGGAGGACATCTGTCGTGAACCGGTGGTCCGGACCGAGCACTTCAAGCGCCGCGACCCCAGTCAGGATTTTCATGTTGGAGGCTGGATGAAGCAGCAGGTCATCCGTATGGCCGTAAACGGTCTCTCCCGTCGATGCCTTTGTGACATTTACTCCGAATGTGGCGCCGTCCAGCCTCGGGTCTTTGAGGATTTCGTTCAGTGCGTTGCCGAGCACAGCATCGTCTTCTGTCGCGACAGCGGGCTGCAGGCCGGGTGCGGTGCCTGCGGGAATGAGAAGAAGTGCGGAAAGCGTCATTGCGGAGAGCCATTTTTTCTTCGTAGCCGGCATGGGACATCCCCCTTAAGAATGAGTTTGAATCAGTTTATCAATAACATTCTGAATTCTCCATCTTATGTTTGACTTATTTTCTTCTTGCATGTGCGGGAGAAAAGTCCTGCGTGCAGACTAAGCCCCGGCCGTTTGGGTATAGTGGATATAGTGAAAGGAGGCGGTAACATGGTTGCTGATATTCGTCCCGAACAGCTGACCATCGCCCTGATCCGGCAGCTGAAGGCAGGCGACCGGACGGGTTTTTCAAAGCTGTTTTTGGATTTGCGCCCCTATGACCAGGCGGTGCAATATACGGAAATTCCGAAAAAGCATCACCAACTGATCCTGGAATGGCTTGACCTCGCGACTATTACGGAGATGCTTCCGTATCTGAAGCCCGACGACCAGATCGAATTCATCCGGTCACTCGACCCCGACAAGGCGATTCCGGTGCTTGATATGATGCAAAATGATGACCTTGCAGCCATGCTGACGGATCTTGAGCCGGAGGAGATTGACCGGCTGACCGGCCAGATGCTCAAGGAAGAGGCGGAAAGCGTCCGGAAAATCCTCGATTATCCGGTGGAGACGGCCGGCCGCATCATGACCAACCGGTATGTCTGGGTGCATGAGGACTATACGGTCGGGCAGGCGGTCGAAAAGCTGAAAAACTACAGCGACTACGCGGAATACTTGAACTATACATATGTCATCAACAGCAACAAGCAGCTCATCGGCGTCTTGTCGTACCGCCAACTGCTGCTGACCGATGCGGACACGCCGGTCAGTGACATCATGTACCGCCGCGTCATTTCGGCGAATGCGCGGACAGACCAGGAAGATGTGGCCAAGCAGTTTGCGCGATATGATTTCGTCGCAATCCCAGTCACGGATGATGACAATGTCCTTGTCGGGATCATTACTGTGGACGACGTGATCGATGTCATCGTCCAGGAAGCGGACGAGGATATCGAGATGCTGATGGCGAGCGGTAAGCAGATCGACTTCCGGACCAAACCACTGACGGCCGCCATGAGGCGACTGCCGTGGTTGATCCTGCTTCTCTTTATCGGTCTCGTATCGGGAAGCATCATCAGCGGATTCGAGGACACGCTCAGCCAGGTGGTCGCCCTCGCATTCTTCATGCCGCTGATCGCCGGGATGACAGGGAACACCGGGACGCAGTCACTGTCGATCATCGTCCGCGGCCTTGCAACGGAGGACCTGGATCTGAAGACGGCCATCAAAGTCGTTTTACGGGAACTCCTGGTGGGGGTCATCATCGGAATCGTCTGCGGTGTGCTCATCTCGATCATTGCGTATATCTGGCAGGGCAGCTTCGTTCTCGGCATCGTCGTCGGGTCGTCGCTGATTATCACGCTCATCATCGGGACGCTCGCGGGCACGGTCATCCCGCTTGTCCTCAGCCGTTTCAAGTTCGATCCGGCGGTGGCAAGCGGCCCCCTCATCACGACCGTCAACGACATCCTGTCGCTCCTGATCTACTTCGGGATTGCGACCATGTTCCTGAACTACCTGACTTGAGAACAGCAAGAACCGCTGGCCGCCCATCACGGGGGGCTCAGCGGTTTTGTCTTTTTGTCGTCTAGAGCAGGGAAGCAGCAGACATCCTCTACAAATGCTGTCAGCTGCTTTCATCTTGATCGTTCTTGGCAATCAGGAGTTCAATCAGGCCGTTCAGCCGTTCAAGATCGGGCGACGGCTGCCGGTCCAGTTTCTGTGTTAACTCGTCGATCTGCTGTTGCATCTGGACCAGCTGCTGTTGCCTCTGCTGTTCCTGCTGGTCGGACAGCAGTTGTTTCAGATCATCCAGCTGTTGCTGGAATTGCGCATTTTGCTGGTCCTGCTGCATGGAATCGATTCGGTCTTCCTCGATTGCAATGGCGGCACCGATGGTTGCAATGATATCTCCGAATATGGTGATGATGCCGCCCAAGATTCCTATTGCTGCTCCCCGGCTGACCGATGAGCTGTCTGGCGGACTGACCCCTTGGCCGGATTGATTTTGTTGGCTTGGCGGGTACTGAAGGCCTCCGCCACCCTGATAGGGAGGTCCCTGCCACATGTACATCCCCCCGGTTCCCTTCCCTTTTGTGTCCGTTTCTCCATTATCATATGAACCGGACGCGCGGAATGGACCCTTCTGCCGCACCTATCCTAACCTCTTACGGCGTATTTGCGTATCACCGGCCTTCATTCATCACCGTTCGTAACGGACAAACCAGCCGTTGCCATCCTCCACCATGGCGGTCCCGGCCCAGCCGTCTGCAAGCAGCGCCTGCTGTCCGGCAATGTCATCCATCGGGATTTCCCGGGATTCCGTCCGCTGATGCTCCTGCGTCTTGAGGTCTTTAAAGAAAACATACCGGAGCTTGCCGCCATATTTCTCCTTGAGCGCGCGGACTTCAAGGCCGTGTTTGAACTTGTCCTTCAGGCTCGGGATGTTACCCGGCATGACTGTCGAGCAGACGTAGCGGTGCTTGTCCGGGTCAACACGCTCCATCAGCACGAGCCCCATCAGTGTCTGGAGCGAAAAGCCCCGCCACTTTGGTGACACGGCGGATATCTCCTGATAGATGACCTTGCCGATCTCTTCCTCCGGCACGCCGACATCACGGCCGAGCCCTTCGTGGTCGTTGTCGGGAACAAGCATCGCGCGCCAGGCGATCATCTCCCCGTCTGTGTACACCCCGATCATCTCCCCGTTGCCATCAAGGATAAAGCGGAACTCCTCCTCTGTCAGCGGCTGGAGACGCTCTTTTACTTCAAGCGCTTCGATGACTTCTTCCTGCAGTGTAAGAATCTCCGGCAACTGCCCTGTGAAGAGTTTGCGCATTTCGATGGGTTGTCCGTTTTTCAGTTCTCCTTCAAAGATGATGTTCTCCATCCCGATCCCTGCCTTCCTTTCTCCATCGTACTTTACAAAGGTTGTCCTGAAAAGTATCTTTGGGATAATCATAGGAAGGGGTTGGGGAAATGGGAAACATGACAATCGGCCAAATCGGCCTGCCGGCGGAAGATATCGGGCGGGCGGTTGCATTTTACTCTGAAAAGCTTGGCCTGCCGCTCTGGTTCGAGACGGACCGGATGGCGTTTTTTGACTGTGGCGGCGTCCGGCTCATGTTGACGGTTCCGGAGCACGATGCCTTCGCGTCAAACGGTTCGGTCATCTACTTTCATACGGACGACATCCATTTGCGCGCGAAGGAACTGCAGGAAGCCGGCGTCCCGTTCATGGGCGAGCCGCATAGGGTCGCCAAGATGGAAGGCAAGGAAACGTGGATGGCGTTTTTCGCGGACACCGAAGGCAATCACCTTGCACTCATGAGTGAAGTGCCGGCGCCATAATCCGTACACCGGACAGGAGATCCCTGCCGGTGTTTTTTGTTCAAACCAAAAAAAGAGCCGGATCCTCTCCGGCTCAGAAAATCGGTCACCACTGATTATTTTTATATTTCCTGTAATAGTTGATCTGGCGCGCCAGCATATAGAACGGGCGCTTGCGGTTCTTGTCGCCTTTGTAGAACAGCGGGTTGCCCCACTTTCCTGCGCGGAGCAGCCGGCGCACTTCCTGGTTGATCTCCGGATTGTCGACGAAAGTCTTCAGGACAATTTTCGGTACGACGGAAAATAGGAACTCGGTATTCAGGTAGGTCAGTTCTTTTTCCTTCCCGCGGATCAGGTCATCGACCAGGTAGCGGGCCATGTTGTGGCCGGTGGCCGTTGTGTAATAGCTGGAACGGCCTTGGCGGATGTTCACTTCGAACACTTTGAACTTGCCGTCGCGGACATCGTATTTCAGGTCGAAGTTGGCGAAGCCCCGGTAGCCGACTGCCTCGAGGAATCGCTGCAGCTTCTGCATGAGTTCTTTATCGTAGCGGGTGATGAGCGCCGTGTAGTTCCCGATCGCGGTGACGGTGTGCTCCTGAAGCACGACCTGCGCAAGCGTTCCGAGCTCGGCCTTTCCTTTCGAGTTCACGTAAAACACGGAGTCCCACATGAACGTGTCATCACCGGGAATGAAATCCTGGATGATCAGGTCTTCCTTGTAGCCGGAAGCGGTCACCTTGTCGATCACGGCCAGAAGCTCTTCGGGTGTTTCCACGCGGTAAACCTTTTGCTGGCCGTCGAACTTGTTCTTGTAATACTCGACGCCGTTACTCGGCTTGACGATGGCCGGATACCGGATGTCTGTGTTGAACTCACCCTGTTCACGGCAGCTATAGAAATATGTATCCGGCGTATCCAGGCCGTGCTCGTCGCAAAGCCGGTAGAAGTTTTTCTTCACGAGCAGGTTGTTCATCAAGTCTTCGGATATGTAGTTGAACACATACCACTGACGCAGCTTCTCCTGGTTTTCGATGATCAGGCGGACATATAAGTCATTCGTTCCGACAAGCAGCAGCTGCCGCCCGTCTTTTTTGTACTTTTCGGCCACTCGCCCGAGAATCGAAGTGAACGCATTGCTGTCCCCAAGGGCGGAATCGTATTCGATCACCTGGGGGATGGTGCTCATGTTGGTGAAGCCCATTGGCTCCTTCCCGACCAGGACCGGGTGGATGCCGTACTCCTCATGAAATGAGATCGACATATTGTACGCGTTTATATCGGTGCCCACGATGACGGGCAGGAAGTTGTGTAGCATGATGTCCTCCAAATTTATGTATTGCGGCCCTTTCAGGAAGATATTCAAGCCGCTATATATGTGGGAATGCAGCCGGAAACCTGCCGCATTCCATAGTAAAGATAACCGGGGGGACAGGGCAATATGCCATCCTTCCCAATCGTCCTGTTCCCAATTATAAAATCATACCAAAAACTGCGGACGGATGTCCCTTTCCAGCCTGTGCATGCTATCAAACAACAATCCCCGGGCCGCCCTGATATGGCCCGGGGAAATTGGCTCAGACGACTCTCGCGCCAAGCGTGTTCGTGAAATGTTCCAGCGCCCACTCATGTCCTGCAGGGTTAAAGCTGGCCACTGCATCTTTATGGACGGTGATGGAAAAGCCCTTGTTGTACGCATCCACCGCGGTATGGAGCACGCAAATGTCCGTACAGACGCCGACGATGTGCAGCTCGGTGATGCCACGCTCCCGAAGCTTGATTTCCAGGTCCGTCCCGGCAAACGCACTGTAGCGGGTCTTGTCCATATAATGGACGTTTTTGTTGTCCCGATTGGCTTCGAATACCGAGTGGAGCTCACCGTACAGGTCCCGACCTTTTGTGCCGGCAATGTTGTGCGGCGGGAACAGCCGGTTTTCCGGATGGCATGCATCGCCCTCTTCATGCCGGTCGATTGCGAAAACGACGTAGTCGCCCTGCTCCAGGAATTCCTTGGTCAGCCGCACAATTTCCCTCTCGATCGCCTGCCCTGGCTTGCCGCAGGTCAGCTTTCCGTCATCCGCGACAAAATCGATCGTGTAATCCACATTCAGCAAAGCCCTCATTTCCATGCCCCTTCCGTTAATCGTATTTACGATTATCATATCAGGGAAGCCCTTCACCTGTCATGACACAGCCAAACAAGAAAATCCCTGCCGACGGGGCAGGGATGGGTGAGTTTATTTCACTTCGACCGTTTCCTTGTTCATCTTCATCGTGCCGTGCTCGGCAAGATGCTGATGCCAGGAAAATGCCTTCTCGAGGATGTGAGGCGTCTGGCCGCCGCGCTCGAGCGCTTCCTGATAGTACGCCCAGAGCTGCTTCTTGTAGTCGGGATGCACACAGTTTTCGATGATGAGCGGCACACGTTCGCGCGGTGCAAGGCCGCGGAGGTCCGCGTAGCCTTGTTCTGTGACCACGACATCGACGTCATGCTCGGTATGGTCGACGTGCGAGACGAACGGTACGATGCTCGAGATGTTGCCGCCTTTGGCAACAGACTTCGTGACAAAGATGGCAAGGCGCGCGTTTCGGGCAAAATCGCCTGACCCGCCTATGCCGTTCATCATCTTCGTTCCCGAAACGTGCGTGGAGTTGACGTTTCCGTAGATGTCGAACTCAAGCGCCGTATTGATCGAGATCAGGCCGAGCCGGCGGATCACTTCAGGATGGTTGGACAATTCCTGGGGGCGCATGATCAGCTTGTCGCGATACTGTTCAAAGTTGCCGAACACTTTCTTCATCTTCTCGTCGGAAAGGGTGATTGAGCAGCACGAAGCAAGGTCGATCTTACCGGCATCAATCAGATCGAACACTGCGTCCTGGAGAACTTCCGAATAGACTTCAAGGTTCTTGAACTCGGAATCGATCATGCCGTGAAGAACGGCATTCGCCACGCTGCCGATGCCCGACTGGAGCGGGGCTAGCGTTTCATCGAGACGGCCAAGCTCGATTTCCTTGCGGAGGAAGTCGAGAAGGTGATCCGCCATGATTTTTGTTTCCTCATCAGGCTGGACGATCGTGGATGGTGAGTCCGCCTGCTCGGTAAAGACGATTCCGCGAATCAGCTCCGGATCGACTTTGATGCCCTGCGCGCCGATGCGGTCACCCGCTTTTTCAATCGGAATTGGGCCGCGCGCCCCCTGCTTATCCGGCTCATAAATATCATGGATGCCTTCAAGAAGCGGTGTCTGCGCAAGGTTGATTTCTACAATGATGTTTTTGGCATGGGTGGCAAAAAGGGACGAGTTGCCGACCGACGTTGTCGGGATGATGGTGCCGTCTTCCTTGACCGCGACCGCTTCAACAATGGCGAAATCGATCGGACCCATCACTCCCGAGCGAACCAGTTCGGCTGTATGCGAAAGATGTTGGTCAACGAAGAACATATCGCCGGCATTGATGCTTTTGCGCATCGTCGGATCCGCTTGGAACGGGAGCCGCTTGTTGACGATGCCTGCTTCGGCGAACAGCGTGTCGACATCGGACCCGAGGGATGCTCCAGTGAACACATTCACTTTGAAGCCGTTTTCTTTCGCACGCTCGACCAATGCAAACGGAACCGCTTTCACATCACCTGCGCGGGTGAATCCGCTAAGGCCGAGCGTCATTCCATCCCCAATCCAGGAAGCTGCTTCCTCAGGCGTCACTACACGATTGCGCAACGCTTCATTTTCAATGCGATCAAGCTGAATGTTAGTCATCGTATAATCAACCTCTTCTGAAAGTTTTAGTTGGAATTAGGAGCAAGTATAAATTTTCTTATTTTCATTATTCCCTAAAACGCTTTCAAGGAAGTGGTTTTTGGTCAGAAAAGCCGGTTTCATGGTTTACCCACAGAAAAATGTGACTAAAAAAGGACAATTTTAGTATCCTAAAATCTTCCTGAAATAACTGGAATAGGATTGACTCACCGGCACGCGATCCCCATTGTTCATCTCCAGCAGGAACGTCGAATGGGAGTCCGGATAGATTTCCCTGATATGATGCACGTTCACGATAAAGGAGCGGTGGCAGCGGACGAACATATCTCTCGGAAGGACATACTCGAATTCTTGGAGAGTGTTTTTGTGGGTGCCCGTCAGGCCTTCCGTGACAACCTGCGTTTTGCGGTCTTTGACTTCAAAGTATTTGACATCCCCAAACGGAACCGGCTTCCAGCCATCTTCAGTTTTGACAGTGACGACCGATTTGCCTTCCGTATAGGTCGGATAAACAGCGAGCACCGTTCCCTGCAGTTCTCCGTCCTTATGAAATGGTACGGCCATGCCATGGTACGGAATCCCGAACACCTGGCGGTCGATGAATTCGGATTCCTTTTGCCCCGAGGAAAGCGCCTTGTGTGCGATTGTGCCATCTTTCACCGGATCACCCTGCCTGATTTTCAGATCGACCCGCTTGCTCGGCCGGTAATAAATATATCGTTCGGTATCGGTGACACCGATTGAAATCTCATCAGAGAACAGTTCCCCCAATACATCCAGCAGTTCTTTTTCTGTAAACTTTTCCACTCTGTCACCTTCCTCCATTTTTCACTGTTCCCATTATTATAACGAAAACAGGCTGTGCCGCCTATCATGCCGATTTTGTTAGACATTCTGTATGGTCATTCTGTTTGTGCGAAATTTAAAAGCCCCCGGAATCCCCGAACCAAATCGGTCGCGTGATTTCCGGGGAGCAGGCCGGCGTTGCTGTGTCGGCTAAGGGCTTCAGTCGTAGAACGATTCGGGAATCGCATCGAATTTTCGGCGGTGGTAGAGAAGCGGTTCTTTTCCGTGGTTGTCGATATGCTTGACTTCTCCGATTAGTATCCGGTGGTCGCCGCCCCCGGCTGTCGTGTGCATGCTGCAGTGGAGGACGCCGGCAGCGCCTTTGATGATCGGCAAACCATCCGCCGACCTCTCCCAGTCGCAGTTTTTGAATCGGTCGATGCCGTGGCTTGCGAAAAGGGCGCACATTTCCGCCTGGTCCGCCGCCAGGATATGAACCGCGAACTGCTTGGCGTTCGTGAATATATCGTAAGTGGAGACCCGTTTGTCAATCGACCACAGAATCAGCATCGGATCGAGCGACACGGACGCGAACGAATTGACCGTCATTCCGACGGGCGTTCCATCCGGCGCCGTCGCTGTAATGACCGTTACGCCGGTCGGGTAATTCCCCATCACTTGTTTGAAGTCATTTACTTTATCCATGTTCATTCCTATCATTCACCTCTTTTCCTGGTGGTGGGCTTGCAAGATTTCCATACAGCCCCACTATATCAGAACCGTCTAACAGTTTTCGACATGAATGCTCCTCTGTCTCACTTGGAACGGTCAAATCGCCAGATCGAGAATCGTTCATTGGGGTTTTTCTCTGCGAGCTCCGGCACAAGTACGTCCTTTACATGAACAAATGGGGAATGGTTTTCGAGGTGGCTGAGGTAATCGAGTGTTGGGTAGTAGAGGATGAGATCGACGGTCCTCGGACACTCTTCCATCGACTCCAGAATGTTCGAGAGCACTTTGGCAAACAGGCTGACGGAAAACGGATTAAAGAAATAAAAGACATCATCAATGGGGTTCACCCGGTATTCTTCAGCCCGGCTGCGGATAAAGGTGACAGAGCCCCTCAGGCGGTTCTTCTTCTTTATCATATACAGGTCCCGGTTTTCGAGTGCATCCAGATAAAGCTGGCCGTCCATCTCCACACCGGTCACGAATGTGCCGGTCCGATGATTGATGTAAAAGGCCGTCCGTCCCTTGCCGCAACCGAAGTCGACAACGGAACTCGTCTTGCTGATCCGGTATTCTTCAACGAGGGCCTCCAGCCCCTCGTATGGAGTCGCCTCGTACCGGTTGTCATGGATGGAGCGCAGCCCCCAGTCCTGGATGCCTGCGGTCCGGATGCCCAGCAGCCGGTCTGTTTCATGTTCGTTCATCTGAATGCCTCCAATAAAAGAACTCACCCGCCATTCGTGGATGAGTTTATTATATCGTACGTTATTGTCCAAAAGTCTTTGCCCGATATGCCTCTGATTGACCTTTCGGGATGCTGAGAGTTACCCAGCTTTCCCCCCTCAGCATCTTGGCGATGTAGACAATTTGGCCGATGTGGGACGCGACGTGGCTCAGGTGGCGTTCCATCGCTTCGATTACGGTGTGGCGCTCCCCGCGGATGTAGAGTTCCACCAACAGATCATCTTCATCAAGGCTTTCCAATGCCCTGAATAACGTATTCCATCCGATTTCGGAAAGTTCCTTCAGTTCATCCTTTGTGACCGGCACGGTTTCAAATTCCCCGTCCCGGTTGCGGTCGGGCTTCTCCCCGTCGGTTGTGAAAAAGTCGGTCCACCTGGAGATCATGTTCCCTGACAGATGGCGGACAATCACTGCCACACTGTTGGATTCCGGTGCCGGCACATGATGGAGCTCCTGTTCATTAAGCTGGGCGACTGCCCGGTCCCCGAGATCCTTCAGCTGATTGAACCTGCCACGGACAGCTTTCAGATATTCTTGCCCCATGCTCATTACATTCCCTCCTCAATCGATGATGAGCATGTCCTGCTCGTCAAACTGCCAGTTGGGTCCGTATGCGACTTCCCATACATAGCCGTCCGGATCCGAGAAATATCCGGAATAACCGCCCCAGAAAACCCGCTCCGGCTTCTTCAGAACCTTCCCTCCGGCCTGGCAGGCCTGTTCCATGACGGCGTCCACTTCCTCTTCCGACTTGGCGTTATAAGCAATTGTCATGCCGGAAAATCCGCTTTTTGTCTGCGGGCCAGCCGCATCGATGTCCTTTTCCAACTCTTCCAGCGGATAAAGTGCAAGGCGGGTGCCTCCGTTCTTGAAGAACACGATGCCGGGATTGTCTTCCGTGACCGATGTCTCAAATCCGAGACCGTCCCGGTAAAAACGGAGCGAGGCCGTCATGTTGCTGACCCCAAGCGTCAGCAGATTGATCCGATTCATCAAGTCCCCTCCATTATATGAAGATGCTCCTCAAAGGCTTCCATCATCGGATACGCACCTTGCGACTTGTTTGAGACCGCCGTAAACACTGCTCCTGAAGACGGATAAATGGCGGAGTGGAAGCTGACGCCCGGGTCGTAGCCCATGACGTGAATCCGCTCGGCACGGCCATCTGCCATATCGACCCACACCCCGTATCCGTAGCCATCACCATCCTTATCGGCTGCGTGCCGGGTGAGCATCCGGGCGGTCAGTTCTTCCCCGAGCAGACGCCTTCCAAGTAGCGCATCCCAAAATTTGTGCATATCCGGCACGGTCGTGAACGCTCCTCCGTCGGAACCGCCCTGAACCGGAAGCGAGTAGACATTCGTCCGCCACGTGCCGCCCTCTTCGTCAATATAACCGGTGGCCGTGTTGTTCGGCAGGCGGTCAAACGGCCAGTAGCCGGAGTCCGTCATGCCGGCACGGTTAAAGACCTTCTTCTCCACGTAATCGGTGAACCTCATGCCGCTCACCTGCTCGACAATCAGTCCGAGCAGGATATAGCCGGCATTGTTGTAGTGGAACCGCTCGCCGGGCGCGAACATCATGCTTCCGTCGCGGAAGAGCGGAAGAAAGTCCTTCAGATTGCGGACCATGTACATCGGGAGCTCTTTCCACAACTCCTCGAAATCTTCCATGACGGCTTCATCGAAGTAGTCAGGCACCCCTGACGTATGCGTCAGCAGCTGATGGACGGTAATGGTTTGGTCAAACTGCGGGAAAGCTTCAATCAGACATTCCGCCAATGTCGATTCGAGCGTGAGTTTCCCCTCTTCCACGAGCTGGAGAACCGCGACCGCCGTGAACACCTTGCAGCCGGACGCGATGCCGAACTTCGTATCATAGCGGTTCTCCCGTTCCCCCGAGCGGTCTGCAAGCCCCCAGGCAAGTGTCCGGAGTCCACCATCTCCCGTCTGTGCCGCCACCGCTCCGGAGAACCCCTTTTCTCCAGCTGCGGCATGAAGCAGGTGATCCAGCGTTTCTTTCATCGATCCTGTTCCCATCCCAAATCCCCCGTTCTTAAGTTACGGATCTTGCTCTATTCGACAGGAGAAGCAGAATGCCCTTGCCGGAACGCCCAAAAATGAATCGCACCGGATGAAGGGTTGCGACACGTTCAGATCCATCCATTCTCCTCCGCTTTCCGGATGGCCTCGATTTTATTCTTCGCATCCAGCTTCCTGAGTGCCTCGGACATATAATTCCTTACGGTACCGGGGGACAAATACAGTTCTCCCGATATTTCTTTAGCCGTCTTTCCCTCTCCGGAAAGAGCGAGCACTTCCTGCTCCCGATCGGTCAGCGGGTTTTCCGATCGGTAAGCATGGAAGACGAGCTCCGGCGCATAGGCCTGGCCGCCGTTGACGATTGTCCGAATAGCCGATGCCAAGTCATCAACTGACCCGTCTTTCAATAGATATCCCCGGACGCCCGCCTTCATAGCACGTTCAAAATAGCCTGGCCGGGCGAAGGTCGTCAGGATGATGGCTTTCGCCGAATTCCCTTCCGCTTGTATCCTTTCCGCCACTTCTAGCCCGGACATGACCGGCATCTCAATGTCGAGCAGACAAATGTCCGGCTTCAGTGCCCGGATCTGCCGGAGAGCCTCTTCCCCGTCTGACGCCTGGCCGATAACTTCCATATCTTCTTCATAAGCGAGCAACGACCCGAGTGCACCCCGGAGCAGCCGCTGATCTTCCGCCATGACAATGGTGATCACGTCTTCACCTCTTCCCGTTCAGTCGTCCGTCCGAGCACCGGGAGCACAATCCGGATGTCCGTCCCTCCGTCGGCCGTCCCGGCAATATCCAACGTCGCCTCGATGAGCCCCAGCCTCTCCCTTATACCCGTCAGCCCATTGCCGAACCGGGTACCGCCCAGGCCGATGCCATCATCATACACCCGAATGTCCAGCCGGCCCTTCTGTTCTATAAAGGAAACCGTGCAAACCGATGCTCCACTGTGCCGGACGATGTTCGTCGTCAGCTCCTTCAGGCACATCCCGATCATGTTCTCCTGCACCGGCGGCAACACAGGCAGGTCACCGCTACCTTCCAGACGGAACTCCACATCTGCTGTGCCGAGCGCCTCCTCCATCTCCGCCAACGCTTCAGACAGTCTGACTTCCCGCATCTCGGAAACAAGCGTCCGTACCTGGGCAAGCGCTGCACGGGTTGTGCGCTCCATCGTTTTGGCTTCTTCCTTTGCGCGAGCGGGATCACGGTCGACGGCGCGCTGGACTAGCTGGCTCTGCAAGCTGAGAAGGGACAGTGTGTGGCCGAGCGTATCGTGCAGATCGCGCGCAATCCTCACCCGCTCTTCCCGTTTGATCAATGCGGCGATCTGCTCATTGGCCTCCTCGAGCCGTTCGGCAAGCTCTGCCTTTTCAAGGTGGGACCGAAGTGCGAACGGAGACAGAAGCATGACGATGGCAAATGGCAGAAACAACAGGCCATTCCATACGCCTTCCGTCATTGTAAAGAAGAGGAGCATGGCTACCAGGAAAAGTGCAAACCCACCAATCGCCCTCCTGAACTGCTTCTCTTCGTCATACCAGGCAAGAAAATTCGCCGGGAAAAACCCGAGAAACAGATTGTAGGGATTATAAAAAAGGGACAGGGCAGCGATGATGCCGACCAGAATTAAGAGCCAGACCGTATACAACCGGTCCGACTGAGCCTGATAAAGTTGCCGGTACGTCACGAGAAAAAGCAGCAACAGCCCGTAGCCGATTGCCGCCTTCCACCCGTCTTCCTCCAGCATGTACAGCAGTGGGAAGACGAGATAAACGAGAAAAACATAGGGCAGAACCCCGAATTTTTCCGGGAAAAGTTTAAAACCTTTCATGTCCGCATCGCTTCCTGTCTGTTTCGGATCAAGATGGCCAGTGCCATAAAGAGCAGAAGGTACGCCGTCAAGATCGCCATATCCCTCCATTCCGGTGCATGACCGCGGATGATCTCCCACGCGCCGTTCCCGTAGGAATAGGCCGGGAGCCACTTGCCGACTGCTTGGAGCATTTCCGGCAACACTTCCATCGGCATCCACATGCCTCCGGTGATTGCTAGCCCAAGGTAAATAAGGTTGCTGACGCCGGATGCCGTATCGACTCGGCGCATCGCACCAATCAGGACGCCGAGCGCAAGAAACGGCAACGAGGCGAGAAGGATCCACACCCCGCCCAAGACCCATTCTGCCGGGCTCAACCTGACTCCGTTGATCAAGTAGCCTGCGAAGAAGATGAACAGAATGGAAAACACATGGACCGCCGACTGCCCGGCCATCTTCGAAGCAAAATAGGCAGCTGGCGGGAGGGGTGTGGTCGATAAGTAGATCGACCAGCCTTGAGTCCGCTCTTCGACGAGCCGGATACCGAGAGTCATGATGGAACTTCCCATCACACTAAATGCAGCGATCGACATGAGGAAGTGCGCATCCCAAAGCCCCTGGTCCGGCATGTCAGTATTGAAGACGTTCGTGAACACGAAATAAAACACAAGGGGCATGAACAGCGACCAGAACACAAAGTACGGGTTGCGGAAGATCCGCTTGATCTCCGAGCGTGTCTGCAGCAGGAACAATTTCATTCACACCACCCCCTCTTCTGTGCGCGTGAGTTCGGTAAATGCATCTTCCAGGCGGCCCTGGCCGATTGTGATATCGGACGCTCCGATGTCTGCCGTGACGAGTGCATACAGCAGGCGGTCGGTGTCGTCGGTCACAAGTTCGATCCGCTCCATGCCGAGGTCCATGCTGAGCACGTTCGGCAGGCTCCGGAGCCGTTCTGCCGACACCTTATCAGGCAGCTTGAAGCTGACCGTCTTCCGGAGCAGCTGACCCTTGACCTGCGCCGGGCTTCCGTCTGCGATCAGCCGGCCGCGATTGAATAACAGAATGCGCGAAGCCACATCATCTGCCTCCTGCAAATAGTGCGTCGAGAAGATGACCGTCTTACCTTGCGCGGCCAAGTCCTTCACTGTCGTCCAGAACCGTGCACGTGCACCCACATCCATGCCGACAGTCGGCTCGTCGAAAAACAGCAGATCCGGATCGCCGGCCAGGGCAAGCGCAAAGCTGACACGGCGCTTTTGTCCTCCTGACAGCTTCTCCGCCCGCTTCTTTAAATCCTCCTCCGACAAGCCAGTCAGTCGGAGCAGGTCCCGGAGCGGCATCGGATTCCGGTAATACCCCCGGATCAGCTCCAACACTTCCCTGACCTTCATGGCATCCATAAGACTGACATCTTGAAGCATGACACCGATCCGCTCTCTCGCTTCCTTTGAACCTGGGGCATTCCCGAATAATTCTGCACTTCCGCCGTCCGGTTTCAAAAGGCCGAGCAACATATGCATCGTCGTCGACTTCCCTGTCCCATTCGGCCCCAAGATCGCCGCCACCTCACCACGGCCGACTGAAAAACTGACCCCGTCGACCGCTGTCATCCCCTTAAACCGCTTAGTGATTCTGTCCACATTCAAGACCGGCTCCATAATGCACCCCCGTTTGATTTAATGCCTGGTTCCATTGTAAGTACGGGGCGAAGGAAAAATCAGTGCAGGGTGTCATGGATCAGGGTGACAAAAGTCATGCCATGTAAAAAACGGCATTCTATTCAAGAATGCCGCAGCCGATTACTATTCATAAAACTCCATATGCGCCTTTTCCTGCTTATAATAGTCCAGCCGATCTTGCAGGGTTCCCGTATGATATTCAAACTTGTGGCCATCCGGATCGGTGAAATAAACCGACTGCTTGTCTTGTTCTTTCCTGGGGCGGCCCGGCAAGATGTTCACGTTCTGCGCCTTCAACCGGTCAACCATGTGGTCAAAGTCTGACTCATCGATTGAAAAAGCGATATGGGTGTAGGAACGGTGGATTTCTTCGCGAGGAATCTCCTTCTCCACATTCAATGCGAGCCATAAGCCATTCAACTCTAAATAAGCAGTGTTCCTGCCCTTTGCCAACGGCCTGGCGCCCAATACATGCTGGTAGAAGTCCACAGAACGATCCAGATCAGACACCGAGAACAATAAATGATTGATTCCCTTAATCATTCTTTCACCTCCGCTATCCCAATTGATTCAGTTCACGGATATACCAGTCCGTGATCCGGTTCTGCAGCTTGATCGCCTGCAGATTCCCTTCTTCTGTATACCAGCAGGCGGACATGACGGTCATCGCAATGCAAGCTCGGAGCAGTTGTTCCCGACTGACCGGAAGTTGCTCCAGCATGACTTCGATACGAAGGCTGAGCACATCTTCCACCGGCTTTCCTTCCAGCCGGTTGTACAGGAACGGCACCAAATCACATGCCGGATCACCTGCATAGCCATGAGGGTCGATCGTCATCCAGCCGCGCTCCGCATCAAGCAGAATGTTTTGGTGATGCAGGTCACCATGCAACAGTTCCAACTCTCCATTTGTCTCCAGCCACTTGAAGCAGCGTTCCGCGAGCTGGACATGCCGATCCGGAACTGCCCCACCGTACGGGTGCGCTAATCTGTATGTCTTGAATGCCGCTCGGCCCATTTCTCCCACTGGCCGAAAAGTAGGGTTTTGCGGGAGAGGCTGCCGGATACGCCGCCACACCTCGCAAAACCGCTCCGTTGACTGACGTTCATCCTTCACTTCCGTAAGCATCGTCCCCGGAGACAGACGCTCAAGCAGCTGCACTCCGTCTTCGGGAACCCCCTTCAGCAATGCCGCACAACCTTCTCCGCGATATACTTCGGTGGTCCGTATTTCATACAGGCTATCATCGTTCGGCACGCTGATTTTGAGGACGGCGGGCGTGCCGTCGGCGCAGGTGACGAACAGGACATAGTTGTAGGAAAGATTTGGCACTGGCCCCTCAACTGTCAGCTTCCACTCCTGACAATAGTGACTGATGAGATCGCTCAGCCCCTCCAGATAATGGCGACCGGCCTCACCGAAGGCAGCATCTATTTTCTTTTGAAATGATGCAGGCCATTGCATGGTGCGCCCCCCTTTTCCTCCATGGTAACAAAAAAAGCCCCCGGATATCGGGAGCTTAACCAGTTTGATCAGATGGAACCGTAGTAAATCTGGCCGCCGTCAAGGTCGATCACTTTCAGCATGTTCGTGTGCTTGATAAAGATGGACTTGTACTCCACCTGGCCATTGGCATCTTTGAACAGGATGATGCGCTTGCCGTAGTTGTCTTCGACAACATCAGATGTCAGGCCATCCGTATTGATGATGGATTCAATTTTGGCGGTTTCGGGATATTGGCTGATTGTATCGCCTGCAGGCTGAGTCGTCGCATCTTCCTGCACTGTTTTCAGCTGGCCATAATAAAGCTGGCCGCCTCGCAAATTCATCACCTTGACCGTGTTTTGCTGCTTGAAGAACACCGACTTGTACTGAGTCTGTCCCTGTTTGTTTGAATAGGTTGCAATGCGCTTATAGGGATTGTCTTCTACAATCCGGCCGTCCGGTTCATATCCGATCACGTCTGCCACCGTCGCATATTCTTCAAGGCTGCTGACCGATTGGTAGGTATACGCTGCTTCTGCTTTGTCCGCCCAGAATAGTTCGGCCGACCCGATTCCCGCTCCTGCAATCATAGCGGCACTGAATGCTGCTTTCAAAACTTTGTTCTTCATCTGATCCTCTCCTTCTCTCTCTTGGTCTACTCTTAATCTATCCCCGATTTCTGTGAAAGCGGTGAGAAGACGATTAAAATTCCCAAAGAATGGTTTGCGTGCCTGTATGGCAGATATGAACAAGGCAATCGGTTTTCCTTCCAGCCCGTTTAGCGGGCGGTCACTCCGCTGAGCTACCCGCGATCAATCCTGGCCTCCTTTCTGAACATGTCAATGATCCGATCTTTAAATTCCTCCGGCGACTCTGTCTGATGATCCGAATGTCCATGAACCATTTCCTTCCTGACCCGGATAGTACGTACTACGAATGAATATTTTCTGCATAAAAAATAAGATAATCTCTAAATATCGCGCATATCTTATACAATATATTGTCTGAAAACACTTTCATATCCATATTCCGTTAAAACCCAGTTATAATTATTCAAGATAATACATAACGGAAGGAAGGTTTTTCAGATGGACGGACTCCTTGGATACATTACAATTGCGGCGATGATCGTCATTATGCCGGGTGCGGACACGATTCTGCTTGTCCGCAATACCCTGAGCCACGGGACGAAGGCCGGCCGGTATTCAACGTTGGGCATGGCGACGGGCCTGCTGTTCTGGACGCTCATCGCGGTGCTTGGGCTTGCCGTTGTGATTGCGAAGTCTGTTGTGCTCTTCACGATCATCAAGTACCTTGGGGCCGCCTATCTGATTTTCCTCGGCATCAAAAGCCTGTTTGCGAAAAGTCTTTTTTCCGTGGAGGAACTCGAATCAGACGCTTCCGCGGGGACGAAATCTTACCATAAGGAATCATTCAGGCAGGGCCTTTTCAGCAACATCTTCAATCCAAAGACTGTGATCGCCTATGTGACGATTATGCCTCAATTCATCAGCCTGGACGGCAATGTGCCGGAACAGCTGATCATCCTTGGCCTGATCCTGACAGGGCTTGCGGTCGGATGGTTTTTCACTCTTGTGTTCATCATGGACCATGCAAAACGCTGGCTGAACAATGCCCGCTTCCAGAACGGCTTCATGAAGGCGGCAGGCGCACTTCTCGTCGGCTTCGGCATCAAGACGGCACTTTAATTCAATCGATCATCCGGCAAGGGGTTCCGCCCTTGCCGATTTTCTTTATACTGGAAAAAAGGGGTAGCCAGGATGGGGTGGCTCAATTTCGTTTCGTTTTTGGTATTGGCGTTGGTGTCGGGGGCCATTGCGGCTGTGATCTGGACAACAGTCTATTTGAATAGCCGTCGGAATGGATGGGTGCTGCTGGCTGTCCTTGTGTTTCTCGGCGTCAGTCAGATGATCAACGCATTTCAACTCTCTTTCACAGCCGGTCTGCTGATGTTGGTGATCTATGCCGCCCTTGCCCTCCTGTCAATCCGTCGGATCAGCAAAGGACAAACAAAAAAGACATCGGGGAATTAGCGTCATCCCCTGATGTCTTTTTTCGATTTACCTTCAGACCGGCTCCGCCATTTTGGGCATCTCGATTTCAAATCCGAGGTCTTGGAGCATTTTAAAGTCGCTGTTTTCTTCCTGGCCCTCCGTCGTCAGGTAATCGCCCACGAAGATGCTGTTGGCGGCATACAGGCCCAGCGGTTGGAGAGAGCGGAGATTGACTTCCCGTCCTCCGGATATGCGGATTTCCTTAGTCGGGTTAAGATAGCGGAAGAGGGCAAGCACCTTCAGGCAATAGCGCGGATTCAGTTCGTCCGTGCCTTCCAGCTTTGTCCCGTCGATCGCATGGAGGAAGTTGACCGGAATTGAGTCTGCATCCAGCGCGCGCAACGACCGGGCGATATCGATGACGTCTTCTTTTGTTTCCTTCATGCCGATGATGGCCCCTGAGCAAGGAGACATACCGTTGCGTTTCGCCATCTCGACAGTGCCCACCCGGTCTTCATAGGTATGCGAAGTCGTAATGAAGTCGTGGTGGCGCTCGGACGTATTCAGGTTATGGTTGTACCGGTCGACGCCCGCTTCCTTGAGCCTGGCTGCCTGCTCGTCTTTCAAAATCCCGAGGCAGGCACATACTGTCAGTCCATACATTTCCTTGATCTTTTCGACAGCCTCGCTGACGACACGTACGTCTTTCGTCGTCGGGCCGCGGCCGCTAGCTACGATACAGTACGTGCCGGCCTTGTTTTCGTATGCCCTTCGTGCGCCTTCGAGGATTTGTTCCTTCGTGATGAACGGATACTTCTCGATCGG
Source organism: Bhargavaea beijingensis (assembly GCF_900101985.1). Lineage (GTDB taxonomy): Bacteria > Bacillota > Bacilli > Bacillales_A > Planococcaceae > Bhargavaea > Bhargavaea beijingensis. The sequence goes on from NZ_FNAR01000025.1 coordinate 33,822, forward strand.
CGCGGTGGAGTCCCTGGACTGTGCGCAGTAGCCGCAGTTTTCAGGGCAGTAGCCGCTTTTTGCGTTGATGATCATATTCAGCTTCACTTTTTTCCCGTAATAATGTTTCCGAATGGTAAACGCCCCGTTCAGGAGCGGCAACAGTTCATCGTCGTCCGACTCGAGAATCGCCATGGCCTCCGTATCCGTCAGCACTTTCCCCTCAATCACTTTTTCTGCAAGCGTCTGCCAGTTCATCTCATTTCCCCCTTATTTGATTGGATCGGAATGATTTTCAACACTTTCTGCATCCGGAAAGCGAAAAATCCGGCCAGGACGGCGAGCAGGATGTCCTTCGGCAGCGGCGGCAGCATCCAGGCCCAGGCCATCCAGTAAGAAAATCCTTCCGGCGCGCCAAACCACAGGCTATAGGCCGCATACATCCAGTTTGTCCCGAACAGATAGTTGATCACTGTTGCGACAAGTGCCGCGATGACAAATGATTTGAGCGTCCCCTTGCGCTCAACGATTTTCCCCGCTACATAGGCAATCAGGATAAACGAGACGATAAAGCCGAATGTCGGTGACACAAGTGATGAGGCGCCTCCGCTGAACCGGGCAAAGACCGGTGCCCCGGCAAGGCCGATCAGCATATACACCGTGCAGGCCACAGCCCCTTTCCGGCTGCCGAGGATCAATCCTGCCAGGACGGCAAAAAATGTCTGGAGTGTGATCGGCACGCCCCCGACGACGAGGAACGGCGCAAACGATGTGATATTGGCCCCGATCATCATCAGTGTCGCGAACAGTGCGCAATGGACGAGGTCAAGCGGATGCCATCGTGACCGGGATCTGGTTACGGTTGCTTGCATGATTCATTCCCCCCGATATATAGTTAACCAAAAAATAAATATTGTTAACACAAATATCATAGAGAAAGAAACAACCTTAAGTCAACCTGTTATTTTATTTGGTTGACTTATTTCTGCTTGTGCCCGGCACTTTTCTTCCGATAAGATACAGACAGGTGATGACAAATGAAAACGAAAATCTATAGGAATGACCGGGTGCTTGCCGGCATGACGATAAAGGATCCGGCCCGTCCGGAATCCAACAACATGGCGCTTCATGCGTGTGAAAGTCCGGAGAAGATCATGGAGAACCGGCGGGCACTTGCAGACTGGGCCGGCGTACCGATTACACGGTTCGTGTTTGCCGGCCAGACGCACAGCGACCGGTTCCACAAAGTGACCTCAAATGACTTCGGCCGGGGAGCTGACCGTGCCGATACCGCGATACCGGATACCGACGCGCTTTACACCGATGAACCGGATGTGCTGATCGGCAGCTTTACTGCGGACTGCGTGCCGGTCATCTTCTCCCACAAGCAGACCGGCCTGATCGGAGTGATCCACTCCGGCTGGCAGGGAACCGTAAAGGAAATCACGCCAAAGCTGTTCAGTCATCTTCTCGATGTGGAAGGCTGCGACCCCAACGGCTTTCACGTCCAGCTCGGCGCTGCACTCAGCCAGGAGAAATTCGAGGTGGACCGGGATGTGTACGAAAAGTTCCGGACGCTCGGCTATGCCGATGATTTCATCGAGTACAATGAAACAACCGGGAAATGGCATATCGATAACCAGAAAACGGTGGAAAAGCAACTTCTGCTTACAGGCGTCCCGTCGGAGCAGATCAACATCGACCGGACATGCACGTTCAAAAGCCCCGGCGGCTTCTCGTACCGGGAAGATAAAAAGGCTGGGCGGCATTTGAGCTTTGTTGTGAGGACCGCAGACAGGGCAGAGACAGGTGAGTAAATCAGTGCCGGACATATTTAAGCAGAAAAAATGCACCCTCAGGGGTGCATTTCAGACTGTAGACAAAACGGACCTAAAAGAAATCTTTTTGGGTCCGTTTTGTCATTTTCGTGGATATTTCGCATGTTTTTTCCCATCCCCCCTTGGAATGACCGGCCGTCAGGCCGGTTCCGGTGACTCCCAGGTCCAGCAGGCCAATCTTTTCAGATTTAAGGCAGCAAAAGTAAGCATCGCCTGCATGGACATTTTTTCCTTCCCGCGAAGGGTTGTCCATCGCATGCCACACTTCTCCTTGGCATCTCCGAAACCGCGCTCTACGGTCTCTTTCCGCCTTGCATAGATTTCTTTGTTCTCCGGGGTGAGCCGAATG
>NZ_FNAR01000033.1 GCF_900101985.1 Bhargavaea beijingensis
CTCGGGTCATAAGTCGTCCCGCTCCGTGAGGCAGGCCTCACTGCGCAGGCCATCTTATGCCTGTCGCCCGTGACCAACCGCTCTCCGCTTTTAATTCAACATCTCGAATACGCCGGCGGCTCCCATTCCTCCGCCGATGCACATGGTGACAACGCCGAATTGTTCGTTGCGGCGTTTAAGCTCGTTCATGAGCCTGAGCGTGAGGATTGTACCGGTTGCGCCCAGCGGGTGTCCGAGCGCAATTGCGCCGCCGTTGACGTTGACTTTGTCTTCATCCAGACCGAGATGGCGCATGACCTGTAGTGACTGGGAGGCGAATGCTTCGTTCAGCTCCCACACATCGATGTCTTCCACAGACAGGCCGGCGAGCTTGAGCGCTTTCGGCACGGCTTCGATCGGGCCGATGCCCATCACTTCCGGCGGAACGCCGCCGACTGCGAACGAGCGGAACTTGGCGATCGGCTTCAAGCCTTCCGCTTCCGCCTTTTCACGGTCCATGATGAGGACTGTGCCCGCTCCGTCCGATGTCTGGGAAGCGTTCCCCGCCGTGACCGTTCCTTTCACATTGAACGCCGGGCGCAGCTTCGCGAGGGTTTCCATATTGGTGCCTTCGCGTACGCCTTCATCCATATCGAAGGTAAACGTCTCTTCTTTCAATTTGCCGTCGGCACCGACCGTGCGGCGCGTCACGTCAACCGGCACGATCTCATCCTTGAATTTGCCTTCACGTATTGCGGCCGCGGCGCGCTTATGGGAGCGGACCGCAAATGCATCCTGATCTTCGCGGCTCACGCCGTATTTCATCGCGACCTGCTCCGCGGTATGGCCCATGCCCATATAGTATTCAGGCGCCGTTTCCGCGAGCGTCGCGTTCGGGCGGACCGTATTGCCCATCATTGGCACCATGCTCATCGATTCGGTGCCGCCCGCAAGGACCGTTTCCGCATGGCCGAGCATGATCTGGTGGGCACCGGTTGCGATTGTCTGAAGACCGGATGAGCAGAACCGATTCACCGTCACGGCAGGCACGGTATCCGGCAGGCCGGCAAGCCCGCCGATCAGGCGGGCGACGTTCATGCCCTGCTCCGCTTCCGGCATCGCGCACCCGACGATGAAATCGTCGATCGGTCCATCATAGCCGCCGGCGCGCCGTAGCGTCTCTTTCACCGTCAGCGCGGCAAAATCATCAGGGCGGACCGTTGCCAGGGATCCTTTCTTTGCTTTTCCAACCGGCGTCCTTGCGCCGGCCACAATTACTGCTTCACGCATCGTTCATCCTCCTCCGTCTGCCGTCCGCTCAGTTGCGGAGCGGCTTGCCTTTCACGAGCATGTGTTGCATCCGCTGCTGGGATTTCGGTTCTGCGACAAGTTGCAGGAACGCTTCCCGCTCAAGATCGAGCATGTACTGTTCATCCACTTCCGTACCGTACGGAACTTTGCCGCCGGATAGGACGTGAGCGAGCTTCTTTGCAATCTTCAGGTCGTGATCACTGATGTATCCGGACAAGTGCATGCCTTCCGCACCGACTATCATGGCGGCGTAGCCCGGCTCGCCCGCAACAGGAACTGTCCGCTTGGAAGGCGGCGTGTAGCCCGCTTCGTAGAGGGCAAGCGCGGCCTGCTTTGCGTCATGGATCTGATGGTCCCGGTTGGCGCTGACGCCATCCGCCTTTCCGAGGAAATTGTTTTCTCTTGCTTCCTCTCCGGATGTCGAGACCTTCGCCATCGCGATCGTCTCGAACACTGTTGCCGCGATGTCGACGTAGTCCGCCTTGACGCCGTTCGGCATTCCTTCAAGATGTTTGCGGTAAAGGCTGATATTGCCGCCTCCACCCGGAATCAGGCCGACACCGGTTTCCACGAGACCGATATACGTCTCCATCGTCGCCTGGATATGTGCGGCAGGCAGCGTGATTTCCGCACCCCCGCCAAGCGTCATGCCATGCGGCGCGACGACGACCGGCTTTTTCGAATAACGGACTTTCATCATGGCATCCTGGAAGGATTTGATCATGAAGTCCAGTTCGAAGATGTTGTCGTCCTGTGCTTCCATGAGGATCATGCCGAGGTTTGCCCCGACCGAGAAGTTTTTCCCCTGATTCGCGATGACCAGCCCCTTGTATTGCTCGTTGTTCTCGACTTCTTCCAGGGAATCTAGGAGCATTTTGATCACATCCGGGCCGAGCGAGTTCGCTTGGGAGGTAAACTCAAGCAGCGCGATGCCGTCACCGAGGTCGATCAGGCTTGCGCCGCTGTTTTTCCTGATGACGCCGTGGCGGGCTTTCCATTTTTTCAGGTCAATCTCTTTGGCATTGGCCTGAACAGGGGAATAGCCTTCACCGTCAAAATAACTCAAGGTTCCTTCATCATCCTGATAGAAAGAAGCGTTTCCGGAATCAAGCAGCTTTTTGACAAATCCGGGTATCTCCCTGCCTTCTTCCTTCATGCGCTTGACCGACTTCTCGACGCCAATCGCATCCCACAGTTCAAATGGACCCTGTTTCCAGCCGAAGCCCCACTTCATCGCGTTGTCGATCGAGGCGATGTCGTCTGCAATTTCCCCGACTTTCTCCGCGGAGTACAGGAAGGTCGGCGCAAGGATGTTCCATAGCAGTTCACCCGCGCGGTCATTGGCGTAGACGAGCGTCTTCAGCTTGGCATCGCCCTTTTGCTGTTTTGCCATCTCGATGGAAGGCGCTTTCAATTTTTTCTGCGGCGAGTACTCAAGCGTGGCCGGATCGATCTCGCTGATCTCCTTGCCTTCCTTCAGGTAAAAGCCCTGCTTCGCCTTGGCGCCCAGCCATCCGTTTTCCACCATCTTCACGAGGAAATCCGGTGTGCGGAACACTTCCTTTTCCTCGCCTTCCGTCTGGTCAAATACGTTTTTCGCAACATGGACGAACGTATCGAGACCGACCACATCCAGCGTGCGGAAGGTGGCCGACTTCGGACGGCCGATCAGTGCCCCGGTGACCGAGTCGACTTCACCGACCGAAAAGCCGCGCTCCATCATTTCGCGGAGTGTGATGAGAAGACCGTATGTCCCGATCCGGTTGCCGATGAAGTTCGGCGTATCCTTCGCGATGACGACCCCCTTGCCGAGGCGGTCTTCCCCGAAACGGACCATAAAGTCGAGCACTCCAGGCGCCGTATCTTTTGTCGGAATGACTTCAAGCAGTTTCAGATAGCGCGGCGGGTTAAAGAAGTGCGTGCCGAGGAAATGCTTGCGGAACCCTTCCGATCGCCCTTCCGCCATCGCTTCGATACTGATGCCGGATGTGTTCGAGGAAACGATCGCGTGCTCCGAGCGGACCCCTTCGATTTTTTCATAAAGCGCTTTCTTGATCTCGAGGTTCTCTACCACAACTTCGATGATCCAGTCCGCTTCCTTGAGCTTGTCGAGATCATCCTCCAGATTGCCCGTAGAAATCCGCGATAGGCTGTCCTTGGACGCAAGCGGCGCCGGCTTTTGCTTTTTCATGTTTTTGAGCGCCTGGTCCGTCAGCCGATTGCGGACTTTGCGGTCTTCGAGTGTAAGCCCCTTTGCTTCTTCTTCCGCCGTCAGCTTGTTCGGCACGATGTCCAACAGAAGAACAGGAATGCCGATGTTTGCGAGATGGGCCGCGATGCCGGAGCCCATAACACCGGATCCGATAACGGCGGCCTTGTTGATTTGGTGAGCCACGTGATTGCCTCCTTCTACTTGAATGAATGCTCATTCATTTTGTTGCCAAAAAAAATCAGCAACTGCTTTATTCATAGTTTAGAATATTTCACCACAATGTGCAACATGACCGACAGAAAAAAATGAATTTCCGCTCATCTTTTTATTTTCCATGGGCATCCTACCTTTAAATCATGCATAAGAGGAGGACCTTACATGGGCATCTTCTCCAAGCCGGCCATCAAAAACGGAAATGAATCCGATCCCGGCCCCGAGTTATTCAAATCAGATACTGTCACCCCCCGAAACATCGGGGACTTGGCGGAAATCATGGAGCTCAGCAAACTGTGCGCAAAAATGTACGGAGCGGCTGCCGCATCAACCAAGTTGCCTGATTTAAAAAAAGAATTCGGGAGCATCCAGAAGGATCACTTGAAACAGGCCAGTGAAATTCTGGAATTCCTGAAGAAAGAGAGGGATCAGGCGCAATGACGGACGAAGAAAGCGGCAAAGAAGAAAATCAGAATAGTGATCAGTCCACGGAAAAGAAAAATAAACAGGATTCATCAGGCGGTTCCAATAAGGAGCAAAGTCAAAATGATGGTTCTCTGGATGACAAGGAAATGGCCATCCTCCTGCTCAGCATGGAAGAGCAACTTGGCCAGCTTTATCTCGCGGCCGAAAACCAAACATACAGCAGCCAGCTCGAGTCTCTCCTCTCCAGCTTCATTCAGAACTCCAACAGCACCCGGAGGAACCTGCGCGACTTGATTACACGGCACGGCTGGATATCGCCGGATGCCGCAAAACGGGAGGACTATGAAAAAGCGATCCAGAAACTCCAAGGCGCCACGCCTCCGGTTGTCTGAAACAAGTGGCTACCCATCGCCCTGCGGGAAAGTGTACACTATCCGTATGGGAGGGATAGAGTTGAAAAAAATTACGACAACCGAGCAATTCTATGAAATCATTAATAAGCCGGAACAGTCACTGATCAAGTTTGACGCGAGCTGGTGCCCGGACTGCCGCCGGATGGATATGTTCATCGGGCCGATTGAAGAAAAGTACAATCAGTTTACCTGGTACGAAGTGGACCGCGATGCTCTTCCTGAAGTTGCGGACAAGTACGAAGTAATGGGAATCCCGAGCCTTCTTGTTTTCAAGGACGGCGAGAAAAAGGCTCATCTCCACAGCGCCAATGCCAAGACACCGGACCAGGTGACCACATTCCTCGACAGCTATCAGGCCTAACCCGGAAGGCGACCGCCTTCCTTTTTTGTATGCCCTGATCTCGCGTTATAATCAGGCCATCTATTAAAGAGGAGGATTCGGCATGAGTTTGATTGAGTCTTTCAGGGGAAAATCTCAATATGATCCGGATATCGACCCGGCCCAGCAAAACTCCGCATGCGGGCCGGTGACGGCATACACGATGATCGGGCACCTTCTTGGTGCCTGTCCGATGTCCGCGTCCGATCTTTACCGGTCATTCGGCGGTACGCCTCTGGGTCTGTCCGTCCGGAAGTTTGTCAAAGGCGTTTCCCGTATTCTCGGAAGTGGATGGTCCGTACAAACGTGTTCAATCGGGGAACTGAAACAAGAAATCCTGGACGGACGTCCGGTCGCGGCAAAATTCGACAAGTGGTTCTCATTCCGCTGGTTTGGAACCTATACGTTCGCCTACCACTGGGTGCCGGTTGTCGGCTTCAGCGAGGAAGGCGGCGATACAGTGCTCGTCGTTCATGATAACGGAGGCCGCGGCCGCCCCAGCCGGATCCGCCGGGTCTCCTACTCCCGGAATCGGGCGATCCTGACCTTTGTCAGGGTGACGCCTATGCAAAAGTGAGTCCTATTGAATGACATGAGAAAACCGCCGCATACCGTCTGCGGCGGTTTTCTGGTTTCCGGTAAGAATTTCAGGAGAATGGCCATTCTTCCTGTTCACCGAACCCCGGGAAAAGGGTCAGGAGGCGCCTGGCGGCAGTCGGATAGCCTTCCGTTTCGAGCGCCTGTGCGGTATCCGGGCCATACACCGGCACTTCCAGCCTGTCGATTTCCGCATCGAACACCACGTGGCAGTCGATCTCGGCCAATTCACGGGACAAGTGAAGCATATCCAACTGTTCGGTGATTTTTTTCCGGACAGCAGGCTTCAGGTCGTCGAGATGCTGAAGCACCCCTTTGACGGAACCGTATTCCTGGATCAGTTTCGTAGCCGTCTTCGGCCCGATGCCTTTGACCCCGGGGTATCCATCACTGGCGTCACCCGTGAACGCCTTTAAGTCGACGAACTGATCGGGTTCGAATCCGTATTCCTCCCGGAAGCGATCGTCTGTATAAATGTCAAAAACCGTGTGCCCCTTTTTCATGAAGGCGATCCGGACACCGGGTGCAAGCAGTTGCAACAGGTCCCTGTCGCCGGTGACGACAAGGATATCCGCCTCGTCTTTCCATCGCGCAACAAGCGAACCGATCAGGTCATCCGCTTCCACACCGTTCATTCCGAAACTTTTCCAGCCGAGCAGATAAGCGGACTCCCGGCCCAGATCAAACTGCGGCTTCATCTCTTCCGGCGGCTCAGGGCGGTTCGCCTTATAACCTTCATACAGATCATTCCGGAATGTATAGGCCCCCATGTCCCAGCAGACAGCGATATGGGTCGGCCGGAATATGGACTGCGCTGACAAGGCATGGCCAAGAAACCCCTGGACCGCATTTGTCGGAATCCCTTCTTCATTCCTCATAAAGCGTCCGTGAACGGACGTAGCAAAAAATGCACGGAACAAAACCGCCATGCCATCAATCAATAACAGCTTCGGACGCTCCGTTTCTTTCCGCTTTGCCGTTTCCGCTTTTTCCAATGTATCCATGCCATCACCTTTTCATTAATTGCGTCCTTCCATCATACCTCAGGAACCGTCCGCTGTGTCGGAATGCGGATCAGGTTTCCTGGCTTCCTCAAGAAGCCAGCGCTCTATTTTGGCGATGTCTTTGCTGAATATCCGGTCTTCTGTGAGAGATGGAACAAACCCTGCCAAAACATCCCATTTCTGCCGGAGTGGCGGAGACAACTTTTCTTCTCCGCGGATTCCGCAAGCCTGGAACGCGCAAAAAGCTTCAACGGCCAGCACACGCCTGACATTTCCCACAATCCGGGCGGCATGCCGGGCGGCAATGGTCCCCATGCTTACATGGTCTTCCTGGTTGGCCGAGGAAGGGATGGAATCGACGGAAGCCGGATGAGCCAGCGTCTTGTTTTCGGATACGATGCTTGCCGCGGCATACTGAAGAATCATGGCACCCGATTGCAGCCCCGGTTCCGGGCTGAGAAACGGCGGCAGTCCCGCACTCAGCTGGGGATTGACGAGACGCTCGGTGCGCCGCTCGGAAATATTGGCGAGCTCGGACATGCCGATTTTCAGGAAATCCATCGCGAACGCCACCGGCTGTCCGTGGAAATTGCCTCCGGAGATGACGTTCTCCCCATCATCAAAAATAAGCGGATTGTCCGTCGCCGCGTTCATTTCTATCTCGAGCTTTTCCCTGACGTAGCCCAGCACCTGCCATGTCGCCCCGTGCACTTGAGGGATGCAGCGGATCGAATAAGCATCCTGGACCCGCATTTCCCCCTGGCGAGTGGTGAGCCGGCTGCCATCGAGCCAATCTCTCATGCGTTCCGCAACCGCTGCTTGCTCCGGATAACCTCTTGCCGCATGGACGGCCGGATGGAAAGCGTCCGTGATTCCCCTGAGTGCTTCGATCGTCAGTCCCGCTATCCACTCGGACTGCATGGCAAGCTGTTCGGCTTCAAGAAAAGCCAGTGCACCGCAAGCCGTCATCGCCTGGGTTCCATTAATGAGGGCAAGCCCCTCCTTCGCACGCAGGCGCACCGGCCGGATGCCCTTCTTTTCCCACGCCTGACCGGCAGGCAAGGTGATTCCGTCCAGTGTGACCTCTCCTTCCCCGATCAGTGCAAGCGCCAAGTGCGCGAGCGGTGCCAGGTCCCCTGACGCCCCAAGCGAACCCTGGTTCGGGATAACAGCAGAAATCCCGAGGTTCACCATGTCGCGCAATCGCTCCAGCACAACCGGCCGGATGCCCGAGTGCCCCTTCAAAAGTGCATTCAGCCGGAGGACGGCCATTGCACGGGCCACTTCCTCGGAAAAGGGCTCGCCAAGTCCGCACGCATGAGAACGGACAAGATGCAGCTGAAGTGCTTCCGTATGCTCAGAATGGATGGTTACGTCGCTGAATTTGCCGAAACCCGTATTAATGCCGTATGCCGTCCGCCCATCTGCAATGATTTGCTCAACGGCAGCCCTGCTTTGCTTCACCTTATTCACCGCTTCGGGACAAAGGCACACTTTCTCTTTGCCGATGACAATCCGTTTTAGTTGTCCTAGCGTCAGCCCGCTTCCGGTCAGTGTGATCATCACGTCAGCCCCTTCTACCTACATCTTAACGAAATTTGTTAGCGCCTTCAGTAGACTTCCGATTTTTCCTGCTGCATTAATAAGCCAGCCGTTTACTCGGCGAAAGGAAACTTCGTTTCATCACACCGTTTTAGGGTATTAGGAAATGATGATTCATGGTACTGAAAACCGGGGCCGGGTGAAGGGAACCCAACATTTTTCCGTCAGACGGTTTCATCCGGAATCTGCAAGTGCAAGATGACCGTACAGGTCCGATTTTCTTGCCCCGGGGATGCCTCATCCTTGACAGTACCCGGAAAGTTGCGTTAAGGTCGGTCACTGTGTGCACTTTCCCGAAAATCGAATGATATTGGAGGGACGATATTGAAGAAAGTATCCAGTGTATTTTGGATCGCAGTCGCACTTGTGATCCTCGCAGTGGGCTACGGGACTTTCGCTCCGAACAGTTTCGAGCGGGTCACCAGCTCCATGACTGCATTTATCACATCCACTTTTGGATGGTATTATCTGCTGATTGTGACGGTAATCGTCATTTTCTGCCTTGCCATGATTGTCAGCCCGCTTGGCAAAATGCGATTGGGCAAACCTGAAGATCGCCCGGAGTTCTCGACCATCAGCTGGTTCGCAATGCTGTTTTCGGCCGGCATGGGAATCGGACTCGTCTTCTGGGGTGCGGCAGAGCCGCTTTCCCATTATGCGATTGATCCTGCAACGGAAGAACCGGGAACACGCGAAGCGTTTATCGAGTCGATGCGCTATACGTTCTTCCATTGGGGGATCCATGCATGGGCCGTCTACGGATTGGTCGCACTGGCCCTCGCCTATTTCCAGTTCCGCCGCGGCTATCCCGGTCTGATCTCTTCTACTTTGCGGCCAATTTTCGGTGAAGAGCGGATGAACGGGCCTCTCGGAAAACTGATCGATGTGCTCGCTGTATTCGCGACTGTCTTTGGGGTGGCTACAACCCTCGGTTTCGGGGCCATCCAAATCAACGGCGGCCTGTCCTATCTGTGGGACATCCCGATCAGCCTCGGTGTCCAGACGATCATTATCATCATCGTCACCATCCTGTTCACGATTTCCGCCTGGTCAGGTCTTGGAAAAGGCATCAAGATCCTGTCCAATACGAACCTCGTATTGGCAGTGATTCTCCTGGGCCTCATTCTTGTTGTAGGACCGACATTGCTCATCATGAACATGTTTACCGATACGATCGGCTCGTATCTCCAGAACCTGCCCCGCATGAGCTTCCGTTCCGCCCCGCTGGATTCGGAGGCGCGTGAATGGATTGACGGATGGACCATCTTCTATTGGGCATGGTGGATTTCCTGGTCTCCATTTGTCGGCATCTTCATCGCCCGAGTATCAAGGGGGCGGACCATCAGGGAGTTTCTGACAGGTGTCCTGCTCCTCCCGACGCTCGTGAGCTTTTTCTGGTTCTCGGTGTTCGGCGTTACGGCAATTGATGTCCAAAATTCCGGCACGGACCTGACAGGCCTGCTGACGGAAGAAACATTGTTCGGGGTCTTTGAACAGTTGCCGATGTTCTGGATCCTGTCTATCACAGCCATCCTGTTGGTCTCCATCTTCTTCATCACCTCGGCCGACTCTGCCACGTTCGTTCTCGGCATGCAAACGACATATGGATCTCTCACACCACCAAACGGCGTGAAGTTGACTTGGGGAGGCCTGCAGGCGACCATTGCGATCATCCTGCTGTATGCCAATGGCCTGACCGCCCTCCAGAATTCACTGATCATCGCGGCCTTGCCGTTTTCCGTCATCATGATGCTGATGATGATTTCTCTGATTAAGGCAATGTCGAACGATCACCAACGGTTGATTAAATCGGAAGAATTCAAAAGAAGAACACGATCTTAAGAAAACAGGGCCACCCTACAGAGGCAGCCCTCAGACTGTAGACAAAGTGAGTGTTTTGCCCCTTTGTCTGCAGTCTTTTCTTATTCGTATAATCCTCCGGATATCCGCTTTGGTGCACAGACACTGTTCTTTGTGACGGCGCCCGCTAGTCCGCGGGCGTTGCTTTAATCCTCTCGGCACCGACAGGGCGTTTCGCTATGGGATGCGTGGTTTTTATATTTACCGGACCGGCTGGAGGCCGTGCTTCCCCGGGCCGGTGCCCGGTCCTACCCCAACTTCCTGCATAGGATACGTAAGATTGCCGGAAGGAGTGGAATCATGGTTAACAGACCCGGTGGAGGAGACATGTGGGAGTCTCCGATGGATTGGCTGCCGTGGGGGGACTGGGATGATGGCGGCAGAGGCATGCCCGGGTTCCCCGGACAGCCCGGAAGGCCAGGGAGACCCGGATGGCCGGGACGGCCGGCACCACTTCCCCCGAACGTACCGAGGGCAGTGGATCCCGGTGCCATCCGAAGGTGCCTCAACCAAGTGACTCACGTTCGGCTTGAGAACGGACAGCGCTTTTGGTTCTTCCCGACATTCGTCGGCAGGCGCTCGGTTGCCGGTTACCGTTGGAGATCAAGACAGCACCGGTGGGAGTATTTCGGGATCGACCTCGACGAAATCCAGTCGTTTTCCTGCTGAACCTGCAGGCGTACAAAAGCCACTGAAAACCGTTGAAGAGCCGCCACTCAGAATCTGTGAGTGGCGGTTCTTTTCTATAGCATCCGTGTGATTTTCCGTTACGGGTGCTTGTTTTCAATGGTCGGCCCGGAAGCCGGCGCCGATACAAAGATTCAATTCTCGCGCCCGGTAATCGAATAATACAGACAGGTTGTTCAGCTTCCTGCCACCGCAACAACAAGCTTTCCCCTGGCGTGCCTTGTCTCTGTTTTTGTCAAAGCCTCTAAAGCCTGCTTAAATGGATAGATCCGCTCAATTTCGAGGCGAATCTTCCCTCTTGAAATGTCATCAGCCAGATTGCGTATTGTATGTCGGATGTCTAGCTGGTGCTGGAATTGTTGTACTGTAATGCTTCTTTCCGGGCCAACTCTGTCACCGGAAACAGTAATCACTTTTCCACCATCTTTTACAACGTCCATACTATCTTTGCCTGTTCCAGGCTGAATGGCTAAAGCTGCATCTGTGCCGCCAGGAATCCATCGTTTAACGTGTCCTTTCCAATCCGGAGTTGAATAATCGACTGCTTTTTCAGCACCAAGTGATAGCATATACTTATGATTTTTACTGGATGCCGAACCGATAACTCGTATGCCTTGATTTTTTGCCATTTGTATAATCAATGTCCCAATCGCTCCGGAGGCACCGGCTACAAACAACGTCTCTCCTTCTTTAAGACCAAGAGCCTGCATGCATTCAACGGCTGTTTTCCCGGCTACCGGAATAGCTGCCCCTAGTATGAAATCGAGTGTATCCGGCAAAGGAATGAGCATATCAGATGAAACAGCCACATACTGTGCCCAACACCCGCCTTTTGGTTGCAGGCTACTGGAAAGTATAATTCTATCCCCAGCTTGAAAATCAGAAACTTCACCTCCGGTTTTTGTGATAATGCCAGCTGCCTCAGTTCCAATCGGATATGGGAAGCGGACATTAGCGGGGATAAAATATCGATCATGAATACCGACTCCAAAAGCTTGAACCTTCACAAGCACTTCATCCTTATCTAATTCAGGAATTGGCACTTCTTGCAACTCGATACGATCATTTTGTGCATCTACCCTCACGAAAGCCTGCATTTTCCCCATTTCTGGTCCCCCTTGAACTTTCGTTGTGGAATAAATTTAACAGAACTTTAAGGTCCTATTATCATGTTACTGTACAGAAATATTTTCAAGATATCCTTCATTTAAAAATTTCTTTTTCAGAAATTAATTTGGGAGATTATGATTAACTACTTTTCCGAATTCGGATGACATGAAAAACGCCCCAAACCTCGAGTTAAGAAGGTTTGGGGCGTTCACTGAAAATCCATTATTTTGCTTTATGGAGACGGCGGGATTCGAACCCGCGTCCAGAGACTCCAATACTCCGGCTTCTACGCGTGTAGCTGATCGATTAGAGTTCGCGCGGCATTCTGCCGGTCAGCAGGCGTCCTGCGCGCTATCCTGTTAATCTCTTACGTCGGCCTCAGGCGGCGGACAGACGTCGTATCCCACTGATAAGTGAGTCCTCAGATGCCACATGGGCGATGGAACCGGAGGACCGTTTCAGCAGCTTACGCTGCGAAAGCGAGGTTGTTGTTAGTTTTGCCAGTTGTTGTTAAATGTCGTTGATACGGAGCCGACCCTCCGACGCGCAACCGGAGCTCAGACCATCCCTGTCGAATCCAAAACGTCCCCGCATGGGAAGTTTGGAAATCCTGAAAAGGATCACTGAAACTCACTGCACTGGCAATCTGTGACCCTTATTATAGGGTATTTCGTGCCCGATTGCAAGCGCAGGCATTCACTACAGCTTCTCCGCTTGCAGGCGGAACGCATTCAATATTGCTGCTTAACCTTGAATGCCCGCTCCATCTCCCGCTTGTGTTCTTTCTTCTTCAGGTCTTCCCGCTTGTCGTATTTCTTCTTGCCCTTTGCCACGCCAATCAATACTTTCGCATACCCATTTTTGACGTACATCTTCAGCGGGATGATCGAGAATCCCTCTTCCTTCGTCTTGCCGATCAGCTGATTGATCTGCTTTTTGTGAAGCAGTAGTTTCCTTGCGCGGAGAGGGTCGTGATTGTAACGGTTCCCCTGTTCATACGGACTTACGTGCATGTTTGAGATCCATGCTTCGTTATTCCGGATCCGGATAAAAGCATCCCGCAGCTGGACCTTGCCTTTCCGGATGGATTTGATTTCGGTCCCTTGCAGGACAATGCCCGCCTCGATCGTATCTTCGATGAAGTAGTCATGCCCGGCTTTCTTGTTTTGTGCCAGGACACGTTGGTCATTCGCTTTTGCCATCGTTTTCCCCCCTTTATAACGGACAACGGGACGGCAGGATGCCGTCCGGTGTCTTGGGTGATCTGTTATTTTTGACGGTTGCCGCCGCGCGGAGCGTTGCTGCGGCCGCTTCTGTTTCCGCTGCCGCCGCGGGAGCGGTTTTTGCCGCCGGAGCCGCCCTGTCCGGACGGTCTTCCGGAACCACTGTTCCGGTTTCCGCCGCGTCCGCCGCCGTTTCGGCCCCCGCCGCGATTGCCGCCGGAGTCGCGTCCGCCTTCGCCGCGACCTTTACCGCCGCCTCTTGTGTCACCCTTGGTCCGGATGACTTTCGGCGAGTCTTTGCGCGTCCGGCGCACCGGCGCATTGGTGCTGTCCATGTCGGCCAGCTCAAAGTCGATTGCCGATTCTTCCGGCTTGACGGAGATGACACGGACTTTCACTTTGTCCCCGATCCGGAACTGCTTGGCCGTATGCTCGCCGACCATCATCAAGTTGCGCTCATCGAACCAGTAGTAGTCATCGGTCATGTAGGAGACATGGACGAGCCCTTCGATCGTATTTTCAAGCTCGACAAACAATCCGAAGTTCGTAACCGAGGAAATGATGCCCTCGAACTCTTCTCCGACCTTGTCGACCATGAACTGGGATTTCTTGAGTGCTTCCGTATCCCGCTCTGCATCGACTGCCCTGCGTTCCATATCGGAGGAATGCTCTGCGATTTCCGGGATTTCCCCCTTCCATTTGGCAATGGTGGCGGGTGACGTGTCCTTTTCGATCAGATACGTCCTGATCAGCCGGTGGACGAGAAGGTCCGGATACCGCCGGATCGGCGAGGTGAAGTGCGTATAGAACTCGCTGGACAATCCGAAATGGCCGAGGCTCAGTTCGGAGTACCTCGCCTGCTGCATCGAGCGCAGAAGCATGGTGGAGACGACCGGTTCTTCCGGCTCTCCGGAAATCGACTCCAGGATTTCCTGAAGCGCACGCGGGTGGACTTTGTTTGCCGTGCCGCGCACGAGCAGGCCGAAGTTGGTGATGAACTCAAAGAACCGCTCCAGCTTCTCGGACTTTGGATCTTCATGGATCCGGTAGATGAATGGGACCCGGAGCCAGTGGAAATGTTCTGCGACTGTTTCGTTCGCGACAAGCATGAATTCTTCAATCAGCTTTTCCGCTACCGTCCGTTCGCGTACGACAACGTCGGTCGGCCATCCTTCCTCGTCCACGATGATTTTCGACTCCTTGAAGTCGAAGTCGATCGCCCCGCGGTCGAATCTGCGCTGGCGCAGGATGGCAGCCAATTCCGCCATATGCTCGAACATCGGCACAAGCGGTTCGTAGCGCGCGCGGAGCTCCTCGTCTTTTTCTTCGATGATCTGATAGACATCGTGGTAAGTCATCCGCTCCACTGTGCGGATCACGCTCTGGAAGATTTCATGGGACACGACTTTGCCCTTGCTGTCGATGACCATTTCGCAGCTGAGCGTAAGGCGGTCGACATTCGGGTTCAGAGAGCAGATGCCGTTCGACAGACGGTGAGGAATCATCGGGATGACCCTGTCTGTCAGGTAAACACTCGTTCCGCGCTCACGTGCCTCTTCGTCAATTGGAGAATTCTCTGTCACGTAATAGCTGACATCCGCGATGTGTACACCGAGCTTGTAGGTGCCGTCGCTGTTTTTGGTCACTGTGACGGCATCGTCAAGGTCCTTCGCTTCTGCCCCGTCAATCGTGACGATCTGCTCGCCGCGGAGATCACGGCGCTTGAACAGGTCCTGCTCCCGGATTTCATCCGGAACACGGTTCGCATGATTGATGACTTCTTCAGGGAATTCGATTTCAATCCCATATTTATAGATAATCGAGAGAATGTCGACACCCGGATCGTTTTTATGGCCCAGTACCTGGACAACGATGCCTTCGGCGGACTTCCGCTCACTCGGCCATTCCGTGATTTCCACGACAACCTTGTGGCCATCGACCGCGCCGAGCGTGTTCTCTTTGGATACAAACACGTCCATCGGAAGTTTCTTGTCATCCGCAATGACAAAACCAAAGCCGCGATGTGCCTGGAACGTTCCGACGACTTTCGTATTTTTCCGTTCCGCAATCCGGATGACCGATCCTTCCTGCCTGTCGCCGCCTGATTCTTTCATAAGTTTGATCAGGACCGTATCGCCGTTCATCGCCGTGTTTGTTTCGTTTGGCGGAATGAAAATATCATCCATGCCCTCTTCTTCCGGCACGACAAAGCCGAAACCTTTGGCATGTCCGATAAAGCGTCCCCGGATGATGTCCATCCGCTCCGGCACGCCGTAACGGTCCGAACGCGATCGGATCACGTCACCCTTTTCCTCGAGTTCAACCAGAACCTTTACAAGCTCCTTGAACTCGCCTGCACCCGTCAGGTCCAGTTCCTCCTGGATCTCCTGTACGGTAAGCGGTTTGTAGCTGTCTTCCCGCATGAACGAAAGAATCCGATCACGCAATTCCTTTAAATAGTCTTCCAACACTATCCCTCCTGCAATGGCCTGTCTTCTTGACGAGATTTTATTGGCTCCAATCCAATGAATCCAGAAATTCAAGGATATCCTGATGGAGCTGTTCTTTTTCCGGCCCGAGCGTAATCACATGGCCCGACTCCGGATACTTTTTGATTTTCTTCAGGGGGGATCCGACGGTTTCATAGATGATGTCCGCGGACTTCGGATCGATGACTGTGTCCTGCTCCGCCTGAACGACGAAAACAGGAGCATACACCTCATCGATATGATTCCGGACGCCGTGGACCAAGTCCCTTAGCGCCGGAAGAGATGCCATCCCCTTTTGCCGGATCTGTTCTACTTCCTCTTCGATCTTGTCCGGTTCTTTTCCTTCATACTTCTTGAATTCCGCTGCGTACTGAAGCACGCCCTCGAACATGATGTCCGTGCTTTTCATGATCATGGGTGCACACATGGATACAAGCCCTTTTACGGGATAGTTATACCCTAATTTGAGAGTGAACACACCTCCGAGGGATAATCCGACAACCGCTATTTCTTCGTAGCCTTCCTCTTTCAGGTGCCTGTAAGCATTTTCCACGTCCGCCCACCAGTCAGACGGACCGGTTTTCAGCAGCTCCTCCGGTTCCACGCCATGGCCCGAGTAATGCGGAGCCAGGCAGGTGTAGTCGTGCTTCTCAAGGAACCGCCCGAGCATACGGACATCCGCCGAGCTTCCTCGGAAACCGTGAAGGAGCAACACCGCCCTCGGTCCGTGCTTAAAGAAAAACGGCTTTGGAGGGGTCAGCTTCACTTTTTTCATGATGGTTGTGCCTCCTATGTAAAAACGCCCAACCGCGCATGCGGCCGGGCGGATGGTTTTAATTCAAAACTTCGTGACGGCAATGGCAAGCACGAAGAAAAGGACCGACAAAATAATCGTCACGCGATGAAAGACGAGGTCAAGGCCCCGTGCCTTCTGCTTTCCGAACAGTTGCTCCGCTCCACCGGAGATGGCTCCGGAAAGACCTGCACTTTTCCCGGATTGCAACAGGACGACGACAATCAGCGCGATCGATACAATCAGCAACAATGTCATGAGCAGTGTGTGCATTTTCCCACCTCCTGATCCATTCTCAACTATACCCATTCTATCAAAGCAAGACTGCCGCCACAACTATCCCGGAAAAACTTTATGAGAAGTTAAGAAGTTGCGGGCAGAGAATTGCTAACGCGGTGAATCGGGGGGCCATGTTGCAAATCAGGGGGCCATGCGCAAATCCGCGCGCCATGCGGCAAATCGGGAGGCCATATTGCAAATCTGCGCGCCATGCGGCGAATTGGGGGGACATATTGCAAACTGGCATCCCATATCGCAAATCCGCATCCCATGTGGCAATTCAGCATCCCATATTGCAA
>NZ_FNAR01000032.1 GCF_900101985.1 Bhargavaea beijingensis
TTTTTGGGTTGCCGTATGGGCTGGCGATTTGCAAAATGTGCCTGCAGTTTGCCGCATGGATCCGTGATTTGCAATATGGGCCAGCAGTTTGCCGCATGGGCCTGCGGTTTGCAATATGGGCATGCAGTTTGCCGCATGGATCCGTGATTTGCAATATGGGCATGCAGTTTGCCGCATGGATCCGTGATTTGCAATATGGGCATGCGGTTGCCACATGGATCCACCGTTTGCAATATGGGCCTGCAGTTTGCCGCATGGATCCGTGATTTGCAATATGGGCCTGCAGTTTGCCGCATGGATCCGTGATTTGCAATATAGGCCTGCGGTTTGCCGCATGGATCCACCGTTTGCAATATAGGCATGCAGTTTGCCACGTGGATCCACCGTTTGCAATATAGGCATGCAGTTTGCCGCATGGGCCTGCCATTTGCAATATAGGCCTTCCGTTTGCAATATGAACGTGCCATTTGTTACATGGCTTTTTCATACGCATTATAGATCTTCCATTTGCCACATGGATCCGCGACGTGCTGCAGGCACTCACGACTCGCTACACGGACCCCCGCTCGCCTCGCAAAACCCGCAACTTCCCCCGGTCACGTCCGCTTCCTCCCCGTCAGGATGCCGCATAACCCCTTCCGGAGCCGCATAAACTCGAAAAAACGGGAGGGCCGCGTGTGGAACTTCAAGATATTCTCCGGGTAGCGGGAGTCGGTCTCGTCATCGCCTTCCTGCATCTGTTTTTCGAGCAGACGGGGAAGAAAGAGTATTCCTTTTTTATATTTTTCATCGCTTATCTGTATATCACGGCAGAGATGCTGCGATTTCTCCGGATTTTCTTTACAGAAATTTCATCATTTTTCTCATGGCTTTCCGCGTAGAGGGCGCCTATGGAAATTATTCTGTCCGCTGTGGTTATGGTGTTCCTGCTGATTATACTGGACACTTTCCTGCCGAAGATGACGCCGTTTTTTCTTCTGATTTTCTTTTTCCTGCTCCTCGCCCAACTGGCGTTCCGGATGGCCGTACCGCTTTTGCAGGAGCTGCCGCTTGCCTGGGATGGACCGGGTGCCCGGCAAATCCGCCTGATCGCCGGGTCGGCTTTTCTGTTTTATCTGTCCGCCTCATTCCGGGACATGTTAGGGGAAATCGGCTACGGCCCGATCGGCCGTCTGTCCCATACCGCTGTCCAACTGCTGCTCGTCGGTGTCTGGCTGGGGGAGTTCAGAGAGGCGGCGAATATGCTCACCGGTCTGCTGCCGTAATGGAAAGGGGGCGAATGGAATGTGGGAACTGATTGCTGCCGTTGCTGCGCCGCCCGCAAAGCTGTTCGTTCTGATCATCGTCCTTTCCGCCGCAGCCCTGGCGGCGGATTTTGTCGTTCCGCAATTCCGGGATTGGACAAGGCTTTTCCTTCTTGTCTCGGCCGGGGCGGCGGCAATGGGACCGGCAATAGATGCGGTTCGCATGATGGACGGGCTTATCGGGAAAATGACGGGATTGTTCCTAGGCATCTATCCGGTGCTTGCCGCGGGAATGACCGCTGCAGGCGGAGCGCTATCACTCATCAACTGGAACCCTGCGGTCTTTCTGTTTGTCCAAGGGGCTGTCGTAATCGGGGGGAAGTGGATGGTTCCGCTGCTGATTGTCAGCTTTATCCTGGACTACCTGTCCAGGCTCGTCCCGGAAATTCCGTTTACGCGGATTTCAGAAATGATCCGAGTGACCCTTCTCGGCACAATTTCCGTGATCATTGCTTGCTATTCACTTTTCATCACAGCGACCGGTGCGATGGCATGGTCCTCGGGAAGTGCCGTGTCGGAGCCGATCAAGGCTCTGCTGCGGCAACATGTGCCTCTTGTCGGATCGTTTATTACAGATACGATGGCCGTGGTCGGAAAATACTCTTCCGGCCTGGCGCCGATCGCCGGAAGCTACCTGATCGTGGCACTGCTCGTAACCAGCCTGACCCCGGTGGCGTATGTGCTTCTGACGGCATTTCTCTACAAATGGATTGCGGCACTGTGCGAGCCGTTTGCGCATGAGGACCTTGCGGGGCTTTTCGATGATATTGGAAAGACGCTGTTTGTCCTTTGCGGAATCATGCTGATCGTGGCATTCGCAATTTTTTATACGGCTATTTTATCCATCGTCCTGATCAAGGTCATTGCCGGAGCGGGGTGATGAAATGTGGGATTGGATTGCCGGCCTGATCTGGCTGATCGGGATGGTTGCCGTCGCCGGCGCTGCACTCGGGCCGGATGAGCGTGAGAACTTCATGCCGCTGATGAGGCTTGCGGTGCTCCTTTACCTTCTCGGCCTGATCTCGATGTTGTCCGGGTCATAGCCTGTACGAGCGGTGCATACTATGTCTCAGGATGAATAGCCGGAGATCACGGTACGGCGGTCCCGGCCCGCCGGAGCGCCCCGATCGCTCCCATCTTCCGGATAGAGCACTGATTGAAAGGACGGGAAGCGTGGAGATGACATGGAGAAAACCTTTAAGAAGAGCGCCCTGCCGCTCCTGCTCGCCGGCGCCGCCTGCCTGTTCATCCTGGCGCCTGGGCTGACCGGGCTCTTTGCGGGGAACGGAGGAGAAAGCGCCGTGCCGGGCCCGTCGGATCTCGAATCCGTCCTTTCCGATATCAAAGGTGTCGGAAAAACAAGGATCTACCGGCAGGGCGGGGACAAGGCGGAGCAGGCTGGCATTCTGATGCCTCTTGACAGTTATTTCGGGCCCGCGTCCGGTGAAGGGCAGGACACGCCCTCCGGCGGAATCCTCGTTGTGGCGGAAGGGGCCGGCGATCCTCGGGTCAGAGCCGAACTGGCCCGCATCCTGTCAGGTGTCCTGCAATTGCCCGAACACCGGATTGTCGTAGTGGAAATGAAAAATGAGGGGGAAGAGGGATGAGAGTGAAGAAAAAAGGTGTGTGGTTCCTGACGTTGCTCAGCCTGGTGGCGGTAATCGGAGTGTACTACCTGTTTGATCGCAATCCGATGCCTTTTGACGGCATTACGATTTTCTCGGACGATACGATCGAAGACACCAAACTTGGCGACGCAGGCAGCGACGCAACACCCGTATTTGCCGAAAGCTATCTGTTCGAAGAGATCCGGATGGAAATGCGAAATGAGCGAAGCCAGCAGCGCGAATTGCTTACACAGAAAATTACATCCGATGATCTGACTGCCGAAGAACGCAACCAGGCATTTGATGAAATGCAGGGGCTCACCAAGCAGGAGACAGCAGAAGCCATGCTCGAGATGCTGATCAAGGACCTCGGTTACGAAGATGCAGTCGTCCGAACCGGAGACGGTGCAGTGAAAGTCAGTGTCATCGCCGATGAACTGTCAGCCGCACAAGCAGACCAGATTGTCTATACGGTCAAGAGCGAATGGGAAGATTCATCGAGCGTCTCCGTGGATTTTAAGTCGGGACAATGAACAAGGCCTCCGCAAGGCCTTTTTCTTTTTTTGTATATTATTCTGTTTTTTCTATTCCTTTTCTCGTACTTCAGTACCGGTTTCCTCGCTTTTATGTGATAAGTATTTAAAAAACCTATACAAACGTCTAAAATGTAAGGGTACACACTTAAAGTTAGAGGAGTCGTCGAAATGCTTAAAATTCAAGAAATCCGCGAAATCATCAAATTGATCGACCAGACAGGAATTGAAGAATTCAAGTACAAGACAGAAGAAGGAGAGATCAAGCTGAAAAAAGGCGGAGCTGTCCAGGTAATGGAAGCCGCTCCTGCAGCGCCTGTTTCAGCACCGGCCCCGGCAGCACCTTCTGCACCGGCAACACAACCTGTACCTGCTGCCCAGGAAGAGCCGAAGCAGCAGGAAGCTGCTCCTGCACCCGCTTCGCAGGACGAAAATCTGCTTGAAGTGAAATCCCCGATGGTCGGGACATTCTACCAGTCGCCATCCCCGGATGCACCTCCATTCGTCTCGGTCGGAGACAAAGTCAAGCAGGACAGTGTCGTGTGCATCGTCGAAGCTATGAAACTGTTTAACGAAATCGAAGCCGAAATCAACGGGGAGATTGCGCAGATCCTCGTGGAAGACGGACAACTCGTCGAATACGGCCAGCCGCTGTTCCTGGTCAAGCCGGAATAAGGGGGGCTGACAAGATGAAAAAAGTCCTCATAGCCAACCGCGGTGAAATCGCGGTCCGAATTATCCGGGCGTGCCGGGACCTCGGCATCCAGACGGTCGCCGTTTACTCAGAGGCGGACCGCGAAGCCCTGCACGTCGAAATGGCCGATGAAGCGTACTGCATCGGGCCCAAGCAATCCAAAGACAGTTATCTGAACTTTACGAATGTCATCAGTGTCGCCAAGATGACCGGCTGCGACGGCATCCACCCGGGTTACGGATTCCTTGCAGAAAACGCCGATTTCGCGGAACTATGCGAAGAAGTCAATGTCACGTTCATCGGCCCTTCCGCGGAAGCCATCTCGAAGATGGGAACCAAAGACGTCGCCCGTGAAACGATGCGCAAAGCGGGCGTGCCCGTGGTTCCGGGTTCCAAAGGGATCGTCGACGGCCCTGAAGGCGCCCTGGAAGTTGCAAAAGAGATCGGATTCCCGGTCATCATCAAGGCTACAGCAGGCGGCGGCGGAAAAGGGATCCGCGTCGCACGTGATGAAGCCGAGCTGAAAAAGGGCGTCGAGATCACCCAGAAAGAAGCCGCCGCCGCTTTCGGCAACCCTGGCGTCTATCTCGAAAAGTTCATTGAGAATTTCCGCCATGTCGAAATCCAGGTGCTCGCCGACCAGTTCGGCAACACCATCCACCTCGGGGAGCGCGACTGCTCGATCCAGCGCCGTATGCAAAAGCTGGTCGAGGAAGCGCCTTCCCCGGCTCTTTCGCAGAAAACTCGTGAAGAGATGGGACAGGCCGCCGTCCGCGCCGCGCAGGCGGTCGGCTACCGCAGTGCGGGCACGGTGGAGTTCATCTATGACCATATTAACGACCAATTCTATTTCATGGAGATGAATACTCGGATCCAGGTGGAACACCCGGTCACCGAGATGGTCACGGGCATCGACCTGATCGCCCAGCAGTTAAAGATCGCATCGGGTGAGCCGCTTGAAATCAAACAGGAAGACGTGAAGATCAGCGGCTGGTCGATTGAGTGCCGCATCAACGCAGAAAACCCTTCGCGCAACTTCATGCCGTCTCCGGGGCGAGTAAACATGTATATCGTCCCCGGAGGCAATGGCGTCAGGGTCGACTCGGCGGTTTATCCGGGATATATGATCCCGCCGTTTTACGATTCGATGGTCGCCAAGTTGATCACATTCGCCGACACACGCGAAGAGGCGGTGGCCCGGATGAAGCGGGCACTGTCGGAGTTCGTGGTGGAAGGCGTCGAAACCACCATTCCGTTCCATCTCAATCTCATGGACCATGACGTGTTCAAGTCCGGAGACTTTGACACCAAGTTCCTTGAAAAATATGATGTAATGGCTGAAACTGAAGAAGCCAGATAACATTGAGAGAAAGGGATGATCCGGATGGCAGAACAACCGAATTCCTCCCATGAGGCAGCGGCCGCAGCCGGCAAGGAAATGTACGGCAAGGTCGAGCTCGCCCCGGAAGTGCTGGAAGTGATCGTCGGCATCGCCACTGCAGAAGTGGAAGGGGTGGCCGACATGAGGGGGTCTTTTGCAACCGGGGTAGCGGAAAAGCTGGGACGCAAGGTGCACGGCAAGGGAGTCAAAATCGACTTTAACGATGACGGGCTTTTCATCGATGTCTATTGTTCGGTGGAATACGGCCGTTCGGTCCCTTCCATCGCCCGTGAAATCCAGAAAAACGTCCGCCAGTCGGTTTTCAATATGACCGCGATTGAACCGGAAGAAGTGAACGTCCATATCACCGGCATCCAGTTCGACCAGACGGAAGAACGTGCCTAGAAAGAAAGCCGCCAAATCATGGCGGCTTTTTCCGTACGGATTCATACGGAACGGTGAAAATATGCTATCATAGTCCAGAACGATGCAAAAAGAGGAGATTGCCCGGATGAAACGACATGAAGCACGAGAAAAAGCCATGCAGACGCTGTTCCAGCTGGACAGCACGGAAATGACACCTGAAGAGGCCATGGATCATATCACGGGTGAGGATGATGTCCGTGACAAGTTTTATGAGACGCTCGTCAATGGGACCTACGACAAGCGGGAAGAGATCGACGAGTCGCTGAAGTCGAAGCTTGAAAACTGGAAACTGGAACGGCTTCCGAAGGTTGAAAGAACCGTGCTTCGCATGGCCGTCTATGAACTCCTTCATATGAAGGAAACACCATCCAAAGTCGTGCTAAACGAAGCAATCGAGCTCAGCAAGACATTCGGGGATGAAAAATCAAGCCGCTTCGTAAACGGCGTACTGTCCAAATACACAGACTGAAACCTATACAGCTTGGAGTGAACACTGTGGAAGGCAAGATCATTGACGGCAAAGAAATCAGCAGGCAGGTAAAAGAAGAAGTAAAAGAGGGCGTGGAACGCCTCAAGGCTGAGGGCACGACACCGGGGCTCGCAGTCATCCTCGTAGGGGACGATGCGGCATCATCGGCATATGTCGGCAGCAAAGAGCGAACAACCAAGGCGCTCGGCATGCACTCCGAAGTGATCAGGATGGACAAGGGGACTCGAGAATCCGCCCTCCTTGATGAGATCAACAGGCTGAACACGGATCCGGCAATCCACGGCATCCTTGTCCAGCTTCCGCTGCCGGAGCAGATTGACGAGCAGCGGATCATCGCGGCCATCCACCCCGACAAGGACGTCGATGGCTTCCACCCTGAAAATGCCGGAAGGCTCATGGCCGGGATGGACGGATTCGTTCCGTGTACACCTCTCGGCATCATGGTCATGCTGGAACGCACGGGAGTGGATCTGAACGGCAAGCATGCCGTCGTGGTCGGACGGAGCAACATAGTCGGAAAGCCGATGTCCATGCTACTTCTCCAGGCAAATGCAACCGTCACGATCTGCCATTCGAGGACGGAGGACTTGCCGTCGGTTACCCGCCAGGCGGATGTCCTGGTCGCCGCGGTCGGACGTGAAGGGATGATCGGGCCTGAACATGTCAAGGACGGAGCTGTCGTCATCGATGTCGGCATCAATCGCGGTGAGGACGGCAAGCTTCACGGGGATGTCGATTTCGACCGTGTACTGCCGGCGGCATCGGCCATCACGCCGGTTCCGGGCGGAGTCGGCCCGATGACCATTGCGATGCTGATGTCCAATACCCTGAAAAGTGCGGAAAAGGCCCACAAGGCCGCGCGCTGATCGGAACGACGCAAGCAGGAACCCCAACTATGACCAGCAAGCGGCAAAGACGGCAAAGTACCTGCGGGAAGCCTGCCGCCCTTGCCGCTTCTTTGCTATATTCCGAAAGAGAGGCGGTGCCGTATGCAAAATCCGTATCTGAGCGTCGGTGCGCTGACCAAATACATCAAGCGGAAATTCGATGCGGATCTTCATCTGCGAGATGTCTACGTCAAGGGGGAACTGTCGAACGTCAAGCTTCACTTCTCCGGGCATATTTATTTCACACTAAAAGACAACCGCTCGCGAATCCAGGCAGCCATGTTCCGCTCCAGTGCATCCCGGCTGAAATTCAGGCCTGAAGAAGGGATGAACGTTTTGATCCGCGGAGATGTGAATGTGTATGAGGCCGCCGGACAATACCAGCTTTACGTGAATATGATGCAGCCGGACGGCGTGGGGGAATTGTATATCGCTTTTGAGCAGCTCAAGGAACGGCTAGGAAAGGAAGGGCTGTTCAACGCCGAATGGAAACAGCCGATTCCGGTGTTCCCTGGCAGGGTGGGCGTGATCACGGCACCGACCGGCGCAGCGGTACGGGATATCTGCACGACACTGAACCGGCGCTATCCGCTTGCTGACGTGTTGCTGTTCCCCGCCGTTGTGCAGGGGCCAAACGCAGTTCCTTCCATCGTCAGTGCAATCCGCCAGGCCAACCGGCATGACAGCATCGATGTCCTGATCGTCGGGCGCGGCGGAGGATCCATTGAAGATTTATGGGCGTTCAATGAGGAAGAAGTGGCAAGAGAAATCTTTTCTTCCCGTATTCCCGTCATCAGTGCGGTCGGCCATGAAACGGACACGGTCATCGCAGATTTCGTCGCGGACCTCCGGGCGCCGACGCCGACCGCTGCTGCAGAGCTGGCGGTCCCGGACCGTGTAGAAGTTTCCAGGCGAATCCTTGAATCAAGATCCAGGCTCCATCAGTCGCTCATGACAAGGGTGCGGCATGAACGCAAGCGGCTGGAGCGGCTGGAATCCTCCTATCCGATGAGTTATCCCGAACGGCTTTACCGGCCGTTTTCCGAGAGGCTGGAAGGGCTGGACGAACGGCTCGGACAGGGAGCCTCCCGGATGATCACAGAACGGAAACTGGCCGTCTCCAATCTGGACGCGCGGCTCGCCGCCCGCTCGCCGCGCCAGATTCTGGCTCAGGCCGTCGAGCGTACAGATAGGCTGGACCGCGAACTTTATCGCGCGGCAGAAGACAACATCCGGCACCACGGCAGGATGCTTGATTCGGCAGTACGCACACTGCGGGCGCTGAACCCGCTGTCCGTCATGGAGCGTGGCTACAGCCTCGTTCGGAGCGGGGACCGGGTCATCAAGTCTGCAGGGGAGCTTGAAGCGGGCGATCGGGTCTCCATCTCTTTCCGCGACGGAACGGTGGAAGCAGAAGTGGGAACCCCTTCAGAACGAAAGGACGTGGAACGATAAATGGACGAGCAAAAACAGGAAAACAAGGATATCCGTTTTGAAGAGGCGATCGGCCGACTGGAGGACATTGTCCGCCGGCTGGAATCGGGGGATGTCCCTCTGGAAGACGCCATCGACCTTTACAAAAAAGGGATGGAGCTGTCAGCCGTCTGCCACGGTAAGCTGCAGTCCGCTGAAAAGCAGCTGGTGACGCTGATCGATAAAGAAGGGGAGGCAACGGCCTTTGATCCTGCTCAAGGAGGAAACCGGGATGAATGAAAAACTGAAGGATTTCATGGATAGCCGGGTCAATGACCTCGTGCCTGTTCTCGAGGGTGCTGTCAGAAATCTGGATACCGATTCGCTTCTGAAGGAATCGATGCTCTACTCCCTGACGGCTGGAGGCAAGAGGATCCGCCCCCTGCTCATTTCCGCTGTACTTCACGACCTCGGCCGCGTGCATCCGGCCGAACTGCATGTGGGCGCCGCTCTGGAAATGATCCATACATACTCGCTTATCCACGACGACCTGCCTGCGATGGATGATGACGACCTCCGGCGTGGAAAGCCGACAAATCATAAAGTCTATGGAGAGGCAACTGCCATCCTCGCGGGTGATGCCATGCTGACGGAGAGCTTTTCGCTGATCGGGAAAGCTCCGTCTTTGACAGATTCCGAAAGGCTTGAGCTCATCCTCCTCCTGACAAGCGCAGCAGGTGCGGAAGGCATGGTCGGCGGCCAGATGCTTGATATGGCAGCTGAACAGAAAAAACTGTCGGAAAAGGAACTGGAAAATGTCCACAGACTCAAAACCGGAGCACTCCTGACCTTTGCGGTGGAGGCGGGGGCGGTGCTCTCAAAGGCAAAATCCACGGAACGGGAGCAACTGAGGCGATATGCCCGGCATATCGGAATCGCTTTCCAGATCCAGGATGACATTCTCGATGTTGTCGGGGATGAGAAAATCACGGGCAAGAAAACCGGTGCAGACGCAGAACAAGGGAAAAACACCTATCCTGCAATCCTGACGATGGAAGGCGCGAAGAAAAAGCTGCTCCATCACCATACCGAGGCCGTGAAAGCCGTTTCGTTCCTGAAAGATCCCGATCCGATCCTGCGCCTGCTTGCGGATTACATCATCCAGCGCGTTTCCTGACGGGGCGTATGGTTTGTGTAAGGGACGGACACTGCTATAATGGACAAAGAATATTTTTACCTATTTTTTGATAAAGGTGAGTGATGGCGATGGATTTGACCAAGATTTCCGATCCATCCTTCCTGAAGGAACTCGGCTACGGGGAATTGGAGGCTCTGGCTTCGGATATCCGGTCGTTCCTGATCCGTGAGTTGTCGGCTACCGGCGGCCACATCGGGCCGAACCTCGGGGTCGTTGAGCTGACAATCGCCCTTCACCGGGCCTTTGACAGCCCGCGGGATAAAATGATTTGGGACGTCGGACACCAGGCCTACGTCCACAAAATCCTGACCGGCCGTGCGTGTGATTTCCCCACGCTCAGGAAGTACAGGGGGCTCTGCGGGTTCCCGAAAAGAATCGAGAGCGAGCATGACGTCTGGGAAACCGGCCACAGCTCGACGTCTCTTTCGGCTGCGATGGGCATGGCGGCTGCACGTGATATCAAAGGCGCGGACAACCATGTGATCCCGGTCATCGGTGATGGCGCTCTGACCGGAGGCATGGCGCTTGAAGCGCTGAACCATATCGGCTCCGAGCGCACGAACATGACCGTCATCCTGAATGACAATGAGATGTCGATCGCGCCGAATGTCGGTGCACTCCATAATGTGCTCGGACGATTGAGAACGGCGGGCAAGTACAACAAGGCCAAAGATGAGCTGGAATACCTTCTCAAGAAGATCCCTGCAGTGGGCGGCAAGCTCGCCTCAACTGCGGAGCGGGTAAAGGACAGTCTCAAATACCTGCTTGTCACCGGTGTCTTTTTCGAGGAACTCGGCTTTACCTATCTCGGTCCGGTGGACGGCCACAGTTTCGAAGATCTTGAAGCGAACCTGAACTATGCCAAGAAAATGGAAGGACCCGTCCTGATCCATGTCCTGACCAAGAAGGGCAAGGGCTTCCGCCCGGCGGAGGAAGACAAGATCGGCACATGGCACGGCACCGGACCGTACAAGTTCGAAACCGGCGACCTGATCAAGTCCAACTCAAAGGCACCGGGCTGGAGTGCGCTGATCTCCGAGACGGTCCGCCGGATTGCACGCGAGGACAAGCGGATTGTCGCAATCACTCCCGCCATGCCGGTCGGCTCAAAACTGGAAGGGTTTGCATCGGAATTTCCGGACCGCATGTTTGATGTCGGCATCGCCGAGCAGCATGCGACCACAATGGCCGCTGGGCTTGCCGTCGAAGAGATGAAGCCGTTCCTTGCCATCTACTCGACCTTCCTCCAGCGCGCCTATGACCAGGTACTGCACGATATTGCAAGGCAAAACCTGAATGTCTTTATCGGCATCGACCGATCCGGTCTTGTTGGCGCGGACGGAGAGACCCATCAGGGCGTCTTTGACATTGCTTTCCTGAGAAGCATGCCGAACCTGACGATCATGATGCCGAAAGATGAAAACGAGGGCCAGCATATGGTCAGGACCGCGGTCAGCTATGAAGACGGACCCATCGCGCTTCGTTATCCGCGCGGCAACGGTCTCGGCGTTCCTCTCGACGAAGAGTTGAGGGAGATTCCGATCGGCTCTTGGGAAATGCTGAGGGAGGGCAGCGACGCGGCCATCCTGACATTCGGAACAACGATTCCCATGGCCCTGTCCGCCGCCGAACGCCTTCGCGTAAAAGGCATCGACGCGGCTGTCGTCAACGCACGATTTATCAAGCCATTCGACGAGGAAATGCTGAAAAACCTTCTTGGTAGAAACATTCCGCTTGTCACCGTCGAAGAGGCGGTACTGGCCGGCGGCTTCGGAAGCGGGATCATGGAATTTGCGCATGACCACGGGTTCCACAGTTCGATCATCGACCGGATGGGAATTCCGGACAAGTTCATCGAGCACGGAAGCGTTCCCGAGCTGCTTGCGGAAATCGGGATGACAGAAGAAGCGCTTTCCGAAAAGGTGGAAGAGCTGGTAGGCCTATCCCGACAGAAAGGCTTGCATGCGCTATGACGCAGAAAATTCCCAAAGAACGGATCGATGTCCTGCTGGTTGAACGCGGACTGTTTGAAACGCGCGAACAGGCAAAGCGCGCCGTCATGGCCGGCATCGTTTATTCCGGAGATCGCAGAATGGACAAGCCTGGGGAAAAGATCCCTGCCGTTGCCGATATCCGGGTAAAGGGAAGCGCGCAGAAGTATGTAAGCCGCGGAGGGCTGAAACTCGAAAAGGCCCTCGGGGTATTTGATGTGAGTGTCGAAGGCAAGCTTGTCCTGGACATCGGCGCATCGACCGGCGGCTTCACCGACTGCGCGCTGCAGAACGGTGCGCTCCACAGTTATGCACTGGATGTCGGCTATAACCAGCTGGCCTACAAGTTGCGGCAGGATCCCAGAGTGACGGTCATGGAGCGGGTCAATTTCCGGCATGCCACCCCTGACTTGTTTACGGAGGGCATGCCGGAATTCGCGACGATCGACGTCTCGTTCATTTCTCTCGGACTCATTCTGCCGACCTTGAAGACAGTGCTGATCCCGGGCGGCGATGTGATTGCCCTTGTGAAGCCCCAGTTCGAAGCAGGCCGTGAGAAGGTCGGGAAAAAAGGGATTGTCCGCGATTCTGCAGTGCATCTCGAGGTGTTGGAGCGGACCGCCGGTATGGCGGTTTCAGAAGGTTTTGACGTGATCGATGCTTCGTTTTCCCCGGTAACAGGCGGTGAGGGCAACATCGAATTCCTGTTCCACCTTAGATCATCAGATCATCCGGAATCCAGGCTCCCGGAAGGCGCTTTCGCAGAACTCGTGAAAGAAGCCCACAAAACGCTTGGCTGACCCCCGGAATCGGGGGTTTTTTGTTGTTGCGAAAATTGGATAATGGTACATTCTTATTAGGAAATATGCATTCTTCGGAGGGAATAGAGTGAGTAAGGGCCAACGGCATATCCGTATACGGGAAATTATCGGACACCATGAAATTGAAACGCAGGACGAGCTGGTCGACCGGCTCAAGCAGGAAGGATTCAACGTGACACAGGCCACCATATCCAGGGACATCAAGGAACTCCACCTTGTCAAAGTCCCTCTCAGGGACGGCCGCTATAAATATAGCCTGCCCGCCGAGCGCAGCTTTGACCCGATGCGCAAATTGAACCGTGCTTTGACCGATGCCTTTGTGAGCATCGACGGTGCCGGGCATTTTCTTGTGATGAAGACGCTTCCGGGCAACGCGCATGCCATCGGCTCACTTGTCGACCAGATTGAATGGGAAGAAATCCTCGGAACGATCTGTGGTGATGACACATGTCTCATCCTTTGCAGAAACGATGAACAGCGGGAAACGGTGAGGGAAAAGCTGCTCGGCATGCTTTGATCAGGGGGGTGAACGCCTGTGCTGAGAGAACTGACTATCAAGAATTTTGCCATCATCCGAGATCTGTCGATCAGTTTTGATAACGGGCTGACCGTCCTGACCGGTGAAACGGGTGCCGGTAAATCCATCATCATCGATGCCGTCCAGCTTCTGGCCGGTGGCAGGGGATCCAGCGAATTCATCCGGCACGGGGAGAAAAAAGCCGAACTGGAAGGGATGTTCGAAGTGTCACACGACGCCCATCCGGTCTTCCGGAAACTCGAGGAATCCGGCATCCCGTCCGATGATGAGGGTACAGTGATCCTGAGGCGCGACATCTCCGCTTCGGGAAAAAGCACTTGCCGGGTAAACGGCAAGCTTGTCACTTTGGCCATCCTCCGTGAAGTCGGGGCGGCACTGATCGACATCCATGGCCAGCATGAAACACAGGAACTGATGGATGAGCAGCGCCATGTGCTGTTGTTGGATCAGTTCGGATGGCAAACGATCGGGGCGGCCAAGGAAAGCTACGCCTCCCTCTACGACCGGTATGTCAAGCTGAAAAGAAGGCTTACACGGTACGACGAATCCGAGCAGCAGGTGGCGCACCGGATTGACCTGTACCGGTTCCAATTGACGGAAATCGACGAAGCTGGCTTCTACGAAGGGGAAGAAGAAGAACTGGAGGAAGAACGCACACGCCTGAAAAACTTCAACGATATTTATGAGCGGGTGTCCTCCGCGTATGAGTCGATCCAAGGCGAATCGAAAGGACTCGACTGGACAGGTGCCGCCATGAGCGACCTGGAGCATGCCGCGGAAGTCGACCCCCAGGCCGGGGAATTTGCGACTTCCGTTTCCGATGCGTTCTATACACTGCAGGAAACCGCCTTTTCTCTGAAGAACATGCTCGACGGCATGGAGTTTGACCCGAACCGGCTCGACGAAGTGGAGCACCGGCTCGCTCTTCTCCAGACGATGAAGAGGAAATATGGCGCGACAGTGGCAGAGATTCTGGCATACCGCGACAAGATCGCTGAAGAGCTGGAAAAGCTGCTGAACCGTGACGAGCGGCTGCAGGACGAGCGGAAGGAAGTCGAATCTCTCGAAGCCGATCTGGCCGTGGAAGCCGGAGAACTGGCGGGACTGAGAAGAGAAGCCGCAGTCCGGCTTGCTGAATCGATCCACAATCAGCTGTCAGAACTCTATATGGAAAAAGCGCAATTTACCGTTGATTTCAGGGAACGCAGCCAATTCGACCGGAACGGATCAGAAGATGTCATTTTCCTCATATCCGCAAACGTCGGCGAGCCGCCCAAGCCGCTTGCCAAAGTCGCATCCGGCGGAGAACTTTCCCGGGTGATGCTGGCGCTCAAAACCATTTTCTCGAAACATCAGGAAGTCACGTCCATCATTTTTGACGAGGTGGATACCGGCGTCAGCGGCCGTGTTGCACAGGCAATCGCCGAAAAAATCGCGGTGATCTCTCTGAACTCCCAGGTGCTTTGCATTTCCCACCTGCCGCAAGTCGCCGCGATGGCAGACCATCACCTGTTTATCCGAAAGGAAGTCACGGGCGACCGCACGACCACTTCCGTCAAAGAACTGGAAGGGATGGAACGCACCGAGGAACTGAGCAGGATGATGACCGGTGCCGAAATGACCGACCTGACCAAACGGCACGCAGAGGAGTTGCTGGTCATGGCGGCAGAACGGAAAAAGGAAATGTGATGTCATAACGGCCGCCCCCTGCCCGCAAGCCATTTTGGCTGCGGACAGGGGGCGTTTTTTGGGAACTGATCCGGTGACCCGAAGCCGCTTTCGTACTTTGCCTTAATCTGAGCATATTAACTGAAATCAATCATCATCATTTTAAATTTCACCATTTTTGCCGGGCTAACAGAAAAAACCGCTTGATGGCGGCACTTTTCGGCATACACGGATTCTCATGCTACATTATACCGGACATAAGAAATCCGGCCGGACACATAGTAACGATACAACAGCACGAGGAGGTGAACCATGAGATGGATTAGCCGGAAGCTGATGCTGCCTGCACTGCTCGCCATCCTGTTTTTATCGGGTGCCTCTGGTGCGGCGGCAGACGGACCGAAGACCCTGATTCCGATGGGGCACTCAATCGGCATCCATCTGGAACTGGGCATGCTCATCGTCACGGATGATGTCCTGGTCGCGGACGGACAGTGGTTAAAAGCGGGAGACATCGTAAAAACACTTGATGGCAAAGAAGTCAGTACGCTGCAGGACATCACAAAAGCCGCAAAAGCATCGGGCGGAGCAGAAGCGGTGATCGAAATCGAACGTGAAGGCAATGAAATGGAGATAGGAGCATCCAAAAAGGAACTCCTGACCCTCCATTCCTTCGTACGGGAGAGGACAGAAGGAATCGGCACACTGACGTATGTGGACCCGGAAACCGGTGAATACGGCGCGCTGGGCCACCAAATCATCGACCGGACACTTGACGGTGCACCGCCATTTTCCGGCGGTTCGATCTTTCTTGCAGATGTTGAACAAATCAAGAAGAGCGAGCCGGGAAAACCGGGATACAAAATTTCTTCGATCGAATCCGGTCATCAGCTCCTGGGCGACATCCGCGAAAACGAGATTTATGGCATATTCGGCAAATGGTCGTCATCGTTAACAGGAGCATTCCCGAAACCTTTGGAGATTATGCGGCCGACAGAGATCCGTGAAGGGGAAGCGGACATTTATACAACCATCAAGGGCACAGAGATCGACAAGTACAGCATCAAGATCACAGCAGCGGCGGATGATGTGTTCCGATTTACCGTGACAGATAAAGAACTGATCGAGAAGACGGGCGGGATTCTGCAAGGGATGAGCGGAAGCCCGATCATCCAAGACGGAAAATTTGCCGGTGTCGTGACGCATATGTTTGTCGAGGAACCCCTGAAAGGGGCAGCTCTTCCCGTCGAAGAGATGACAAAACGAAAACCATAGAAAAAAATGTTGGCCATACCTGCTACGGTATGGCTTTTTCCTTTTTCTGCATTACAATAAAGGTAGATCTACAATCATTGGAATTGTGGGATTTCGTCGAAACATGTCGAAAATGTCGTCCTTGAGTCTCATTTCAAGATTTGGTGAAGGTGTACACGGTAGGACGTCGAACTTACTTCAACAAGCTTCGGACCAGGGCTTGCTTTCTAAAAGGGGGAAATGTAATGGAAAAAAT
Organism: Bhargavaea beijingensis; assembly: GCF_900101985.1. Taxonomy (GTDB): domain Bacteria; phylum Bacillota; class Bacilli; order Bacillales_A; family Planococcaceae; genus Bhargavaea; species Bhargavaea beijingensis. The sequence goes on from NZ_FNAR01000032.1 coordinate 16,462, forward strand.
TAAAGTTGCAGTGGCGGATGACAATCGGGAACTCGTAAGGACGATGCTGATTTATTTTGAGAACCATCCGGAGATCGAAGTGATTGGCACAGCCGCAAACGGGAAGCTTTGCCTGAACATGCTTGAAGAAAAAAAGCCAGATGTCTTGCTTCTGGATATCATCATGCCGCATCTGGATGGCATCGGAGTGCTTGAAGAACTTCAGGCAAATGGCGGCGCAGGGGATATGACGATCATTATGCTGACAGCGTTCGGTCAGGAAGAGATCATGAAGCAGGCTGCTGATCTCGGCGCTTCTTACTTTATACTGAAGCCGTTTGAATTTGACCGGCTCGTCCACCAGATCCTGCAAATGAAAAATGGGCGCCAACTGAAAACAAGTTCCCATGTTCCGGAGCCGGGCAAACAGCAGACACTCAGCAAAAAAGCGATTGACACTGCGATTACCGCCATTATCAAAGAAATCGGGGTTCCTGCACACATCAAGGGGTATGCATTCCTTCGGGAAGCGATCACGATGGTGTACCACGATGTCGACCTGCTCGGTTCTGTCACAAAAGTCCTGTATCCAGAAATCGCCGAGAAGTTTAACACGACGCCTTCCCGTGTGGAAAGGGCGATCCGCCATGCAATCGAAGTCGCCTGGAATCGGGGGAACTATGAAGTCATTTCGAAAATGTTCGGCTATACGGTCCACCATATGAAGAGCAAGCCGACCAATTCGGAATTCATTGCAATGGTCT
>NZ_FNAR01000023.1 GCF_900101985.1 Bhargavaea beijingensis
TATTCATCACCCATTTTGTAGTCTGTTCATTCGATTATATAAACAGGTACGGTTTGCCTCAATAAGCCATATGGCGGATTGAAGCGGAGGGCCCGAGACACCTGCGGGAAAAGCGTTAGCCGAAGACCCCGCAGATGTTGCGCAACGCTTTGCGATGCGCACAGACGCCAGTCTACGTACTGGCGCCGGCTAAGGCAACGCCCGCGGACTAGCCGACGCGTCACGAAGAACGGCGTCTGTGGCCAAAAGCGACAGCGTTGGCCAACAAGGGCCCGCAGCGGAAATCCGGAGGATTTTATGGAAAAGAAAAAAACTGCAGACAAAGGAGTAATATACTCACTTTGTCTACAGTCTGACGCAGGCTCTCGCCTGCGTTTTTAATTTTGCCTGCATTTTATTCGTCGGCAGTGGCCGCTTGTTCCGCTTCTTCATGTTCCCGTTTGGTGATGAGCATGCGGGTGATACGGTTGCGGTCCATTTCCTCGATGACGACATCCAGGTTGCCGTAGGTGAATGTTTCGCCCGGTTCAGGCACATGCCCGAGTTGCTGAAGGACAAAGCCGCCGACGGTCTCGTGCTCGTCCGGCATCTCGTCCCGGAACGACTCCATCACGTCATCCATCTCGAGCCGGCCTGAACACTCCAGCCGGGTATCGGTCATTTCATAGACCAGCACTTCGTCTTCCTGGTCGGTTTCGTCCTCAATATCCTGGCCGATCATTTCTTCAATGATGTCTTCGTGTGTGACGATGCCGAGTGTGCCCCCGTATTCATCAAGGACGATTGCGATATGCTTCTTTTTGGCGAGCATCATTTTGAACACCCGCTCGACACTGAGCGTCTCGACGACAAACAGCGGCTCCCGGTCCATATAGTCCTCAATGGTCGACTCCGGCGCCATCGACCATTCGATCAGCTGTTTGGAGTAAAACACACCGACAATGGTATCCATATTGTCCACGTACACGGGATAACGCGTATACCAGTGGTCAAGGATGGTGTCCCGGACTTCTTCATAGGAAGCACCAAGCGGCACGCCGACGATTTCCGTCCGGTGGGCCGACATCACGTCGGACACATCTTTCTCCGGAAAGTCCAGCACCCCTTTGAGACGGATGGACTCTTCTTCTTCGAACGTCCCTTCCGTCGACGCAATATCAACCATCGAGCGAAGGTCATCTTTCGTCAGCGTCGCCTCAGTCACTGCCCCCCGCGAAATGATGCGGATGAAAATATTCGTGAACAGCGACAGCAGATAGGTCAGCGGAGATAGCACGGTGACCAGCAGCCGGATAATCGGAAAGACCATATACGAGACTTTTTCCGAAAAAGTCGCAGCGATCGTCTTCGGCAACACTTCGCCGAAGATGATCAGTGTGATCGTCAGGACGGTCGTAGCCAGCCCGACCTGCCAGCCCTTGTCGATTGCAATGGCGGTCAGGAGGGTCGGCAAGAGGATATTCACAATATTGTTCCCGATGAGGATTGATGTGATCATCCGATCGGGCTTGTTGATGAGTTTCAGCAATTTCTCGGATTTCTTGTCTCCCTGGTCAGCCCGGAGCTGTACCTTCATCCTGTTCGTGGCGGTAAGCGCCGTTTCACTGCCCGAGAAAAAGAAGGACAGGAAGAGCAGGATTCCCAAGACGATAAACAAAAGCCATTCCCCCTGAGTTTACACGGAATTCAATCGCTTATTGAACATCATACCATAAACCTTTCCCCCTATAGGTCCATTTGAATCCGCTTTCTCTGTTTCTGGTATACTGGGCACGTAAACCATACCGGAAAGAGGGATCAATGATGGACCATCTGAATGAATTGGACCGCTATTTTACAGAGCAACGCGATGTGCATCTGGCCGAGCTGAATGAATTCCTGAAAATCCCGAGCATCAGCTCGCTCTCCGAGCACAAAGCCGACATGAGAAACGCCGCAGAATGGCTTGCAGAATCGCTCAAGGCTGCGGGACTTGAAAACATCTCCATCGATGAAACGGAGGGCCATCCTGTCGTCTATGCGGACTGGCTGCATGCGGAAGGCCAGCCGACCCTCCTCATCTATGGCCACTACGATGTCCAGCCGGTCGACCCGCTGGAGCTGTGGGACAGCGCGCCGTTCGAGCCCGAAGTCCGCGGCAACAAGCTGTATGCGCGGGGAGCAAGCGATGACAAGGGCCAGGTGTTCATGCATGTGAAAGCTGTCGAAGCCCTGCTCAAGACGAACGGCAAACTCCCGGTGAATGTGAAATTCTGCATCGAAGGCGAGGAAGAGATCGGCAGCCCGAACCTTCCGGCCTATGTGGAAGAAAATAAGGACAAGCTTGCCGCAGACGTGATTGTCATCTCCGACACGGGCATGCAGGGGCCGGGCCAGCCGGCGGTCTGTTACGGACTCCGGGGGCTTGCGGGTGTCCAGATTGATGTCAAGGGAGCCAAGGGCGACCTCCACTCAGGCCTGTACGGCGGCGGTGTCCAGAACGCCATCCATGCGCTCGTTGAACTGCTCGCCTCTTTCCGCGATAAGGAAGGCACGATTACAGTTGACGGTTTCTACGATGACGTACGCCCCGCGACGGAAGAAGAGCGGAATGAATACCGGAAGCTCAGCTTCGATGAGGAAGCATTGAAAAAAGAGCTCGGCATAAGCGAGCTCTTCGGTGAACCGGGCTATTCGCATCTTGAGCGCACATGGACCCGCCCGACATTGGAGATCAATGGCGTATTCGGCGGATTTTCCGGTGAAGGGATCAAGACGGTCCTTCCGGCCGAAGCGGGCGCGAAGATCACTTGCCGCCTCGTACCGGACCAGGACCCGGACGACATCGTCCGGAAACTGCGCAGCCATATCGAAAAAAACAAACCGGCCGGCGTCGCAGTGACCGTGACCGAATTCGACAAGGGCAAACCGTTCCTCACCCCGTACGACCACCCTGCCATCCAGGCCGCGGGCAAGTCGTATGAACGGGTGTACAAGGTTCCGACCGCTTATACACGCGGCGGCGGGTCGATTCCGATCGTGGCGGCGTTTGATGAGATCCTGGGCCTGCCGGTCGTCCTGATGGGCTTCGGGCTGTCCTCAGAAAACTTCCACGCGCCGAACGAACACTTCCATCTCGAAAACTTCGACAAAGGGCTTCGCGTCATCGGCGACTATTACTTTGAAGTGTCGTCCGCGCTTTCCGGAGCCGAGTAAAACGTTACTTTCTCTTCAATCGGGGTGTGGTCCCATGGCTTCGGCATCGTATCCGAATGGCCGAAGTGCAGCATGCCGATCACGCGTTCCCCATCACCGGCGCCCAGCGCCTCGCGGAAATCGGGCTGATCCAGCCAGGCAGGTGTCTTGATGCATGTACCGATGCCCTTGTCCCACGCGAGGAGCTGGGCGTTTTGCAGGAACGCGGCAATCGCCATATGGTCTTCGATGCGCTGTTTCTGGCGCATATCTTCGCGGACGATCGCAAAGACAATGGCTCCCGCGCTCGTGAACTTGGAAGATTGGCGCTCCAGCGCTTCTTCCGTCAGGTCCCGCCAGTTCGGGATGGCGTACTCCCTGATCAGGCGCTGGACATCGGGAAGGTTGTCTCCTGCCCCGACGATAAACCTCCACGGTTCGCGTTTGCCGTGGTTCGGCGCAAACCTGGAATCGGCCAGCACCGCCATGACGTCATCCCGGGAAACCGGGGCACCGTTGAAATTCTTGATGGAACGGCGCTCGATCACTGCTTGCCGGACACTCATCTGCTGTTGGCTCATCATGATTCTCCTTCGCTACCAGTAGTCACCCTGATTATAGCAGACCCCGGGGAGGGATGCCGTTGGACACCTTAAGCCTTCATACCCTTGTCTACCTGGCTTTTTGCTGGGCGGTGGGTTCGATACTCTGGGCACGCGTTGTCGGCCGCCTGCTCGGCGCCGATCCGGCATCCGGGGGAAGCGGAAATCCCGGTGCGAGAAACGCCGGGAGACTATTTGGGGCTGGTGCATTTATATCGGTGTTCGCAGGGGATGCCATGAAAGGCGCCGCTGCCGTCCTGGCCGGCCTGTATCTCGGCCACCCGGAATGGCTGGTCGCTGCCGGCGGCTCGCTTGCGGTATTGGGCCATGTCTTTCCCCTGTCAGGAGGAAGAGGCGGAAAGGGCGTATCCGCCTGGATTGGTGCCGCTCTTGCCTTTTCTCCCCCTGCCTTCACCGGATTCGCAGTCGGGATAGCCGCCTCCCTCCTCCCGCTCCGATCGGTAACACTGGCCATGCCGGGAGGTTTCGCGGCCTGGACTGCCGCACTTTGGTTCTCCGGCATCCTCCCTTCTTCATGGCCGCTTTTAATGGCAGGCGGACTGGTGCTTATCCGTCATAGGCTGGACTTCAGCAAGGCCATCCGACGGGCTCAGACATTATTCAAATGATAACAAAATCTCCAGGACACCTTATATTATCCTAGTATAGTATCAGCCTTTTTTATTTCTCCGCCTTCTTTATTGCACAGTGTGGTATAGTAATCAGAAAACGCCAGCACTTACAGGGGGATAAATAATGAAGAAAAAGCCGATTGCCTATATCGTAGACAGCACCGCCCATATTTCAACTGAATTGGCGAACCATCCGGATTTGTATGTCGTGCCACTCAATGTTCATTTTGGAGACCAGGCGTATGCGGACGGTGTCGGCATCCGTCCTGAAGAATTGTATGAAAAAATCCGCACGTCCAGCGAGTTGCCGAAAACATCGCAGCCGTCCGCAGGCCGTTTTGCAGAACTGTTTGACCGTCTCAAGGAAGAGTACGAGCAGGGACTTGCGGTCATGCTTACGTCGGAATTGAGCGGCACTTATGCCTCTGCCGTTTCCGGGGCAGAGCTGAGCGGATTCGACGTCCGCATCATCGACGGCAAATCGCTGTCCTACGGCACGACCGGGCTGATCCGGTTTGCCATGGAACTGGAACAGCAAGGAAAAAGCCGTGACGAGATTGCCCGTGAGATCGGAACTCATGTCGGAAAAACCCGCTCCTACATCTATATCGGACAGCTGAACCAGTTGCATAAGGGCGGACGAATGGGAAGCGTCCAGTTCTACCTCGGCAGCATGCTGCAGATTAAGCCGATCATCCAAATCACCCCCGAGGGCAAGCTTGACGTCATCGACAAAGTCCGCTCCGAGAAAAGGGCGTTCCGCTACCTTGTCGACAAAGCAAAAGCCGCCTATGATCACGGACGCCGTACCATCCACCTCATGCATGCCAACAGCCCTAAGGAAGCGAACCGGTTAAAAGATCAGATGCTTGAAGCCATGCCCGGGCTTGAGGTGAAGATGGGTGACATCGGCTCCGTCCTTGCCGTCCATGCCGGCGAAGGCACGATGGCCGTCATCTGGTATGACTTTGATTAAGAATTCTGCGAGAACATGGAAACGGCCGTGGCGAATGTGCCCGGCCGTTTTTTTTGCATTTAGTCAAATCGATCGCTGATTTTCCAGAAGACATACGTCGCGTCCGGGCTCCAGGCATACGAATCCTTGTATGCCCAGTGACGGTCACGGACGTTGTACGTATGGGCATTCACATACGGAACGCCGTCCCTCTTCGATGTTACGATCGTAGTGTGATTAAAGACGCCGTCCCCTTCAAAGTCGTAAGAGATGACATCCCCCGGCTCCAACTCTTCCGCAGACTGCACCCGTCTTGCCGTCAGCCCCCGCTGGGAGCCCGCCAGGTACCACCGGAGCGAATGGGACACGCTCCAGCTGAAACTCCAGCTGCCTCCCCCGATCCACCAGCCCCGCTCCCGATTCGGCGACCCCCACATCGGCGCACCGCCTGCCCTCAGGCACTGCGAGATATAGTTCGTGCAGTCCACATCAAACTTCGGATACGCGGGATTGTAGTCGTCCCACCACCGGTTCGCATAGGCAACGGCCGCTTCCCGGTCATAGACCGCCAACATTCGCACCCCCTTTCCTGCAACGTATGCGGAGAGCGGAACGTGTTATGCGGCCGTTTGGGGGCCAATCCTATAGCGCGGGTCTGGATGAGTGCTTCCGAATTTCAGACGGGTGGTTCGAGGGCGCTGAAAAAGTGAAAAGGCTGAGTTCCGTTCCAAGAGTCGCCCTCGCTTCCCTCAGGTGTCCCGGGACGTTGACTTCCATCAGCCATTACGATGTTTTTTCAGTGGTTCCGATGGAATCAGTGATTCAACGCAAGTAACGCAGGGAGCCTTACCCGGGATTATGGCAAACTCCGACGATTAAAATGAAACCGCCGGAATCCAATGAAGGATTCCGGCGGTTTTGGATGATGGAGCATAGGGGGCTCGAACCCCTGACCTCTGCGCTGCCAGCGCAACGCTCTCCCAATTGAGCTAATGCCCCGTGTCTCTGGTACAATAAAGAGTATATCAGCAAAACGAAAGTTTGACAATAGTCGTTTTCGAGGTGATCGTATGCAGCACAAAGAGCGCGAATTGACAGAACCCGTCCGGCTTTCCAATCCCGACGGGACGCTGAATCCGGAAGCAATCGGCTTCGCCCGGAACCCGATCATCACGGGCAATCTCGCAAAAAACTATATGCGCAAAAAGCGCTGGAATCACTGGTGCGTGTACGCTGAAGACGTGCTGTTTTCCGTGACGGTGTCCCACCTCGACTATGCCGCATCCTGTTTCGTTTATGTTTTCCACTATGAAACCCAGCGGTTTTTTGAGAAAACGGTCACCGTGCCGATGGGCCGAAATGTCCGGATGGGTGATGAAGTGCTCGGCAATGTGTCTTTCACCCACCCAGACATGAACATCCAAATGATTCACATCAAGGGCGAGACCCATCTGCTCGTCACAGTGCCCGACTTTGACGGTGAACTTCTCCATGCGGATCTGCATATCGGGCACCCTGAAGGCGAGGAGTCGCTAAACGTGGTTGTACCATGGAACCGCCACCAATATCAGTTCACTGCCAAGCACCATCTCCTGCCGGCCGAAGGGTTCATCACGATTGATGACCGGCGTTCCCTACTTGCCAGGGAGGAATCATTCGCCGTCCTCGATTTCGGCAGGGGCATCTGGCCCCGGAAGGCCGTCTGGAACTGGGCAATGGCTTCCCAGCGCTATGGGCGCCGGCGCATCGGGCTGAACTTCGGAGGACAGTGGACCGACGGGACCGGCATGACCGAAAACGCCGTGTTCGTCGACGGCAAGATGCATAAAATCAGCGAGGATGTACTATTTGATTATGATCCGGACGACTACATGAAAACGTGGAGAATCCGGACCAAATTCACAAACTCAGTTGATCTGACTTTCACTCCTTTTTTTGAGCGCATCACGGCTACGGATGCCAAACTCGTCAAATCGGATGTCCACCAGCTGTTCGGCTATTTCAGGGGGCGCATCCGCCTGGAGGAAGCCGGCGTCAACCTTCATCTCGTAAAACTTATCGGGTGCAGCGAGGAGCACCGTGCTACTTGGTGATCAAAACAAAACACAGGAACCGCATTTTGCCGGTTCCTGTGTATTTATTTGAACAATTTGAGCATCCTATCCGGGTAATCGGTGAAAATGGCCTGTGCACCCGCTTCGCGTGCCATAACCGCGTACTCCGGTTCATTGACTGTGTAGACACGCAACACTGCGCCTTCTGCCGCTGCCTGCCTGCCAGGTTCACGCACTGCGTATGGCAGCGCGGGATGAAGGGCATCGGCACTGATTCGGGCTGCCGTTGCCCGGGCATCGGCAAGGATTTCGACAAACAGCATTCCTGTCTCGATTTCCGGCGCTTCGCGCTTTACCGCCTCCAGCGTCACATGGTCAAAAGATGACAAGATGACCTGATCTGCAATTCCAAATTCCCTCACCAATGCGATCACTTTCTGACGCATTCCAGGATAAGGGAACACATCCGATTTGAGCTCGATGTTCAGCCGATGCGGCTTGCCCCGGAACAGCTCCAGCACTTCCCGCAACGTCGGAATCCGTTCATCGTAGTATTCGTCGGAAAACCGGCAGCCGGCGCTTAGCTGCTTTAGTTCATCCACAGTCATGGCCTTGACATATCCGCTGCCGTCAGTTGTCCGGTCGACTGTCTCGTCATGAATCACGACCGGCACCCCGTCGCCCGATAAATGGACGTCCAGTTCCACACCATCGATCGGCAGACCCGCCGCTTCCCTGAATGCGGCCAATGTATTTTCCGGCCGGCTGCCGGATGCACCGCGATGCGCAAAAATTTCCATCATGTCCCTCCTGACCGTCCCATCAATGTTTTCATCGATTATGGCATATCCGAACCGCACCTGCCACGCACACACTGTTTAAATTTTTGAGGATTAGGAAAGATAAACTACAAACAGGGAATCGAAAGGACGTGCAACCATGCAACACAAACTACTTGGAATCACGGCACTCGCCGCCATCCTCACTCTCGGCGCCTGCGGCAACAATAATGATGCCATGGACGACGCAACTGGCGGCAACAATGACGATCATGCACCAACGACCGAAAAGACGGGAGATAACACCGAAACAGCGATCGAAAATGACAAAGCCGGCGACAACCCGGCCGGCGGGAAAAATGACGGGATGCAGGAAACCACACAGGGCTACGGCTTCACGGAATTTGATCTTGAAATTGACGTGGACGGCAAAGATGCAGTGGATGCAAGCTATGAAACCAAGACAGACGGAACGTTCGAGGCCGAGTATAAAAACACGCTGGAAGGCGTCGATTACGACGAGGACAACCATCAGGAAGAAGCGATGAATGAGCTGGATGCTTTATTCAAAGAAATCCTGCTTGACCAGAATGTGAGCGAGGAAGAAGCCAAGAAGAAAATTCTCAACGCCCTGGAAATCCAGGACTACACCAAATTTGAACTTGAAGTGAATTTCAAAGAGGGTCCAAAGTTGAACATTGAAGAAACGAAATGATTCGTGAAGGCGGCCGTTCCCGATGTGGGGACGGCCGCCAATTATTGTATCTTTTCAAATATGGCTGATGGGTGTAAGATGCCCGTATTCCCCCCTGCAGGTTTGGAACCTGTAAAAATGGGGCATGTATTCGGGAGATAGAACCCAAGACTCATGTATAGATGGAGGGTCCGCCATGGCTAAACAGAGACTGACCTGGGTCGATGTCACGAAAGGTTTTTTGATGATTCTTGTCGTGATCGGCCATTATCCCGGAGAGCTTGACTTTCCCCTTTCCAAATACATTTATTGGTTCCATATGCCGGCCTTTTTCCTGTTGAGCGGGTTGTTCTTCAAGGAAGCGAAAAGCCGCGCTGAGGCCGGAGAAACCATCAGGAAACGATTCATGCAATTGATTGTCCCTTACTTATTCTTCCTGGTCCTCATAACGGCAATGCGCTATGGGATGGAACTGGGTTACGGAAATACCGACCTTCAATGGTACCTCAATGACCTTTGGACGCTTGTCGTCGGCGGCCGGTTTGTCCGGGGGGCTTACGGGGTGTTCTGGTTCGTGACGGCCCTGTTCGCCGTGTTCGTGCTGTTTACATTCATGACGAGGCACTTTAGCAGAAAGGTCCAGATCGGCCTGGTCGCCCTTTGCTATGTCGTCGCACATACGGAAAGCTTGTTCGCCCAGCGGGTGCTGGACGGCGGTGTTGTCGAATCCGCCCAGCAGATTCCACTCCCCTGGAACGTAGACGTCGCACTCATGGCTCTCGTTTATTTTGCGATCGGCTACTACATGAAGACGTTTTGGATGGAAATCAGCGGCAAGGCGCTCGCTGCCGGAGCAGTGACCATCGCCGCCTGCCTCGCCCTGGACGCAGCGGGATTATTCGACTATCACCTCAGCATGAAGTTCCTGCGGTATGACCACTTCTTCCTGGACCTGATCATTCCGATTTCCTGCACAATTGTGGTCATCGGGCTGTTCCAGCGTGCCGCCCAAAAGATGCCGCTGAACTGGCTGCAGTTTATCGAGAAGCATTCTATCTCGATCATGTATCTCCATATTTTCGCGGACATCGTTCTTAATGACTTCTTCAATTATGGCCTGATCGGATTCACCGCAATCGGCCTTGTCCTTCCGATTCTGGTATCGATTGCGCTTGAAAAATTCGTGCCATACGGAAAGGTCTTGCTCGGCGGTTTTCGTCCAAGAAAAAAATCCGGTTCCGCTGCGATGGTCAGATAAATTCGGAATCAATCCGGTTCGTGATCTTTCACCTCACCGTATTGATCTTTCACGACGCCTTATTGATCTTTCACGCCACTTTACTGATCTTTCATACTTGTCTATACCAGAAACCCGGGGCCGAGGCCCCGGGTTTCTTCTCATAATTCCGCGTTCTTCAGCATCTGATCGTACAGTCCCCCGCTGCCGATCAGGTCCTGCTGCCTGCCGGATTCGGCGAGTCGGCCGTCCTGCATGACAAAGATGAGGTCAGCTTTTCTCACCGTGTTCAGCCTGTGGGCGATGATCAAGCTCGTGCGGCCAACCATCAGCCGCTCAAGCGCTTCCTGGATTTTCATCTCGGTGACCGTGTCGATCGAAGAAGTCGCCTCGTCCAGCAAAAGCAGCACCGGGTCGGCGACAAGCGCCCTTGCGATGGAGAGCAGCTGTTTCTGCCCCTGGCTGATTTCCCCGCCGTCCGCGGACAACACCGTCCCATAGCCGTCTTCCAGCTTCATGATGAAGTCGTGCGCATTGGCTTCCTTCGCCGCTGCGACGACTTCCTCATCGGTAGCATCCAGGCGGCCATAGCGGATATTTTCCATGACGGTAGACTCAAACAAAAACGGATCCTGGAGAACGAACGCCATCTGGCTTCTGAGAGTTTTCCTCGGCAGTTCGGTGATCGGAATGCCATCGATCAGGATCTGTCCTTCATTCGCGTCGTAAAAACGGGCCAATAGCTGCATGACGGTCGTTTTCCCGGCGCCGGTCGCCCCGACAAACGCCGCCGCCTCGCCAGGTCGCACCCGGAAGCTGATTCCTTCGACCGTATAGCCGTCCCCGCCGTAACCGAACGCGACATTCAGGAATTCCACATCCCCTTTGAGAACTGTGTCCGAGTGGCCCTTCGCATCGTCTCGCTCCGGCTCCTCGTCCATGATGGCAAACACACGCTCCGCGCCGGCAATGGCGGAAAGGACGGTGTTGAACTGGTTGGCAAGGTCGTTGAGCGGACGGGTGAACTGGCGGGCATACTCGGTGAAGATGACAATGGTCCCGATGGTGACAAGGCCGTCGCCGGTCAGCGCCAAGATTCCGCCGACGCCGGCAACAACCGCGAACGCGCCGTTGTTCAGGAAGTTCATCACTTTCGGAATGAATCCGGCATAGGTCAGCGCCCAGAAACCGGTCCGGCGGAGTCGTTCACTTTTCTCGGTGAATTCCTCCATCACCCGGTCTTCCTGCGAAAACGCTTTGACGATTCGTTGTCCGGAGATCGACTCCTCGATCATGCCGTTCAGCTCGCCGACCGCGCGTTGCTGCGCTTTGTACAGCCGCCCTGTCCGCTTCGTGATCCAGCGGACCGCGGCGAACATGATCGGGATGATCGTCATCGTGAGCACGGTCAGCAGAGGGCTCAGGGAAATCATGACGGCAACCGTACCCACGAGCGTCAGGACGCTCGAAAAAACTTGGATAAACGAGTTATTCAGCGTCTGGCTGACGTTCTCGATGTCGTTTGTCATCCGGCTCATGAGTTCTCCGTGCTGCCTGCGGTCGAAAAACTTCACCGGGAGTTGCTGGAAGTGGCTGAACAGGCCCGTTCGCATTTTATAGACCGCGCGCTGGGAAATGCCGATCATCCAGAAACTCTGTAGGTACATCGAGACCGACAGGCCGGCATAGACGGCAATCAGCAAAATCACCATCCGCCCGAACCCGTCAAACCGTCCGGAGACGATGTATTCATCGACGATATGGCCGACGAGATACGGCCCCAGAATGGACAACGCAGAGCTCAGCGCGACGAGGAGAAGCACCGCGATGAGGAGCATGCGCTGCTCATCGACAAGCCGCCAGATCCGCAAAAGCACATCCTTCCAGTTGTTCGGCCGCTCACTTTTCTTCTCTTTCGGCTTCTTCAGGTCTTCCTTCGTGAGAATCGGTTCGTAGCCGAACGGCTTCCTGATGAAATCAAACATCCCCGTTCACCTCCCCGGCGTTCGCACTCTGCGATTCGACGATCTTCCGGTACAGCTCCGATTGTGCCAGCAGCTCCCCGTGTGTTCCGTAGCCGGACACCCGGCCCTCGTCCAGCAGGAGGATCCGGTCGGCGCCCGCTGCAGTCCCGACTTTCTGCGTGACGACGAGCATCGTCGCGCGCTCCCCCTCGAGCGCTTTCCAGAGGGCATTTTCTGTTTTTACATCCAGCGCCGATGTGCTGTCGTCTAGAATCAGGATCGACGGATGGCGCACGAGCGCGCGTGCGATGGACAGGCGCTGCTTCTGGCCGCCCGACAGGTTGACCCCCTTCTGTCCGACACGCGTTCCGTATTTGTCCGGGAAACGCTCGACGGAATCATGGATCTGGGCTTTCCGCGCAGCTTCTTCCAATTCGTCCAACCCGGCCTCGGAATCGCCCCAGCCCAGGTTCTCATGGATCGATCCGGTAAACAGCATCGACTGCTGCGGCACATAGCCGATGGCATCCCGCAGGTCTTTCAGCGGCCATTCCTGAATGTCTTTTCCGTCCAGCAGCACCCTGCCTGATGTCGGCTCGAAAAACCTCGGAATCAGGTTCAGTAGCGTTGACTTGCCTGACCCCGTCGCGCCCATGATGGCCAGCTTCTCCCCGGGCTCCACATGGAAACTGATGTCATGGAGGACCCCCTTGTCCGCCCCGTCATAGGTGAATGACACCTTCTCGAAGCGCAGGTCGCCGGCAGGCTGCTTCCCGCTTCCCCGCTCCGCATCTTCAGTGCCTCCATCCGCAAGAAGCACTTCTTCCATCCTCTCCGCGGACGCCTTGGCCCGCGAGTATGCCACGATGATGAACGAGAACATCGAGAACGATCCGGTCATCCGGAGAGCGTAGTTCACGATTGCGACGACTTCACCGACTTCCGCTCCGCCTGCCTGGACTTCCTGTGCGCCAAACCACAGAACGGCCAGCAGGCTGACATTCATGACGAAGAGAAGCACCGGCAAAATCAGCTCCATCATCCGGACAGCCGATACGGTATCCGAACGGAGCGCGCCAGCCACTTTCATGAAGCGGGACGATTCATAGGCCCCGCGCAAGTACGCCTTCACCAGGCGTACGGCCTGCAGGTTCTCCTGCACGACCCGGTTCACCCGGTCCAGGCGGCGCTGCACGCGCCCGAACATCGCCACCCCTTTCCGCACCATGAAAACGAGGAAAATCACGAGGAACGGCACGCCGATCATGAGAAACAGCGCAAGCTTCGGATTGACGATAAACGCCATGATCAAACTTCCGGCCGCGGCAAGCGGCGCGCGGAGCATAATCCGGAGGCTCATATAAAGGACGTTCGACGTCATCGTGATGTCGCTCGTCATCCGGGTCAGGAGACCGGACTGCGGAAAGCGCAGGAACGTCGACATCGTGAATGTTTGGATTTTCCGGAACATCGCGGCTCTCAGATCAAATGCGAAACTGTGCGCAGCATGAGCCGCGAAAAACGAGTTCGTGACTCCCGCCAGAAACGCGGCAATCGCAAGTCCCATCATGACGGCGCCCCAAGTCCAGACCGTAGACGAATCCCCTGGGATGATGCCGTCATCGATGATCCTTCCGATGACGAGGGGCTGGACCAGCTCGACCGCCAGCTCGACAAGCATCAGCAGGAGAGCGATGGCAATCGGCCATTTATACGTTTTTGCATAAGAGAATACCGTTTTCAATGCCTCACCCCGAATATCCTTCGCATATCGAATCAACTGTTCCTTCATTATGCCATATTCCTCCCCGACCGGATAGGCGGAGGGGGAATTTTCAGTCGATTGCGGTTGACCTCCATCAGCCGAGCATAGTATAGTACATTACAACAGTAATGCACCTAGTTACCTGGAGGTGATCCCGTGTCGATCAATCCGGACAGCGGCACCCCGATCTACCTGCAGATTGCAGATTGGATCGAAGATGGCATCCTGACCGGCCACTTTGAGGAAGATGAAAAAGTCTATTCCCAGTATCAGCTTGCTGAGCAGTACCGCATCAACCCCGCCACCGCTGCAAAAGGTTTGTCAGTGCTGGCCGAACAGGGCATTCTCTATAAAAAGCGCGGACTCGGCATGTTCGTATCTCCGAATGCACGGAAAATCATTTTTTCCCGGCGGCGGAACGGCGTCCTCCAGGAAAAAATCCGGGACGCGGTCACAGAGGCCCGGCTGCTCGGGTTATCGAAAGAAGAGCTGGTTGCCATGCTCAGGGATGAAATGGAGGAAGAAAAGTGATGGATTTGAACTTTCACCAGGTGGTCAAGCATTTCGGCAAGACAAAGGCGCTCAGCGGCCTGACGCTCAACTTGGCCGGCAACAAAATCATCGGCATCCTCGGGCGGAATGGAGCCGGTAAGTCCACTGCACTGCAGCTAGCAGCCGGCCTATTGAAACCGTCCGCCGGTAACGTAAGCGTACTAGGCGAGAAACCGTTCAATTCGTTGCGGATTTCTGCCAACACGCTCTTGGTCCATGAGGGGATGACCTTTCCTCCGGCACTCCGCCTTGGCACCATCCTGGATGAGTTGGAGCGCACCTACCCCTCCTTTGACCGGAAGCTTGCGCGGAATCTGCTTGATCATTTCGGCATCCCCTCTGATGCGTTCCACATCCAGCTGTCCAGGGGGATGAAAAACACCTTCAATATGGTGGCGGGAATCGCCTCGCGGACGCCGCTTTCAATGTTCGATGAACCGCTCAACGGTATGGATGCGGGTGTGCGGAGCGATCTTATCCAAGTACTTCTGAAAGAATACATCTCCCATCCAAGGATGATTCTGTTATCGGGCCATCAGCTGGAGGGTGTGGAGGATCTGTTCGAGGAAATCGTCATTCTGCACGAAGGCCGCCTCCTCCATCATGAAAATGCCGACGAATTCAAAGAACGATTCGTCCGGATCAGCGGTCCCTGCTCCGTAGTGCGGCGGGCCGCATCAACGGAAAAAGTGCTGGATCTTCACGATACACTCCCGGGCATGTCGGAGGCGATCATCATGATGAAACCAGGAACCGCTTTGATTATGAGTGAAGGAAACGGACTCAAGAGCATGTCAGTCTCACTCGGTGACGCCTATGTCGCCTTGACCCGGAAGAAAGGAGGAATCGACCGTGTCTACACTGACGCAGCCGACGGCAAGTAACGCTATCAGAAGTCAGTTTCTGCGCAATCTGTACGGCCGCTCGGGCATTCTCGGATCCCTCCTGGCTCTGCAGGTCATTGGCATCGCCCTATCCTTTTCCGGCGGGAACGGCTTCGGAACGAGTGACGGACAAATCACCATCAATGTGGTTGACTACTCGGCCAATCCGGTCATCGGGCTGACACTCCTGTGGGCGCTCATCTCCCCTCTTTACCTGAGCAGCCGTGATTCTCTGCAGACGGATTTTACGTTCCCGGGCAACCGGATGACCCGGCACTGCGGGAATGCGCTGTATCTTGCGGCTCTCGTGCTCACGGCGTCTCTCGTTGTGACACTTGTCCAGATGGCTTCGGTCCTGTTCACTCTCATCCCGGGCCGTCCGCTTCTTTTGCCGGACGGCGGCACGGGCCACTATGTTTCGTTGTTTGCGGTGCTTACCGGATACTGCCTTGTGCTTTCGGCGGCAAGCTACTTCGCGGGTACGCTGTTCAGCGTTTCCCGAATTGCCGCCTTCTCCCTTTTTGCGCTGGTTCTGGTTTTCTTACGGGTCACAGCGGTAAATGAACTGGTTTCCGCCCTATTCCGGTTCGCCGGGGACGGTCCGCCGTCCATGATTCTCCTCAGGTGCCTCCTGCTGACCGCGTTCTTTTTCCTGGGAGCAATTGTCGCCGGAAGCCGGCAGGAGGTGAAAGCATGACAGGACTTGCCGTCTTGCCAGTCATTCTTCTCGTCCTGTTCCTGATCTTGGCGTTCCGGTGGCGACACCCCCTGGCGGAAGGCCGAACCATCATCCGATTATTCGCTCTTCTCATTGGCTTCCTAGCCGTTCTGGCAATCGCGGCGCAGTTTGTCCGTCCATCAGCTGACAACTTCCCTTATGTCGGTGAGGAGGCCGCCGGTGAAACCGTTGATATATACAGCAAGGTGATCATCGACAAAAACCCTGAGGCGGTGCCTGCAGATCAGGTTTTTTACGAAGAAACGACCGGATTTACAGGCAACATACTGATGATCCGCGCTCCGGAAACAGTGGTTGGGACTTCCTATGTCCAGGCCGTGATCCGCAACGGCCGTGCCGGGGAGATCAGCCTCACCATTTTCCGGCCCGCGATGATTATGAACGGCTACGATTTATCAGAAACGCTTCCCCGCCCGAAAGTGGAGATTTCCGATGATGGCAAGACCATTAGTCTCGGTTCTCCTTTCCATGAATTAACGATCAATCAGATTAGCAGGCCCGACCTGCCACCCTTTTCCACAGACGACGGCTACTCCAGCTATCACAGGCTGCCGATCTACCTGATCACGGTACCTGAAGGCACTAAAGTGAAAACGGAAGGCCTGATCGATCTTAGTGAAATCTGAAAAGCCCTCCCTCTGAACGGATGCAAAGGGAGGGTCTGTTTGTTCTTACCTGGCCTTTACATCGTCTTCGGCGGTTCCGCTTCAACCTCGGATGCCTTGCTGCCGGCGACCGACAGCCAGACGACACCAATCAGCATAATGGCGGTTCCCGCAAACTGCCACGGGCCGAGCAGCTGGCCGAACCAGAAAATCGATACGACCATCGCTGTCAGCGGCTCAAAGCTCGAAAGAACGCTCGTCTCGACCGGCGAGATAAACTGGGTGCTTCCGAGCAACAGGATAAATCCCGCCGTCGCGAACACAATGATCAGAATCAGCATGACCAATGCCACGGGATCGAGCAGCATCGGAATCATCCGGAAAACGGCAAGTGGCTGTGTGAGGAACAAAGCCGTCCCGCCGATCACCATCGCCCAGGCGACAGTCTGGATCACTCCGTATTCGTGCATGAGCCGCGCCGGGTAAAGGGTATAAAATGCGAACGTGAATCCGAGTGTCACGCCCCAGGCAAGCGCTGATTTGGACACCTCAAGTGAAGACAGGGAGCCATTTGTCAAAAGAAGCACAAGCCCTGTGAGTGTCACCGCAATGCCGAGAACCTGATACACCGGCGGCCATCTTTTCTGATTGAACGAAACGAAGCCGATGACAAAGATCGGCGCCAGAAACTGCAGGAGCGTCGCGATGACCGCGTTGCTTTCTTCAATGGTTCTCAGGAATGTAAACTGGACCCCCAGCATCCCGACAATCCCGAACAGGATCAATTGGCGGGACCAGGCCTTCTGGCGCCAGATGAGACCGATCCGCTTCCCCTGCGACCGCAGGACCAGGAGGAGCACCGCTCCGGCAATCACCAGACGCAGGACGATAAACGGCGCGACCTCTATGGGCTTTTCCTCGAGCAGCCACTCCATCATCGGCCCGGTAGCCCCCCAGAGCATGGCACCTATGACAATCATGGCAATCCCCTTTATCCGTGCCATCCGGCCCCCTCCTTTCTGTCATGAATCATATTCAGCCTTGTCTATCTTACACAAATTTCGTTTGGAAGGTTGCCCTTTTTTCTTCTCTTCCCTCTCAGGTCGCATTCCACCCCCTATGACCTGTTACTTTTGCAGGAAAATGCCGGTAAAAGGATGCCACTTGATGCCGTATCCTGTATATTGGATAAATACAACCTGCTTTTTCGGGAGGTCGGAGTGCGTTGAAAGACAATCGAGAGCTTGAAAAGAGCCCAGTCACATTGCAACAGGAAACAGCCTATGAAAGCCTGCTTGCCGGGCTGGACAAGAAATTTATGATTTACAAGATTGATGCCGAGGGGCTCATTCTTGAAGCCAACACCAGATTTCTTGAAAAAAGCGGCTGGACACCAAAGCGAGTGCTCGGAAAACCGTTCCGTGTGATGTTTCCCGATACCCGCGAAGGCAAGGCGAACGCCGTGAAAATCTGGCGGCGCATCCGGGCCGGCCGGCCGTGGCAGGGTGATGTGGAGCAGACGGCGAAAGACGGCACGCCGTACCACGTCATGCTGACCGCCGTGCCCGTCTTCTCGAACGGCAGCCTGCTCTTTACGCTTATGCTGGAAACGGATCGGACGGAAGAACGGGAGTTGCAAAGGAAGCTCGAGGAGATTGCCTATGTGGATCCTGATACCGGCCTCATGAACCGCCATAAGCTTTCTGATGAAGCAGAGCGCCTGATTGCGGAGGACCGCCCCTTCACTTTCGTCTTCCTGTCAATCGAAAACTTCCATACGCTCATGGAACCCGGGGACCAGGATGCGGAAAAACGGATTCTCCAAGAGTTTGTCCGGAGCATGAAAATCTACTTCCGCAACAGCCTGTATGCAAGGATCGGCATGAATGAATTTGCAGTCCTTACCCCGCTCGGCAGTTGGTTTGCCGAAGGGTTCCTAAGCTTCCTGGACGAGCATCCGATCCGTTCGGAGCTGACCGGCCTCCAGATCCGCGTCAGCGGCGGCATTGCGAAATACCCTGACGACCAGCAGTCGTTCAAGCACCTGCTGAGCGCTTCCTCAATGGCCCGGCACCGCGTCCGGATGGAGGGCGGAAACCATATCGCCTCCTTGCCGAAGTCGGAGCAGCGGGCCGTGGCGCGCAGGCTCAGGATCGAGCAAAAGCTTCCCAAAGCGCTTGAGGATGGCGCCATCATGCCGGTCTTCCAGCCACAGGTTGACATGAAGACCGGAAAAGTCATTGCCGCAGAAGCCCTGGTCCGTTGGGAAGACCGTGATCTCGGAGCGGTCAGCCCCGCCGAGCTGATCCCTGTCGCGGAAGACTGCGGCCTGATCGGCGCGCTCGGCGAAGTCATGATCGAAGCCGCCTGCCGTCAGGCCGTTTACTGGAAGGATCAGGGAATCGGCATCCGGGTTAGCTGCAACTCCTCTGTACGGGAATTCCGCAACGGTGAAATGACCGCCAGGGTCCGCGCCATTCTGGCGAGGACAGGCTGCCCGGCCACCCTGCTGGAACTCGAAATCACCGAGCGGTTCGCCTTCGAGGCTGAAGCCGAGGAAGCAATCATGCACCAGCTTAAGGCTCTCCAAGAAGAAGGCGTATCCCTCGCGCTGGATGACTTCGGTACCGGCTCGGCTTCTTTCCGGTACATGCAGACCGTGCCTCTCTCCAAAATCAAAATCGGCGAGGAGTTCATCGCCTCCTTCCCCGCCAACACCAAAGTCGGCAAAATCGTCGACGGACTTGTGCGTTTCGGCCATTCACTTGGCCTCACTGTTGTCGCGGAAGGCGTCGAGGAAGAAGCTGTCTGGAAGGCACTTGAACAAAGCGGCTGCGATGCGGTCCAGGGTTACTATACAGGCCGGCCGATGACCGCAACCCAGCTGACCGAACGCCTCCAGTCCCAACAATGACCGTCATCCCAAAAGCCGCCCCCGGTTTGCAACCGGGTGCGGCTTTTTTTGCTTATGCTGTTTTCCGATTATTAAAGACCAACTGGATGATCACTTCAGCAAACACGAGTCCCATCGCAATCGCTCCGGAAATCATGAGCACCTCCATGGCGTGAGCGTTGGCGGCATCATAACTTTTCTCCATGACGTTGCGCATCGTGTTGTAGGCCGTCCCGCCTGGTACAAGCGGGATGATGCCGGCCACGCTGAAGATGATCATCGGGGTCCGGTATCTCTTGGAAAACAGATGGGCAACAATCGCCACGGCAAATGCCCCTATAAAAGAAGCTTTTACGGCATCCCCTTCCAGCAGCAAGTCACGTGAAGAGAAAAACACCAACCAGCCGACTGCGCCGACAAATCCACAATGCAGCAGCCGGTTCCTCGGCGAATTGAATATGATGCCGAACATCGCCGTCGCAAGAAAACTGAAGACTCCATGAATGACATACGTCACATCCCCACCCCCTGGAACGATAAGACCATCGCGATGCCGGATCCGATTGCAAAGGCTGTCAAGAAAGCTTCCATTCCTTTGGAGATTCCCGACATGAAGTGGCCTGACATAAGGTCGCGGATGGCATTAGTGATCAGAAGACCCGGTACGAGGGGCATGACAGACGCAATGATGATGATGTCCAACTGGCTCCCGCCCCCCGAACCGACGGCAGCGAGGGAGATCAGTCCGATCATGGCGGAACCGGTGAATTCCGAAAAGAACTTCACCCTTGTCCGTTCATGGAACTTTTCCGACACCGCAAAGCCTGCGCCCCCGGCTATGATTGCAAAGATCATATTCTTCCAGTCACCGCCAAAGAGGACGAGGAAACTGGCGCTGGCAACAGCGGCAGCCATCACCTGTAGCCAGAACGGAAACATGAAGTTGCCGTTCTCAGTCTTTTTCAGTTCCCTGTACGCTTCTTCCAGCGATATTTCCCCCGATGACAGCAACCTGGAGATGGCATTGACCCGGGCAATTTTCTCGAGGTCCGTCGCCCGTCGCCGGATACTCGTCAGCTTCACCCTGCGCTGTCCGCCCGGAGAGAAAATGATTCCGGTCGAGGTGGTGAACGAGTCGGCGCCGTGCATATCGAGAGAAGCAGCCATCCTCTTCATTGTGTCGTCGGCACGATAGGTTTCGGCCCCTGCTTCCATCATCAGCCTTCCCGCGAGCAGGCAGGCGTCGATCCCCATCTCTTCCCTTGAATCGTTCATTTTCTCACCGCCGTCCGATTTACTGAATCTCATCGTAGCGGAAACAGGTCGAAAACTCAACGGAGGAATCAGTCGGATGACGTGCCGAGCGGCCGGAACCCATCCATCGAGTAGGCTGCCACCTCATCGGGAGACACGGTGTAGACGGTATCGCCTGCATAAACAATTCTCAGAATCCTCTGCTCATAATCCGGATACCCCTGATCGACCCCGTCCTCGGAAATGAATTTTCCCTGCAGGCGGATGCCGTTTTCGGGGGTGATTTCGTAAATCATTGCGCCGCTACCGCTGAATCGCACCTCTTCGCTTTCCGCCGTCCCCTCGTAGAGATCCACCGGAAATCCGTACAGGCCGCCTTCCTGATGCTCAAACAGCGCTTTGTGATCGTATTGAAGCTCGGAATACGTCCCTCTGCCCCCGATCACTTCCACATCAACTTCCTTTGGAGAAGCCCTGTCGGAAACATCGAAGAGTGAAATTTTCATTCCCGCAGTGAGAATCTGGGGCTCTGGCCCTTCTCCCTTCACGGTCACCGTTTCCTGACCGAATCCGATCAGATAGCGGTCGCCGATCGGATGGAGATAGTTGCTGAAGCCCGGGATTTTCAATTCGCCGAGCACGGCCGGTGCGGCCGGATCCGCCAGATCGATCGCGAAAAGCGGGTCGGTTTCGCGGAACGTCACCACATACGCGCGTTCCCCCATGAATCGGGCGGAATAGATTCGCTCCCCCTTTGCCAATCCCGTCACTGAACCCGTTTCTTTCAGCTCTGAATCGAGAACATAAACCGCCGACTCGGACGGCCGGCGTTCATCCCACATGTTGCCGTCGGTGACTGCAATGCGGAAGTGGCCGTCATATTCGTCCATTGAGAACTGATTGAGCGGCGTTCCCCGCACTTCTCCGGTGGCAGTGAAGGTCACTTTCGTGCCGTCAAGCGCATACTTGAACAGTTTCGTGTATGATTCCGGCGGCCGGCCCGTTGTTTCCTCGTGTGCAAACAGATTCGCATGATGTTCTGCGGACGCCAGATACAGGTTTTCCTGTGACATGTACACCCCGCCTCCGCTGCCGACGAACCCTTCGGTCTTGATGGAAGCATCCGCTCCGCCTCCCAGATCGATGGCGGTGATGAGCGTATAGGAATCACCGGCAGGTCCCGGCAGGATTGTAATGGAGTCCGTGTCCATCGGTCCGACTGTGTCTAACCGGGCGCTGTCATACTGGTACGGCCGGACATCCCCTTCTTGCTCCATGATCCGGTAAATCGGTGTCATCGAGGAGACCAGGTAGAGAATATTGCCGTTTAACCTGGACGACACATGCCAGCCTTCATTCCCGTATTCCCGGGCGAGTGTGGGGTTGGCAGGATTTTCGACATTGTACAGGCGTACCCCGACTGCACTGCTATCCGCCGGTACGATTTCTGCCGGTCCGCCGATCACTCCACCCGTTGCCTGGTACTGGTGGCCGACCACCGCCAGGAGATTTCCGGACAAATACAGTTCAAGCGGCTGGAAGCTATCCTCCCCTTTAACTGTTGCGATCAACTCAGGTTTTCCTTCATTCCGGATATCATAGATTTTCACCAGCGCTCCCTCGGTGGTCGCGTAAAGAAAATCACCGTCTGTCTTGACGATGTCCCCTTCGTCAATCCCCGATACCTGATTGTTGGTCACCGAGTGGCCCGCACCTCCGTCTGGTCCCGCTGCGCTGTCCTCTGATGTTGCCGACGTTTCTATAGAGACCTCTCCTCTTTCCTGCTCAATCTCCCTCTTCTGATGTTCGGCGATGAGCCGGAAGTGTTCCTCAAGTTCCTCGAGCGAACTGACAGGCGCGATGCCTTCTCTTACCGTGAATGAAACCGTCTCTCCCCCGCCCTGTGCGCGTTTACCGAATGCCGCTCCGGAAACGTGGAGAAGGTAGCGGCCGGGCTTTAGTCCCTCCACTTCCAGTAGGCCGCCTGAAAGCCGCATGGTTCCATCGGCAGGATTTCCGTCTTTGTCCGTGACTTTCAGTGCCCCGCTTTCAACAGCGTCCTCCGAAAGTTCTGCCGTAAATGATGCGCGCCATGGCTCTCCGCTGACTACGCTTGCATCCGCACGCACACCCAGCTCCTGCCGATCAGCAGCCCGGATGCCCGCAATCCCGGCGACGACCAGCAGAACGGCAAGCCCGAACCACGCCGCTTTTTTTCCCTTTTGCATGATGGCCCCTCCTTTTGCCATTAGTCTGAATACATCCGTAAATGGTTACATCTATTCTCATGCGGAAAGTTAGTATCACATACTATAAAAAATAGTCTGGCAATATCCATCGTCTTCGTCTAAATTGGTATGGGGGATGTTCAACAACTTTCGACAAGGGGGAACAATCATTGAAAACATTAACGAGATTCTCGAATACGCTCATGGAGCGTTTTCTGCCGGATCCATACATCTTTGTCGCGGTCCTTACATTGGTCGTGTTTCTTCTTGGGCTCGGCCTGACCGACACAGGACCGGTCGAAATGGTCGATTATTGGGGAGACGGATTCTGGGGGCTTCTGGCTTTTACCATGCAGATGGTCATTGTGCTTGTCGCGGGACATGTGCTGGCCAACAGCCCGTTTTTCAAGCGATTGCTCAGTTCGCTTGCCGGACTTGCCAGATCACCGGGAGCCGCCATCCTCCTCGTATCGGTCGTTTCCATCATCGCCAGCTGGATCAACTGGGGATTCGGCCTGGTGATCGGCGCACTGTTCGCGAAGGAAATTGCGAAGAAAGTGGCAAACGTTGACTACCGCCTGCTTGTGGCAAGTGCCTACGCGGGTTTCGTTGTCTGGCATGGCGGCCTGGGCGGATCGATTCCGCTATCCATCGCCACACCAGATCATCCGTTTGCCGGACAGATCGGCGTGATCTCCACAGCGGATACCCTATTCACGACGTATAACCTGTTCATTGTCCTGGTCTTGCTCATCACGATTCCGCTTCTGAACCGCTGGATGATGCCGAAGCCGGAAGATACGGTAACCGTCGATCCCGCCAAGCTTGAAGATCCGATCGAAGTGGAAGAACCGACCGAAAAGACACCGGCATCCCGGCTGGAAGACAGCGTGATTCTTTCATTGCTGATCGGGGCGCTTGGTCTCATTTACCTGGTTCACCACTTTGTGCGAAACGGTTTTGATTTGAACTTGAACGTCGTCAACCTCATTTTCCTGATTCTCGGCATTATCCTCCACGGCACACCCCGCCGGTTCCTCGCCGCTGTGGCCAATGCCGTGAAGACCTCCGGCGGCATCATCATCCAATTTCCGTTTTACGCGGGCATCATGGGCATGATGACGTCATCCGGGCTTGCCGGCGTCATTTCGGATGCATTCGTGTCCATCTCGAACGAGCAGACATTCCCGCTGTTCTCATTCTATGCTGCCGGCATCGTCAACTTCTTTGTGCCCTCAGGCGGCGGACAGTGGGCGGTCCAGGCACCGATCATGCTGGATGCCGCTCAGGCGCTCGGGGTCGATTATGCGAAGACCGCGATGAGCATCGCCTGGGGAGACGCCTGGACAAACCTGATCCAGCCGTTCTGGGCGCTTCCGGCATTGGCTATTGCTGGGCTGAAGGCAAAAGACATCATGGGGTATTGCGTATTCGTCCTGGTACTGTCCGGCATTGTCATCTCCGTTGGGCTATATTTCTTTTAATTCATTCGCGCAAACAAATCAGTCGGGCTTGCGAACCTCAAATGTTAAGCAACCCCCCAATGCTTTCAAGAATTTCGTACACAAATCCTATTGGCACCCAAAGTGATGACGTCATAAGCAAAGCCCCGCCGTTCCCGGCGGGGCTTGCCTCACTTATTCACCCGGCGTCCATGCCGGCAGCATCTTGTTGAGCGGTTTTTCCTGGCGGTAGCCAAGCACATATTCCGCCTGCATAATCGTGTGAATTTCACGGGTGCCCTCGTAGATGACAGGCGCCTTGGAGTTCCGCAGATACCTGGCGACCGGGTAGTCATCCGAATAGCCGTAGGCACCGTGGATCTGGAAGGCGTCGTCCGCTGCTTGGTTCGCAAAGTCACACGCCTGCCACTTGGCCAATGACGTCGCACGCGTGTTCCGCACGCCCCGGTTTTTCAGTTCTCCCGCACGATACACGAGCAACCGGCTCATCTGGTAGCCCGCTTCCATGTTGGCGATCATCTGCTGGACCAGCTGGTGCTTTCCGATCGGCTTGCCGAACGTCTCCCGTTCATGGCAATATTTCACACTAGCCTCGAGGCAGGCCCGGATCAGCCCGACAGCTCCTGCCGCGACGGTGAAGCGTCCGTTATCGAGCGAGGCCATGGCGATTTTGAAGCCCTCGCCTTCTTCCCCGAGCCGGTTCTCCACCGGGATGCGGACATTTTCAAAAAACAGTTCACCCGTGTTCCCCGCCCGGATGCCGTATTTATTCTTGATCGCTTTTGATGAAATACCGGGCATCGTCCGCTCGACGATAAAAGCAGTGATGCCGTGGTGTTTTTTCGCCTTGTCGGTATAGGCAAACACGAGGAAATGATCCGCCTGGTCGCATAGCGAAATCCATGTCTTCTGCCCGTTCAGCACATAGTGTTCGCCGTCACGCACGGCTGTCGACGACATTGCCGCGACGTCCGATCCGGCGCCGGGCTCGGTCAGCCCGAATGCGCCGATTTTCTCCCCCTTCGCCTGAGGAACAAGGTACTTCTGTTTCTGCTCCTCTGTGCCCCACTGCAGGAGCGACATCGAGTTTAATCCGGTGTGGACGGAAACGGCAGTACGGAAGGTTGTGTCGCCGCGCTCCAGTTCCTCGCACAGGATGGCAAGGGCGTTGTAGTCCATTCCGCTCCCCCCGTATTTTTCCGGGATGCAGACGCCCATGAACCCGAGATCGGCAAGGCGCTTCCATATCACCGGGTCGAACTTGCCTTCCGTATCCCACTTGGAGATATTCGGCACGATTTCATCATCCGTGAACTTTCTTGCTGTCTTACGGAGCAAATCCTGCTCATCCGTGAACCGGAAATCCATTGTCCCCTCTCCTTTCCGTCCCCGCTTAAACCGTTGCCGCCGTCTCGGACGACGTCTCGATAATGTTCACGCCGCGCTTCTTCATTTCTTTGATATAGGCATCACCCGGCACGATCACTTCCGGCGGATGGACGCCACGCTTTTTGATCGTCCCGCCGCCGATCATCTGGGCGACAACAGAAATGGTGTTCGCTGTCGCACGGGCCATTGCAGTTACGTTGGCCTGCGGATCCTTCTCGGTAATCATGTCATACTCGTAATACGCCTCTTCCCCGTCTTTGGTCCCTTTCACGATGACACGGAGAAGAACCGCATCCTTCTTGTCCCCGAGCCGTAGCTTTGGCGTCAGGTGCTCCTTCACCACCTCACGGACTTTCACCTGCTGTCCGCCGACCGTCACTTCGGAATCGCGCGACAGCAGACCGAGGTCGACGAGCAGTTGGAACTTTTCGGCATGCCCCTGATATCGGATTGTCTTGTATTCGAGGGTGTCCAGGTGCGGGAATGACTTTGACAGCGTCGACGTGCCGCCGGATGTATGGAACGCCTCAAGCTCACCGTAGCCGTCGAACCGGACCATCTCGATCTCGCTCAGGGATGGCACTTCTTTTACTTCGCCTTCCCGGATGACGAGAGACGGGTCCGTGTAATGGTCAAAGACCCCTTCCAGGGAAAAGACGATGTTGTAATTAAGCGGCGGTTCCGGTTCGACCGGAATCCCTCCGACAAACAGCCGGATCGACTCTGCCTTGTCGAGCTTGCCAGCTCCATAGCCGGACAAAATATTGATCATGCCCGGTGCAACGCCCAAATCCGGAATCAGGGTGACGCCCTTTTTCTCTGCCTCTGTTGAAAGGTCGAGGACTGCATCGGTGGCACCGCCGATGTGGCCACCAAGGTCGACGCAATGTACGCCGGCCGCAATCGCCGTTCGGGCGACTTTCTCGTTGAATGTATAAAACAGCGCGTTGATGACGACATCGCCAAGGGACATAACTTCCTTAAGCTGGGCATCATCCGTCGCATCCAGCCTCAGGATGTCCATCTTGTCCGACATCAGCTTCGCTGCGAAGTCTTCTGCCTGCCGGACATCCAGGTCCGTAAGCCATACTTTCTCCACCCTATCGCTTTTGACAAGATCCCTTGCAGCTTCCTTTCCCATCAGTCCTGCTCCGAGTACGACTACTTTCATTCTGCTCTCCCCTTTCGCCTGGCTTATTCTGTATCGATCTGTGCCCGCTGCAGTTTGCCGCTGTAGTCCACGTAGATGCTCTTCCATTCGGTGAAGACATCGAGCGCGGCCACCCCCGAGTCCCGGTGGCCGTTGCCGGTCCCTTTCGTGCCTCCGAACGGCAGGTGGATTTCTGCCCCGGTCGTTCCCGCATTCACATAGACGATTCCCGTGTCCAGGTCTCGCTGGGCACGGAATGCCTGATTGACATCCCGTGTGAAAATCGAGCTTGACAGCCCGTATGTCACACTATTGTTCACTTCAATCGCTTCATCCAGGCTGCCCACCTCAATAAGCGAGATGACCGGGCCAAAAATCTCCTCCTGGGCTATCCTGCTGTCCCACTTCACGTCGGTGAAGAGGGTCGGCTCGTAGTAATATCCGCCTTTCTGCCCTTCGTCTTCGAGAACCCGGCCGCCTGCAAGCAGCTTTGCGCCTTCCTGTTGTCCGATCTCCACATACCCGTGGATTTTCTCGAGTGCGGCTGCATTGATGACCGGTCCCACCTTTACCGACTCATCGAGGCCGTCGCCAATGGTGAGGCTTTTCATCTGTTCTAGCAGACGCTGTTCCAGCTCTTTTTTCACATCCCGGTGGACGATGACCCGGCTGCATGCCGTGCATCGCTGTCCGGCCGTACCGAAGGCGCTCCATAAAATGCCTTCAACAGCAAGATCGAGGTCGGCATCATCCATCACGATGACCGCGTTTTTGCCGCCCATTTCAAGCGATACTTTCTTCAGATGGCGTCCTCCGAGTTCCGCGACACGGCGTCCGGTTTCCGTCGACCCCGTAAACGAGATGACACGGATATCGGGATGCTCGATCATCGCTGTTCCAACTTCTCCCCCGCTTCCGAACACGACGTTCGCCACCCCCGGCGGCAAACCGACTTCTTCAAAAATCTTCGCCATTTCATAAGCCATCATCGGTGTTTCGGTTGCCGGCTTCCAGATGAATGTATTCCCTGCGACAATTGCCGGGAACGACTTCCACGTCGCGATGGCGACCGGGAAGTTCCACGGCGTGATCAGGCCGACGACTCCGATCGGTGCCCGCACGCTCATGGCGAACTTGTCCTGCAGTTCTGACGGGACGGTCTCCCCGAACAGGCGGCGCCCCTCGCCGGCCATGTAAAACGCCATGTCAATTCCTTCCTGGACTTCGCCGCGCCCTTCTTCGATCACCTTGCCCATTTCTTTCGTAAGCACCTGTGCAAGATGCTCCTTGCGCTCTTTCATGAGGCGGCCGATTTCATAAAGGTAATCCGCCCGTTTTGGTGCCGGAACAAGTGCCCATTCTTTCTGTGCCCGCTTTGCAGCCTTTACCGCTTCGTCCACATCGGATTTTCCGGAAAGCTTTACCTCACATAACGTCTCCCCGTTTGCAGGGTTCACGACCGCCGTATAATCGGCTCCGCCGCCTTCCTGCCAGGATCCGTTGATGTAGTTATTTAGCTTCATGTCCAAGCTCCCCTTTCCCAAACCTTTATTGAAACCGCTTTCATTGTCCTTTTTCGACAACTTCAGCCGGATTCCTTCCAGAATTTTTGAATTATTCATGCTAATTTTTTATTTCATGTCAGTCCGCAGAAATCAAAAAACCCGCAGGCAATTGCCTGCGGATTCATCTTATTCATTCGGGACGGGGAGTATGAGCCGGCTTCCCGCCCCTGACAGGATTTCCGCCTGCCGCCTTCATGGCCTCCGCCTGTGCCATCGGAGGAACGACCCGCTTGACGAAGAACGTCAGGATGAGCGCGATGAAAACGATGACGGTACAAACAAAGTAAGCGAAATTGACGCCGTGGAGAAGCGCTTCCTGGGCGATGCGGGCCTTGGCTGCCGCTGCATCCGCACCCGTTAGTCCTGCAGCATCCCCCATCAGAGAAGCGGTTTCGGATTCTGTTCGCTTGTTCATGACCGTCATGAGAAACGCGGAACCGATCGCCCCTGACACCTGCTGGAGCGTATTGTTCATCGCGGTGCCATGAGGGTTCATCTGCATCGGCAGCTGGTTCAGCCCGTTCGTCATGATCGGCATGTTGACCATCGACATCCCGAACATGCGGACCGTATACACGGCCATGATATAGTAGTAGCCCGAATCGATTTCCAGACGGCTCAGCATGAATGTCGTCACCGTCGTGATGAGCAGGCCGGAGATCGCGAGTGTGCGCGGTCCGTACTTATCAAACAGCCGCCCGGTGATCGGCGACATGATTCCCATGATGACTGCGCCAGGAAGCATGAGAAGGCCCGAATGTAACGGCGATATCCCCCGTACGTTCTGTACGTAGATCGGAGTGAGCAGCATCCCCGAGAACATCGCGATGGATAGCACGACCAAGATGACCGTCGAAAGAGTGAACATCGGATGCTTATAAATCCGGAATTCCAGCATCGGAACCGGCATGCTCAGCTGCCGGCGGATAAAGGCAGTGAGGGCGATTGCTCCAATAATGATGGTGAGGTAAACCTGCGGATGAGCCCACCCTTTATCGCCTGCCATGCTGAATCCGTAGAGCAGCCCGCCAAATCCGAGGCTCGACAGGATGATCGACAGGACATCCAGCCGGACATCCCGAGTCTCCATGATGTTCTTCAGCTTAAAGAAGGCGATCAGGATGACGAGTATTGCAAACGGCAAGACCATCCAGAAAAGCACGCGCCATGAGTACTGCTCAACAATCCAGCCGGACAAAGTCGGGCCGATTGCCGGCGCGGTGATCATGACAAGACCAAGATAGCCCATTGCGGTTCCCCGCTTTTCCACCGGAAAAGCGACGAGCATGACGTTCATCAAAAGCGGCATCATCATGGCGGAACCGGATGCCTGTATCATCCGGGCGATGACCAGCACGATAAATGAAGGCGCAAGTGCTGCCGTCAGCGTACCGACCGTGAACAGCGTCATCGCTGTCAGGAAGAGGCTCCGGTTTGTGAACCTTTGGATAAAGAACGCGCTCGCCGGGATCAAAATCCCGTTCATGAGCATATAGCCGGTCGTCAGCCACTGCACCTGTGCCGGGTTCACCTGGAATTCGACCATGATGACCGGAAGTGCCACGTTCAGCAGCGTATTGTTCAAAAACGCAACAAACGCCCCGAAAAAGAGGACCGCAATCATCGCATACGGGGGTTTGGCGTGGAGTTGTTGCTCATTCAATTTTCATTCCTCCGTTCAAAGCGATCCACTTGTTCCGCAGTCCGAATAAAATCGCGTGAAAACTATTTTATACCGTCGGTACAATCATTTCAACAGTTAAGTCTCGATTTGGCATAAAAAATTGAGAAGCACAGACAAATCAATTATAATTCAATTTAGACCAATGGTATAAAAACGTTTTCAAGACGTTGGCATACAGAAAGGTGAATGCTTTGAACGAACGGAAACAGCACGTGCTGAATGCCGCCAAGCGGCTGTTCCTGGAAAATGGGTTCGCCAACACCTCCATCCAGAATATCCTGGATGAGGCCGGCATCTCGAAAGGAACGTTTTATAACTACTTTAACTCTAAAAATGAATGCCTGATCTCCATCATCGAGGACTCGACAGAAAATTCCTCTGTCCTCCGCGAAGAACTCGCCGCGGGCAGACAGGACGGTCCCGGCCTGCTTGCCGACCAAATCCTGGTGCGTCTGCAGATGAACCGGGAGCAGAAAATTATCCGCTTATATGAGGCCATTCTCCATTCCGGAGATCCGGACCTGAGAAACTACATGAAGGCTGTCCATCTATCGGAACTGGCATGGCTTGAACGGCGACTCACGGATGTGTACGGAGAGCAATCCCGTCCTTTTGCCGCCGACGCCGCGCTCATGCATTTCGGCATGCTCGGCCAATATCTTCAGTTCGCGCCGGACATCACCTCCACCGAAGAGCTTTCCAATCGCATCCTTTTCGTCACCAAGCGGACTGAAGCGCTGCTCAAAGATATGGCGGAAACTGATGAGCATCTGCTGGAAGCCGGACAGTTCGTTCTCAGTGCCGACTCTCCGACTCTCCCCTCACCTCGGGGTGTCGCGGCGGACCTGTTGCGTCTTGCAGACACCCTGCCATCTGAACGCCGGGAAACCGGCAGGGAATTTGCTGTTTTCCTTTCCGGGGAGCTATCCGAGGAAAGGCCACGCACTGCTCTTCTGAAAACCGTTGCAGTTCCCTTTCGCAGACTGTTTGACGGCCTTCCGAATGAATCGGAAGTCCGGACCGTCATGTCCGCACTCTGGCGGCTTCTTGCACCTGACGAAATTAGATGAAACCATCCTGCGCTGTTCATCGTATTCCTGACTATCAAACAGGAAGCGGGGATGAAAAGATGAACAATCATGAGATCGACTATGTCCTGCATGGGGATGACATGCAATTCGTGGAAGTGGAATTGGATCCTTCCGAAACAGTTATCGCAGAAGCAGGAAGCCTGATGATGATGGAGGACGGCATCGCAATGGAGACCGTTTTCGGAGACGGATCAGGCGGAGGCGGCGGCCTGTTCGGCAAACTCAAGGGTGCCGGCAAGCGGCTGATTACCGGGGAGAGCCTGTTCATGACGACATTCACGAACACAGGTACAGGGAAGAATCATGTTTCGTTCGCTTCCCCTTATCCGGGCAAGATCATCCCTATCGATCTCAGCCAGGAAGGCGGCAAAATCATCTGCCAGAAGGATGCCTTCCTGGCCGCAGCCAAGGGCGTCTCCATCGGGGTGGAGTTCCAGCGCAGGCTCGGCACCGGATTCTTCGGCGGCGAAGGCTTCATCATGCAAAAGCTTGAAGGCGATGGCATGGCATTTATCCACGCGGGCGGAACCATTCATGAAAAGAACCTGACACCGGGGGAAATCCTGCGGGTTGACACCGGCTGTTTCGTGGCAATGACGCACGACGTTGACTACAACATCGAAACCGTCAAAGGCGTCAAGACGGCCCTGTTCGGCGGCGAGGGGCTGTTCTTTGCAACACTCCGGGGACCCGGAAAAGTGTGGGTCCAGTCCCTTCCGTTCTCGCGGCTTGCGAGCCGCGTCTTTGCAGCCGCCCCCTACACACCGGGCGAATCAAAAGGTGAAGGCAGCGTCGCCGGCGGACTGTTCGATCTTCTCGGCGGCAAATAAAAGTGCTCAAAAAACAGGACAAAACCGGCCTTCCCATGCTGGAGGCCGGTTTTGTGTACGTAAAACATCTTATTAGGGGTTCTGGAGTTTCTTCATGTTGCGGAATGACTTCTCATAGTTGTCCATCAGAAGCCGGTAGCCATCGCCTCTGTCTTCCGGCACCGACAATTCTTCATGTTTGTCGAGAGCTACGCGTCCGTCTTTCCCGATTTCAAACAACACTTCATCGCCCGGTTCGAGTTGAAGGTGTTCCATAACTTTCAAGGGCAGCGTCACCCCATGGCTGTTTCCGATCTTCGTGACTTTCCTCTTGATGTAATTTGATGCCATCGTGTTGCCTACACCCTTTCATTCCATCATCTTACGTTCAGGGGAGCCTATTATAACAGACTTCCCTGATTTTCAATCTTCATGCCTGCCGGTCGCAGCGGACTCTATTCATGACACGAATAAAAGACGGACTTGTCGGATACCGACAGGTCCGTTTTTGGCAGATTGATTAATTCAGGCGTCCGGAGAAAGCTGCAGCGTATTTCTGGGCAGTGCCTTCCGATACGCCAAAACGCTTGGCCACTTCTTTTGGGGTGAACGCTTCACCCTGAAGAAGGTTCTCTTCCTGTGCGGCGAGATAAAGGCCGGCCACGATACCGCCGGGTTTCCGGACGATTGGGTTTTCCTCTCGGAAATAGCGGATGACCGAACTTCTCAGGCTTTCTTTGCCGCTATGGCCAAGCCCGTCTGACTCCAGTTCCGTCATCAGCAAGGCCACCGCATTGCGCTGCCCATCCGTCAGGTCTGCGACGTCCCCATCTTCAGCGGGCCGTACTGGGTCCACTGTTTCTGGCGATTCCTTAGATGCTGCGGCTTCTCTTGCTGCCCGTCCGGACTGTTCCTCCCGCTCTCTCGGTTCCTCTGCATCCGCCTGTTGTCCTGCCTCTTCCGCAGGGGTGTGCAGAATGGCGAAAATCTCAAGCAGGCAGGATCCGAGAAAAGTGGCATCCGCCTTTACGCCGAGAGAATCGGCAAAGGCGCTGATCCGGTCCGCAACGGCTGCATTTTGCGGTGGGATCGAGTAAAGCGTGGATACCGGCTGGACGGCATCTTCCCTTACGCGGGGATCCG
Organism: Bhargavaea beijingensis; assembly: GCF_900101985.1. Classification (GTDB taxonomy): domain Bacteria; phylum Bacillota; class Bacilli; order Bacillales_A; family Planococcaceae; genus Bhargavaea; species Bhargavaea beijingensis. Next base: position 33,306 of record NZ_FNAR01000023.1, read on the forward strand.
CAAGAACCGTGCCGAACAGGATGGTCCCTTCAGGCGCGGCTAGCCGTTCATGATCTGCCATCGCCCATCTGCCTTCCCCGAACACATCCTTCAAGACCAGGTGGCCGTCCTCTGTTCCGGCCAGTTCCGCAAACATGACGAATGGCTCATTCCACGATTCCAGAACTCGCTTCACTTCCTCCCTGGCAGTGGAGGCAGATCGGTCCAGGTGCTGATGCCATAAATCACGGCGGATATTGAACGCGTAATGTTCGTATGCCGCGCCCTCAATCGCGCCGGCCTTCATGAGCCCCCCGAGCCTGGACATCCATTTCTTCACGAGCAGCGACAATTCTGCGCGGTCATTGGCGGTGGCAGGCGTGCTGCTTATGTAATCTGCCATGATTCGCTTTAATTCCTGTTCCGCGAGCAGATGAGTGCCGCTTTCCGCACGGCCATGGCATTTCTTATATTTCTTTCCGCTGCCGCAAGGGCACGGATCATTGCGTTTAACCACGATCATCATTCCTTTTCGTCTATCTGCATCTTCCATCTCCTCATTGTACCACCCTTCCCACCTTCTTTGTACCCATACCGGCACAGCGGTTTTCTCCGGGTGGCTGCAGGGTATACGAAAAGAGAAGTCAGGAAAGGAAGGGATCGGCGGATGGAGCACAATCGCATCGCATACCGCGACCTGCATAAAGCAGCCCATGACGGAAAGCCTTCCTGGTTTGACCGGGAAACCGGGCAAGTCATCCAGCATGAGGTCGCTCATGGCCAGCCGCGCTGTATCGAGCTTCCCCGTTTTGATGACACGGCCGAACAGCAGATGAGGGTGGCATTCACCCATAGTCTGCAGGAAAGGCCGGACCTGCAGGAGAAGATCGGAGAAATCTTCGCCCATAACCGGCCTGTCGAAGAGTTTGAGGAGATCCTGAAAAACGAAGAGTTGCTGCACGAGTGGAAAAATTACCGGGAGATGTCCAGGCAAAAGGTCCTGAATGAATGGTGCAGCCAAAACGGCATCCGATTCGATACGGACGGAACCTGAACCCGGAAAAGAATCAAGGAGGCGACAGCATGACAAACAATCAGAGCAACGGTGACGAGTATGAAAAAGCAGACCAGCAAGTAGGGCCTCAGTCCCAGCACAGTCAGCCCGGCGTCGAATCGGAGATGAAACCGGAGCCGATTTATGATGATCCCGAATACAAAGGGTCCGGCAAGCTGGAAGGCAAGGTAGCCCTTGTCACAGGCGGCGACTCCGGCATCGGCCGCGCGGTAGCAGTGGCATTCGCCAAAGAAGGCGCGGATGTTGCCATCGCTTATCTGGCCGATGCTGAAGATGATGATGCGGAGCAGACAGTCCGTGACATTGAAAAATACGGCAGGCGCGCGATGAAAATCAAGACAGATATCCGCGACGAGAACAATTGCCGCAATCTCCTGAAACAGGTTGCTGATGAGCTTGGCGGATTGAACATTCTTGTCAATAATGCCGGCGTTCAGTATCCGCAAAAGGATATCGAAGCGATTACATCCGACCAGCTGAAGAAAACGTTCGAAACAAACTTTTTCGGCCTTTTTTATCTGACCCGTGAATCGATGGCATACCTGAAGGAAGGCGACTGCATCATCAACACCTCTTCGGTCACGGCCTACAACGGCTCGCCGGGCCTGCTTGACTATTCTTCCACCAAAGGAGCCATCACAGCATTTACGCGCTCGTTCGCACAGAACATCGCCAATAAGGGCATCCGTGTGAATGCGGTGGCTCCAGGCCCTATCTGGACTCCGCTCATCCCTGCGACATTCGATGCAGGGAAAGTGGAGCAGCATGGTGCGACCACCCCGATGAAACGCCGCGGCCAGCCGGCAGAACTTGCTCCGGCTTACGTGCTGCTGGCATCCAAGGACGGCAGCTATATGACCGGCCAGACCATCCACATTGATGGCGGCGATTTTGTTACAAGCTGACAGATTCCCATTCAATCCGGAAAGCGAGCTCCGCTTTCCGGATTTTCCTTTATCTGCACCCCTCCTCCCAATGATATAATCATTCCCGGAAGGAGCTGCTTGACATGGACCTAAAGAAGATCGATCAGAAGATCCGGGAATCGTTGGATGAAATGATCCAAATCCGCCGCCATCTCCATATGTACCCGGAACTGAGTTTTGAAGAAGTGAAAACGCCAGAGTTCATCGCCGGCTACCTGGAAAAACTGGGAATCGAAGTCCGCCGCAATGTCGGCGGACGGGGTGTCATCGGCACAATACGAGGCGGCAAACCCGGCAAGACGATTGCGTTCCGGGCAGACTTTGACGCGCTCCCGATCCACGAGGCAACCGGGGCCCCGTACCAATCGACCGTACCGGGTGTCATGCATGCATGCGGCCATGACGGTCACACCGCTTCCCTCCTCGTATTCGCCAAAGTGATGAACGAGTTCAAAGATGAGCTCGAAGGCAATATCGTCCTCATCCACCAACATGCCGAAGAAGTGAATCCCGGGGGCGCGCTTGGCATGATTGAAGATGGCTGCCTGGATGGCGTTGACTTGGTGTTCGGCGCCCACCTGCAGTCCCTCATGCCTGCAGGGTACGTATACAGCCGGGACGGCTACTTGCAGGCAGCCGAAAACACGATCCATATTACTGTCACCGGAAAAGGCACACATGGTGCCGAGCCGCATAACGGCCATGATCCGATCCTTGCAGCAGCCCATATCATGACCGCCCTTCAGTCGGTCGTCAGCCGGAATGCGGATCCTCTCAAGGAATTGGTCATCTCGATCGGCCAGTTCCACTCCGGTTCTGCCGGAAACGTCATCCCTCAGACCGCTGAGATGGAAGGGACGATGCGCGTCTTTGATGAAGAACTGCGCAAGCTCGGTGCCCAAAGAATCCGGGAACTAGCGGAATTCACTGCAAAAGCCCTCGGATGCACGGCGGAAGCGGCAGTGGAATTCGGCTATGATGCAGTCAAAAACCATCGTGAAGGTGTCCGCCTCATCGAGCAGGCAGTCGGCAGCGTCTTCGGAGAAGGCGTGTACCGGGAGATTGATCCGGTCATGCCAGCCGAGGACTTTGCCTACTACCTCCAGCATCGTCCTGGTGCTTATTTCTTCGTCGGAGCCAAAGTGGAAGACGGACGGACCGCCTATCCACACCACCATGAGAAGTTCGACTTTCACGAGCCGGCACTTGCCATGGCCGCACGGACTTTTGCAGGGATATTCATCGAAGCACAAAGACAGAACGGTTAACTTACAAAAGGTTGTGCCTCCAATCACGGTGGCACAACCTTTTGTAAATTATGAAACCCCTAGTTGCACTGCAACGACAAGTGCCACCAGTGCAATGAGCAGCCAGCCGAGGACCAGCTTCCAAACGAATTTGACCCACCGCTCGTAAGGGATTCCGGCAACCGCCAAATATCCCATCAGGGAGGCAGAAGTCGGAATGATCGAGTTCGTGATAGCGTCGCCGTACTGGTAAGCAAGCACCGCCACTTGACGCTCCATGCCAAGAAGGTCCGCAAGCGGCGTCATGATCGGCATTGTCGTCGCCGCCTGACCTGAACCGGACGGGATAAAGAAGTTGGTGATCACCTGGACAACATACATGCCGGCAGCATTTAATGCCGCCGGAAGGCTTCCGATAAGCCCGGCCATTGCATTGATCACGGTATCGATGATGGATCCCTGTTCCATGATGACGAGGATCGCACGAGCAAAACCGACGATGATGGCACCAAATGCAATCACCTTCATGCCATCGACAAACGCTTCGAATGTCCCGTTAATCCCCAGTTTCCCGACCAATCCTGAGGCCAGCCCGATAATAAGGAATGAAGCGGTCAATTCAGTCAGAAACCAGTCCCACTCGAACACTCCGTAAACATTGATCGAGAGTCCGGCTGCCAGAAAAAGGAATACGATGCCGTGCCGCCAATTAAATGCTTCAAATTCCCCTGCTGCGTTCCGGACGCTCTCTTTTTTCGCCTTCTGTTCCAGATCATAGATGACGCTTTTTGTCGGATCGGCTTTTACCTTAGATGCATAGCGCATGACAAACCAGATGCCGAATCCAAGGAAAAAGAGGTAGGCGGAGGCCCGGAAAAGAATTCCTGAGAAAATTGGAATCTCAGCAATCGATTGGGCGATCCCTACCGTAAACGGATTCATCATCCCACCCGCAAATCCGGCGGCCGCCCCCATTGAAACCATGGCGGTTCCCGTGATTGCATCGAACCCGAGCGCCCGGGCGACCGCGATCCCGATCGGCACGAAGATGATTGACTCCTCTGACATCCCGATTGTCGCTCCGAGAACAGAGAAGATGAACATCGTAACCGGAATCAACAGTTTCTCCCTGTTCTCCAGTTTATGGACAACCCGGCCGATTCCCGCTTCGATCGCGCCGGTCTCCCGGATAACCCCAAACGCTCCTCCGACCAGGAAAATATAAAAGACAATGTTGGACGCTTCTGTCATCCCTTGCGGAATCGCCTTGAACAATTCAAAGAATCCAACCGGTTGCTGTTCTATTTCCTGATAGGTACCGGGAACGACCACAGTGCGGCCATCTTGTTCAACTCTCTCAAACTCACCTGCCGGAATGATATAGGACAGCGCCGCTGCGATGACCATGATCCCGACAAGAATGGCATATGTATGCGGTATCCACCGCTTTTTGTTCTCAATTGTTGAAGGCCCATTGGCCATCTGATTTTCTCCTTTCCAATAACCCCTTACTGCACCGTTTCCTTTTTCTCCGTCAATTTTTCAAGTTGTGCTTCGCCGACTTCTATGCCGAGGCCCGGCTTGCCGGATAGGATGACCTGCGGCAGTTCGTACTTCAAATCGCCGATTTCTTCGCTGAAGAGGAGCGGTCCTGTTAATTCGGCGGACTGAATGTTTGCCCGGCTCATAACAACGTGATAACCCGCTGCCGATCCCACAGATGATTCCACCATCGAGCCGATTTGGCATGGCATTCCGGCGGCCTCCGCCGCCTTGGCGATATGGATTGCCGGATAAATCCCGCCGCATTTCATAAGCTTGATGTTCAGTACGTCCGCCGCCTCAAGGCGGACGATCTCCAGGAACTCTTCCAAGCCATGGAGGCTTTCGTCCGCCATGACCGGTACGGCCACTTTCTTACGGACATCCGCAAGCCCCCGGATATCGCCCATGCGGATCGGCTGTTCAACCCACTTCAGATTCTCGCCTTCGAGTTCGCGGATAGCCGCTGACGCTGTGCCCGGCGTCTTCCATCCCTGGTTGACATCCACACGGATCGGAACGTCCGGCCCAACTGCTTTACGGACAGCTTTGATCCGAGCGACATCCTCCATTGCATCCCCTTTACCGACTTTCAGCTTAAGCGAGGAATATCCGTCCTCCACTGCCCGGACCGCTTTTTCCGCCATAATCTCAGGAGCCTCGATGCTGAGCACGCGCGGATACTCGATCCGGTCATGTGCACGCCCGCCGATCAGATTATAGACCGGCTGTCCCGTCGCCTTGCCCATCAGGTCATAACAGGCAATGTCAACTGCAGCTTTTGCAGCCGGATTGCCCATGAGCGCCGCGTTCATCCGATGATGGATCCGTTCTATGTCAAACGGGTTCTCACCAATGATGGCAGGAACAAGCAGGTTTTTCAGGATTTCATAGGCCGACAGGTAATATTCTCCCGTCACATGCTCGTCCGTCACTGCTTCCCCGTATCCGACAAGCCCCGAATCTGTCTCGAGCTTCAAAATGACTGCAGGCATGTCCGGATAAGTCGCGTAGGAAATGATGAACGGCTCCCTGAGCGGAAATCGGACTGCGTAAACTGTTGCTTTGGTGATTTTCATGGCTGATCCTCCCTTTTTATCTTATTCAGTTTATCGGGAACGTTCTTGCAAATCAATCTCATTGAGGAAGGTGCCTTGGACTTTTTCCCACGCCCGTTTTCCGGCGATTGCCCTTCCTCTATCTTTCCGGGAGCATAAGCTATTTGGGAGGGAGGTGAAAGATATGTACAAACGGAATTGCGGGTGCGGCGGTGATGAACACGAACACTGCAAGAAATGTTGCCGGGGTCCTCGGGGATTCAGGGGACCCGCAGGACCTCCAGGACCTCCAGGGCCCCCAGGTAAGCCAGGCGAGCGCGGACCGATGGGTTATCCGGGAATACCGGGAGCACCGGGTGAACCGGGACCTCCGGGAGCACCGGGTGAACCGGGACCTCCGGGAGCACCGGGTGAACCGGGACCTCCGGGCACACCGGGTGAACCGGGACCTCCAGGAGCACCGGGCGGCATTGCCGAATATGCCTATATTTACAAAACCGGCGAACAGAGAGTTGAGCAGGGCGACTCGATCATCTTTAACAACAACGGTCCAATGACCGCAGGGATCACTCATACAAACAACTCCGCCCAAATCACTGTAATAACGGCGGGTGTCTATGAGATTATCTACACTGTTACGGGTAACCAG
>NZ_FNAR01000039.1 GCF_900101985.1 Bhargavaea beijingensis
AAGAGTTCTGTTGCTCAACGCTTGCGCTTTTGAGCACAGACGCCGTTCTTCGTTACGGCGTCTGCTACAATCGGTTTAGATGAATGGAGGGGTAGCGATGAAACTTGTCTCGATTTGTCCGAGCAACACGGAATTGCTCGCTTATCTCGGCTTGGACGGACAGCTTGCCGGTGTGGATGATTTTTCGGATTGGCCATCATCTGCAGCGGAACTGCCGAAGCTGGGGCCGGATCTGTCGATCGACATGGAGCGTCTCGAGGCGCTCGGTCCGGATCTGGTTCTGGCTTCGCTCAGCGTACCGGGAATGGAGCGGAATGTGGAGGAACTGGAAAAGCGCGGCATTCCACATCTGGTTACCGATCCCCAGAGCCTTGAAGATATCGCAGACGACCTGGTCACCGTCGGCAGGGCATGCGGCATTGAAGAGCGGGCTTTGAAGACTGCGCGGGAATATTCGGACTTCATCAGTGAACTTGAAAAGCGCGCGGAATTGGCAACGGACAGACCGTCTCTATACTGGGAGTGGTGGCCAAAGCCGGTTTTCACTCCCGGAAGCATCAACTGGCTCACTGAAATCAGCCGGATTGCTGGCGGGCGCAATATCTATGAAGACGTTGAACTTGCCAGCGTCCAGACGGACTGGGAAGACGTTGCCTCCCGGGACCCGGGCCGCATTTTGCTCGCGTGGGTCGGTGTCCGTACTGAAAAGATCCGGCCGGAGCTGCTGCTGAACAGGCCGGGCTGGCCGGATCTCCGCGCGGTGCGCGATGGACAGGTCGATGTCATGGAGGAATGGCTTTACTGCCGCCCGTCACCACGCCTGCTGGAAGGTGCGCTGAAACTCGGCAATCTGCTTCATCCGGAACTGTATGGGGATCTCCGGCTGCCAGGATGGGTCCATGCGGTCAACTGAACAAAAACAGCCCCTGCGGACGCGAAAATGTCTGCAGGGGCTATTCATCGTTATTCTATGGCTGAGGCCATCACAGAAAGAAGTTCTTCCGCAGTAAGAGATGTGTCGCCCCCGCCCTGTACAAAAGTCTCGCTGCCGCCGCCTTTTCCGCCGGTTGCTTCGAGCGCGGCTGCGGCTACCTGTTTCATGGAAACCTTTGCTTCACTGCCGCGCGCTGCGACAAACTGCAGCTTGCCGCCGTTTCGTACAGTGAGCAGGACGATGGCGTCTTCCCGGGCAGTTGCTGCAGCCCTGCCCAGTTTCTGCAGGACTCCGATCGGGCGGTCTTTAAAGGAGGCTTTTACCAACGGCCCGGTGGTGACGAGAGAGCGCGCCTCCATTTCAAGCAACCGGCCTTCCGCTTCCGCAAGCTGCTTTTCAAGAGCGCGGTTCGTATCAAGAAGCCTTCTGATCGCTTCTGTTGTATTTTCTTCCGGTACGCTCAGCATTCCGACCGCTTCCTTAAGAATGCGGTTCTTTTTTTCGAGCTGATCGAGAATCCGATTGCCGCAGACAAAATGAATGCGGGTTTTCTTTCTCACTCGTTCCATTCCGAGAATCTTCAACTGCCCGACTTCTCCCGTGGAATATGGATGAGTCCCGCCGCACCCGTTGTAATCGTAATCCGGGATGATGACAAGCCGGATTTCCCCGTCCACCGCAATTTCCTTCCTTAGGCGATTCCGGTCCAGTTCCCCTTCCGTCACCCAGCGGGTTTCGATCGCCCGGTTTTCACGGATAATCTCATTTGCCCGCTTCTCGGCCGCTTCCAACTGCTCATCGATCAGGTGCTCGGTATCCAGATCAATCGATACGCTTTCACTGCCGAGATGAAAACTGACTGTCGCGCAGCCTGCCGTCTCGATGAAGGCCGCCGTCAGGATGTGCTGTCCCGTATGCTGCTGCATATGGTCGTGCCGTCGTGTCCAGTCGATTTTGCCTGAGACGACGAGCGCATTCAACGGTTTTTCCACATAGTGGAGAATTTCGCCGTCCTTTTCTTCCACGTCCGTTACACGGATGCCGTTAAGCTTACCTGTATCGTGCGGCTGACCGCCACCCGTCGGGTAAAACAAAGTGTTTTCAAGCACGGCGAACGGCCTGCCGTCTTCCACTCCTTCCCGGATGACATTCGCCTTGAAGGTCGTCCGATAAGGATCTTTATAGTACAGACGATCTTTCAGCATGGAAATTCCCTCCTTGCATCCCGGTCTCACGCGGGCGCCCCGGTCAGTTAAATTGGATCATCGTGTATTTTTTCTTGCCGCGGCGGATGATGGTGAACGCGTCATCCAAACGATCAGAGGCATCAATCGTGTAATCCAGGTCTTTCACCCGTTCCCCATTGATGGAGATTGCGCCGTTTGTCACATCTTCCCGCGCCTGGCGTTTGGAAGGGGAAATTCCGGCATCGACAATGAGGTCGATGATGTTCCGGTCTTCCTTCACAGTTTCATAGCTCGGTACATCTTTGAACGCATCTTTCATTTCGGATACGGACAGGGATTTCAGATCGCCGCTGAACAGTGCGGCAGTAATGCGTTCCGCCTGGGCAAGCGCCTCATCACCGTGGATCACGCGTGTCATTTCTTCGGCCAGTGTCTTTTGAGCCTCGCGGAGATGCGGCTCTTCTTCAACCGCTTTTTCCAGTTCCGAAATTTCTTCTTTGCTGAGGAACGTAAAGATTTTCAGGTACTTGATGACATCCGCATCCGCCGCGTTGATCCAGAACTGGTAGAACTCGTATGGGGATGTCTTTTCCGGATCCAGCCAGACATTGCCTCCGGCCGTCTTGCCGAATTTCGTTCCGTCGGCCTTGGTAACGAGTGGTATCGTCAGGCCGAACGCCTTTGCGTTCTCGTCATGGGTTTTCCGGATAACTTCCAGCCCAGTCGTGATATTGCCCCACTGGTCCGAGCCGCCCACCTGCACGCGGCAGTTGTAATGATCATAGAGGTGGTTAAAGTCCGCCCCCTGTATGAGCATGTACGAAAACTCGGTGAATGAAATTCCGGTTTCAAGACGTGTCGCGACGTTCTCTTTTGCCAGCATGTAGTTCACACTCAGAAGCTTTCCGTAGTCGCGCAGGAAGTCGATTGCCGTCATTTTGCCGAACCAGTCTTTGTTGTTGACCATGAGAGCGGCATTTTCATCACTGAAATCGAAAATCTGCTCCAGCTGGCCGCGGATGCCGGCCACGTTGTGGCTGAGCTGCTCTTCCGAAAGCAATTGCCGCTCATCCGCCTTGAACGACGGGTCCCCGATCATGCCGGTCGCTCCACCCACCAGCACGATCGGCCGGTGCCCATGCTTTTGGAACCGGCGAAGCGTCAGGAATGGCACGATATGTCCGATATGCAGGCTATCGGCTGTCGGGTCAACCCCGCAATAGAGGGAAATGCTTTCCTTGTTCAGAAGTTCGGCAAGGGCTTCCTCGTCCGTTGTTTGGTAGAGCAGGCCTCTCCATTTCAGGTCTTCGATCAGTTCATTCGTCATTGTTCATCCCTCCAGAAAATAATAAAAGCCCCTGCGGATCCGAAGATCCTGCAGGGGCGCTGATTCCATCAACGCGGTACCACCCGGCTTGGGAAGCGCAAACCGCTTCCCCGCTTATGCATGGTAACGCCATGCCGGCGCCTTGCTCCGGGGCTGTAATTCACGAATCGTCCGCCGGGCAGCTTCCACCAGCCGCTGCCTCTCTGATTGCTCGGCGGACGGCGCTACTGCGGCCCCATCCTCGCTCGGTAATGATATAATAATCCCCATTCTATCTGAATCCTGAACGATGTCAATACTGATTCTTCAAGTCCTCTGCCAACTGGGCAGGTTTGCCCGTGGAGTGCTTCGGTTTTTCTGGATGCGCATGCCATCGTAGGCCCCGCCCGTCCCCTTCCATCCAGATCTGGTCTTTTTAATCGTTCTTATTTTGAGCATCTAACTCAATTTGTTTTTCAGATCTCTCTTTACTCTCCATAAGGTCCGAAATGGTCACAAACCTATACCCTTTCTGTTCAAACTCAGGCAAGATTTCCTTCAATGCTTCCACAGTTTGTTGGCGATTGCCTCCACCATCATGAAAAAGTACAACATTTCCTTCTCTTGCTCCGTCCAAGACCTTGTCAACGATTTTCTTAACACCAGGGCTTTTCCAATCTAATGTATCCAAGTGCCACGACCACATCACTAATTTGTAGCCTTCTTTAGACACAGCTTCTACGTGTTCATCTGTGTATGCTCCTTCGACAGGCCGGAATAACTTGGTTCGTTCTCCGGTAATCGAGTAAATCGTCTCATGAGTTTTCCTAATTTCCGCAATCAATTCAGATGTTCTCATTTTTCGCTTGTGTGTGTAGGTATGATTGGCTATTTCATGTCCTTCGTCCAGCATACGGCGAAGGAGAACTGGATTCTTTTCAGCATGCTCTCCAACTACAAAGAATGTTGCATTCGCATTATACTTTTTCAAGATATCCAATATGTCTGCTGTATACTTTCGATGGGGTCCATCATCAAAAGTCAAAGCAATTACTTTCTCTTCCGTGTTAATTTCCCACATAATCTGTCCTGCTTCCTCATAGTACTGCCTTCCTTTATCGGCATAAGTACTTTTAATAACCACGAACAGGGCCACAATAAGGAACAAAGGCAAGATCAATTTTTTCATGATTACACTCCCCGGCAACAGATTATGCCCTTAGTATTCAGCAATTAGCCGAGCAAATTCCTGTTCGTTTTTGGATTTCCTTCATGGAGAGTGCTCTGCGGTATGGCAGAGCTTTTTTCCTAACATCAAACAAGGGGCCGAATGAGTGGGACACTTTCTGGAATGCTTACCGCTGCCATCCTTGATCGTCTGCTTCATGGCAGAGAGGTTATATCATTCAGCGAGCATGATGACAGCCTGTTGAAGCTGCATTAACATGTGAATTCGGCAAAACTAACACAGTAACGACAACAAGAGATATGTTCCTAAGAGAAAACTGGGCAGCTTCAAGTAAGACATGTATACAAACATTAATGTTACAATAGAGAAATGGATAAGTATTAATGGAATAAAACACAAGGCAGGGAAGACAAAAGTAGTACCTGTTAAAAGAAAAAGCGGTTCCGAGTTAAAATTTAACGTTTATTAAGATAAATAGGAAAGAGACGATGTGATTAGCATCTTTTCAGACTGTAGACAAAACGGACCCAAAAGAAATCTTTTTGGGTCCGTTTTGTCATTTTCGTGGATATTTCGCATGTTTTTTCCCATCCCCCCCT
>NZ_FNAR01000011.1 GCF_900101985.1 Bhargavaea beijingensis
CCGGATTCTAAAACAGGTTGCAGACCGTGGGCTGCTCCGGGCGGAGCACGTGTTTATCGACTCTACCCATGTCAAGGCCAGCGCCAACAAACTGAAGTTCACGAAGAAAGTGGTCCGCAAGGAAACACGCGCCTACCAGTCCTTGCTGGAAGAAGAGATCAACGCGGATCGTGAGGAGAACGGAAAGAAACCGTTCCCTCCGGACAAGTGGGACCGTGAAGAGGAGAAGGAAATCAAGGAAAGCACAACCGATCCAGAAAGCGGTTATTACGTAAAAGACGAGCGGGAAAAGAAATTCGCCTATTCCTGTCAAAGAAAATGTCCATGCAGGCGATGCTTACTTTTGCTGCCTTAAATCTGAAAAGATAGGCCTGCTGGACCTGGGAGTCACCGGAACCGGCCCGACGGCCGGTCATTCCAAGGGGGTATGGGGAATAACATGCGAAATATCCACGAAAATGACAAAACGGACCCAAAAAGATTTCTTTTGGGTCCGTTTTGTCTACAGTCTGGGGCGCTTCCTTACGGTAGCGCCTTTTTGTGATTTCCTGACCTTTGCGTCCAGCTTCAGGGCCCAGCAACTAGCAAACTTCGCACTTCTCCACTGCAATAAGTCAACATCGGCTCGTACCTCGCCGTGTTTCCTTTATCTCATTGCGAAGTACCTCGTTTGTACGTTGCCAACCGGGCGATTTGCGCTTTTGTGTGCAACCTTTCTCCTTTTCTTACATCTTTGTAATGGACCTGAAAGAGAATCCGATGGAGGGCAAGGTTGCTCTATAGGACAATAAGGTCAACAAAGAACAGTACGAACGGGAGGGATCGGCCATGGCCGGTCGTAACATTGAAACCATCTACGAAGAATATGAACGCTTCATTTATCATCTCTGCCTCAAGCTCACACGGAACAAGGACGAGGCGGAAGACCTGATGCAGGACGTCTGGCTGAAAGTCGTGCGGAATGAAAAGTCGCTCGAGGGCGTCGACCATGTCAAGGCATGGCTCACGACAATCTGCATGAACACGTTCCGCGATCGCTACCGCAAGACGGTACGCAGGAGCCAGCATGTCATGGAACAGCCGGATACGCTTGATGTGCCGATCCTGGACCTTGTCCCGTGTGCGGAGCCGACAGCGGACGACCTGTTGGAGCGCGAGGATATCCGCGCCATTGTCCAGTCAAAGCTGGATGAACTGGACGGCATCTACCGCAAGACGGTGCTTTATTTCTACGTCAACCAGTATTCGCTCAACGAAATCGCCGAGCTTATGAAAGTATCGATCGGTACCGTCAAATCCCGGCTTTTCCGCGCCAAGCAGCGCCTCAAGGAAATGATGCTTCTCGATGAGCAGGCGCAAGGCTATGTCATAGCCGGATAAGATAGTCATTAGGACGGCGGTCCGGGCAGAAAGTTTCCCGGACCGTCTGTTTTTTTGTCCGTTTCGGCCGGGGCGTTTCCCGGCGTATCAGAAAGGGGAATGGAAGGGGAGCAAAGGGGGGAATCGGATGGACAAGAAGATAGTCAAAGAATGGAGCACGAGACGCAGGGTACTGACGATCATCACCTGCCTGTTCGTGCTTATTTATCTCGGAATCGTGCTCTACCATACATACAAGCCGCTCCCGGCAGGCATCTCCCATGACGGGACACTCTACCGCACAGACAATGTGGAGATGCTCACCGATCTGACTTATTCGCAAGACAGGTCAAAGGACAGCATGGTCCACGAACTGCAGATATTCGATGAAGTGTTTTCGATGATTGAACGGGCTGAAGAGTTCGTCGTGGCGGACTTTTTCCTTTATAACGCCTTCTACGATGAAAAAGAAGACTTCCCGGAGCTTTCCCGCACACTGACCGACCGGCTCGTGCAAAAGAAAAAAGATCATCCCGGCATGCCGGTGATCCTGATTACCGATCCCGTGAACAACGGGTACGGTTCCTATGAGTCTGAGGAAATCAGGCGCCTGGAGGATGCGGGCATCGAAGTCGTGGTCACTGCCCTGGATCCTCTCCGGGACTCCACGCCGATTTATTCGGGGGTCTATCGGATCCTATTCCAATGGTGGGGAGAGGACGGCAAGGGATGGCTGCCGAACCCGATGGCTGAAGACGCCCCTAAGATGACGGCCCGCTCCTATTTGAAGCTGTTGAACGTCAAGGCCAATCACCGGAAAGTCATTGCCACGGAAAAAGGGGTCCTTGTCAATTCCGGGAATCCTCACGACGCGAGCGGCTGGCATGGGAATGTCGCGTTCAAGACGGACGGCCCCGTGATCAATGATGTGCTTGAGGCGGAAGAAGCGGTTTCGCGCTACTCGGGCGGCCCGGAAACGTTTCCGCGAGCGGAAGTGGATGAAACCCCTGAAGGAGTGTACGGTGTGCAATACGTGACGGAACGGCCGATCCTCGATCACCTGCTTGAAGACATCGGTAAAGCAGGGAAAGGGGATGAGGTATGGCTCGGTATGTTTTATCTGGCCAAGCGGGACGTTTTATCTGCCCTCGTCGAAGCGGCAGAGCGCGGTGCACAAGTGCGGATCATCCTGGACCCGAACGAGAATGCCTTCGGCAACAAAAAGACCGGTTTGCCGAACATGCCGGTTGCCGAAGAGCTGATCGAGGACTCGGAGGACCGCATCGAAATCCGTTTCTACAATGCGGTCATCGGGCAGTACCATACCAAACTGGTTTATGTGAAGGACGGGGACGAAGCCTACATTTCAAGCGGTGCGGCCAACATGACGGAGCGTGCGCTGGATGACTACAACCTTGAGGCCAACCTGCGCATCGAAGCACCTGCGGACAGTCCGCTTGCAGCAGAGCTGGATGCTTACTTCAACCGCCTCTGGAACAACGAAGATGCGCTCTACACGCTGGAGGCCGAGGAAAAGCTGGACGGCTTCGCCCAGGCACAGCGGGTGGTGTACGGTCTTCAGAAGCTCCTGAAGCTCACTACATACTGACCTGAAAACAACGGCGGCCTCCGCACCGGTTGAAGGGTGCGAAGGCCGCTTTTGCCTGCTCAGTCCAGCGCGTCCAACTGCCGGTTCAGTTCCGACAGGCGGGCTTCCATGTCCGCAAGACGCTGTTCCGCATTTTGAACCTGTGCCTCATGGCCGGTCGACTCGAGTTTCTCGATGTCGCCCTGCAGGCTGATATAGTCCATCTTCAGTTCCGCAATCTCCGCTTCGAGAGAACGTTTGTCCATCAAGAACGCCTCCTTGTCGCGGACATTGTACCATAACCGGCAACCTTGCGTATTCCGGCAGCCGGGAAAACCTGCACTTAGGAGATCAGTGCTTTCCGGCCTGCCTTCGCGGCGGATACTCCAGGTAGTAATGCACCGCTTCGCTTACCATATCGAGCCCATCCTCGACGTTGAGTGCGGCCTGTCTTTCGACTGCGCGTTTCCTGCGAGGTTCATGCAGGAGAAGCTCCATCACCGCATTCAGCAGCATCGACTGCTTGACCTTGCGCCCGAGCCCGAGCGGGATAAAGCCATTTTCCTCATTGGGGAGCGCATGTCCCAGCTCTTCTTCGTCCTGTGCGAGAACGATGCACGGGATGCTCAAAAAAGCGACATCATAGGGAATGTATCCGGAAGAGCAGATGATAATGTCGGCGGCAGCAAGTTCCCTGCCGTAGTCGTAGGGCATTTTTTTGACGGTCACATTGCGGCGGCCGAGTGCCATCATCAGCAGCGGGTCATCGGGGTGGGAGTAGGCCTCGCCGAGAAGAACGGTCACTTTCAATGGAATGTGGAGCTGGGTCAGGTGCCGGAGCGTCCGGTGGGAAAGGTTGGCCGGGTCGGAAGGACCGTGGGTCACAACAATGTGGGGCAGATCGCCCGGCGGCCGCTTGGCGAGCCCGATCCGCCGGTGCCGGATCAGGCTAGGTTCTGCGATGAATCCCGTCTTTCCCGTAACGACATTGGAGGGCACAGGTCCCCGGAATTCCCCGTCGAACGTTCGGAAAACAAGGTCAGCCGCCGGTTCTCCCTCACCGCAGTCGTCAAAGTGGATGATTGCGGGAATCAGGTCCCTGAGTTCATCCGTTTCACCCGGTTCGGAGCGGCCGTCCCGCAGGAGGATATCCGGCCGCAGTTCAGCGGCCGCTTTTCTCAGTCCGGCCTTTCCGCGGATCCGGACGACCCTGAAACCCGCCTCCTCGACATGGGAGAGCGGGCGCTCCGAAAGGAAGATCACTTCAATATCGGTAAGCGACTGCGCGATGCGCAATGCGCGCCGTGTCCGGTAGGCGGAAGGAATGTCGATTGCCGTACAGTAAAACAGCGCTTTCTTTTTTGAATTTCCGGTCAAGGCCTTCACCCTTTCTGGCTGCAAAATCGGTTCCTGTCCAACATATGGGACCGGCCCCCGGAATATGAGGGTTTGAACTGGAAGTCTCGTCTGGATATGGTAAACTGGGTATTATTTTTGAGAGTACAAGGGGGGATTTCCCATGTTCGACTCGTTTCTGTTCTCCTTCATGGCCATCGCGGCACTTGGCATCGGGTCGCAATGGCTTGCCTGGAGGCTCCGGCTGCCTGCGATTGTCGTCATGTCCATTGCGGGGCTTTTGCTGGGCCCGCTGCTAGGCCTGCTGAATCCCGAACAGCAGCTCGGAGACTTTTTCGGCCCGGTCATCTCGATCGCGGTTGCGATTATCTTGTTTGAGGGGAGCCTGAATCTGGACGTGCGGGAAATCCGCGGATTTTCCAAGCCGGTCGGCCGCATCGTGACACTCGGCGCTTTTCTGGCCTGGATTTTCGGATCGCTTGCCGCGCACTATGTGGCAGGGCTTAGCTGGGAAGTGGCCTTTGTCATCGGCGGGCTGTTTATCGTCACGGGCCCGACTGTCATCTTACCGCTTCTGAGACAGGCGAAGCTGAAGCCGCGTGTCGGCGCCATCCTGAAATGGGAAGGGATCATTGTCGATCCTTTCGGCGCTCTGCTCGCATTGTTCGCATTCGAGACCATCCGCTTCCTGAGCGGGGACCTGACCGGCACAGGCATCATGATCTTCTTTGCCGCCTCTGCATTTGCGGGTGTGCTCGGCTGGTTTTTCGCGTGGTCGCTCGGCAGGATGTTCGAAGCAGACAAAGTGCCGGAATTCCTGAAATCGCCGGTGCTGTTTGCGGCTGTCCTGTTTGTCTTTGTCCTGTCCGATGAAATCATGCACGAGACGGGGCTGCTCGCAGTCACTGTCATGGGGGTCTCGATGGCGAATATGCATCTGTCTTCAATCGAGGACATCCGGCATTTCAAGGAGAACATTTCGGTTCTCCTCGTCTCCGCGATTTTCGTCATGCTGACAGCTTCGCTGTCAGTGGACACGTTGCTCGCGATATTTGAGCCGAGGATCATCGCTTTCGTCCTTGCCACCCTGTTCGTCGTCCGCCCGCTGTCGATCTGGCTGTCGACAATCGGTACCGACCTGACCCACCAGGAGCGCACACTCATCGGCTGGATAGCACCACGTGGAATTGTCGCACTTACGGTCTCCGGTTATTTTGCGACCATCCTGCTGAATCAGGGTTACAGGGACGCGGAGCTTCTGACAGCTCTGACGTTTGCGCTCGTTTTTGGCACGGTCATCGTGCACGGTTTCACGCTCGGCCCGCTCGCCAAAAAGCTCAATTTAGTCGCTGCCGACAACTCGGGTGCGCTGATTGTTGGAGGCGGATTGTTCAATGCGCGGCTTGCCGCATCCATCAAGGAGGACGGCAAGCCGGTCGCCCTGATGACCGATGCATGGAACGATGTGTTCGAAGCACGTAAGGCAGGCATCAAAGTGCTTTCGGGTGACATCCTGTCCGAACAGGTCGACTACAGATATGACCTTGCGCCTTACCAGAACCTGTTGACCCTGACGCCTATGGACATGTACAACGCTCACATCTGCAGCGACTTTGCCCATGATTTCGGCCCTTCATTTGTTTTCCGGGCAGGCCTGAAGGGAGATCCGAAGCGCTACGGCGTGGAGAGCGTCCGGCTTGTCCGGTCGCCGGGCAGGTTCATCTTTGAACCGGCGCTCCCGGTGGGCGTCTTGGACTCCCGTGTCCGGAACGGACATGTGATCCGGAAGACACCGATTACGGAGCGGTACAAGTACACCCAGTATCTTCGCGAGCGTGATGAGAGCCCGGTTCTCCTGTATATTCTGAGGAAGGATGGCAGGATCGACTTTTACTCACCGGGCGCTGAGCTGGCCGCGGAGCCGGGTGACACCGTCGTTTCCCTGAGCCCGCCCGACAAAACCGTCGAAAAGGTAAAGGAAAAGCTGGAAGTCAAGACGGAAGGTAAGGTATCCGCCAGTACAGAACAGATCAAAAACCGCCTGAACGGCAATGATCCGGCGGGCGGTGACGGCAACGGCGGAAAACCGCCGCTGCCGGGTGCCGCTCCGGAATCATCCCTTAAATAAAGCCAGGAAAAGCCGGAAGCGCAACGGATATGCTTCCGGCTTTTCTTCATTGCCGCCCGTCCCGCCGTGTCCGATGAAATCCCGCTTCCGGTCTTGTATAATCAGTACGTATGAGAGGAGTGGACGCACATTGTCCAAATCATTGGTATTGGCAGAGAAACCATCCGTCGCGCGGGACATCGCCCGCGTGCTCGGATGCAACGATAAACGGAACGGCGCAATGGAAGGGAAGGACTACGTCATCACATGGGCGCTTGGCCATCTAGTGACCCAAGCCGATCCGGAGCAGTATGACCCGAAATACAAGGACTGGAAAATGGAGGACCTGCCGATCTTGCCCGAGCCGTTCAAACTCGTGCCGATCCGTCAGACGACCAAGCAGTTCAACGCCGTGAAGGCGCTTCTGAAGCGCGGCGACATCAGAGAAGTCATCATCGCGACCGATGCAGGGCGTGAAGGGGAACTGGTTGCCCGCTGGATCCTTGAAAAAGCGAAGGCGAACAAGCCGGTCAAGCGTCTATGGATCTCTTCGGTCACTGACAAGGCGATCAAGGACGGTTTCCGCAACCTGAAAGACGGTCGCGAGTATGAAAACCTGTTCAAGGCAGCCGAAGCGCGTGCTGAAGCCGACTGGGTTGTCGGAATCAACGCGACCCGGGCCCTCACGGTCAAGCACAACGCCCAGCTTTCGACGGGGCGTGTACAGACGCCGACACTCGCGATGATTGCGGAGCGGGAGCGGCAAATCCGCGAGTTCCGGCCGAAATCGTTTTACGGCATCGAAGCGCTCACCGATTCCGGCCGATTCAAGTGGACCGCCAAGTCGGGGGACGGCCGCACGTTCGACAAAGGCGAAGCGGAGGCGCTTCTCGGCAAGTTGGAGAACATCCGTGAAGGCGTCATCGGGGAAGTGAAGCGCACGCCAAAAAGCCAGCCGGCACCTCAGCTTTTCGATCTGACGGAACTGCAGAAGGAAGCACACAAACGATTTGGCTGGTCGGCAAAGGAAACGCTGAACACCCTTCAGGGGCTTTATGAGTCGCACAAAGCCGTCACGTATCCGCGGACTGATTCCAAACATCTGACATCCGACATGGCGGCCACACTAAAGGACCGGCTTGAGGCCGTGCGCCTCGCCCCGTATCGGAAAGACATCGCCGCCATTCTGAAAAAAGGCAGTCCGAAGCCGCAAAAAGGGGTCATCGATGACGGGAAAGTCAGTGACCACCATGCCATTATTCCGACAGAAGAACCGGCAATCCTGGAGCGGATGTCAGACAGTGAGAAGCGGCTGTTCGATCTGATCGTGAAGCGGTTCATCGCCGTTTTCTCCGGTCCGTACAAGTATGAAGCGGTCACCGCGGTTCTCCAGACGGGCGGCGAACGGTTCCATGCAAAAGGCAGGACGATCATCGACGAAGGGTGGCGCGCCGTCTATGGCCTGGACGCGCAAGAGGATGACGACAAAACGCTTCCGCCATTTGAAAAGGGAGAAACGCTCAGCATCCGTGCGTTCTCGATGACAGAAGGCCAGACCAAGCCGCCAGCACGGTTCAATGAGGGGACCCTCCTGGCCGCAATGGAAAACCCGGCCCAGTTCATGGCCGGCGAGTCCAAGGAGCTGATCCGGACGCTCGGCGAAACGGGAGGGCTCGGAACCGTCGCGACACGGGCAGACATCATCGACAAACTGTTCAACTCGTTCGTCATCGAAAAGAAGGGCAATGACATCCACACCACATCCAAGGGCCGCCAGCTGCTGGAGCTGGTCCCTGAAGATTTAAAATCCCCGGCACTGACCGGAGAATGGGAACAAAAACTTACCGAGATTGCAAAAGGCCGTCTTTCGAAAAAAGAATTCATGAAAGAAATGATCGGGTTCGCCAAACAGGCCGTATCGGAAGTCAAGGCTTCCGAGAAGAAGTTCAAGCATGACAACGTCTCGGGCAAGGTATGCCCGGACTGCGGCAAGCCAATGCTCGAAGTGAACGGCAAGCGCGGCAAAATGCTCGTCTGCCAAGACCGCGAATGCGGACACCGCCAGCGGGTTTCCCAGCTGACAAATGCCCGCTGCCCGACCTGCCACAAAAAGCTTGAGCTGCGGGGCGAGGGCGAAGGCCGTATTTTCACATGCCGATGCGGCTACCGCGAAAAGCTGTCGGCATTCGAGAAGCGCAAGGCAAAGACCAACAAGGGCAAGGTGTCCAAGCAAGACGTGCAGAAATACATGAAAAAGCAGGATGATGAACCGGTAAATACAGCGCTTGCCGACCAGCTGAAAAAACTGCTCGGTGACCAAGACTGACGGAGGTGTCGGGGTTGGGCAGAAAAGACAAAATCCAGAAGACCAATGCCGTCCGGATCCTGGACCGGCAAAAGGCCGAATACGAACTGATTGAATATGCTACCGATGACGGTCAGCTTGACGGCATTTCGGTCGCGGAAAAAACCGGACAGGCTGAAGAGACCGTCTACAAGACGCTTGTCGCCACTGCCGGGACCGGGAAGTATTTCGTCTTTGTCATTCCTGTTGCCGGGGAGCTTGATCTGAGAAAGGCGGCGAAGGCGGCGGGAGAGAAAAAAATCGAGATGCTTCACTTGCGTGACCTGACCGATGTGACGGGGTATGTGCGGGGCGGATGCTCGCCGGTCGGCATGAAAAAAGACTTCCCTACATTCATCGATGAATCGGCCCGGACACTCGGACGGATGATCGTAAGCGCCGGAAAGCGCGGGCTCCAGATGAAACTTACGCCGGATGCGCTCGTCCGTGCATCGGATGCGGTGTTCGCGCCGCTGACGAAGTGAACCGGCCCGGCCGGAAGGAAAGGAGGTGGGGCCGTGCATCGGACTCATCTGTGGAGATGGATCTTCTTTATCGTGGGGCAACTGATTTTGTCTCTCGGAATCACGTTGACGATCAAAGGGCATCAGCTCGGCATCGGGCCGTGGGATGTGCTCCATGTGGGGCTGTACAGGATGTTCGGCCTTACAATCGGAACATGGTCGATCCTGACCGGTCTATTCATTGTCGGTTCCACGGCCATTTATCTGAGAAGGTGGCCGCAGGTCGGAACATGGATCAACATGATCCTGATCGGGCTGTTCATCGACTTTTTCAACTGGCTGATCCCTGCTGTTCCCACCATCGCCGGACAGGTGGCGGTCTTTATCCTCGGAATTGGCGTCATGGCGGTGGGGCTCGGCATGTATGTGTCGCCGAATATCGGCGCCGGGCCGAGGGATACACTCATGCTTGTCCTGATCGAGAAGACCGGCTGGAGTGTCAAGACGGTGAGGACAGCGCTTGAGGTGAGTGTGGCGCTGGCCGGTTGGCTGATCGGTGGGCCGATCGGAATCGGCACCGTCATCATCGCGCTGTTTTTCGGCCAACTGCTGCACTACACGCTGCCGTATTTCCAGGAGCTGCTCAGGCGGCTTGCTGATCCGCCTGAAGCTGCACAGGTCAACTGAATGGCACGGCCGGTATCTTTCCGGCCGTGCTTTTTCGTGTGCTTCCTGCATATAATGTCCCGTCAAGAGGAAAGGGTGATCGCTTGAACGGGACCATCACATCCTACATGAGCACGGCGTACACATCAGAAGGAATCCGGCACAATTATAGGGAGTTGCTTTCCGGTGCGTCCAAGGCGTTCCTCCTGAAAGCACCTCCGACAGGGGCTCTTTCCGTTCTTTTGAGGGAAATCGCACAGTATTATGTGAAGCGGGGCTGGGACGTTGAATTATTCCACGACCCGCTCACACCTGACGGACTGGATGCTGTCCATGTTGTAAAGCCCGGGATTCTGTTTGTCCAGGCCTCCCATCCCGTGTCGCTTGAACCCGTGCAACTCGGCGGGGCACATCGGGTGGTGACCTTCTATGACGGGTATGACGAAAGCCGGCTCCGTCTTCAGCATGGGTTCATTCAGGAAACCGCGGATCGGGCTGAAGGGGTCCTCGGCAAAACATTCGCTTCCCTCCGCCGGGCGAAGGAACTGCATGACAGGTGGGAAGAGGCAAACCGGGCAAGAATGTCCTGGGAACTGGCTGACAAACTATCGGCCGGCATGGCGGAAGCGCTGTTCGGCGACCTGTCGCTCAACAAGAAATCGGCAGTCGCCAACCGGTACATCGGCACGCTTACCGCGGAAGGCGCGCAGGACTTTTTCGGTTCGGTCACCAAAGGCCTGAAGCGCCGGCTTCTTATCAAGGCCCATCCCGGAACGGGCAAGTCCACGATGATGAAGAAACTCGGGAAGGAAGCGGAGGAACGCGGCCTCGATGTCATCTATGGCTGGTGCGCACTCGACCCGGGGAGTGTCGATCTCATTGTTCTTCCGGAACTTTCTGTCTGTGTGTTCGATGCGACCAAGCCGCATGAGTACGGGCCGGAGAGGGATGGGGACGAGATTGTCGACATGCTCGGGATGTGCCGTGATGATGAAAAGCTTGAAGAAAAGGCCGCGGAAATTGAAGCGGACTACCGGGAAGCCATGCTGGACGCGCGTGCCTATATGAACGCCTATGTGCGTGAAATCCATGCCATCCGGGCAAGGATGGACAGTGCCATCAACCAGGAGCGATGGGAAGAGAAAATCAGGATAATCAACGAACAATTGTGACAGGCCGCCCGGGGAGTTCCCGGGCGGTTTCGCTATGTGGGCAGGGTTCAGTTCTGTTAAAGTGGATACGATAGCAGAATGGAAAGAGGTGACGGCCGGTGGCATGGCTGTATGTGTTTTTCGCTGCCGTCGTCGAGGTATTCTGGGTGGTCGGCCTATCCTATTCCGACAGTGCCCTAGAATGGACCGGAACGGCAATCGCCATCATCTTCAGCTTTTATTTCATCATCAAGGCTTGTGAAAAATTGCCTTCCGGGACGGTCTATGCCGTTTTCACCGGATCGGGAGCCGCGGCGATCGTCCTCGTGGATATCATCGTTTTCGGAGAGCCATTTTCGCCGGTCAAACTGTTTTTCATCGGCCTCATCCTGGTCGGCGTGGTCGGAATCAAGCTGACTGACGGCGGGGGCAAGCAAGAACAGGAAAGGGGTGAGCAGTGATGGCATGGGTATTCCTTGCACTTGCCAGTTTGGGTGAAATCTTTGGCGTCATGTTCATCAACCTCTACCTGAAAGACAAGCAATGGTGGCGGCTCATCCCGCTTGTCCTTACCTTCGGCCTCGGCTTTGTCCTTTTGTCCCTCGCCATGCGGGAGATTCCGATGGGAACCGCCTATGCCATCTGGACAGGCCTCGGAGCCGCGGGGGCCGTACTGATGGGCATCCTGTTTTTCAAGGAGCCTGCGGGATGGCGTCGGCTCCTGTTCATTTCGTTCATCATCACGGGAGCGGCCGGCCTAAAACTGTTCAGCTGAGAACCCTGTGGTAAAATGAAGTCAATCACATGTCGGAAAGGAAGATTCCTTTGGCTAAAACTTTGGATCAATTTCTTGAACAAAACTTGCAGGAGCTGCGAGGTGCAGGATTGTATAACGAAATCGACCCGGTAGAAGGGCCGAACGGGCCGACGATCAAGATCGGCGGAAAAGACCTGATCAACCTGAGTTCGAATAACTACCTTGGCCTTGCAACGGATGAAGAACTGAAAAAGCTTGCGAAGGACGCCATCGACAAGTACGGCGTCGGCGCGGGCGCTGTCCGGACCATCAATGGCACACTCGATATCCACGTCCGGCTTGAGGAAAAGCTTGCCGAGTTCAAAGGGACCGAAGCGGCGATCGCTTACCAGTCCGGGTTCAACTGCAACATGGCGGCCATCTCGGCGGTCATGGACAAAAACGATGCCATCCTCTCCGATGAGCTGAACCACGCATCGATTATCGACGGCTGCCGCCTGTCCCGGGCTAAAATCATCCGTGTCAACCACCAGGACATGGATGACCTCCGCAAAAAGGCGAAGGAAGCGACGGAGTCCGGTCAATACAACAAAGTCATGTACATCACGGATGGTGTATTCTCAATGGACGGAGATGTCGCCAACCTGCCGGATGCTGTACAGATTGCAAAGGAATACGACCTGATCACTTATGTGGATGATGCGCACGGTTCCGGCGTCATGGGCGGCGGGAAAGGCACCGTGAAGCACTTCGGCCTGGAGAAGGAGATCGACTTCCAGATCGGCACCCTCTCCAAAGCGATCGGCGTCGTCGGCGGTTATGTGGCAGGGAAGCGGCAATTGATCGACTGGCTGAAAGTCCGCTCCCGTCCGTTCCTGTTCTCGACTGCGATGACTCCGGGAGATGTTGCGGCGGTCATCGGGTCTGTCGACAAGCTGCTTGCATCCGACGAACTTGTGGACAAGCTGTGGGAAAACGGCGACTACCTGAAAGACGGCCTGAAAAAGTTGGGCTTTGATATCGGCCATTCCGAAACCCCGATCACGCCTTGCATCATCGGTGAGGAAAAGCTGACCCAGCAGTTTTCGAGACGCCTGATGGAAGAGGGCGTCTATGCAAAATCGATTGTCTTCCCGACTGTTCCACAAGGCACCGGCCGCGTCCGCAACATGCCGACGGCCGCGCACACGAAAGAGATGCTCGACGAAGCACTCGCCGTCTACGAGAAAATAGGCAAGGAACTGGGCGTCATCGGCTGAGAGGGGACTCCTTATGAGCATGCGTGACGAAGAACAGATCCAACTGCTTCATCCGGAAGGAAAGCAAGGCGCGAGGATTCTGAAGCGCCGCTACGAAGCCATCCGCAAAGCGATTCTCGATGAGGTGGAAGCATCAGGCGAAATCTCATTCCTGGATCTGACCGAGCGCGCCCCAAAGCGGCTCTCTCATTTTGACGGCAAGACGACGTGGTACATCACCGCTGTCAAGCTCGATCTCGAGGCAAGAGGAGAACTGGAGCGATTCGAGCGGAATGGCAGGCAACAGATCAGAAGAACATGAAAACCGCCAGGACATCGGCATCAGCAGTTGTCCTGGCGGTTTTTCCGTATCCGGCTCAGATCGGCCGGTTCACTTCTTCGGCAAAGACAGTGACAATTTCTCCGTCTCCCATTTCAACGTCATACTGGATGGATTCCCCGTTGTCCCGAACGTCTACAATCAGCCCGCGGCGGCCGTCCTTTAATTCGACGGCTGTGTTCTCGGCAAGCAACATGGCAATCATCCTCCTGTATGTTTTTTATGGAGAAGCCGATGCCTCCATCTTTCTGAAGTTATGGTGCAGAAGATAATACTGGATGCCGCCTGCGTGAGCCTTCGCGGCAGCTGCTTCTTTGCGGAACGTATCGCGATCACCTTTGCGATGTGCCACAATTGCCCGGATGGCGTGCTTCATCCATTCATGGTCTTCAGGGATTTGGGAGAGGGCTTCTTCCGCCCGTTCATACTCCCCGTTAAGGGCGTGTCCGTAAGCATCATAATACGACTGCATCGGCCCGCTGCCGATCTTCTCCGCATGAGACAAAACACCGTCCCCGTCTTTTTCGGTCACAGCATACAAAGCACCGTACACATGGTGGATGTCCGGCTGCTTGTACCGAATCATGATCTCTTTGAGCGATGACCGGATTTCTTCATCGGTTCCATGAGCCACAGAATAGGCGTATTGATAGATCGGCTTACGGGAATTCCTTAACAAGAACCGGTCGATCGCCTGTAAATTTTTGGACTTATACGATAGCATCAGCGTTGGCACGGTGGTCAGTGTCAAGTACATGGCGGCGAGCACGAGCACCGTCAGCCAGAACGGTGCTCCAAGCCATATCAGCAGCAGAGCCGCCAATACCAAGATGGTGAGCAGCATCAGAAATTGTATGACAGCAATCAAAAAGGCACTTCCTCTGTTTTTTCACTATTATATCAATACTGACCTTTCGGGAAAAGCAATCCGGTGTTGTACTTACTGTGAATACAAATTATAATAGTGAACATTGAAATGCAGTGAAATCAGTGATTTATTTGAATAAAATGTCCGTTTCAAAAATACAAATGGACGAATGGGAGTGACGGAGATGAAGAAAATCATGGTGACCGGGGCGCTGGGACAGATCGGCTCGGAATTGACGGGTAAACTGAGGGGGCTATACGGCACGGATCAGGTTCTCGCAACGGATATCCGGGTGCCGGAATCGGGACCGGCGCTTGACGGGCCCTTCGAGCAACTGGACGTTACCGACGGCAAACGCATGCACGAGCTCGCCAAATCATTCGGGGCCGACACGATCATCCACATGGCCGCACTCCTGTCCGCGACGGCCGAGAAAAATCCGCTGTTCGCCTGGAACCTGAATATGGGCGGACTTGTCAACGCGCTTGAGACCGCACGCGAACTGGATCTCCAGTTCTTTACCCCGAGCTCGATCGGCGCATTCGGCCCGAGCACGCCGAAGAAAAACACACCGCAAGACACGATCCAGCGCCCCACCACCATGTACGGGGTCAACAAAGTGTCCGGGGAACTGCTCTGCGACTATTACTTCGAGAAGTTCGGTGTGGATACCCGGGGCGTCCGGTTCCCGGGGCTCATCTCGTATGTGACACCTCCGGGCGGCGGAACGACCGACTATGCCGTCGATATCTATTACAAAGCGATAGAGGAAGGAAAGTATGCCTCGTTCATCGCAGAAGGCACCTACATGGACATGATGTACATGCCGGATGCGCTGCAGGCCATTGTTGACCTGATGGAAGCGGACCCGTCGAAACTGACCCACCGCAACGCGTTCAATGTGACCGCGATGAGCGTAGAGCCGTCCGATTTCGAAAAGGCGATCCGAACGCATATTCCGGATTTCCAGCTTAATTACGACGTTGACCCGGTACGCCAGGCAATCGCCGAGAGCTGGCCGGATTCCATTGATCCATCCGCCGCAATTGCGGAATGGGGCTTCCAGGCCAAATACGACCTTGATAAAATGACAGCGGATATGCTCGAAAAACTTCGGGAAAAGCTGGGGAAATAACCGGGTGTCAAGAAAACTGGGCTGAGTGTTAAGAAGCAGCTTCTGAGTGTTAAGCAAATTCCAAATGACTTGGCCTTGAGTGGGCGGGAGTGACGGAAAACGTCCTCCCGTTTTTTGATTGGGAGATGAATGCCTTGCCCACAATGTGTACAGTAGGGGAAAGGGGGCGGCAAGATGGGAATCCGGGTGAGGCCGGCAAGCGATGAAGGGGAAGCGGCAAAGTTTGTTGCTGCACTGAACATCCATCGGACCAATCATATCGGTTTTTGCGGTACGGATGAAAAGGAGATCCGGCATGCGCTGGAGCACGGCTTTTCTGATTCAGGGTTTGAACAATCCTTTTTTGTGGCAGAAAACGAAGGGCGGATCGTGGGCGCGGTCGGCTTCGACATCGATAGCGATGAAGGAGCCGCTGAAGTGTGGGGGCCTTTTGTCAGTGAAGATTTGCCATTCAAGAAAGTGGCCATGTCCATGTGGAGCGAGACGATCGCAGCCCTGGAAGGCGTCCGAACCTTCCGGTTCTTCGTGAATGAGGAAAACACGGACGTATCGTCTATGGTCGAATCCATCGGCGCAATCCATACAGGACGGCACCTGATTTTGCGGGTACAGGCGGGAGCGGTGAACCCCGGGAACTCACAGGCGATTCCGGCTGAGGAACCGCACGAAAAAGAATTCCGCGCTATGCATGCCCGTGCTTTTCCGGGAACTTACTTATCTGCTGATGAAATCCTCGAGCTTTTGGACGACAACCACAGGCTCTTTGTCATTCCTGACGGGGAAGCAGGTGTAAAGGGATATGTCTACACCGAGGCGGACCCGATCCACGGAGAGGGGAGCATCGGGTTTCTCGCGGTCGGGGAGGCGTACCGCCGTCAGGGCCTTGCCACTGCCCTTCTTCAGGCAGGGCTCGGCGAATTGTTCCGCCATGAGCCAATCCGCGAAGTGCGGCTTACGGTCGGGGAGGAAAATGGAGCCGCCGTGGGGCTGTATGAAGCAGCCGGATTTGAGCGGATTCATCGGATGAACGCCTACCGGCTTGACCTGGACTGAGCGGTACGGACATATCGGGAAATCTGAACATAAAAACCGCCGTTTCCAAGGGAAGGGCGGTTTTTATATTTAAAACAGCATATGGGCGATCAACGAAACAATCGGCAGGGCGATGATCGTCCGGAGCAGGAAAATCACAAACAGCTCAAAGAAGTTGACCGGAATCTTGGAACCGAGAATCAGTCCGCCGACTTCCGACATGTAGATCAGCTGGACGACCGAGATGACCGCCACTGTAAACAGCGTGATTTCGGATGCGACCGTGCCCGCAGCGAGAATCGATGGCAGGAACATATCCGCAAAACCGACGATCATGAGCGGCGCCGCCTCGGCCGCTTCAGGAATCTGGAGAAGTGCCAGGTAAGGCTCGAACGGTTTCCCGATGATCTGGAAGAAACTTGTGTACTCGGCGAGAATGAGTGCGACTGTCCCGAAGGCCATTACAACGGGAATGACGCCGACCCACATATCCAGCACGTTTTTTAGACCGTCTTTGAACATTTTGCCGATGTTGCGGTTGGCATGGGCCTTCGTCAAGGCATTTTCAAGGCCGTGGGAAAACGAATTGTAACCTGCCGGCACTTTTTCCTCTTCGCCTGTAAACGCACGTCCATCCACATACTCCTGCTTTTTTCGGGACAGCGGATAAATGCGCGGCATAATCAATGCTAAGGCGAGTCCGGTTACGATAACGGTACCGTAGAACGGCAGGAAGTATTTCGCCAAACCGACTGTATCAATAATGACGATGGAAAACGTGATCGATACGACGGAGAACGTCGTGGCGATGATTGCGGATTCTTTTTTCGTATAGTGGCCTTCCTGGTACTGCTTGTCAGTGAGAAGGACGCCGATCGTGCCGTCGCCTACCCAGGAAGCAAGCGCATCGATCGATGAACGGCCCGGCAGTTTAAAGAGAGGGCGCATGATCTTGACCATCATCGTGCCGAAAAACTCCAACAGCCCAAAGTTCATGAGAAGAGGCAACAGCAGCCCGGCAAAAACGAAAATCGTGAAAAGGAAGGTGACAAGTCCTTCTGCCGGATCGAGGAGAAGTCCGCCGGTGTTCTCACTCCAGATAGCCTCCGGTCCGAGCCTGAAGGCAGTCATGATTGCGAATACGGCCCCGATCATCCTGACCACTGTCCAGAACAGAGACACGCCAAACAGGTTATGCCAGAATCCCCGTTTATCGGGTTCCTTTTTAGGTCCAAACAGCATGATGACCGAGCCGAGAGCGGCGATGACGAGGATGGCGACCGCCACCCACATGATGATCGGTGTGACGATGCCAGCCAGCCAGTTGGCGAGAATGGCGATCGGCACAATCCAATCTCCTTCATATTTGATCGGAACCATGAACAGGAAGACCCCGATAATCGACGGAATCAAGAACCAAGTCCACGTCGATGCACTTTTCTTTTGCATTTTTATTATCCCCCAATATTATTTTTACCGGTTTTGATTTTCACTTTTTTACATATTAATTCACCTTAGTGAATAAGTAAATCCCCTTGCAAATGAAAGTGAATTCAGCCAATTCCGGCACAAAAAATACCCCTCCCAACAATAGCAGGGAGGGGGGGCGCCGTCAAAAGGAATTTTCAAAATCCTCTTGCCAGCGATAGTAATAATAGCGTTCCTTCGCGAAGCGCTCAAGGGCTTCCCCGTTGCCGGCGGCAAGGGCCGGCTCGAGATCCCGCATCATCCAAGCGGTCTGGGAGGAGTGGGCCTTCAGTGTTTTAATCTTTCTGTCCAGCATATCCGTGACATCGTGTTCGATGTCAGGCATGCCGAGATTTTCTTCCGTATCATTCGAGAAAGCGACAAGGTACATCTTCGGCCGTTTTTCTTCCGGCAGCCTGCGCACTGCCCTGACAACCGCGCGTGCGGTCGCTTCATGGTCCGGATGAACCGAGTATCCCGGATAAAACGAGATGACCAGTGACGGATCCAGCTCGTCGATCAAACCGCTGATCAGCTGGACCATCTTTTCATCGTCCTCGAATTCGACTGTCTTGTCGCGGAAGCCCATCATGCGCAGATCGTTGATGCCGATTGCGTCCGCGGCAGCCTGAAGTTCTTTCTTGCGGATTTCGGGAAGCGTTTCTCTAGTGGCAAACGGCGGGATGCCCAGATTGCGTCCCATTTCGCCCAGTGTCAGGCAGGCGTATGTGACCGGCACGCCCATATCCACATATTTGGAGAGCGTCCCGGAAGTACCGAAGGCCTCGTCGTCCGGATGAGGGAAGACGACGAGGACACTGCGTTCTTTTTCAATCGTAACAGCCATATCGTTTCCCTCCTTAGTATGCGAATGGCGTCTCGCTCAATTGGAGCGCAACGGCGAGTTTGCCTTCGCCGTCGAGACCGGCCATGAGCAAGCGTCCGTGCTCATCAAGTTCATAATGGGTGATGCCTTGTGCGTACACCCAGCCATAAGGCAGTTTCAGCCCCACGCGGTGCGGAGCTTCGCCGACGACTTTGCCCAGTTCAAAGCGGATCTGGGCATTTCGGATGAAGGCGCCGGCGTTGAAGAATCCTTCGTTGAAATGGGCCGCATACGAACCGTTCGTCGTCTCCAAGTGGATGTAGAGCTCCTTGCCGGCGAACGAATCGATGAGGCGCTGAAGGTGTTCGGGATTCACTTTTTCCATGTTTCAGGCCTCCTCCAGTTACCTATATCGTATTCAGTATAAAGAACATCAGCCGGGAATGCGAAAGGGGCGCTCCGCTGCGGTTGGATGATTTCTTGCCGATCCCATCAAAAACGGCCGGGAATCCCGGCCGTCTGGCTTGCATCAGATTTCAGTTACGGTGACTTCCGCCGGGCCGTGTTCATTTTTCGCGCCGTGCAGGACCGGGCCGACGTACTTGTTCAACTTCCAACCGTGGGCGATCGCTGCAGCGACGAATTTTTTCGCCTCGACGACGGATTCCTCTACGCCGAGACCATTCGCGAGGTTGGCGGTGATGGCAGCGGCAAATGTGCAGCCGGCCCCGTGTGTGTATAGCGTGTCCTGTTTTTCAGATTCCAGAAGAAGGAACTTGGAACCGTCATAGTAAAGGTCGGCCGCTTTGTCATGCTGGAGCTGCTTGCCGCCTTTGATAACGACGTGTTTTGCTCCGAGTTCGTGGATTTTCTCTGCGGCTTTCTTCAGGTCATCGATGGTCGTCAGCCTGCCGAAGCCGGAAAGCTGGCCGGCTTCAAACAGGTTCGGCGTGACGACTTCCGCGAGCGGAAGAAGGTATTCGACCATCGCACCGACCGTGCCAGGGTTCAGGACCTCGTCTTCGCCCTTGCATACCATGACCGGGTCGATGACCACATGATGGGTGCCGGATTCCCGGATTCCCTCTCCGGCTGTGCGGATTACATCTTCTGTGCTCAGCATGCCGGTCTTTACCGCATCGATCCCGACGGAAAGCGCCGTCTTGAGCTGGGCTTTCAGGACATCGATCGGAAGTGTATAGACGCCGTGGCTCCAGTAGTTGTCCGGGTCCATCGTCGCTACGACGGTGAGCGCGGTCATGCCGTATGTTCCGTGCTCCTGGAATGTTTTTAGGTCAGCTTGGATGCCGGCGCCGCCCGACGTATCGGATCCTGCGATGGTGAGTGTCTTTTTGAGTGTCATGTGTCAGGGCTCCTTTTTGGGTAGTTCGTTTGATGTTCTCATTGTAACAAATTAAAAGACGCTTTTACGAAAAATTCATTTCTCCATAGAGAATTGGATGTTACATACCAGCTGATCGCCCAACCAGACGTGCGTGAATCGGATGACATCGGGTATGGTAGAAGAATAATAGATTCACCCCGGTTTGCGGGAGAAGGGAGTTGGATATGACTGGACGCAATGTTAAAAAGGGCCGCGCCGAAGAAGAAAGCGCGGTAACGGTGGATGATACTTGGGACGCACCGGCCGGAATACGCGGCAAAATAAGGCGTGGCCGTGCAACAAAGGGATTTTTGTGGATTGCCGTCCCTCTTCTCCTGCTTGCGGTCATCCTCCCTCTGGTTGCACTGCGTATGCTGACGGGAGGCAGCACATTCACCGAACAAAAGGGAGCCGTCGTCCAAAGTGTGCAGGAACTGAGTGAACTGGCAACCGCAGAGGCTTTTACGAAAGTGATTGTCGAACGTACGGACAACGAGCTGTTCGGCCAGAGCATCGGTCTCGACATTCCGGGGACGAAGCGCCATCTTCTAGTGGTCATTCCAGGGTCTGTCAAGGCGGGAATTGATTTCGGAATGGTCACGGAAGACGACATAGTTATTGATGAGGAAGCCAAGACGGTCACCTTGACCGTACCGGAGCCCGCATTTCTTGGTGAGCCTGAAATCCGCTTCGATGAAGTGGAAGTGTATTCGCAGGAAGGGCTGTTCCGCGACCGGCCGGACATCCGCGAAGGGTATGAGCTTGCCGAAGATGCCCAGAAAATGATCATTAAAGAAGCGACCGAACAAGGAGTCCTTGCAACGGCACAAAAAAATGCAGAAAAGACCCTGAGGGAGATGTTTTCGTTCTCGGGTTATAACGTACAGGTCAAGTTCAAGGAGTGATGCGGGATGGCGAAGGAGCTATTGGACAACAGCTGGCAGGACGTGATCGGCGACGAGTTTTCCAAGCCTTATTATCTGGAATTGCGAGAGTATCTGAAAAAGGAATATGCCGGAAGAGAGATTTATCCCCCGATGAACGACATCTGGACGGCATTCGAGCTGACGCCGTATGAGTCGGTCAGAGTGGTCATCCTGGGCCAGGATCCGTACCATGGGCCGGGACAGGCGCACGGGCTCAGTTTCTCCGTGAAAAAGGGCATCCGGAAACCGCCGAGCCTGCGCAATGTATTCAAGGAACTGCAGGAGGACATCGGCTGCGATGCCCCCGACGACGGGACGCTCACCGGTTGGGCCGATCAGGGCGTCATGCTGCTGAACACCGTGCTCACGGTTCGCTCCGGAGAGGCGCATTCACATCGCGGCAAAGGGTGGGAAATACTGACCGATGAAGTAATCCGTAAGCTTTCCGGGCGAGAGGCACCGATTGTGTTCATCCTCTGGGGCCGCCCCGCGCAGGAAAAGAAAAAACTGATTGATACGGAGCGTCATGCCATTATCGAATCTCCCCATCCGAGCCCCCTGAGTGCAAAGCGCGGTTTTTTTGGCAGCCGGCCGTTCAGCCGCGCAAATGCCTGCCTGAGGAAATGGGGCGAAGAAGAGATTGACTGGTGCCGTACAATCTCGCGGTGAATTGTCACGGGATTGTACGGTTCCAAAAGCAGATTGCAGTAACGGATATGATACACTTTTAACGGAATGGAGGGGATCGGATGATTCCGATTGAACGGATCCTCGAAGAGATGGAGCGCCATCTGCGGACAGCCAAAAACGCCGGTGACACGGCCACGAAGCGGGAGTCGCTTGCCGCTATCCGCGCGTTGTCAGAAGCGGCGCTCGGCAGTCGGCCACAAAACCGGATACCGGAAGTGGAGCCGATGCCTCTATCTGCGCCTGCAGCTCCGCATGCCGTTCCTCCTGCCGTACAAAAGCGGGAAGAGGACGGAGCCAACGGTGACTCCATCTTTGACTTTTAACGCCGAAAGTAGGGAAGCAAAGTGAAGTTCTTTTTGATAGCGGGTGCGGTAAACGCACTGATTTCGGTCGGAATGGGCGCATTCGGCGCGCACGGACTCGAGGGCAAGGTTTCGGATCATTACATTGCCATCTGGGAGACGGCGGCCAAGTACCAGATGTACCACGCAATCGGCCTGATCCTGATCGGCATCCTGCAGAGCCGGGCCCTTCTGGGGGCTGCCTCCCAGTTGAACTGGGCGGGATGGCTCATGCTGGCGGGAATCCTTCTTTTCTCCGGAAGCCTTTACGTGCTCGCCCTGACCCAGATCGGCGTCCTCGGTGCCATCACGCCAATTGGCGGCGTCGCCTTTATGGCCGGCTGGATCATGGTGATTCTCGCAGCCGTCAAACATGTCTGAGAAATGATGAAAGCCGGCCGCCTCTCCGTATGGCGGCCGGCTTCACGCTTTTGGGGAAATCGTGCAGAACAGTGAAAAGAGCCATCCGCGCCGGATGGCTCTTTCCCATTATCTCGGTGCCTGGTCGAAGTAGTTGAGCTCTTCGTCGAATTCAGCGTAGTCAAAGTAAATCATCGGGAACAGGAAACGGTGATCGGTTCGCGCTTCCCGCAAAATGACGTGATCCCGTCCTGCCGCCTCGACAAAACCGCGTACTATCTTTGAAGTCGTCTGCCGGTCCCCGTGTTCGAACGAGAAATGGAATGTGCCTGGCTGTCCCCGGTTCAGGCGCAGGATATTCTCAATGTAGGATTCTTCTCTTTGGGGAGGGCGCCCGGCTGTCGGCAGTGTCACCATTGGCGGGACGATCTGTTGCTGAGGCTGCTGGGCCGGCTGCATCGGCATCGGCCGGTAATTCGGATTCCAGTAATATTGGACCATGCGGTTCCACCTTTCTCTCACTCATAATGACGGACAATCACTTTCAGAAGGCGAATAGAAGCAGTGCGACTTGTAGCGGCCTGTGTTCCATTGGTCCCACCATTGTGCGGGACACGCTCCCTCCGGCATGAAAAACCAGAGCGAG
Organism: Bhargavaea beijingensis; assembly: GCF_900101985.1. Taxonomy (GTDB): domain Bacteria; phylum Bacillota; class Bacilli; order Bacillales_A; family Planococcaceae; genus Bhargavaea; species Bhargavaea beijingensis. The sequence goes on from NZ_FNAR01000011.1 coordinate 23,046, forward strand.
CGGGTCGCCGGGTGAAACCGTTCTCCGTTGATGACCCGGCGGGCCAGGCTGATGTCCTCTGGGCGGGCGCGCTGATAGAAGTAACCTTTTGTTGTCGCCTCAAAACCGCCTGGCCGCTGGAAGACCATTTGCTGAATGGTCCGGATATCCCCGAAATCCAGACAGTCGCCGCGGACCCGGTTGACGCCGACGTTGCCGACCATGAGCATTCCGAGATTCCCTTCCCCTTCAGCTTCGGCGCGCATCAGTCTCGCCAGCAACTGCACTTCTTTTTCAGTTGCCGGTACAACCGCCATCGTCTGACCCCCTCGATAATGACTATATGAGAGGGGAGGGGGGTACATTCCATATATGCAGATTTGGACGGGAGGAGATTTCCATTGGCGATCAACAATACGGTCTATGAGTTCATGGAACGGCTGGACAGAGGGGAACTAAAGACGAAAGAGGGGCTGCTGGATTACTTCGGGCGATACCCTGAAATTTTCGATGTATACTTTCCGGATTACTGCCCGAAGACGGATGAGCGGCTGATCCGGGCAATCGAGCAATATCCGGTCAAGGAGGAAGACATTTCGCGTGCCGGCCAGCGGCTTCCGGAGGAGATAGGAAACGTACGCGATCTTTACCGCGGCCTGACCGGAATCGACGCGGACAACGACCATCATCTGTTTGTCGGCGCCTTTGGGCCGAGCGCATTCGTGGCAGGTGCGAACAAAGACGAGGTGTTCTACGCACTTGAAATGCTGTCTCCCGAACCGGATGATTTGCGCCTGGTTGCCGCTCACGAAATGGGCCATGTCGTCCACCGCCGCATCAGTGCGGAAATTTCGGGGGAAACCTGGTGGCGCGAAGTTGACTGGAGCCATCCGCTCGTCACGCTGTTGTCGGAAGGGGGCGCCCTTTACCTGTCCAAACTGGCGGTGCCGGGCAGGGGGCGTCCGGCCTATATCTCGTTCGGGTCGCTTGGCGAGGATGGTTTCGGTATCTACATGGCAAACAAAAAGAAGCTTCATGAAGCGTTCGCGGAAGACATGGATACCGGCTGGAACGAAGAGAAGGACAAAAAGTGGTTTCGCCTTTCCGGCGGCACGAGGCACGGCACTCCGCGTCTTGGCTACTACATCGCCGACGACTTCATCGAACACCGGGCGGAACTCCGCGGGATGGACGCGGCACTTACCGATTGGGACGCGATGACGCTTGCAGAGGAATTCATGGATTATGTGAAACGCTGATCAACTGGCAGGGCAGGCAATGGTGTTGTTTCAGCGGTCTGGTATGGATTTCCGCCATCCCACCCCTTTTCCAATCAAATAATAAAAGCCCGGCAGCCCAATTGGCCGCCGGACTTGTCAATCTCCGTTACTGTACATTAAAGAACGATACGCGGTCGCTGCCTTGAAGAATCGTTCCTACGAAGAACGAGCCAAAGACACCGTAACGCGCGCTGACTTCGTCAAAGCGCATTTCATAGACGAGCTTCTTGAACTGCAGCACGTCGTCGGAGAAGAGCGTGACGCCCCACTCATAGTCGTCGAAACCGACGGAACCGGAGATGATCTGCTTGACCTTGCCCGCGTAGCTGCGGCCGATCAGTCCGTGGCTCCTCATCAGTTCGCGGCGGCGGTCCATGTCAAGCATGTACCAGTTGTCTTCGCCTTCGCGCTTTTTGTCCATCGGGTAGAAGCACACATACTGCGAGCGGGGAAGTTCCGGGTAAAGGCGTCCGCGGACATACGGGTTCTGGTATGGATCTTCGTCTGAATCCTTCGCCAGGTAGTTGGACAGTTCGACCACAGATACATAGGAATACGCCGGTATCGTGTAGTCCGCAATGGCGAGTTTGTTGAACTCTGCCTCCAGTTGCTGAAGTTCATCCATCGTCGGGCGGAGGGTCATGAGCATGAAGTCCGCCTTCTGGCCGACCACCGTATAGAAGGCATGGCTACCTGTTTTTTCGTCATCGGCTTTCTGGAGCTTGTCGAGGAAAGCGATGAATTCATCGGTTGCTGCTTTCCGTTTTTCTGCAGGAAGGGCTTTCCATGATGTCCAGTCCATCGAGCGGAAGTCGTGGAGGACATACCAGCCATCCAATGTGATTGCAGCTTCGTTCATGTGGAAACACTCCTTTGGGATCATATGGCTTCAGTCTATCATAGAAGGCAAGCATGGTCCGCCCGCAAGCCCCCCTTGTCACTGTTTTGTGAAATAGTCCCCGGTTTTCCGTTTGGCCTCATTTTGTGTATGCTTGTCTCTGGAATGAAAAAACGTACCGCGTCCGGCTTGCTCCGGGCGGACGGATCAGATATATGGGAGACATTGTTATGGATCAAACGCTTACTCTTCTCCGGCAGCCGGCCTGGCGTTTCATTGACCAGGCGGTGAGCGGTCTCGGCCGTTCAGCATTGGAATCATTCGCCATGGACGATACGCTCTGCCACGTTGTCGGCCAGCAAAAAAGCCTGCCGGCCGTTCGCACATGGGTGCATGACCGGACCATCGTCCTTGGCATCCAGGATCACCGTCTGCCGTATATAGGGGACGCAACGGAACTGCTCCGGCTAAACGGCTGGCGCCCGATTGTCCGGAATTCAGGCGGGCTTGCCGTCGTCCTCGATGATGGCATCCTGAATATCACAGTCGTGCTGTCCGAGAAAGGCCGGGCGATCGACATACCGGCCGGCTATGAGGTGATGCTCGAGTTTGTCCGCCTGCTGCTGCCCGAAGCGGCGGAACGGATCGAGGCTTATGAGATTTCCGGTTCCTATTGCCCGGGATCGTACGATCTGAGCATCGGCGGCAGAAAATTCGCCGGCATTTCCCAGCGCAGGCTCCGGGGCGGCATCGCCGTCCAGATTTATCTCTGCGTGGAAGGGAGCGGATCTGAGCGCGCCCGGCTCATCGGTGAGATGTATGAGGCCGGACTAAAGGGCGAAAAAACAAAGTTCGAATACCCGGCTATCCGGCCGGAAGTGATGGCATCCCTTACCGAACTGCTTGGAGAGCCGATTACCGTCACGGAACTGAACAGCCGTGTCCGCCGATTGCTTCATGCGCTGTCGGGTAACGTCCGTGACAGCCTTCTTGAAGGGGAGGAAACCGGCTTGTACGCAAGTTATCTGAGACGGGTCGTCGAACGGAATGCCAAGCTGCTCGATGGCATCTGAATCCGGAAACAACAACCGAACAAACGGCAAGGACTCAGCCGCCTGCTTGAGAGGCGATGGGGTCCTTGCCGTTTCTATTTGCGTGTGTTTCGCTTCAGTGGGCCTGCTGTTCATCGTTATTCACGAGATTTCCGTTCTGTTCCATCCGGAAAACGGCTGATGAGTTTTCGTCTTCTTCAAACGCAACCAGTTTGCGTGCACGGTTCATGATCTGTACAAACTGCTCATAGTCATCGCGGATCTCGTCGTTTTCCCTGGCAAGCCGTGCGACTTCGTTTTCGAGCTCGCCCACCCGGCGCTCGGCCGCTTCAGCGGTATGCTTCCACTTCATCGTCTCCTGATCCGCGAGATTCGTATGCTGAAGTCGCATCAGGTAAGCGATCACCACATCAAGAGAAAGATTCGAAAGCCGGATTGCGGCCCGTCCTTCGCCCTCCGCTCCGTCGGGCACGACATAGAGTCCGGAGTTTTTGCGGCGGAAATCTTTGCCCATTGCCTTCAGATTAGCCTTGCGTTCCTTTTTCGCATCGGCAAGCTCTTTTTCGTATTCTTTCCTGACGACCGCGTTCCATCTGAATCCGCAGGCCGCTGCCGTCCGGTTCATCGCATCGCCGGCTTCCTCGAATGCGTTGAGCTGAGTGCTTCCTTCGCGTACATGCCGCAGCACCGTTTCCGCGAGCAGCCGGTCGTTTTCTTCTACCCAGGCATCCTGTCTGACTTTCACCATTTGTGTACCTCCTGCCATCTTCATAGAATGTTTGCCTGGTGTCAGTTTGCACCGCGGCACTGCGTTTTATACCGTTCCATTTGGAAATGTCGGAGAATGCGCATCTTTTCGGATTTGATTTTAGGAGGAGAAGGCGACCGGCGACCGTTCCAAACAAGTGCCGAACAGGGTATACTGGAAGGACCCACTGTTTCCGGGAGGTGCCAGATGATGGACTATGGCTTACAAAAATTAAGCGAAGAAAAAGTGTTCAAAGACCCGGTTCACCGGTACATTCATGTGAGGGACCAGGTGATCTGGGACCTGATCGCCACCAGGGAATTCCAGCGGCTCCGCCGCATCCATCAGCTTGGCACGACTTATCTGGTGTTCCACGGTGCGGAGCACAGCCGGTTTAATCATTCGCTCGGCGTCTATGAAATTGTCCGGCGAATGATCGACGACAGCTTCAGCGGACGGCCGCAGTGGAATGATTCCGAGCGTCTCGTCACGCTGTGCGCGGCATTGCTCCATGACCTTGGGCACGGACCGTTTTCCCATGCCTTCGAGAAGGTGTTCGACCTGGATCATGAGCTGTTCACCCAGAAGATTCTTCTCGGGAACACCGGGGTGAATGAGGTCCTCCGGCGAGTCGCCGAGGACTTCCCTCAAAAAGTCGCAGATGTCATCGGGAAGACCTATCCGGACAAGCTGGTCGTCAGCCTGATCTCCAGCCAGATCGACGCTGACCGGATGGATTATCTTCAGAGGGATGCCTACTTCACGGGGGTCAGCTACGGCCATTTCGACATGGAGCGGATTCTTCGCGTCATGCGCCCGGCCGAGGACCAGGCTGTCATCAAGCAGAGCGGCATGCATGCGGTGGAGGACTACATTATGAGCCGCTATCAGATGTACTGGCAGGTGTATTTCCACCCCGTGTCCCGCTCGGCGGAAGTGATTCTCGTGAAAATTTTGCAGAGGGCGAAAGTTTTGAGCGAAGAAGGGTATACGTTCAAACAGGAGCCCGTCCACTTCAAGTCGTTTTTCGATAAGACGTATGACCTTGCTGATTATATTGCTTTGGATGAATACATTCTCATGACTTATTTCGAAACTTGGATCCGGGAGGACGATGAAATCCTGTCCGATCTGTGCGACCGGTTCGTGAACCGGCGTCTTTTCCAATACATCGATTTCAACCCGGCCAAAGAATACCGGAAGCTCGGCGAACTCGATGTATTGTTCCGGAAAGCCGGGATCGACCCGGAATATTATCTCGTCGTCGATTCCTCGTCGGACCTTCCGTACGATTTTTACAGGCCGGGCGAGGAAGAGGAACGGCTCCCGATCCATCTGCTGATGCGGGACGGCGAACTGCGGGAGCTGTCCCGCGAGTCCGATATCGTCGATGCCATTTCCGGTAAGAGGCGGACGGACCATAAACTCTACTTCCCTGAGGACATGCTCAAGGAAGGGAAGAAGAAAAAAGTGCTCAGGCAACAAATCCTAAGCATCTTGAACACATAGAATAGGGAGGGCATTTTGATGCTTCAGGAACATGCAAAGCTTGTTCAGTTCATTTCACTGGCTGATGGGGTGACAGGGCGGAAGAAGTTGCAGAAGATGATTTACATCGCCAAAAAGATGGACTTCCCTTTCCAGGAAAAATACGAACTCCATATTTACGGCCCCTACTCTGAAGAGTTGACGCTCCGCATCGAGGAACTGTGCGAAATGGGCTTTCTCGCTGAAACATGCGAAGACAAGGGTTCCTACGTTCAATACAGCTACCGGGTTACCGGGGAAGGCAGGGATTTTATCGGTGATGCGGTTGAAGTCCCGGACACTCTGGGCGAGTGCATCACCAGGATGAGTGAAAAGAGTTCCCGTTTCCTGGAACTGGTCTCCACGCTTTTGTATTTCGATTATCTGCCGCGGAAAGAGCAGATTGAAAAAGTACATATCGTCAAGAACAAGCTGAATTATACGGATGCGGAGATGGATGAGGCTTTTGCCTTCATCGGGGAACTTTCCGCCTGTATCCTCCAGTAAGCCTCCTCTTTTAACAGCGGGGGCGGATTGGCTATAATGCAGGGAAGGGGGTGTGATCATGGCCAACGGAGAAAAACCAAAGCAAAAGATGGAGTTCACGATTATCCGCGATAACCCGACCGCCGGTCATAAGGGGTTCGGCATCGGTTCAATCTCACTGGAAAACGTGTCACCCGTCATGATCGATGTGGAAGAGGAACTTGCGCAGGTGGAAATCGGTGCGCTGCATGCCCGGAGCAAGACGGAGCGTGGTGTCAAATTCACCCCGGACCGCAAGGATTCCGAAGGCGGCAAGCCGTACTGGCTCGTATGGGTCGCTATCGATTATAAGGAAGACGGACCTTACTATGCCGGTGTCACGGCGGCAGAAATGGTCGTCAACCGAGAAAAACGGCGCGGCTACAAAAACCTGCCCGAGCATGTGAACCTCTTGGATAAAGCACTGAAGCGGCATGTCATCGTCGACAAGATGGACGACCGCTCGAAAAAAGTACTTGCGGAATTTCTGCAGGAGCAGAATCCGGAATTGTGGGAGCGGAGCCACCAACTCCAGGAGGCGCTCGGCGTCATCGGATGAGCAGGCAATTATGAACGATCTTTGACAGTTTTGCCCGGCGCGGTTGCAGCCGGTTGAAGCGCTCGCGAAAAGGGAGTAAACTTAAAGCAACGCTTGCTGAATACAAGCTAGGACAGTGCGGCGTCTAGCTAACGGCGCACAGAGCCCGCCCCGCCTCCGGAAATGGAGGCGGGGCGGGCTTTTTTGGTGTTTGAATATGGTATGCCAATGTCTGATTGCAGGATGTTCACGTCTCACTTGAATCCAAGTAGTCAGTCGAAAAACGAGAACGGGAACAGCCGGATCGGTCCGCCGTCTTTTGTGTCGGAAGAGCGATCTTGCCGGAGCGCCGGATCTGTGCAGAGTTTCCGCGGCACATTCCGTTCTTTGACGTAGATCATGCGCTGTTTGCCGCAGCCTTCGACGGCAAGGCCGCCGGTTTCGACATCGACGATGACGCCTGTGACACCTTCCGGCTGGACGAACGGTTCCGGCGGAAGGCCGGCATGTGCGTCTTCCATGAACTCGATCCACACCTTCTTGGCGGCCATTTTGTCGCTGTTTTCGGTGAGGCGGTTCCCTTCGTCGAATCCGGCCCAGATTCCTGCGGTCAGCGTCGTGGAGAAGCCGATCAGATACTGGTCGGAAAGCGTCGTGCCGGACTTTGCCGCATACGGGCGTGTCTGGCTCGCCCGCATCGACAGGCCCGTCGCCGGAGTATAGTCGCTGAAGACCGGGTCGAACATGCCGGTCATCATCTGTGTCAGGACAAAGGCATCTGCCGGATCCATCACTTCCCGCTGCTCTTTTTCTTCCTCATCGCTCTGGTAGACGATTTCGCCGGAGGCATCGGTGATCGACTGGATGGTTGTCGGGACAACCCGCCGCCCACCGGATGCAATCCGGTTGTATGCCCCGGTCATTTCGTAAAGGGTGACCTCGGTTGTACCGAGGGCGGTGGCCGGGGCATCGACGAAGTTGCCGGTGATGCCGAGACGGGCGGCCATATCCTTGAACGGCTTGTAGCCGATTTCCTCGAGCGTTTTGACGGCAAAGATATTATCGGAAATGGCAAGTGCCTGGGCGAGCGAGATCGGCCGTTCGGCAAACTTGCCGTTGACGTTCCGGGGCTCATACTCCTGGCGGCCGTCGTCGAAGGTGAAGACAGTCGGCTCGCTCTTCAGGAAGGTGAGCGGCGTGAATCCCTGTTCGAGCGCTGCAGCGTACAGCACCGGTTTCATCGCGGAACCGGACTGGCGCTCTGCCTGGGTGACCCGGTTAAAAGGGCTGGCGGCATAATCGCGCCCGCCGATCAGCGAAGTGACCTGTCCGCTTTCCGGTTCCATCGTGACAAATCCGAACTGGAGGCTGTTATCAGGCATCCACTTTTCGGCCGCGGCTTCCGCAGTTTTCTGATGGAATGGGTCGAGCGTCGTACGGATTGTCCAACCTCCTTCCGCGATGTTCCGTCCCGCTTCTTCCAGGCGGTTTTCAGCCTCCCGCCACACCTCGTCCAGAAAGTACGGGGCGACCTTTTCTCCCTCGTCCCACTGATCATGCTTCAGTGCAATCCGCTGGTTCAGGGCGTGATCCGCCTGCTCACGTGTCACGTATCCGTCGCGCACCATCGCATTCAGGATGATTTCCTGTCGCTCCGCCGCAGCTTCGGGGTTATTCACCGGGGAGTAGACGGACGGCCCCTTCGGTACAGCTGCGAGCAATGTCGCTTCGGCAAGTGTCAGGTCTTCAGCTTCCTTGCCAAAGAAAAACTTGCTTGCCGCCTCGGCACCGTACATGCCATGGCCGAAGTAAACGGTGTTCAGATAGCCTTCGAGAATGGTGTCCTTGTCGTAAAACGTTTCGATCCTTCTCGCATAGACCGCCTCGTTGACCTTCCGTGTCCAAGTTTTTTGATGGGTCAGGAACAGGTTGCGTGCATACTGCTGGGTGATCGTGCTCGCGCCTTCCGCTTTGCGGAATGATTTGACGTCTTTCATCACGGCCGCTGCAATCCGGGAATAGTCGAACCCCTTGTGTTTGTAAAAGTCCTTGTCTTCGACGGCGACGAACGCCTCGGCAAGAAACGGGGACATATCGTCAAGAGAAGCCCAGTAACGGCGTTCGCCTGAATGCCGGTCACCGATCGGGTCGCCGTTTCGGTCGAGGAAGACGGTCGCATTCGGCACTTCCAGGGAAGGGGGACCGGCCGAATGGATATAGATGAGAAGCGCCCCGTACATGACCAGCCCGGCTACGCCGAAGCTCAGGGAAAGAAGCAACAGCCGCTTCATGAGTGTCCGCCGCTTCCGCTGCTTTTTGATATGTGCCCGTTTCACCGCATTCCCGCCTTTCTTACGCTTTTCCGCAAGTATGCACAGACAGACCGCATTTCATCCGGAGGATTTTTTAGGGAAGTCCCGATTTGTCCGCTCGCATAAAAAAACAGTTGCAACGGAGACCGGTGGCCGTATAATGAAGCTTAGTTTCGTGGAGGCCGGGAATATAGGCAGTGCGGGACGTTTCCCTTTAATGAAGGAGGAATGCAGCCCATGGCAGGGTTATGGTATACGGAAAAACAGACGGACAACTTTGGAATCACGATGAAGATCAAGCAGACACTGCATGTTGAACAAACGGAGTTCCAGCTGCTTGAAATGGCGGAAACGGAAGAATGGGGGAACATGCTGTTTCTCGACGGCATGGTGATGACATCGGAGCGTGATGAATTCGTCTACCACGAGATGGTCGCACACGTTCCGCTGTTCACACACCCCGATCCGAAAAAGGTGCTGGTCGTCGGAGGCGGCGACGGCGGTGTGATCCGCGAGGTGCTCAAGCATCCGCAAGTCGAACAGGCGGTGCTTGTCGACATCGACGGGCAGGTGATCGAGTACTCCAAACAGTACCTGCCGTCAATTGCGGGCAAGCTCGAGGACCCTCGAGTGGAGGTCCGTATCGGGGACGGATTTATGCATATTGCCGAGTCCGAAAACGAATATGATGTCATCCTGGTGGACTCAACCGAGCCCGTCGGCCCTGCAGTCAACCTATTTACGAAAGGCTTCTATGCAGGCATCTCAAAGGCACTAAAAGAGGACGGTCTGTTTGTCGCCCAAAGCGATAACCCATGGTTCAAGGCGGATCTGATCCGCCAGGTACAAAAGGACGTCCGGGAAATCTTCCCGGTCACCCGTCTGTATACGGCCAACATCCCGACGTACCCGAGCGGGCTCTGGTGCTTCACGCTCGGCTCGAAAAAGCACGACCCGCTTGAAGTGAAGGAAGAGCGGTTCCATGACATCGACACGAAGTACTACACGAGCGAACTGCACAGGGCATCCTTCGTGCTGCCAAAGTTCGTCCGTGACCTGGCAGAAGGTGAAGGTGAATGAAGTTCGACGAAACCTACTCCGGCAATGTATTCATCAAGAGCGGCCTCAGCTACGATGAAGCGGATGCGGTGATCTATGGCATGCCGATGGACTGGACGGTCAGTTGGCGCCCGGGCTCCCGGTTCGGTCCTGCTCGCATCCGCGAAGCATCGGTCGGGCTGGAGGAGTACAGCCCCTACCTGGACCGCGAACTCGATGACCTCCGATTTTATGATGCGGGAGACATCCCGCTTCCATTCGGCAATGCCGGTAAATCCCTTGACCTGATCGCCGGGTTCGTCCGCCAGCTCTTGTCTGATGGGAAGATACCGGCGGGGATGGGCGGCGAGCACCTCGTGTCGCTGCCGGTCATGAAGGAAGTGGCGGCCGTGCATAAGGATCTCGCCATTATCCATATCGATGCCCATACCGATCTGCGGAGCGAGTACGAGGGGGAGGAACACTCCCACTCGACACCGATCCGAAAGATTGCCGATCTGATCGGCCCCCACAACATCTATTCGTTCGGAATCCGTTCCGGTATGAAAGAGGAGTTTGAATGGGCGCGCGAAAACGGCATGCACATCTCGAAATTCGATGTTCTGGAGCCGCTCAGGGAAGTGTTGCCGGCGCTTGCCGGCCGCCCCGTCTATGTCACGATCGACATTGATGTTCTGGACCCCGCCCATGCACCGGGCACGGGCACGGTCGACTGCGGCGGCATCACGGCACGCGAGCTTCTTGATTCAATCCATGAAATCGCACGTTCCGGTGTCCGGGTCGCCGGTTTTGACCTGGTCGAAGTCGCGCCCGTCTATGATCCATCCGAGCAGACGGTCCATACTGCAAGCAAGCTGTTCAGGGAAATGCTGCTCGGCTTTGTAAAGTAAAGGAAAAGGTGATGCGCGGAGGAAAACGGCGCATCACTTTTTTGTTCGTGGCATCTAGCCGACGGGCTGTGTTCCGCGGACGGATGAATTTACTCGGTTCGCCGCAGGGGCCTGCCGGTAAACCGTTCACTTATGGGGAACGGAGCCGGCATCCATTGAAATCCCACGGCCCTGCGGGATATAATAGGGAAATGATTATGAACGGGGGCATCCAGATGACTATTCCCGAGGAAGGAAGAGCGGTCAGCATCCGCCTCGTGACGACGGTCCGTCAGCCGGGCGAGAAGCCGTTCCGGAACTTCATCCGGGCGGAGGGCCTTCTGATTGAAAAAGCGGGCAAAACGTATCTGAGCTTTGAAGAAAACGCGGACGGCCAGAGAGTCCGCACGATGGTCCGGATGGGACATGAGGAAGGGCTGATCATGCGGAACGGAGAAGTTTCAATGCGGCTTCCTCTCGTCCCGGGCGAGCAGCGGGAAGGACGCTACGGAAGCGGGGGTGCGGGCTTGCCGCTGACGGTCAAAACCGGCTCGGTCTGCTACGAACCGGGTTCGGAAGGGCGGTTCGCGGCCGAGTATGACTTGATGTCGGGCAGTGAGACTGTCGGCACCTATGATGTGGAATTTACTTATTCGGAGGGAAAAGCATGAGCACAGTGGAACAGATCAAACAACAGCTGAAGGACGCGCTCGGCATCGCGGTGGAAAAGGCGGGTCTCGTAGATGTGGCGGAAATGCCCGATGTGATGCTCGAGACGCCGAAAAGCAAAGAAAACGGCGATTATGCCACCAACATCGCGATGCAACTGACGAAAATTGCGAAAAAGCCGCCGCGCACCATCGCTGAAGCGATTGTCGGCAACCTGGACAAAGATGGCACACCGATCCGATCGGTCGACATCGCAGGGCCGGGTTTCATCAACATCTCCATTAAAACCGACTATCTCGGCGATGTCGTGAAGGACGTGCTGGAAAAGGGCGAGAACTTCGGCCGCAGCGGCTCGGGGGAAGGCGAGAAAATCCAGGTCGAGTTCGTCTCGGCCAATCCGACAGGCGACCTTCACCTCGGCCACGGCCGCGGCGCGTCAATCGGTGACGCGCTCTGCAATGTGCTCGATTTTGCAGGCTATGACGTTTCCCGTGAATACTACATCAACGATGCCGGCAATCAGATCAACAACCTGGCTTTGTCGATCGAAGCCCGCTATTTCCAGGCGCTTGGCGAAGAGCGGGAAATGCCGGAAGACGGTTACCACGGCAAGGATGTCATCGAAATTGCCAATGCACTCGCTCAGGAGCACGGCGACAAGTTCGCCAAGATGCCGGAAGAAGAACGCTTCCAGTGGTTCCGCAAGCATGGCCTTGGCATCGAGTTGGACAAAATCAAGCGGGACCTGGCCGATTTCCGCGTGACATTTGACAACTGGTTTTCCGAATCGACGCTTTATGAGTCCGGCAAGATCGAGGAGGCACTCGGTAAGCTCAAGAAAAACGGCCATGTTTATGAGGAAGATGGCGCCACCTGGTTCCGCTCGACGACATTCGGAGACGATAAGGACCGGGTCCTCATCAAGAAGGATGGCACTTATACGTACCTGACGCCGGATATTGCGTATCACGAGGACAAGCTCCAGCGAGGCTTCGGCAAGCTGATCAACATCTGGGGAGCTGACCACCACGGCTACATTCCGCGTATGAAAGCGGCAATCGAGGCGCTCGGCTACGACAAGGACACGCTTGAAGTGCTGGTATCCCAGATGGTCCAGCTGTATAAGGACGGCGAGAAGTTCAAAATGAGCAAGCGGACCGGAAAGGCAGTTACCCTGCGCGAGCTCGTTGATATGGTCGGCCTGGATGCGGTCCGCTACTTCTTCATCATGCGATCCGGGGATTCCCAGATGGACTTTGACCTCGATCTCGCGGTTTCCCAGTCCAACGAAAACCCGGTCTACTATGCGCAGTATGCCCACGCGCGCATTTGCTCGATTCTCCGCCAGGCGGATGAAGCCGGGCTGTTCCGTTCGGATGAACATGTCGGTCTGCTGCAGGACAGCGAGAAGGCGATCGATCTCATGAAGAAGATCGGCGATTTTCCTCAAGTTGTAGCGGACTCGGCGAAGCTCCGCGCGCCGCACCGGATTGCCACATATATTCAGGAATTGGCATCCGCATTCCACACGTTTTACTCGACTGACAAAGTCGTCGACCCGGACAACAAGGAATTGTCGGAAGCGCGCCTCGCGCTTGTCACGGCAGCCCGAACGACCGTTGCGAACGCACTCCGCCTGATCGGAGTCGCCGCTCCGGAACGGATGTAACGATCGGCCGGCCCCCTACAGCAGAAGCTGAAGGGGGCCGGTCTTCAGGTTGTGGCAACGAACTCCGTTAAGAAGTTGCGATAGTCGGGCGAGACGTTAACCTACCTTGGCGGCTCCCGCTTTTCCCGGGCATCCCTCGACAAAAACCGTGCCATCTGATTAAATTGAAGAGGAATTGAATATCCGGCATGACTTTTTGCCGGATGACGCTGAGGTGCCCCGAATCGCGGGGGTAAAAGGGAAGCCGGTGAAAGTCCGGCACGGTCCCGCCACTGTAAGCGGCTATACGCCGCAAGTCAGGAAACCTGCCCCAGCGGAAAGCACCTGAATGCGCCTGCGAGGACAGGCCGGTGTGGAACGGCGCCTGCATGAGCAGGCTGCGGTCGTTTTTCCGCGTGCCCGTCCTGCCGGTATTTCTGCCCCCCGCGTCGCGCGGGGGTTTTTTCTGTTCCGTATATCATGATGAGGGGGAATCGGAGTTGGATAAAAAATGGCTAAGGTGGCTTGCCGCACCTGTTGCGGCACTGATGCTTGCTGCATGCGGCTCGGCCGATGACAGTGCGGAACAACCGCAGAACCAGGACGGTGAGACAGAGCAGCAGACAGCAGACCAAGGCGGAAAAGCGGATCAGGAAGCAACGTTCCCGGTCACGGAAACCGATGCTGTCGGAAATGAAATTACGCTGGAAAAACAGCCGGAGAAAATTGTTTCCATGGTTCCGAGCAACACCGAGATTCTCTTCGCGGTTGGTGCCGGAAAAGCAGTTGTCGCCGGAAGTGACTTCGACGACTATCCGGAAGAAGCGCAAAAACTCGAGAAAATCGGCGGGCAGGAATTCAACGTCGAAAAAATCGTCGGCCTGCAGCCGGACGTTGTGTTTGCACACGAATCCGCACTCGGTGTCGGGGAAGAAGGACTGCAGCAGCTTCGTGATGCGGGCCTCACCGTGTTTGTCGTAAAGAATGCAACAGATTTTGATGAAACGTACGGAACCATCCAGCAAATCGGAAAGCTGACCGGCTATTCCGCCGAGGCCGAAGAAATCGTCAGCGGCATGCAAGACAAAGTGGATGAAATCAAGGAAAAAGCGGAAGCAGTCACCGACAAGAAAAAAGTATTTGTCGAAACCTCGCCTGCACCGGATATTTACACGCCTGGATCTGGCACATTCATGCAGCAGTTCCTGGACATCATCCACGGGGAAAATGTTGCGGCCGACCAGCAAGGCTGGGTCATGATGGATCCGGAGGAGATCGTCAATCGCAATCCGGATGTCATCATGGTCATGTATGATTACATCGATACGGCAGTGGAAGATGTTTACTCGCGTGAAGGATTTGACGCCGTGACCGCCATTAAGGAAAAGGCTGTTATCCAGGTTGATGAAAACATTACAAGCCGTACCGGTCCGCGCCTTGCCGAAGGTCTGGAAGCCGTAGCGAAGGCAGTTTATCCGGAAATATTCGGGGAAGCGGAACAAGATGAAGAAGATCAAGCAGCATAAGACGAAACGGCCGGTTGCCGCATACATTGTATCGGCTGCCGTTCTCCTGCTGGCACTTTGGCTAGGTGTTTCCGTCGGATCGGTGAAGATTCCGCTGCAAGTGCTCCTGGACCCGGGAGCGGATGAAACAGCCGCGAACATCCTATGGAAAATCCGCATGCCGAGGGTGGTGCTTGCAGGGCTCGTCGGAGGGTCGCTGGCCTTGGCGGGCGCGGCGTTTCAGGGGCTTCTGAAAAACCCGCTTGCCGATCCGTACACCCTTGGAGTGTCGTCCGGCGCCTCAGTCGGCGCTGTGGCGACACTCTTTTTTGGAATCGGATTGTTTGGCACCTATACCCTTCCCGTATTCAGCATGGCGGGCGCGATGGCAGTGCTTCTTCTCGTGATCGGTTTTTCCCGGGCGGTCGACAGGTCACTCAAGATGGAAACGATCATCCTGACCGGGGTCATCTTCGGGTCATTTCTCGGCTCGGTACTGTCCCTCATGATTGCCCTGACCGGGGAAGAACTCCGGCAGATCATCGGCTGGCTGCTGGGCAGTGTCTCGATGAGAGGCTGGAAGTACGTATGGATGATCCTGCCGTTTGTCCTGATCGGAGGGTTTCTGCTATGGCTTTGCCGGCGGGAGCTGAATGCGATGCTGTTCGGAGAGGAACGGGCCCACCATCTCGGAGTGGACGTACGGAAGCGCAAATGGATGATTCTCGGCGGTGGCTCGATTCTTACCGGTTCAGCGGTTGCCGTATCCGGGACCATCGGATTTGTCGGTCTGGTTGTCCCTCATATGACGCGGCTCTTATGGGGGAGTGACCACCGGCATCTGTTGCCGCTGTCGTTCATTAACGGGGCCTCTCTGCTTGTGTTCTGTGATCTCGTGGCAAGAACGATTATATCGCCCACCGAGCTGCCTGTGGGCGTAATCACTTCGTTTATCGGGGCACCGGTGTTTGCATTTATTTTCTACAGGCAGCGGAGAAAGGGGAGGAACCGGCATGCTTGATGTCAAGCGGCTAACAGGCGGATACGGAGGCACGCCGGTCGTCCGGTCAGTGTCGTTTAAGGTGGAAGCCGGGACCATGCTCGGGATTCTCGGGCCGAATGGAAGCGGCAAATCGACGCTTCTGAAAATGCTGAGCGGTCTGCTTCCGGCAGATTCCGGCTCGGTCGAAATCGGCGGGAAGCCCATATCCGGATATTCCCGAAAGGCGTTTGCCAGGCAGGTTGCCGTGCTTCCCCAGCTCCAGGCGGATGCGTTTTCACATACGGTGTATCAGACCGTGTCACTCGGCCGGTATCCCCACCAGGCCGGCCTGTTTGCCGGCTGGACCGACGCGGATGAGCGCGCAGTCCAAAAGGCCATGGATCAGATGGGGGTCACCAAGTACCGGGATACGGAAATTGAGTTTATGTCCGGAGGCGAGCGCCAGAGGGTATTTGTCGCCCAGGCACTGGCCCAGGAAGCGCCGGTACTGCTGCTGGACGAGCCGACCAACCATCTGGATATTGCGCATCAGCAGCAACTGCTGGATACCATACGGCGCCAGGCGACCCAAAACGGGCTGACTGTCGTCTCTGTTTTCCATGATGTCAACTTGGCCTCGCTGTACTGTGACCGGCTGCTGCTCATGAACCGGGGGGAAGTGGCTGCGCTCGGAACTCCGGACGAAGTGATCGACGAACAAAAGATGGAAACCGTATACGCGGCAAGGGTGAGGGCAGGGATGCACCCGGAAATCCCGAAGCCGCAAATTACGCTCCTTCCGGCCAACGAGATGGGACACGAAAAAGTAATCATCCGGAAATCCGATTTTTCGGTGTCGGGCGAGTATGTTCATCTCGACAGCCGGATGCCCCTGAAGACGGTTTCTTCCGCTGTTTACCGTGCAGGCGCCGGCTGGTTCCGCCATTTCGTCAACCGGAAAGTCGGCGCGGCTTATATCACGGACGATGCGGAGGCGGAGATGAGGAACTGGCTGCATGAAACCGGGTTCCCGCTTACCCAGACGGTGGCAATGATGACGGCGGCCATGACGGAAGACGCCGTGATCGGGGAATACGGGCCACCGGATGCGCCCATTGTCATTTGCGTGACGGCGGGGGTAGGCAATGCCGTGGACGCCTCGCTCGGCGCTTCCCGTGACGTTTACGCAGGAACGATTAACACTTGGGTGATTGTGAACGGGCATTTGTCGGAAGAAGCGATGATCCAGGGAATGATCACTGCAACCGAGGCGAAAGCAAAGGCGATGCAGACGGAACAGGTGCTGGACCCGCTGACCGGAACGGTGGCAACCGGAACGTCGACCGACAGCCTTCTGATTTCGGCCACCCAGACGGGCATTTGTTACCCATATGCCGGGACTGTCACCGAACTCGGAAAAGCAATCGGCAGCGGCGTGTTTGAATGCACGGCCGAAGCGATCCGCAGGTACCGCCGGCGGAAGGCTGATCTGGATGGGAGCGGCCGATGGTCCTGAACCATCTGATCGCCTGTCTGGCCGGCTTCCTGATTGACCGGGTGATCGGTGACCCGCCCGGATGGCCTCATCCTGTCCGATGGATCGGCCGGCTCATCACCTTTTTGGAAACCCGGTTGAATACGGGCAGCAACCGCCGTGCAAAAGGGCTGGTCCTTCTCCTTGCCACTGCGGGGGTTTCCGGCCTCCTGGCGGCTGCCCCCGTCTGGCTTTTCTACGGCTTCCACCGCGCAGCTGGCATTGCCGCGGAGTCATTGCTGATTGCGGCAGGCCTTGCCCGGAAAAGCCTGGCACAGGCCGCAATGGACGTGTATCGTCCTCTTGCGGAAGGAGATTTATCGGAAGCCCGGGAAAAGCTTGGCTGGATCGTCGGTCGGGATACCGATTCTCTTCCTGAGTCCGAAATCGTGAGGGGAGTTGTGGAGACTGTATCTGAAAACACGTCGGATGGCGTGACGGCGCCGCTTTTCTGGGCACTGCTGCTCGGGGCGCCGGGCATCTGGGTTTACAAGGCGGTCAACACGCTTGACTCGATGGTCGGCTATCGGAATGAACGGTACGGGGCATTCGGTTTTTTCTCGGCAAAAACTGATGATGTGCTGAATCTGATTCCCTCACGGCTGACGGGGCTTCTTATCTTGTTCGTCACCCCGGTCAGGAGCGGGTTGCCGTACCGGGAGCGGCTCACCGGATGGCGGCGTGATGCCGCCAAGCATCCGAGCCCGAACAGCGGCTGGCTGGAAGCGGCCACAGCCTGGCAGCTCGGAGCCGCGCTTGGCGGGCTGAACATGTATCAGGGAGTGCCGTCCGACCGCGCAAGAATGGGCCGTCAGGATCGTCCGCTTGAGGCCGCGGACATACCGGAGTCCGTACACCAGATGCACGCCGCATCATGGGCGTTTCTCTTAATTGGCTTAACGATCGGAGGAATCACAGTTGCAATTGCCTGAACATGGAGCGAATCCGCTCCGCCTGTATGACCGGCTCGGCATGGAAGTGCCTGACCGGGTGCTGGACTTTAGTGAGAACGTGAATCCGCTCGGTGTTCCGGAAGGGGTCCGGCAAATCTGGCCCGAACTGCTTTCGGAGCTGCCGCATTACCCGGACCCGGACGGAGAACCCTTCCGCTCGGCCGCCGCTGATTATCACGGTGTGCCTGCCGAGCGGGTGCTGGCGGGAAACGGCGCGGCCGAGCTGTTTGCGGTCATTGCGGAACGATACCGCGGCCGCACCGCCCTCCTGATTCACCCGACGTTTTCCGAATACAAGGCCACTTTGCTTTCAAAAGGCGCCACTTGCATCGATTTTGTGACGGACCCGGCAGAACCGGAATTCCCGGAGGACCGGGTGATAAAAAAGATGGAGGAAGCAGATGTGCTGTACCTCTGCAATCCCAACAACCCGACAGGCGTCCGGCTCTCCGTCGAGGCCATCCGCCGGCTGGCTGAACACGGGCTCCGGACCGGCTGCGAGCTGGTGATCGATGAAGCGTTCATGGATTTTGCGGGGGAGAAGCACTCGTTTATCCCCCATACAGAAGAATTTCCGCATGCGGTCGTCGTCCGGTCGATGACGAAAATGTACGGCATTGCCGGCATCCGGCTCGGCTATATGATCGGCTCCGGAGAACGGATTGCGGGCCACCGGAAAGCCGTGCCGCATTGGAATGTCAATGGAATGGCCGCCAGGATCGGAAAGCTGTGCTTCGGGGAAGAATCATTCCGCCGGCGGACAGTCCGGTATTGTAAAGAGGAAAGACGGCGGCTTTCAGAATTTCTGGAGACGGCAGGGTGCATCGTGACCGGCAGCGAAACGAACTACATCAGTTTCCGTCCCCGGCAGTCCGACGGGCTCTATAGGGAGATGCTCGGGCAGGGCATCGTCCTCCGCCATACGGAAAACTTCCTCGGCATGGACGGGACATGGTTCCGGGTGGGGATCAAGGAACGTGAAAAAATGGAGATTCTGAAGGAGGCGCTTGCCGGATGGTTCGGGGAACACTCGTCTTCATAAGTGGAGGGGTCAGAAGCGGAAAGACCGCTTTTGCCGAAAGCTGGCTCGGCAACCGACAAGCCGGCCGTCTCGTTTATGTCGCAACGGGCCGGCCGGCGGATGAAGAGATGAACAGCCGGATCCGGAGACACCGCCGGGACCGTGATGCACGGCCGGAACAGTGGGAGACGATCGAGCGCCCGCTGGATCTTCCGGGCATCCTTCCGAGGATCCATGAAGGAGACGCGCTTTTGATCGACTGCATCACGACATGGTTGGCCAATGAAATGTATGAAGGGATTGAAAGCGGCCTGCCTTGCCACAGCCGGACGGGATGCATCGAGAAAAAGGTTTCGGAGCTGCTCGGAGCCTTGTCCGAAATGACCGATAAGGCGTCTGCCGTCGTTGTGGTCTCCAATGAAGTGCTGGACGAGCCGCTTCCTTCCGCTGCGGATATCCGGGCTTATTCGGAAATGCTCGGGCGAATTCATCAAAAGCTCGCGGCAATGGCGGACGTCGCGTACGAAATGGACGCGGGCATGCCGCTCCTTCGGAAACCGGGAAACGGAGGGATTGCATGAATGGGATCATGATTCAGGGTACCGCATCGCATGTCGGAAAAAGCATGACATGCACGGCCATCTGCCGATTGCTCGCTGACGACGGAGTCCGGACGGCGCCTTTCAAGTCACAGAATATGTCGGCCTTCACGACGGATATCGGAGGCGGTCTCCGGATCAGCCGTGCACAATGTGTGCAGGCGGAAGCGGCCAAGACCCGGCCGGTGCCCGAGATGAACCCGATCGTCCTGAAGCCCGCGGATGACACGGCTGCCGAAATCCTGCTTCTCGGCAGGCCATTTGGCCGGATGGGCGGGATGGAATACCGGGAGCGCTTTTTCCGGACCGGAATGGAAGCGATCCGGAAATCGCTCGGGGTGCTTGACGAACGTTATGATGCCATTGTCATCGAGGGTGCAGGCAGCCCGGCGGAAGTCAACCTGAACGATCGGGAACTGGTGAATATGCGGGTCGCCAGAGAGGCCGATGTGCCGGTTCTGCTTGTCGCGGACATCGAGCGGGGCGGCGTGTTCGCCTCAATCATCGGCACGCTCGAACTGATGGTTCCGGAGGACCGGGACCGGGTCAGGGGACTTCTCATCAACAAATTCCGGGGGGATATCCGGCTGTTCCGGAGCGGCATTGAATTCCTGGAGAAGCGCACCGGCCTTCCCGTACTGGGCGTGATTCCGCATTTGGAAGAGCATGGAATCGAAGAAGAGGATTCTCTCGGACATGCAGAAGACATGAAACTACCGAAGTATGATGAATGGGCAGCGCATTTTCGGAGGCATGCGGACTGGCCGCGCATCCGGCAACTGATTTTTGGGGCAGACGGCAGATGATCCGCGGATTTCTCCTCGCTGTCCAGTTTTTCACGGCCGTGCCTGTCCGCAAAAACTTGCCGATCGGACGAAAAGAGACGATCTGGATGTTCACCCTTTATCCGCTGGTCGGCGCCATGATCGGCGCTGTGTCCTGGTCGGCAGCGGCACTGGCTTCGGGACCGGGAGGAACGGGACCGTTTCTTACGGCGTTCATTTTGGTGCTCCTGTCCGCCGTCTTGTCCGGCGGCCTTCATCTTGACGGATGGGCGGATATGGGGGATGCGTATTTTTCATACCGGGAACGGGACAAGCGGCTGGAGATCATGGGAGATCCGCGAATCGGGGCGTTCGGTACGATGGCGCTCCTGTTTCTGATTCTGGGTAAGCTTGCGGTCCTGGAAGATTTAATCAGCCGGGGAGGCCTGCTGCCGGCCTTTGTCGTGTTCGTGCCGTTCGCGGCACGGGCGGGGCTTGCCATCTATCTGGCGGTTTCCATGCAGGCAAAACGTTCGGGATTGCTTGTTTTCTTCATAGAGAAACTGGAAGGGTTTCCTCTCGCCCTTCCTGCCGCAGTGCTGCTTGCCTCTGGCGGAGCGGCGGCTGCTGTGTGGTCCGGCAGCTTGCTGTTTCCGTTGCTCGCCGCCGTCGCGGTACCTGCGGCGGTTCTGTTTTTCAGAAACTGGTCGGCCCGGAACTTCGGAGGGGCAACCGGCGATCTGGCCGGTGCATTTATCGAAGGGTGTGAGCTGCTTTTATGGACGATCCTTTTGTTCTGTATCTGATCCGCCATCTCGAAACAGCGGCCAATCGGGAGCGCCGTTATGTCGGATGGAGCAATGTTCCCGTCTGCACGGCAGCGGGACCTTCAGGGCTTTATCCGGATCATCTGACAGGAAGCGATCTGCTTCGCTGCCGGCAAACAGCCGTGATGCTGTTTCCTGGGATGCCATACGAAGCCAGGCAGGAATTTCGGGAAGCGAATTTCGGGGAATGGGAAATGAAAACGTATGAAGACCTGAAAGAGAACGTCCGCTACCGCAGCTGGATTGACGACCCGTCCGCTGAACACCCGCCGGGCGGCGAGCGGTTTGCCGATCTGGAGGCCCGTGTGATGCACGGAATTGACCGCCTTAAAAAACAAAAGATCCGGTCGGCCGCCATTGTCACGCACGGGGGCCCGGCCAGGGTTCTGCTGTCAGAACTCGCGCCGGAGCGGCAGCCGTTTTTCGGCTGGAGTGTTCCGCCGGGCGGAATATACATGCTGGAGTGGATCCATCGAAAATCATGGGAGGAGGGACATCGGTGCACGTCGTTATCGGAGGTGCCCATAACGGGAAGCGCGAATATGTAAGGGAAATACTTGCCGGTGAACAAGTGGAATGGATCGAGGCCGGAGCATGTTCCCGGCTGCCGCAATCGCTCTCCGGCAGGGTGGTGCTGGCCGGGATTGAATCCTACCTATCAGCCAATCACGAGAATGAAGAAACCGCCATGGAAGACGTGTTCCGCTTTGTCCAAGCCGCGGACCGGGAAAAGCTGACCATTATCGTGACGGACATCGGCCGGGGCATTGTTCCGGCTGATCCGCATGAGCGCTGGCTTCGGGATGTGTGCGGAAGGCTGAACCAGCGTCTGTTCCGGGAAGCCGGCCGCATCACGCGGATCTGGTACGGCCTTGCGCAAGAATTAAAATGAATACATAGGAGGAGGATCAGGATGGGGATTTACACACGAACGGGAGACAAAGGAATGACAGGGCTGATCGGTGCGAGAGTGGGAAAGGATCACCTCCGTGTCGAGGCGTATGGGACCACGGACGAACTGAATTCATTTATCGGCAAGTCGATGTCCGAGTTGCCGGATAAGCTGTTCGGTGATTTGCTTGAAGACTTGGAAGAGATCCAGCATGAGTTGTTTGACTGCGGGGGAGATCTGGCAACCGTCACCAAAAAACGGGAAGAGAAACTACGCCCGTCTTCCATTGAACGGCTTGAAAAACGAATTGACGAGCTGACGGAAGAAGCGCCTGAACTGGAGCGCTTCATCCTTCCCGGCGGAACAGATCCGGCTGCGACCCTCCACATTGCCCGGACGGTGGCAAGAAGGGCGGAGCGTCAGGTGGTCCGGCTGATGAATGCTGGGGAAGATGTTCCCGAAACCGTTCTTCAATACATCAACCGGCTGTCGGATTATTTGTTTGCCGCGGCACGAATCGCAAATTTCCGGCTTGGCCGGGCCGATGTCGAATATGCAAGGAGCGCCAAGGTGTTCCGGAATACAAAGCGGACCGGGAAAAAGGGTGGAGACGAATGAAGCGCACCCGTCTGCTGGCGCTCACTGCGATGGTGTCGGCACTTTGCGCGATCGGTGCTCTTGTAAAGATTCCGATGGGCATCGGATCGGCTGCGTTGGACTCCGCGCCGGCCCTGCTGTCGGCGGTTTTCCTGCCGCCGGCAGCGGCAGGGACGGCTGCGATGATCGGACATCTGATATCTGCGGTCACCGGCGGGACTCCGCTGGGACCGTTTCATCTGCTGATTGCCGCTGAAATGTTTGTTGTGATCGGTGGGTTCGCCTGGCTGCACCATCATGGACGGAACGTTCTCAAATGGGGATTTTTCCTGATCGGTAACGGTGTGCTTGCAGTCCTGCCGTTTTACTGGCTTGTGTCACCGGCGTTTTTCTGGACGGCGATTGTCGCAATTCCGGCAGCGACACTGGTGAATGCCGTCATTGCCGGCGCCGTCATGCCGATTGTCAGGAAAGCAGTTGCCGGTGAAGAGGTGGCAAGGTGAGAAATGCTTTGGAACTGGTCGGCGGTCTCGTCGTTACGACGGACAACTCGGGCGGAATCGGCATGAAGGAGGCCGACGCGGTCCATGCGCCGGATGACCTGGTCGGCTACTTCACGGCGAGGGTCACGTTGCTCGAACAGTGGGCGGCCGGAGCGGAACCGGTTGCCGTCATCCTTCACAATTTCGCCGGGGACGCCAGTTGGGACGACTACCTTTCCGGAATCCGGCGGGTGTTCTCGGAAAGCACGCTCGGTATGCCGCCGATATCGGGCAGTTCCGAGACGAACATGGAAATGCTCCAATCGGCCATGGCCGTGACAATGGTCGGAAGGAGATGCCGTGAAGTTGCCCAATCCGGCGGGTCATGGTTTCTTTACGGCCGCCCGCTTGTCGGCCAGGACGTCATCAGGGAGCCGGAAAAGTGCGCGGAACTCGGTAAAGTCAAACGTGCACTTGATGGGGAACTCATTGACGCCGTCTGGCCGGCAGGGTCCGGCGGAATCGGTGCGGAATGGTTGCGCCTGACGGGGCGGCCGCTGGCCCGCTGGCCGGCGGGAGTAGATCCCGCAGCTTCCGCCGGGCCTGCCACGGCGGTGTTTGTCCGTGCGGTTCCGGGAAAAGAGGCGGAAGCTTCGGATCATTTCAGAGACTACTTCGATGAAATCGAATGATCAAGGGGCTTGATGTAGATTCCTGCACAGCGGCCCGGCAATCAATAGAAAAACAGACATTGCAGAGGCATGCGCGTTCCCGTAAACTTGGGGACACGATGCCTCACTTTTGCTATTCGGGACAAAATTCAAAAATTATTGTTGACTGAATGCTCATTCATTATTACACTGGAATCATAAAGAGATACCGGAGCGGGCTTGGACTTCACCATGTGAAAGCGGATTCAATGCCGGCCGGTACCGGAAAGGGAGGGACCATTGTGAACCCATTGCTAATCGCCAACTGGATTCTGTTCCTGGCCGTCACTGCGTACGCGCTCGGATTGTTCACATACGTGGTCAAAACACGCATTGACTTTATCAGGCTCGGGAAGAAAGAGGAGTTTGATGCCAAGATCGATGAACGGCTGCATGCGGTATGGACAAACGTCTTCGGACAGAAAAAGCTTCTGAAGGACAAGAAGAGCGGTACGATTCACGTCATGTTCTTCTACGGATTCCTTCTTGTTCAGTTCGGGGCAATCGACCTGATCTGGAAAGGGCTGAAGCCGGATTCCCACTTGCCGTTCGGCCCGGTTTATCCGTTCTTCACTTTCTTCCAGGAAATCGTCGTCTTCATGATTCTCGTCGCGGTTGTCTGGGCGTTCTACCGCCGCTACGTTGAGAAGCTCGTCCGGCTGCGCCGCGGCTGGAAAGCCGGCCTCGTCCTGATCTTTATCGGAACCCTCATGCTGTCGACGCTCGTTGCAAATGGCATGAACATGATCTGGCACGGCCATGGGACAACCTGGACGGAACCGATGGCTTCTGCGATCGCTTCCGCGTTCAGCTGGATGTCGCCGACAGCGGCCGCCGCCGTGTTCTTTGTCGCATGGTGGGTACACCTGCTGACATTGCTCGCGTTCCTCGTGTATGTGCCTCAGTCGAAGCACGCCCACCTGATCGCAGGTCCCGCGAACACGTATCTCATGCGATTTGACCGCAGGGGCAAGCTGGCGCCGATCGACTTCGCCGCGCTTGAGGAAGACGATTCGGAAGAAGAAGGCGGCGAAGAAGAGATGCCGTCGATCGGAGTCGGGAAAATCCAGGACTTCACACAGCTCCAGATGCTTGACTTTTATGCTTGTGTGGAATGCGGGCGATGCACGAACATGTGCCCGGCAACCGGCACCGGCAAGATGCTGTCTCCGATGGACCTGATCACCAAGCTGCGCGATCACCTGACCAACACGGGCGCGGTCACGACCAAACAAAAACCGTGGGTGCCGCCGTTCATGTTCAACGACACACGCGGCAACCAGCTCGCGGTGGCGGCAGGCGCTGAAGGTGCGGTTATCGGCGATATCTACAGCCCATCCCTGATCGGGGAGGTCATCACGGAAGAAGAGATCTGGGCGTGCACCACCTGCCGGAACTGCGAGGATCAGTGCCCGGTCATGAACGAACACGTCGACAAAATCATCGATCTCCGCCGCTACCTTGTCATGACGGAAGGCCGCATGGATGCCGACGCCCAGCGAGCGATGACGAACATCGAACGCCAGGGCAACCCTTGGGGCCTCAACCGGAAGGAAAAGGAGAACTGGCGCGAAGCGCGTCCGGACCTCCTCATCCCGACAGTCAAAGAAGCAAAAAAATCCGGAGAAGACTTCGAGTACCTACTCTGGGTCGGTGCGATGGGGGCATTCGACAACCGTTCCCAGAAAATCGCGCTGTCGTTCGCTCATCTTCTGAACGAAGCTGGCGTCAAGTTCGCCATCCTTGGAAACAAGGAAAAGAACTCCGGTGACACACCGCGCCGCCTCGGAAACGAATTCCTGTTCCAGGAGCTGGCCGAAGCGAACATCAAAGAGTTTGAAAAGAACGGAGTCAAGAAAATCATCACGATTGACCCGCACGCCTACAACATTTTCAAAAACGAGTATCCGGACTTTGGCTATCAGGCCATCGTCTACCACCATACCGAGTTTCTGCACAAGCTCCTCATGGAAGGCAAGCTGAAACCGAAGTACGCGGTGAACGAAAAGATCACGTTCCACGACTCGTGCTATCTCGGACGCTATAACGATGTGTACGATGCGCCGCGTGAAATTCTGAAGTCCATCCCGGGCGTCGAACTTGTCGAGATGGTCCGTAACCGCCAGGATGCGATGTGCTGCGGTGCAGGCGGCGGGCTCATGTGGATGGAAGAAGACAAGGGACACCGGATCAACGTCGCCCGGACCGAACAGGCGCTGGAAGTCAACCCGTCCGTCATCTCTTCCGCCTGCCCGTACTGCCTGACGATGATCTCTGATGGCACAAAAGCGGTTGAAGTGGAAGACAAGGTCGGCACGTACGACGTTGCGGAACTTCTTGAGCGCTCCATTTTCGGGGACAACCTGGAACCGGCGGCCGAAGAAGAGAAAGAACCGATTCTCCAGTAAGCCGTTGCAGATACTTTGAAAATTCGATACAATGAAATAAATGAAAGAGGGAGTGCCGGTCACTCCCTTTTTATTGGAGTTTTGTCGAGCGAGCGTTCAGTCACTCATTGGACCGGCGCTGCCCGACATTGTCTCAATCCGACATGAAAACGCTCTCAAAACCAAAAGGGGGAAATCGATCATGGCAAGAACGGCGATTCTTGGCGGGGCACGAACACCATTCGGAAAATTCGGCGGGCTGCTCGCGTCTCAGACGGCAAGCGATCTTGGAGGAGTGGCGATCCGGGCAGCCTTGGAACGGACCGGAACATCACCGGAAGAAGTAGACGAAGTCATCATGGGAACCGTCCTGCAGGGCGGCCAGGGACAGATCCCGTCGCGGCAGGCCGCGAACAAGGCAGGCATCCCGTGGAAGGTGAAGACCGAAACGATTAATAAAGTCTGCGCATCCGGCATGCGCGCGGTGACACTCGGCGACCAGCTTATCCGCCTCGGCGAAGAGCAGGTGATCGTGGCGGGCGGCATGGAATCGATGTCGAACGCACCGTACTATATGCCGAAGGGCCGCTTCGGCCTGAAGATGGGCGATGCGCCGCTGGTCGACGGAATGATCCATGACGGGCTGTCCTGCTCGTTCCACCCGGACCGGGTGCATATGGGCACGTACGGGAACAGCACCGCGGAAACGATGGAGCTGACGCGCGAAGCCCAGGACGAATGGGCGCTCCGAAGCCATGAGCGCGCCGTGAAGGCGATCGATGAAGCCCTGTTTGTGGAAGAAACCGTGGCGGTCGAGGTACCCGCACGGAGAGGGCAGACCATCCTCGTCGGGGAAGACGAGGCACCCCGCCGCGATACGTCTTACGAGACGCTTGCGAAGCTGAAGCCGGCATTCGGCAAGGAAGGCACCATCACGGCCGGCAACGCGCCGGGAGTCAATGATGGCGCCTGCGCGCTCGTCCTGATGGATGCCGATCATGCGATTCAGCAAGGCAAGGATGTGCTGGCTGAGATCATCGCCCATGCGGAAGTCGCCGTGGAGCCTGAAAACTTCCCTCAGACACCGGGGCTTGTCATCAATAAAATCCTGGAAAAGACGGGCAAGTCGCTGGAGGAAATCGACCTGTTCGAGATCAACGAAGCGTTTGCGGCCGTGTCGCTCGCCAGCGCGAAAATCGCAGGGCTCGATCCGGAGAAAGTCAACGTCAACGGCGGCGCAGTCGCGCTCGGCCACCCGATCGGTGCGAGCGGCGCACGGATCATTTTAACACTCGCGCATGAGCTGAAGCGCCGTGGCGGCGGCACCGGCATCGCTGCAATCTGCTCGGGCGGCGGCCAGGGGGATGCCGTCATGATCGAAGTACCAAAACAGGGACAGGGGGAATAAACATGGACATCAAACACGTCATGGTCATCGGAGCCGGACAGATGGGCGGCGGCATCGCACAGGTGTGCGCCCAGGCCGGGTTCGACGTGACCCTAAATGATATCAGCGAAGAAGCCTATGAAAAAGGACTCGGTGTCATCACGAAAAATCTTTCCCGCGGAGTGGAAAAGGGCCGGATGACGGAAGAGGAAAAAGAAGCCGCGCTCGGCCGCATACGGAAGTCGACGGATCTTTCCGATGCGCAGCATGCCGACCTGATCATCGAGGCGGCAGTTGAAAAAATGGCGATCAAGCAGTCAATCTTCAAGCAGCTTGACGAACACGCGCAGGAACATGCGATTTTATCAACGAACACATCCGCGCTGCCGATCACGGAAATTGCCGCTGTCACCAACCGGCCGGGACAAGTGATCGGGATGCACTTCATGAATCCGGTGCCGGTCATGAAGCTGGTGGAAATCATCCGGGGCCTCGCCACAACCGATGAAACGTACCAGGCGGTCGAGGACATGACGAGGAAGCTGTCCAAGACGCCGGTCGAGGTGAACGACTATCCGGGATTCGTCTCGAATCGCGTGCTCATGCCGATGATCAACGAAGCGATTTTCACGTTATATGAAGGCGTCGCAACAAAAGAAGCCATCGACGAAGTGATGAAACTTGGCATGAACCACCCGATGGGCCCGCTCCAGCTTGCGGACTTTATCGGCCTGGACACTTGCTTGTACATCATGGAAGTGTTGCAAGACGGTTTCGGCGATCCGAAATACCGCCCGTGCCCGTTGCTCCGCAAATACGTCAACGCCGGCTGGCTCGGCAAAAAGTCGGGCCGCGGTTTTTACATCTACGAATAAGCCGGGCCGTCTGCACGGCATTTATTAGAAGAGGTGCACACCATGGATTTTACATTCAACGAAGAGCAGAACATGATGCGCCGGATGGTGCGCGACTTTGCGAAAAACGAGGTGGAACCGTTTATCCCCCGGATGGAGGCCGGCGAGTTCCCGCGTCCGCTGCTTGAAAAGATGGGGGAGCTCGGGCTTATGGGCATCACGGTGCCCGAAAAGTATGGCGGCTCCGGAATGGACTACACCAGCTACATCATTGCAATCCATGAGCTGTCCAAAGCAAGCGCCGTCATGGGTGTGATCCTGAGCGTCCATACGTCGGTCGGCATCAACCCGATCCTGAAGTTCGGGACGGAAGAGCAGAAACAGGAGTATATCCCGAAGATGGCGTCGGGCGAGTATCTCGGCGCATTCTGCCTCACCGAGCCGTCCTCGGGATCTGATGCCGGCGCGATGAAGACAAAGGCCGTAAAAAAAGACGGCCACTACGTGCTGAACGGTTCCAAAGTGTTTATCACGAACGGGGGCGAGGCGGATGTCTACATCGTTTTTGCCAACACGAATCCGGCAGCGGGAAGCCGCGGCGTCACGGCGTTTATCGTCGATAAAGGCACGCCGGGCCTCGTCATCGGCAAGGACGAGGAGAAGATGGGCCTCCACGGCTCCCGCACCGTCCAGCTGACGTTCGAGGACATGAGCGTGCCGGAGAATAACGTGCTCGGCCAGGAAGGCGAAGGATTCAAGATCGCCCTCGCCAACCTGGACGCCGGCCGGATCGGCATTGCCGCCCAGTCGCTCGGTATCGCGGAAGCCGCGACCGAAGCGGCCGTCACTTATGCAAAGGAACGGGTGCAGTTTGGCAAGCCGATTGCGGCAAACCAGGGAATTGGCTTCAAGCTCGCCGACATGGCGACATCTGTGGAAGCGGCACGTCTTCTCGTCTACCAGGCGGCCGACCTGTACGGCCGCGGCCTGCCCGCCGGCAAGGAAGCCTCGATGGCAAAACTGTTCGCCTCCCAGGCGGCCATGGACTGCGCCATCGAAGGCGTCCAAGTCTACGGCGGTTACGGCTACACTGAAGACTACCCTGTGGAACGCTATTTCCGCGATGCGAAAGTGACGCAGATCTATGAAGGCACGAGCGAGATCCAGCGGATGGTCATCAGCAAACATCTCACAAAGTGAGAGGCTCTGCGCCCACAAGCGGGCGTTGGGGCGAATCTCCTGGCCCGGCGGCATGAAAGATCAGAAAGGGCGGCCGAAAGATAATGAAGCCACGGCGAAAGATCAGAACCGGGCCGTGAATGATCAACAAGGCTGCCGCCTGCCGGTTGCTGCGCCCCGTATCACGCGCCCTATAAAAGGACTAATAAACGGCCCGGCCGATTGACCGAAAGGTGGAAAACAAAATGAACTTTAAATTGTCCGAAGAACATGAAATGATCCGGAAAATGGTGCGCGACTTTGCAGAAAAGGATGTCGCGCCGACAGCGGCGGAGCGCGATGAGGAAGAGCGCTTCGACGTGGAGCTGTTCCACAAGATGGCTGAGCTCGGCCTTACAGGCATTCCTTGGCCTGAAGAGTACGGGGGCATCGGTTCGGATTTCCTCGCATACGTCATCGCTGTCGAGGAGCTTTCCCGCGTCGATGCGTCCGCAGGTGTTGTCCTGTCGGCGCATACATCGCTTGCCGGCTGGCCGGTCTATAAATACGGCACGGAAGAGCAGAAGCAGAAGTATCTCCGTCCGATGGCGGAAGGCTCGAAAATCGGGGCTTACTGCCTGACGGAAGCGGGCTCAGGTTCTGATGCGGGCGGCATGAAGACGACCGCGAAAAAGGATGGCGACCATTACATTCTGAACGGTTCCAAGATGTTCATCACGAACGGAGGGATTGCCGACACGTACATCGTGTTCGCAGTCACCGACCCATCCTCGAAGCACAAAGGCACGAGCGCATTTATCGTAGAAAGTGATTTTGAAGGCTTCGCGGTCGGTAAAAAGGAGAAAAAGCTGGGCATCCGTTCGTCCCCGACAACAGAAGTCATCTTTGACAACTGCAGAGTCCCTGCCGAAAACCTGCTTGGCGAAGAGGGCCAGGGATTCATCATCGCCATGAAAACACTGGACGGTGGCCGTAACGGTATTGCGGCACAAGCGGTGGGCATTGCGCAAGGCGCGCTTGACCACTCGGTTGCCTACGCGAAGGAGCGCGAGCAGTTCGGCAAGCCGATCGCGGCAAACCAGGGCATCGGCTTCAAGCTCGCTGATATGGCAACTTCGATCGAGGCGTCCCGACTGCTCACTTATCAGGCAGCTTGGCTCGAGTCGAACGGCCTCCCGTACGGCAAGGAGTCCGCAATGGCGAAACTCATGGCTGGCGACACGGCGATGAACGTTACGACGGAGGCGGTCCAGGTGTACGGCGGGTACGGCTATACGAAAGATTATCCGGTCGAGCGCTTTATGCGTGATGCGAAAATCACGCAGATTTACGAGGGCACACAGGAGATCCAGCGCCTCGTCATCTCCCGTATGCTGACAAAATGACCGGCAAGAAAACGTCGGTGCGGCACGAGGTGAAGTCGTCGGTCAAGGATGAGTCACTGATCGAGAAGCGCCGCGACCAAATGATCCGCGGAGCGGTGAAGCTGTTCAGGGAGAAGGGGTTCCACCGCACGACCACGCGGGAAATCGCAAAGGAAGCGGGCTTCAGCATCGGCACACTCTATGAATATATCCGGACAAAGGAAGATGTCCTGTATCTCGTATGCGACCGCATCTATGAGGAAGTCAATCACCGCCTGTCTCCGCTTGCGGAAAAGCAGGGAACGCTGGCCGGCCTGAAGGATGCGATCCGCCTCTATATTGAAACGATTGATGCCATGGACGACGAATTCACGGTCATGTACCAGGAGACAAAGTCCCTGCCGAGAACTGCACTCAGTTATGTGCTCGAAAAAGAACTTGAAATGGCGGGGCTGTTCGAGCGGATGCTGGCCGGCTGTTCGGAGGCGGGAGAAATCCGGCTTTCCGAAAAAGAAGCCAGGCTCGGCGCGCACCATATCATCGTCCAGGGACAGATGTGGGCGTTCCGCCGCTGGACGCTGCGCAAACAGTTCACATTGGGGGAATTCATCGATATGCTGACGGACCAGCTGCTTTACGGGGTGGCAGGCTGTCCGCAGGAGGGGGAAACAAAATGACAACGGCACCAGTTGAAGTCTACAAGCCGGTGAACCATGTCCGGTTCGTGACGGCATCCAGCCTGTTCGACGGCCACGATGCCTCGATTAACATCATGCGCCGCATCCTTCAGGCGAGCGGTGCGGAAGTGATCCATCTCGGACATAACCGTTCAGTCGAGGAAGTGGTCAATGCCGCCATCCAGGAAGACGTGCAGGGGATCGCGATTTCTTCCTACCAGGGTGGCCACGTCGAATACTTCAAGTACATGCATGACCTGCTGAAGGAAAAAGGCGCACCGCATATCCGCATCTATGGAGGCGGGGGAGGCGTGATCATTCCGAAGGAAATCAAGGAACTTCAAGACTACGGCATTTCTGGCATCTTCTCCCCTGAGGATGGAAGACGGCTCGGGCTTCAGGGCATGATCAATGAAATGTTGAAGCAGTGTGATTTCAAGACGTCCGAGAAAAAGGACCTCGGCCATCCTGAAGAGCTGACCGCGGACAATGTGCCTCTCCTGTCCGGGTTGATCACGCTGGCGGAAGACGCGCACCTGAACCGGACCGAAGAAGCGAAAAAGATGCTGGAAGCCGTCCGGCAGAAGTCGAAAAACACGCCGGTATTTGGCATCACGGGTACGGGGGGCGCAGGGAAAAGCTCGCTGACTGACGAGCTGATCCGCCGGTTCCTCCATGAGCTGCCGGACAAAAAAGTCGCCATCCTGTCGATAGATCCGACCAAGCAGAAAACGGGTGGCGCGCTTCTCGGCGACCGGATCCGCATGAACGCCATCTTCAGCGACCGAGTCTACATGCGGAGCCTTGCGACACGGGGCTCACGCTCTGAGCTGTCCGGCGCCATCCGCGATGTTCTAGATGTCGTCCGTGCGGCAGGCTTTGACCTGATCATCGTCGAGACGAGCGGGATCGGACAGGGCGACGCCGAAGTCGCAGAGATCGCAGACGCGTCGATGTATGTAATGACGAGCGAGTTCGGTGCGCCGACACAACTCGAAAAAATTGACATGATTGACTTTGCGGACCTCATCGCCATCAATAAGTTCGAGCGTAAAGGGTCCGAGGATGCACTTCGCCAAGTGCAGAAGCAGTACCAGCGGAGCCGCCTGCTGTGGGACCGCGAGCTTGATGAAATGCCGGTGTACGGTACGATCGCAAGTCAGTTCAACGACAAGGGCACTAACTCACTGTTTGCGGCAATCGTCGATGTGCTGAACGGCAAATTCAACCTCGGCTGGGAAACGTCCTATAAGCAGTCTGTCAAAACGCAGAAGCAGAACGTCATCATTCCGAATGACCGCCGCTATTATCTGCGCGAGATTACAGAAACGATCCGTGACTATCACAAGCACGCGAAACAGCAGGCAGAGCTCGGCCGCAGGCTGTTCCAGCTGAAAGGCACGCTCGCCATGATCCGCGAGAAAGGCGGGGACGAGGCACTCGAGGCATCCCTCCAATCGCTGATCGATGGGGTGAACAGTGAGCTGTCGACTGAGTCGAAGCGCATCCTTGAGAACTGGGAAAGCCTGAAGGAGGCTTACTCCGGAGAAGAATTTGTCACAAAAATCCGGGATGAGGAAATCCGCACAATCCTCCGGACGGAAAGTCTGGCCGGCCTGAAAATTCCTAAGGTCGCCCTTCCGAAGTTCAAGGATTACGGGGAAATCCTCCGCTGGGTGTACGCGGAAAATGTACCCGGCTCCTTCCCGTATACGGCGGGCGTGTTCCCCTTCAAGCGCCAGGGTGAAGATCCGAAGCGCCAGTTTGCGGGAGAAGGGACGCCGGAGCGGACCAACCGCCGCTTCCACTATCTATCCAAGGACGACGATGCAAAGCGCCTGTCCACCGCATTTGACTCGGTCACGCTGTACGGCGAAGATCCGGCTTACCGTCCGGACATTTATGGCAAGGTCGGCGAGTCCGGCGTGTCGGTCTGCACACTCGATGACATGAAAAAGCTTTATGACGGTTTCGACCTGTGCGCCCCTTCGACGTCGGTCTCGATGACGATCAACGGGCCGGCACCGATCATTCTCGCCATGTTTATGAACACTGCGATCGACCAGCAGGTGAAGAAAAAGGAGGAAGAGCTCGGCCGCACGCTGAATGTTGAGGAATTCACGGAAGTGCGCCAACAGACGCTCCAGACTGTCCGGGGGACTGTTCAGGCGGATATCCTGAAGGAAGACCAGGGCCAGAACACATGCATCTTCTCGACCGAGTTCGCGCTCCGCATGATGGGGGATATCCAGCAGTATTTTATCGACCACAAGGTCCGCAACTATTACTCGGTATCGATTTCCGGCTACCATATCGCCGAGGCGGGGGCCAACCCGATTTCCCAGCTTGCCTTTACACTGGCGAACGGCTTCACTTACGTGGAATACTACCTGAGCCGCGGGATGAACATCGATGACTTTGCGCCGAACCTGTCGTTCTTCTTCTCGAACGGCCTCGACCCGGAATATACGGTGATCGGGCGCGTGGCACGGCGCATCTGGGCGATTGCGATGCGTGAGAAATACGGCGCTAATGAGCGCAGCCAGAAGCTGAAGTACCACGTCCAGACATCGGGGCGAAGCCTGCACGCACAGGAAATCGACTTCAATGACATCCGGACGACGCTCCAGGCGCTTATGGCACTGCAGGACAACTGCAACTCTCTCCATACGAACGCCTATGACGAGGCAATCACGACGCCGACAGAAGAGTCGGTCCGCCGCGCGATGGCAATCCAGATGATCATCACAAAAGAACATGGGCTCTCGAAAAACGAGAACCCGCTTCAGGGCTCGTTCATCATCGAGGAACTGACCGACCTCGTCGAACAGGCCGTTCTTGCCGAGTTCGACCGCCTGAACGACCGAGGCGGTGTCCTGGGCGCGATGGAGACCCAGTATCAGCGCGGCAAGATCCAGGAAGAGTCGATGTACTACGAGCACCTTAAGCATTCGGGTGAACTGCCGATCATCGGGGTCAATACGTATCTGAACCCGAATCCGCCATCCGAGGAAGACATCGACAACATGGAACTTGCCCGTGCCACGAAGGAAGAGAAAGAGACCCAGATCAGCAATCTGAAGACATTCCAGGAGCGGCATGGCGACCGCACGACGGAAGCCCTCGGCCGGCTGAAACAAGCGGCTGTGTCGGGAGGCAACATCTTCGAGGCACTCATGGATACGGTCAGAGTCGCGAGCCTCGGCCAGATTACGTCAGCCCTTTATGAAGTCGGCGGCCAATACCGCAGGAACATGTAAGGGGAAGATGCTTTCCGCAAGAAAAATTTCAGATGTCCCGCTTCCGCGGGACATCTATTTTTTCTTCTGATGTATAATGTAGGAAGAAGTGCAGAGGAGGGCTCCCGTTGAAAACGTCTTATCATGTCGCCATTATGGTGATCCTGATCGTCCTGTCCATTGCCCTATATAACCGCGGGCTTGCCGCGGCTCCGCTGATTCTGCTGTCCGTGCAGCTGTTTTATCTGTTCTTCAGCGGATGGAGAACGCTTAAAAACAAAAGTTGACGGTGGCATAGCGGGAACCCGATTGTATATAATGGTGATTATGCCAACGCATGCAGAAAGGACGTGCTCCTGATGAACCTTCAAGATCTAACACAGGAACAGTTAAAAGAAGAAGCCCTGATCGACCTTGCCTTCGCTCTGTTGGAGGAGCGCCGGGAGCCTCTGGAGTTCCCCGCACTTATGGCTGAACTCGGCCGGATGATCGGTCTGTCGGAGGAAGAGACCAAGGAACGCCTCGTCCGCTTCTATACAGATATGAATATTGACGGGCGTTTCCTCGCGCTCGGGGACGGGCGCTGGGCACTCCGTGAATGGTACCCGGTCGACAAGATCGAGGAAGAGACCGCTCCGTCGGTCAAGCCCCGCAAACGGAAGGCGAAAGCAAAAGCCGTGGAGGACGATGACGAAGAGATCATTGAGGACGACGAGGACGTTGACTTCGATGAGGACTTTGATGAGTTCGCCGAGGATGACGATGAAGAAGAAGACTTCGAAATTGAGGAAGAAGAGGACGTCGACGAGCTGGATGAAGATGAGGAAGAAGAAGACCTCCTCGACGGCGAAATCGATCTGGCCGACGAAGTCGATGATGAAGAAGAAGACGAAGAAGAAGTTTAATCTTGACGAATCAAGATCACCCGTTTATGATTTAGTTCGGGCTCCTCTGATTGAGGAGATTGAAATGTGCGTATGCGCTCCCCTGCAGAATGGTTTGCAGGGGGGCCTTTTTTGTTTTGGGAATGACAGGAGGAGAATTAAAGTGACTAAGTATATTTTTGTAACCGGCGGTGTTGTATCTTCACTCGGGAAAGGGATTGTCGCAGCATCCCTCGGCCGCCTTCTGAAAAACCGCGGCCTTGAGGTGACTATCCAGAAATTCGATCCATATATCAACGTGGACCCGGGGACGATGAGCCCTTACCAGCACGGTGAAGTGTATGTTACGGAAGACGGGGCGGAAACCGATCTCGACCTCGGCCACTACGAGCGATTCATCGATATTAATCTGACGAAGTATTCTGCAGTGACAACAGGGAAAGTCTATTCCACCGTCTTGAAGAAAGAGCGCCGCGGCGACTATAACGGTGCGACCGTCCAGGTCATCCCGCACATCACGAATGAAATCAAGCAGCGTGTTCTTCGGGCCGGCAAGGAAACGAACGCCGACGTCGTCATCACCGAAATCGGCGGAACCGTCGGCGATATTGAATCGCTTCCGTTCCTGGAAGCAATCCGCCAACTCCGTTCCGATCTCGGCCGCAATGAAGTCATGTATATTCATTGCACACTCATTCCGTTTATCCACGCGGCAGGCGAGATGAAGACAAAGCCGACCCAGCACAGCGTCAAGGAATTGCGCGGCCTCGGAATCCAGCCGAACCTGATCGTTGTTCGTACCGAACAGCCTGTTCCACAGGATATGAAAGATAAGATTGCACTTTTCTGCGACATCCGTCCGGAAGAAGTCATCGAGTCACGCGACGCCGAGACGCTGTATGAAATTCCGCTCCGGCTTCATGCCCAGGGGATGGACGACCTCGTCCTCGATCACCTCCGCCTGGAAGCGCCGCAACCCGAACTTGACGATTGGGTGGCGCTCGTCGATCAAGTCAAGTCGCTCTCCAAAACGGTTAAAATCGGCCTTGTCGGCAAGTATGTGGAACTTCAGGATGCCTACATCTCGGTCGTCGAAGCATTGCGCCACGCCGGATTCGCCTTTGATGCGGAAATCGACGTGAAATGGATCAATGCAGAGGACATTACCCGCGAAAATGCTGCGGAGCTTCTGTCCGATGTCGACGGCGTGCTCGTGCCGGGCGGCTTCGGGGACCGCGGCATTGACGGCAAGATCGCGGCCGTCGAGTATGCAAGAGAAAACAATGTGCCGTTCTTCGGCATCTGTCTCGGCATGCAGCTGGCTTCAGTCGAATATGCCCAGCATGTCATGAAGATGGAGGGTGCCCACTCCTCGGAACTCGATCCGTCGACAGCATTCCCGATCATCGATATCATGCCGGACAAAAAAGACCTTGAAGACCTTGGCGGCACGCTCCGCCTCGGCATTTATCCGTGCAAGCTCAAGCCGGGCACCAAGGCACACGCGGCATACGGTGAGGACCTCGTCTACGAGCGCCACCGTCACCGCTTCGAGTTCAACAATGAGTACCGCGAGACATTCGAAAAAGCGGGCTTCGTCTTTTCTGGCCTCAGCCCGGACGGCCGCCTCGTCGAAATCATCGAGCTGCCTGAACATAAATGGTTCGTCGCATGCCAATTCCACCCGGAATTCATCTCCCGTCCGAACCGCCCACAGCCGCTCTTCCGCGAATTCATCCGCGCCTCGATCGGCGAAAACTGAACAATGGACAAGCCGGACCCCCGCTTTTAAGCGGGGGTCCGGCTTGCTTAATGTTAGCTGGAGAAGCCTTGCTGAATTTAAACAACCAAGCGATAGCCGTTGGTCATTAGAGAATCCATGACCTGAAAAGTTGCACATGGTTTGTCTTCCGATGTCCGACTTCTATCAGAACCACCATAAGTTGTCAGATAGAGGTACTAAATATATCACTTTTGCTTTATGATAGATCCATAACAGCTCATACATAGAAGACGCCCTGTGCGATAACAGGGCGGGCGGTTCAGCTGTATTCAGCCAGCAACTCCTCGTAGTCCATCCGGACGGCTTCATAGACGAAGAGCGCGGCAAGGGCGTGGGGGAAGACGGTCCGTCCGCCGTCCTCAGATGGAAGCAGGCCTCGCTTCACGCCGAGCGATACATAAGCGGTCGCAAGCCCGGCAAGCTCATTTCCCTCGGCGGCTTCCGGCTCGTCTGCCACGGCTGCAAACGGAATGAACTGGTCGGACAGCCGCCGGGCAAGCGCCAGTGCTTCTCCGTCAGAAACGCTGCGTGTAAAAATCCATACCCGGTCGGTGCTGTCGATTTCTTCTCCGCGATAGCGGACAGCTCCTTTTAGCGGCTCTTGCCCGCTGATGGCATTTGCACTCACGGCGCCAAGCTCTCCGAACGCAGCGATGAACACCCTTCCTTCTCCGGCGGTCGCCTGAGCGAGCAGGCGGGCCGTCATCCCGATCATCTCTTCTTCGCGCCCGGCAATGCGTTGAAGCAAGCCGGACATTTGTGTAGTCAACATCTTCATTTGAGAATCCCTCCGTTTTCATTATAAAGGAAGCCCCTGCCGCATCCAAAAAAGAGAACGATTGAAAGGATGCTTTGCAGGTGCAAGGAAATATTTCGGTAATCAAAAGGAAATGATTATATTATCTCGAATAGAAGAGAATGTAGAATATTTGGAAAGCGGGGACTGTCCTATGAAACGCATATTGATCGTTGATGACCAGAATGGCATCCGCCTTTTGCTGGAAGAAGTGTTCAAGCGTGATGGGTACGAAACGTCCGTCGCCAAAAACGGATACGAAGCAATTGAACGGTTCAAAGACACGCCGCCGGACTGCGTGCTGCTTGATATGAAGATGCCTGGGATGGACGGCATCGAAGTCCTGAGGGAGTTCAAGTCAAAAAGGCCCGAAATTCCGGTATTCATGATGACTGCATACGGAGAACAGGAGCAGATTGACGCGGCAAAAGCGCTGGGTGCCGAGAAGTATTTTACAAAACCGTTCGATATTCACCAGCTTCGCAGAGAGATCGGAGAAATCCTGTCGTGACCGGCGGGCAGTGGCGGACACTGCCTGTTTTTGTTATGATGGGAAGGTGTAAAAAATGAAATACTGACTTCCCATTTTCGAAGGAGGAATCGAGCATGGCACTTGTTTCCATGACGGACATGCTGAATAAAGCAAGAAAAGAAGGCTATGCGGTCGGCCAGTTCAACATCAACAACCTGGAGTTCACACAAGCGATCCTGCAGGCTGCGGAAGAAGAAAAATCCCCGGTCATCCTGGGGGTTTCAGAAGGAGCAGGCAAGTACATGGGCGGCTTCAAGGCTGTTGTTCCGATGGTGAAAGGCCTTATGGAATCCTATGGAACGACCGTTCCGGTCGCCATCCATCTGGACCACGGCTCTTCCTTTGAAAAATGCAAAGAAGCGGTGGATGCCGGATTCACATCGGTCATGATCGATGCGTCCTCGAAACCGCTTGAGGAAAACATCAGAATTACGGCTGAAGTCGTCGAATATGCCCACGAACATGGAGCATCCGTTGAAGCGGAGCTTGGTGTCGTAGGCGGCCAGGAAGACGACGTGATCGCGGACGGCGTCATCTATGCCGACCCGAAAGAGTGTGAAGAGCTTGTGAAGCAGACGGACATTGACTGCCTCGCACCCGCGCTCGGATCGGTGCACGGTCCGTACAAGGGAGAACCGAATCTCGGTTTTAAAGAAATGGAAGAGATTTCGAAGCAGTCGGACCTTCCGCTTGTCCTCCACGGAGGTACGGGCATCCCGACCAAAGACATCCAGCGAGCCATCTCCCTCGGCACGGCGAAAATCAACGTCAATACCGAGAACCAGATTGCGTCGACCAAAGTCATCCGTGAAATCCTGGACAATGACAAGCAGGTCTATGACCCGCGTAAATACCTCGGCCCTGCACGGGAAGCCATCAAAGAGACGGTCCAAGGCAAAATGCGTGAATTCGGCAGTTCCGGGAAAGCTTAAAAACAGGGAAGGAATCGGGAGAGGTGCGGGGCATCATCTCCTTCTTTCCATTCATCAGTGATACTCCAGGGAGGAACAGACATGAAATTTTTCATCGATACAGCCAATTTTGACGAGATTAAAGAAGCCCACGCATGGGGCATATTGTCCGGTGTCACGACAAACCCGTCGCTCGTCGCAAAGGAAAACGTGTCATTTCACGAGCGCCTGAAAGAGATTGCAGAATTGGTTCCGGGCTCGGTCAGCGCGGAAGTCATCTCAACAGACGCGGAAGGGATGATCCGCGAAGGGCGCGAGCTTGCAGAACTCGCCCCGAACATCACAGTCAAGCTTCCGATGACGCCCGAAGGCCTGAAGGCATGCTCCACCTTCGCCAAGGAGGGCATCAAGACAAACGTCACCCTCATCTTCAGTGCCAATCAGGCGCTTCTCGCAGCTCGTGCGGGCGCAACATACGTCTCGCCGTTCCTCGGCCGCCTGGATGACATTGGCCATAATGGGATGGATCTAATTGCGACCATTTCCGAGATCTTTATCCAGCACGGCATCGAAACTGAAATTATCGCGGCGTCGATCCGCCATCCACAGCACATTACGGATGCTGCGCTGAACGGTGCGCATATCGCGACCACTCCGCTCAAAGTACTGAAACAGATGTTCAACCACCCGCTGACGGACAAGGGCCTTGAAGCGTTTCTCGCGGACTGGAACAAGCGGACTGCCGAGTGACGGAACTTTTTCGGAACGAGGGAAATGAAATGGACGTTTATAAAATCAACGGCGGACGGGATCTGAAAGGCACCATCAAGGTGAGCGGCGCCAAAAACAGCGCAGTCGCCCTGATTCCTGCTTCCATCCTGGCCAACTCGGAAGTTTCGATCGAAGGCCTGCCGGAAATCGCTGATGTATTCACGCTGAAAACACTGCTTGAGGAGATTGGTGGCGTGGTCACCTTCCGGGACGGGACAATGACGATCGACCCGTCGGAAATGATCGCCATGCCGCTTCCTAACGGCAATGTCAAAAAACTGCGCGCATCCTACTATCTGATGGGAGCGATGCTCGGCCGTTTCGGCAAAGCCGTGATCGGCCTTCCGGGCGGCTGCCACCTCGGGCCTCGCCCGATCGATCAGCATATCAAAGGCTTCGAGGCGCTCGGCGCGAAAGTCACGAATGAACACGGCTCGATTTACCTGCGTGCCGAAAAACTGCGGGGCGCGAAAATCTACCTGGATGTGGCAAGTGTCGGCGCGACAATCAATATCATGCTAGCAGCTGTTCTTGCCGAAGGCCGTACGACCATTGAAAATGCGGCGAAAGAGCCGGAAATCATCGATGTTGCGACTTTACTGTCAAACATGGGGGCCAACATCAAAGGGGCCGGGACCAATATCATCAGAATTGATGGGGTCGAGTCTCTGTCCGGTACGGCCCATACGATCATTCCCGACCGGATCGAAGCGGGGACTTTCATGATCATGGCCGCTGCGGTGGGTGCCGGTGTCACGGTTGATAACGTGATTCCGTTCCACGTTGAGGCCCTGACAGCGAAACTTCGTGAAATGGGCGTCGAAGTCCTCGAAGAAGAGGAGCGGATCGTCATTCCCAAGCCGGAACGTCCGCTTAAATCCGTAGATGTGAAGACCCTGGTGTACCCGGGGTTTGCGACCGATCTCCAGCAGCCGATGACGGTTCTGCTTACACAGGCTGACGGGACTTCTGTTGTGACCGATACCATTTACTCCGCACGCTTTAAACATATCGACGAACTGCGCCGCATGAATGCGGCCGCCCGCGTCGAGGGAAGTTCGGCGATCATCGCGGGCCCGGTGAAACTCCAGGGGGCATCCGTAAGGGCGACCGATCTGAGAGCGGGGGCGGCGCTCGTGCTTGCCGGATTGATTGCAGAAGGCGAGACGGAAGTTCAGGCGATCCACCATATCGAGCGCGGGTACTCCAACCTGATCGGCAAGCTTAGCGGTCTCGGTGCGGACATTCGCAAGGTGAGCGTGCCGGAGGGCGCCACATCCGTGAAGGACGGCGGCAATCACTGACCTGAATCTGTAGGACGAAACAGCGGCCGGCGGCAGGTTTTCTTGCCGGACGGGCCGTATACTGATTTTGCTTTCCCCGCAAGGCGGGGAGAAAGGAAGTGCACGATGGAACGCAGCTTATCGATGGAATTGGTCCGTGTCACAGAGGCGGCGGCACTCAACTCCGCACGCTGGATGGGACGGGGACTGAAGAACGAAGCGGACGACGCGGCGACAAGTGCGATGCGCACCGTTTTTGATACGATCCCGATGCAGGGGGTTGTTGTCATAGGCGAAGGCGAAATGGACGAAGCGCCAATGCTCTACATAGGAGAGGAACTCGGCACCGGTACGGGACCCGCGGTCGATGTCGCGGTCGACCCGCTTGAAGGGACGAACATCGTCGCATCCGGCGGGTGGAACGCGCTCGCGGTTCTTGCAGTCGCTGACCGGGGGAACCTTCTTCACGCACCGGATATGTACATGGAAAAAATTGCGGTCGGACCGGAGGCTGTCGGCCAGATTGATATCGACGCCCCGATCATTGATAACCTGCGTGCAGTCGCCAAGGCGAAAAACAAAGACATCGGGGATGTTGTCGCGACGGTTCTGCATCGTGACCGTCATGCGAAAATCATCCAGGAAATCCGGGATGCCGGCGCGCGTATCAAGCTGATCAATGACGGCGATGTTGCCGGTGCGATCAACACGGCGTTTGATGACACGGGGGTGGACATCCTGTTCGGCTCCGGAGGCGCGCCGGAAGGGGTCATTTCGGCGGTCGGCCTGAAATGCCTCGGCGGAGAAATCCAGGGACGCCTCGTTCCGTCCAATGACACGGAAATTGAGCGCTGCCACAAGATGGGCATCGAGATTGAAAAAGTGCTCAGGATGGAAGACCTTGTCAAAGGTGACGACGCCATCTTCGCTGCAACCGGCGTAACGGACGGGGAGCTCCTCAAAGGCGTCCAGTTCAAAGGTGCATATGGCTCGACGCATTCCCTTGTCATGCGTGCCAAATCCGGCACGGTGCGATTTGTCGAAGGGCGGCACAGTCTCCAGAAAAAGCCGCACTACGTCATGGAATATTGATCAATCTGTGCCCGGCGGAAACGCCGGGCATCTCCTTCTTCATCACTTCGCAACGCCTGCGGGCGGCTGCCATCCCCCAACTGAACGAAAAGAGGTGACCGCCCAATGGCGGAAGAGCTCACACTGGCTGGCATGCAGGAAAAGACCCTCAAGGAACTTTACGGGCTAGCCCGTAAATTGAATATCTCCTACTACAGCAAACTAACGAAAAAAGAACTTATTTTTGCAATCCTGAAATCGCGTGCTGAGCAGGAAGGTTACTTCTTTATGGAAGGCGTGCTGGAAATCATCCCGACGGAGGGCTATGGCTTCCTCCGGCCGATCAACTATTCACCGAGTATGGAAGATATTTATATCTCCGCTTCCCAGATTCGCCGGTTCGACCTGCGAAACGGTGACCGGGTGAGCGGAAAAGTCCGCCCGCCCAAGGAGAATGAGCGCTACTACGGCCTCTTGCAGGTCGGAGCGGTCAACGGTGAAGACCCGGAAGTCGCGAAGGAGCGTGTCCATTTCCCGGCACTGACTCCGCTTTATCCGGAAAGGCAGATCAAACTCGAAACCACTCCGGACAAGCTGTCGACCCGCATCATGGACATCGTCTCCCCGGTCGGCTTCGGCCAGCGTGGTCTCATCGTCGCACAGCCGAAAGCGGGAAAAACCCAACTGCTGAAGGAGATTGCCAATGCCATCACGGAAAACCATCCCGAGGCAGAACTGATCGTTCTTCTTGTCGATGAACGCCCGGAAGAAGTCACGGACATTGAACGCTCTGTGGAAGCGGATGTCGTCAGCTCGACGTTTGATGAGCTGCCCGACCACCACGTCCGTGTGGCTGAACTTGTGCTCGAACGGGCGATGCGCCTTGTCGAGCATAAGCGGGACGTCATCATCCTGATGGACTCGATCACGCGTCTCGCCCGTGCCTACAACCTCGTCATCCCGCCAAGCGGCAGGACACTGTCCGGCGGGATCGACCCGGCCGCACTCCACAGGCCAAAGCGGTTTTTTGGTGCCGCTCGCAACCTCGAGGAAGGCGGCAGCCTGACAATCTTGGCAACGGCACTTGTGGAGACAGGTTCCAGGATGGATGACGTCATCTATGAAGAGTTCAAGGGGACCGGCAACATGGAACTTCATCTGGACCGCAATCTTGCCGAACGCAGGATCTTCCCGGCATTGGACA
This sequence comes from Bhargavaea beijingensis, assembly GCF_900101985.1. Taxonomy (GTDB): domain Bacteria; phylum Bacillota; class Bacilli; order Bacillales_A; family Planococcaceae; genus Bhargavaea; species Bhargavaea beijingensis. Next base: position 67,278 of record NZ_FNAR01000011.1, read on the forward strand.
TTCGCCGGTCCGGCACACGCAAAGAGGAACTTCTCCTTCCGAAACAGCGGCTGGACAAGCTATGGGCGATCCGCCGCACGTTCACGGACACGCACGACTTTGTGGAACGCTTCCTGAAAAAACTCCGCAACACGAAAAGCAACGAAGAATTCTTCGAACTGCTGAACAGGGAAATGAAAGAAAAGCGGGGCGGCAAGGGACTGCTGTGATAGGGATTAAGAAGACAGCAGCGGCCGTCGGACGGTGAAGTGCTGGCGTTGACATACTGCCACGGCCGCCAGAATTGCCCTGAATAAAAAGCCCGGATTTATCAGTTGCATTGCCCTGTTTCCGATGCTATACTGTGAAATGTAAGTTTGTGACTATCTGACAGCATATACGGCTCGCCTGTATGGTCGTGTAAGGCTGCAGTACGATAATTTAACTCTGTTCCAGATGGTTCAGGGCGAGAGGAGAAGAATTTCATGAAAACAGCCATTCATCCGGAATACAAAACAGCGAAAGTGACTTGCTCTTGCGGCAACACCTTCGAAACAGGTTCCGTGAAAGAAGACATCAAAGTTGAAGTCTGCTCCGAGTGCCACCCATTCTACACGGGTCGCCAGAAGTTCGCTGCAGCCGACGGCCGTATCGACCGCTTCAACAAGAAATATGGCCTCAAAGAAGAAGGCCAGGAGTAATTCCTGCCAAAAACCCGCCCGCCGCATCTGCTGCGGGCGGGTTTTTGTGTGTCCGGATCCGCGGTCGCCATCAACATGCCATAACACAACCACCGCCAAAAATAAAGACGGGAAATCCCTCAGGAAATCCGTTAAGATAAAAATCTGAAATGCCAGGATCGGGGGATTGCCCCTGAGTTTGAAAGGGGAAAACCGGATGTTCGTATCAATGCAGGGAGGCTGGGCCGAAGTGATCAGCGGCAGCATGTTCTCAGGAAAGTCTGAGGAACTGATCCGTCGTGTCCGCCGCGCCCAGTTTGCCAAACAATCGATAGCGGTATTTAAACCGGCCATTGATGACCGTTACAGCGAGACGGCGGTTGTCAGCCATAACGGGAATGAGATTGTCGCTCTCCCTGTTGCCAAGGCGGCTGATATCTGGCGCCACATTGATGATTCGGTCGATGTGGTCGGAATCGATGAGGCCCAATTTTTTGATGTGGGGATCGTGGATACGGTGGCAGAGCTTGCAAACCACGGCTACCGGGTCATCATTGCAGGCCTTGACCAGGACTTCCGCGGTGAGCCGTTCGGCCCGATGCCGGAGCTGATGGCCACAGCGGAGCTTGTCACGAAATTGCAGGCAGTCTGTGCGGTATGCGGATCGCCGGCCAGCAGGACACAGCGGCTGATCGACGGCAAGCCGGCGCATTACAATGACCCGGTCATCCTTGTCGGGGCGGATGAAGCTTACGAGCCGCGTTGCCGCCTTCACCATGAAGTGCCGAATGGAGTGTCCGTAAAAAGCCGCTCCGATGCAGAAAACTAAAACAATCATGATTGACCGATACACCCGGCCGATGACGGCCGGGTGCTTTTTGGTTATAATAATAGGATGGATCAACAGTAAAACCGTTAAGGGGACCGCTTAGGCCCCCTGCAAATACCTGATGTTGCGGGAGGATGGATTCCCTTATGTATGAACGTCTTCAGGCGGTGGAAGACCGCTATGAGAAACTGAATGAAATGCTGAGTGACCCGGAAGTTGTCCGGGATACGGATCTCCTGAGAAAATACTCCAAGGAACAGTCGGAGATCGCGGAGACTGTTGAAGTCTATCGTGCATATAAAAAAGCCTCGGACGAGCTTACGGGTGCAAAGGAATTGCTTGAAGACAAGTTGGACACGGAGATGAAGGAACTCGTGAAAGAAGAAGTCTCGGAGCTTGAAACAGGGATCGGGGAAATGGAGGAGAAGCTGAAGCTTCTCCTCTTGCCGAAAGACCCGAATGACACGAAAAATGTCATCATGGAAGTTCGGGGAGCTGCGGGCGGGGATGAAGCGGCACTTTTCGCGGGAGATCTCTTCCGTATGTACAGCCGCTATGCGGAGTCCAAAGGCTGGAAGACAGAGGTGATCGATGCTTCACCAACAGGTCTCGGCGGCTTCAAGGAAATCATCTTCATGATCAGCGGAAGCGGCGCCTATTCCCGTCTTAAATTTGAGAACGGGGCACACCGTGTCCAGCGCGTGCCCGAGACGGAGTCGGGCGGCCGAATCCATACATCCACTGCAACCGTCGCCTGCCTGCCTGAAACAGAGGAAGTTGAAATTGACATCCATGACAAGGATATCCGTGTCGACACTTTCGCTTCGAGCGGACCGGGCGGCCAGTCGGTCAATACGACGATGTCCGCAGTGCGCCTGACACACCTGCCGACAGGGATTGTGGTTTCCTGCCAGGATGAGAAATCCCAGATCAAGAACAAGGAAAAGGCGATGAAAGTGCTGCGTGCGCGAGTGTATGACAAGTTTCAGCGGGAAGCACAGGCAGAGTATGACGCAATCCGCAAATCTGCAGTCGGGTCAGGGGACCGCTCCGAGCGGATCCGGACGTACAACTTCCCGCAAAACCGCGTGACCGACCACCGGATCGGCCTGACCATTCAAAAGCTGGATCAGATCATCAGCGGGAAGCTCGATGAAGTGATCGATGCCCTCATCATGGAAGAACAAGCCGCACGCCTGGAGTCGCTTGATGCAGCAGAGTGACACGGCGGCCGCAATCCTCGCGGAAGGGAAAAAAAGGTTAGCCGGAACCGGACGTGAAGCGCATGCCGCAGAGCTGTTGCTGATGCATGTGCTGGACGTAAGCCGCACGCAACTCCTGATCCGCCTGCGGGATCAGGTCGGGGAAGAAGAGCGGCGCCATTTCTTTTCCGGCATTGACGAAATGGCTGCGGGCGTGCCGCTCCAGTACGTGACAGGAAGGGAAATGTTTTGCGGGCGCCCATTCACAGTCACGCCGGATGTCCTGATTCCCCGCCCCGAGACGGAGGAACTGGTATCCGTTGCCCTTTCCCGCGCCGGCCGGATCTGGCCCGGAAGAGACGGTCTCAGGATGGCCGATATCGGGACGGGGAGCGGCGCGATTGCGGTGACGTTCAAACTGGAGCGCCCGGGTACAGAGGTCACGGCGACGGATATTTCTCCGGCAGCTCTCCGTGTAGCAAAAGCAAATGCGGATCAATTGGGCGCGGAAGTGTCTTTTCTTGAAGGAGACATGGCCGTACCGCTCTCTGGGGAAAAGTGGGATATCGTCTTATCCAATCCCCCGTATATCAATCCGGCCGACGGATCTGAAATGTCAGAGACGGTGACGGGGCATGAGCCGCATCAAGCACTGTTTGCGGAAGAAAAAGGACTGGCCCATTACCGGACGCTTGCCGATTCGCTTCCTGCCCTGATGGCTGTACCCGGACTGATCGGTGTGGAAATCGGCCATGATCAGGGGCCTGCTGTTCTCGGGATGTTGCGGGCCGCTTTCCCGCATGCGGCAGTAGAGGTTGTCCGGGACATCAACGGCAAGGACCGGATGGTGTTCTGTGAGATTCCGGAAAAAGCGTATGAATAATAAATTCTAGTTTGGTTGAATAGATTCCCGGCCTCTTGTCCACAATGCGGTCAAGGAGGTCGTTCATATGCTGACAGATTACAATATTATGAGAAAGGGCAGCCGCCGCGAAGTCCTGCTGGCCGTTCTTCCCTTCATTCAATTTATACTCCTGCTGATTGCGCTACAGTGCGCACTGATTCTGCTGTCCGGAACAGCGGGTGATGAAGCGCGGGAAGCGTTCAGGGTCCGGGTGATTGCCGACAGCAATACGGCTGATGCCCAGCAGGTGAAGGCAGGCGTGGCGGAAGGGGTCAGCCGTGTGCTCGGCAAGGCCGAGCTTACAGGCCCGTCATCCATTGAAGCCCTTATTCCGGAAATGGCACATGCTGCGGAAGAGGTTTCCGGCGGCGCGCCTGTCCGGGTCATGTATGGAACTGCTTTCTTCCCGCCAAAAGTGGTGGCTGGGGGAATGATTCCGCAGGCAAGGGCGGATTCCATCGTTGTGACAGTCGGAAGCGGCCGCGGAGATAACTGGTGGTGCGCACTTTTCTCGGATGTATGTGAGCCGGGAGATGTGGCCGCGGAAGAAGAGGAAACAGAAGAGGAGCCGGTCACCTTTTTCATCGTCGAGTGGCTGAAGTCGATGTTCGGGTAAGACCGGCGGAAAGGAAGAGATGCAAATGGATACGGTCATGTCACAACTTACTGGGGCAGGCGATGGATCGCGGTTCAAGGATGCTGCCGAAATCCTGGAAAATGGAGGCCTCGTTGCGTTCCCGACTGAGACCGTCTACGGACTCGGGGCGGACGCGACCAATGAAAAGGCGGTCCGGGACATTTACCGTGCCAAGGGACGCCCTTCCGATAATCCGCTCATTGTACATATCGGCACGGCCGGGGAACTTGAACGTTATGCGGCGGAAGTGCCCGAAGCAGCATGGAAATGTGCGGAGGCATTCTGGCCGGGACCGCTGACGATCATCGTCCGGGCGAAACCCGGCGTCTTTGCGCCTTCCGTGACTGCCGGGCTGGACACGGTCGGCCTGCGGATGCCGGCCCACCCCGCGGCGCTCGGCCTGCTTCAAGCGTCCGGCTTGCCCGTCGCCGCCCCAAGCGCGAACACAAGCGGCAAGCCGAGCCCGACCCGCGCGGAACATGTCGCGGCTGACATGGGCGGCAAAATCCCTTACATACTGGACGGCGGCCCGACAGGCATCGGCATTGAGTCGACTGTTCTCGATCTCACATCGGTGCCTCCGGCGATCCTGCGCCCGGGCGCTGTCACGTCTGACATGCTCCGGCCGGTAATCGGTGAGGTCAACCACTCAGCGGAAGCGACCGACGCCGGGAAAGCAACACCACGCGCACCCGGCATGAAGTACACCCATTACTCCCCGGATGCGCCTGTCTGGCTGATCGACCCGGACCGGGAGCAAATCCTGGACGCCGTCCGCCGGATTCATGGGAAAGGCAAGAGAATCGCACTTGTCGCCCCTGAAGGTTTCGGGGAAACCGGGGCGGATTGGTACTTCCCTACAGGTCGCCAAAACGATCCGGCATCCGTCTCCGGACAACTGTATGCATCCCTCCGCGCCTGTGACGGAACGGATGCCGATATTGTCCTTGCCGCCACGGTTAATGATGAAGGCATCGGCGGGGCCGTCATGAATCGCCTGAACAAGGCGGCAGCCGGACGCCTCTTCCGCACCTGACTCCGTACATACAGCCATTCCGTCTTGCATAAGTTGGACAGAGTCGGAACGGGGGGAACAATGGATGTGGCAGGAACCGGTTGCAGGTCTTTTGACGGCAATGGACGTGGCGGCAGTCTATACGGTCCTGCCGCTCCGGCGCAAGCGCTTGTTGCTTGCCGTCTGGACAGGGCTTCTCCATATGGCCTTCCCGGTCGCGGGATTCGTGGCGGGGGGAGCGGCGGCTGAGCTTTTGGCAGGCTTGGGAATCTATCTGTCGGCACTGATGCTGATTTTCCTCGGAATTCATATGATGTTGAGCGAGGAAGGGGCAGATATGAAAATGCCGCCCTATCTGCTTGCAGCACTGCTCAGTATTGATTCCTTTTCGGTCAGCCTGTCATTTGGTATGCTTCAGTTAGATATGGTCCGATTCATCCTCAGCGCAGGGATCAGCGCATTTATCCTTTCCTGCGCCGCGCTTTATGTCAGGGGTTCCGTTGCGTGGCTCGGAGGACGGAAGCTCCGGATCGCGGGCGGCATCGGCCTGGCAATCATGGGGGTTATTCCGCTGATCGGCTGAGCGGAGGATGGACGGGCACAATGGCGGTGATTCGATTGAATATTCTTTTTGTCTGTACGGGCAACACTTGCCGCAGCCCGATGGCAGAAGCGATTCTGAAAGCAGAACATATTGAGGGTGTCACCGTCCGTTCAGCCGGCATCTCCGCTTTTTCGGGAGCCCCGGTTTCCGGCCACTCGGCGGCTCTGATCCGGGAGGCCGGCTTCGAGGAGCCCGGGCCATCCGCTCCTGCGGACCGGGAAACTGTCGATTGGGCGGATCTCATTCTTACAATGACGGATACCCATAAGCGCATGCTCGAGCAATCGTTCCGGGAGGCGGCGGGCAAGACGTTCACCCTCAATGCCTACACAGGCATCGGAGAAAGGGATATCGCTGACCCGTTCGGCGGCGGTGCGGAAGATTACAGGCACACATTCGAAGAGTTGCGAAAGGCGATCTCGGTCCTCGCTGATTCGTTGCGGCGCAATATGTGATACAGTCCATTATGGGCTGTATTTTTATTTGTCAAATAATGATATGATGGTGTTGAAATATATCGGAAACGAGGGAAGCGGATGAGAGTAGCAATTTCTTCGGATCACGGCGGTAACCGGTTGCGCGCCGAGATCATCGATCTGATGGATGATATGGGTATTGAATATGAGGACTTCGGACCGAAAGATGACGGGTCCGTCGATTATCCCGATTATGCCAAGCCTGTCGCACAGAGGGTGGCTGATGGTGAATTCGACCGCGGCATCGTGATCTGCGGGACAGGCATCGGAATGTCGATTGCGGCAAACAAGGTCAAGGGCATCCGCTGCGCGCTCTGTCATGACGTATTCAGCGCAAAGGCGACCCGAGGCCACAACGACTCCAATGTGCTTGCAATGGGCGAACGCGTTGTCGGCCCGGGTCTGGCGAGGGAAATCGCACGAACCTGGCTGGAGGGCGAGTTCGAGGGCGGCCGGCACGAACGCCGCATTGAAAAACTAAAGCAGCTGGAGCAATAATTTTTTCCGCTTTGAAGGGAGTTGGTCTTCTTGGATGCGCGTCAATTGTGGAAGCTGCAGCTGGAGGAGATCTTGGGCCAACTGGAGGAACAGGCGGAGTTCCGTCCGGGCCGGCTGTTTGTCGTCGGCTGCTCCACCTCCGAAGTGGCGGGGAGCCGGATCGGCACAGCCGGCGCGATGGATATCGCGTCCATCCTCTATGGCCCGCTCCGTGATTTCGCTGACCGCAACGGCCTCTGGCTGGCGTTTCAGGGCTGCGAGCATATCAATCGGGCTGTGACGCTCGAGCGCAAAGCGGCCGAGAAATACGGTCTCGATGAAGTTTCGGTGATTCCGGTGCAACATGCCGGCGGTTCGATGGCCGCCCACGCCTACCGCGAGATGGATGACCCTGTTGTTGTGGAAGGCGTGCAGGCTCATGCAGGCATCGATATCGGCCAGACACTCATCGGGATGCAGTTGCGACCGGTCGCGGTCCCGCTCCGGACGACCGTGGAGAAAATCGGGGATGCGGTCGTTACGGCCGCCACGACGAGACCGAAACTGATCGGCGGCGCCCGCGCCGTCTATGTGCAGGAGCAAGAAGAGGAAGAGGACGAACTTGGTTTCGAATCATCACAAACAGATGAAATGGAAGGGGAATGAAGAATGAAACTCGAACACGTGAAGTCCCAGGACCAGGCAGTATATGAGGCGATCATGGCGGAGAAAAAGCGCCAGCAAGACAACATCGAACTGATCGCCTCCGAAAACTTTGTATCTGAAGCAGTCATGGAAGCCCAAGGTTCTGTTCTGACCAACAAGTACGCGGAAGGCTACCCGGGCAAGCGCTACTACGGCGGCTGCGAGCATGTCGACGTCGTGGAAAACATTGCACGTGACCGTCTGAAGGAAATCTTCGGCGCAGAACACGCAAATGTCCAGCCGCACTCCGGCGCCCAGGCGAACATGGCTGTTTACTTCACGGTGCTCGAGCACGGCGACACGGTCCTCGGGATGAACCTGAGCCATGGCGGCCACCTCACGCACGGCAGCCCGGTCAACTTCTCCGGCGTGCAATACAACTTTGTCGAATACGGCGTCAGCAAGGAAGACGAGAAGATCGACTACGAAGATGTACGCCAAAAAGCGCTGGAGCACAAGCCAAAGATGATTGTAGCGGGCGCAAGTGCATATCCCCGCGAAATCGACTTCAAGAAATTCCGTGAAATCGCTGATGAAGTCGGCGCCTACTTCATGGTCGATATGGCACACATCGCAGGACTCGTTGCTGCCGGTCTTCACCCGAACCCGGTTCCGCATGCACACTTCGTCACATCCACCACGCATAAGACGCTCCGCGGACCGCGAGGCGGCATCATCCTGACGACTGAAGAATTTGCGAAGAAAATCGACAAATCCATTTTCCCGGGACTCCAGGGCGGCCCGCTCATGCACGTCATTTCCGCAAAAGCAGTTGCATTCGGCGAAGCGCTCAAGCCTGAGTTCAAGGATTACATGGCACAAGTCGTCAAGAATGCAAAGGCGCTCGGCGAAGCGCTGACTGCGGAAGGCATCGACCTCGTATCGGGGGGCACCGACAACCACCTCCTTCTCCTGAACTTGCGTTCCGTGGGCATCACCGGCAAGGTTGCGGAGCATGTGCTTGACGAAGCCGGCATCACCGCCAACAAAAACACGATCCCGTTTGATACCGAGAAGCCGTTCGTCACATCCGGCATCCGAATCGGCACGCCGGCTGTCACTTCCCGCGGCTTCAAAGAGGAAGAAATGAAGGAAATCGGCGCGATCATGGCCAAGCTCCTGAAAAACCACGAAGACGAATCCGTGAAGCAGGAAGCCAAAGAGCGCGTGGCAGCCCTCACCGCGAAATTCCCGCTTTACGAAACAAAAGAAGAAACCGCTGCAGCAGAACGCTGATCAGGCAAGGAGCCATTTCCCCGGGTGCGGGGAATGGCTCTTTTTGACGCGTTCATGAAGTATGTCACCATCTCATTTCTCCTGCACTGTCCATGAGCCCGCGCGACTGTTATAATAAACGAGGTTGAAAGAGGTTGCCGGGTTTTTTCCCGGCCGTACAAACAGGCCGGCCAGCCGGCACTGAACAGGAGAGTGAAACGATGGGAAAAGTGCATGTGTTTGACCACCCGCTTATCCAGCATAAGCTGACGTTCATCCGCGACGTCAACACGGGAACGAAGGAATTCCGGGAGCTGGTCGACGAGGTCGCCACATTGATGGCTTATGAAATCACGAGGGAAATGCCGCTCAGAAAAACGGAAGTGGAAACGCCGGTCATGATGGCGGAATCCTATGTCCTGGCAGGCAAAAAGATTGGGATCGTACCAATCCTCCGGGCAGGGCTCGGGATGGTGGAAGGGATCCTGGAACTCATACCGACTGCAAAAGTCGGACATATCGGGCTATATCGTGATCCAAACACGCTTAAGCCGGTGGAATACTACGCCAAGTTGCCGTCTGACGTCGGTGAGAGGGAGTTCATTGTCGTTGACCCGATGCTTGCAACAGGGGGATCGGCAGTTGCAGCCATCGACTCTCTGAAGGCCCGCGGCGCGACGAACATCAAATTCATGTGCCTCATCGCGGCGCCTGAAGGGGTAGAGGTGCTGGCGGAAGCACATCCTGATGTGGATATTTATATCGCAGCACTTGACGAAAAATTGGATGACCACGGCTATATCGTACCGGGCCTCGGCGACGCCGGGGACCGCCTGTTCGGAACGAAGTAAGGAGTCTGACTGTATTGGAAAAACGGTGGAAAGTGATGACCATCTTCGGGACCCGACCGGAAGCCATCAAAATGGCACCGCTCGTCCTCGAACTGCAAAAACATCCTGAAACGATTGAATCGATCGTTGCCGTTACTGCCCAACACCGCGAAATGCTGGACCAGGTCTTGGAGGCATTCGGCATCACGCCGGACCACGATCTGAACATCATGAAGGCCCGACAGACGCTCACCGATGTTGCGGCTCGCGGCCTTGAGGGGCTGGACATGGTCATGAAGGACACGGAGCCCGACATCGTGCTTGTCCACGGGGACACGTCAACGACCTTCATTGCAGGGCTTGCCGCCTTTTACAACCGCGTCGCTGTCGGGCACGTGGAGGCAGGCCTCCGTACATGGGACAAGTACTCCCCGTATCCGGAAGAGATGAACCGCCAACTCACGAGCGTTCTTGCAGATCTTCATTTTGCGCCGACCGAAAAGTCGGCCGCCAACCTCATTGCAGAAGGGAAGCCGCAAGAGCGTATCGTCGTCACCGGAAACACGGCGATTGATGCGCTGCAGACAACGGTGCGGGACGATTATGAGCATCCTCTCCTTGACTGGGCATCCGAAGGTCGCCTGATTCTCATGACGGCGCACCGCAGGGAAAATCTCGGAGAGCCGATGCGGCATATGTTCCGTGCAATCCGCCGGCTGCTCGACAAGCATGAAGACACACGTGTCATTTATCCGGTCCATTTGAATCCGGCGGTCAGGGAAGTTGCCGATGAAATCCTGGGGAGCCATCCGCGCATCCGTCTGATCGAACCGCTGGAAGTAGTGGACTTCCACAATTTCGCGGCGCGGTCGCATCTCATCCTGACTGACTCCGGCGGCATACAGGAGGAAGCTCCGTCCCTCGGCAAGCCGGTGCTCGTCCTGCGGGATACGACGGAGCGCCCGGAAGGGATCGAAGCGGGAACGCTGAAGCTTGCCGGCACGGACGAAGAGACCATTTTCGGGCTGGCTGATGAACTGATGAGCAACAGGGAAGCCTATGACCGCATGGCGCACGCGTCAAATCCTTACGGTGATGGCCATGCATCCGAGCGGATTGTCCGCGCTCTCGTGGATTACCTGGAGCGGAAGCGCTAAAAAAGACACCCGCAGAAGGCTCAAGTGCCTTCTGCGGATGTCTGTCATGAATTTGTCGAATCTTTGACAAAAGTGGGCGCTTGTGAATAATTTCACGGGAATCAATTGACATCAAAATACCCCTATTGTATGCTTTTGAAGGGTAAGAATGACAAGGGTTTCAGGCGTTTTTTGCGCTTGTGCACTTGCTAAGACTGCATTCTATCATACTCGCTCCGACAGTCGGAAACGTCCGGAAAACAAGATGCGGAGGACCTCGAAAAATGGAGAATTTACGGCAAATCCATAATAGGCAGAAGAGGGCTCTCTTTTTTTTGCTTGCAATGCTTGCCCTCGGTTGGGGATTTTCCTCTTGGCCGACTGTGTTTGCCGGGTTGATCCTCGGGGTCCTTTTCGGTCTGTATAACTTCTGGATCCTGACAAGGAGGATGGAACGGTTCGACCGCGCCGTGGCGGAAGGGGAAAGGGCACCTTCATTGGGTTCCGGACTCCGCTTCGCCTCGGGCATCGCAGCCGCGGCCATCGCGCTTTCACTGCCGGAGACATTCAATCTGATCGCCACGGTGATCGGCCTGATGATCCCCTATCTGTTCCTTTTGATAGAGCGGATCATCTCGCAACTGAAACACCCGGATCCTGGGGGGAAAGAGAGGTGAACATATAATGAACCACGTAAACCCCAAGTGGGAATTTCTTGGGCTGACGTTCAACCCGTCGAACATCCTCATGTTGGCGGTGACATGCCTCATAGTTTTCCTCATTGCGTTCATCTCGACCCGGAATATGAAACTGAAGCCGACAGGCATGCAGAACTTCATGGAATGGGTCATGGATTTCGTCAAGGGGATCATCAAGAGCAACATGGACTGGAAAACAGGCGGCCGGTTCCACCTGCTGGCGCTGACACTCATCATGTTCATCTTTGTCGCGAACATGCTAGGTCTTCCATTCGCCATCGCGTACGACCACGTGCTCTGGTGGAAATCTCCGACTGCGGATCCGACTATCACGATGACTCTCGCAGTCATGGTTCTCGTCCTGACGCATTATTACGGCGTCAAGCTGACCGGCGTGAAGAACTACCTCACCGGTTTCACGAAGCCGCTCGCTTTCATGACACCGCTTAAGATCATCGAGGAATTCGCAAACACGCTGACACTCGGCCTCCGTCTTTACGGAAACATCTATGCGGGAGAGATCCTCATCGGACTCCTTGCCGGCCTTGCAACTGCAGGCGTTGGCGGCTTTATCGGAGCCATCATCCCGGCAATGGCCTGGCAGGGCTTCTCGATCTTCATCGGGACCATCCAGGCGTTCATCTTCGTTATGTTGTCGATGGTCTACATGGCCCATAAGGTGCAGACAGATCATTGATCATATAATTCCCGCTTAGCGGGCGACAAAACAAAAACCAACTTTTAGGAGGAAATTATAAAATGGGTCTTCTTGCAGCAGCTCTCGCAGTAGGATTGGGCGCACTTGGCGCCGGTATCGGTAACGGTCTCATCGTTTCCAAGACAGTAGAAGGGATTGCACGTCAGCCAGAGGCACGCGGCGTCCTTCAGACGACCATGTTCATCGGGGTCGCACTCGTCGAGGCTCTTCCGATCATCGCGGTTGTTATCGCGTTTATCGTAATGGGCCGATAATTATAAGGCAATGCGAAAAAATGGCGAAGAGCTTTGATTGAATCCTTCGCCATTCCTTTATGTACGGATATTGAAGGCAACACCATCTGACGGGAGCCGGCCTGCCGGCTTCCCTAGTTTCCGAAGGGAGTGAGACAATCGTGTCTTTGGACCAGTTCGTATTGGCGGCATCAGCCGGCGATGGAATTTTGGATAAACTGAACACCGGTGATATCCTCGCCACGCTCTTCTTCTTCACGTTGCTCATGCTTCTTCTCAAAAAATTCGCATGGGGCCCGCTCATGGGCATCATGGACCAGCGCGCCGAACTGATCGCTTCCGAAATCGACGAAGCCGAAAAGAGCCGCGCCGAATCCGCCAAGCTGCTGGAAGAGCAGCGCGCGCTCCTCAAAGAAGCGCGTACTGAAGCGCAGGCGATTGTGGAGAATGCAAAGCAGCAGGGTGACGCCCAGCGTGCGGAGATCATGGAAACCGCTCGTGCGGAAGCAACCCGTATGAGAGATAACGCGGCAGCAGAAATCGCCAACGAAAAAGAAAAGGCCATCCAGGCCGTACGCGAAGAATTCGTCTCGATGTCCATCCTCGCGGCAGAGAAGGTTCTTGGCAAGGAAGTCTCTGAAGAGGACAACCGTGCCCTCATCGAGGAGACGATCCAGAAGGCAGGGGAAAGCCGATGAGCGAGTCCACTGTAGCCAAGCGCTATGCGCTAGCGCTGTTTGAAGTGGCCCGCGAAAAAGGGAAGTCGGAAGTCATCAGCGCTGAAATGGGCGAGATCCGCAAAGTATTCGCCGGGACGCGCGAGCTCCGTTCACTCCTGACTTCCCCAAAACTTTCGAACCGGGAGAAAAAGGCGCTTCTGGCCAAGCTGTTCAACGGCGCGGACCAGCTGACGCTCAATACACTTTATGTGCTTTCCGATGCAGGCCGACTCAATGAAACGGTGAATGTCGCAAACGACTTCATCTCACTCGTTGACGAAGCAGCAGGCATCGCGGAAGCGAAAGTGTACTCCACCCGGCCGCTCACCGATACGGAACAGCAGGAACTATCCGCTGCATTCGCCGGCAAAGTCGGCAAGCAGTCGCTCCGCATCGTGAACATCGTGGATCCGTCGCTGATCGGCGGACTGCGTATCCGCATCGGAAACCGGATCTACGACAACAGCCTAAGAACAAAACTCGATCACCTCAAGCGTGATCTCGTGAATGCATAATCTTTTGAAATGAAGGGGTGACATGCATGAGCATCAAAGCTGAAGAAATCAGCGCTCTCATCAAACAGCAGATTGCGGACTACCAATCTGAGTTGGAAGTCAGCGATGTCGGTACCGTTATCACCATCGGTGACGGAATCGCGCGCGCGCATGGCCTCGATAACGTCATGGCCGGTGAACTCCTTGAGTTCTCCAATGGTGTCATGGGCATGGCGCAAAACCTCGAGGAAAACAACGTAGGTATCGTCATCCTTGGACCGTTCACGGATATCAAGGAAGGCGACGAAGTCCGCCGCACTGGCAGGATCATGGAAGTTCCGGTCGGTGAAGAACTGATCGGCCGCGTCGTCAACCCGCTCGGCATGCCGATCGACGGGCTCGGCCCGATCAACACATCAAAAACCCGTCCGATCGAAAGCCCGGCGCAAGGCGTCATGGCACGTAAATCGGTCGACGAGCCGCTCCAGACCGGCATCAAGGCGATCGACGCCCTTGTTCCGATCGGCCGCGGACAGCGGGAACTGATCATCGGTGACCGCCAGACCGGTAAAACAACCGTCGCTGTCGATACAATCATCAACCAGGCTGACCAGGACATGATCTGTGTCTACGTCGCCATCGGACAAAAAGAATCGACGGTCCGTGCCCTTGTGGAAACGCTCCGCAAAAACGGCGCGCTCGACTACTCGATCGTCGTCTCCGCAGGCGCATCCGACCCTGCACCGCTTCTTTACCTCGCGCCTTATGCAGGGGTAACGATGGCTGAAGAATTCATGTTCCAGGGCAAGCACGCCCTCATCGTCTACGATGACCTGTCCAAGCAGGCTGCTGCTTACCGTGAACTTTCCCTCTTGCTCCGCCGTCCTCCGGGCCGCGAGGCTTACCCGGGTGACGTCTTCTATCTCCACTCGCGCCTTCTTGAGCGTGCAGCGAAGCTGAACGACGACCTCGGCGGCGGTTCCATCACGGCACTGCCATTCGTCGAGACACAGGCAGGGGACATCTCCGCCTACATTCCGACCAACGTCATCTCGATCACGGACGGACAGATCTTCCTTCAGTCCGACCTGTTCTTCTCGGGTGTCCGCCCGGCGATCAACGCGGGTCTTTCCGTCTCGCGTGTCGGCGGTTCCGCGCAGATCAAGGCGATGAAGAAGGTTGCCGGTACGCTCCGTCTTGACCTGGCTGCCTACCGTGAACTCGAAGCGTTCGCGCAGTTCGGCTCGGATCTCGATGCCGCAACGAAGGCGAAACTCGACCGCGGTGCGCGTACTGTTGAAGTCCTGAAGCAGGACCTTAACAAGCCGATCAAAGTCGAAAAGCAGGTCGCGATCCTTTACGCGCTGACCCGCGGCCATCTTGATGACATCCCTGTCCAGGACATCCGCCGCTTTGAAGCGGAATTCCTGAGCTGGCTCGACAGCAACCACACGAACGTTCTGGATCATATCCGCACGACAAAAGCTCTTCCGGCAGATGAAGAAATGACAGCTGCGATTGCCGCGTTCAAGAAGACATTCGTCCGCTCCGAAGACTGAGTTCCGGCAGATCCAATAACGAGAAGGTGGTGAACAACCGATGGCATCATTGCGCGAAATCCAGAGCCGGATCAACTCCACGAAAAAGACGAGCCAGATCACGAAGGCGATGCACATGGTATCGGCTTCCAAGCTGAGCAAGGCGGAACTGAACGCGAAGTCGTTCAACCCGTACATGGAGAAGATCCAGGAAGTGATCGGGGCGATTGCGTCCGGTGCACCTGACGCGACGCACCCGATGCTCGAGAGCCGGCCGGTCAAAAAGACCGCCTATCTCGTCATCACTTCCGACCGGGGACTCGTCGGAGCCTATAACTCCCACGTCCTGAAGGCGGCTCTCGGTAAAATCCGTGAACGGCACACATCCAAAGATGAAGTCGTCATCCTTTCCATCGGACGCAACGGTGTTGATTTCTTTAACAAGCTCGGATACAACGTGGTCCAGAGCGTCATCGGCGTTTCGGATCACCCGACCTTTGCCGAGATCAAAGACATCACCCGTGAAGCGGTCGGCAAATTCATCGACGGTGAGTACGACGAGCTGTACATGTACTACAACCACTTCGTCAGCGCGATCAGCCAGGAAGTGACCGAGAAAAAGGTCCTTCCTCTGAGCGACATCTCTTCGATGAAATCGACTGCTTCCTATGAGTTCGAACCTTCTGCGGAAGCCATCCTCGAAGTGCTCCTCCCGCAATACGCGGAAAGCCTGATGTACGGCGCCGTCCTTGACGGCAAGGCTTCCGAGCACGCTTCGTCGATGACCGCCATGAAGGCAGCGACCGATAACGCAATGGAACTGATCGACGATCTGACACTTTCATTCAACCGTGCGCGCCAGGCAGCGATCACCCAGGAAATCACGGAGATCGTAGGCGGGGTCGCGGCGCTGGAATAAGCGCCGGCCCTGCCCTTGCATGGCTCCCGCAGCATACAGACAGGAGGGAACAGCATGAACCAAGGACATGTCCTCCAGGTCATGGGTCCGGTCGTCGACGTAAAATTCGACGGCGACAACATGCCTGAGATCTACAATGCCCTTACAGTCCAGATTGCGCGCCCCAACGAAGAGGCGCAAACACTGACGCTTGAAGTTGCCCTTCACTTGGGCGACGACTCCGTCCGCACGATCGCCATGTCCTCCACGGACGGCCTTCAGCGCGGAGCGGTCGTCACCGACACAGGCTCACCGATTTCGGTTCCTGTCGGAGACGTAACTCTGGGCCGTGTCTTCAACGTCCTTGGAGACACGATTGACCTTAACGAAGAAATCCCTGCATCCGAACGACGCGACTCCATCCACCGGGATGCTCCGAAATTCGAGGAACTGACAACAGACGTCGAAATCCTCGAAACGGGCATCAAAGTCGTCGATCTGCTCGCTCCTTATATCAAGGGCGGTAAGATCGGCCTGTTCGGCGGAGCAGGTGTCGGCAAGACAGTCCTGATCCAGGAACTCATCAACAACATCGCACAGGAGCACGGCGGTATTTCCGTATTTGCGGGTGTCGGTGAACGTACCCGTGAAGGAAACGACCTCTACTTCGAGATGTCCGACTCCGGCGTTATCAAGAAGACGGCAATGGTCTTCGGCCAGATGAACGAGCCACCAGGCGCACGTATGCGTGTTGCTCTGACGGGTCTGACGATGGCTGAATACTTCCGTGATGAAAAAGGCGCGGACGTTCTTCTCTTCATCGACAACATCTTCCGGTTTACACAGGCCGGTTCCGAAGTATCGGCCCTTCTCGGCCGCATGCCTTCTGCGGTTGGTTACCAGCCGACACTGGCAACCGAGATGGGCAAACTGCAGGAGCGGATTACATCCACGAATAAAGGGTCCGTCACATCGATCCAGGCGATTTATGTCCCTGCCGATGACTACACTGACCCGGCTCCTGCGACGACATTCGCTCACCTCGACGCAACGACAAACCTTGAGCGTAAGCTTTCGGAGATGGGGATCTACCCTGCGGTTGATCCGCTGGCATCCTCTTCCCGTGCGCTTTCCCCTGAAATTGTCGGTGAAGAGCACTATGAGGTTGCGACCCAGGTCCAGCAGACGCTCCAGCGTTACCGCGAGCTTCAGGACATTATCGCCATCCTCGGTATGGACGAGCTCGGCGATGAAGACAAGCTTGTCGTCGACCGCGCGCGCCGTATCCAGTTCTTCCTTTCCCAGAACTTCCACGTTGCCGAGCAGTTCACGGGCCAAAAAGGTTCGTATGTTCCGGTAGCGGAAACGGTCAAAGGCTTCAAGGAAATCCTCGAAGGCCGCTACGACCATCTTCCGGAAGATGCATTCCGACTCGTCGGCCGCATCGAGGAAGTTATCGAGAAAGCGAAGGAAATGGGCGTAGAAGTCTGATTATCCTGACCAGGAGGGAAAAGCATGAGCACAATCAAAGTGAATATCGTCACTCCCGACGGTCCGGTATATGATTCGGATGCGAACATGGTCATCGCAGTCACCACGACTGGTGAGCTGGGAATCCTTCCCGGCCACATTCCGATGGTCGCGCCGCTTGAAATCGGTGCGGTCCGCCTGAACAAAGGCTCGTCCACCGAACGGGTCGCAGTCAGCGGCGGATTCCTGGAAGTTCGTCCGGATCAGGTCACGATCCTCGCCCAGTCCGCCGAGCTGGCGGAAGACATCGACACTGCCCGTGCCATCGAGGCGAAAAAGCGTGCCGAGGAACGTCTTCAGCAAAAGCAGGGGGACCTGGATGCCAAACGTGCAGAATTGGCACTCAGACGCGCGATGAACCGTTTGGACGTCGCGAAAGGCAAAATCTAACGATATCATCACCAAGAAGAAGAGCGGGCAGAGTGATCTGCCCGCTTTCTTTTCTTTTTTAAAAAGAATGATCGACCATGAAGGACATGACAAGGACTCCGGAAAAAGACTATACAGAAAGGCGGAAAGAAGAGATGGACCAATATTTTGCTTTCCAGTCCGTAACGGGACTGTTCTCCCATATTTTCTTTATCGCCATCGCGTTTTACGCGCTGCAGGCGATCATGCCAGAAAGCTGGATCCGGAAAAACAAGGTGTTCCAGGCACAGCTCCTGTATATTTTGCTAAGTATCGCCATCGGCTCGGCTGTATCGAATTTCTTCCTGGACATATCCTATTGGTCAAGGCAGCTACCCGGCCTATTCGGCTGAGTGCTGTCCTTCATGGACGGGCGTGCGGAGCAGCCGTATTTCCTGTTCCTGCCTCGGTCCATGGGGGACAGATCATAAAAAAGGTGAAAAGCTGTTTGACACAAACTTCATAGGGAATGAACAAACTAGGTAAGAAGACCCGTACCGGCCGGTGGGCGCTTACCGACACAAAAACAGAAGAATCGACGTATAGTATGGTGAATGTGTTCACAATTAGGGATAAACAGGGCCAGTTGTCCAGCTCAAATCTTGAAACGGCGCTGGAAGCATTGTAAACTGTTAATGGTTTGTGATTTTAAAAAGAGGACACGCAGAGCGCCAATTTGCAGGTCATCATTGCGGTCCGCTGTTGTCGATAAAACAAGAAAAATCAGATTATGGATCATATGGATACGAGAGAGAAGCCGGAGGGACTTATATTGGAAAAAATTATTGTTAAGGGTGGTCGGCCGCTAAAAGGGTCGGTTCGTGTCGAAGGGGCGAAGAATGCGGTTCTGCCGGTTCTTGCCGCCGCACTTCTTTCAACCGAAGGGACGAACATCATCAAGGATGTCCCGATTCTGTCGGATGTATACACCATCAACGAGGTATTGAGGAGCCTTAACGCGACGGTCGACTTTGATGCGGAGCGTAATGAAGTACGGATCGATGCATCCGCCCCGCTGTCCAGCGAGGCGCAATTCGAATACGTCCGCAAGATGCGGGCATCCATCCTCGTCATGGGCCCGTTGCTTGCACGTAACGGTTTCGCGCGCGTCGCACAGCCGGGCGGCTGCGCAATCGGCTCCCGTCCGATCGAACAGCATCTGAAGGGCTTTGAGGCGATGGGTGCCCAGATCAAGAGCGGAAACGGGTATGTTGAAGCGAAAGTGGATGGCCGCCTGAAGGGCGCCCGCATTTATCTGGACTTCCCGAGTGTCGGTGCGACGGAGAACATCATGTCCGCGGCTGCATTGGCAGAAGGAACGACGATTCTTGAGAACGCGGCGAAAGAGCCGGAAATTGTCGATTTGGCAAACTACATCAATGAAATGGGCGGCCGCATCGTCGGTGCCGGTACGGACACTATCCGAATCGAAGGCGTCAAGTCGCTGCATGCAGCAACCCATCACATCATCCCGGACCGAATCGAAACCGGTACATTCATGGTTGCTGCGGCAATCACAAAAGGTGATGTCATCATTGAAAATGCAGTTCCGGAACATAATGCTGCACTGATTGCAAAGCTCAAGGAAATGAACATCGACATTGAAGATACCGATGCTGGACTGCGCATCAGCGCTGAAAAGCCGCTCCGTTCGGTTGATATCAAGACGATGCCGTATCCAGGATTCCCAACAGACATGCAGTCCCAGGTGATGGCACTCATGCTGACGGCAGAAGGAACCGGGGTTCTTACAGAGACCGTATTCGAAAACCGTTTCATGCATGTCGAAGAATTCCGCCGCATGAATGCAAATGTGAAAATCGAAGGACGCTCCGTCATCATGAACGGCCCGTCCAGCCTGCAGGGCGCCGAAGTGGCGGCCACTGACCTGCGCGCCGCGGCTGCACTGATTCTGGCAGGGCTGGCAGCGGAAGGCATTACACGCGTGACGGAACTGATTCACCTTGACCGCGGCTATGTTGACTTCCATGGGAAGCTTGCGCGGCTGGGGGCAGACATTACGCGGGTGAACGACGACGAAACAGCAGACGAAAAGCAAAAGGAACTGGTGTAATCCAGCCGGGAGGGCTTGCCGGCCCTCCTGCTGACCATATAGACGGCCCAGCCGGCTGCCATACAGCGTCATTCCTATGCAATCATTTACTTATCGATATGAAAGGCGGAGCGGCCGTGAGCCGTTCCGCTTTTTCATATCTCTTCTTTCCGGCACATAGAATCGGATATGAAAAAGTTGATGGCACTTGGACTGATCATCATTTTGTTTTGCATGCCGATCCTGCTGAAGAAAACCGAAGGCATGGCAGGGGATAAGCCGCCTGCTGCAACTGCGACTGGCGCAGCCAAAGCTCCTGAAGAAGAAGCGCCGTGCGAGGTTTTCCTGACCGTGGAAGGGGAACCCGTGCCGGTTCCGCTCGAAGAGTATGTGATCGGAGTCGTCGCGGGCGAGATGCCGGCCGATTTCAGCAAGGAAGCGCTGAAGGCACAGGCGATCGCCGCACGCACGTACGCACTCCGTGTCACGTCCGGCGGCAAGGAAACAATCCGAAAGGACACCGCCCATCAGGTGTACAAGCCTGAGGGGTTGAGGAAAAAGGAGTGGGACAAGGCCTATCCGGAAAACGAGCGGAAAGTGAGGGAAGCGGTGACCGAGACGGAAGGCAAAGTGCTGATTCATGAAGGGAAGCTCATTTCCGCCATGTTCCACTCCACCAGCAACGGAAAAACAGAAACTGCAAAAAACTATGGGGGTACGGATATCCCGTACTTGCGCAGCGTAGAAAGCCCCGAGGATGCGGAAGTGTCTCCGAGATTCGAGGACTCCGAGACATTCACGCTCAGCCAATGGAATAAAAAACTCGGAGGCGACTGGAACGCTGCCATGTTCGGGACGCTCCGCCTTAAACGCAATGAAACAGGACGCGTCCAGCAGGCGGAAGCAAACGGATTTACAATGGAAGGACGCGAAGTGCGGGACAAGCTCAGCTTGCCTTCTACGGACTTTGACATTGCCTATGATCCTGCCAAAAAGATTGTGCATGTATTCACGAAAGGCTATGGCCACGGCGTCGGCATGAGCCAGTATGGTGCTGAGGCCTTCGCGCGCGAAGGATGGCCCGCAGAAAAGATTTTATTCCACTATTATGAGGGAACGACAATAAAAAAATTGGAAGCGGATGCTCCGGAGTGTTTAAAATCCCCTTAACCTGCCAACAATGCGGTTGAGGTGATGATAATGAGAGAAGAGAAACCGAATAATCCTTCTCAGAAGAACAAGAATCGCAAAAGTTGGTTGTGGCCTGCCATCTATTCAGGATTCGCGGTCTTATTCGTAGGGATGGTCTGGACCTACCAGGCAGTAACGAATGATGCAGATGAAAATGTAGAAGTATCCCAGTCGGGCAATCCGGCAGGGGGCGGTGACGTCACCGTGGAGACCAATGCATCTAACGAAAGCATGAAGTTCCCGTTTGATGAAGCGCTTCTCGATGGTGTATCCGTTATCCAGGAATACTATGACATGGAAGCAGATTCAGAGCAGCGCGAGAAAGCCCTCCTCGTCTTTGGTCAGACATACGTGACAAACAGCGGCGTGACACTTTCGAACAATGACGAGCCCTTTGAAGTAAAGGCTGCGCTGAGCGGAACGGTGGAAGACGTGGTGGTCGATGAATTCATGGGCAACAAGGTCACCATCAAGCACGCTGACGGACTGGAAACCACTTATGGTTCGGTGACAGGCATCCAGGTGGAAAAGGGCGATCAGGTGGCACAAGGCGAGACAATTGCCACGACTGCCGCCAATGAGTGGAATCCGACTGCAGGCAATCACCTGTTGTTCGAAGTGAAGAAAGACGGCGCCGCCGTCAACCCTGGAAATTACCTGGCCTTCTGATTGGAGCCGGACAGCCGACCGAGAGTCGGACTGTCCGGCTTTTCGCATTATGGAGAAGCGGCGGCGTATGGAGAAGCGGCGGCGGTTGGAACGTTGCTATACCCGATTGAAACGTTGTCACGCCCGCTGGGGCATTGACATTGCTGCAATTCCTGCTGCCGGGCTCCCCGGACAGACAACCCGTCTGAACAGAGTCGTCTCCGCCTTTCTTCCCACTGCCGATTTTCCCTGATCCGGTCTGAATCCGTTTGCTGCGGCATATGTTGTGAAAAGCGTTCCTACATGAGGAAAGGAAGAGAACGTGCACGAACATATCCGGCGCCGATGCCTGAAGTTGGGGGAATTGCTGCTGGAGACGAGGGCGACCGTCCGGGCGCTTGCCCGATCGACGGGATATTCCAAAAGCACCGTCCATAAGGATCTGACGGAGCGGCTCCCGAACGTGGATGGGGAACTGGCACGTGAAGTCGCGGAGGTGCTCGCCTATCACAAGGCGATCCGGCACTTGCGCGGTGGGGAGGCGACGCGCGACAAGTGGCGCCGCTCCCGAACCGGATCGGAAGGGTGCAAGGAACCGGCGGCCCCGAAATCCTGAGAAAGCGGTCCGCGTCCGGCATTCTGCCGGACCGCCGGGGCGCTTTTTTCATGGGCCTGGAGAGCTTAATCCTGTATGTTCATTGTCCGGCCGCTATGATAAAATGGGACAAGACATAAAAATGTACGGGAGTGGGACGGAAGGAGCGCGGATATGTTCTACAGGGATATCGGAATCGATCTCGGCACATCCAACACGCTGATCCACGTGAAGGGCAGCGGCGTCGTGCTGAACGAGCCGTCGGTCGTGGCGGTCGACCTGAAAACAAAACAAGTGCTGGCAGTCGGTGACGAGGCGTATCGGATGCTCGGACGTGCGCCGGGGACCATCCGGACCATCCGTCCTCTAAAAGACGGCGTCATCGCCGATTTTGACATGACCGAAGCCATGCTGACAAAGTTTATCGATCGTCTTGGTGTGAAGGGCTTTCTCCGAAAGCCGAGAATCCTGATCTGCTGCCCGGTCCAGGTGACCGCGGTCGAGCAGAAAGCAATTCAGGATGCAGCGCTCAAAGCGGGCGCACGTCGAGTATACATAGAAGAAGAACCGAAGGTGGCGGCGATCGGGGCCGGGATGGACATCTTCCAGCCGAGCGGCAACATGATCATTGACATCGGAGGCGGGACGACGGATATCGCAGTGCTTTCGATGGGCGGAATTGTGACGAGCCAGTCCGTAAAAGTCGGCGGCAACACGTTCGACGCAGACATTCTGCAGTACATCAAAAAGCATGAGCAGTTGCTGATCGGACAACCGACAGCGGAACAGATCAAAAAAGAGATCGGGACGGCGCTGCCCGGTTCGGAAAAGAAAACGATCGACATCCGCGGACGCGACCTCGTCAGCGGCCTTCCGCGTGCCGTGACAGTGGATTCGGATAAAATTGCGGGGGCAATCCGGGAATCGGTTATGGTAATTGTACAGGGCGCAAAGAACGTGCTGGAAAAGACGCCTCCGGAGTTGTCGGCGGACATTATTGACCGCGGGATCATCCTGACAGGCGGAGGTGCGCTTCTCGATGGGATCGATGGTCTCCTGTCCGAGCAGGTGAAAGTGCCGGTCTATCTGGCAGATGATCCGCTGGGTTGTGTCGTGACAGGGACGGGCATCATGCTGGACCGCCAGCGGCCGGTATTCGTCAAGGGCTAAATCAGTGCATGGGTTAGGGAGATTGCAATGACTGGAAAAGAAAAGCTAGAAAAGAATACCGGCAAGCGTCAAGAAAGCCGGAAAACCGGCCGTTCCAACGGTGCGTCCGACGCGACCAACCGCACTGCCGGGCGTCAGAAAGCCGCCCAGGACGCGGAACATCCGGGCGGCAAGGTGTTCAAAGCGACGAACCGGACCGCTGAGCGGGAGAAGGCACGAACCGCAAACAGAAAAAAGCCGGTGGCAAACAAAGCTGATCACGACGGGAATCAGGAAGTGGGCCGCTGGGTCCAGATCAGGCTGATTCCGATTTGGCTGCGCATTCTGCTGTTCTTGCTCGGCGTTTTAATTGCAGCTATGCTGGGTGTCATGTTTGGCTATGGTGTACTCGGAGACGGCAAGGCGTCTGATGCGCTGAAGCCGGAAACGTGGCAGCATATCTTGAAAATGATCAATGGTGACGTATGACGTATGAACGCCGCCAGGCGGGCCATATTGAAGGAGGAGCACTTGTATGTTGACGACAGAACAGATCCAGGCCATTTTGCCGCACCGCTATCCGTTTCTTCTGGTCGACCGTATTACGGAACTGGAAGAAGGCAAGCGGGCAGCCGGCTACAAAAATGTGACCATCAATGAAGATTTCTTTAACGGGCATTTTCCCGGTTATCCGGTCATGCCGGGTGTTCTCATCGTCGAGGCGCTTGCACAGGTCGGCGCGACCGCTGTGCTTTCGATAGAGGAGAATACCGGCAGGCTGGCATTTTTCGCCGGAATCGATAACTGCCGTTTCAAGCGCCAGGTAAAACCGGGTGACCGGCTGGACCTGGAAGTTGAGCTTACGCGCCTCCGGGGTGCGATGGGCAAGGGACACGCCATTGCACGAGTAGACGGAGAAATCGCCTGCGAAGCGGATATCCTGTTCGCCATCGGCCCGAAAGCGGAGGAATCCGAAGCCTGATCCACACTTAGCATGTGCAGGCAAGTCCGCTTCATACGGGAAGCACAGGCTGAAATAGGAAACGGGAATTTTATCATTGATCCTCCCCAAACGGCCAAGCTAATGGCATCGCGCAGGCCTGCGTGATAACCGAGGCAGAGCGGCCGTCCGGACGGCCTTGCGGAAACCTCGCACAACAGCCGGAGGGGAGGATTTTACATGCTGAAAAAAGCGGCACCGGCACTGTTTGCCACCGCTGTCATGCTTGCGGGATGCACCGGGAATGAGGATGCACTACCGGCGGACAACGAGACACCGATGGAGGACATCAGGGACGGCAATGATGAGATGTTCGACGGTAATGGCAATAGGAACGGCGACGGCAACGGAATGGGCGGAGAAGGCACGAATGGTCCGGTCGATCCTGACGGCACGGGTCCCGGTTTCGGCGAGTTCGGCAACGATGACGGAGGCGGAACGGACGTCAATGAGCGGAAAGAGATCATGGAAGATGACCTCGATCGCAACGGCAACGGCGGCGCCATGAGTGGCGGCCAATAACAAAGAACCCGGCATGGGCAGACGCCCGGCCGGGTTTTGTTGGTGCGCCCGGCATGGGCGCAGTCTATAGGGTGCAAGTCCCGAACTGTGAAGGCAGAAGTAGCAGTTAGCCTAACGCAAGGGTGTCCGCCGCGAGGCGGAATCTGAAGAAAGCGGGCGGCAAACCTCCGGTCTGAGGAACACGAACTCCATATAAGGCTATGTATGGTTGGATGAGCTTGCCAACCAAAGCAAAGCCCTTTCTGCCGAAGGCCATATGCAGTAAATGGAGCGGATAGGTGGAGGGAAAGACTGCGCTCTTACCCGGGGAGGCCTACGGATACGCCGGGCAACCCGGTAACTTCTCAGAACACAGTTATGGGTTCCGCCAGGGCAGAAGCGCACACGACGCGGTCCGGAAAGCCCAAAACTATATCCGGGAAGGCTAGCGTTGGGTGGTGGACATTGACTTGGAGAAGTTCTTCGGCCGGGTTAAACCGTCGACTCTCGCAAAGCGCGTTCAGGATAAGCGGCTTTTAAATCTGATTAGAAGCTTTCTGAATTCAGGTGTCCTCGAGGACGGCCTTGTCAGGCCAGTCACGGAGGGAGCACCTCTAGGCGGACCCTTAAGTCCGCTCCTATCCAATATT
>NZ_FNAR01000029.1 GCF_900101985.1 Bhargavaea beijingensis
CCTTCCTCCATGCGGAGGAAGGAACCATCCGGTATTAGCCCCGGTTTCCCGGAGTTATCCCGATCTTACAGGCAGGTTGCCCACGTGTTACTCACCCGTCCGCCGCTGAATCAGGGGAGCAAGCTCCCCGTCATCCGCTCGACTTGCATGTATTAGGCACGCCGCCAGCGTTCGTCCTGAGCCAGGATCAAACTCTCCATAAGAGAGTATGAGTAAGC
This sequence comes from Bhargavaea beijingensis, assembly GCF_900101985.1. GTDB lineage: Bacteria > Bacillota > Bacilli > Bacillales_A > Planococcaceae > Bhargavaea > Bhargavaea beijingensis. The sequence goes on from NZ_FNAR01000029.1 coordinate 219, forward strand.
TCATACTTTAAAGCTGGCATATCAAGTGATATGTCCGATATCATTTGTTCCGTTCTCGCCCGACGGCGTCGGGGATCGGGAACTCATTTCATCAGCGTTTTGCTGTTCAGTTTTCAAGGTTCATCGTGCTCGCCGCGGTGCATCTCTTTGCGACAGCTTAATTATAATAACACGTCTATTTTCGGGTGTCAACAAGAAATAATCAACTTTCAATTTTCATTTGTCCCCCGAAAAAAGCGACCTCCCTAATATACGTCGGTTGCGGATAAAAGTCAAGCGCCGGTCTGCAATTTCGCTCTTCCTCCTATAAAAGGACGGAGAGCGCGCAGACCGACGCAACGCCGGGAACGCCCAATATGGCGATCATGAGTCCCGACATCAGATTCACCGGCACAAAAAAACCAAGGAGCCCCAGTCCGACGTTCAAAAGAAACAGGACCAGGAAAGCTGCAGCAAGCCGGAACCAGAAAACAGACAGTTTTTCTGCGGCTGTGTAAAGGATCCGCTTGTTGCGGACCAGGACGAGGAGGAGGAACAGTCCGGCCGCAATGCCGATGGCGAGTTTCAAACCGATCGCATCCTTTTTCCGTTTTTCACTCCGTATCCACTGTATGCCGCCAGGACGCTTTCTATTCAAAAAAATAACGGCGGCAGACGCCGGCCGTTATTTCTTGAGGGAGATGTTCCTCCTTCTCGCCTCTTTATATAGATAGAAATGCCGGGCTTCTGCCATCAGCCGCTGCGTACGGGCAAGACCTTCCTCATCAAAGCGCGAAGCCTGGCGCTCAATCTCCTTTGCCTGCATCCATTCCTCATGCGTTTCTTTGAGAAGCCGGATCAGGCGTTCATCATACTCGCGCTTCAGTTTATTTCTCCGGCCGAACATCGGGAGCCACTCCTTCTTTCCTTGATGTCAGAGTTCCCTGCGGCCCTCAAGCGCCTTGGACAGCGTAACTTCATCCGCGTATTCGAGATCGCCGCCGACGGGAAGCCCGTGTGCAATCCGAGTCGTCCGGATGCCGGACGGCTTGATCAGCCGGGAAATGTACATGGCCGTCGCTTCCCCTTCAATCGTCGGGTTGGTCGCAAGAATCACTTCCTGAATGGTGTCATCCTGGAGGCGCTTCAGCAAGTCCGGAATATTGATGTCTTCCGGCCCGACGCCGTCCATCGGAGAAATCGCACCGTGGAGGACGTGGTACAGGCCGTTGAAGTCGCGCATCTTCTCCATGGCAATGACATCCTTCGGCTCCTGGACCACACAGAGCATCGAACGGTTTCGGGATTCATCTTTACAGATCCGGCACGGATCCGTGTCCGTGATATGCCCGCAGACGGAACAGAACGTCAGATCGCGCTTCGCATCGACAAGCGCCTTTGAAAACTCGAGCACCGTGTCTTCTTTCATATCCAATACATGAAAAGCGAGCCGGGCGGCCGTCTTGGGCCCGATCCCCGGTAGCTTCATAAAGCTGTCGATCAGCTTGGAAATCGGTTCAGGATAATGCATTCCGGTTCCATCCTCTCATGAAATATAAGAGACGGGCCGCCGCTTATCGCGTGCCGGCCCGTCCGCTCGACGGAAATCTCAGAACATCCCCGGGAGATTGAGGCCCTTCGTGAACTGGCCCATTGTCGAGTTGGTCAGTTCATCGGCCTGTTTCAGTGCATCGTTGGTCGCGATGACAATCAGGTCCTGCAGCATCTCCACGTCTTCCGGATCTGCAACAGACGGATCGACCGCCACTTCCAGCACTTCCTTATGGCCGGAAACGACCACTTTGACCATGCCGCCGCCGGCTGTGCCCTCAAGGCGCTTTTCGCCGAGTTCTTCCTGTGCTTCCGCCATCTGTTTCTGCATCTTTTGCATCTGTTTCATCATGCCTTGCATATTGCCCATGCCACGCATCTGTTTTCCTCCTCAATCATTAAGTATTGGTCAGTCATCATATACATTGACAGCTTCTTTGCCGAACAGTTTTTCGGCTTCCCCGACCAGCGGATCCTGCACCGGAGCCCCCGCCTCCTCCAGGAACGAGAGCGCCTCTTGGGCAGCTTCCTCGTCCGGGTGAAGCGGTCCCGCTTTGCTTTCTCCGGAGGACGGCTTCTGGAGTCCGTTTTCGCGGATAAACGATTCACGGATCCTGAGCCAGTCTTCTTCCGGAACAAACACAGGATCATAGGCGCTGCCGGCCCGGGCGGACAGCCCTTGGGAAAGCGACGCCAAAAACTCAGGATTGCTTGCGGCCATGCCGCAATGGATGGCGTATTTGAATTTTAACACAAACGCCTTGTCCGACGCCGCTACCGGCTCGGCATCATTCAGAAGGGCAGCCTGAGATTTCTGCATATCATTCAGAATTGAGGCCCAGTTTGACTTGATCGACCGGATATCCTCTTTTGTGGCATTTGCCAGAACATCGCGGATACGGCCTTCCTGCACCTGGAAACCGTTTTTCGACTTTGGTGCAGGGCGCCGCCTTTCCGGGACCGGACCTTCGGCGGCTGGCGGAACACCCTGTTGAATCCGGCGCGTCAGATCAGATACCATCTGCTCGAGACGGCTGACCTGGCGCTGCAGATCCTCCACTCCTTCCCCGCTTCCTGCGGAAACGGGCGCAGCGGCGGATACGGGTGTCCCGTCCGCCTGGATCATCCGGAGGAAAGCTGCTTCAAGGTATACTTTCGCATGGTTCGAGAAGCGCATCTCCTGCTGGGTTTCGGACAGGATGCTGATAAACGCATACAGCCGGCCTTCCGGCAGCGACTCCGAAAGCGGCATGAACCCGTCCGGATCCGAAATGATTTCGAGAAGATCCGGCATTCCCGGAGCCGCCTTCATGACCAGAAGGTCCCGGAAGAATGTGATGAGGTCTTCCGTAAGCCGCACCACATCTTTCCCTTCGGAAACGAGCCGCTCCAATAGTGATAGCGCACCCGCGGCGTCCTTGCCGGAAAGGGCCTCGGCAATTTTCTTGAACAGTTCCTCGCCGACCGACCCGGTGACCATGACCGCATCGTCCGCGGTGACATCTTCGCCGCCGAACGACACGGCCTGATCGAGCATACTGAGCGCGTCACGCATGCCGCCCGCGGCAGCCTGGGCGATGACCTTCAGCGCCGGCTCCTCGTACCGGATGCCGCTGTCCTCCAGCACCTGTTCCATCCGATCCTTCAGGTCCGTGCGCGACAGAGGCTTGAAGTCAAAGCGCTGGCACCGCGAAATGATGGTCGGAGGAAGCTTGTGCGGCTCGGTCGTCGCCAAAATGAAGACGACGTGTGCCGGCGGCTCCTCCAGCGTTTTAAGGAGGGCGTTAAATGCACTGTTCGAGAGCATGTGCACCTCGTCGATAATATACACTTTAAACCTTGAGTTTGATGGGGCGAAACGGACTTTCTCTATAATCTCCCTGATCTCTTCGACGCGGGAGTTGGAGGCGGCATCGAACTCGATGACATCCGTGTCCGAACCGTCTGTGATCCCGCGGCAGGAGTCGCATTCATTGCACGGTTCGTCCGTCGGCGCCTGTACGCAGTTCAACGCCTTTGCAAAGATTTTCGCCGTACTGGTCTTCCCGGTTCCGCGGGGTCCCGAAAACAGGTAGGCGTGGGTCGTCTTGTCCTGGAGGAGGGCATTCTGCAGCGTCCGCCTGACGTGCTGCTGTCCGCTCATCTCTCCGAATGTCTGCGGCCTGTAGGCCCTGTAGAACGCCTGGTACATGTGCAACTCCCCTCCTTCCCGGACACAATTTCATATGTTGATTATACCATACAGGTGCCCCTCGCGCGCCTATCTTCTTCCGGCTGCGGCGCGGAGTTTTCCTTCCTGCAGGCAGGAGGGGTTCAGGGCACACAAAAGGCCCGTCCTCATCCGGACGGGCCGATTACATGTCTATGAAAATGCCGTGCACCTTTCTTCGACCGATGCACACAAGCGTTACTCCTGTCGTTGGCTCGGTTTAGGCTGCCCCGCGGCACATGGGGGTACCCACTTAATGCTGCTTCCTTCCGGACCTGACATGGTTCGTGGGGCCCCATTGCGCAGGACCCAAACGTCTTCACTACGTGCAGAAGGCAGGCCTTGCATGACAAACGGCCTCGGAAAGGAATTCAGTCCCGCTGGAGCGGATTGCGGGTTACAGGACACCGCTACCTTCCCACCTAGCACGGCGAGATTTATTATACGGCCTGCGAAGGAAAAAATCAACCCAAACCTTTCATCCCCGTTGACACCGGGGGGCGCATCATGATAAATTATTCCCGTGACATGGAGGAGTACCCAAGTCTGGCTGAAGGGGTCGGTCTTGAAAACCGAGAGGCGGGTAACACCGCGCGGGGGTTCGAATCCCTCCTCCTCCGCCATTTCACAAACACGCGCATAAAGTTGAGATAGAAAAAATCCGTTGCATCTGCAGCAATTTTTTTCTCCCAATGCATGATTGAAAATTTAAAAGAACCTAAACAAACCTACAAATGAAGCCGCCGGCACCCGATGCCGGCGGCTTTTTCATTTTTCCGGTCCACCTTACAGGACGAACTGCCGGAGAATTGCATCCGGGATCCTATCGGACATTCGCAGGGCGGCTGTCTCTTTCTGGTCATAGACTTCGACTTCCAGCTCAAAGTTCCTGTCGATCATGCAGATGACCCCCAGCTTGGTGAGGGAAAGGTGTCCAATTCCCCGGCCTTGGCCAGATCGGCTCCAATGGTGAGATGCTTCCTGATGAGCGAAGCATACCGTTCCCTTGCCTGAATTCCCGGAAGGCCATCAGTCATCCGCTTATATCCGCCGTGTTCCCATGAAAGTGCATCCAGGCTTCGAGGATTCCGCCCGCACATGGGCGGGAAGCCCGGAACAGGGTTTCATGATCCTCTGCTTCCAACAGTTCCGGCCGTGCGTTGGAGACGATCACAGACGGATAGCCGAGCATGAGCATGTCCAGATCATTGCCGGAATCACCGGCGACCAGGACACGGGCCCTTTCTTCCGCGAACTTGCCGATCACGTAGCGGAGTGCTTCACCCTTCCCGCCGCCCTCGGGCAGAATATCGACATCGCGGCCGGAACTGAAAACGAACGTATGGGGGATGCTTTCCGCGGAAAGAGCACTCCTCAGTTTTTCAGCGGGTTCCCCGCCGTCAGCATCGAAAGAGACCCGCCTAGTGTCCGGCAGATCCTGCAGACGGATACCGGGAATTCCCTCCGCAATCCGCAGCACAGCCTGAGGATTCCAGTTTTCCGACATCCGGTGCTTCCACCCAAGGTCTTCCGCAAGCGCCTGCCCGGCAAAGACGGATGTGCCGACATCGGTAACGAGGATATCCGGAACCGGAAGCCCCTCCCCGCGGATCAGGTCCATTGCGGATACCCGGTGGCGCCCTGTCACATAGGCAAGCGCGACACGCTCCGGCAGTGAATCATAGTAATCAAGCAGTTCGCGGAGGCCCGCCTCGTCACCGACGAACGTGCCGTCCAGATCAGTCGCCAACAAATACCGGATCTTCTGCACGGTACAACACCTCATAGATTTCATGGATATCAGCCGCAATCGCCGGCCAGTTAAATACTTTTCTTGCGCGCTTCAGCGCCTGCCTGCCAAGACGTTCGGCAAATTTGGGATCTCCGGCGATGCGCCTAAGTCCCCGTGACAATTCCGCCGGGTTTTTGGCTGAGACGAGAAGGCCGGTCCTGCCATCCTGCACGACGTCCTGAAGCCCGCCGACTTCGGAGGCGATCACCGGCGTCCCGCAAGCCTGGGCCTCCGCGGCCACCATGCCGAACGATTCATAATAGGAAGGAACAATCACAGCCGTTGCGCGGCAGAACAGATCCGCAAGTTCAACTTGGCTGAGCGGGCCGAGGAAAATCACCCGATCTTCCATCCCGGCCACTGCCGATCGGAGCCGAGCCTTCAGCGGCAGACCGCTTTTCGGATCGATGTCCTCCTCCGCGCCACCGGCAAGAATCAGCCTCGCATCCTTTCCATGGCGGAGAAAAATCCGGAATGCGCGCAGAAGTGTCAGGATACCTTTTGTCTGCTCGAATCGGCCGGCATAGACGAACAGGGGGGATTCTCCTTTGTCCGCAGCTGTAAATGCGCGCTCAAATGACCGGTCGACTCCTATCGAAACCACTGACACGCTTGAGCGCATCCCGGCAAAGTCCAGAATGATGTCTTTTTCGGTCGGCGTTGTGGCAATGACCCGGTCCACCCTCCCCAGGATTTCTTTTTCTGCCCTTAGCCTCTCCTCCTCCACCGTGCCGGTCGCCTTGGCTTTGGCGATTCCGAGGGAATGGGAAGTGTGGACGATCCGTGTGCCGTAATCATTCCGGATCATGAGGCCAAGCAGGCCGGAAAGCCAGTAGTGGGTATGGACGACGTCATAGCCGCCCAGGTCCAAGGTGGTTTTCATCTCTTTATAGAAGGCGGGGAGAAGGTTCAGCATGTCGGACTTCGGTACAAACGCTTTTCGTCCCGCTGCAATCCGGATCACCCGGCAGCCGTCGCCGAACCGCTCGATTTGCGGTGTATCCGGATCGTTCCAGTGCGTGGCGACATCGACGCACAAACCGCGTTTGGCAAGCGCCTCCGCAAGCTGGCGGACATAGTTGTTCTGGCCGCCCGACTGCTTTCCTCCCAGTTTCGCCAAAGGATCTCCGTGGTCTGAAATAAATAATACTTTTTTGCACATAACCAGTTGGACAACCCCTTTCCTGCTTATCTCCCCTCTGAAAACGCAGAGTAGTAGATAACTTTACCCTTCTTTAGTGATCACCAAACATTTTCTGGTACATTTCAATTAAATTAGGTAATGTTAAGTTAATGTAAATAGAAAAGGAGAGAACCGGGTAATATTAAGATAATATTAAGAGAAAAAGAGAGAAAGGCGTGATGTTATGGGGTTGAAACAGGAGAAGTGGTACCGGCCGGCAGAAGTCGCGGCAAAGGTGGCGGCAGCCCGTGCCCTTGCGGCCATTCTGCCCCGTCCGGAGCGGGACATTGTTTTGGTCGGAGGGAATCTGGGTGAAAAATATGAAGATAACGCCTCGGTTTTCCATGACTATCTGATCCGTGAACGTCCGGACCTGGACGTTTACTGGATGTATGATCCTTCAACCGATTATGTCCGGAATGAAGGTATTCCGAATGCCGTTCCCCTTGGCACCTTCCAAAATTACCTACTGTTTTTCCGGGCTGCCTATACCTTCCACGGGCATTCCCTCCTCTACGATATTGCGCCCGGTATTGACCGGTATGTCCATCTGAATAAAAAGACCGTCATCACCCATATCAGCCACGGAATCGAAGGGTTCAAGAAAATCCTGATCCTCCCGGAAGACAGGCCGCTACTCAGGCGCACCAACTACTTTAACTGCGCCTCTCCTTATGAAAAGCGCATCAAACAATACGGCTGGGGGGTGCCTGAAGAAAAATTGATCACGACCGGCATGGCCCGGTTCGACCGCCTCAAGCCGGACAGCCCGGCACCAGAAGTGAAAAACCTCCTTGTCATGATGACTTGGCGGGAGTGGCTGTTCGGCCTGTCAGACACCTCTTTCATGGAAAGCGAGTACTTCAGGCGAACGACCGGACTGCTGAACGATCCGGCGTTTCTCCGGCTGGTCCGTGACCGGCGCCTGAATGTGAAGGTCGCGCTTCACCCCTTCATGAAACGCTTCGAACGATTTTTCAAAGGGTTCCCGGGATCGGAGCAGATCCGTTTTTATTCGTTTGACGAAGTATCCATTAAAGAAGAGGTCATCCGTGCGGACATGCTCCTGACCGACTACACAAGCGTGTCATGGGATTTCCTTTATCAGAACAAGCCGATCATCTTCTATATGTTTGACCAGGAAGAGATGGAACAGCATCGCGGCACTTATCTTGATCTTGATCGTGAACTATACGGCTACAAAGCGAAAAGTCTGATGGAAGTGACCGGGCTGATCGACCGCATCACTGCCGGCGACAACACGAATCCGTATTACCCGAAGTCCGGAGAGTATTTCCAGTACTTCGACAATGAAAACTGCCGCAGGCTGGCGGACCGTGTCATCGGACCTGCCCGCTCGACCGAGAAACTCAAAATCCGCACGAAAACCGTTCCTGCGGAATCCTAAAAGGAGCAGGTCCCGATCAAGGGCCTGCTCCTTTTTCCTATTCCATTACTTTGCCTGACTGCCTGCTATAGTTCCGCACAATCATCCCATTTGTGCGGTGCATGCCGAACCGCTCATAAAACGGCACGACGTCATCATCACAACAGACGTCAATCATATAGAGATGGTTTAATTCGCCGGTCATCCTGCGCACGAGTTCCCGGCCGATGCCGATCCCCTGGTACTCGGGCAGCACTTCCAAAAGCGGAATATAAGCCGACAGGACACCATCACTCACTGCGGTGATGAACCCGACGGCCCGGCCGGCTTTCCGGTCAACAGCCACCACCTTGTGACTGCTGTTCCGGAGCAGCCTCAGGTGGGTCTCCTCCGACGGCGGGTCCGGCCATCCCGCGAAAAAGCCCTCCAGCATACCGGCAGTGATGCCATCCGTATCTGTCCTGTATTCCATTTCCAATCTGTTCCGCTCCCTTCTTATTTCCGGTTAAAAGAGCGGATGATCAAAAGTATAGCAGCATTCCGGGCCCTCCGTTCGTTTTTACACGGTGACCGTTGCAGCACCGGCGGATGAAGCTTTCACCGCAAGCGGGCGGTATGCCGGGAATTCACCGGCAAGCCGCTGTGCAATCGATCTTTCGGAATCAGGCTCCGTCAGGACGAGAACCGACGGGCCCGCTCCGCTTACTGCCGTACCGTATGCACCGGCCTTCTTGGCAAAATGGCGGATCTGATCAAAATCAGGGAACAGTCGGGTCCGGTACGGCTCATGGAACACGTCCCGCTCCATCATGCGGCCGGCACGCTTCCAGTCACCGACGGCGATTGCCGCCGCCATCACGCCGGTTGCCGCGCTGCCGCATACCGCGTCTGCATGCCGGAGGGTGTCCGGGAGAAGGCCTCGCGATTCTTCCGTCGCGAGCGGACGGTCCGGAACGAGAATCACCGCTCCGACATGCGGATGCGGGATATGGACCGTTTCCAGTTCACCGTCCATGTAATGGGAAAAGACCGCTCCCCCCATGATCGCCGCAACGACATTGTCGGCATGGCCTTCAATGCCGCTGCCGATCCTCGCTTTTTCCTCCACTGACAGCCCGAGCCCGTACAGGTGGTCAGCCGCCTCTATTCCGGCGGCAACAGCGGTTGCACTGCTACCGAGCCCTTTGCCGAGCGGGATGTCCGAATGAACGGAAAGCCGGCAAGGCGGCGCCTCCGCCCCGCACTTCCGGGCCGTTTCCTGCATCGTGCGGACGATCAGGTTTTCCTCCCCGCCGGCAAGACCCGCATATTCTTCCCCTTCATAGACCACTTCCCATGCATCGGCTTTTTCCGCTTCCACTTCCATGTAAAGGGTGAGCGCAAGTGCCGCGCAGTCAAATCCAGGCCCCAGGTTAGCCGTCGTGGCCGGCACCCGGATGGCGAGCGTCGGCCGGCCCATCAGCGTGCCTCCGCCTTGATGCCGCTGATGAAGGTCTCGAACTCTTCCTGTGTGATCGGCTTGCTGTCCTCGTTGGCCAAAATTGCAGTGTCCGGATCCTTCAGACCATTGCCTGTCAGGACACCTACAACCGTCGCTCCCCGCTTCAGCCCTCCGGATTCCAGCTGCTTTTTGATTCCGGCGATTGTCGCGCACGATGCCGGCTCAGCAAACACCCCTTCTTGGTATGCAATCAGCTTATAGGCTTCGAGAATCTCGTCATCCGTCACGGCAAGAATGTTGCCGTTCGATTCCGCAAGCGCCGCCTCCGCGAGCTGCCAGCTGGCCGGGTTCCCAATGCGGATGGCGGTGGCAATTGTTTCAGGCTGCTCGACCGGCGATCCGTTTACGATCGGTGCTGCGCCAGCTGCCTGGACGCCGAGCAATTGCGGACGGTCCATGCCCCGCTTCTCGGCATATTCCTTGAACCCTTTCCATGCGGCTGAGATGTTCCCCGCATTGCCGACCGGGAGCGCGAATACATCCGGCACCTTGCCAAGCTGCTCGATTGCCTCAAATGCGATTGTTTTCTGGCCTTCCAGACGATACGGGTTGACCGAGTTCACGACTGCGATGTCCTCGCCGCCCGTTTCCCGGACCATGCGGAGCGCTTCGTCAAAGTTCCCTTCGATTTCAAGAATTTCCGCTCCGTACATCTTTGCCTGCGCCAATTTTCCAAGTGCGATCTTGCCTTCCGGGATGACAACCACCGTACGCATGCCTGCACGAGCCCCGTACGCCGCGGCGGAAGCCGACGTATTGCCTGTCGACGCACAGATCAGGGCCGATTTGCCCTCTTCCTTCGCTTTTGCAACAGCCATGACCATTCCGCGGTCCTTGAACGAGCCTGTCGGATTGGCTCCCTCTGTCTTCACATACAGGTCGATGTCCCATTCCCGGGAAAGATTATCCAGCCGGATCAGCGGCGTGTTCCCTTCCTGCAAGGTGAGGGAAGGCGTGTCTTCCGTAACCGGCAGCCACTCCCGGTATTCCTCGATCAGACCCTTCCAGCGCTTCGCAGATTTGTTGTTGGTTTCCATGTTGACGCCACCTCCGGTTGAATGTACACTATGAAAAAACATCTGTTCATTGCATAAGGACATTATAGTCCCGGAGGTTGACAGAAACAACCCCTGCATACTATATTTTAAAACAATTCATTCTGTTATGAAATGAAATTCAAAGAGATGGGGTCTGATGAGATGAAAGTTTGCAAATTTGGTGGTACTTCGGTCGCGTCGGCGGAGCAGATTATGAAAGTAGCCGGCATCATCTCATCCGACCGAACCCGGCGTATCGTCGTCGTCTCGGCTCCCGGGAAGCGCTATCCGGAAGATCGCAAAGTGACCGACATGCTGATCCGCCTGGCTGACGCTGCTCTGGACAATAAAGACACCGGACCGCTTCTTGCCGAAGTGGTCGGCCGCTTCCGTCTGATCGCGGAAGGACTCGGCCTTGGCGGAGATTTCATCTCGACGGTCGAGGAAGACCTGATGGCAAGGCTCAATGCGGACCGGCCGCATGCTGGCCGATTCATGGATCTGATGAAGGCCGCGGGCGAGGATAACAACGCCCGGCTCGTCGCAGCGTACCTGACACAGATCGGCATCGAAGCGGTCTACATGTCGCCGATGGAAGCCGGCCTCATCGTGGAGGGGCCTGCCGGAGACGGCATGGCCGACCCGGAATGCTATGCCCGGCTTTCGAAACTCAAGGATGAATCCCGCGTCATCGTCTTCCCGGGCTTTTTCGGCTATACGAAAGACGGCGTGCTCTGCACATTCGGCCGCGGAGGTTCCGATATCACAGGTGCGATTCTTGCGGCTTCGACAGGTGCGGATATGTATGAGAACTTCACCGACGTGGACGGCGTTTTTGCTGCCAACCCGAATGTCGTCAACAATCCGGCATTGATCGGCAAAATGACCTACCGGGAAATGCGGGAACTTGCATACAACGGATTCACTGTCCTGCATGATGAGTCACTGATGCCGGCATTTACCCATTCCGTGCCCGTCAACATCAAAAACACAAACAACCCTGCAGCCCCGGGGACGCTGATCGTGAAAGAACGAGAGTGCAAAACCCAGCCGGTCATCGGCATCGCGGCGGACAGCGGATTCAGCACGTTGTATGTAGACAAGTATCTGATGAATCGGGAGATGGGCTTTGGCCGCCGCCTGCTCGGCATCCTGGAAGAGGAGCAAATTTCTTTTGAGCATACCCCGACCGGAATCGACAACATGTCCGTTATCATCCGGAACAAATTCCTGACGCCCGAAAAGGAAGAACGCATCCTGCGACGTTGCTTTGAGGAACTGAAAGTGGATGACGCCCACATCAACTCCGACTACTCGATGATTGTGCTTGTCGGCGAGACCATGCGTTATTCCAAGGGACTTGCCGCACGTGCCGCTATGGCGCTTGCAGGCTCCGGTACGAACATCGAAATGATCAACCAGGGATCATCGGAAGTCTCGATCGTCTTCGGCGTGAAAAAAGAAGACGAGAAAAAGGCGCTCCGTGCGGTATACAACGAATTCTTCGTCCCCGCGCACGCCCATACCTTTTGAAGCGGCCAGCAAAAAGCACCGCCCTTCCGGATAACCGGCATGGGCGGTGCTTTCTGTTATTTCTCCAACAGGTTGGCTTGTTTCATAAAGAAGGCTATGCGTTCCACGATATCTTCGGTCGCGTCCGGATCCTTCAGAAGGTCATAGTCTTTGATATCGAGGCGGAGGACCGGGCAGGCGCTGAACGAGTCAATCCATCGGGTATACCGCTCGTACATTTCCTCCCAATAGGACACCGGGGTCGCCTGTTCCATTGGGCGTCCCCTCACTTTGATCCGCTCGAGAATATGATCGAAGGATCCTTCCAGATAAATCAGCATGTCCGGGTGAGGAAAGTACGGCGTCATGACCATTGCTTCAAACAGCTCAGTATACGTGCCGTAATCAACAGGATCCATCGTTCCCTTCTCGTAGTGCATACGGGCGAAGATGCCGGTGTCCTCATAGATTGACCGGTCCTGGACAAACCCGCCGCCGTATTCGAACATCCGCTTCTGCTCCTTGAATCGCTCCGCGAGAAAATATACCTGGAGATGGAAGGCCCATTTCTCGAAGTCGTTATAGAACCGTTCGAGATAGGGATTGGAATCCACTTTCTCATAGGAGGTCCGGAAATCCAGCGCATTCGCAAGTGCGCGTGTCATCGTCGACTTTCCGACGCCGACCGTCCCGGCCACCGTGATGACGGCATGCTTCGGGATATTGTATTTTTCTCTGAGGTTCATTCTGCGACTCCCTTTCCAATCACCTGGTCAATCTGATTCAATATGTACTTCCGGTCTTCCGCATTATGGACAAAGTCATACTGGTCTCCACTAAATCGCAGCACCGGAATTTCCGGATGTGCCGCCTCGAACCGGTCAATGAACCCTTCATAATCCGCAGCAAGCTGCTTCATATATTCCGGGCCCATGTTTTTCTCGAATTCCCTGCCGCGCATGGCAATACGCTTCATCAGTGTGTCCAGCCCCGCGTGGAGGTAGACGATGATATTCGGCATCGGCATGTCCGCCGTCAGAATACGGTAGATCTGCTCGTATTTCGCATACTCGCCGGGTTTCAGCGTCCTTCCTGCAAAAATGAGGTTCTTGAAAATATGGTAATCCGCAACCACGGGCCTGCGTTCTTCCAGCACCTTTTTTACGTCGCTCAGCTGTTTATACCGGTTGCACAAGAAGAACATCTCCGTCTGGAAGCTCCATTCATCGATGTCTTCATAAAATTTATTGAGGAATGGATTTTCATCCACGATTTCCTTTAGCAGCCGGAATCGGTGCGTTTCCGCGATTTCGCCGGCGAGCGATGTCTTGCCGACACCGATCGGACCTTCGACCGCGATAAACGGAACATGCATCCGGATTCCCTCCCTTTCTTGAATTGACACTTCATTTTATCATAGGCGGTAAGGCGGGCATACGAAAAAAACCGGGGCCATCTCCGTCAGAAGATGGAAGCCGGCTCACAGTTGTTTCACGTGGAACATTTCGTCGAGCAGACGCCAATTTTGCGGAAACGGGAATGACAGATGCCAATAGGAGATGCCCCTGAGGCCCAATTCCTTGATCAGGTCGAATTTTGCTTTGATGGAGCGGGCATCCTCGAACCAGACGACATGCTCCTTGCCATCCCGCCAGTAATTGAAAAATGGGGCCTGCGATGTTTCATCATACTGGATGGCTGCATTTCGTTCCCTGGCCCGCACTAAGGCAGCCTGCGGGCTCAAGCCCTGTGCCGGCGGGTTCCCTGGCTTATACGGCAGAGTCCAATCGTACCCGTACAGATTCTGTCCCATCAGGATTTTCTTTGCCGGGATGACGGTCAGCGCAAATTCCAGCACATCCCGGACAGGACCGATCGGCGACACAGCCATCGGAGGGCCCCCGCTGTAGCCCCATTCATAAGTCATGATGACAACGAAATCTGCAATAGATCCGATCGCCGCGTAGTCATGTCCTTCATACCAGACACCCGGCTGGTCAGCACTCGTCTTTGGTGCAAGGGCGACCGAAAGCGTCAGGCCCGGATCCAGCCGGTCCTTCAGTTTCCGGAGAAAAGCCGTGTACGCGTCCCTGTTTTCCCGCCCGAGGTATTCAAAATCGATATGGACGTCTTTTGCACCCTTTTCCCGGGCAAGTGCATTGATTTCACCGATCAGCCGGTCCTGCGCGGCCTCGCTTGCAAAGATTGCTTCCGCAATTTCGCGGCTGAATGCGCCTTCCTCGAGGTTCATGACGACGATCGCCGTCTTTGCCCCAGCGGCTTCCGCCGCCTCTCCGACTTCTCCCCAGTTAAACTTTATGAGTGAGCCGTTCCGCCGGACCTCGTAGCCTGTCGGCATGACATAGGTTAGGAGCCCTTCCCGCTTCCGGATTTCTTCTATCAGAGAAGCCGGGGGTGTTTGTGTGTACCATTCTGCATAGCCGTTCACCGTGATTTCCGGCCGATCTACCGGCGGCGTCTGCGGGATGACCAGCGCCTGGCCGACAACGAGGACATCGGGATCCGGAAGTTCGTTGGCTGCAGCGATGTCCTCCGCCGGAACGCCGTACTGCCTGGCGATTGTATAAAGGCTATCCCCCTGACTGACAACATGTATCATTGGTTTCCCCTCCTTGGGCAGTCCGGTCCATCATATGCAGCCAAACGGAAAAGCGTGATACACTAAGGGAAATTCAGTTGTTCAGGAGGTTCCGGAATGGACAGGAACGAACCGTTAGTGAATGGCGCCGAGGAGTCTGGACAGGACCTTCGGTTCATGGAACTTGCCATTCTGGAAGCAAAAAAAGCCGAAGCGATCGGCGAGGTTCCGATCGGCGCAGTGATCGTCCGGGATGGCGAAGTGATTGCCGCCTCGCATAATCTGCGCGAGCAGGACCAGGAAGCGACCGCCCACGCAGAACTTGCGGCGATCACCGAGGCATGCAGGAAAACCGGCAGCTGGCGCCTTGAAGATACTGTGCTTTATGTCACCCTCGAGCCATGCCCGATGTGCGCGGGCGCCATCTTGCAGTCCCGCATCCCCCGGGTGGTCTACGGCGCGCGCGACCCGAAAGCCGGCTGTGTCGACTCGCTCTATCGCCTGCTCGATGATCCGCGCTTTAATCACAGATGTGATGTCACCGAAGGGGTGCTCGGCAAAGAATGCGGCGCCCTCCTCACTGACTTTTTCCGAGGCATCCGAGAACGCCGGAAAGCCGAGAAGCAAGTAAAAAGAGAAAAGGAATTGGAGAGGTGAATAACAGATGGCTCCAAAAAATCCATTCCCTCTCAAAATCCGGTTTCCCGGTCAATGTCATCCTAACATTAGCCTCAATCAACCTTTATATTAGCTATTTTTCTGAGCAGAACAGACAAAAAATCCCCGCAGCCTTTTAAGAGGCTGCGGGGATTGCTGTTTATTTGGCTTCGATTTTCTCTTTTCCGCCCATGTAAGGACGGAGTGCTTCAGGAATGATCACCGAACCGTCTTCCTGCTGGTAGTTCTCGAGTATGGCGGCGACGGTGCGGCCGATGGCAAGACCGCTGCCGTTGAGTGTGTGGACGAACTCCGGTTTTGCGCCTTGTTCACGGCGGAAGCGGATATTCGCACGGCGGGCCTGGAAGTCCTCGAAGTTCGAGCAGGACGAGATTTCACGGTAGACGCCCTGTGTCGGAATCCACACTTCGATATCGTACTTTTTCGCGGCGGTGAAGCCAAGATCCGCGGTGCACATCTTCAGCACACGGTACGGCAGTCCGAGAAGCTGCAGCACCTTCTCCGCGTGGCCCGTCAGCTTCTCAAGTGTCTCATAGGAATCTTCCGGCTTGGCAAAGTGGACGAGCTCCACCTTGTTGAACTGGTGCATCCGGATGAGCCCGCGGGTATCGCGGCCTGCAGAGCCCGCTTCAGACCGGAAACATGCGCTGTAGGCGGCATAGGAAAGCGGCAGGTCGGCCCCGCTCAGGATTTCGTCACGGTGGAAATTCGTCACCGGAACTTCGGCAGTCGGGATGAGGAAGTAGTCCTCCTCCTCAATCAGGAATGCATCCTCCTCGAACTTTGGCAGTTGCCCGGTGCCGGTCAGGCTTGCCCGGTTGACCATGTAAGGCGTGAGCATCTCCTCATAGCCGTGCTCTTCCGTATGAAGGTCTAGCATGAATGCGGCAAGGGCGCGCTCCAGCTTTGCCCCTGCCCCCTTGTAGAACACGAACCGGCTGCCCGTCGTCTTTGCTGCACGCTCAAAGTCGAGGATACCGAGATCCGTGCCGACTTCCCAGTGAGGTTTCGCTTCGAATCCGAATTCAGGCAGTTCGCCCCACTTGCGGACTTCGACGTTGTCGTCTTCGCTTTCTCCGACCGGCACGCTTTCGTGCGGGATGTTCGGCACACGCATCATGATATAGTTCAGGTCTTCCTCGACCGAATTCAGTTCTGCGTCCAGTTCCTTGATCCGGTCGCCCAGCTCGCGTGTTTTCTTGATCGCCTCGTCAGCGTTTTCCTTATTGCGCTTCATCTCGGCGATTTTCTGGGACGATTCGTTCCGTTCCGCCTTCAACTCTTCTACCTGCGTGATCAGCCCGCGGCGCTTCGTATCGAGTTCGCCGAAGCGCTCGAAATCAGCCAGGTCCTCCCCACGCTTTGATAGTTTCTCTTTGACTTCCTCGTAATGTGCCCTTACATACTTGATATCCAGCATGTTGGCCGCCTCCTATCCAGTCTTTTTCCGGCGATGAGAGAGAATCCGGGCATATAAAAAGCCCCCGTCCCTTATAAAAAGGGACGAGAGCCACCCGCGTTGCCACCCTGATTGGCCGCAGATCGCGGCCCGCTCAATGGAATAACGGTCCATGCGCCGGCCGGGCCTACTGCCTGTTTCAGCCCGGCTGCTCAGGGACGGATTCACGGATACCCCTGCCGGCTCGCACCATCCGCCGGCTCTCTGCAAAAGGCGTTTTCCGCTACTGCTTCCCCTCATCGTCTTGAGTGTGAAATTATCCTCACTGTACTATAAAAAGGGGGAAATGGCAAGCCGGACTCAGTAGACCCCGACCGCGCTGAATGCCTGCTTGACGGCAGCGACTTCCGCGCTGGATGCACCGTACAGATCGGTTGCCGCGCGTATGGCCGATGCGCGGAAGTGGCTGTAGTTTGAAGTGGGCGTCAGGTATTGCGTAAGCGTGCGATACATGATTTTGCCTACTTTGGTGTTGCCGATGCCGTTGACCTTCACGCCGTAGTGCGTGCCGCCGTTGGCAAGGAGATAGGCCATCTTGTTGCCGATCCCGGAGTTGATGTGAACGCCGCCGTTATCCTGCGTGCCGATGTAGCGCTTGGAATAGTGGTCCGGGTCTCCGGCAAGTGTCGGATCCGCCATTGAACGGAGTGCGTCACCCGGCGTGCCCGGCGTGTAGATGTCCTCGCCCATCAGCCAGTCGGGGTTGTTGTTGAAGTGGTACTCGGTGAGGGTGCCGAAAATGTCCGACATCGACTCGTTGATCGCCCCCGACTCGTTCTGGTAGATCAGGTCTGCGGAAAAGTCGGTGACGGCATGCGTCAGCTCGTGTGCGACCACGTCAAGCGAACCCGAGAATGCCCGGAAGTTGTAGCCGTCCCCGTCACCGTAGATCATCTGGGAACCTGTCCATCCGGCGTTATTGTAGCTGCGCCCGTAGTGGACAGTCGACACGAGTTCAGCACCCGCATTGTCATAGCTGTTTCGGTTATGGACATTGCGGAAGTAGTCGTATGTCCATGCGGCATACGTATGGGCATCGACGGCTGCCCGGTCGTAGGAAGCTCCAAAACGGTTGTCGGCGTCCAGCCAGAGGGTTCCCGGGATTCGCGTCTGGTTCCGGCCGTCATACGTATAGACGCCTTTGCCGCGCGTGGCATCATACAAATAGTAACCGTCCGCTGTGCTGAACGTCTTGAATGTCTTTGAGTCTCCCAGAACGCCCGTGCCGGAGCCGGTAACGACCGTACCGCTGAGCGAACCTGTGCCGCCTTTTGCTTCGTGCATTTCATTCAGGTTCCGGATGATCTCTCCCGTCTTGGCATCGACAAAGACGAGGAAATTCCCCGGAGCCGGGTCAAGCACTTCAAACCGCATCTGGTAGGCATAGCGCGGCTGTCCGTCCAGCGCATAGATGACCAGTTTAGGATGCTCTTCTTTTTCAAACTTGTCCACCTTGTCGCCGAGCTTTTTCTCGGCCGCTTCCTTGCCGATTTTAAAGGCGTCCGCCTTCGTCACCTTGTTCTTGCCGGCAAGTGTCGACTTTTTATCCAGATTGGGCACTGCTGTTCCCGAAACGGCAGTCAGCACGCCGTTTTTGTCCACGTGTGCAGTCAATACAGAACCGAAGACCGGCGTCCCCATATGCTTTTGCTGAAGACGGACGTGGGTGTAGCCGAGCTCGTCCTTTTCCTCGGACATGACTTCAAATGATGACGCGGCTTCCCCGCTGTAGCCGAACAGCCCTTTTTCCTTCTTCAGGTACTCGTAGACAATCGATGCCGCCGGCTTTGCTGATGGCTTGGTCAGTTCCCCGGAGACGAGATTCGGAACGTTCAGATCTTCATTTTTCGAAATACTGATGCCGTGACTGTTTGCGGATGCCGATCCGACTGTGAGTGACAGCGCCATGAGAGCCGCCGCCCCGATTCCTGCAAGTTTTCGTTTGTTCACTATCAATTCACTCCCCTTCTATCTGGATACCTCCGTATGTACGGTAGAGATCTATCATAATGGTTATTCAGAATAATTTGAATAGGTTTTAAAACTCTTTTCTCTCATATTACCAGCGCTATTTCATTTATGAAATAAATGGAAATGTAATAAGGAAACTTTCACTCATAATCCTCCTTTCCTCCTCTTTCCTCCCTCACTGTCCTCTGGGGGAGGGTGAGAATCCCTATAAAAAAACACGGCCGGAAAAACCTGTTCCGGCCGTGCCATCCTATTCAG
The DNA here is from genome assembly GCF_900101985.1 of Bhargavaea beijingensis. Lineage (GTDB taxonomy): Bacteria > Bacillota > Bacilli > Bacillales_A > Planococcaceae > Bhargavaea > Bhargavaea beijingensis. Next base: position 19,335 of record NZ_FNAR01000029.1, read on the forward strand.
ATACCGCGCGCGCTCATCCGTTCGCCGGCTGCAAGCGCTGCGATTTCAAGCCCTTTCATAGGGGTTCCGATGTCTTTTGACAGTTCCCCGATCAGCGCATAGTCCTTGTAGTTCCGTGTCGCTTGTACGATGGCCTCGGCAAACTTCTGAGGGTTATCCGACTTGAAAATGCCGGAGCCGACAAAGACACCGTCAGCGCCAAGTTCCATCATAAGTGCCGCATCTGCAGGAGTCGCAACTCCGCCAGCGGCGTAGTTTGTCACCGGCAGCCGCTTGTTCTCCCGGATGGCGAGAAGCACGTCATATGGCGCGCCAAGATCCCGGGCTTCCACCATCAGTTCATCATCGTTCATATGGATGATCCGGTTGACTTGGGCATTCACCTTTCTCAAGTGGCGGACTGCCTCGACGATATTGCCCGTACCCGGTTCTCCTTTAGTCCGAAGCATCTGCGCCCCTTCCCCAAGACGCCGTGCGGCTTCCCCAAGATCGCGCGCACCACAGACAAACGGTACGTTGAAGCTGCTTTTCAGAAGATGGAACTCTTCATCAGCCGGCGTCAGCACTTCGCTTTCGTCAATATAATCGACACCCAGTGCCTCGAGAACCCGCGCCTCTGAGATGTGGCCGATTCTTGCCTTGGCCATGACGGGAATGGATACTGCGTTTTTGACTTCTTCGATAATGCGCGGGTCTGCCATGCGGGCAACACCGCCTGCCGCACGGATGTCGGACGGCACACGCTCCAGTGCCATGACCGCCACCGCTCCTGCCGCTTCTGCCACTTTTGCCTGTTCTGCATTGATGACGTCCATGATGACGCCGCCGTATTGGAATTGCATGCTTGATCGTCTCCCCTTATTGTTATGTTCTGTCTATTCAGTTCAAGTATAATAGGGTTTGACCATATTAAAATATCCAGTTAAGCCTGATTTAATAAGGTCAGATTTAACAAAAGGGTGATAATGATGCTAATAGTCCCGATCCGGAGGGATGGCGACGGACCAATCTATGTACAAATCTATGAAGGGATCCGGCGCATGATTTTAGATGGTTCTCTAACCGTCGGCGCAAAGCTGCCTTCCAAGCGGAAATTCGCAGAACACCTCGGAGTCAGCAACACGACGGTCGAGCTCGCTTACGAGCAGCTTCTGGCGGAAGGGTATATCACGTCCAAGCCGAGAAGCGGCTTCTACGTGCAGGACGTCGGTGAACTGGCGTATGCCCAGCCCGCCGAAGATCAGAAAGCCCCCACTCCCCATCCTCCTGAAAAAGCAGGATACCGCTATGATTTTTCTCCGGGACGCATCGACACCGGGGCATTCCCGTTTGATGAGTGGAGGCGGCAAGCCAAAAACCTAATCGATCCCGCATCGGCTGAGTTTCTTCTGCTCGGCCACCCGCACGGTGATCCCGAGCTCCGGCGGGAAATTGCGACATACCTGAACCACTCGCGCGGGGTGCGCTGCACACCCGAACAAATCATCATCGGTTCGGGGACTGAACAGCTGATGCCGCTCATCATCCGGCTGCTTGGCCCGTTTACGGTGTATGCCGTAGAAAACCCCGGCTATCCGCTGACACACCATCTGTTCCGCCAAAACGACCGGATGACCGTGCCCATCCCCGTGGACGGCCAGGGAATCGATGTCGGAGTTCTGGAGGACTCCGCCGCGGATGCCGTCTATGTGACACCGGCCCACCAATTCCCGACAGGCGCGGTCCTGTCTGCAAAACGCAGAAGCCGCCTGTTCAGCTGGGCTGCTGCTAAGCCTGGCCGAATTATTATAGAAGATGACTATGACAGCGAATTCCGCTATGGCGGCATTCCGGTGCCCGCACTCCAAGGAATGGACCGGCACGGACGTGTCCTTTACCTCAGCACATTCTCAAAATCACTCATGCCGTCTCTCCGGGTTGCCTACATGGTGCTGCCGGAGCCGCTCCTGAAGCGCTACGACGACCTGTTTTCCCTTTATTCCTCAACCGTTCCGCGGCTTGACCAACAGATGCTTGCTGGCTTCATGGCAGACGGCTCTTTTTCGCGTCACCTGAACCGGATGAGGAAAGTGTACAGGCGCAAGTACGTGGCCCTCACAACCGCCCTGGGACGGTTTGCCGGCTCCGTAAGCCACGAGGAAAGCCAGGCAGGCATGCATCTCCGCCTCACCGTCAAAAGCCGGAGGAGCGGCTCAGAGCTCGTCCGGCTGGCTGCTGATGCCGGCATCCGTGTCCATTCCGCTGCTGCCTACTCCATCACCAAAACGGAAGGAGAGGGACTTCCGGAAATTGTCCTCGGCTTTGGAAGCATTCCTGAAACCGATATCCCGGAAGCCATTTCCCTTCTCATGGAATCCTGGAACATCAAAAAAGACGGAACAGCCTGATTCGGCCGTTCCGTCTTTTCGTGTGGGATGAGAATCAGAAAAGACCCTTTACCCATCCCGTAGCTTTGCCCCAGACTCCGGAGAAAAAGTCGCCGATTGCCTGGAGTGTAAGGGAGAACCAGCCCGCTTTCCCGACGGATTCCTTTGTAACGACATCGGACGAGGCAGGGGTCCCATCCACATTGCCGTAGACCGGCTGCCCGTCGGCATGGACAATATTCGCCGTCCCGACGACCGAGCCTTCCTTGACAGGCGCCTCAAGCTTACCGTCCTTCAACTTCGATTCATCCGCTGCGAATTCCGCCGTATACTTGTCTTTGTCGGAGGTCTTCACGAGCATCGTGACCGGCTCCTTGAGGCCGATCTTCACTTCTTTTTCCTTCCCCTTGCTCACGGGAAGGGTTTCGTTCCCCTTGAACTTGTGGTCCGCAGGGAGGATTTCTTCTTTCACGAACTGATTGAAACCGTAATCGAACAACGTGCGGGCCGCATCGAAACGGGCTTTGTATGAACCGTTGCCGTCTTCGTCCACCGCCTTCATGACCACGGCAATCAGGCGTGTTTCACCGCGCTTTGCCGTTCCGGTGAATGCATGGCCGGCAAGGTCGGTCGTTCCGGTTTTCAGGCCGTCCACACCTTCGTACTCATACACGAGACCCGGCAGCATGAAGTTCCAGTTATCCATCTGGGTGGCATCCGCTGTTCCTTCCCGGAATACCTTCTTCGGAATGCTTGTCGTCTCCAGAACTTCCGGATAGTCCTTCAGGAGATGATAGGCGAGAAGCGCCACCGATTTTGCCGGCATGACGTTTTCATCATTTTCTCCCGTGCCTTTCGGTTGCATGCCCTGCAAATAGGAGTTGTTCAGGCCCGTCGAGTTGACGAACTTGTAGTCTTTCAGTCCAAGTTCTTCGGCTTTTTCGTCCATCAGCTTGATAAACTCGGTTTCCGATCCTGCCAATGTTTCCGCAATGCCGATGGTGGCCCCGTTCGCCGAGTAGATGGCAAGTGCCTCATACAGCTCCTGGATGGTGTACGTCTCGCCATTACGGAGCGGGACGTTGCTCAGGCGCCTGTCCTGGGAAATGGTATAGGCATAGTCAGAAACGGTGTATTTCTGATCCCAGGTGATCCGGCCTTCCTCGATCGCCTCAAACAGCAGGTATTCCGTCATCATCTTCGACATACTGGCAATACCGAGCGTGGCATCCTCATTTTTTCCGTATAGAATCTGTCCTGTGTCGGCATCAACCAGGATGGCAGCATCTACGCGCAATCCCAAATCATCAGCCGCGGAAACAGAGCCGGGCGCAGAAAATATGGTCATCATAAGAACAGGTACGACCAGGAGGATCGCGAGTGTTCTCTTAAACATGTGATTCAATGTGGTCCCTCCGAAATCTTATTTCAACCGCTTTATTTTAACATAGAACAGACTGCCCCGCTTGCCGGTTCACGAAAAAAAAGCCTTTCCGCTCAATAAAGGGCGAAAAGGCTGAGTATTGGATTACAACGAGTAGTTAGGTGCTTCTTTTGTAATTTGGACATCGTGCGGGTGGCTTTCGCGTAGGCCGGCTCCTGTCATGCGGATCAGCTGGGACTCTTCGCGAAGCGTCTCCAGATCCTTCGCGCCCGCATAGCCCATTCCGGCTCGGATGCCGCCGACCAGCTGATGAATCGTATCGGCAAGAGGCCCTTTGTATGGCAGGCGTCCTTCGATGCCTTCCGGTACAAGCTTCTTCACGTCTTCCTGGAAGTAGCGGTCTTTCGAACCCTGTTCCATTGCTCCGACAGATCCCATTCCCCGGTATACCTTGAAGCGGCGGCCCTGGAAGATTTCCGTTTCGCCCGGGCTTTCGGTCGTTCCGGCAAGAAGGCTGCCCAGCATGACGACATGGCCGCCGGCTGCCAGCGCCTTGACGATATCTCCGGAGTATTTGATGCCGCCGTCCGCAATGATCGCCTTGCCATGTTTGCGTGCTTCTGTCGCGCAGTCATAGACAGCTGTGATCTGCGGGACTCCGACACCTGCCACCACACGGGTCGTGCAGATGGACCCAGGTCCGATACCGACCTTCACGACATCCGCCCCTGCTTCATAAAGGGCGCGTGCGCCTTCTGCTGTCGCCACGTTGCCCGCCACGATATCGAGTTCCGGGTAAGTTTCACGGATTTTCCGGACCGTGTCGATGACCCCTTTGGAGTGCCCGTGTGCCGTATCGATGACGATAAGGTCAACTTCGGCTTTGACGAGCTTTTCAAGACGAAGCATGGTATCGGAGGTGACGCCAATTGCTGCGCCGACAAGCAGGCGGCCCTGGGTGTCTTTCGCCGCTTTCGGGAACTCGATGACTTTTTCGATGTCCTTGATGGTGATAAGGCCTTTCAGGATCCCTTCTTCATCAACAATCGGGAGTTTCTCGATTTTGTGCCGCTGAAGAATCTTTTCCGCTTCCGCCAGCGTCGTGCCGACCGGGGCGGTCACCAGGTTTTCCTTCGTCATGAAGTCACTGATCATCCCGGAATAATCTTCGATAAATCGCATGTCCCGGTTCGTGATGATTCCGACCAGTTTCAGTTCGTCTTCATTGTTGACGATCGGCACACCCGAAATCCGGTATTTCCCCATAAGGTGCTCCGCATCAAATACCTGATGCTCTGGAGTCAGGTAAAAGGGATTTGTAATGACGCCATTCTCGGAGCGCTTGACTTGTACGACCTGCTCTGCCTGCTCCTCAATGCTCATATTCTTATGGATGATGCCGATGCCGCCCTGGCGTGCCATGGAAATTGCCATCTTCGCTTCGGTGACCGTATCCATGCCGGCACTGATAATCGGGAGGCTGAGCCTGATTTTATCAGTCAACTGAACAGAAAGATCCACTTCCCTCGGCAATACTTCCGATGCCGACGGAACAAGCAATACATCATCAAAAGTCAGGCCTTCTTTGGCAAACTTGTTCTCCCACATGTCGTTTTATGCCCCCATATCGCTGAATATTATTGTTAGGTTATCAACGTGAAATTGGGCTGTCAAGAAAGATTGGGAAGTAAAATTATTCCCATTATTCGATTAGTTGTTTTTTTATGTCATCTCGTATTTTCTCCGGCTTCGTCTGCGGGGCATAGCGCTCTGCCGGGCGCCCGTCACGGCCGATGAGGAATTTCGTGAAATTCCATTTTATATCTCCTCCAAGGAGGCCTTTTGTTTCACTTGTGAGGTACTTGAAGAGAGCATCGGCTTTGTTTCCTTTCACATCGACTTTGGCATACATCGGGAACGATACGCCATAGTTTCTCCTGCAGAACTCCATGGTCTCCTCGATGTCTTCAAACTCCTGGTTCATGAACTGGTCGCTCGGAAAACCGAGAATCGCAAAGCCCTGATCTTGAAATTCCTCGTAGAGTGCCTGGAGGCCGTCAAATTGATTCGCAAAGCCGCATTTGCTTGCCGTATTCACAATCAGGACCACTTGTCCTTCGTAGTCGGAAAGTGCCTGTTTGGTGCCGTCCGTCTTTTCTACTTCAAAGTCATAGATCGTTGCTGCCATCCGCGTCACTCCTCTCATTTAACTGTAAACTTACCGCGGAAACGTGTCCGTTGGCAAAGGAAACCCCTTCGGGCGGATCTGAAACGTCCCAAAAAAATCTCCTATCCTTCTATATGAATCTCCGATTATTGAGCGTGTTAAACAGAAGAGAGGGGGGTAAGATTGTTGTGGCGTTGCTTCTTAACACTCGCGGGAATTGAATGGGAAACCGGGTGAATGCGTCCCGACGTTTCTAGGTGCGCTCCATTTTTCCGCACAAAAAAACCGCCTCCATCAGGAGACGGCTTTGTGCCCAGCGACGTCCTACTCTTGCAGGGGGAAGCCCCCGACTACCATCGGCGCTGAAGAGCTTAACTTCCGTGTTCGGGATGGGAACGGGTGTGACCTCTTCGCCTTCATCACTGGACCTTGAGCTTGTTCGCTCAAAACCGGATAAACGGGACATTGTATAGTACCGAAATCTTTCATGTGCCATGGTCCGGCCTCAGCGGCCAACTGCTCGGGTC
>NZ_FNAR01000024.1 GCF_900101985.1 Bhargavaea beijingensis
AGCTGGGAGAGCATCTGCCTTACAAGCAGAGGGTCGGCGGTTCGAACCCGTCATCCTCCACCATGTAATATTTGTAGTGTGATCGCGGAGTGGAGCAACGAGCAGTGCAATGGCTGCGAGTTACACCGACAGCGAAGCGTAAGGTGTCAATGCATCAAGCGCGCAGAAATACCAGTGAGCAATCTATATGATTATCGCGGAGTGGAGCAGTGGCAGCTCGTCGGGCTCATAACCCGAAGGTCGCAGGTTCGAATCCTGCCTCCGCAACCAATGGTCCCGTGGTGTAGCGGTTAACATGCCTGCCTGTCACGCAGGAGATCGCGGGTTCGATTCCCGTCGGGACCGCCATTTTTTATACGGCTTGGTAGCTCAGTCGGTAGAGCAAAGGACTGAAAATCCTTGTGTCGGCGGTTCGATTCCGTCCCAAGCCACCATCTGCCGGCCTAGCTCAATTGGTAGAGCAACTGACTTGTAATCAGTAGGTTGGGGGTTCAAGTCCTCTGGCCGGCACCACCCATGGAGGGGTAGCGAAGTGGCTAAACGCGGCGGACTGTAAATCCGCTCCTTCGGGTTCGGCAGTTCGAATCTGCCCCCCTCCACCATGCATAGGGGCATAGTTTAACGGTAAAACAGAGGTCTCCAAAACCTCCGTTGTGGGTTCGATTCCTACTGCCCCTGCCATTATTGACTGCGGCGATTGTGGCGAAGTGGTTAACGCATCGGATTGTGGTTCCGACACTCGTGGGTTCGATTCCCATCAGTCGCCCCATTTCATCGTGAACCTCAAGGTCTCCGGGGGTCAATCAATTTTATACTGTGGCGGTTGTGGCGAAGTGGTTAACGCACCGGATTGTGGTTCCGGCATTCGTGGGTTCGATTCCCATCAGCCGCCCCATTGGGGTATAGCCAAGCGGTAAGGCAACGGACTTTGACTCCGTCATTCGTTGGTTCGAATCCAGCTACCCCAGTTTTTGCGGAAGTAGTTCAGTGGCTAGAATACCACCTTGCCAAGGTGGGGGTCGCGGGTTCGAATCCCGTCTTCCGCTCCATTTTTTTTCGGCGGCATAGCCAAGCGGTAAGGCAAGGGACTGCAACTCCCTTATCACCGGTTCGATTCCGGTTGCCGCCTCCATTTTTTTATTTCTGCCTGATATTTCAATCATGCCGGTGTGGCGGAATTGGCAGACGCGCACGACTCAAAATCGTGTTCCTTACGGAGTGTCGGTTCGATCCCGACCACCGGTACCAACGACTATACTTATGACACGGCACCTGCTTCTGCAGGTGCCGTTTTTCTATACGTTTTTGGCTTGTCCTTTTCTGTCTGTTCCGAGCACCAAAGCAAAACCGCTTTCCCTCTGTGTACAGGGGGGAAGCGGTTTTTTCGTTGATCTGCGATTTGAATCACTGCCATTTGTCCGTTCGGCGATTCTTTTTTATCTTTTCTTCAAACCAGCCGAATGCAATTTCGGCCCGTATGATTCCGTTAGCAGGTGCAATAAGAACAATCGTAAAGGAACCGTTGGGCGGAAAAATAAACTTTCCGTCCTCATCACTGGCTAACGTACTCTTTGGGGGAACAATCCTCCTAAATGCCATGACTCCTTTTTCCGGTATACCTCGGACTCCCTCTGCGTAAGCGATCTTTACTTCAGGTTCGGGAAGCGGGAAAAGTGCCGTGTTTGCAGGCGTCACTTTTCTTGAGATTTTTGACTCTCCAAAGGGAAGAGCATTAAACCAAATCTCTGCTTCAACGGACAGGTCGGAATGATTGGTAATGGTGAATGCATTTACAAAGAGATCGATACCGGATTTAAAGGGGTTGATTAACCCGCCCCACGCATTTTTTCCTTTTCCCACACTAATGCGCTCCGTTTGACCGACGAAATACCGTCCCTCCAGCGATTGATATAAGGGATTGGGGATGTTCACCGTTTTGCTCAATGGTTCCTGATCAGACCGTTCCATACCATATTCCTCCTCTCTAAAGGATATGAAACAGAAATGAAGAGGATTGGACGAGTGTCTTCATTCAACAACTCGCCTAGCCTTATAAGAAATGACAAGTTCTATGTATCCAGAATGTAACAGACGAGGTTTGTGCAAGGTTACAGTGTGGCTGGCCGTGTATCTCCGGGTACCGTTTCCTCTCGACTTCTCTGTGGATGTGCCGGAAGTGTCCGGAAATTCCTGAACCGCTTGAAACACCATAGAAGACCAGGCATTATAAAGTTTTGGAGTGGGTCAGCAAAGTCAGTGGAAACCGGCTTTCTGTGCCCATTTCCTGTGACCTCAAAAGACTTAAAATGATATTGCTGAATTAGAGATGTTAAAGGGGCAATAAACAGGGCGCTCCCGTTTAGCGGGAACGCCCTTTGATGATAAATGTCGGTAAGGCTTCTTCTATCTTACAAGAAGTCTTTTCTCAGCTCTTCTGCAGAACGAGGCGAAATGTAGCCCGGTGCGATATCATAGACGGTTTTGGCGCCGTACTGCTTGTCCAGGCTCATCCGGTGTGCGGCCCTTGCGTAGGCGACGAGGACGCTTGCCGTGAACTCCGGATTGCTGTCGAGTTTCAGGGAGAACTCATAGATCTGCTTGTTGCCGTCCCCGGTGTTGCCGCCACGGATCACGAATCCGCCGTGAGGGGCTTTGGAGTGGTCACGCTTTAGTTCTTCTTCGTTGATGAAGTTGACTTCCGTGTCATAATCGGCAAAGTAGTTCGGCATCGTCTTGATCTCGTTTTCGATCGCTGCCTGGTCGGCACCTTCTTCGGGGACGATGTAGCAGACGCGGCGGTGCTTTTCTGCTGTCGATAATTCAGGGTTTTCCCCGCTGCGCACTTTTTCCATTGCCGCATCTGCGGGGATGGTGTACTGCACGCCGTTTTTAACGCCGCTCACACGGCGCACAGCGTCGGAGTGGCCTTGGCTGAGGCCCTTGCCCCAGAATGTGTAGTTCTCACCGTTAGGCAGGATGGCATCGGCCATGACGCGGTTGATGGAGAAGAGGCCCGGATCCCAGCCGACGGAGATAATGGCAGTCGTGTTGTTTTTTGCGGCCGCCTCATTGACGCTTTGATAGAACTCGGGGATCTTCGCATGGGTATCAAAGCTGTCTACTGTGTTGAACATGCTGGCAAAATGCGGCGTCTGTTCCGGCAGGTCATGTGCCGAGCCGCCGCAAAGCACCATCACATCGATTTTATCCTGATAGCCGGCTGCCTCGGATATGTGGGCAACATGAATGGATGGATCATCCGGATTCAGGGATTCCGGTTCTCTTCTCGTGAAGATGGCGACAAGCTCCATATCCGGCGACTGCCGGATGGCTGCGACTGCACCTTTTCCGAGATTTCCGTACCCGACGATGCCGATTCTGATTTTCGATTCCATATTCTCATCTCCCAATACCTAAAGTTGTTCGCTTCATTCTCAATCGACCCGGACTTCATTGTTCGAAGCTTTTCGGAATTCAGGGTTTTCCTATTATAGCATTAGCGGAATGGTGTGATAAATAAAGATGGCCAAAAAGCTTCCGAGAATAGGAGGGGATCTTCTCTTGGGCAGGAACCGATTCTTGGCGGACTCGTGCCGGACCGTATACACTATAATCAACAACAAGTTGAACGGAGCAATCTAATGGAACCGAATGTCATCATCTATACGAACACCCTTTGTCCGGTATGTGCAATGGTCCGGAATTTTCTCGATGATCACGACATCCCGTATTCGGAAGTGAATGTCGACTTGCATCCGATCGAGATGCTGAAACTGATCGGCAAAACCCGCCGGCTGACCGTGCCGCAGACATCCGTCAATGGCACATTCATATCCGGATTCGATCCTGTCGGCATCCTTAAGCTGATTCACCCGACCTGAGCACCCGCTTATTGTTTAGCTTTCTGCCCGAATGGGTAGAAGTTATGTATTGGAAGGAAAGAAGGCAGGTGAACGCTATTGACACGTCAATGGAACTTTATCATCGAAAATAAACTCATCACCGTTTACGGGAAGGATTCCCGCCAGGCGGAAGAGCAGGCGAGAGAACTATTTAGCGAATTACAAGAAACTGAGCAGTGAGGCACTGTCCATGATGGGCGGTGTTTTTTACATTTTGGTGAAATGGAGGTTTCCCGCTCGCTTAAGCGGGAAACCCTGTATATCCTTAAAGAGAACAGAATCAATGGAGGGATACATGATGAACAAGTTGGAAGGAAAAGTTGCAATTGTAACAGGCGGTGCACGGGGCATGGGCGAATCCCATGTACGGAAATTCGTGGATGAGGGCGCGAAGGTGGTCCTGACAGATTTGAATGAAGAAGGCGGCCGCGCACTGGCTGAAGAACTGGGCGAGTCCGTCCGGTTTGTCAGGCAGGATGTAACAAAGGCAGAGGACTGGCAGGCTGTGATCGAGGAAGCGGAAGCGGCGTTCGGCCCGGTTCAGATTCTCGTCAATAATGCCGGCATCAGCATGGCAAAGACGATTTTTGACCTGACGGAGGAAGAGTATCGCAAAATTGTGGACATCAACCAGATATCCGTCTTCCTTGGCATCAAAGCGGTTATCCCGTCGATGCAGAAAGCCGGCGGCGGTTCGATCGTCAACATTTCCTCAATGAACGGACTGGTCGGAGGCGCGCCGGGTTATACGGATACGAAGTTTGCCGTTCGTGGTCTCACCAAGGCAGCTGCACTTCAGCTGGCTGGACTTGGAATCCGCGTCAACTCGGTCCACCCTGGCGTGATCGAGACGCCGATGGTGACAAAGGGGGATGCGGTCGACCAGATCAAAGAATTTGCCAAGCATATTCCGCTCAAACGTGTCGCGAAATCGGAAGAAGTCTCGAACATGGTGCTGTTCCTTGCGTCGGATGACTCCAGCTACTCTACAGGATCGGAATTTGTCATCGACGGCGGCTTGACCGCAATGTAAATCATGAAAGAAGCTGCCTGCAACCGCGGGCAGCTTTTTTCTGTTAATTGGGTTACTTGGCTTCCTTGGCATCCGCTTTTGTCGGATGGACGGTGCCGGCCGGATGCTGCGGTGGGGCATAGATGGAATAGAGTTTGATCGGAACCGGGCCTGTATTGGTGAAGTTATGATAATAGCCGGCAGGGATGATGAATGCATCATCTTCTGTGATATGCCGGGTGAACTCCGGCCGGTCCGGAGTACGGCCCATTTGGACGATGCCCTGACCTTGCTCGACTCTCACGAACTGGTCGGTACCCGGGTGGATTTCCTGGCCGATGTCTCCTCCGGGAGGAATGCTCATCAATGTTACCTGCAAGTGTTTGCCGGTCCATATTGTTGTCCGGAAGTTCGGGTTGGCGAGAGCGGCTTCATAAGTATCAACGACGTAAGGGCGTTTGCCGTGATCACGGAATAAGGTCGGAGTGCCTGGGTGCCGGTACCCGGCAGCAGGATCCATTCCGGTCATCCAAGGGCCGGAAACAGGCATCGGTGTCCACATTCCGCAAGAACAGGGAGAAGGAAACGGCGGGTGTCCCATAAACAAACCATTCACTTCCTTTTTCTGATGTCCCGATAGCCTATGCGCGAAAGCCGGAATTTGTCCGGAATGGGCAGAGGATTGTTTTTCACTTATACTGACGGTATCACCATGCTGAAGAAAAGAGGAAATCCCCATGCAGCAATCTGAACAGTCTGCGGGTCTTCCCGCATACAACCGGACGGTCATTTTAATCGTCCTGATCACGGGGGCGTTTGTGGCCCTGCTGAATCAGACGCTGCTGATTGTGGCGCTGCCGCCTATCATGAACGATTTCTCCATTGACGCCAATCTGGCACAATGGGTGACAACCGCTTACCTGCTGACCAACGGAATCCTGATTCCGGTCACTGCGTTTCTGATTGAACGTTTTTCAAGCAGGCGGCTGCTGTTGGCCGCAAGCGCCCTGTTTGCTGCAGGTACGCTCGTCGCGTCCGTTGCCCCGAGCTTTTTCTTTTTGCTGGTCGCGCGTGTGATCCAAGCGGCCGGAGCGGGGATGATGATGCCGCTTATGCAGACGATCCTTCTGACGATTTTCCCGGTAAACCGGCGCGGCTCCGTTATGGGTCTTGTCGGGCTGGCCATCGGATTCGCCCCGGCCATCGGACCGACGCTGGGCGGCTGGGTGCTGAGCTTCGGTTCCTGGCGGATGCTCTTTACTATCGTCTTGCCTCTGGCCGTGCTGCATCTGATTGCCGTGGTCTTTTTCATGAAGAATGTCACCCGGCAGCGTCCGGTCAGGATTGACCATCTGTCCGTCGTTCTCTCGACGCTCGGCTTCGGCGGCCTGCTGTATGCCTTCAGCAGTATCGGCGGGGAAGGGTGGCTAAGCCTGACCGTGCTGATTTCCACGGCGGTCGGTGCCGCGGCACTGTTCTTGTTTATCCGCCGGCAGTTGTCACTGGAGACACCGATCCTGAATTTCAGCGTATTCCGGTCGCGTGTTTACCGGCTGATCATACCGATGGGCATGATCACTTTCGCGCTCCTGATCGGCACTGAGACGCTGCTTCCGCTTTATATCCAGAATGTCCGCGGCGGGACGGCGTTCGAGTCCGGACTGCTGCTGTTGCCTGGCGCCATTGCCATGGGGGCGATGTCTCCGTTTTCCGGCCGGATTTTCGACCGGTTCGGAGCAGGGTGGCTCGTCGTCACCGGGTTTGCCCTCCAGGTCGTGACGACGGTGCCGTTCGTCCTCATGACGCCGGACACACCGCTCGTCCTCCTGGGGCTCGTTTTCGGCCTCCGGATGCTCGGCCTGTCGATGCTGATGATGCCGCTCAGTACGGCGGGAATCAACTCGCTGCCCGGCAAGCTCATTCCCCACGGCACCGCAATGGACAATACGTTCCGGCAGATCGGGGGATCGATCGGAACGGCTCTTCTCGTTTCCATCATGACGGGTACGGCAGTTGCCATACAGCCGATGCCGGACCCTCCGCCGAGTGCGCTCATGACCGGAGTCCGTGTGGCTTTCCTCATGGGTGGCATCCTGGCTGTGGCCGGATTCATCCTGGCACTCCGGCTGAAAAAACTTCCCGCCGCATCCGTGCCCGGAGAATAAGCGCCCCGTGCCTGTGGAAATGGACCAAGCATACCGGCCGGGTTAACCCACCGGCCTCTTCCCTGCTAACAGGGAGGAGGCCGTTTTGTCGTTCGTGTGGCGTTCCTTGTCATTGATCCGATACAGCATCGGCCATATTAGAAAACAGACCGTTCCCATTCATCGAAAGATATTGAGTTATCTGTCTCGAGTGATAAAATTGGGCCATACAACAGAGAGAAGGGGATGGACAGATGATCACGTTTTTGCTGAGTATCTTGCTGCTGATTGTTGGCTATTTTACATATGGGAAATATGTTGAAAAAGTGTTCGGCCCAAAGAACGAACGGCCGACGCCTGCTTATGTCAATGCGGATGGTGTGGATTATGTGCCGATGTCGACTCCTAAAAATTCGTTGATCCAGCTGCTGAACATCGCCGGCACCGGGCCGGTGTTCGGTCCTATTGCAGGCGCGCTGTACGGGCCGGTTGCGTTTATCTGGATTGTCATCGGTTGTATTTTTGCGGGAGCGGTCCATGATTATTTGACGGGGATGATTTCAATCCGTAATAGGGGGGCGCATCTTCCGGAGCTGGCGTCCAAGTTCTTGGGGAATTTCATGAAGCATGTCGTCAACCTCTTTGCGCTTCTTTTGCTGATCCTGGTCGGAACGGTGTTTGTCACTTCCCCGGCGATGTTGATCAATGTCATCCTTGACGGTAAAGTGGCTATCGGCATTCTGGTTGCAATCATTTTCTTGTACTATGTTTTGGCGACTTTGCTTCCGATCGATAAAATTATCGGACGGTTTTATCCTTGGTTCGGCGCACTGCTTGTGATTTCGGCATTGGGCGTCGGAATCGGCCTTGTGGTGACGGGGGCGCCGATCCCGGAGCTGTCGTTTACCAATATGCATCCGGGTGACCTTCCGATCTTCCCGCTGCTTTTCTTCACCATCACTTGCGGTGCACTGTCCGGATTCCACGCGACACAGACGCCGATCATTTCCAGAACGACCAAGCAGGAAAAGGAAGGACGCAAGATTTTCTATGGCATGATGATTGCTGAAGGGATCATCGCCATGATCTGGGCGGCTGCCGCCATGAGCCTGTTCGGCGGCTACGGCGGCCTGAATGGACTGCTTGCTGCAGGCGGGCCAGCGGCGGTGGTCAGCGATGTCTCTGTCATGATGTTGGGTGCTTTCGGGGGAACCCTTGCAGTTCTCGGCGTGATCATCCTTCCGATCACTTCGGGGGATACCGCATTCCGTGCGGCCCGTATGATCATTGCCGATTACTTTAAAATCGGGCAGGCCAAGATTCTGAGCCGCCTCTGGATCGCGATACCGCTTTTCGTGATTTCTTTCGTTCTGACGAAGATCGATTTTGACTTGCTCTGGCGCTATTTTTCGTGGGCAAACGGCGTGACCGCCATGATCGCCCTCTGGGTCGGCGCGATGTATCTGTTCCTGCAGCATAAAAACCATTGGATTTCGACGATTCCGGCGATCTTTATGACGTCGATGGTGTTCGTGTATATCCTGTTCGAGCCGACGATGGGCTTCGGGCTCGACTTGACCGTCTCTTATATCGGCGGGATCATGGCGACCCTGATTGTGACGGCATCGTTCTTCATCTCCGCAAACAGGAAGCGGGGGACGGAGCTGTTGTTGGACGAGGATGTATCCGGGTTTAATCGGGCTGCAATCTGACTTGATAGTATTCAAAGACATATGAAAACGCCCCGTTCCGCCAAAGCGGAAGGGGCGTTTTACATGGCCGGACGCCTGCAATTCGATGGGAGGCCATTGCGTTTGCCGTGGTTGGTCATGGGTGATGGGTCACAGCGTAACGGGTGACCGGTCATCGGTTTCACTAAAGTTAATGGCGTCCGGGCCATGCCCCGGAAAGGACTCTCACCTTTCCGGAGGATCAATAGTAGGCGCTGTCGTCAAAGTCGAGGGTGACGGTGTAGTTCTTCGCGTTGATGGCATTGGAGAGCTTGTGCGCCCGCCGCTCGGCTTCCTCGGCTTTTTTGCGGTAGTCCTCAGGATCGAACATGGCCACGCGGTAGACGACCGTTCCTTCCGCATAGCCAAACTGGATCTCTTCCTTTTGGGCATGGGAGAACGACTTGTATACCGATGACTGGGCCCGCAGCTGGGTCGCAAGTTCGATCGCCTCGACGATCGGCATGGTGCCGCCTTCAAATTCCACTTCATTTTCAATGTTGGCCTGGTACACGAGCCGGTCGAGTGTTCGGCTGTCTTTTCTCACCTGTTCCAGTTCCTGTTCGATTTCGGTCATCGTCCTGCGGCCGGTATCGGGCTGCTGGCCCTTTTCCACTAGCACGAATGCGCTTCGCTCCAGTTCATCATTTAATTCGAGAATGCGGCGGCCAAGGACACTTTTCAGCTTGATGGCCTCCGCCAGATTAATCTTGCCCATCAGGATTCCCCCTTAGATTTCAGCTGATCGGTTGCCCGCGTGCAGAATCTCCCCCGTGAATGTTCCGCCGGCTGCGGAAGTAAAGAAGATGCCGGTCTCCTCCAGAAGACCTTCCGCTTCTTCAACGGTCATGGACGGCTGGAGGTAAAGGACATGGAGCGCCCCGGTCGTCTGCCCGGTGACGGCGGTCCTCTTCGAGTCGACAAACGGGCTGCCGAACGGTCCCTGTTCATCGGAGGTCAGCAGGAAATTTTCGAGATTGTTGAGCCTGCCGTTCAGGCCCTCGTATTCGTCCTCCGCGGAACCTTTGCGTATCATGATGTTGCCGCAGATAGCCGAGAGGTCATACAAGCCGTACGGAATGCCTTCACGGATGGAGAAGAAGTTGTTCAGATCCACGCCTAGATTGATGACGCCCGGCATCTGGCCTTTTTTCACCCGTCGGATCAGCGCTTCCGCGGAAGGGCGGTAACGGCCAGGATCCTTGCCGAATACCTTCCATACGCTGCGCCATTCGGCAACACCCGGGATGTCGGTCACATTTTTGTCTTCCAGGTCGATCTGCATCTCCTGGTAAAAGTAGCCGATTCGCCCCTTCAGCATTCCGGGAGCGTCAGCGGTACTGATTCTGTTATAATGAAGGATGCCGAATTTCAGATCCGGCACTTTTTCGAACAGGGTTTGGTCTACTTGAATGTTCACGGCGATCACCTGTAATTGTGACTTTTCATATATCGTACCACAACAGAAAGGAGCAGTCCCAATGGATACCGTCACCCTGCAGCAGGAGCTCCGGGCATTTGCGCGGGAAGCGGGCATCGACAAGATCGGCTTCACGACTGCCGATCCTTTCCGCGAGATGAAGAACCGGCTGCGCCGCCAGCAGGAAGCGGGCTTCCAGTCCGGCTTCGAAAAAGGATCTCTTGAGGAACGGACGGACCCCGCGCTGCTCCTGGAAGAGCCGGAAAGCATCATCGCCATCGCGGTCGCCTATCCGTCGAAGCTGGACGGCGCGCCGAAGGGCAGTAAAGGAGCGAGGCGGGGAATGTTCTGCCGTGCTTCCTGGGGCCAAGACTACCATGACGTCCTCAAGGAAAAGCTGGCACTGCTAGAGGCTTTTATCCTGGAGCGGGTGCCCGGCGCCCGTCTCCGGTCCATGGTCGACACGGGAGAACTTGTTGACCGTGCGGTGGCGGAACGGGCCGGGATCGGCTGGTCGGGGAAAAACTGCTCGATCATCACGCCGGAATTCGGGTCATATGTCTATCTGGGAGAAATGATCACGAACATCCCTTTCGAACCGGACGAACCGATTGAAGACGGGTGCGGCGACTGTACGCTCTGCCTCGACATTTGCCCGACGGGCGCTTTGATCGAAGGGGGCAGGCTGAACGCCCAGCGCTGTATCGCTTTCCTCACACAGACCAAGGGCAGCCTGCCGGAAGAATTCCGGACCGAGATCGGCAATCGGGTGTACGGCTGTGACACCTGCCAGACAATCTGCCCGAAAAACAAAGGCATGCATAACCGGATCCAGGAAGCGTTCCGTCCCGATCCGGAGCTGGTGAAGCCGCTTCTCGAACCGCTCCTGAACTTGTCGAACCGAGAGTTCAAAGAAACATTCGGCCACATGTCGGGCTCCTGGCGCGGGAAGAATCCGATCCAGCGCAATGCGATCTATGCACTCGGCCACTTCAGGGAGGAATCGGCAATGCCGGAGCTGTCCCATATCCTCCGTGAGGATGTCCGGCCATATATGCGGGGTGCCTCTGCCTATGCGCTCGGCAAAATCGGCACGGAGGAAGCGGAGACCGTCCTCCGGCATGCCGAATCCCGCGAGCGGGAAGAGGAAGTCCTGGAAGAGATCCGGGCTGCGCTGCGCCGCATCGAAGACCAGAAAAAGGAAGTGCGCGAATGATTCACGTCGTTTTACATGAACCGCTGATCCCGGCAAATACCGGGAACATTTCCCGCACCTGCGCGGGCACCGGGACCCGGCTTCACCTTGTCCGTCCGCTCGGATTTTCGACCGATGACCGGATGCTGAAGCGGGCCGGCCTGGATTATTGGGAACACGTCGACCTGGAGTACCATGACCGGATCGAGGACGTATTCTCCGCCTATCCGGACGGTGATTTCTATTATCTGACGAAATTCGGGGAAGGGAACTATGCCGACCGGGACTTTTCGGATTCCGATCGTGACATTTTCTTCGTTTTCGGCAAAGAGACGAGCGGCCTGCCGAAGGACCTGCTTGCCGCCCATCCGGAGCGCTGCCTGCGCATTCCGATGAATGACCATATCCGTTCGCTCAACCTGTCGAACACGGCGGCGGTCCTCGTATTTGAGGCGTTGCGCCAACAAGGATTCCCGGGCCTCCATTGAGGGGAAATGGGCATACAAAAAGGGACTGCCTGAGCGGCAGCCCCTTTTTCTCAGCGGCTTGTCGTGTTATCTTTCGCAGTGCCCGGCTTGTCCTCGTAACCGCCTGTGAAGATCGCGGAAAGGAAAGCGAAGCACACGCCTAGGATCAAGAGAGTGTTCATGACGTTACCTCCTGGTTCGAAGTTCGATCTTCAACCAGTATAACGCATCCCGCATAAAAAGAAAATGGGGCGCGGATGTACAATCACACAGTCCCCCGGAATCGCCAAAAATCCGACAAGGAATCACAGCAGAAAATGAAACTTTCGGCCTGTCCGTCCGTATAACAGTCAAGACTAAACGAAAGCAGGGATTACTCATGAGAGCATCCACCATCATGCGCTGGGTCACGGGACTGGGAGAAGCCTTTCTCGCCATTCCGTTCCTGGGCGGCCTATATGTCATCAGTTCGGGCTACTCATTGCTCGGTGTCATGTTTGTCCTCCACATCATCACGCTCATCCTCGCCATCCGGGACTATTCCGCAAAGTCCGGCTCCGTTGTCGGCCTCGTGACAAGCGCGATTGCCTGGATTCCGGTCATCGGTTGGTTCATGCACGCAGTGTCCGCGGTGCTGCTCATCATCCAGGCCGTCATCTCGCATCCGAAGCGGCACTATTGATGGCTGATTATAAAATAGGGAGACCCGTACACGTATGAACTCTTCGATTCCGCTGATGCTCCTCGGCATGGCGCTCGTCTCGGGCGGCCTGTTCGGGGTCATCTTTATGACGCTGTATCAGAAAAACAGAAAAGCCGGACTGGCCATGCTGGCCACTGCATTGCTCGCCGCGCTTTTTCAGCTTTATCTGCTCTTTACCCTGTCGCCATGGCTCACGGCTGCCGTCTTCGTGATCTATGCAGTCATTGGGGCAATCGTCGCCATGACACTCAAGAAAAAGCGTCAAGTGTCGCCAGGCAGACCCCATAAATAATAAACGGTCCGGTACCTCTCGCGAGGCGCCGGACCGTTTATTTTGGTTAATGTCAATGTTTCAATTCGCCCAGCTTATGCGATGTCCTCGATGCGACTGAGGAAGCCCCTTAAGGTGATGGCTTTGAAATCGATGCTGAGTGCATCCAAACTTGGCGTGGGTGAATCCAATTCCACCGTGAGTGCTTTCAAATGCGGGGGCGTGTCCGAGGGTGTCCCTCAGTGCGGCAGGAACAGCAGCTGATAGGCGAACATGACCGCAAACAGATAGAGGAGCGGATGGACGTCGCGCCATCTGCCCTTGACGATCTTGATGATCGGGTACGAGATGAAGCCGAGCGCAATCCCGGTGGCGATGCTCGAAGTAAGCGGCATCGTAAGGATGATCAGAAACGCGGGGAAGGCTTCGTCAAATGATTCCCATTCAATCTCTTTTACAACGCCGATCATAAGACTTCCGACAATAATCAGTGCCGGAGCGGTAATTGCCGCAACTCCGGACAGCGAACCGACAAGCGGTCCGAAAAACGAGGCGATGATAAACAGAATGCCGACGGTCAGGGTCGTGAGCCCGGTACGTCCGCCGACTGCCACACCGGAAGACGATTCCACGTAGGCTGAGGTCGGGCTCGTCCCGAACATCGCACCGGCCGTCGCTGCAATGGAGTCGGCCAGGAGGGCGGGGCGGACTCTTGGCATCTTGCCGTCTTTCATCAGTCCGGCCTGGCGGGCAACGCCGAGCATCGTACCTGTCGTATCAAAAAGCGTCACCATGAGGAAAGCGAACACAACGCCGTACAAGCCATGGGAGATCACATCACCGAAAGCATCAATCGGATTCCAGACGATGAGCCCTTCCGGCAGATGCGGCATTCTCAAGAACCCGTCCGTGAATCGGAGCTGGCCGGTCAGGTAAGCAACAACGCCGGTGACGGCCATACCGATGAAAATCGCTCCGTATACGTTGCGCGCCATCAGGATGACCGTGATGAACAGCCCGAATAGAGACAGCAGGACAGGAGGGGAAGTCAGGTCGCCAAGCTTCACCAGGTTGGTCTCGTGGTGGGCGACGATCCCGGACAGCCGGAGGCCGATAAAAGCGATGAAGAGACCGATTCCGGCGGTTATGCCGTGCTTCAGGTTTTCCGGAATGGCGTCGATCAGTTTTTCACGGATCGGTGTGAGCGAAAGAATGACAAAGATGATGCCTGCGACGAACACGGCGGAAAACGCTGCTGCGTAGTCAAGCGCGCCGTCTGAAGCGATGATGACCGAAGTGAAATACGCATTCAGACCCATGCCGGGCGCGATGGCAATCGGGTAGTTGGCGAAAAGTGCCATCCAGAGCGTCCCGATTACTGAGGCGATGATGGTCGCCATAAACACCTGGTCGAACGGGACACCGGCATCAGCCAGGATGATCGGGTTGACGATGATGATATAGGCCATTGTCAGGAATGTCGTCATGCCGGCCAGAACTTCAGTTTTTACGGATGTATCATGCTGTTTCAGTTGAAACATTCATTTTCCTCCTTCGGAAACACGAACGATAAAAGGGACCATCAATCATAATATTCGTTTTGATTGCAGATTTCAACTGAAACTTTAAAAATCAAATGGGTCGATTTCATGTTCTTGCTCCGATAAAATGAAAGAGAATCAGAAGGAGGGAATGGCATGGAACTGAATCTGCAATCGAAGAAAACGCTTGCCAACGGTGTGGAAATGCCGCGGCTCGGCCTTGGCGTGTACAAGATGACCGAACCGGCCGAGGCGGTCGAAGCGATGACGGCGGCGCTTGAAGCGGGCTATCTTGCCATCGATACGGCTTCCCTGTACGGCAATGAAGTTCAGGTAGGAGAAGCCGTCCGTGCATCCGGGGTGAAGCGGGAAAACCTCTTTATCACCTCGAAGGTCTGGAACACCGATCAGGGTTACGATGAAACCTTGCGCGCGTTCGAAAAGACGCTTGAAAATCTGAAGGTGGAATATCTTGACCTGTACCTCACGCACTGGCCGGTGGAAGGGAAGTTCACGGATACATACCGGGCCATCGAGCGGCTCTATGAAGAAAAGCTGATCCGTGTGCCGGGTGTCTCGAATCACCATCGCCACCACCTGGAGGCCGTGTTTGCAAAGGCCAATGTGAAGCCGATGGTCAACCAGATCGAGCTTCATCCATACTTGAGCCAGGAGCCGCTCCGCGAATTCTGCCAGGAAGAAAATATTGCCGTGACGGCCTGGTCGCCCCTCGCGCGCGGGAAACTCCTTGAGGAACCGGTCGTCAAACGCATCGCGGAAGCGCACGGCAAGGCTCCTGCCCAAGTCGTCATCCGCTGGCACCTCCAGCACGACATTATCGTCATCCCGAAATCTGTCCGTCCGGATCGCGTGCGCTCAAATGCGGACGTGTTCAATTTCACGCTTACGGGTGAGGAAATGCAGCAGCTTGATGCGCTGAACCGCAACGAACGCACAGGCAAAGACCCCGACAACATGGATTTCTGAACAATAAAAGACAGGTCCCGGATGCAATGCCGGGACCTGTCTTTTGTAAGGTTACGGAAGCCATTCCGGACGGACGGGATCTCCGATGTCCAGTAGTTTGCCGGTGAACGGATGAATGAAAGAGAGCCTTGCGGCATGGAGCCTGTACGATTCGCCGTCAGAAGGAAGCCCTCCATACAGCTTATCCCCGATAATCGGATGGCCGAGGTGCGCCAGGTGGACACGGATCTGATGGGTTCGGCCGGTGTCGAGTTCAAGCTTCACGATTGCACGGTCGCCTTTTTCCCGGATCACTTCGTAATGGGTGACCGCGTGCTGGCCGGAAGGAGAGACCCGCCTGCGGGTGGCATGATGGCGGTCACGGCCGATCGGAGCGGACACGGTTCCGCTCCGTTTTTTGAAAGCTCCCGCCGTCTCTGCGACATAGGTGCGCCGGATCGCCTTTTCCTCGAGCATCCTATCAAACACGGCTTTCGCCACCGGATGCCGGGCAATCAGTACCAGCCCGGAAGTGCCCATGTCGAGACGGTGGACATGTTCCGCGTATGGCCCGAACCGGGCAATGACCCGGTTCATCAGCGTACCGGTCCCGCCCGGTCCATTCGGGTGGACGGCGAGGGCTGCCGGCTTATGGACGATCAGGCAGTGGGGGTCTTCATGAACCACGTCCAACTCACGGCTATTCGGGATATAATCCGACTGGGCATCAGACAGCCGGATGGAAAGGGCCAAGCCTGCGGGGAGCGGTTCGTTCCAACGGAGCCGTCCGCCGTCCGAAGCTTTCACGGCATCCTGCATTCTCAATTCATGGACGAGCTTGCGGCCGAGTCTCCACCGGTCTTTTAAAAGGGTTTCGACAGGCAGCCCTTCTTCTTCAATCACAAAAGTGAATTCCATTTTTTCACCTCTTGAAAAAAACCGCGCTTGCCGCGCGGCTTTGGGTTATTTGGCGTATTCGTTCAGGAAGGCTTCGATGTTCTCGTCCGGTTGCGCACCGACAATGCGGCCGACTTCCACGCCGTCTTCAAAGTGGATCAAGGTCGGGGTGGCTTCAATCTGGTACTGGATAAAGCCGTCCTCATACTCAAGCAGATTAAGCTGATCGATCTGGACGCCCATGTCCTCGGCGATCGGCATGAGCCGGGGGGTCATTTCCTGGCAGTGCGGGCAGGTCGGGCTGAAGAAATAAGCGGTGACCGCTTTGCCGGACTCGATCTTCTTTTCCAGTTCGTCAGGGAGGATGATGTTCTGGTAGTTCTCGTCATCCAGCTGGTCGATGGTCGCCTGGTCCAGTTTTTTATCGCCGTAGGGGCTGTTTTCCAGTTTGGACTGATTGGATTGGTTTGTGAGGAAGACGATCAACGCAAAAACGACGATGACCGCCCCTCCGATGATCAGCAGTTTTTTCATGGGAAATTAGTTCGTCTCCTTTTGCCGTTTCAGCATGAGCAGGCTGAGGACGGCGATAATGATGAATGCGGTAAGGGCCAGAAACGGAATCGTCACAAACCCGATCCAGTTGATGTAGGCACCGGTGCAGCTCACCTGGCCGCAGGACGGTGCGGAGTCCTGGAGGGCGGGAAGCTTCTGAATTCCGTAATGGTAAAGAGAGATCAGGCCTCCGATGACCGACAGCGCCAGTGTATAAACGGCCACTCGGAAGTCCTTGCGGAAAATAGCGACTGCCCCGATGACGACCATCGGATACATCAGAATTCTCTGATACCAGCACAACTCGCAAGGGATGTATCCGCGGACCTCCGAGAAGTATAGTGATCCTGCCGTCGCGACAAGTGATACAGTCCAGACGGCGAGCAACATATTTTCAAGGCGTTTTTCCATAGATGTCGCTCCTGACATTTGAATTCATACTGATTATAGGAGGAGTGTTCCGGGCTTGACAATGATTTTGTCCCGGAACCGGCTGGACCAAAGACAATCCGATAGGTTGTCCGGCGGCCAAAATGGTTTGGCTATCAAGCCTGCGGGGAAAAGAATTAGAGTTTTCCAGAGAGGCCCTGACATCGTATAATGGGCTCATTGCAATGAAAAGGGGGCTCTGCCATGTCGGAACAATTTGATCTGTCATCATTCGAAAAAAGCATGGTCATCCGGGAGATGACCCATGACGATATTGACTCGATTCTGCGGATGCAGGACGAGTGCTTTCCCGGAATGGATCCATGGGAAAGGGCGCATCTTGAAAGCCACCTGAACATATTCCCGGAAGGCCAATTCGTGGCGGAGCTCGACGGCAAGATCATCGGATCCTGCTCAAGCCTCATCATCAACTTTGATGAATACGATGACCGGCATACATGGGATGATGTGACCGACGAGGGCTACATCACCAACCACAACCCGGATGGCTACAACCTGTACGGAATCGAAGTGATGGTGCACCCGGACTACCGGCGGATGCGCGTCGGCCAGCGTCTGTATGAAGCACGCAAGGATCTTGCCCGCGCGCTTAACCTGAAGTCGATCGTCATCGGCGGCCGAATCCCGAACTATTATAAACACGAGAAAGAAATGACGCCGCGCGAATATGTTGATGCCGTATCCCGCCACAAGATCTATGATCCGGTGCTGTCATTCCAGCTCATGAACGATTTTACGCTCATGCGGGTCAATCCGGACTATTTGCCAGATGACATGGCTTCACGCAAATACGCAACGCTCATGGAATGGAACAACATCGACTACAAGCCGCAGTCCAAACGCCACTTCAAGACCAGTTATCCGGTCCGGATCTGCGTGGTCCAGTACCAGATGCGCCAGATCTCCAGCTTCGGGGATCTGGCTGGCCAGGTGGAGTATTTCGTGGATGTGGCGTCGGATGCTTATTCCGACTTTGTCGTCTTCCCGGAAATCTTCACGACCCAGCTGATGTCCTTCCTCGACGAGCCGGTTCCGAGCATCGCCGTACGCAAGATGACCGGCTTCACGGAACAGTACATCGAGCTTTTCACGGATCTCGCCGTGCGCTACAACGTCAACATCATCGGCGGTTCCCATTTCGTCATGGAAGAGGATGAGGAGATCTACAACATCGCCTACCTGTTCCGCCGTGACGGATCCATCGAGAAACAGTACAAAATCCACATCACGCCGAACGAGCGGAAATGGTGGGGGATTTCCGCGGGGGATGCGGTCCGTGTGTTCGATACCGACTGCGGCAAGATCGCGATCCAGATCTGCTACGATATCGAATTCCCGGAACTGGCACGCATCGCGACCGATATGGGCGCAAACATCATCTTCACGCCATTCAACACAGAAGACCGCCAAGGGTACCTGCGAGTCCGGTACTGCGCGCAGGCCCGTGCCGTTGAAAACCAGGTGTATACCGTCATCTCGGGGACGGTCGGCAACCTGCCGCAAACCGAGAACATGGACATCCAATACGCCCAGTCGGCCATTTTTGCGCCATCCGATTTTGAATTTGCCCGGGACGGCATTGTCGGTGAAACTAACGCCAACGTCGAGATGGTGATGATCGGGGACGTCGACCTGGAGATTCTCCGCCGCCAGCGCCAGGACGGCACCGTCAAACAATTAAAAGACCGGAGACATGATGTATACCGGGTGGAATATAAAAAAAGCTGAACAGCAAAAGAGCCCCCGGATCGGAGGCTCTTTTGCTGTTTGCAACGTACTACGGAAGAAAAAGGGTTATCCCACCCCCATTCGGGTAAGGATGGATAGGCACAGCACAGTTCACAAGGAGGAATTCATCATGGAAACCAGCAAGTGGCTGAAACTCAGTGCGGCGGCTTTTCTGTCTGCAGGCATGCTCGCTGCATGCGGCGGGGATAACGACGATGACAACCTGGACGAAAAGGATCCTGTTGAAGAGCAGGCACCTGCCGGCAATGGAGGCACCGACGGCGAGGATACCAATGGAAATGAGGATATGGATTCGGAAACCGATACTGAAACGGATACCGACACCGATTCAACCGATGGAGACAAAAACGACGCCGATACGGATGACACGACAGATGACGAAGACATGCTGAATGAAACCGACGAGGAAAACGACAATTCCTGATGATCTGTAATGGAAAGCCCGGGGGCTCATCCCCGGGCTTTCCGGTGTTCCGGGAAAGATTCATTCCCCGTTGCGGATATGCTTGCCGCCGCTTGCCGTGACAGCACTGACGATTGGCTGATACTGCTGGAGCATCCTGCCGCGGTCAAAGTGATAAGTCTTTCCGTCTTTCATTTTAAACTCCAGGGATTGGACGAACAACGTGCTGCCTTTTTTGCTCAGGTTCTCGTTGACACTTTCAAAATCCGTCCACTCATAGGCCTGACTCGTCAAAGTGAACGGCCCATTGAATACGAAATGCTCAGACGTGTAGTAATAATAATCTTTCAAGGTAAGCAGGATGCCCGCAACGCCGATGGCAAACAGGACGAATGAAATCGTCCATTTTTTCATTTTGTCTTCCATGGCGGCAAACAGGACGAAAACGGCGGCTAGCGCGAGAAAACCGACCCCTCCCGTGATCAGGGACCAGCCGCTGGTGCCGATCAATTGTGCTTCCCTGGTGATGAAGCCGGTCTTCAGCGGAAGAAGAATCGCTGCGGGCCCCAGAAAGGCAAGAATGAACAGGATAATGGCGATGGTGAAGGAAATGACCCTGCGCTGATCCACTACATCATACAGAATGAAAACCCCCTTTTGTATCTGCTGAGGAAATACCTGAATCATTTGGTTCAGAATGTTCCCGACTTTAATACGGCGACATGCAGGAAAGGTTTCAAATTATTTGAAGAAAAGCTGCCTGTGTTCTTTTCCCGCACATGAACGGGTAATCGGCAAGCATAGGATGGAAGACAAAAAGGGGGAGTTCGTCTTGTCAAAAAGGAGGCTTTGCCTGTACGGAGTCACCGTGTTGGCCGGCTTGGTGATCGGAGTCATCATCACCTACCTCTCGGCTTTATAAGATGAAATCCGTGAGAACACCGGATAAACCTCATCCGGCCGGTTGTTAACTCTTTCGGAAAGCGCTGGTCCAGGGGTTGCAATCGGCATATCCATTACACCCAAAAAGCCATGAACCCTCAGGAGTTCATGGCTTCTTCGGAATGTCCGGCTCGATATGCACGAGCACGGTGGAGAACGGTTTGGCTTTCTGCAACCGCCTCTCAATTTGCTCGGTGATGCGATGGCTTTCAATGACGTTCAATGAAGGATCAACGGTGACCGTCAAATCGATGAACATCATATTGCCGTGCATCCGCCCCTTAAAGTCCTTGAGACGGATGACGCCCGGGACGGAAGCAGCAAGGTGGGCCAGCGCTTCCCCTTCATCTTCGTCAAACCCGTCCGTAAGCGTGTAGACGGCTTCCTTGAAGATCGAGCCTGCAGCATGCAGAATCAGCAAGGCGATGATGAGCGCCGTGATCGTGTCGATCACCGGGAAGCCGAAGATGGCTCCGGCAATCCCGGCAGCCGCACCAAAGCTCACGAGAGCATCGGAGCGGTTGTCGAGTGCGGCCGCCCGCAGTGCGGAACTACCGATCTTTTCGGCCAGGCGCAGGTTATACAAATAGACCCCATACATGACGAGCCCGCTTGCAAGTGCGACAAAACCGGTAAATGCGGAAGGCGTTTGTGCGTCCTCGCTAAATATGGAACCGATGGCGTCCGCCAGCACTTGCAGCCCGACAACCGCCATGATGAAGGAGGCGATGAGCGAAGCGATTGTTTCGGCGCGGAGATGGCCATAACGGTGATTGTGATCCGGCGGCTTTTGGGAAATCCGGAGTCCGATCAGGACGGCAATGGATGCAACGACGTCTGTCGTGTTGTTCAGTGCATCCGCCTTCAGTGCCTCGGAGGACCCTGCCACCCCTGCGATAAACTTCACGGTGCTCAGCATAATATAGCTGAAAATGCTGACCCAAGCGCCGCGCTCTCCCTGTTTCAGATTTGAGTAAAGGTCCATGTTCCCACCTCCGGATTGTTCAGTATACCCCAATTTTCAAATGGATGTTTTCCTGTGGGAAACTTCAAAGATGGCAAAACAAAAACCCCCGGAAGCAAGGCTTCCGGGAGCAAATCAGGATTCTGCGGCGGTGGCATCTTCGGCGGTCAGGAGTTCGGTTTCCTCTTTGATTTTCTGGACTTCGATGTACAGGATATGATGGCCTTCCATGTCCTTGACAAGGAACTCATAGCCCTGTTCAATCATCTTTTCGCCTTTGACGATGTCGAACCGTTTGGCCATGAACCAGCCGCCGATTGTATCGATGTCTTCTTCGTCGATGTGGATGCCGAGGATGTCGTTGACATCCTCGATCAGCATTTTTGCATCAAAGATGTAATGGCCTTCGCCGATTGCCTGAACATCGGGCACTTCATCGACGTCGAACTCATCCTGGATGTCGCCGACAATTTCTTCGAGGATGTCTTCAATCGTGACGAGTCCGCTCGTGCCGCCGTACTCATCCATGAGCACGGCCATATGGATCCGTTCGCGCTGGATTTTCAGGAGCAGGTCACCGATCGGGATGGACTCGATCACACGGATGATCGGCTGCAAAAAGTCAGACACCGGCCGGTCGCCGGACGAGGGATCTTTGATATAGGCGGTGAGAAGATGCTTCATGTTGACGAGACCGATGATGTGGTCCTTATCGCCGTCAGTGATCGGGTAGCGGGTGTACTGCTCCACACCCATGACATCGAACACTTCCCTGAGCGTCATGTCCTGCTCGACCGTCATCATTTCAGTCCGGGGAACCATGATCTCCCTGGCGATGCGGTCGTCAAACTCGAAAATCTTGTTTACATATTTATATTCGGACTGGTTGATCTCACCGCTTTTCAGACTGTCGGAGAGAATCATGCGCAATTCCTCTTCGGAGTGGGCCGCTTCCGATTCCGACATCGGCTTGAAGCCGAACAGCCGGATCAGTCCCTGCGCTGCACCGTTCATCGTATGTATGAACGGGTACATGAGCTGGTAAAATGCGATAAGCGGACCGGAAAAGCTCAGGGTGATCGCTTCCGCCTTCTGGATGGCCATCGATTTCGGGGCGAGCTCGCCGACGACGACGTGGAGGAATGTCACGACAGAAAAGGCGATGACAAAGGAAAGAAACGAAGCGACGTTGCCCTCGATCTCAAACCGCTCGAATAGGGGACGGAGCATCCGCTCGACGGTCGGCTCGCCAAGCCAGCCGAGGCCGAGTGCCGTAATGGTGATGCCAAGCTGGCAGGCCGAAAGGTATTCATCCAAGTTGGTGATGACCTTTTTTGCCCGGATTGCTTTCCGGTTTCCTTCAGCGATCAGCTGATCGATGCGTGTCGTCCTGACTTTCACAATTGCGAATTCACTCGCGACAAAAAACGCGGTGAGGGCGATTAAGGCAGCAAACGCTGCCAATCGTATGGCAATGTCCAAATAAAGCCTTTGTCCATGACCCGAATGAGGGGGAGGACAAAGTGTACACCTCCTGTGAATGTAAAAAATAGTGAGTTACTACTAATGATAATTCCGTGTCCTCAAAAAGACAATCATAAAATCCTTCCATAAGGCGCAAATTCGTCTATTTTGTGCAGTCGTGCGATAATGGGAAAAACTGAAACCTGGAGTTGGAATCATGAACACAATCCATTTAAAAGTTGATGCAAAAACAGCAGAGGCAATCAGGGCGGGCCAGCCGGTTATCCCAAAGGATGCCGTACAGAACCCATCTTTATTCGGGAATGAAGGGACATTGCTCCGATTGCAGGACCCTTCAGGGAATTATGTGGGAACCGGCTATCATGGCCTGCAGAACAAAGGTGCGGGCTGGGTGCTCTCGCGTAATGAGCAGGAAACCATCGACAAGGCATTTTTCTCACGGAAAATCCGTGAGGCGGCCGGCCGGCGGAAGCCGTTTTTCGAAAACCCGGAAACGACGGCGTTCCGCGTGTTCAACGGAGAGGGGGACGGCATCGGCGGGATGACGATCGACCATTATGCCGGCCACTGGATGGTCAGCTGGTACAGCGAGGGCATATATTCGATGCGGCAGTTTGTCTATGAGTCGTTGAAGGAAATGCCGGAGGTCCTCTCCGTCCACGAGAAAAAACGATTTGATCCGAAAGGCCAATACATGGAGCAGGACGATTTTGTCATGGGTGAGCAGCCTTCCTTTCCTCTGCTCGTCAGGGAAAACGGGATGAATTTTGCGGTCGATCTGAATGACGGGGCGATGACCGGCATTTTCCTGGACCAGCGGGATGTGCGGAAGGCCATCAGGGACGACTATGCAGCCGGCCGCCGGGTGCTCAATACATTTTCCTATACAGGGGCATTCTCGGTAGCAGCGGTCCTTGGAGGGGCGAAGGGGACGGTGAGCGTCGACCTTGCAAAGCGGAGCCTGCCGAAGACGATTGAGCAGTTTGCCGTCAATGGCATCGACTATGAGGCTCAGGATATCGTGGTGATGGATGTGTTTGATTATTTCCGGTATGCCGGGCGCAAGGGGCTTGAGTTCGACCTGGTCGTCTTGGATCCGCCGAGTTTTGCCCGGTCCAAAAAACGCACGTTCAGCGCGGCGAAAGACTATGCCGCTCTGCTGGAGGACGTGCTTGCGGTCACGGCAAAGGGCGGCATCGTGATCGCCTCGACGAACCATGCCGGATTCGGGATGAAGAAGTTTAAGACGTTCATCGACAAGGCGTTCCGTTCAGCCGGCAGGAAGTACAGCATCGTGAAGGAATACCGTCTGCCGGACGATTTCCGCACGCCGAGAAATTCCCCGGAATCCGATTATCTGAAAGTGGCGGTGATCCGGGCGGACCGATAAAGCCGTTTGTTAAGAGTTTGTAAAGAGGGTCCACCTCCGGTCCGGAGTCCGTTAGGATAGGGTGGACATCTTTTTGCGGAGGAGTTTTTGAATGGAAAAGAAGGAAAGAGGGCGGTATGGCGAAATTTTGTCGGCGTCGCTCAAGTTGGGCATGACGTCGTTCGGGGGGCCTGCCGCCCATCTCGGTTATTTCAGGGATGAATATGTGAAAAAGCGACAGTGGCTTGATGACCGGGCATACGCAGACCTGGTGGCCCTGTGCCAGTTTCTTCCGGGTCCTGCGAGTTCTCAGGTCGGCATCGGAGTCGGCCTGATCCGAGGCGGCATAGGAGGCGCGATGCTGTCCTGGTTCGGTTTCACGATGCCGTCCGTCATCATTCTCATGCTGTTTGCATATCTTGTTGCTGGTGATGTGCCATTTGATACCGGCTGGATCCGCGGCCTCAAAATTGTCGCGGTCGCAATCATTCTTCACGCATTGATCGGCATGGGGAAAAACCTGACTCCTGATGCACCAAGAATTGCGCTTGCAGTTTTGGCGGGAGCGGGCGTGTTACTTGTGCCGACTGCCTGGGGCCAGATCGGCGTCATCGTCCTTGCCGGGCTCGTCGGTTATATCTTATACAGGAACAGGCAGGCCGGGAACGGCGGGGACGATGCAACGATTCCGATGCCGATCGGGAAAAAAGCGGGTGCCCTGGCTTGGGTGCTGTTCTTCGGGCTGCTTGCGCTGCTGCCGGTGGTCCGCCAGGCAGCGGATCATATCCTCGTCTCGATCACCGATAGTTTCTACCGGGTCGGTTCGATCGTTTTCGGCGGCGGCCACGTCGTCCTGCCGATGCTGGAGCGGGAAGTGGTGCCGCAAGGTTACATGGATGCGGAAACCTTTATTGCGGGCTATGGCGCCGCACAGGCAGTGCCGGGTCCCCTGTTTACGCTGTCCGCATACATCGGCATGATCATGGACAATGTACCGGGAGCGCTTGTCGCGGTTGTCGCGATGTTCCTGCCGTCGTTCCTCCTCGTGGTCGGAACGCTTCCGTTCTGGTCGGTTCTCCGCAAGAAAACCTGGCTGAGGGCGGCACTGACCGGCGTCAATGCCGCAGTTGTGGGGATTCTCGCGGCGGCCTTGATCAACCCGGTCATCCCGAGCTCGATCTTCTCGGTTTGGGACGTCGCGGTTGCGGCGCTTTGTTTTTGGCTGCTCCAGTTCAGGAAAACACCGCCATGGGGCGTCGTGGCGGTCGCGGGTGTGCTCGGCGCCTTGCTCCATGCATTTCTTTGAAGTTCATCCACAAATATAGAACCCGGTTTGACTGCGGCCATTCTTAGGCGGTATTAATAAGTCAAGTGCAAATTGAGAAATTTCTCTGAAAACGGTTGACACAGGCTGATCCTCAAGGGTAGTCTGTTAAGGCAAACAAACTTACGGAAAGGGAGGTGTGGACGATGCACAACATGATCATTCCAATCGGACTCGACAACAGCTGCATATCGCCATGCCTCCCCGGACTGAGGCCGTAATCACACGGCACCAGTGTCTTTTCAGGGGTCCGGCATGCCTGCCGGACCCTTTTTCATTGAGCGCGCCTCCATGACCGGGGGCGCGTTTTTGCGCCTTTTTCGGGTATCACCGCGCATTTGCGCGCTGAATACAAAAGCAAAAAAACGGAAGGAGAAATGGTGATGTGCATTACAAAAGAACGCAAGATCCTCGTCAAGGAATCAAAAGAAGGCGGGTAGTTCCCGCCAGGGAGAGAAGGGATAACCAATGTTCTCAGTCTTGTTTAAACTGAACTGGTTCTTCAAGGAGAACTGGAAGCGGTATACGTTGGCGCTGATATTACTTACGTTCACCAACATCCTCGTCGTTGTTCCGCCGTGGCTGATCGGCCGGGCGATCGACACGATGTACCGCGGCGATATGACGGAAGGGCTGCTCATGGCCTTTGTCGGCGTGATGGTCCTCCTCATGGCAGTCAATTACGCATCGAACTTTATCTGGCAGTACCAGCTGTTCGGCGGGGCGAATGTGATCGAGCGTGTTCTCAGGAGCCGGCTCATGCGGCATTTCCTGAAGATGACACCGACATTCTACGAAAAAAACCGGACGGGCGACCTGATGGCGCGCTCGACAAACGACCTGCGCGCAATTTCCGAAACAGCCGGATTCGGCATCATGACACTGATCGACTCGACGCTCTACCTGGCGACGATCTTGCTGACGGCCGGCTTCCTCGTTTCATGGAAGCTGACACTGGCCGCCATCCTGCCGCTGCCGATCCTGGCGGTCATCATGCAGGTGCTCGGCAAGAAAATCCACGAGCGATACGTCGTGGCACAGGACGCCTTCGGTGAACTCAATGATGACGTGCTTGAGGCGGTTGCCGGTGTCCGCGTTGTCCGGGCCTATGTCCAAGAGCGCGCCACGGAAGAGAAGTTCAGAAAGAAAACGGAAGAGGTCTATGAGAAAAATATGGCGGTCGAGCGGATCGATGCGCTGTTCGCGCCGACATCAAAAGTGCTCACCGCGGCCAGCTACGCAATCGGCCTCGGCTACGGTGCCTTCCTTGTCTCGACCGGCGAGATGACGCTCGGCAACCTCGTCACATTTAACGTCTATCTCGGGATGGCCGTCTGGCCGATGATCGCGATCGGCGAGCTGATCAACGTCATGCAGCGGGGGAACGCCTCCCTCGACCGGGTCCACGAGACGCTGTCCTATCTGGAAGACGTGCGGGATCCGGACCAGCCGAAACGGGCCGGACAGCCGGATGACGTCACGTTCGATGACGTGACATTCCGCTACCCGCAATCGTCGTCGGTCAACTTGGACCGGGTCAAAGTGCGCCTCGAGCGCGGCGGGACGCTCGGCATCGTCGGAAAAACGGGCAGCGGCAAGACGACCTTCATCCGCCAGCTGCTCCGGGAATATCCGGCAGGTGACGGGGAACTCCGTTTTTCCGGTGTCTCTGTCAGTGATCTGACAAAAGACGAAGTGCGGGACTGGATCGGCTATGTGCCGCAGGACCATGTGTTGTTCTCGCGGTCGATCCGCGACAACATCCTGTTCGGCAAGCCGGACGCGACCGATGCGGAAATCGACGAAGCGATCCGCCTGTCACATTTCCGCAAGGACCTCGCGATGCTGCCGCAGGGACTTGAAACGCTCGTCGGCGAAAAGGGAGTCGCGCTTTCCGGAGGCCAGAAGCAGCGGATCTCGATTGCCCGTGCACTGATCAAGGACCCGGACATCCTGATCCTTGATGATTCGCTGTCTGCGGTCGACGCCAAGACCGAGACGGCGATCATCGAAAACATCCGGCAGGGCCGGGAAGGCAAGACGACGATCATCACGACACACCGGCTGTCGGCGATCGAGCATGCCGACTGGATCATCGTCCTCGAAGACGGCAAAGTCACCGAGGAAGGGACGCATGGGTCCTTGATCGAAGCGGGCGGCTGGTACCGCGAACAATTCGACCGGCAGCAGATCGGGGAGGTGGAGCACCATGAATAAGGGGAAACGGCTGGTCCGCTACGCGACGGATCAGAAACGATACGTCATTCCCGGCGTGATCTGCCTGGCGCTTGCCGTAGCGGCTGACCTCGCCGGGCCGCTGATCGCGAAGCGGATTATCGATGACCATATCGCGGGCAGTGAAGGAGGCGGGATGGAATTCGCCCCGATCCTGATGCTGCTTGCGGTCTTTATGGGCCTGGCGGTGGTCACGGCGGTGTTCCGCTACGCGGAATACCTGCTCCTCCAGAAAGGCGCGAACCGCATCATCCAGAAGATGCGGAACGAAGTGTACGGCAAGATCCAGACGCTTCCGGTCCGCTACTTCGACAACCTGCCGGCGGGCAAGGTGGTCGCACGCATCACCAATGACACGGAAGCGATCCGCGACATGTATGTCACGGTACTGTCCCAGTTTGCGACAAGCGGCATGTACATGATCGGGATCTTTGCTGCGCTGCTTTATCTCGAACCGGCGATGGGCGCGATCACGCTACTGCTCATCCCGGTGCTTTACATCTGGATGCTCTCCTACCGGAAGTACGCCTCCAAGTACAACCGGATCATCCGCGGGAAAGTCAGTGACCTGAATGCGATGATCAACGAAGCCATCCAGGGCATGACGATCATCCAGGCGTTCCGCCGGGAAAAGCAGATGGAACAGGAATTCAATGAACTGAACGACGAACACTTCAAGTACAACAACAAGCTGCTGTTTCTCGATTCGGCGACGTCGTTCAACCTGGTCGACGTCCTCCGGTCGATGACGTTCATCGCGTTCATCCTGTACTTCGGCAATGTGGCGCTTTCCGCGCCGGCCGCGATCTCTGTCGGGGCGCTGTACGCCTTCGTCGACTACATCACGCGCCTCTTCAACCCGATCACGGGCATCGTCAACCAGTTTTCCCGCCTCGAGCACTCGCTCGTCGCGGCGGAGCGGGTGTTCGAGCTGCTCGATCAGGAAGGTGAGGACGTGAGCGACGAGAAGATCGCGCGCTACCGCGGGAACGTCCGGTTCGAGAACGTCTGGTTTGCCTACAAGGACGAGGAGTATGTCCTGAAAGGCATCGACTTCGAGGCGAAACAAGGCGAGACGGTGGCACTCGTCGGCCACACCGGATCCGGCAAAAGTTCGATCATGAACCTGCTGTTCCGGTTCTATGACCCGTCCGAAGGCCGGATCGTCATCGACGGGACCGACATCACCAAACTGTCCCGCCAGACGGTGCGCGACCATATGGGCATCGTCCTGCAGGATCCGTACCTGTTCACCGGGACGATTCTGTCAAACATCAGCTTGGACGATCCGCGGATCTCCCGCGAAGACGTGGAGCGCGCCCTTGAGGCAGTCGGCGGCGACCGTGTGCTGAAAAACCTTCCGGGCGGCATCGACGCACCGGTCGTGGAAAAGGGCGTCACCCTGTCTGCCGGCCAGCGGCAGCTCGTCTCATTCGCCCGCGCGCTCGCGTTCGACCCGGCGATCCTGATCCTGGATGAAGCGACGTCGAACATCGACACCGAAACGGAAGAAATCATCCAGCATGCCATGGACGTCCTGAAAAAAGGACGTACCACCTTCGTCATCGCCCACCGGCTCTCGACGATCAAAAATGCCGACCGCATCCTCGTCCTCGACAAAGGCGAGATCGTCGAATCCGGCAGCCATGACCAACTGCTTGCGTACGGCGGTCAGTATGCCCAGATGTATAAGCTGCAGGCGGGAACGCAGGCAACGGGGAAGATCGGTTGAAGATAAGAATCTGTATAAGAGACAGCTCCGGCGAATGGGTTCGTCGGGGTTGTTTTTGGGGAGGGGGTGGGTGTGGAAGGAAAGAGCGTCAAGTATATTCTGTGGATGCCCGAGCACATTTGGAATAAGGTCGTTGTACAAAAATGATCTATTATCATACAAAATGATGGAATTGTACTAAGATTGAGCGACTTTTATAAAATTTATTGTCTTTTCTCCTTCTTTTTATTTACAATCACTATTTTTTAAGCTATTCTTTAAAAAAAGGGATTATTTTCCTCTAATAATCGGGTAGATTTTATCGAAAATTGAAGGAGAGATGAAATGACAATTAATCGAAAAGTAGCAACTAGCCTGCTTTCATTAGGGCTATTCTCTATCGGAACAGGAATTGCTACTGCCGCCACGTATTATGACTACGATGCAAGAGTCC
Source organism: Bhargavaea beijingensis (assembly GCF_900101985.1). Taxonomy (GTDB): domain Bacteria; phylum Bacillota; class Bacilli; order Bacillales_A; family Planococcaceae; genus Bhargavaea; species Bhargavaea beijingensis. The sequence continues at coordinate 29,890 of NZ_FNAR01000024.1, forward strand.
CGGCTATTGCTGATTTTGAAACTACTAACAAAACTAAGCAAACGACTGGTTCGGCCTATAATAATGTAACTTATCTTGCGAAGGGTGCATCTTTGGTATCATGGGTTGAAAATACAAGTGGTACCAACATTACAAGCAAGGTGACATACTCTTCTACAGGAAAAAAGACAATGGATTATAAAGCGGCAAGTACCTATAAAGGAAAATCAGTGCATTTAAACATTTCCACGCCGTTTGGTGAGAATGAAGCTGTTTCAACGAAAGGAAATTGGACACCAAACTGATAAGCCTTGACTAGTCAAATGGTAATCTACCCGATTATTTCATTTTTCTTAGGCGGTGATTTATTGTCATACATTTTCGAAGAGCTGAAGAGGGCATTTTGGTCTCCGGCTATGTTGATTGCATCATTATTATCCATTTTCATGTTTATCGGGGGATTCATTGAATATATCAGCTGGCTGCCAAGTGGTCAGTTATCATTACTTTATCTATTTCTATCCGGATACAATTCAGGAACCGCCAATACACTTGCTCTTGCTTTCCCTATTTTGGCCTGTCTTCCTTTTGTCGCGAGCTATGTGCAGGATGAAAATAACCATCTGACGAATTATATATCTATCCGCACTTCTGAGCGGACATATAAAACGATAAAATTCTTCATAACTGGTTTAACGGGCGGAGTCGCGGTGGCGATTGGACCGGTGGTTGGTTTTATGATTCTTTCTGTTTTAAGCTTCGTTTTTCAACTTCCTTTGGAAGGTGAGGGCCTGGAAACAGCTGAAATGTTCCATTCCATGGGTATTGCTTCCCCGCATCTCATGATCCTTTTGATCATCCTTACGATTTTTGGCTGCGGATTCACACTGGCATCATTTGGGCTTGGGTTATCTGTTTTTGTGAAAAACACTTATTTGGCAGTCTTGATGCCTTTCGTTTTTTATCTCATAACCAGTACAGTTTTTATTGACATTAACCCTCTATTAAATGCACAAATTTTATACGATATTAATAAAACAGGTATGGGAAGTTGGCCGAGAGTTGCTTATGCCGCAATCCTGATCATTATCGGGGCAGTAAGTTTTTTTGGCGGTGGGAGAAAAATTGAATATACGAGATAAGATAGAGTTGCTGCGTACGATCGGCATACGGTCTGCACTGGCAGCTTTTGGTCTAATAATCGTCTTTACATCCAATCATTTATTTGATGTGTTGGAACTGTCCAAAAATGTGAATGGTTACGATCACTTCTTACAAGTATTTGGGTTTTTATCGATCTCGTACTCGATTGTACCCATATTTTTAATGGTATTGTTAGTTTACTTTTCGAAAATGCAGATAAGACCCTATATTAGTTTACGCTATGGAAGCACGACAGCATGGGTTTCATCTGAAATGATGCTGATCGGATTGCTGAGTGTTGCCACTGTGCTGGCGTTCGTTTGTATCTGTTTTTTGCAGTCTTTACTCACCCTTGGCTTTAAAGGTGGTTGGAGCGAACACGCGAAAAATTATTATGAGTACTTTGAGGTGTTTTTAAATCTCCATCATCCGGTTCAATACATCATCGTTACGGTCATTTGTACGGCATTCCTTCTTTTTGTGTTAGGTTTGATTTTTTTCATCTGTTTTCTGAAATTGAGGAACATCATAGCGTCATTGGTAATTGTCGTTCTCTGTTGGATGTTCAATAACTTAGTAACGATAGGGAAAATCGGAGTGCTTTCTCCCTGGTTGTTTACGGATCATGTAGATCTCTTCACTTACATGTATAGACATAAAATTTCTCAATCATCTTTTCCGTATCAAATAATAATCTACTGGTTGATTTTAACTGGGGTGCTCATCGCTATTTGCATTCGCATAGCGAAAACGGAGGACTTGATATTCGGAAAGGAAAACGTTCATGGGTAATTTACTCCGATATCACTATCGTTTATTAATTTGCACTCCAACTCTTTTGGTAGTGCCGGCTGCATTTTTGCTGAATGCTGTGATTGCTGGCATTTCGAATGATTGGAAACTACCGTACAGCGGTCTGAAGTCCGTTGCTTTTCTGCTCTATTTGCCGACTAACCCGTCGTTTGATTTGGTCCGTTGGTTGCTAATATTGACTCCCTATTTATTAATAACGGGCCTGTATCTTCATGATGAATTTACGGGACGTTTCGTTAATGTGTCCATTCAATCCAAGAGGTCAACTTTATGGTTGGATTCCTTTTTGATCGTAATGACCTTATTTATTACTGTTGGAACAATACTGGGGTTCTGTATTAATATGATGGCCGGATTTTTAATCAATGATGGCGGAGAAGCGGTTTGGATGGAAGGCTCAATGTTTGAAAAAGTGAATGCAGTCAATTTATTAGTAAGAGAGTTTATTCTAATGAATGGATCTGCAATGATTGCTGTGCTGACAAATATCTTATTGACACTGCTGTTTAGAAATATGGGCGTAGCCACACTTCTTACTGTGACCAGTATCATTGTCTCATTTGCAGTTGCCCGATTAGCAACCCCTCTCATCCCTTGGCTGCCAATCAATATGGGGTTGACTGCCTTCAATGAAATTCAGCCTTTTTCTCTTTTCCATGGAACAACAGTGAGTGTTGCAATGATTGTAATCTTGATCGCATTGATCCGATTAGTATTCCGATATCGGCTGGAAAGTTTATTTATTGAAGGACTTAAGCAGGAAGGGTGAAGTGTGCCAATGATCATTGAAATCAATCATGTTACGAAGACTGTAAAGGGCAATGATTTATTGAAAGATATCGACTTGAGGATAACGAAACCGGGAGTCTATGGAGTGATCGGACGGAACGGCTCGGGGAAAAGCGTTCTATTTAAGACAATTGCAGGTCTGTTGCGACCAACGACGGGAGAAGTGAAAGTTTTCGGCGAGAAAGTAGGCAATGGCAGGTTCCCTAAACACTTTGGTGCTTTATTTGATCTCCCGGGCTTTGTCCCGCGGTATACTGCTTTTAATAACCTAAAGCTTCTTGCCTCAATACGGGGGATAATCAGTACAGAGGATATACGGCAGGTGATCAGCAAAGTTGGATTGGACCCTGATGATCGGCGCCCGGTTAAAAAATATTCTTACGGCATGCGACAACGGCTGGGCATAGCGCAGGCCATCATGGAAAATCCAAGCCTTCTGATTTTGGACGAACCCATGAATGGCCTTGATGAAACAGGTGTAGAAGAAATTAGGGGAATGATCTTGGAGTTTAAAAAACAAGGCATGACCGTTCTCATTGCCAGTCATAACTCCGAGGATATCAAACTGCTGTGCGATCAAGTTTACCGAATGGATCAGGGCAAGCTAACACTTCATCAAACTGAGACAGTATCCTAAAGCAAATAGAAAGTAAAATGGTTGGGACAGCCCGTGCGTCGGATCGCAGGGGTTGTTTTTTGTTAAAAGGGCCGGGTGAGGGCGAGGTTGATCAGATAGATGGTGAGTGCCATCAGATTGAGACCGGGGGTCAGAGCTGGAAAAGATCATTAGCTTGTTGCTTTTCCCCTTCCATTCTCGTATAATTCGAATGTCGAAATAAACGGAAAACGAAGGAGCTCCCTCCAATGATGGCCTGGCTCAAAGACTGGAAAACCAAAATTTCGGGGTTCAGCCGCAACGTCCGGCTGTTCATGCTGGCGAATATCCTTATCCAAATCGGGATGGGGGTATTCGCGGTTATGTACAACCTGTATATCAAGGCGCTCGGCATGCCGGAGACCGTGAACGGGAACGTCATCTCGATGACCGCGCTTGCAACGGCGATCATTCTCGTGCCGGCCGGACTGCTCAGTGACCGGTTCGGCAGGAAGTGGCTGCTCATCGGCGGGTCGGCGCTCACGATGCTGACCCTGTTCTACCGGGCTGTGGAAACAGCGGAAGGCACGCTCGTGGCCGCCGCGTTCGTCACCGGCCTGACGATGGCGTTCGTCCAGGTGTCGGGCGTGCCGTTCCTCGCGGAAAACTCCACCGCCTCGGAACGGGTCCATCTGTTCAGCATTTATTTCTCGCTCGTCACCGTTGCGGGTGTGATTGGAAGCCTCGGCGGCGGCGTGATCGCGGATCTGCTTGAGAAAACATTCGGCCTGCCCGTCGTGGAATCGATCCGCTGGTCGCTCATCGCCGGAGCGGCGATCTTTGCTGCGGGCATCGGGCCGCTGTTTTTCCTGAGTTCCGGAAAAGCGGTGCAAGAAGACAAAGAGGCGACGCCCGCAAGGATTCCCGAGCCGCCTTCCGAAGAGGACCCGGCGGATGCCGCGCTCGGCCGGAATGCCCGGCTCATCTTCCATCTGGGGATCGCCAATCTGCTCATCGGCTTCGGTTCGGGTCTCGTCATTCCGTATCTGAACCTATACTTCGCGAACCGGTTCGGTGCATCGAACGCCTACATCGGCCTCATCCTGTCGCTCGGATCCGCCATGACGGCCGTCGCGATGATGATCGGCCCGGCGCTCGTCAAGCGCGTCGGCAAGGTGAAAGCGCTCATCTTCTTCCAGCTCGCGTCGATCCCGTTCCTGTTCCTCACCGCCTACACAATGTCGCTCGGCCTCGCCTCGCTCGGATTCCTCATGCGCCAGGCACTCATGAACGCAGGCAACCCGATCCAGAGCGCCATCTCGATGGAAATCGTCCACGACAAATACAAAGGCCTCGCCAACTCCGTCAATCAGACCGTCTTCCAGGCCGGCTGGGCCGCGATGGGACCGGTATCCGCAGGCCTGGTCGTCGCCTATGGCTCCTATTGGGGATACGCATGGGCGTTCACGATCACGGGTGTGCTGTATATGATTTCGTCAACGTACTATTATCTGGTGTTCGGCAGGAGGAAGCTGGCGGGGGAGTAATTCGGGCAGACGGCCTTCCTTAACCTGTCCCCGCCACTTTTTTCCCGCGCGGCTGGCGGCTGGTGTCATCGGGTTCTACGGTGATTCCGATTTGATCAAACCGGATGTCTTTTTTTAGGCTGAATGATAATGTGCCTGTACCTTTTCGATCCGGCTTGAAAATGCCGGCGTTTTCCCGTTCTCCGTCCTTCAGCAACCAGACCTGATAAACTTCCGAGCCTTTTAATGCCGGCATGTTCCTCATTTGAACAATCAATTTCTTTGACTTATCTTCCTGGATCACCGCGGCGATTCCGGTTAACTCTCTCTGATTGATATCTGTGCCTTCAAAAGACCAGGTATTGAGCGTTTGGGTGGCGATTTGATCTGTTTGTAAGGCTGCTTTGAACTCCTGGAAGTAGGGGCTGTTCAAGCCGAGAAAACAGATCACTGCCGCCATGGCCAGCACAAGTCCGCTCGTCAGCGGGGTGAACTGTTTTTTTAATGAATCCAGCCAGGAGGCGGGACGGGAAGAAGGGCGTTCAGATTCTGTGGCCAGGACATATTCCATGACCTCTTTCTTTAGGGCGGCAGGCACTTCTTTTTCCTTAAAGTCATATTGAAGGAAATTCCAGGCGCCGCTCATGTCAGAGTACTCTTCAGAACAGGTTTTACATTGATCCAGATGATGTTTGAATTGTTTTTCCTCCTTTTCGGTCAGTTCGCCTGCAATATACGGAATCAGCTGTTTGCATGGGCCGTCCATCTTATCTCTCCCCCAGTTCCAAATGTCTTTTTAATCGCTTCAGCGATTGATGAAGCCTGCTTTTGATGGTTCCGACGGGTTCATTTTCAATCTGGGCGATCTCCGTCAGGGAGTAGCCTTGCCAATACAGGAGATGGATCAGCCGATACTGGGCGGAACTGAGCCTGCTTTTTGCAGCAGACAACTCATCCTGAAGCAAGCCGGCTGCAGCCTCATCTGACACCGCGGAGGATTCCTGAGGGGAGGGATTCATCATGTTGATCTGCTTCTCGCGATGGATCCGTTCCTTCCGGATATAATCAATGCAAATGTTCCGATTGATCGTGAGGATCCAGTTTACGAAGCTTCCTTTTTCGGAGTCATAGCCGCTCTTTGTTGTCCATAGTCTCAAAAACACGAGTTGAACCACTTCTTTCGTACTTTCTTCATTTCCGTTCATGAACTTAAAGGTGAATCCATAAATCAGTTTAATGTACCGATCGTAAATTTCTTCAAGAGCAGATGATTTCTTTTCCTTGATTAATTTCATTAGTTCTTCATCGCTTTTGTCAGTCAAGTCATGGTTGCCCCCTTCGTTCTGAAAACAAGGAGGAACTGTTGTGTAAACACAACAGTCCCGTTCAGATTACTTGAATTCCGTATCTTTAGTAACGATGTACCAGGCGTCTTTGGCTCCCTGCCCGTTTACATCTCCCTGTTCTTGATCTTTCTTGAAGTAATAAAGCGGGTAGTCTTTATAAGTGACCTGTGTTTCGCCGGTGTCCTGTCTCGTCACGGTTCCAAAGTCTTTTTCATCATAGCCCTCGGGAACACCTGTGACGTCCTCGTTGAACGGCGGCCAATTTTCCAGACAATCTTCCGTGCAATTGCTTTTTCCGGGCTCATCATTTGTGAAGTAATAGAGTGTCATGCCTTCTGAATCGGCAAGATATTCTCCGTGCTGATCGTCGCTGAGAAGCTGCAGGCCCATGGTTCCATTTTGTGCCTCGCTGTTTTCCTCTGATGTATTCCCATCTCCTGTATTCTCGGCAACGTTTCCTTGGTCGGCCTCTTTTGCTTGATCTTCATTGTCGTTGCCGGAGCTTCCGCAAGCACCCAGTAAAACGGCTATCCCGAGAAGGGCCAAGAACTGCATCATTTTGTTCATATTAGATCACTCCCGTTTTTATTTCCATCCCCATTTCTGAAACACTTGATGGGACGGATCCGTTTTTAGAAATTCGATGAATTGCTTTGCGTCTTTTTTCTGGTCGGAATCTGCTGCAATGGCGATCGGTGTACCCCGGTAGAGTTTTTCCTCTTCAGGAAGCTCGACCAGATCCGTAACGTCTTTTAACCGGTGATGCCACGATTCGTATGTGATCCAGGCATCGTGTTTGTTATGTTTTTTCCACAACTCGATGGCTTTCGCACTGTTGGGCACGGATAGGTCGATATTGTTGCTGATGCCGGGAATCAGCCCTTTCCGGCCCGCCAAGTCTTCCCAGAGCCCCAGCTGGCCGGCACCATTGACATCCAGTATTTTGACGCCTTCTTTAGTCAAATCCTCAAGTGATCGGATGTTTTTCGGATTGCCTTTTCTGACCAATATTCCTGCAGCCCGTGGATATAGTTCTTCGATTGTCTTTTCATCGATTAGTTCCGGATGTTCAAGCATCGTGTTGCGAAGCATATAGTGTGACCCTCCATACACAAGGTCAGCTTGCTGCTTTGCTTCTTTGATCCACTTGGATTCGGGGCCGGCGGTGACCTTTACCGGTATGCCGGTCTCCTCCGTGAATTTTTCTGCCAGCTCTTCCATAGGCCCCAAAGGCCCTCCAGGTCCGTATACATACAAGGTGTTTTCGGCCTCTCCGGATGATTGTGCTTCCGGTGTTTCCGTTCTGCCGCATCCCCACAAAAACAATGGAATGAGAAGAAGCAGGATGATCCATGATTGGGTCTTTTTCAACAATTCCAACTCTCCTTTCCGAGAAAATTCGGTCTTATTATAAGAAACGGACGGGGTGTCTGAATGGTTTGATTTTTTAAAATTAGATATTGCCACTGTCGGGCTGAGCGGGAAAAACCTCCACGCCCGATTCGGACGTGGAGGTTTTTTAGCACTTATCGTTTCTGATTGTCAGCAGTATTGATCATACGGTTCTGCTCGTTCGGCTCGCGGGCCTTGTCCTTCATCGCTTCCTGCTCGCGCCGCTGCTGTTCGTTCAGTTTATCTTTCTCTTCGAAGTTGTTCTGCGATTTACTGTCTGCCATCGGGAATTCCTCCTTCCGGTGATACTTGGAGTATTCCCGGCAGATGACGATATCAAACGGTCTGCCCGTTTTTAACAAGGCTATCTGATTTGAAACAAGGAGCTCTAATTTGCACGAAGGGTGCCAGATTTGAACTAAGGAGCTCCGATTTGCACTAAGGGTGTCTGATTTAAAATATGGCCATCCGATTTGCACTAAGGCCGTCTGATTTGAAACAAGGAGCTCCGATTTGCACTAAGGCTG
>NZ_FNAR01000004.1 GCF_900101985.1 Bhargavaea beijingensis
AGCCCCGGTTTCCCGGAGTTATCCCGATCTTACAGGCAGGTTGCCCACGTGTTACTCACCCGTCCGCCGCTGAATCAGGGGAGCAAGCTCCCCGTCATCCGCTCGACTTGCATGTATTAGGCACGCCGCCAGCGTTCGTCCTGAGCCAGGATCAAACTCTCCATAAGAGAGTATGAGTAAGCTCATACTTTAAAGCTGGCATATCAAGTGATATGTCCGATATCATTTGTTCCGATCTCGCCCGACGGGGTCGGGGATCGGGAACTCATTTCATCAGCGTTTTGCTGTTCAGTTTTCAAGGTTCATTAATTGTTGTTGTATTTTTCATCGACTGTTATTAATATAACACGCTGTGCTGATTGCGTCAACAACTTTTTCTTGTCTTTCCGTTCGCCGCGTCACTTGGAAACGCAACGTTGATAACTATACACCGCATTCCTGAACAGCGCAACCCCATATTTGATTATCGGAATCTTTCATTTTCAGCACTCATCTTTTTGATCTGCATATATAATGAAGAACTTCATTTATGTCATCAACCAAGCCATACATCTAAGCGAGGAGCGATGTCATCAACCGTCGGTTAATTTATCTTTGCAGATAGCTGTTGTGAGGCATCTTTCTTGGCGCGGGGATCAACGGATATGTCGTCTTTTTCAGATATGAGCCTTGAATTGCGACCAGTCCGGAAGCCATGGCGCTGTTTATGCATGATGGTCAGCATACCGACAAACGGCGCATAAAGTAGATACTTCCCGCAAGATAAACACCAGGTCCACACACCGGCTCGCCAAAAGCGCCAGCAGGAAAACAGATGAAAAACAACTGCAGGGATCGGCTATCGTCTGCAGTTGCTATTGGCTTCGGTCATTCAGGCTTTGGTTGCCGGAGTTCCTGCGGCCTGCCGGATGACTTCCTCTACCCTTCCCGGATTCTCTGCCGTCAGCATATGGGTGCAGTTTTCGAACGCGATCACCGTTGAATCCGCGATTCGTTCGTTCAGATAGTCCGCGGTTTCTTTGGAATACAGCGTGCTCTTTTCACCATAGACAATCTGTGCCGGCACCGTGATGTCAGCAAGCATGTCCCGGTAGTCGGCCGTCACCATGGCATGCCACATGGCGGCCAGCACATGCGGCGAATTGGCAGCGGACAATTTCAGCGTTTTTTCAAGCTCGGTTGCGTTCAGGTATGGTACTGTCCGCTTCATGAAGGTTCTCGAGAAGCCTTCGAATTCTTCATACATCTGTGTCAGGTCCCGGTCGGCATCCGAGCGGGTGTATTCCCCGTGCCATAACCCCAGGTTCCATCCTTCGTCGTTGATCAGTTTCGGTGTCATATCCAAAATCGTGAAGGTGCGCAGCCGATCAGTGCCATGGTTGCGGATGTACTCAAAGCCGGTAGATGCCCCCATCGAGTGGCCGGCCAGCGTCACCTCACTCAGGTCGAGATGTTGCATCAATTCTTTAAGATCCCGGGCAAAGCGGCGGAGTGTCAGACCCTGATCGGTACGGTCAGATTGTCCATGCCCCCTCAAGTCATAAGCCACCACCCGGAAATTGTTGCTCAGAGATTCGATCGGCTCAGCGAAGGTCGTGTGGTCGCCCGACCATCCATGAACGAGCACTATTGGTTGTCCCTTTCCTTTATCCACATAAAACAGCTTGACTCCATCACTAGTTTCGAAAAACGCCATTTGCTCTCCCCCTATCCAAGTCTGACTGATTGTTCCGAATCCAGTATACCAATAGAATTGGGTTTCATATAAAAAGACACCCCGCAGGGTGCCTGTTGGCGTAAAGACTCAGTTTAAAGATTCATCTTGTTGAAGAATTCCTTGCGGTACTCCGGATAAAACCGGGTCCAGTATAGCTGTGTGAGCTTCAGCGTGACGATGCCGACCAGCGGAAGCAACAGCAACGCAAAAAATCCTGGGTGGTCCGTGATTCCGAGAAACAGTCCCATCCCAATCCCCAGAATGACAAACAGGGCACTGACATACCAGCTGGCCAGGAACGCCAGCAGGAAAACGGCGCTCATAAAGAGGAACGTTAACATTCTGGTTTTGTCGCCACGGGTCTTCAGGCTGCGGAACTTGTTCCAATTCTGTTTGACTTCTGCGGCGATTTCCTTGGTGATGGCCCAGTTTCTTTTAATGAAAAAATCCATTTCTCTTCCTCCGTCGTCTTGCCTGGTCCGTCAGTTTTCCAGTTCGAAGTTCGCATTTTCAAGTTTGACGACTTTGTTCTCTTCCGTGATCGACCCGAGAACTTCTGCGCCCTCAGGCGTGACCGGAACAGTGAACGGGATCACATGGCCCGGCTGGATGGTGCCCGCGAATGGCTCTAAAAGCTCGACCCGTTCCTTTTCCAAAACATATGCGATTCCGTTGCCCGTATCCACACCGAGCGTATAGTCGAATGTAATGTTCTTGATCGGCTTCTCAAGTCGGTTGACCCCCAGGAAAAACATCGCCTGGCCGCCTTCCGTCTGATTGGCCAAGGTCAGCGGATGGACACCAAAGTCGTCCGGAACCCCGACTTCAGGATTGCTTTCGAGGAAGGCAGACAATTGCTGGCACATCCCATTTTCAAGTGTCACGCCGTTTTCTTCGTCAGCCTTAAGCACTTGGATCTCAACGGGCTCCATTTCTTGTTCTTGACTCACAGCTTCCTGTTCCTCCTTCACTTCCGGTTGGTCGCTGTCCGCCTGATCTCCGCAGCCGGCCAGGAGCACGGTTAAAGTTAAAAACATCGCAGTTCGTTTCATGATGCATGCACTCCCGAAATACCGGATGATTTATCCGGTCATTAGTTTTTTCTGCCGTCAGGCGCTCAAGCTCTTTTCTGAGCTCAATTTCACCTAAGGTTTCAAGTTCCCGGATGTGTCGCCGCTTTGATCAAGTCCATTCGTTCTTGCATGCACATGAGCTTTTTTAGATTCTGCTGCAAGCCCTCGCGAAATAAGGCTACGTTCAATCCTTTCATGCCTTTCATGCCGTTGTCACCTTTTTCATTGATCATTCCCGTGACCCGGCCGACATGCAAACAACCCGCCGTGGATTACCGAGTCCGGGCGGGCTGTTTAGTATTTTAAGGCGTGTCCCCGGCAGATTCAGCCGTGCACGGTTCAAAATCCTAAACGTTGTTTAAGCTTGGATTTTAGGAATACTCCTTGAAGAAGCGCAGCACATTCTCGATTATTTTATCCTTATCATTGTCCAACGTCGCGACATGATAGCTATTCTTAAGCTGCACTTTTTCGATTGCCTCGGATGAGAGCCCTTCACCGATGATATCCGAGTTGCCCGGCGGTACAACATGATCTTCATCAGAAACGAGAAGCAGAGCAGGACAGCTGATCTTGCCGAGGTCCGCACGCACTTCTTCCATCAGGGCAAGGATCTCCTTTACCGACTTGACCGGTGTTTTCTCATAGGCCAGTTCGGTGACGTCCGGCTTTTTGATATCCGAGCCGATCGCTTCAAGGAAGCGGATCTCTTCCGGGTCGCCGACTTCTTTGAGTGCAGGCATGTCGATGGCGGCGTTGATGAGCGCGATTGCCCGGATGTCCGGGTGCCGTTTCGCCATATAAAGCGTCAGCGTACCGCCCATCGACAGACCCGCCATGTAAATGGTGCCGCTGCGTTCCTTCAGCCAGCGGTAGCCTTCCTCGACCGATTCAATCCAATCATGCCGGCTTGTCCGTTCCATGTCTTCGTAATGGGTGCCGTGCCCTTTGAGGCGCGGAAGGCAAACGGTATAGCCCGCCTCCGCCAATGCTTCTGCGAGCGGCCGCATGCTTTGTGTGGAACCGGTGAAGCCATGCGAGACCAGAACCCCTTCCTTCCCGCCTTCCGCATAATAAGGTTCGGCGCCTTTTAGAACCGGATACTTTTCTTCCATATTGATCCCTCCCCGTGTGGAATGCCGTTTTGCTCTTTTTCCTATTCGTTATGAGTTTCCGTTTTCCTTCCTCGGCGCTCCGAATTGTTTACATAATAATTTTATCTTCAACTAATCAGTTTTCTCCCCGATCTGTTATGTACAAGATTGGACTGCTAATACAGCCGTCCCACCTGTTCGCTATCTTGGCAAGCTTGCATTTAGTTTACCATTCCTGTTGCTTTTGAAGGATGATGAAATCAAGCACCCGAGAATTGTCGGGTACTTGAGCGTTAGACTTGTGCGGTCTCTTTCTGGGTGTTTTTCAGGTCTTCGAACAGTTTCTCGATCGTTCCCGCCCCGACATGTTTGTACTTGGCTAGAATGACGAGTTCCTGCGGCAGCTGGCCGGCCTGCCGGATGCCCGATTCCCTCAGCTGGCGGATGAACCCGGGCGTGAGGGAAGGGAAATTCTCCTTGTTCAGCTCGGATTGGGCAAGCGTCTCCGTCACGATGATCGCGTCGCCTTTATGGAACAGGAACAGCTCGCCCGGGCGTTCGATGCGGATCCGGCGGCGGGCTTTTTCTTCTTCGATGAATTCTTCAAGTTCCCCGAAAAACTGCTCATCATTTTTCTCTGTGTACCGGGTAACCGAAAGATGAAGGCCTGCGAGATCAGCCGGCAATTCGCTCATGATCCGGGCTTCTTCCGCTCCGTGCAGCTTGACAAGGAAGCGGACCGACTTTTCAAATCGCTGCGGCAAGAGGAAGGCGTCGCGGAGAAAATATGGGACGTCGAGTGTCCTGCCACCATAGCGGATCTGCCGGACAATCGTGTTGCCGGGGGATTCATCAAAAGGATGCTCTTGGGAGATCAGGGCTGCTGGTGCTTTCTCAGGTGCGTTGTCTTTCGCCTCACCACGAAGCGTATCTTTCAGCAGTTCTTCCAGGCGGCCGAGGCGGGATTCCAGCTCCGGCAGTTCGAAAGCCCGTTCCTTCGGCGGTGAAGGGTCACGGTATTCCGGGAAAGTGAATGTCGGATTTCCGTATACCTCTATGTACCATTTCATGACGATATACAACTGTTCCCACGCCGCGAGCGACTCGGTCACCCGGAATGCCCTCGGCTGATGGGCGGCGCGGTTGCCGGCCATGCGAATTTCATGAAGGGCATCCCTCACTTCTCCGGTCAGCAACCCCTGGCTGCCGATTTCGTCGAGGCGTTCTTTCAGGGATTTGTGCTGTCCGTCAGGGATCCTTTCTTGCTTCATGACCAGTTGCAGGACCGAGTCGATCAGCACCCGGGCATGTGTCAGCATTGTCCGGGGGCTTGTATAAACCGATTGTTCCAACTCCGCCGCCACGAGGGCGAGGTGCCGATTTTCTAAAAATGCGTAAAAATGTTCACCGTTTCCGTTCACAGCGTTGCTCCTTCTCTATTACAATAAACATAGTTTAACATTTACAAAACTAAGCCGACAAAGCATGTTTGATTGTGTCATAATAAAACGAAATAAAAGTCGTTCAGGATGGTGGATGAAGTGACAGAAAGAAAGTTAAACCGGATCGATGAAATGGAAAAACGGCTTGCGGCAATTGGCGACAGGGACCCTGCGGAAGCGGTCCATGACATCGTGCAGGATTTGTTCGGATTTGACTATGATTGCGTTCCTGTTCTCCGGGGCAAGCGGGAAGGTCTCACGAACCGGGAAATCCTTTTGGCAGAGCTGAAAAAACTGCCCTCTCTCACCGCCGATCACCTCTGCCCGCTTCTCCTGCATCTGTTCGGCACGAACCTGAAAGGGATCGTCTCTATTGAAGAAGCGCCCATTTCCATCCGCTCCAAGGAAAACTGGGTCAAGCGCCATGACGGGGACCTAGTCATGATCACAGGCGGCTACGAGGATCTGGATGTTCTCGTAGCACCCACCGAGGAATTCATGACGGTCAATGGCGATGAATATCTCCCGGACAAGCTTCTGGATCGCCTGATCGCAATCGGTTATGTAAACCGGAACGGCCATGCTTTTTACGCAGATCCGGAAGGCAAACCGGTCTCCGACGACTTTAAGACGCTGACCATCCGGACGATCACCGAATACTTTGAAGAGAATCCTTATGATTGACCGCATCAGAAGAGCCCTGATCCGAATCGGATCAGGGCTCTTGCGTTTTCCCGGTGAAAGAAAAAGAGTATGTCGATGTCACCATTCGGTAAGGCAACGTCTCACTCCATACCCGCGACCAGCCTTATTCTGCAAAGCCGGCCAGGAATTTGACCCGGTCGCCCATCGGTGGCGGCGTGTCGTCGGTCAGGACGATTTCGAGGAGTGCCGGTCCGTCTGCGGACATCAGCTTCCCGATCGACTCAGCGTTCAGATCCTCCATCGATTCCACACGGGCGGCCGGTATACCGAGACCTTCAGCCATCTTTGCGAAGTCCATCGGTTGGGTGGAAAAGGTTTCGTGGACCCGCTTGAATTGCAGGCTGTGGCCATGGTAAACCAATCCCAGCCGGGAATTATTCATGACGATGAACAGGACGGGAACGCCGTATTCCTTCGCCGTGAGGATCTCCATGCCATGCATATGGAAGCAACCGTCACCCGTGATGATCACCGTCGGGCGTTCCGGGTCTGCCATTTTGGCAGCGATTCCGACGGACAGGCCGCTCCCCATCGCCCCGAAGTGAACGTTGATGTCAAAAGCATCCGGTGAAAGAACGTTCAGATCATGAATGACATAGGCTTCCGTCTCCGTGATATCGACTGCGTACCTTGTCTGCTCGGGAAGCAGCTGCTGGAGTTTCAGCACGACGTTTTTTGTCGTGAATTCTTTCCCGGGTTCCAGCCGCTCCGGATTGTAAGGCACCTTAACAGATTGCTCTGAAGTACCGAGGACGTTTAGCTCTGTCAGGATGGCCGGAAGCGTGTCGGCAAGATCTCCCAGGACAGGCAGATCCACCGGGTACTTCCTGGCGAACACGGTTTCGTCCCGATCAAGCTGGATGACGAAACGGCCCTGTGCCAATCCGGCATTGTAGTTGCTCGTAGCCGTCTCCCCGAGGCTCGAGCCGAGTATGAGCAATGTGTCGGAATCACCTTCCTGGACGAGCTTGCCCGTTGATTCGTGGCCCGCAAACCCGTATACGCCCGCGAAATTGGGGTGCGTATCCTTAAACAGACCTTTGGCAACTGGAGTTGAGACGACCGGCCAGCCGAGCCGCTCGGAGAGGCGCATTACTTCCGGCACCATTCCCCTGACCCCCTGCCCGCAGAAAATCAGGCCGGAATTCCGGCTTTTGATCTCCCGCGCAGCTTGCCCGGCCGCTGCATAATCCGCTTTTACCCGGACTGTGCGGATGCCGTCCGGAATCGTAGCCGGATCGATAGCAGCCATCTGCACATCAAGCGGCATGGCAATATGTACAGGGCCCGGTACACCGCTCACGGCGATTTCAAGCGCCTTTGCCACTTCGCTGACCAGATCTTCACCGCGCTCAACGAGTTTGGAATACTTGGTGAGCGGCGCAAAAACCGGTGCAGCATCAAGCTCCTGTGAGGAATTCATGCCGACCGTGCTGCTCGGTACAGCTCCTGTCAAAAAAAGAACCGGAAGCTGTTCCCGCATGGCGTTCGCCGCCGGCGTGATCAAGTTCATCGCCCCGGGCCCGCTCGAACCGATGGCGACTGCCGGACCTCCCGTATATTTCGCAAATCCTGCGGCCATATAGCCAGCTGCACCTTCATGTTTTGTGATGATCGGGCGGATGTCTGCGTAATCATTCATCCCGTCAAACAACACATTCACACTGCCTGCCGGTATGCCGAAAATCCGGTCGATGCCCACATTTTTCAGAAACTCAAGAACTGCAATGCCTGCTTTCATCGAACCTACCACCTTATTTGTTGGTCAAGAAGTCACTTTCAAGCTTTCTGGCTGGGATCGGCGGACTGAAATAATACCCTTGCATGAGTGTGCAATTGCGGGAAACCAGATGATCGGCCTGCTCAACCGTTTCCACCCCTTCCGCTATCACCTCAAGGCCCATATTCTTCGCCATAGTAATAATCGTATCGGTCAATGCCCGGTCATCTTCGTCATGAAGAATGTCGCGGATGAACGTCCGGTCGATTTTGAGCGTGGATATCGGGAATCTCTGGAGATAGCTAAGAGACGAATACCCCGTCCCAAAATCGTCGATATCCAATTGGACACCCAGCTCCTTCAATTTGTTCATCGTGGAGATGGCCAGGTCCGTATTGCGCATGATCTGGTTTTCCGTCAGTTCAAGGTGAAGATGATCGGGGCGGATGCCCGTCTCGGCCAGCACCTGTTTGACGCTGCGATGAAGATTGCCCTGTTCAAACTGGGCAGCCGATAAGTTGACGGCCATGATCAGATCCGTGAAGCCCAGATCATGCCATTTTTCAAGCTGGAAAACGGCCTCCCTTAGAACCCATTCGCCAATCGGGACGATGAGTCCTGTCTGCTCGGCTAGCGGTATGAAAATATCCGGTGGAACAAGCCCCTCTTCCGGATGATTCCAGCGGATCAGCGCTTCTACTCCGAACAGCCGGTTGTTGCAATAATCAATCTGCGGCTGATAATACAGCGTGAACTCATCCCGCTCCAGCGCCCGGTATAGCGCGTTTTCGTATTTGACATTCTGTATCGTCCGCTTGCCGATTTTTTCATCATAGAAATGATAGCTTCCGCCGGCCACTTCTTTGGAGTGATACATCGCCGTGTCGGCATTTTTGATAAGCTGCTCGGCGGTGTCGCCGTCTTCCGGAAACATGCTGATGCCGATGGAATTTTTGATGAACAGCTCATGGTCCTCGATCAGGATCGGTTTCGCAAAAGCTTTGTTGATTTTGGCAACTGCGCGGATGACTTCATTTCTGTTTTTGACATCTAGAAGGATGATCATGAACTCGTCGCCGCCCTGCCGTGAAACAATACCGTTCACAGGGATCGCTCCACTCAGCCGATGCGCCACTTCCTTAAGGAGCAGATCGCCGAAGCTGTGTCCGAGCGTATCATTGACAAGCTTGAAACGGTCGAGGTCAAGAAACAGCACGGCCACTTTTTCGTTGTCCCTTGATGCGTTCTGCAGGGCCTCATCCAGTCGCTCTTTCATCTGCAGCCGATTCGGCAGATTGGTTAGGCTATCATAGTAAGCGTAGTATTTGATCTCTTCTTCCAGGTAACGGCGTTCGGTAATATCCTTGAAAATGACCACTTGGCCGAAGACCTGATCGTCTTCCTGGATAAACGAGATGTCATACTCGACCGGGAAGACGGAGCCGTCTTTTCTGTAGAAAACGTCGACTTCGTCATTTTGGCGCGGAAGCTCCCCGCCGGGCCGGTCTTCTCCGTGAAAAATCTTGGCGAAGGTCTCCCTTTCCAGTTCTTCAGGGCGGGAATATCCGAGCATTTTTAACGCAGCCGGGTTGCTGAACGTGATCATTCCATCGAGACCGATGCCGAATATCCCTTCCCCCGCGGATTTAAGGATCAGCTCCTTTTCCCTCGACAGTGATTCCAATTCGGTGATGACGCGCTGAAGTTCTTCGTTCTTTACTGTAACTTCCCTTGTGCGGCGGTTGATGATCATCTCCTGCTTCTCAATATATAGAAGGTTTGACAAAGTGGAAGCCGTCATGTCGACGACCGACTGGGCAAGCTCAATGGTGGCTTCCGGGTACTCGATGACCTTCCCCGAACGGTTTGGAACAGCGATGAATCCCAGAATTTCGTTCATCGCGATCATCGGCAAAATCACCATTCCGGTGATCGCGAATGTCCGGCAGATTTCCTGATTTGGACGGTTGTCTTTCGTCACGTCCGGGATATAGACAGGGCGGCGAGTGCGGATGGCGTCCTGATACATTCTGTCCTCCAGGAGATCATCGAGCTGCGCCTGGTGCATCTCCAGCCACTGATCCTCATTCATATCACTGCTTTTGGACAAATGGGCCGGCTTGATCTTTTTTCCAGCGACCGGGTCCAGCAGATGCACAGCAGGGTCATCGTTTTGAAGAAGTTCGCCGACGTACCGGAAACAGGTCTGGATGGCCTGGTCCATCGTCTCCGCCCTTGAAAGTTCACTGTTTGCATCAAGAAGCATCTGTTTATCTCGGATCAGATTCTCTTTGCGGGTCAGGTCATTGGCATTGCGGATGGCAACGGCCGCCATGTTGACAAATGCTTCGACGGTTTCCCGCTGCTCGCATGTGATGTTCATCGGCTGACCATAGTTGAACAGGAAGACGAGTCCATAAAGCTCGTCCCCGTATGAGATCGGCATCCCGAGAAGGGAACGGATATGAAACGAGTCGACTGCCCATCCGCTCGGCCTGGCATCCGACCGCGTATCTGGTATGTATACTGCCCGATTGGTTTTCGTGACTTCCCGGACAAGCGCGTCATCCTTCGGGTTGATTACGTGCATGCCAAGTGTCATGCCGTTCAATACATCCGGTTTTCCGGTAAAGCCCCGGAATGTGCCGTCATCCTGAGGGAGATAGATTCCGACAGAGTCACATTGGAAGACTTCCTGGGAAATCGCATCCGTCACGGCGGACAGCATGTCTTTCAGATTGAGTTTCGTGTTAATCAGTTTGGTCAAATTGGCTAATTGCCGGTATCGGGATTGGTCATTCACTGCCCCCACCTCCTCATGGAAACTTGTTCCTCTCATTATACTACCCTATTTATAGTGGTGTCCCAACATCTGAAAAAAACGGCCTTCACCGGCATCATGGGTCAATGCAGGTGAAAGCCGCCGGAACGGGCTTTTTGCCCGAAACCATTATTCATCTTCCTCGTCATGGAATGCTTCCTCAAGCCGGTGCCTGAACTCTTCGGCCGCACTGTAGCCTTGCATCCGCAAATACCAGTTGTTCGCAGCGGCTTCGATCAGGCCGGCAACATCACGTCCCGGCTGCAGCTGGATCTGGATGTGCGGGATTTTGACACCCATATATTCCTTGTATTTCACATCCACCTCAAGCTCGTTGTTGAGCGCGTCTTTTTGCCACTCGATCAGTTCAATATCCAGTGCGATCCGCGTCTCTTCCTGGAAAGACGTCCTGCCGTACATCCTGACGACATTCAGCAGGCCGACACTGCGAAGGGCGAGAAATTCCTTGTTGCTGCCGTCATGGGTGCCGAGAAGTGTTTGCGGGCTAAGTTTCCGCAACACGACAATGTCATCGCTCACGAGCCGGTGTCCGCGGCCGATCAGCGTATGTGCTGTTTCGCTTTTCCCGACTCCGGATTTCCCGCGCAAAAGGACGCCGATGCCGGATACATTCACACAGACCCCGTGTATTGCGATTTCCTCCGCCAGCTGATTGAGCAGGAACCGGTTCAGTTTCTGCACAAATTCGGTCATCGAGTCAGGCGTCCTCAGCACCGGGATATGCGCTTCGCCGCAGTGCAGCAGCAGTCCGACCGGCTCTTCCTGGTTGGACGTGATGACGACACAAGGCGGGTCATATGTCACCATGTTCCCGATCCGGTGCCTTGCCTCATCCGCATCCAATGTCCGCAGATAGCTGATTTCGTTGCGGCCCAATATTTGGACATGCCCCTTTGCGATAAAACTGAAATGATTCAAAAACTCCAGGCCCGGGCGCCGGACCTGTGATTTGGTAATGAACCGTCCGAGCTCTTCTTCGCCGCCCAGCACTTCAAGCGAAAAGGCTTCGGCTGCTTGTCTGACTGTTACATGTTTATTTTCCATCATTCTATCTGGATCCCGACTTCCTGTAATATGATTCGTTCTGTCTGATACGTTGTCCATTATACAATTTAAAAAAACGATTGTAAGCGCAAACTATCCTTCCAGAAGCGAGCCGGTGTCGACCGTCCACTTTTCAAGCGAATGGGCGTCGATTGCATGGACATGGCCGCCGGGATCCGGGAAAACCGGGATATACACCAGCTCGTAGACCGGCACGCCACCCGCCGCCTCGTTCCTCGTCCGAACCGGGCGCATGCTGATATCCGATACGAACAGCGCTTTTGCCGCACGCATGCTGATCGGCCGCTCTCTCAAAAGATGACTGAAGTCTTTTCCGGCGGCCCCGCTAGTATCAAACCGGACCACTTTTCCGGTATGCCGGTCCACTTCGATTTCCACACCTTCATCCTCGACCTGGATGCCGTATTGGTGCCGGTCGAAAACAAATGTGAATGTAGATTTTTGTGTCTCATCGGAATTGCCGCTTTCTTTTCTCATGAGAAATCGCTGCTCAGCACCGGGAAATCGCTTAAACAATGTTTTGATTGCAACATCAAGTGCCATTCTGTATTCAGCACAAGAACAGCTTTCTGCCTTCAAGGTTCCCTTACCGAGCGGTTCATGATCCGGCGGCCTGATACCCAAGTCTTCCGCAAGCGAGATGACCGTGCCATCCATCTTGACTTCATCGGGAGAACCGGTAAGAAAATCATAAATAAGATGAAATTCATCGTCACCGTCCACATAGATTTCCGAATCGTATTTGCTGACCTTGAGCTCTGCGGATAAGTTGGCCATGTACAGATCGAGGGCTGCGTCGGAACTGATTGTTTTTTGCTCATCGATCAACACGAGCGGTCCCAGATAGCTGACAAGTTCGTATAACACCCCGTCTTTCTGGAAGGCAAGGCTCACCCCTGAGTTCGGAAGCTCCAATCCATCCTCATCGACTCTGACAAAATCGATCGTATACACATTTTCCAGGTCGACGACGGATGAGAACTGAAGGCCGTCAGCGTCCGAACCGAACACCTCAGCGACGAATTGACCGGCGCGGTCGCGTATTCCTGGAGGAGACAGGACAACAACCGGAGTTCGCTCTTCCGCATGGACATTCTGGAAATAACGGATGTCGCCCCTGCTGTCCAAGTGGAGTTCGCAAACGGAGTCCCCTCCATTTTTCTTACTTAGCATCCAGTTCCCGGGCGAACACTCCGTTTCCTGTGCTTCGACATCTTCTATATTCAGACCATCCAGATACGGAAGGAATTTTTCAAACCATTTCATGACATTGTCCATCGACCGACCCTCCAATTAAAGCAGTATTTCTATATGGTATTACCCAATTTCGCCGACCAATGAGCAATCTTCATAAAGAAACGCCCCGGTCATGAGCAAAGTTACACGCCGGGGCGGAGTTCCGCTTTTCTTTATTTGGGTGTTCTTAGCTTAATCGATCCTGGAGGAGTTTCTTCTTCCGCTCATCAGCGATTCCGGCAAAATAACGGGTATAGGCAGATTCCCCCGAGTAAGTGAGACACAGGTATTCCTGTGCCCGGGTCATCGCGATATATAGAAGGGATGCTTCCCGCTCCTCATCCGTTTCCAATAGGAACGGCAGCATGTCCAAATGCACGATAAAGACGGCGCGGAAGTCCAGCCCCTTGCTGCTGTCGATCGTGCTGATCGTGACCACTTCGGCGCTGCGGTCATAGTTCCGCTTGGATTCCGTTGTTTCGGTCAGCCAATAATAAGGAAGCCCTTCTTTTTCAAACGCTTTTTCAGAGAAACCACACTGGTACTTTCCCTCAAGATGGACAAGAGCCTTGTCCTTCTCCAATACGTTCTTTATATGGAACATGAATTCTTTTGCCTGCAGCGCCGGGTTCTTGACAGTCGCATGAGTGCCACAGGACGTCAACAGTGTCCACTCATCCTTATTCAATTGGAAGAGTGTGTTCCGGGTATAGTCTTTGACTTCGAGAACGGCCATTCCAAACTCCGGACTGATCAGCACGAAGTCCGGCCGGCGGCCATGGATTTCCGGTACGTAGTAAACGATAACATCGTCTGGAAGCACTTGTTTCATCGTACGGAAAAGCAGACGTTCGCCTGCAGTCGCCGATGAGCGGATCGTTTCGGGGATCATATACGCCAACCGGATCCCTCCAATATGAGTTAAGTACATTTATTGTAAGGAATCCGACAAGTTTTGGCAATATCCGGAACGACTATTCATTCCATGGAAAAAGCATCGTGATGGCAGACGCATTTCATTGCAGAGGCACACGTTAGCCGGGGAGCGCTGCCTTAGCCGAGGTCCAGACACAGATTGGCATCGGCGCACAAAAGCACAGTGTAAATCAGGCCATCCCCTCACTAAATTGCATTTCTCCAAACCGGCATTTTTAAATCCAAAAAAATCGGGCCAGGAAACATTCTTCCAGGCCCGATTTATCTAACGGATTTACTCCCCCACGTCTTCCCCGGCAGCCGCGCGAAGAATTTTGACTTTGCCGGCAAGGCGGCGCTCATAGGTGGACAGTGACTGCCGTTTGATCGCCTCGAAATCTTTTTCGCTGACAAGCCGATATTTCCGGTTGAGCTCTTCCGCGTTTTCCCAGGCTGTTTTCTCGGCGAGCAGGTTTTGCTCTTCTTCCAGAATGACTTTCGCCCGGTACTCGGGGTTCCGTTCCAAAATCCTTGATGGCGTCGTCTTTTTCATCTGATAAACCTCCCGGGAGAGTGACAGCCCTGCAAGAAGGGCCCTCCGGTCAAGTGCATGGCCAAGTTCGTGCATGGTAATGGCAGCCACATACGTTTTAAGCGAAACCGGGTACTCCTGTTCCGCTACCGCTTCAGGAATCCGGTCAGGATCATACGTGATATAGTCATGTATAAAGTGATAGGTCATATTGATGCCGTTTCTCTCCAAACGGACTTCACGCGTTACTCCGACACGGATCATCGTCTCACGGATGACAGTTTCTAATTGATGTCGTTTCACTTCTCATTTCCCCATTTTAGAATTTCTTTTTGTATAGTTTAACATTATTTCGATATAAAGTCTTTAAACAAGCAACTAGACGGAATTGGCATAGAATTTAAGAGTGTAAGAAAATTGTATCTTGTGGAAAATAGCATTGTTTCAAGACGTACAATGATCTTAAAACCCTTATTGAACCTGCTTTTATAGTATATGGAGAAGACGTTAAATATATTACAAATATTACGCTTCTTCTTCTTTAGTTTAGATGCACAGGAAACGGAAATACAGAGGGTGAGGCTGCGATAGCTTCTTTCCAATAACAACAATTTGAGGAGGAATGCAACATGGCAGACAAAAACAAAAACAACAAGATGTCCGTAGAAGAAGCAGGCCGCATGGGCGGAGAAGCCACTTCCCGCAATCACGACCGTGATTTCTATGAAGAAATCGGACAAAAAGGCGGAGAAGCGACCGCAGAAAATCACGGCAGCGAGTTTTATGAAGAAATCGGTAAAAAAGGCGGAGAAGCCACGGCGGAAAGCCACGACAGCGACTTCTACGCTGAAATCGGCAAAAAAGGCGGAGAAGCCACTTCCGACAATCACGACCGCGAGTTCTATGAAGAAATCGGCGAAAAAGGCGGCAACGCCCGCAATAACAACAATAACAACAATTAATGAAGCAATCCCCTACCAAAAACGAGATGAATAAAGGAGGATTCACCATGGCTAAAAACGACAAAAACAACAATAACAACGGTAAAATGACGGTTGAGGAAGCAGGCCGCAAAGGCGGCGAGGCGACTGCGGAAAACCATGGCCAGGAGTTCTACGAAGAAATCGGCCGCAAAGGCGGAGAAGCAACTTCCAAGAACCACGACCGGGAATTCTACGAAGAAATCGGCGAAAAAGGCGGCAACGCGCGCAACAACAATAACGACAATAATAACAACTAATGATAGCTTTTGTCAAAAACACGGATGAGGGTCTCCCTCTCCGTGTTTTTGTGTTGAATTTTTTTGCGAAAAACCGGAGAGCAGAATGATTCTGCTCTCCGGCCGGTGTGATCGGAAGGATAAATAATACAAAAGATAAAGACATGATCAATACTTGCGTTTGTCGACCACCGCGTGTGCTTCATCACAGATTTCGATTTTGCTTGGACTATTTGCCTTAGCCAGCATGATGGCTAAGGCAATCGCTTCATCCTTATAAATAAACAGCTCTTCCAAATCCTGATTTCCCTTGGTAATCATCCAGCGAGAAGCTTCCTTGTCCGGTGCAACACGATAGCACTGCATGAACGGTTTCCACTCCTTGTAAAATGGTCCCGGCTAAGCCGAGTTTTGTTGCTTATAAGTATTTTGTATCTTATTCACCAATTTGTCAAACTTTTTTTAGGGCTTTTGGACATGGCTAAATTGTAGACAGACCAAAGGTTCTTTGTGAAGTATTTCCCATACTTTTTTGAGTATGACCAGACCCCGGTCTCTGGTCGGACAGGGCATTTTTCTGTGCTTCATTCATGTAGCCGGATCCGGTATGGATCCGGCTCTCACGATCTTCCCTTCGTTAGCTTCCCTTTTTTGGTTCCGTCATTTGCGACGATCATTTCGACATTCAGCCGAATCCTTTCCGTTCTTCCGCAATGCAGAAAAAGCGCCCGAGGCTTTTGGGCCACAGGCGCTCATTTTTTAATCGATGTTGATAAAGATCTTACCTTCTGCTGTTTTGCGAGCCTCATTCCCGAAGTCGTCCTTGATCTTCACTTCGAGCTGTGCTCCATTCGCCTTCATGTCGGCAGGTACCGTCCAGTATCCGACGTAGTGGCCCGGCGATGTTTCCATCATCGGAAGTTCCGTCGGGTTGGCGGAAGGCAGGTTCGTCAATGGCATGTGAATGACGTAGCTTGCCTTGAGGCCCGGTGTGCTGTCGAATTCGAACTTGAACGACTGGCCCGTTTTCAGGTGTACATCTTCGGCAGGTTTCAGGTTTTCAATGGCTGGTGCTTCATAGTTCGCCCGGATTGTGACACGCTTCGTCACTTTGTTTCCTGCACGGTCCTGCGCGACCACGCGGATCACATTTTCTCCATTGTCGAGAAGAATCCGCTTGGAGTACTTGCCGTTGCGGACATCCGCTTTCTGGCCGTTGACTTTCACCCAGTCAAGGTGCAGATCGGCAACGGTTCCCTGTACTGTGACCGTTTCTTTGTTGGTCTTTTCCCCGTCAGCAGGGCTGGCGATCGTCAGTTCCGGCTTGGTTGTGTCCAGTGTGATGGTGACCGGGGCAGATGTGCCCGTCTCACGGCCATCGAGGATTGAGGTAGCCGTAAACGTATTCTCCCCTTCAACCATAGTGACATCAAACGAGAACTTGCCATCTGCTCCGACTGTCACCGTACCGACTTCCTCGCCGTTGTTGTCGAGACGCAGATCGGTTGTAGCCGATGCCGTCCCCTCGATGGTGATGCCTGACTCATTTGTCAGCAGTCCGTCCTTGTGACTCGTGATGGCAGGCTTTGTCACTTCATAATCCACGCGCGCGCGGATCATGTAGTTGCCTTCTATTGCAGGGGACGGGGACCATGCGCCACCGACAAACTGATAGCTGCGCTTGGAATTCGGTCCGTCTTCATCCGTAGCAAGTCCCGGAGTGTTCGGATTGGCGCGGGATTGGATATAGACCATGTAGAAGTCTTTGCCGACATTGATACCGTGCTCTTTCAGATCCACCACCGTCCATTCGCCATTGCGGAGAGCCGTCGCTTTGAAAGGTCCGGCAAGTTTCTTGCCAGGAGCCCCGTCCGCTCCGGATGCATCCCAAACTTCCACCGCAAAGTCTGTTCCGCCAGGTTCTGGCCAGGATGTATCCCAGAATCGGAAGACACCTGCGGAGACGATGCCTTGCTCTTTCCCGTCAGGAAGGGTCATCTTGACTGCCCAGCCGTTTCCGGCATCGTAAAATGCACGGGCATTCTCCCCTGTTCCATCGTCATATCCGATTTCTCCTCCCGGTACCGTGTAGAACGGCTCGAGGGCGATATCATGCACAGCCGGCTCGTTGCCGATAGTGACCGTCACTTCAGTTCCATGATAGCCGGAAGCGACAATCTTCAGGGTGTAGTCGCCTTCGTAGGCTTCGAGCTGGTAGCGGCCATCTGCATCGGTTGTGACCGGGGAGATGTTCGCATCTTCCACGAGAAGGACAGTCGCGCCTTCAACCGGCGAACCGTCCGCCGAATCGGTGATGGTGCCGGATACCGTGTTCATCGGAACTTCTTCCAGCACAAAATCGGCTGTTGCCGTTTCATCGGCTCCGACGGACACGCTTTGATTTTTGGACCGGTATCCGTATGCCTCGGCAATCATCGTATAGTCGCCTGCTGCCGTCCGCATCGAGTACGATCCGTCGGCAGGATTCGTGTAAACGGAAGACCCGGTTTCGAGCACACTCACCTGAGCATTCAGCGGAAGAAGCATCGGTGCCGGGCTTTTGCCGTCTTCTACAGGCTTCACTTCATTTTTAGGCATGACCGGCTTGATGGTTGCCGGGTCGACCGGATCGCCCTTTTTCAGCTCTTCGTTTTCTTTATTGATCACTCCAAGCTGATTACCGTTGTTGTCTTTCCCATTTTTATCCGTTTTGCCTTTTGCTTTGCCCTTGCCTTTATTCCCCTTAACTGCTGTGGATGCCGCATTGGAAGTGTCCGAAAGGGTGACATCGTCCAGATACCAGCCATCACGGTTTACACTTCCGTCCGAGAAAGCGTTGAAGCCGATGTATACGCGCTGGCCGGCATACTCGGAAAGGTCGACCTCAACCTCTGTCCAGTCAGAGGACTGTCCTTGGACCTTGAGAAGCTGTGTCCAGTTTTCATAGTCGGTGGAGATGACCACGTGTCCGTAATCCCACGCACGCCCTGTGGAAGTGGACTGCTCAAAATTGTGCCAGTGCTTGAACTGCAGGTAGCTGTTGCCTTCCGGCAGGTCGACCGGAGGCATGACGAGCGTGGCGTTCATGCGGCTCGAATAAGTACCCGCAAGGTTGGTTGCATAAACGTTTTCGCCGGAAGCCGCATTGCCCGGCCCGGAAGTCGGTACGCCCTGCTCCCAGCTGTTCTCCTCACCGAACGATACCCAGCCGTTCGCTTCCGCTTCGAAGTCAGTCGAGTAGCCGGTCGTGATGCCCGCTTTGACTTCAACGGAATACTCGTCGGTAGTCACTTCATTGTTGCCGAAGTCATTGATTGTGAACGAGTATTTAAACTGCTCGCCCCCGATATGGTCACCCGGAACGGTGAACGCATAGGTTCCGTCCGTGTAGCTGCCTGCCGTGCGGACGAGTTCTTCGGACTGGGCATTGCCCTCCGCATCAGTATAATTAATCACTGCCGATCTGACCGAAATATTGTCCGTGATATCGACGGCAAGCGTCAGGTCCATCCCGGCGTAGGTCTCAGCAGGTGCCGTATGGCTGAACGCCGGCGCTTCTTCGTCATCGCCTTCCTTCATGACCTGGCCCTCGATCGTGCCGATGCCCGACATGAGGGAGGACACTGCAGCCATCGCGTCAACCAGTCCATGCCCGTAGGCGTGGTTCGGCACAGTCGGATATTGGCTATCCGTCAGTGGAACGGCCGTATCGATGAGGATCTGTTCCATATCATCGACTGTGATGTCCGCATCCACCTGTCGCAGCATCGCCGCTACTGCGGAAACTGCAGGCCCGGACATCGAAGTGCCATTCCACCCGCCCTCATAGCCGTTGCCCGGCACAGTCGAGCGGATGTTCACACCCGGAGCGGTAATGTCCGGCTTGATTTCGTCATATGGAGATGGACCCCGAAGAGAGAAGCCGGCGACTTTGTTGTTGATGTCGGTCGCCCCGGTTGCGAATGATTCAGGATAGTTGGCAGGAGCTGCCACCGATCCAGGCCCTCCCGGATTGAAGAGTGTCGTATTCCCCGCAGAGAACTCCGGGAAGATTTGCGCCGCGCGCCAGTTCTGAACGACTTCGCGGTACCACTCGTCAAGGCCCGGTCCGCCGCCCCACGAGTTATTCACGACATCCGGCGCCATATCCACACGGGCATTGCCCTCGGAGTCAGTCGGCGCAAGGATCCACTGTGCCGCCGCGAGAAGGTCGCTGTCCGTTCCGCCCGCTGCGGTGAACGCCTTGACTGCAATCCACTTCGCGCCCGGGGCGACACCGACCTGGTTGCTTCCGTTCGGCTCCGCACCGACCATCGTGCCGGTCACGTGCGTGCCGTGGCCCTGGTCGTCATAAGGCGTCGTGTTTCCGGCTGTTGCATCGAACCAGTTAAAGTCGTGGTTCACATCCCCGCTCGCCGCATTGTACCCGCGGTACTTTTCTTTCAAAGCCGGATGGTCCCACTGGACACCGGTATCAATGCTTGCGACAACCGTGCCCGTGCCGTCGATTCCGAGGTTCCACGCTTCAGGCGCCTTGACCCGCTCGACGTTCCACTCGACATTGGTCACTTTGGACTTTGGCGATTTTGCCTCAGGCGTCTTTGTTACGGACAGCTGGCGCTGTTCATCCGGAAGAATTTTTTCGACTTCGCTGAAGCCTGCAATCTTCTCTGCTACTTCCTTTGTCGATGTCACTGCCATGCCATTGACGATGTGGTATGGACGGATGTTTTCCGCTTTCCCGCTTTTCTCAAGTTGGACCAGATACTGTTTGACTTCCGCCTGCGAGGACTGCGCGGTCGCTTTCAGTTCGGAGACAACTGCGGAACGTGCCGCCAGCTTGGTCTGGCGGGAAGACAGGTCAGCTTTCTGGGCTGCTTTCCGTGCGGCTGATGCTGCCTTGGCCGTATCCGCTTTGTCCTTGAATTTGATGAGGAATGTGACTTTCTCATCGTTCTTGAACTCCGTCAAGAGCCGGTCGCTGAGTTTTTCCTGCGCTTCTTTGGCCGTATCGACCGCCGACACGCTCGTCCGCTTTTCCGCGGATACGAGACCCGGTGCGATCAGTGACGACACCATCAGCACCGTGGCAGCCATGCTCAGTAACTTTGTGGATTTCTTCTTCGATCCCGGCATTGCGTTTCCTCCCCTTCGAATGGTGTGGCCCGGTCCTGTTCAGGCCGCCCATTCCCCGGGAAGAAAAAAGACAGCCCATGCCCCACTCCTCCTTTCCGATCGTGAGTGATCCCGTCATGATGCCGTCTTGCCTCTTTGCTGTTAGCACTACTATACAACGAAAAAACTGATATTTTCGAATTGTTCCAAGGCCGTAAATGGAAATGATTCAATGGAACCGTCGGCATTTAGGAAAAAAGCCATAAATGCCCACCACGCTTAATCCTGTAAACACCAAGATTATCAATCTTCCCATGGGGTCGGGGATGGGACTTTCGGATATGCATGGATGCATATTTTTCTTTAATATGGAAAATGATTATTTGGGAGGATGACGGTCAAAACCGCAACCGCGCAGTGCGGCCTCCAGTTGGGGCAGCTGGGCAAAAAGAGCTAGAGAGGTCCTTCCGAGCCGGACTTAATTCACATTACGGACATCAATAAACAACAAAAGAAGTTGGAGGGCATGATTGAACCAACCTTTTGCAATGGAAATCTTATACATGTCTTTATGTCCAGGTTTGTCATCTTTTTGTAATAATCCGGGTGAGGCACGGAGCGGAAAATCGTGGAGCTGCGGTCGCGGAAGATCGTTTTGCGGATGCGAAGCATACAGCCGCCACGGATACAAACGGTTTCGAACCTATTAAAAAGGCCACCCTATTTGCATACGAAACCGGGAAGTTTGCGCATGCAAAGTGGTGGCCCTCCAACCAGATTAATCAACTAAGAAATTGTTCCGTTTAGCCCAGCTGCCGCAGCAGGTTCGCCATTTCAATGGCGGCTGTCGCAGATTCGGCGCCTTTGTTGCCTGCTTTCGTGCCGGCTCGCTCGATGGCTTGCTCGATTGTGTCGGTGGTGATGACGCCGAACAGGACCGGGACACCTGAGTCCGCAGCCGCTTTTGCGACACCTTTTGCAGCTTCGTTGCACACATAGTCAAAATGCGCCGTTGCACCGCGGATTACGGCGCCAAGCGTGATGACAGCGTCATATTTGCCTGATTCGGCCAGTTTCTGCGCGGCAAGCGGGATTTCAAAAGCGCCCGGCACTTTCGCCACATCGATGTCTTCCTCGCTGACCCCGTGGCGGCGGAGCGTATCCAATGCACCTTCGACCAGTCTTCCCGTGATGAATTCATTAAACCGACCCGCGACGATTCCGATTTTAAGACCCGTTCCTACGAGATTTCCTTCCAGTACGTTAACCATTCCATGTCCTCCTCATATGTGGAGCAGATGCCCCAGCTTTTCCATTTTTGTATTCAGGTAGTGATGATTCTCTTGAACCGGTTCCATCTCAATCGGAAGCCGCTCCGTGATGCGGATTCCGTATGCGGTGAGCCCGTCCAGCTTTCTCGGATTGTTTGTCATGAGACGAATGTCCCCGACGCCGATATCTTTCAGCATCTGCGCGGCAATTGCATAATCCCTCATGTCATCAGGGAAGCCAAGCCGTTCATTGGCCTCGACAGTATCCAGCCCTTCTTCCTGCAGCCGGTACGCCTTGAGCTTATTGATCAGACCGATGCCGCGGCCTTCCTGTCTCATATAGAGCAGGACCCCCTCTCCTTCTTCCTCCATCTGGCGAAGGGCGGCATGTAGCTGAGGGCCACAGTCACATCTGCGGGAACCGAACACATCGCCCGTCATGCACTCTGAGTGGATGCGCACGGGTACAGTCCTGCCATCACTGATTCCTCCCTTGATCAGGGCAACATGCTCCTGGCCGGTCAGCCGATCGGTATAGCCAATCATCCGGAACTCCCCAAAGTCGGTCGGCATCCGGATTTCCGCTTCCCTTGAAACGAGTCGGTCATGCGTTTTCCGGTATTCGATCAGTTGCTTGATCGTGATCAGTTTAAGTCCGAACTGCCTGGCCATGACCGTGAGCTCGGGAAGACGCGCCATCGTGCCGTCTTCATTCATGATTTCACAGATGACACCGCCCGGTGCATGGCCGGCAAGCTTTGCCAGATCAACGGCCGCTTCCGTGTGGCCGGGCCGCTGCAGCACCCCGCCAGCTTTCGCGATAAGCGGGAAAACGTGGCCCGGACGCCGGTAGTCCTCCGGCACGGCATCGTGATCCATTGCACGCCGGATGGTTTCAGCCCGCTCTCCCGCGCTGATGCCGGTAGTTGTACTGATGTGGTCGATGCTGACAGTAAAGGCCGTTCCGTAAGAATCGGTATTTTCAACAACCATCAGGGGGATTTTCAAGGAATCCGCTTTTTCTTCAGTGATCGGCATGCAGATCAGTCCCCGGCCGTGCCTTGCCATGAAGTTCACGGTTGCTGCATCAGTCAGTTCTGCGATGGAAACCAGATCCCCTTCATTTTCCCGGTCCTCATCATCTGTGACAATCACGGGCCGTCCTGCTTTCAGGTCTTCAAGCGCTTCTTCAATCGTTGAAAACATCTTTCCCTCTCCCTTCATCAGGCAAATCCGTGTTCCTTGAGCGTATTGAGAGATAGGCCAACCGCCTGATTGGCAGAAGGCTGCAGCATCCGTTCTGCATATTTCGCCAGGATGTCACATTCCAGATTCACCAGGTCACCCGGCTTTTTCGCTCCGAGGATTGTCGCGGCACGGGTATGCGGGACGAGCGAAACTGTGATCAGATCCTGTCCGACATCAAATACCGTCAGCGAGGTTCCATCCAGTGCTACGGATCCTTTGCGGACCAGATAGATCAAGTACTCTGCCGGTACAGCAAGTTCCATGTAAACCGCGTTGCCTTCCGCCCGCATTGCCCGGATTTTCGCTGTACAATCGACATGGCCCGAGACGATATGGCCGCCAAGACGGCCGTCGGCCCGGAGTGCCCGCTCCAGGTTCACGCGGGTTCCGTGTTTAACCGTGGCAAGAGAGGTAGCCTTGAGCGTTTCCGGCATGAGGTCTGCCTTGAAAGTGTCACGGCTGAATTCAGTCACGGTCACGCATACGCCGTTGACCGCGATGCTGTCGCCGATCCGGACATCTTCCAGGACAACCGATGCAGCAATCTCGAGCGTGGCGGCATCCCGTCCGGGTGTCACCGACCGGACAGTGCCGGTTTCTTCAATAATTCCGGTGAACATGCGATCTTCCTTTCTTCCGCAATGCGATGAAGGGCACGGTACGGACCGGACAGCTATAAAGACAAGCAGGATAGAGATCCACGACAGACCTTCAACCTGGTGCGGTTGCTGCTTCCGGCCGGACAATGATCTTCGGCATTGCGGTTCTAATTGGTGTTGGATGGGACCGGCATCAGGAGAGCCGTGTCCTTCATGACTTGAATGGGATGTTTTCCTCCGCGGGGCAGACGGGAGGTCAGAAGAGGGGGGTGTGAAGGCTGGTCATTTTCCCGACAGAACATGAAGACTTCTGATCGGGCATCTTACTTTGCATGCTAGATGATTGCAGCGGCTGAATCCTGCAAAAGCTGACATCCTGCCGCCGGCTAATACGGCAGAAGGTTTTTTTGTAAAAAGGGCTTCTAAGCAGCTGGAGAGTACGGACGGAAGAATATTGAACATTGTCCGCTTTCAATAAGCATCTAATTTTCCGACAGTCACGGGCCCAACGAAGCCAGGGATCTGTCCAGAAGTGCATCCGGCCTGCTTCGACGGACAACAGCGCTGGAATATTACGGGAATCATCAGTCAAAAAACAGGGCTCCTTTCACTTCTTTCAAAATCAGCCATCGTGCCGCAAGCATGCAAAAGCCCCGCATCAAAAAACGATACGGGGCAAAAAACATAGCTAAATAAACGTCGGACACAGGTGTGTTCAGACGCGGCTCCTTCTCCCATCCAGACTTTCACTGTCGGTCCCGGAGTTGCACCGGGTCCACCGTACGAATACGGGTCACGGACTGAGGGCATGCGCCCATCACCGCCGGCCGGGAATTTCACCCTGCCCCGAAGGATTGCCTATTCAAGTATACAGATATTGTTTCATAGGATACGGGGATGCGCAAGAGGAAATTGGAAGGATGCCGATTAGACTACACACACACCAGACAAAATGCCGGCATCTCTTGCTGCAATAACGGAGGCCATGGTGCAAATGGACGGTTCCGTAAAAAACCGGAAAGCTCGTTTGCTTTCCGGTTAAAGGTCTAATAGGATTAGCCCATAATATGATAGCCGCTATCGACATAGATGACTTCACCTGTCACGCCTGTTCCCATATTTGAAAGAAGCGCGACGGTCATGTCGCCGACTTCGCGCTGATCGACATTTCGCTTAAGCGGCGCAGTCTCTTCGATCTGACGCAAAATCGTGTTGAACGAAGGGACTCCTTTTGCCGCGAGCGTACGGATGGCGCCTGCAGAAATTGCATTGACACGGATGCCGTCCTTTCCAAGGTCGTTGGCAAGGTATCGGACCGAGGCTTCAAGTGCCGCTTTCGCAACGCCCATGACATTGTAGCCGTCCAGCACACGTTCCGCTCCCAGGTAGGTCATGGTCACGATGGCGCCGCCATCTGTCATATATGGCTTCGCTTCCCGTGCGACCGCCACCAGGGAATAGGCACTTGTATCCTGTGCGAATGCATAGCCGTCACGGGATGTCTCGACAAAGTCTCCTTTCAGGTCTTCCCCTTTCGCAAAGGCGACAGAGTGAACGATTCCGTGGATGGTTCCCACTTCTTCACCGATTGTGCGGAAAGCCTCCCTGACGCTTTCATCATTATTTACATCACACTGGACGATCATGCGGGCTTCGTATCCTTCTTTGTCGAGCGCCCTCTCAAGCTTTGTCCGCGACCGCTCCTGGCGGTTTGTAAAGATCAGGTTCGCCCCCGTCTCGTAAAGTTGCTTGGCAACACCCCAGGCAAGGCTGCGCTCATTCGCCACGCCCATGATGACAATGTTTTTACCTTCAAGTTTCAGCAAATCTCCCATTCAAAAAACCTCCCGGACATTAATACCAGTCATTAGCATCTGGTGCTAATGAGAGTATAGCACAGGATAACGGATCGGGGTGCAGTAGAAATAAAAAAAGCACCGGATACCCGGTGCACATGGGATCATGATTTGCTTTTCTTGTACTCCGCAGCAGCTTCGATAAATCCTTTGATAATGGATTTCGATGGCTCATGTCCCTTGAGCGCGAAGTTCTCCGGATGCCATTGGGTGCCAAGGACAAAGCGCTTATCCGGCATTTCAATGGCTTCCACCAGGCCGTCAGGTGACTGTGCCGCAATTTCCACCCCTTCTCCGACCGTCTTGATCCCCTGTCTGTGGGACGAATTCACACGTGTCCGGCCGCCGGGATAAAGTGGCGGGAGGATTTCACCGCCGATAATCTCAACGTGGTGTACAGGATGTTCACGGCCATGCTCCTGCAAATGTTTGAGGGGCTCATCCAGTTGCTTTTCGATGCATTGATAAAGCGTGCCGCCGGTCATGACATTGAGCATCTGTGCGCCGCGGCAAGTCCCAAAAAAGGGCATGTCCCTTGCCATCACATTCTTGATGACCGAAGAATCAAATTCGTCCATCTCGAAATTGATCTGGCCTGTTTCCGGCATCGTTTCCTCTCCGTAAAGGTCCGGATCGATATCCCAGCCGCCTGTCATGATGACGCCGTCCACCCGGTCCAGCACGTCGTCCAAGTGTTCGGAAGGAACAATCGGAATGATGATCGGAATGCCGCCTTCCTGAATGACAACCTCAGGATACACGGGCTGCATTTTATAGTCGTACAAGTTCTCCTGCTGCTGTGCGGTAATGCCGATAATCGGTTTCATATGCGTCAACTCAACTTTCATTTGGATAGGTATAGTATTTCGTTCCCTATTCAGGGGACCTTCCAAACCTGAAAAAATATCCTGATTCCTCAGAGTATTCATGCGTCCATTGACGCTCTTTGTCAATTCATGTATATTGAAGGGTAGTTCCGGCCATGCTGGACAAAGACATTTGCGCTTTGGAGGGATGGGCATGTACCAGGGCAAGGTGAAATGGTTCAGCAACGAAAAGGGCTACGGTTTTATCGAACTCGATAATGGCGAGGACGTCTTCGTTCACCATACCGGCATCACCGGTGAAGGATTCAGGACACTGGACGAAGGTGAAACGGTTTCGTTCGAAGTGGTGGAAGGCAACCGCGGCCCCCAGGCGGCAAATGTCGTAAGATTAGACGCGCAATGATAGGCACAAATCCCGCTTTGCACAGACGCAGAGCGGGATTTTCATTGGCCGAGTTTATTTAGTTCTGAACCAAGGAAGCGGAGCTGTTCCCCCACGGTGCATTGCTTGATGCAGAAGCGGTGGGCGGTCGCCTTTCCCTTTTCCGTCCGAAGTTGTTTTTTCAGGAAACAGCCGTCGCAATATTGGTCCAGCAGTTCATCGATATCCTGGATCAGGTTCATTTTGTTCAACAGCGTTCACTCCAGTTTTCTGATTCCCACATTGTACCGGCTTCCCGCTTCCATTTCAAGCAGGTTGTCCGGCCCCCCAAAAAGGAGGTGCTTGGGTGCTTGAAGTGTACATAGACGGCGCAGCAGCAGGAAATCCGGGCCCTGCCGGCATCGGGGTGCTGATCCGCGGCGAAGGACATGAGGTCAAAGTGTCGGAACCACTCGAAGACCTTGATAACCATACCGCCGAATTCCGGGCGTTTGTCAGAGGTGTCGAAGAAGCCGCGAAACTGACTTCCGGGTTGGTGTCAGTCCGTTCGGATTCCAAGGCTGTCGTCAGCGCGGTCGAAAAGCGCTATGCGAAAAACCCTGTACATATGGATATGCTTGAGCGTGCGCTCCGAATCGCTGACGGATTTGATTTCTTTTTCATCAAGTGGATTCCCGACAGCCAGAACCGGGCCGCAGATGCGCTTGCCAGAGCCGCCATCCGGAGGAAGTGATGGTTAGTATGGCCCGGCATATCAGCTAAATTCACCGAAGAACAGAATAAAAAACGGAAGTCGGCACTGGGCCTGCTTCCGTTTTTTTAGCCGATTACTTTCATGAATGTGACGGTTCCCTTGTCTGCCTCGTATAAAACCCAGTTACGGTCTCCTACAACCGCACCCACATTCACGAATGTCCGTCCTTTCCTGACGCTATACGGAACACCGAAACCGACCTCTTCCATTTGGCGGTCAATAGTCAGCCCGGAATCGTGGCTGTGGCCGTAGAAGATGAGATCCGGCCCCGTTTCCGGGAAAACTGGCATCCACGGGTCTCCTCCCCACTTCCACTGGTGGCCGTGGATCACCTCGGCTGTTTTTTCAATGAGGATTCTCTCTTCCATCATCCGGATTCTGCGCAGGAGCGGCTCATCTGACTCGGTGATCAGCTCAATTCGCTCCTCCTGATTTCCCCTGACGGATGGAAAAGACAACATGTCGATCAGCTCATCTGAATAGAGCATCACATCCTCCAGCTTGTTGAATCGCTCGAATGGCGCCCGCTTCTTACTGATGATGCACTCAAACAGGTCACCGGTGCCGATCAGTTCAGCATCCGGTGCCTGTTTTTTGATATCATTCAAAACATCCTTCAAATCTTCCACGGATGAATGGATGTCTCCCAATAATGCGTACTTCATTCTCTACCCCCGGCATCGATCGTATCGTCACACGTATTAATATAAAAACCTTCTGTCTCGGACCATTCAC
This sequence comes from Bhargavaea beijingensis, assembly GCF_900101985.1. Classification (GTDB taxonomy): domain Bacteria; phylum Bacillota; class Bacilli; order Bacillales_A; family Planococcaceae; genus Bhargavaea; species Bhargavaea beijingensis. Next base: position 28,348 of record NZ_FNAR01000004.1, read on the forward strand.
AATATAATATATGGTCTATGTCGTGGTAACCCATTTCTGAGAGCTGGTCATGGAGCCATTGCTTGTCCTTGCCGACCAATTTCAGCATGTCCTCTTTGAGGAACCCGCCATCGATCAGCAAGACGGAAGGATCTTCTTCCGCCTTATCAATTTTCAGGTCGCCGACAGTAACCGGCTTATACTTGGCAAATGTATTGACCGAGACAGAACCGCCCGGCTCGATGACCAGGTCTTTCACCTCGCGCAGCGAGAAGATGCCCTCTTGGCGGAGCATGATCCGCAACTGCTCCATTTCCAACATGTTCCGGCCCATTTCCTTAATATTAAGTTTGCCATCCTTGATGATATAGTCGGGTGTTCCCATGAGTGCAATCCTTGCCTTATCCGACTTTTCCGCGAACTTTTCAATGATGAATACAAGAAGGCCGAACAAAATAAGGGAAAATATCAGCATCAAAATTGAAATTTTTTCGTCGTAGATGGATTCTTCAAGAATCCCTCCAAAAATCAAGAGATAGACAATATCGAATGGTGTCATCTCTGCGAGCTCTTTCCGCCCGAGAAGGCGGATGATGACTAACAGGAATACGATTCCAATCACCAGTTTCGCTGAAATCAGCAAATAGTCCAAAGCAATCCCTCCGTGACAATAATTCTTTTATCATCACGGTAGATACCCTATTCCTGCCTATCTGAATCTGGCAAAGAGTGCCGCTTCAATTACTGTCTTTCTCTACCGGGTTGTCGGGATCACTCACCCAGTCGCTGTAGCTGCCGACATAAAGGCGGAGATTCTTCTGCCCGACATGGTCCAGCATGGCGAAAAGCGGAGCGGCTGTCACACCGCTTCCGCAGTATACCGTCACCGGTTCATGGTCGGCGACAGATTCCATGAGAGATTGCTCCACTGTTTCTCCTGTGTCGAAGTAACTCCCCTTTTTCAGTCGGGTCCAGTCGTAATTCCGTGCGCCTGGAATGTGTCCGGCTACCGGATCCAGCGGCTCATGTTCCCCGCGGAATCGCCCGGAAGCGCGGGCATCAAGCAGAACGCCCTCTTCCCGGCCTTCCGATACCTTCTTCACTTCTTCTCTGGATGCCAGAATGTGTTCCTGCCATTGCGGCTTGACATCCGAAAGTTGCGGACGGCACGGCTCGGCATCGACCGGATAACCGGCTGTCCGCAGGCCTTCAAACCCTTCCTTCAGGATGAAAGCCTGTGTGAATCCGCCGTAGCGAAGCAAAAAATAAGCGCGTGCGGCAAACGGCTCGCCGCCCCCGTCATAGATGAGAATCCGGTCATCCAGGGACAGGCCGCTCCGCCGGAACAATTCCGTGAGTTGCTCGCGGGATGGCATCGGATGGCGTCCGTTCTTCGATGCCATGTCCGACATGTCTTTTTCGAGATCCCAGTAAACCGCACCTGATATATGGCCTTCCAGATAGGCTTTTCTGCCCGCTTCCGAATCACCGAGCGAAAACCTGGCATCAATCAGCTTGTAGTAGCCTTCCGACAAATCGTCAACCGACTTGAACACGTCCGTCACCTGGAACCCTCCCATTCACAAATGGCTTCGTAAACCTCTTTCCACTCCTGCAGATTCACAGTCTTCTCAAGCACTTCCCGCTCGGAAGCGATGCGGGCCAGCGCGCCGTGCAGCAGATGCTGGCGAAGACCTTCCGCCTCCAGCTCCGTCCACTGGGTAAAGGCTTCGATCATCCGTTTCTTCTCATTCTCCATATAGACCTCCGCATCCTTCCTAGCTGCAGTTTCAAGTGCATCCCGCAGCTTGTCACGTCCGCCGCCCTCGAAGAAGTCTTTGTCGTTTTTAAACAGACGATTGACCGATGCGTGCTTTTCCGGATCGGGGTAAACCGCCGGGAATGTGAGGGTTTCCTTGTCCTTGGGCTCATACGGCGTCAGAGAGAACATCGGGTCCAAGTCACGGAGCTTCCGCTGTTCTTCGACATACCGCATGCCAAGCCTCCGGATGGTGAAGTTCATGAGCCGGAAGTCGGTGACCTTCATTTCCTGGACGATGTCGAAACCGACGGCGTCCAGAGCTTCACGCAACGCGATGGCAAGGGCTTCCCTGGAGGGCTTTGAGGCAAATGTCGCCGGGTTATAGGCTTCGCCGAAAAACTCATTGAACCGGAAGAACACGCGTTGGATCACATAGTACATCAGCTCGTCCAGTTCAGCCTTGGAATCGTTCAGGATGACCGGCGCAGCCGATTGTGCGTAACGCTTCCGCAGTTCCTGTTCGAAACGGCGGAGCTCTTCCATCCTCTCCGCTTTCCTGGACCGGTTCCGCTCGGTGCGCTCAATCAGATCGCCGAGCCGCTCCGCAGTCTTTCGGCTTTCCTCGTTGAGCCCCTGGACCGCGAGACCGCTCAGTTCATCCCCAAGGAAGCGGTGGAAGGCTTCTTCGAAGTCCGGCATGCCGGAGTGATAATCCGCCTGTTCCCGCTTTTCTTTCAGGGCGAGCAGGCTCGAGATGCCATAGAGCCGCGGATTTCGGATGCCGAAGCGCTGGAGTTCGCTGCCGACATATTGTTTGACCATATCCGCTTCCTCTTCGTTTGCCGCGAGGTCGATCGCATTGACGAGGAAGAACATCTTATCCATCTCGAACGCGTCTTTCACCCGGCCGAGCTGGATGAGGAACTCCCTGTCTGCTGCCGCAAATGCGTGATTGTAATAAGTGACGAACAAAATCGCGTCCGCATTACGGATGTACTCAAATGCGACATCGGTGTGACGGGCGTTGATCGAGTCTGCGCCAGGCGTGTCGACAAGCGTGATGCCGCGCCGTGTCAGCTCGCAGTCATAGTAGAAATCGATAGATTCGACAAAGCAGCTTCGGCTTTCCTCGGCAACATACTTGCGGAACTCGTCTTCCTCCACATTGACCGTCTGGCCGAGCAGCATGCCCCGCTCCGGATAGCCATCGCGGAATGCACGGATAAACGAGCGGTGCAGCTGCTTTCCGTCTTCGATGTCTTCCTTGCCGATTGCCTCATCAGCTAGTCTGAACGCTTCGTCGAGCGAGCGCACGGTCATGCCGAGATGGGCGAACGCGCGTGTGACGTCTTCTGTCATGGCGTCCGCCGATTTCAGATGGATATCCGCAGTGCCGCTTACATGGCGCTCGTCTGCCGGCCGGATGCGGTTAATTGCGGCGGTTGTCGGATTCGGGGACACCGGAAGCACCGATTCCCCGATCAGGGCGTTCGAGAACGACGACTTGCCGGCGCTGAACGCCCCGAACAAGGCGATTGTAAAGTCCTGCTTGCCGAGCCGGTCGGCTTTCCGCATCAGGTAATCCGCAGTTTCCTGGAAGCCCGGTATCGGCCTGACTTTCTCTGCGATCATGCTTGCCTGGCGGATCGCGCCTTCCGTATCGACATGGCCGGCTTCTTCACGTTCGGTATCTTGTTCGATTATCCCCTGTTCCTCTTCCTTGTCAGGTGCCATCGACGGGTCGAATTCGAGCACCGACTCCCTCATCGTCCGCTCCCTGGCTTCCCAGTTTTCGGCGAGCACTCCGGCTTCCTTCGCCAATGCCGGAGTCGGGGCATCAAGGGATTTACGGAAATCGGCGATTTCGTTATCGGCTTCTTCAATGGCCCGGATGGCATCGGCTTTCCTGCCGAGCACGGAAGACTGCTGGAGCTCGGAATCTGTCCGCTCATTGGCGGCATCGGCAATCCGGGCTGCCTGCTCTTCTTTCCATCCGTCGGTTTCCCGGATAAACCAGCGAATTGTCGACTGCCGGACCGATTCCGTGAAGTTTAGCACCGTATCCCCTGTAACGAGCGCTCCTTGCGGCACCTGGCTTTCAATGACGGAAAGAGGCACATCGAATGTCATGCCATCAATCCGGAGTGCTTCCTCGTCCGTCAGGAGCCCTGCTTCCCTGAGCGCCGTCTTCATCAGGCCTCGGAGGTGTACGGATACTTGCGCATCAACCGTTTTCCGGTATGTGGCAAGAACCGCATCAGCTCGATGTTGCCGCTCTTCCTCGGTCTTTTTCCCGCTGAACAGGAAACCGACCTTGAACGATTTGGACTGCGCTTCCAGATAGTCCTTCATGAGGTCACGGACTTCAAACGGCATAAGCCCTGCGTTTTCCAGCAGATCTTTCCGCTTGGATTCAAAATCATCCTGCCAGCGCTCCGGCGACAGCAGTTCGACCCGCCTTGAGGCATCGGCCGCTTCTTCCTTGATTTCCTCACGGCGTTGCCATTCCGCTTCGGACAGGACATCGGCATAAGTCGACTTCCGCTCTTCACGCTCATCCTCGAGGAACCGGATGTGCTCATCGGCCAGCTTCCGGAGGGTTCCCTCAGCCGACGTCCGGAGGGATTCCTCGCGATTATGGATGGACATCGCGACCAGCGTCTTCACTCTTTGGAAATCGTTGTTCGGAAGGTCCGGTTCACGGAGCGAGGTGAAAAAGATTCCTTTCGGGTGCACACCCCAGGAAGCGAATGATTCACGCACAGACGTTCTGAAGTCTTCAAAACTCAGCTCCGCCTCGCGGTGTTTGTCAATCTGATTGACGATCAGGTATACATTTTCATTGTAGGTCATGAGGTTCTTGGTGAACGTGAAGTTGAGTCCCGACTGGACATGGTTATAATCCATTACGTAGAACACGAGGTCCGCCACATGCAGGGATGACTCTGTCGACAAGCGGTGGGCATCATCGGTCGAATCTACACCCGGCGTATCCATCACCTTCACGCCCTCCGGAAGCTCGGAATCTTTGTGTCCGACTTCAATTTCGGAGACGGCCTGTCCGTCTTTCGAGAACTCTTTCACATATTGGACGTCGACCTCACCCGAGAACCGGATCGGCGCGCCATCCGTCCGGTGGATGATCGCGAAATCATCATCTGCTTTATGGACGTTTACGATATTCGCACTTGTCGGAATCGGCCCGGTTGCCAGGATATCCACACCGGTCAGCGCATTGATCATGCTGGACTTACCCGCGGAAAAGTGGCCCGCAAACCCGACAATATAATCGTTTCTCATCAGTTTCCGTGCAAAACGTTCCGCCTTCTCGGCGCGCTCCCGGTCCCCGTTTTTGCGGAACAGGACCGCCAGCTGTGCAGCCTGCCGGATCAGTGGTTCGTGATGCTGTTCAAATTGCGCCATTGGCTAAATATCTCCTCTACGTCTGTTTTCTTGTGCTATCATATCATTTTTTTGCTTAGGCGTGGCAGGGCGGATGGAATTGGGAATGAGGCAGGACGGGAGTGTCTGGGGATGTTGAGAAAAGCCCGGGTTGGTTTCGTCATTCGTCTATCCGGTTTCGTCATTGGAGCGGCAAGTTTCGTCATTGGCCTCGGGAAACGGGATGAATGATGAAACTATTCGCCTGAATGACGAAACTGAATCGGCGAATGCAGAAACCGCAGCAGGCGTGGGTGTTGCTGAAACAGGTCTATGCCTAGCAGCTGGCCCACTCTTTTCCAACTTAATAAAAAACCTTCCGCATTACACGGAAGGCATACTGTCTGGCTGGACGGGAAGCACCTTTAGGATATCCTCCTCAGCCTTTATTTCATTTTCATCAAGCAGCAGTTGAATGTCGCCATGGTCTTCGGATGTCCGAATCAGGCGGCCGATGCCCTGCCGCAGACGCAGGAGCATGTACGGCATATCGATGTCACGGTGCGGATTTTCGGCAAAACGGCGCTTCGCTTCAAAGAGCGGGTCGTCCGGAGGATACGGAAGGTCATGGATGATGACGCGTGTGAGCGCCTCCCCCGGAATGTCGAGCCCTTCCCATAGGTGCCAGGAGCAGAGTGCCTGTGCCTTGCCCTCCTGGAAGTCACGGACCATTGCCGACAGCGCGCGGTCCCCTTCGAAAAGGTAGCGGGAATCCTGGCCCACCGCTTTGCGGAATGCATCCATCGAAGCCTCCGACCGGAAGAGGATGAGCGACTGCATTCCGTCTTCTGTGAGCCGCGCGACTTCGGCCGGCTTGTCGGCAGCGCGGCTCAAACGGATCGCCATCACTTCTTCATAGTCAAACGGCGACTCGACGGAGAAAGACCTGTAATCCCGGATGCCGAGTGAGCCTGCAAGGAACGAGAAATCTCCATTCACAGACATCGTCGCGGATGAGAAGATGACCGGCATTTCTCTTGAAAACATCAATTCCTCCAACATGTCTGTCACGAGCCGGGGCATGATAACCAGCGTCTCTTCGCCGTTCTCATCTTCCAGCCAGTCGACCGCTTCACCATTTTCCGCGAATAGTTTCATCGAGTGGATGTATTGCTCAAGGTATTCCTCGGCGATTTTCAGATCGTAGTCCGGTATCACATAAAGGTCCGCATCGAAGACGAGTTCCTCCAGAATATCGACAGCGAGCTTGACGACGGCTGCCGCGCGGTCGCTGATTGCCTTGGATCGGACGATGGCACGCCGGTCGCCCTCTCCTTCCGCCGCCTCATGAAGCAGGCGGAACAGTTCTGCGTGGTGATCAATCAGCGCCTCCATGAGGACGAGTGTCTTTTCGCGCACACCGTCGACCATGATGCGGGACAGCACCGTGTCGATCGTGCGCTCTTGGACGCGGTACGAAAACGCTTTTTGCGCAGCATACTCCAGCAGATGGCCTTCGTCAAAGACAACAACAGAAGACTCCGGCAGGAGCGGAAGCTGTCCCTGTCGGCTGCGCGACTCTTTCGTCCAAAGATGTTCCATATAGAAATCCTGAGAGCAGATGATCAGGTCGGTCGATGCCCGGTAGTGGTTCCGGTGCAGCGTCTGGCCGCACCGGTTCCGAAGCTCGCAAGAACCGCACTGATAAAGCGGATGATAATTGACCGAGTTCCAATCCTCGTCGGACAGGTCCGGATAATCAGAGCGCGCACCGTACGGATCCAGACGCATCATCGAGCCGTGGCCACGCACGAAGTCCGGAAGGCTGGCATCGATGGCGTCTGCAACATCCGTCACACCCTTTGATTCATCCAGGCGCTTCAGACACAAATACTGTTCGCGGGACTTGGCGAGCCGGACGTCCACCTTCAGATCGAGCGCCCGCTCCAGTTTGCCGATGTCCCCGGTTTCCTTGACCAGCTGGTCGATGAGGGTCTCGTCGGCACATGCGATAATTGCAGGCTTCCCGGTGTACCGCGCATACGCGACCGCCGGCAGCAGATAGGCGATCGTCTTGCCAGTGCCGACCCCCGCCTCCGCGAACAACACCGATTTGTCCTTGAGCGCCTGGCCGATCTTGAACGCCATGAACACCTGCTCATCGCGGAGGTCAAACCCCTTCTCGGTCAGTTCATCGTACAAAACATCCCCGATCCAGTCGTCGAGCGACTCAAAAAACGACCGCTCCCGGTCCAATGCAAACGGAATCGCCTGTTTCAATCGAAAGCCCCCTGTAAACGTAATGAAAGCATTTTTCCATTCAGGCGGAAAAATGCACGATTTTATGAGTATAGCATGACATGAAAAAAGTGGGAAGCATTTAAGTGTATGCTTCCCACCCGTTGTCCCTTTCATTCAAGACGGACGGTGACGTCTCCCTCGATGTAATTCGGGTAGGCGAAGAAATGGATGGTGATCGGATTTGAGTAGTCTCCGTTCTTGAAAGTGAGGTCGCTGTAACTGTAATCGTCGATCTGCCAGGATCCGCCGGAAGCCAGATCAATCGTCTTTCCGTTTGAATCCACTGCATCCCGTAGGTATCCATAGCCGAATTCAGCACCTGTTTTCAGTTTTGTTTCAACCAATGTCGGTGAGAGTTTCGTCACCTCCAGCTTTCCGTCGGACGGCGTCTCCAGAACTTTCCCGGTAAGTGTATTGACGACCAGCTGTTCGGTTTTTTGAAGGGCCTGCAGGCGACTCATGCGGAACACGAGCCGGTCAGGCTGTGTGAAAAAGTTGCTCTGCAAAAAGTATGTCTCGCTTCCGTCTTCTTCCCATGTCGCTGTGATGCCGTTGGAAATGCTGCTCCATACCTCACCCGATTCGCTTTCGAGCCGCATGTCTTCATATTGAAGGATATCCATCGTATTGTCCGGATCCTCCATGACGTTCACCTCGACACGGAGCGGATGAATGTCAATCGAGCGGATCGTCAGCTTTTGGCCGCCGATCGTGACAGTCTGGTTTAGCTGATGGGATTTTGACTGGGCAATTGGTTTCTTCAAAGTAAACGGCAAGCTGAACACACTTGTATCCCCTTCGCGAAGCTTGAGCCTCAGCTCAAAGTCCGTGACATCCGGTGCAAGGGGCTCGGCGAAATTGTAATGGATCAGCTGCTCGTTGCTTATCTTACCGTCATCTGAAGGATAGTTGAAGCTGATTCCCCGATGTTCGATCAGCTGGCCATTGTGGTAAAGCTCCGGTGTTTCCAGGAAAGGATCCTTTAATCCCGCCGCTGAATCCACCGTGAAGGAAATCACCATCCCCGACTGATCGGCGATGATGCCATTGAGTGTGATGGTAAAAGACCCGTCATTGTCCGTCACATGGAGTTCTTCGTAATACTCGTTGTCGATGATCGCCTTCATGCCTTTGTCGTTTTGGATCAATTCGACGACCGGGGCCATTCCGGGCAAGCTGGAGACTGCCTGTGCAAATGCAGGCGAGATCCTGATTGACAAGACAAATGCCAAAAGCAAAACCGCTGCGGCCGCCGCCGGCCAAATCATCTTGATCGCTTTCTTTTTCAGGGTGCGCCCCTGGCTTTCCTGGCGGACACCCGCCCTGATCGCACAGGACAGCGCTTCCTCCGGAATAGGAATCTTATCCAGCCGGTCCTTCATATGCCGCAGCCGCTCCTCTTCACGATCAATCATCTGAACGCCCTCCCTTCCCGTTGATGAACTCCCGCAGAGTCCGTAGTGTGTTGTGGAGTCGTGACTTCACCGTCCCCTCCGGAAGCTCCTCGATTTCTGCGATATCCTTGATCTTCATCTCCTCGAAATACTTCAGATGGATGAGCCGGCGCGACGGGTCCGGCAGGGCCAGGAGCGCTTCTTCCAGCATGAGGAGCTCATCGCCGGATTGGGCGATGCGTTCCGGAATCAGGTCGGTCACCGGCTCGCGTCTTCTCTTTTTCAGTTCATCCTGGCAGTAATTGATCATGATTCGCGTCAGCCATGTTTTTGCATAAGCCGGTTCTTTCAGCCGGCGGATGTTGCGGAACGCCCGCGCCGTCACTTCTTGAACAGCCTCGACGGAAGCGTGCTCGCTTTTCAGGAAGGCAAACGCCGTGCGGTAGAGCGACGTTTTATGCAGTTCCATCAAACTGACGAACGCCTCGGCATCTCCCCTTATTGAACGCTCAACCAGCTCTTTTTCTTCCATGGCCTACCCCCGCTTCCTGTGTCTCTGTACTTATTAGACAGGCGAAGAGCAAGAAAGTTCAAGGGAATTGGCGAAATTCGAATTTAATTTTGGACGAATCGCGGCGGGACGGTATTTGTTAGGAATTGAGAAGCGGCAAAATCAGATTTTGGTGCGATTTTGCAGGGGAAAATCGAAAAATGGGGATTTGCCTTTTCTCCCGTTCCCGACTTAAATACGGGAAAGGGGTGGGTGCAATGGAGGAGCGGAACTATCCGCTGTACTTGTACGCGGCAGAGCGCATGTTGCCGAGAATGGCAGAGCAGGATCCGAAATACATCGAGGTCGAAAATGAAATCACGACTACCCGCATCGGCTATGAAGGGGAAACCCGATCTGACCAGATGATCCGGAGGGCCTGCCTGCCCCGGCACTCCCGGGTTCTGCATGATTTGACGATTCGGGTATTTGGTGAAGATCCCGTCCAGATCGACACGCTCGTCATCACGAAGCATTTCGCGTTTATCATCGAGGTGAAAAACATCAGCGGAACCTTGGAGTTGGAGCGGCATCCCGCGCTGCTTAAACGGACGGCAAAGGATGGCAAAGTGAGTTACTTCCAATCCCCCTTTGTTCAATTGAACATGGCGATAGACACCGTAGCCTACTGGCTGCTTGCGCAAAATATCGAGATACCGGTCAAAGGCGCCGTGTTCCTGGCCTCCAAATACGCCGAGCCCCATTTTGAACCAGGAATGCCGATCCACTTTATCCGTGAAATCCCTGACCTTTTCCGCAATGAACTCAAAAACCATCCTCCCGCAATAGACGAAGCAGCTGTTGAGTGGATTGCTTCTGCCTTGCGATACCAGGAGGAACCTTATGACCACTTTCCACTGGTACAGCATTTCAATCACACTCAAGACAACCTCCATACGGAACCGCTCTGCACGGAGTGTCTCGGCAGACTGGAGACGCACACCAAACGAATGGGGACCTGCATGAAATGCGAATTGCGGCAATGGATTCCGTACACCGAAACACTGGTCGACTATTTCCTGATCTACTGCAAAAAAGCCTCACTCACGGAGTGCTCCAACTTTATTAATCTCGGACGCTCCAAAACAGCTGAACTATTGAAATCGCCTCTTTTCTTGCGGCACGGCAAAACCAACAATACTGTTTTCGAATTGAACCGGCCGAATATCCGCATTTCCCGAGAAGGAAAACTTATCGTGCCGGGGGATGAGAAAGTGAAATGAGGTTATTTGTGTTCCGGGAACGGGACGGGAACCCAGGTAGCAATGATTTTTTCGCACGCGAACTTCTTTGATTCGTACGCGAACCCGAAAGCGGAGAACTTTTCGTACGCGAACTTCTTCGATTCGTACGCGAACCCGGGGAGCGACGGACTTTTCGTACGCGAACTTTCTAGATTCGTACGCAAACCCGGGAGTTTCTGAATAAAAAAACCGGGCATCCGCCCGGTTTTCCCAAATCCATATCAATCCCGTTTCTTCTGTCCCCAGAACTGGTAATAGTCCGTGCGGATGAAGCCGTTGAAGAGTTTGCGTTTTTTCGTGGCCTGACGCCCATAGAGCTCTTCGAAGTTTTCCATCGAAGAGAGCATGTAGACGGACCAGGTCGGATAGTGTTTCATCACTTGGCCGAGTCCGCGGATGGCTTGTTCGACTTCTTCGACTTCGCCGATCCGCTCGCCGTATGGCGGGTTGGAGGCCATGACGCCGTTGTCTTTGTCGGAAGTGAAGTCGGCTGCCTGCATCTGTTTGAAGTGGATCAGGTCGGCGAAGCCGGCTTCTGCTGCGTTGGCTTCAGCGATTTTGATCATACGGTGGTCAATGTCGGTGCCGGTGATGTCGAGTTCGACGTCATAGTCAGCAGCGCTGTCCGCATGGGCGCGGACGTCTTCCCAGACAGAGGCGCTCATCCATGGCCATTGTTCACTCACAAATTCACGGTTGTAACCGGGTGCGAGGTTCTGGCCGATCATCGCAGCTTCGATTGCAAGTGTGCCGGATCCGCAGAACGGGTCGTGGAACGGGCGGTCCGGGCTCCAGCGGGTCAGCTGGACAAGCGCTGCGGCGAGCGTTTCCTTGAGTGGCGCGTCGCCCTGGCCCACCCGGTAACCCCGCTTATGGAGTCCGGCTCCGCTCGTATCGATCGTGAGCGTCGCCATGTCTTTCAGGATGGACACTTCGATTTTGAATAGCGCTCCCGTCTCGGGCAGGATGCCCCGCCGGCCGTATGCCCCGTTCAGCCGCTCGACGATGGCTTTCTTGGTGATGGCCTGGCAGTCGCGTACGCTGCCGAGCTGGGATTTGACGGATTTCCCGCTGACCGGGAATTCCGCATCGGCAGGTAGGAACTCTTCCCACGGGATCGACTTCACCCCTTCGAACAGATCGTCAAATGTGTACGCCTTGAACTCGCCCGCCACAATCTTAACCCGGTCCGCGACACGGAGCCATAAGTTCGCGCGTGCAATGGCGGTTTCGTCTCCTTCGAAATAGATCTTCCCGTTTTCAACGGTCGGCTCGTAGCCGAGCGCCCGGACCTCGTCGGCGACCGGCTTCTCCAGCCCCATCGCGGCGGTCGCCACCAACTTGAATGTCGTCATCGTATCGAACCACTCCTCACCGCCGGTACATTGCCCGGCGAGTCTGCTGTATGTATCGTACAAAAGAAACGCCCTCCTGTCATGGGAGAGCGTTCCGTTGCATGCAAATATACCGTCGCCATTCGATAAGCCATGTTTTGTTCCTTTGTACTCAGACGGCTTACGCCTCGTACTCCGGCGGTAATCATCTATCTACAGGCGGCTGCCTGTCCCTTCCTCCGTTCAGTTCCTTCGGAAGGACGCCCCTACCAAAATTTGGGTTTCTCGCTCGAGGGGTTTACCCGTTCCACCCGCACCGTTTCCGATGCGACTACGTCACTGTGGCACTTTTCAGGGAATCTCTGCCGTATCCCGGAGGACTTAGGCATTATTCCCGCCGTCAGACCCGGAAGGATCTGCCCCGGCTTATGACTTCGCCGGGCACGAACACTACGGTCATCTCAGAACCGTGCGAGCATGGACTTTCCTCTACAACCCGAAGTTGCAGCGATTACCTGAATGGCGACTTTGGCAACGTTCATCATACCATAAACGCGCCCCGGAATCAACAGGAGACAGGCTTCTGCCTTTCTCCAATCCGGGGCGCGTCCTTGAATTCAGTCGCTCAGTTTATTTCCGAATACGTGGCGTTCCAGATTCGACAATCGCTTCAGGATGTCGAAATTCGTCGTACCTGTCTGCTGAGGCGCCGGTGCGGATGAACGGCTTTTCAGCTCTTCGATTTCCTCGGTAAGCCGCTTGTTTTCTTCAGTGAGCGCGGCAATCTTCTTGTTGAATGCTTCATAGTCTTGGATGATTTCATCGAGAAAATGATCGACTTCGTCCGGCTTGTATCCCCGGACTCCAGTTTTGAACTCGTGTTCGAGGATTTCCTTGGCGGTCAGTTTAGTCTCCATGACTCTCGTCCTTCCGTCTTTGCTAGCTTCCTTAAATTATAGCATATTTTGCCCGCGGGTGTTTATCCCTGTCGGAAAGAATAGGACCTGATGTCGCAATCTGCGCTTGCCCGGGAAATATCCGCAACACTTCGGAGGAATCGTTCCCTGCTCCGGTGGCTATTTCCCCTGTTTCCTGCGGACTCTTGCCAGGCGGGTCTCGAAGCGCTCCTGCCACCGCTTTTTGCGGACGGGTTTCAGCGCCTTCATGTTTTTCAGGAGACCTGCCGCCCGAAGGCAGTTCATCTCCGCTTCCGAAAGCTTGCCCAGTCGGTGTTCCTGCAGTTTCGCCAGTTCCTCGAGTGCCTGGAGGGTCTTCCCCTCATCAAGTCCGCCTTTATAAGCCTGAAGAAAAGCGGATTCCGCATCTTCGTAGCGCTTTTCTTTTTTCAGAAGAAAGCCGAGGTAATAATACGCTTCGTCGGTTTCATCGAAAAAGACGTTCGTCACTTCCTCCAGCACTTCGCGGCTTTTTTCGTACGCTTTCAGGTCACCGAACCATTTGCCGATGTTCGTATGCGGAAGCGGGGTCTCTTCTTGATTCTCTTTCATGAGCAATGTGGTCAGCTTGGTGAACAGCGTGACAAGAGACAGCAGGTCCCACTCATTATGACGAAGGACGCGGAGCAGGAGGTCGGGGTTCCCGCTACGTACAGCATCGTTATAAATAATCGGCGCGAGAAACCCCGGAACATCGTCTTCCCGGTGAAAGCCGAGCACTTCCTCTTCAACAGATTTCAGTGAGAAGCTGTCGAGGCCTCCCTTCCACACACGCCGGGTGCCCTGGAGAAGATCGATATGCGCCGGGTCAGGAAGTTTCGGCAGGTGTTGGCGGTTCATCGTCCACCGGGTCTGCAGCTGGGGCCAATCAAAACTTTTCCCATTATAGGTGACAAGGGTATGTCCCGGCTTCCAAAGTCCCGTCTCAAACAGGAACGCCGTCTCATGTGCCGGGTCGGCCAAGACGTATTGATCGAGTATGAAATCCTCACCGTCCGTCGAAAGCAGGCCGGCCATGAAGATAAGCGAGCCGGTCCCCTTGAGACCTGTTGTTTCCGTATCAAAAAACAGCAGCTTTTTCTCGTCCCCTTCCGAAAACGGATGGACGCCGTCCGAGCCGGACCAGACCGAGGCGGCTTCTTCAAGCAAACCAAGTGCCAGTCCTCCATGCACGGTGTCCGCCGGGTAATGAGTCCGCTTCAGGAAAACCGTGCCGAATTGGTTGCCGATGCGCTCCAGTCCGGCAGCTTCCCATCGTTCTGAGTACGCCGGTACGGGCGGCTTCTTAAATGCGGTCTCCTTCACTTTTTCCGCAGGCGCCTTTTTCAGCATCTTCTTCATCTGCATCAGCCGGTTTTCATAAGACATGATGCATCACCCCGCAAGCTTTCTGAGAAGCTCGGCGACGCGGCGCTTGATGTTCCCCCCGGATTCCTGGGCACCGATGCAGACCGGGCATCCGGATTCGCACGGGCAATGTTCAACGTGGCCTGCCGTCTGCTCGAGCAGATCCGGCCACATGCCATGGATCCGCTTACTGAGGCCGATGCCGCCGGGATAGCTGTCATAGACGAAGATTGTCGGCCGCTTGGTATGGACCGCTTTTACCTGAGGGACGACATGGATGTCAGACCGGTCACAACTGACGAACAACGGGATAAATGAATGCATCGCGTAAGCCGCTCCTGTCATCGTGTCGGTCAGGTCGGATTCGGTCCAGTCTGCCGGCCGTTCGAACGACAGCCAGGCGGAAGACGTGTGCATCTCTTCTGCGGGGAGCGTGATCGGCCCGGAACCGATATTGTCATGGGTGTCAAAACGGATCTTCTTGAAGATGGTCGGCATGGCAAGCACCGCGATGTCTCCGAATGATTCCGTATGGCCGTTCCGTTCTTCGCATTCGTCTTCCGCGATGACCTTAAGCTCGACCGCCAGGTTGGCATCGGTAAAGTAGTCCACATCGACTTTGCGCACATACGCTTTCTTTTCTTCCCAATCGAGTTCCTCGACCTGGTATTGGGTGCCCTGGTGGATGTAGATCGCTTCTTCGTGAAGGAGCGTCATCGCGCTGTACCGGTCCATCTCACCGATGACCGTCGTGTCGCGCGGGACCGATTTGTCGATGATGATGACGTTTTCCTGCGAAGCGGAACGCAGGCTGATCTCGCTTGCCGGGAAGCGCTCGCTCATCCAGTGCCATTTGTCTCCGGCCTGGACGAGGATGCCTTCTGACGCCAGGAATGCAAGCAACTCCTGCACGTCAAATTCGCCGTACTGTTCGTCAAGCGTGAACGGAAGTTCGAACGACGCACATTTCAGGTGGTCCATGAGAATGAGGATATTGTCCGGATGGATGCGCGCCTCTTCCGGTGATTGGCCGAACAGGTACTCCGGATGGTCGATCACATACTGGTCAAGGGGCAGCGACTGGGCGACATAGATGATGAGCGCCTCGTCCTGCCGGCGGCCGGCGCGTCCTGCCTGCTGCCAGGCACTCGCGATGTTGCCCGGATAGCCGGTCATGATGCATGCCTGAAGCTGGCCGATGTCCACCCCGAGCTCAAGGGCATTCGTCGAGACGACCGTCTTGATGTCGCCGTTACGGAGGCCTTTCTCGATCTCCCGCCGCTCCGACGGCAGATAGCCGCCCCGGTATCCGCGGATCGTCGTGTCCGACAATTTCTTTTTGGTCATTTCTTTCATATAGGTCACGAGCATCTCGACACGCACCCGGCTTTTTGCGAATACAATGGTCTGGATGTTCTCCTGGTAAAGCCTGCGGGCAAGGTCGCGCACTTCAAGCACCGCCGACCGGCGGATTCCGAATGTCGGATGTACCACAGGCGGGTTATAAAAGATGAAATGCTTTTTACCCGCGGGTGCGCCATTGTCCGCAATCAGTTCCATCTGCCGGTTTGCAAGCGACTCCGCGAGCTCCTTTGGATTGGCGATCGTGGCAGACGTACAGATGACGACCGGGTCGCTGCCATAATAGCGCGCAATCCGGATCAGCCTGCGCAGCACATGAGAGACATGGCTGCCAAAGACCCCTTTATACGTATGAAGCTCGTCGATCACGATATACTTCAGATTTTCGAAAAGCGATACCCACTTTGTGTGGTGAGGCAGGATGCCGGAGTGGAGCATGTCCGGATTCGTCATGATAATATGTCCGGACTTCCGGACTTTCTGCCGGATGCCCGGGCTGGTATCGCCGTCATACGTGTGGCTGAGGATCTCCTCCCCGCTTTCCTCGATCAGCCGGTGAAGGTCCGCCATCTGGTCTTGCGCAAGAGCTTTTGTCGGGAACAGATAAAGCGCGCGGGACGACCGGTCTTCTAGCACCGACTGTAAAACGGGGAGGTGATAGCAGAGCGACTTCCCCGAAGCGGTCGGCGTGACCGCAGTGAACGACTTGCCCGAAAAAGCCAGGTCGAACGCCTCCCTTTGGTGCGTATAGAGCCGGCTGATCCCCCGCGACTCGAGCGCTTTCCGGATCGATGCATGGAGCCGTTCCGGAAACGGCGCGTATCGCGCCTCCTTTCCCTCGACCACCCGGTGATGACGGATCGATTCGCGCATTTCCGGGTCCGACATCCACTCGCTGACCAGCTCGCTGATGGCCTTTTGCTTATTCAGCACGATGCGTCTCCTCCTCCATTGACATCAACATCGTCTTCAGCAAATACTCTGCAGACTGGATTGAATCATAGAAACGCTTTTTTCCGGTTTTCGGATAAAACGACTGGACGACAAACTGTGTCATCATTTCAGCCGCGTTTTCAATTTGCGCTTCCCGAACATGTTTCGGGTGTTCTTGCAGGATCCATTCTTTCGATCGGTTCTGCCACTCGGCAATCAATGAGTGAACTTGGTCAGCGTAGGGCTTCACCTCGCCGAAAAAGTCCGGCTCCCTCTCTTCTTCCCTCATGCGGGCATGACGGGGGCGGCATTTGCCGCATTCGTCCAGCAGCTGTGAAGTCAATTCATGAAGTTTCATATATAAGGTCTTCCTTTTTAGTTGGTTTTCTTCATCCTACCAAATATGATAGTAAGTGACCACCAAGAGGGGAACAGACATTCCTCGGACGGCGACTGTTAAAATAATCCATGCAGGCATCCGCAACCCTGGGCTGCCATAACCCGTCCTATGATTGTGGTATGATAGGTGGAATGCGAGGTGAGAAAGATGGCAATTCGCTACCCCGGCGGAAGAAAATATACTCAGGCCGCCAAGCCTGCTGTGAAGTCGGCGAAAAAAGACTACTCATTCAGCAACAGGGGGAAAACATTGGAGGATGAATTGGACGAGTCCAATGCCTACTATCTCGCAAACGGCATCGCGGTTATCCACAAAAAACCCGTACCCGTCCAGATTGTGAAGGTCGACTATCCGTCCCGAAGTGCCGCGGTCATCCGCGAAGCCTACTTCAAAACGCCCTCGACGACCGATTACAATGGGATTTACCGTGGCCATCATATTGATTTTGACGCGAAGGAAACCGGAGTCAGTTCCTCCTTTCCGCTGAAAAACATTCACGGACACCAGATCGAGCATATGCGGAGTGTGACGGATCAGGGAGGCATCGCTTTCCTGATCGTGAAGTTTACAGAAACCGAACGTTATTTTATCGTGCCGTTTGATCTGGTCGACCGCGCATGGAAGCGGATGAAAGACGGCGGCCGGAAATCGATTCCGGTTGCCGAACTGGAGGAAGAGGCCGTCGAGTTTCACGCCGGATTCCGGCCAAGGCTCGACTATCTGGGCGCCATCGCGAAATTAGGCATTTCTTGACGCAATAGAAAGAGAGGAAAACCTATGAGTGACCAGATTCAATCACGCTCCGAAAGGCGAAAACAGCAGGAGCAGGCCCGCAAGACGGACCGCAAAAGCGCCAAAAAACCCGGCAACAATAAGAAACAGCCACTTTGGAAAAAAATCCTCAGAATTGCCGTTGTTTTGGCGGTCATCGGCTTCGTATTCGGCGCCGGGCTATTCACCTACTATGCAGCGACCTCGCCAAAACTGGACGAAGAGTCACTGAAAGACCCGCTTGCGTCTGAGCTGTATGTGCAAGGCTCGGATGAACCGCTCCTTACACTCGGTCCAGAAAACAGGGAGTATGTGGAATACGATCACATTCCGCAAATCATGGAAGACGCCATTCTCGCCACCGAGGATGTCCGTTTCTACAAGCACCACGGGATGGACCTGTGGCGACTTGGCGGAGCGGTGCTCGCCAACTTCCGCGACGGCTTCGGCGCTCAGGGCGCAAGCACAATCTCCCAGCAAGTCGTGAAAAACTCATTTCTCCAGAACGAGAAAACGCTCAAGCGGAAAGCCCAGGAAGCTTGGCTCGCTTTCCAGCTTGAGCGGAAGTACGAAAAAGAGGAAATCTTCGAGATGTACTTCAACAAGGTTCTGATGACCGACAATATCTATGGCTTCGGTACAGCGGCCGAACAGTTCTACGGCAAGGAGCCGGAAGAACTCAAGCTGCATGAAGCGGCCCTTCTCGCAGGGATGCCGCAAAGTCCGAACCGCTATAACCCGTACCGTCATCCCGAGCGGGCCGAAAAGCGGCGGAATATCGTCCTTGGCCTGATGGTCCAGCACGGCAAAATTTCCCAAGAGCAGGCGGATGCGGCAAAAGAAGTGCCGGTCACAGAAGGGCTGATTCCGCCCGAGCAGCAGAAACATCACGGCAGCAACAAATATGCTGCATTTGTCGACATGGTGAGGGAAGAACTTGAAGAACATGACCTCTCCA
The DNA here is from genome assembly GCF_900101985.1 of Bhargavaea beijingensis. Classification (GTDB taxonomy): domain Bacteria; phylum Bacillota; class Bacilli; order Bacillales_A; family Planococcaceae; genus Bhargavaea; species Bhargavaea beijingensis. The sequence goes on from NZ_FNAR01000004.1 coordinate 47,020, forward strand.
TTGCCGACGGCCTGAAGATTTACACCACGCTGGATCCGGCAGCACAGGAAACCGTCGAATCCACCATCACCCATGAAAAGATTCCGGGCGAAGCGTCATCAAGTGCAGTGGTGATCGATACAAAGACCGGCGGTGTCAAGGCGGTTGCCGGACGGCCCGATTATAAACCGCGGGATAAAAACCTTGCATTGGTGACCAGCCGTTCCGTAGGGTCGACGATCAAGCCGATCCTGGATTATGGCCCTGCTATCGAATACCTCGGCTGGTCAACCGGCCAAACGGTAGATGACACGAGCAGAACGTATAAAGGCAGCGACCAGGTGATCCGAAATGCGAACGGCCGCTACCTGGGCAAGATGACGATGCGCAAAGCGCTCTATCTGTCCCAGAACGTACCGGCTATATCGACATTCGAGGAAGTCGGCGCTGAGAAAGCGGCCGATTTCGCAAAGAAAGTCGGTATCGATGTGGAAAGCCCTAATCCATCGTCCGCCTTGGGCGGCGGCGTCGGCGCTTCCCCGCTCCAGATGGCCAGCGCCTATGCGGCATTCGGCAACGGCGGGATGTACACCGAACCATACACGATCACTAAAGTCGTCCTTCGTGACGGCAAGACGGAACGTAATCTCCGCCCGAAACCGGTCAGTGCCATGAAGGACTCCACCGCATACATGATTACGGACATTCTGCGTGATGTGGTGAAAAACCCTCAGGGTACAGCATACAGCAATGTGAAATCATATGGTCTAGACGTTGCAGGCAAGACGGGAACGACCAACTATGATACGAAAACATTCGAGGAACGATTCAGCGGCCAGAAAATGGCGGTTCCGGACAGCTGGTTTGTCGGCTACACGCCGGAATACTCCATTGCGGTCTGGACTGGACATGAGGACTACTACACGCCGCTTACCGAGTGGGAAGAGCGCTGGTTCCCTCAAAAAGCCTTCTCCGAGATTCTTGGAGACCTTGCCCAGCGCGGAGAGCACTCGTCGTTCAAGAAACCGAAATCTGTCGTGGAAGCGACGATCGAGATCGGCACTGACCCTCTCCGGCTTGCAAGTGACTGGACACCGTCCGACCGCAAGAGTACGGAACTGTTCGTCCGGGGCACAGTCCCTGAACGCGTGTCCAAAAAATACGAACCCAAGGAAGAAGAAAAAGAAACGCTGCCGGCACCGACCGGACTCAGCGCAGACTATGACGAAGCACAAAACCTCGTCCGCCTCAGCTGGAACCACAAAGGCGGAGAAGATATCGAATTCGCGGTTACCTACAATGTCGACGGGGGCAGCGCCAAGAACCTGACCACCACTACCGAGAAGACTGCTGCGGCCACCGGAGTCGAACCCGGCAAGACCTATACATTCTCGGTTGTGGCGAAATCCGGTGAAGCCACCAGCGCCCCTGCTACCGTTTCCATCCAGATCGAGGGCGCCCCTGAAGAGGAGCAACCGGAAGAACCCGAAGAAAATGAACAGGAACCGGATGAAAACGAGCAGGAGCCGGGTGCAAACGAACCAGAACCGGATGAAGAGGAACAGGGTGACGGCGGCAATGCCGAAAACCCCGGAAACCAAAATCCGGGCCCTGGCCAGGGTGACGGGTCCGGCAACCAAGGCAATCCGGACAACGGCCAAGGCGGACAGGACGGTTCAGGCAACCAGGGCGGCGGACAGCAGCAAAACCCTGGCGGCCAGACCAATCCCGGTAATGGCAATGGCAACGACGGCCAAGCCGATGACGGGAACGGCGAGGAAAACCAGAATCCATAATGAAAACGGCCATGCGGTAAAACGCATGGCCGTTTTTCTGTGCATACAACTGGGGTGATTCACTTTTCGCAGAGAACACAGGGACCTCTCTTTTCGTGCGTGAACTTCCCAGTTTCGTACGCGAACCCATACCCCCCCACTTCCACCCGTCCGACAGAAAAACCCGGGATTGCCTGGTCATCGCAATTCCGGGTAGTATTCACTCGGCGTCTTCCTCTTTTTTATTGAGTCCCATGCGCTTGCGCCCTTCGCGGCACATGTTGAGGATCGGACAGATGCCGCATTCGGGTCCTTTTGCTTTACAGAAGTAGCGTCCGAAGAAGATCAGCTGATGGTGGGTCTGGGACCATTCATCTTCCGGTGTCCAGCGCATGAGTTTCTGCTCCACTTCAAGCGGGCTGTCTTTCCAGCGGTTGAGGCCGAGCCGCTTGGAGACCCGTTCCACATGTGTGTCGACGGCAAATGCAGGGACGCCATATGCGACGGAGACGACGACGTTTGCGGTCTTGCGGCCGACGCCGGGCAGCGTCATGAGGGTGTCCCGATCGTCCGGCACGATGCCGCCGTGCTTCTCGAGCAAGATTTCGCTCATCGCCCGGATGTTTTTTGCTTTGTTGCGGAACAGGCCGATTGAACGGATGTCGTCTTGAAGCTCTTCCAGGGGCACACCGAGGTAATCTTCCGGACGTTTATACTTTTGGAAGAGATCTTTTGTCACCCGGTTGACCAGTGCGTCAGTGCACTGGGCCGATAGCATTGTTGCGACAAGCAACTCGAACGGATTGTCGTGGACGAGCTCGCAGTGCGCTTCCGGGTACATGTCGGCAATTTCTTCACGGCAAACATTCCATTGGGCTTTCGTCAGCATGTCGATGTCCTTTCTGAAACGGCCGGCTCCCCATTGTGGGAGCCGGCCGTCCGGTTATTGTGCCGGTCAGTCGCGTTCTTCCAGCCAGTTGTAGAACGGGACTTTCCGGTTGGTTTCGTTGCCGGATGCATGCCGGGGCTGCTGCTGGGAATGGCCGCGGAAGTTCCGCGCCTCTCCTTCCGCTTCCTGGACGGTCCGGATATTTTTCTTTTTCCACTCGAAAAGGATCCTGTCGATGTAGCGGAGGCTCACCTTGCGGGCGATCACCGCTTCGCGGAGCGCCGCCTTGATAAGGTCGGCGGAATGGCCGTCCTGGTCAAACCACATGGAAATCGTCTCGCATTCCATCGGAGATAGAAGCCGACCAAACTCCTGCTCAAACAGGGCAAAAATCTCCCCTTCTTCCGCTTGCCGATTTTCTTCCTCCTGTCCCGAACAGCCGAGCAGCCGGGCATCGACCAGACGTGTCCAGAGCGGCTGAAGGCTGTAGTTTTCGTTCAGCACGCCGTTTTCATCCATTGTTCGCTCGATCGTCAGGAATCCTGATTGCATCAGGCGCTGGAGACCGTGGCCGATCTCCTCATCGGACAGTGACATCCTTGCCGAAAGATCCGACGGTCCGGGAAGGCCCTGCCCGCCTTCTGCAAACGACAACAGCTGCAGGACCAGCAGGGCATCGAGATCCCGGATGCCGAGCTGCTTGTAAGAGCTAAAAAAGAGCTGGGAAATGGAAACATTCCCCTGCTCAATCCAGATGTGGAGCCGATCCTGACTGTTCACCGAATCAACCTCCTTCATCTTCATCATGGGTAGAGCCTGTTCAGAAGACGCGGGAACGGAATTGCTTCGCGTACGTGTTCTGCACCGGAGATCCATGCGACCGTCCGCTCGAGCCCGAGACCGAAACCGGAGTGCGGTACGGAGCCCTGCTTGCGGAGTTCGAGATACCATGCGTATGCTTCGGGATCAAGCTGATGCTCTTCGATCCGCTGTTTCAGAAGGTCATAGTCATGGATCCGCTCGGAACCTCCGATGATTTCACCGTAGCCTTCCGGCGCAATCAGGTCTGCGCAAAGTACAACATCATCACGGTCCGGATGTGGCTGCATGTAGAAAGGCTTGATTGCCGTCGGGTAATTCACGATGAATACAGGTTTGTCATAATGTTCGGCGATGGCTGTTTCGTGCGGTGCGCCGAAGTCATCCCCCCATTGGATGTCATCGAAGCCTTTTTCATGAAGGAATTCGATTGCGTCATCGTAAGTGATCCGCGGGAATGGCGCTCGGATTTTCTCGAGTTGGGACGTGTCGCGGCCGAGCACGCCGAGTTCAAGCCGGCAGTTTTTCAGCACGGATTGGACAATGTGCTCGATATACTGCTCCTGGACCTCGAGACTTTCCTCGTGTTCCGTGAATGCCATTTCCGGTTCCATCATCCAGAATTCGATCAGGTGGCGGCGGGTCTTTGACTTTTCCGCACGGAATGTCGGTCCGAATGAGAAGACCTTGCCCAGCGCCATCGCTGCTGCTTCCAGATGCAGCTGTCCGGACTGGGACAGGAATGCGTCTTCTTCAAAATATTTGGTGTGGAACAGTTCGGATGTGCCTTCCGGCGATGAACCCGTCAAAATCGGCGGGTCGATTTTCACGAATCCGCGGTCATTGAAGAATTCATACGTCGCGCGGATGATTTCGTTCCGGATTTTCATGATGGCATGCTGCTTCTTGGAACGGAGCCAGAAGTGGCGGTTGTCCATCAGGAATTCGGTACCGTGTTCTTTCGGGGTGATCGGGTAGTCTTCCGCTTCTCCGATCACTTCGATGCCTGAAACCTGAAGCTCGTATCCAAATGCGGATCGCTCGTCTTCGACGACTGTGCCGGTCACGTACATCGACGTTTCCTGGTGGATCGATTTCGCTGTGCCGAACACGTCATCCGGAACATCCGCCTTGACGACGACGCCCTGGACGAAGCCGGAACCGTCGCGGAGCTGAAGAAAAGCGATCTTCCCGCTCGAGCGCTTGTTCGCGAGCCAGCAGCCGATGCGGACTGTTTCCCCGACATGCTGCGGCATTTCTTTGATCATGATTTTATCCATAAAGAAAACCTCCGATTATCGTTTCAGTCTTGCCAGCGGGCCTCCACAAATTCACGGATCCGGCGAACGGCTTCCTTGAATTGCGAAAGTTCGGTCGCGTAGCTGAGCCGGATCGTGTCCGGTGCCCCGAAGCCGCTTCCCGGGATCACCGCGACCTCCGCTTCTTCGAGCAGGGCGCGTGCAAAGGCATCCGTGTCTTCGAAGCCGGTCTTCCGGACCGCCTCTGACACCTCAGGAAGCAGGTAGAATGCCCCCTGCGGCTTCAATACGTTGAAGCCTGGAATATCGGAAAGGAGCGGATACACGGCATCCAGGCGCTTTCCGAAGTCCTTGCGCATCGTCTCAACCGCATCCTGCGGTCCGTCATAGGCTTCAATCGCCGCGTATTGCGATGTCGTGACCGGGTTTGACGTGGAGTGGCTCGCAAGGTCCGTCATCGCTTTGATGACCGCCTCGTCGCCGCAAGCGTAGCCGATCCTCCAGCCTGTCATCGAGTGGGATTTCGAGACGCCATTGATGACGATTGTGCGGTCTTTCGCATCGTCCGAAAGCGTCGCGATGGAGACGTGCCTGGCGTCCCCGTAGATCAGCTTTTCATAAATCTCATCGGAGATGATCCAGATGTCTGCTTCCCTGCAGACTTCCAGGAGAGAGTTCAACTCCTCCTCGGTATAGATCATGCCGGACGGGTTGCTCGGTGAGTTCAGGATAAACGCTTTCGTCTTGTCCGACACCGCTTCTTTCAATTGTTCTGCCGTGATCTTGAATCCGGAATCGACGGATCCTTCAACGTATACAGGCACTCCTCCCGCAAGCTTCACTTGTTCGGGGTAGCTGACCCAGTATGGGATCGGGATGATGACTTCGTCACCTGGGTCCAGGATGACCTGGAAAAGCGTATAGAGAACGTGCTTCGCCCCGATGCCGACGAGCACTTCAGATGGCCTGTATGTAAGTCCGTGGTCCCTCGACATTTTCCGGATGATGGCATCCTTCAGCTCCGGAAGACCGCCGGCCGGCGTGTATTTCGTCTTGCCTTCCTTCATCGAGGCGTAGGCCGCTTCGATGATAGGGTCCGGCGTATTGTAATCCGGCTCCCCGGCACCAAGTCCGATGACATCGATGCCCTCTTTTTTCATCTGCTTCGCTTTGGCCGTGATCGCGAGCGTTGAAGATGGTGTAAGCGTTTCAGTCCGTTTTGCAAGTCTGCGGTCCATGCCGGGAACCCCTTCCTATAAGTTCAATATTTTCTTTCGGGTGCTGCCGTCCTTAAAATTCATGTAGACATAATTCAGCTTGTCATCCTGCCCGACAAAGGCGACTTCCCAGAACGGTCCGGAACCGTCTGTTCCGAGATGGACGTGAAGAATGTCCGATACATTCATTTCCTCCCGAATAGCCGAAAGCACTTCTTTTGAGCTGATGCCCTCCGATAGGAGAACGCTACGTATGTCCCCTTTTTTCCCGTCCGGGACAAATGCTGCCTTCGGGCGGCCCTCCTTGTCTTTACCAAGCACCGTAATCGACGGCTCGGTGCCGTTCACCGGATAAGATCTGGTGATTTCAATAAGGTGGCCCTCCTCGATTGCACGCGCTTCCGCTTTCTCTTCCGCTTTTCCGATCGGCTTCTGTGCCTGATAAAAGACGATGACACCGATCAGCGTGAAAAAGGCAAGCGAGAAGATGACGATGAACCTGATCCAGTTTCTCATGAAGCCATCACGTCCTGTAGATCGTGAAAACAGCCGTTTCCTGATCTTCCGGGTCGAGCGCCAGGCCGAACATCAGGTCGTCTTCCTTCAATGTCCGGTTGAGCGCATCAACGATTTTGTAAAGGTCCGGCTGATACTTGACCTTGACTGTGTTCACAATTTCAATTCTGCTTTCCATATTAGACCTGCCTTCTGTCTTCATACTTCGTCATTATACCAACTTTCCAATTCAATCACCATATCGGCGAGGCCGACTTTCTCGACCGGAACGGGCGGCAGTGCGCGGATAAACTCGCTGCCGTATGATTTCTTTTCAATCCGGCGGTCCAGGACGATGTAAGCGCCACGATCGGCAGTGGAGCGGATCAGCCGCCCGAATCCCTGGCGGAACTTGATGATGGCCTCCGGCAGGGAAAGTTCCTGGAACGGGTTTTTCCCGGAGGCAGCGATTTTTGCCGCTCGCGCCTTGAACAGCGGGTTCTCCGGAGAACTGAATGGCAGCCGGACGACGATGACGGCTGCCAGGGCATCCCCCGGCGCGTCGACGCCCTCCCAGAAGCTGTCCGTGCCGAATAGGACGGAATGGCTGAACCGCTGAAACGACTTCAGCAAGCGCATCCGGCTCCCGGGCGTAATCCCCTGCGCAATCAGCATATACTCCGCGAGCAATTCACTATCCACGATCAGCTCGTAAGTTTTGCGGAGCATGTCATGGGAGGTGAAGAGCACGAAGCACCTGCCGCCAGTCGCGATCACCGCCTGGACAACCGCATCGGCAACGGATTCGATATATTCCTGCTGCGGAACATTCAGGATATCCGGCATATCGCTGACGATGAACATTTTCGCCCCCCGGTAAAATTCCGGAGGTGCGGTGAACTTCCGGATCTCAACCGTCTCGGGAAGGCCGATCTGATCGGCGATGAATCGCTCCCTGCCCGGGAGAGAAAGCGTCCCGGAAGTCCAAACCACGCCAAATCGCCCGTCCGGGTTCACCGCTTTCCGGATCATGCCGGAAACGTCCGCCGGCTGCCGGACTATCTTCAGACTGCCAGGGATGCTTCTCATATCCGCCTCGATCCAGGCAGCCGCATCATCCATGCCCGCCGGGCCAAACAATTCCATCCAGCCGGCAGCCTGGAGTCTGATTTCGCGGATCCAATGCTGCCATTCTGACAGGAACCTGGCTATTTCAGGCTCATGGTGCCAGGAAGAGACGAGCGGCACAGTGAGTTCCGTGACTTTGTCCAGATACGCGTACAACCGCTCGCCCGCCTCCCTGCACACATGAACAAGCGGTTCGAGATCAGCAAGCGCATACGTCCGTTTTTGTTCATGCGGGCGATCCTCTCCCAACGTCTGGATGAGTAGCTGGATGCCCTCGAAAGCGGCATCGAATGCATCCATCGCCCGTTCGTACTGTTCGGTCGCACGTACGGCTTCCCGCTCTCCGGGCATGCCGTTTTTGCGGGCAAGTGAAACAAACCTGTCCTGAAGAAGGCCCTCGCCGGACCTGCCCATCTGGCCGATCGTGTACTTAAAGTCTGTGTACGAAAAGAGCGTCTCCGCATGGGAGCGCGCCGCCGTGATAAACTGGTGGGCCTCATCAATGATCATTCCCGACAGAGGCGGAAAAGGAGACTTGCCCCTGTCCTGCGCTGAAAGGAGCATCGCATGGTTGGTCACAATGAGATCCGAATTCCTCGCAAAATCCAGTGTCCGGAGATAAAAGTCTATCTTCTCCAGTTCCCCGTCCCGGACGGCAGCCCGGTATTTGCGGATTTTGTCCAGGAACAGCCGGCCGCCGCCGGAAACATTGAGTTCTTCAAGATCTCCGGTCTTGGTTCCCGCCAGCCAGACCACCACCTGCAAGATCGCAAGAGTTTCGTCATAAGACTCATCGGTCGCCGCCAGGATGCCGGCAAACCGCTCGAGATCGATATAATGGCCGACCCCCTTCAGGAGGGCAGCACGCAGCGGTACGCCGATGGCCCGCTCCGCCTTCTCCAAATCACGACCGATGATCTGCTCGGTCAGGTGGTTGGTGTACGTGCTGATAACAGCCGGTTTTCCTTCACGCAAAGCGTATACCGCGGCCGGGAGAAGATAAGCGAAGGTTTTGCCGATGCCGGTCGCGGCTTCGGCCGCGAGCTCGGACTTCAACTCGAGCGTATGGTGCACAGCATCCATCATCGCGCTTTGTGCAGGCCGCTCCTCATACGGATCAAACGCATGCCGCAATAACGATTCCTTCTCCTGAGGGTCCCCGGGATAGGAGATATCGGCAGTGATCCTTTTTTTTTGATGTGGCGGCTCTTTTATGGCCATGCCTTTCCAGACCAGATAGCCGCCTTCAGTGGCGGCATGCCTGCGCTTTTTCCTGAGCGCGCTGTAGAACAATGAGCTCAGGTCCGATTTCAGTCGGAATGACCGCTTATGGAGAAGGGAGAGCGTCGGCTCCGGAAGCCGTTCGGTCTCTTTTTGCAGGCGGATCAGGAGTTCGGCGGTCGCTTTGGCATCCTCAATGGCGCGGTGGGCGTTTTCCAGGCCGATGCCGAATTCTGCGGCAATATCCTGAAGTTTGAAGCTTGGTGCGGACGGACAAATCACTTTTGCGAGTTCCACCGTATCGATTGTTTCCCCGCTCCATTTGGGCAGCCCCGCCCGCCGGAATTCATGCTGCAGGAACGGCAGGTCAAACGACACATTGTGGGCGACAAACACGCAGCCCTCCAGCCACTCTCTGATCTCGGCGGCCCTATCCTCGAATATGGGAGCATCCGCCACATCGCTGTCGCGGATGCCGGTCAGGTTGCTGATGAAAGCGGGAATTTTCCGTCCGGGATTAAGAAAAGTGGAGTATGTTCTCGTCACGGTTCCGTTTTCCACGAGCGCCATGCCGATCTCGATCATCCTGTCTCCGCTTTTCGGTGAATGTCCGGTCGTCTCAAGATCCACGACCGCATATCGTTTACCATCCATCTATATCATCTCGCTGTCCGTCGGTGTCTTACCGAAATTGTACCACATCCCCGCGCTTAGAATCGTCCGGCCCGCTGCCCCGAAAGTTGCGGACATAAAATCACGGGGTGCGGTCGCGAATTTCATGCATTACGGTCGCGAGCTCCAATCACACATATTCCGAGTGACTCCCTTGCACACCTGAGGTGACCCCGTTCCGGCAACAAACCATCCCTGCATAAAAGAAAAACACCCTGGAATCGGATTCGCTTTGAACAACACGCAAACCCGATTCAGGGAGTCTTCCCTGCGACCGTGCAGTTACTGCACGCCTCGTCTCAGTAAATAGTCGCTTCCGGCTCGTAGCCGATGACTTCATCGATCCGGTTGTTTACTCCCATCAGCACGATGTTCGGCCTGTGCTGTTCCGCTTCTCTCGCATCGACATGGACGTAGCTGAGGATGATGACGATGTCACCGGGCTGGACAAGACGGGCGGCGGCTCCGTTGACACACATGACCCGGCTTCCCTTTCAGCGGAATCAGGATGTTGTCGATCAGGCGCGCGCCGGAAAACCGGACCGCCGCGGCGATGATGGCTTCCCGCGATTCCGAAGAAAGCGGGAAAAGGGATGGGTATTCAAGGATTTCCGCGTAATCGGTCTCTGCCCCAGGGATGCTTCCGAGACTGTGGCCGACTGTGCCAAGCGCCAGTTCCGCATCGCCGGTTTCCCGGAGCACCCTGGCGCCTTCACGGAGCGCTTCATAGATGGAGGGCGCTTGCCGCCTCTCTTGGGCAGTCAGCCGCACATTCCGCGAGCTTTTCGCCAGGCCGTCTTTTTCCCGGACGGTCGGCACACGCCGGATTTCCAGCGGGAAGTTGTAGTCCCTGACAAACGTTTCAATGATAGCCAACTGCTGTGCGTCCTTCTGGCCGAAGTAGGCCCGCTCAGGCCTTGCCAGGTGGAACAGCTTGGTAAGGACCTTCAGGACGCCGTCAAAATGACCCGGACGGCTTGCGCCGCATAATACGCCCGCCTGCCGGCCCGGCAGGATGCGGATATCACTGTCTTCCGGATACATTTCTTCAGACGACGGATGAAACAGGAGGTCGACGCCCGCTTTTTCCGCGAGTTCCGCGTCCCGCTCCAAATCCCTCGGGTAGCCCTCGAAATCTTCGCCCGGCCCGAACTGTGCAGGGTTCACAAAAATGCTCATGATGACAACGTCATTTTCTTTCCTTGCTTCTGCCGCAAGCGCCAGATGGCCTTCGTGAAGAAAGCCCATCGTCGGGACAAAGCCGATGCTTTTCCCTTCCGACGCAAGGCGTCTTGCCGCTTGCGCCATGTCGGCGACTTTCTCAATGCGCTTCAACGGGATCCCCTCCATACAATTTCCCTGCCTCTTCCTCTTTCATCGTGAAGCGGTGTGCTTCTGTCGGGAAAGAACCGTCCCTCACCGCTGATGCGTAGGCAGTGATGCCATCATGGATCGGCGTGCCGGCATCGGCAAACTGGCGGACGAACTTCGGCACATGGTGGCTTCCATAGCCGACCAGGTCATGGAAGACGAGCACTTGGCCGTCTGTTTCCGAACCGGCCCCGATCCCGATGACGGGGATCGACAGCTCTCCGGTGATCCGGCCGGCCAGTTGGTGCGGAATGCATTCAAGGACAAGCATGCAGGCACCGGCCTCCTGGACTTCTTTTGCCTCCCGGATGAGCCGGAGCGCATCTTCCGCCGTCTTGCCCTGTACTTTGTACCCGCCTGTCACGCCGGCTGACTGCGGCAGGAGCCCGAGGTGTGCCACAACCGGGATTCCCGCCGAAACGAGCCTCCTGATGACGTCTGTGACGATTCCCGCACCCTCCAGTTTCAGGGCGTCCGCTCCGGTTTCACGGAACATGCGGACGGCCGCTTCGAGCGTCCGGTCGATACTCCCATGGTAAGATCCGAACGGCATGTCCACCACCGTGAATGTCTGTCCTGCTCCGCGTCGTACCGCCTTGCCGTGATGGATCATGTCCTCCACCGTCACCGGGACGGTCGATTCATAGCCTAGCACGACCATCCCGAGAGAATCGCCGACAAGCAGGACCTCGATTCCAATTTCGGCTGCCATTTTCGCCGTCGGAAAGTCGTACGCCGTCATCATCACAATTTTTTCACCGTTCTTCTTTTTGTTCATGAGATCTGCAGTGGTGATCATCTGTTCTTCTCCTTTCCTGGAGAAAACCAAAAGCCCTCCCGCCAAAAAAATGGCAGAAGGGCTGAATAATCATTCCGGTCTTCTCCGTCCCTGTCTTTTCGGATCAAGGCGGATCAAGTGTAGTGGCGACCCGTGCCGCTCGGGAACGGGTTCGCTTGTCCGGTCGTTCAGCTTTGTTTCAGGTGCAGTTCGGTTACGATACCGCCCTTCTCCGCCTTCAATATAGCAGAAAGCGGTTTCGGGGCGCAAGCGGTTATTCTGCCGGCTCGATGTCCGCCGAATAAATGCCTCGGATAGCGCCATCTTCCGTACGGATTTCAAGAACGCCTTCTTCTGTGATGCCGATGGCCGTTCCGGTGACCGTTTCCCGCATCATGACTGCGTTCACTTTCCGGCCGATCGTGTCGGAGTTTTCCTCCCAAAGCGTCTTGATGGGCGCAAACCCCTCTTCAAGATAGATTTTCGAATAAAAGCCGATATTCCGCAGTACAGCGGCTGCAAGTGCCGCACGGTCAATCCGATGTCCGGATTGGATCCTGACTGAAGTTGCGATATCCGCAAGTTCTTCAGGGAAGTCTTCGGTTTCCTGGTTGACGTTGATGCCGATGCCGATGATGATTGCCTGGACACGGTCGGGGTCGGCCTGAAGCTCGGTCAGGATGCCGGTCACCTTCCGGCCGCCGATCAGCAAGTCATTCGGCCACTTGATACGCGCTTCCACCCCGGCCGTCTCGCGGATCGCCCGGCAGATGGAGACGGCGGCGATCAGGGTGAACTGGGGCGCCCGGTGCGGCGGGATGTCGGGTTTCAGGATAACGCTCATCCAGATTCCCTTGCCGGCAGTGGAAGACCACGGACGGGCGAGCCGCCCGCGTCCCTCCGTCTGTTCTTCCGCGACGATCACCGTTCCACCGGAAGCACCGTTTTGTGCTTCCCTATGGGCAATCGGCATCGTCGAACCGACGGATTCATAGTGGATGATGTCGCTGACAAACGGATCATCTTTAAGATGCCTCCTGATCAGCGCGGGCGTCAGCAGGTCTGGCATGGCTTCCAGCACATACCCCTTTTTCCGGACGGACCGGACGGTATAACCTTCCTCCTCCAGTTCACGCACCCACTTCCAGATGGCCGTTCTGGAAACACCGGCCTCATCCGCCAGCATCTGTCCCGAAACCGGTTCTCCGCCGGCTTCCATGAGCCGCCTCAGTAAACTGTCTTTATCCTTCACTTTCGATTCCATTTAAAAACCATCCTTTTATGTCTTCCCGGTTATTATCCAGATGCCCGGTGACGACCGCTTCCTCGATATTCGCCAGCCACTCCTTCACCCAGGGCCCGCCTTTTTTGCCGCACCATTTGATCAGATCGTTGCCGGTGATGGCCAGATCCTTCAGGGAAGAAATCGGAAGACTGTTTTTCAGCCTGCTGATCGCCCCGGGTTCAGCTGATACGGAAGCCTCTCCCGTCATATTGGCCAAACGGGCGCCTGCAATAAGCGCGGTTTCCGGAAGCCGGTAAGCATCCATCCGGCTGTACGGGCGCTCCCGTCCAATTCTGAAGGCGGCCAGAATGTCCCTGACCGACCGCTTTTCGGAGTTCGATAGTTTATATGGGTTCCCATCCGGCTCCCCGGCCAGGAAGCAGAGCAGCGCCCAGCCTTCGACTGTCCGCTCCGGTTTGTCGAATTTTTCCCAAGTGCCCAGTGTCTCGCCTGAAAATGCCCGGTCCATAAGCGGAAGGTGTCGCGCAAGACCTGTCTCTGCCATCAGCTGTACCGCCAGGCCCGCCCGTCCGCTTGTCCAGATTTTGTCCATTTCCATTTTGACGCGTTCCACGGACACATGGCGGATGCTCCCGGCATGCCTGGAGATGGCGGCTTTTGTTCCGGCTTCAATTTCAAAACCGGTTTTCGCTGCAAACCTTACCGCACGCAGCATCCTGAGCGCATCTTCAGCAAACCGCTCGTCCGGCTTGCCCACTGCACGGATGATGCCCCGCATGATGTCTTCTTCCCCGCGGAATGGATCGTAGAGCGAGCCGTCCCCGCGGATTGCGATGGCATTCATCGTAAAATCCCTGCGGCGGAGGTCCTCTTTCAGCGAAGTGACATATTCCACATGGTCGGGCCGACGGTGGTCGGTATAGGTGCCTTCCGTCCGGTAGGTAGTCACCTCCACCGGCGGCGCCGGATCGAGCACCATCACTGTGCCATGGGCGATTCCGACGTCAGCCGTTTTCGGAAAAATCGCCTTGACCTCTTCCGGCAATGCTGCCGTCGCGACATCCACATCATGTGCCGGAAGTCCCATCAGCCGGTCACGGACCGCACCGCCGACAATGACCGCCTCAAAACCGGCTTCCCTGAGGCGCCCAACAATTTCAAATGCTGACTGCCAGTGCTTCTCCGTCAAGGTTCCTTCCGCTCCAGCAGTTCGTAGTAAGCCGACTCGTATTCCATGACGATGCGCTCCGAGCTGAATCGCTCCCGTACCGACCGGATCGCTTCCTTAGAGAACCTCGAAGCAAGTTCGGGGTCTTTCAGGATGCGGATTGCCGCCTCAGCATAGCCCTCGATATCACCGAGCGGGCGGATAAATCCATTTTTTCCGTCTTCGATCACTTCCGGAATCCCGCCGATGTCTGAGCCGACGCACGGAACGCCGCACGCCATCGCTTCGATGAGGACAAGACCGAACGCTTCTTTTTCGGATACGAGCATGTTCAGGTCGCTGATTGAAAACAGGTCGGGCAAGTCATCGCGCTTACCGAGGAAGAGCACTTCAGTCCCGAGCCCTTCCTCCGAGACAAGCGTATGGATCGACTCGACTTCCGGCCCGTCTCCGACAAGGAGCAGCTTGGACGGTACTTCCCTGTTAATGATGGCAAAACTCCTGACGACATCCTCGATACGCTTGACCTTGCGGAAATTCGATACGTGGATGACGATCTTGTCCGACTCGGCGAGACCAAGGCCCGCCTTCATGTGGTGCGCATTGACGGGACGGTAATGCCGCTCATCTATAAAGTTGTAGATGGTCCGGATTTCCTTAGCCGGCCGGATCAGTTCATAAGTCTCTTCCTTGAGAGAATGAGAGACAGCGGTCGTCATATCGGATTTATTGATCCCGTATTTGACAGTTCCGGAAAGTGTCCGGTCGTGGCCGAGAATGGTCACATCTGTCCCGTGGAGCGTCGTGATGATCGGAATTTGTACACCCGCCATGTCGCGTCCCAGCGCCGAGCAGATGGCATGCGGGACGGCATAGTGGGCATGCAGGATGTCGAGATCTTCGTCGACGATGACTTCCGATATTTTATTGGCAAGCGCGATATCATAGGGCGTGAACTTGAAAACAGCGTAAGAGCCGACTTCCACTTCATGCACGGTGATATTCGGCTGGTCCATGTAAAGACGGAACGGGCGGCCGGAGGTGATGAAATGCACGTCGTGGCCCCGCTCCGCCAAAAGGATGCCGAGCTCGGTTGCGACAACTCCCGATCCGCCGAGTGACGGATAGCAGGTGATGCCGATCCTGAGTTTTCTCATGTCAGGTCACCGCCTTCCGGATTCTTGTTGAGCCGCCAGTCGAGATGGTCCTCCGACAAGCCTCGCAAAAGTACTTCTGCTGTGCCCATATTCGTGGCAAGCGGCACCTTGTACACATCCGACAAGCGGAGAAGCGCCGACACATCAGGCTCATGGGGCTGCGCGGTGAGCGGATCGCGAAAGAAGATGACGAGGTCGAGGCGGTTTTCCGCCACCATTGCCCCGATCTGCTGGTCGCCACCGAGCGGCCCGGACTTGAACCGATGAACGTCCAGCCCAGTCGCCTTCGCGACCAGCTTGCCCGTCGTACCGGTCGCAAACAAAGCATGTTCCTTGAATATGGGCAGGTAGGCGATGACAAATTGGATCAGGTCATCTTTCTTCCTGTCGTGCGCGATCAGTGCAATATTCATTCAAACCCTCCTGTTACCCGATGATTTTATCTAACCCGTTTATGAGGCAATCCCTGTTCATGACTTCTTTTACGGCGAGCACCATACCGGACACGTAAGACTGCCTGCTGAATGAATCATGCCGGAGAGTGAGCAGTTGCCCCTCGCCGCCAAAAAGCACTTCCTGATGGGAAAGCAGGCCCGGCAGGCGGACGCTGTGAATCGGGATTCCGGAGACGTCTGTACCCCGCCCGGCCCCCTTTTCTCGGGCTCCGCTGTCTCCGGACGCTTCCTCCATCATCCTTGCGGTCAGTGCCGCGGTGCCCGACGGATAATCTTTCTTGCCGTCATGATGAAGCTCAATGATTTCCGCGTCCGGCATATAGCTGACCGCCATCGAGGCGAACTTCATCAGGAGGGCCGCGCCGATTGAGAAATTGGGGGCAAGGATACAACCGACTCCGTGCTTCCTGGAGAGTATGTCGAGTTTCCCGATTTGCTCCTCTGTCAGCCCGCTCGTCCCGACTACCGGGCGGATCCCGTGCAGAATGGCGTCACGTGTATTCGGATAAACGGATTCGTGGTTGGTCAATTCGACCAGCACATCCGGCTTCGCCTCATCGGCGAGCGTGAACATATCCGTATAGATCGGCACGGCCCCCCCCAGCGTATTCGCTCTTTCTGCCATTTTCCTGTCCAGGACACCGACGAGCAAAAATTCCCGGCCGGTGATCATCGCCTCGACCGCGAGCGCGCCCATGCGCCCCCGGGGCCCTGCTACTGCCACACGGATCATCGTCATTCCTCCCCAATTTTTGTCCAGCGTCCACTGTCACGGCGGTTGAACTTCTCCATGACCCTGGCCAGTGCCCGGTCAAGGTCGATTCCGTTCGCATTGGCAAAACAGACGAGGACGAATAAAAGGTCACCCGTCTCCTCCTCAAGGGACTTCTCCGCTTCCCCGGGCTTTTTCTTTTTCGTGCCGTGCACATGCTGCACTTCCCTCGACAGCTCGCCCAGTTCTTCAGTCAGCCTGGCAAGCATCTCCATCGGCGGGAAATAGCCCTCCTTAAACTGGGATATGTAACGATCCACTTCTTGTTGCATGTCCTTCATTGTACGGGGTTCTTTCATTTCTCAGATCACTCCTTTGTCAATCGTATATAATCCCCTGCTCTATTGTCAAAACTAATTGAATACAGGATACTTGATATGGGGTGAAGACTTGTTCGGAGGGGTGATGTGATTGTTGCGCGGAATCAAAATTAAAAACCTGATCATGATTATAGTGGGTGCGGCCATCTTCAGCTTCGGCCTTGTCCATTTCAATATCCAGCATGAACTGGCGGAAGGCGGTTTCACCGGCCTGACACTCATCCTGCTGTTTGTTTTTGATCTGGACCCGGCTATCATGAACCTGGTCCTGAACGTGCCGATGTTCTTTGTCGGCTGGAAGCTGCTCGGCAGAAAAACGTTCGTCTATACGGTAGTCGGGACCGTCGCGGTTTCGGTCTTTCTCCGGCTCTTCACGACGTATCAATATAGCATCCACATGGAGGACGACCTCCTCCTCGTTTCCCTGTTTGCCGGGGTGTTTATCGGAATCGGGCTCGGGATCATCTTCCGGTTCGGCGGAACGACCGGAGGGGTCGATATCATCGCCCGCCTGGCGAACAAGTATTACGGCTGGAGCATGGGCCGCACGATGTTCATCTTCGATGCCGTGGTCATCCTTCTGTCATGGGCGACCTATCTGACCATGCCGAAAATGATGTACACACTGGTCGCGGTCTATGTCGGCGCCAGGGTCATCGATTTTGTGCAGGAAGGCGCGTACTCCGGACGGGGCGCCTGGATCATCTCCGAATGGCAGGATGAGATCGCGGATAAAATCACGCTGGAGATGGACCGGGGTGTCACCGTGTTGAAAGGGCGCGGCCACTATACGAAACAGGAACGCGAAGTTCTGTATTGCGTCGTCGGCAAAAACGAGATCGTCAGGCTTAAGAATATCATCAACAGCGTGGATCCGTCTGCATTCGTCTCCGTGACGGACGTGCATGATGTCATGGGCGAAGGCTTCACGCTGGATGAGGAAAAAAAGCCGCTTGACTGATGTCCTGCATTCCTGCGCATCAATCAGAATCGGACTAAAAACACCCCGGCACTCCTAATTGGAATGCCGGGGTGTTTTGCATGCGTTTATTCGCGGTTCTGGAAAATCAAAACCAGACGGAGGAGTTCAAGGACGGCAACGGCTGCGGCTGCAACATAAGTGAGTGCGGCTGCGCTGAGCACCTTCCGTGCATGAGGCTCTTCTTCGTTCCGGATGATTCCGAGTTCGACGATCTGGTTCATTGCACGGCTTGATGCGTTGAATTCGACCGGAAGCGTCACAACCTGGAAAAGGACACCGACTGCCATGAGCACGATCCCGATACCGAGCAGATTGTTCATGCTGGAGAAGAACAGGCCGGCCATGATGAAGATCCACGACGCATTCGATGTGATGTTTGCGACCGGTGCCAGCCGGTGACGGAAGCGGAGGAACGCATAGTCATGCGCATCCTGGATAGCATGGCCGACTTCGTGCGCCGCAACTGCTGTGCCGGCGACGGATGCATGATGGTAGTTGTCCGACGAAAGCGCGACCGTCTTGGTCAGGGGGTTATAGTGGTCTGACAGGACACCTTGTGTTTCGACGACTTTGACATTGTCCAAGCCGTTGCGGTCAAGAATCATCCGTGCCACTTCAGCACCGGTCAAGCCGGATGTGGAGCGGACTCGTGAATACTTGTTATACGTGTTTTTGACTTTGAACTGCGAATAGAGGGGCAGTGCAATGATGATGATCAGGTAGATCAGGAACATTCGTCTTCCTCCCTTTTGTCTCTCTCATTATTTTACCGGCTCGGGGGCTTTTGCCGCAACTGAAACGTTCCGGCGGCGCCAGGCATATATTGCGAGGGCAATGCAGGCGATTGACAGCCAGAACGTGAAGTACCCGATGATGCGGATGTGCTCCATAATCCGTCCGTAGATCGGCATCTGCCCGAAAACATAGTCGATGACATCATTGTGCAGTGTCCAGACGGCGGCAATGGCGATATGCCAGATACCGAACGCGTACTTCGGCAAATAAAGAACCGCCTGTACAGCCATCAGAAAGTGTGAAGCGACGAGCATCCAGCCGGTGACACCAATGGTTCCGGCCTCAACAAGCGTCCAAATATTCATGGCGACTGCCCACAAGCCGTATTTGACAAGAGTGATCAGCGCAAGCGCCTCGATCAGCTTCCAGTGCCTCCCCCAGATCCAGGCGGCAATGGCCAGCGTGAAGAACAAACTGGCTGTCGGGCTGTCCGGTACAAACAGGAGGAAAATCGGTTCGGTCACCCTTAGCTGGGACTCATACCAGATATAGCCGTAGATCGTGCCGCCGAGATTGATGAAGAATAACAGGATCAGGAAACGCCGGTCTTCCAGGACCGCGCGGATGTACGGGATCACGGATTGCATGACTAACCTCCGGGTAAGAAAAAAGAGCCAGTTCCCTGGCTCTTTCTTCCGGAATTATTGCTGGGTGACAGTCGAGAGGAACTCGGCAAGCTGCTGGAGCTCTTCTTCACTGCCTTCGAATGCGTCAGCCGGCATGACCTGCTGGCCGTCTTTCACGATACCGTTGACGGCGATATCCGCAACTTCTTCAGGTGTGTGGCCTGTACCTGTTAGCGGAACCCCGGCAGGAGTCCCTTCGAAGTTCTCGCCATGGCAGGTGACACATGATTGGCCCATGTAGATTTCATAGCCCGGATCGGATGTGTCGAACTCAGCCTCTTCAACGATTTCACCTTGTGCTTTAGCGGCATCCCAGTCATGGTTGACGACGGATTCCCATGTAAGGTAAATCATCGCAAACAGTGTGAGAAGCATGAAAGCTGTAGGCAGCGGACGCTTGAACGGACGGCGTTCCTTGGATGTATCCAAGAATGGCATAAGCAGGAGCGCTCCGATTGCAAGGCCCGGAATGATGATGGCGCCGACAATGTTATACGGGCCGGAAGCAAATTCATATTTCAGAAGCTGATACATCTGTAGGAAGTACCAGTCAGGCAGCGGGATGTACCCGGTGTCTGTTGGGTCGGCCTGCCGCTCGAGCGGCGACGGATGCGCGACCGTTAGAATCAGGTAACCGACAAGGAAGATGGCGCCGATGATCCATTCTTTCAGAAGGAAGTTCGGCCAGAACGCCTCCGTCTTGCCTGGATACTCTGAATAGTCTTTAGGGATCCGGTTCTTCTCGTAAGAACGGATACGGGAATCCCCGACAAATTTCATCCCTTTACCGCGATGCATAGTGTCCCCTCCTCTATAAGGATCTTAGTGTCCGCCAATTTTACAACGGACCGGAAATACCTTGTCTCCGGATCATGATAAAGTGCGCTGCGAGCAGTCCGAGAAGAGCAGCCGGCAGGAAGAAGACATGAATCGCGAAGAAGCGTGTCAGTGTCTGCGCACCAAGGATCGTGGCGTCCCCGGCAAGGAGGATCTTGATCCATTCCCCGATGAACGGTACGGAAGCGGCAATCTCGATGCCGACCTTTGTAGCGAACAGGGCTTTCATGTCCCATGGAAGAAGGTATCCTGTAAAGCCGAGTCCGAGCATGACGATGAAGATCAGGACACCGACCATCCAGTTCAGCTCACGCGGCTTCTTATAGGAGCCTGTGAAGAATACCCGAAGAGTATGGAGGAACATCATGACAATGACAAGAGAGGCTCCCCAGTGGTGCATACCGCGCACAATCTCACCGAATGCCACTTCGTTCTGAAGATAGTAAACGGATCTCCATGCATTTTCGATGTCCGGCGTGTAGTACATGGTGAGGAACATCCCGGACAGGATCTGGATGACCGTGACGAAGAATGTCAGGCCCCCGAAGCAATAAATGAATGCAGAAAAGTGATGCGCAGGGTTTACGTGCTCAGGTACTTCATGGTCGGCGATATCGCGCCAGATCGGCGTGATGTCCAACCGCTCGTCCACCCAATCGTAGATCTTGTTCAGCACGGTTGTCTTACCCCCTAACTAGATTAAACTAACGTATTCGGTTTTGTGGCTCCGAGATAGAGCAGGTCATCTTCGATTTTTACATCAAATTCGTCCAGCGGCCCGGTCGGTGGCGTGCCCGGAACGTTTTGGCCGTTCTTCTCGTAGCGGCCTGCGTGGCACGGGCAGAAGAACTGATTCGGGTGTTCCGAATCCCCGGCCCAGTTGACGGTGCAGCCAAGGTGCTTACACACAGGCGAAAGCGCGACCACCTTGTCGCCTTCCCTGTACACCCATGCGGTACCTGTCACTTCGGACTCGTACCAGCCGTCAACCTGATCGTACGTGAAGTCAACGCGGACAGGTTCTTCTGTCAGCTCGCTAACCTTTTGGCTCGTCGGAATGTAATCTCCCGCAGCACCGGCTTCGAGGACAGGGTCCACAGCGAAACGGATCATCGGCATGAGCATTCCGGAAGCCATGAATCCGCCGACGCCCATCAATGTGTAGTTCAGGAATTGGCGCCGTGAAACTCGAGTATTGCTCATCATGTTCCCCCCTCTTACTAAAGGTTCAGTCCATCGGACAAACTTTTACTGAATAGCTTAGCTAGGACATATCTATGATAGCCCAATCAAATTCGAAATTCAACAAAGCATTTGGCGGTACATGGAGATTGTGAACTTTTTTTGTCGACTTTATTCGCTTGTCCATCGTGCGGTGAGAACCGGGATGATCTGACGCACTTGATCCTCCAGTACGGACTGTTTCAATTTCTTATCCATGCTCTCAAGCGGGATGGAGGGAATCCAGATGGCATCGCCGATAATGCCCTCCCTGGACCAGGATGGATCAGTCGTCAGGTAGAAGACATGCTTGAACGGCATGTCGGAAATTGAGGCTTCCCATTCGGAAGCAAGACGGCTTTTGTCATTGCCATCTGTATAGCTGAAAGCCGGGAACAGCACGACACGCCCCTTGAACTGCCGCTCGATGAATGCGGAAAGATTCATGAGAAACTCCGCCGAGGAGGCACTTTGCTTCATTGCGCCCCCGCCGCCGATATGGACAAGAGGAATAAGGGCGGTATCGATATATTCCTGCTGCTGCATATAAAGATCAAGGTCATTCGCTGTCCAGTTCATAGAAAAACGCCTCCTAAAACTTCCATCCGAACATTCCTGCCCTCTTACTTTAACACAAGCAAAAGAAAAAGACTTCATCAGGATAGATGAAGTCACTTGGAGCCGATCTCCTTGATTGATTGGAGCGTCTTGGAGAGGGCGAAAAATTTGTCTTTGTCGTTCTGGTCGAGGGCTTCGTCAATCTGTCGGAGAAGCTGTTCCTCCCGGAAAGCGAGAACACTTTCCTCAAGAAGCTGTTCGGCTTCAAGGCGGTCTTTGTCGCTGATTTTGATGTATTCCGGTACGTACGGATTGTCCTCCAGCACGGCCGCATATTCAGGACAAGCATGCCGGTTCGGGAAATTAAGCTGAAGGTACATGTTCTCTTCCGGATGGAGCCTTAAGTCATGGAACGACTTCTCCGCATCCGCAGTCATCAGATTCCCTTTGTAAAAACGGAATGGGATGCCGTCCGAGTCGGTTGTGGACATGACCATCGCCCTCGGACAGTAGTGCGCCTCATCGACGAAACGCACATGGTTCAGCAGCTGATCATGGCTCAGGAGATAATTCAGGATCCAAACGCACTCCCGCCGTTTCAAATGGTAGGTTTTCAGAAACCACCTGACAAACTCCTTTTTCTCGGCGACCGGGACTGACGCTGTCACACCATCCCCTCCTTTCCCTTACATTTCCGTCTCCAGGAATGAAGACCATCTCGGATCGTCCGGCATGAGGACGGCGAGTTGCTTTATCAATTCGATGGCCTCTTCCCGTTTTCCTTCATCCAGCAGGAAAAGGGCGAATTTCTCAAGGAACTGCGGGTCTTCCCTGAAATCATTATATGCAAGCCGGTAAAATTCATATGCCTCTTTGTACTGTTCTTCACGCTCGTGTGCGGCTGCCGCGAATGGATAAAGTGCCGGCCAGTCGCGGCCTTCCTCCCTGAGCTCACCGATTGTCGCGATAATGTCTTCGTTCCGCTCCTGTTGATTGTACAGGGAAATGAGTGCATGGAGTGCATCCATATACTCGGGATCGAGTGCAACTGCCTCATTGAAGTGGCTTTCCGCTTCTTCCGGACGCCCGGTTTTGAGCGCGAGCTTCCCTGCGGACAAATAAAGTTCCTTGTCGTACTTATCCCGGGCAAGCCCTTCCCGAAGCGTTGAATAGGCGGCTTCATCCTCCCCTTCCATCATCTGTGCCTGGGCAAGCAGGGCATAGGCGGAAAAGTAATCAGGATCCATCGCTTTCAGCTCAACGAGTGTCTTGATGGCCTCACCGTACTGTTTGCTCTGATAAGCGGCATAGGCATAGCCGAACAGCATATCGGGCGTTCTCGCATCTTCAAGCGATTCCGCGTAGTATGGCAAGGCTTCTTCAAATGCTGCTCCGGCTGCATAGGCTTCGGCGATCCGGTCGGTAAGCCGGACACCCGCCATCTCCTCTGTGGCCTGGCGGACTTCCTTGTACAGCCTGCCCGCTTCTGCATAGCGTCCTCCGTCCAGCAGCAGCTCGGCTTTTGCGAACTTCACCGCAGGTTCGTCGGGAAGGATCGTTTCGGCCTCCTCGACTTTCCTCAGTGCAGCTTCCGCCAGCCCGGCCATCTGATAGTAGTCTGCGAGAACGAGGAGCGCCTGAGGGTACTCTTCGTCCTGCGGTCCTACTGCCGTCAGCAATAGAAGGGCGTCGTCTTCCTCTCCGAGCTCGATCAGCACTTGTGCCCGGTCTATTTTCAGTTGTGCCTCTTCCGGCATCAGCGAAATCATGTCTTCGTAGAGCGTGTCCGCTTCCTGCAAGAACCCATACTCGGCAAGAAGTCCTGCTGCCATGTATCGCGTCTCCATGTCGGGAGAAGCTCCGATTTCAAGCGCAAGCGATTCCGCTTTCTTGAATTCGCCCTCCAGAATATATTGTTGAAGTTGTTCAATTGTCTCCATCAGTATTCACCCGTCCCCGCCTTTTTCATACTTCAATGCTACTGGATGCAGGCCTTCCTTCACAAGAAAAAAGCCCCTGCAACGATGACTGAACGTGCAGTAGCTGATTTATGCTTCGGGCACTCGCTTTCCCCTGCACAGAAAAGCCTCCCCGATTTTGCTTTGCACGAAAGAGGTGCGCTGCATTTGCCGGGGAGTCTCGGGCCGTTCGTTTTATCAGCCATATAGTTGCAGGCCTCCAGGGGCTCAGTTTCCGCGGAGGTTGTTCAGGTGTTCGAAAAATTCCGGATAGGAGATCGCGATGCAGCCGGGGCCCCGGAGTTCCACGGGACCGTCCGTAATGAGCGCCGCGACCGCAGCCATCATGCCGATGCGATGGTCTCCTCTTGAGTCCAGCACGGCACCCGACAGTTTCGTCGGGCCGTTGATGATCATCCCGTCGTCTGTCGGGATGATGTCCGCCCCGAGTTTGCCCAATTCCTCCGCGACGGCCGCGATGCGGTCCGTCTCCTTGACACGGAGTTCTTCCGCGTCACGGATTACGGTCGTCCCTTCTGCTTGTGTGGCCAAAAGGGCAATGATGGGGATTTCGTCGATCAGGCGCGGAATCAGGTCGCCGCCGATCTCGGTCGCTTTCAACGAAGACGAACGGATGGTGACCGTTCCCCGAATCTCGGAATCATCCGAGCGGGACACGTCCACCCCGAAGTCAGTCCCCATCGCTTCCAGGACGTCTATCATACCTGTACGCGTAGGATTCAGACCGACGTTCTCGAGCACCACTTCACTGCCCGGAACTAGCGCTGACGCGGCGAGGAAGAAAGCCGCCGACGAGATGTCGCCCGGCACGTCAACATGGACGGGAACGAGCTCCTGGCCGCCCTGCAGCGTGATGACGCCTTCTTCCGCCTGAACCCGCATCCCGAAGTTTTGCATCATCCGCTCCGTATGATCACGGGATACTTCTTTCTCGCGGATGACCGAAGTGCCTTCCGCGCGCATTGCGGCAAACAGAATGGCCGATTTCACCTGGGCACTGGCGACGGGCATGTCATAATCGATCGGGCGGAGCGGTCCGCCGAGGACCGAAACCGGCGTGTACTGGGCCCCCTTGCGGCCACGGATGTCCGCTCCCATCTGTTGGAGCGGACCGGTCACTCTTTTCATCGGCCGTCGGGCGATTGACTCATCCCCCGCAATGACCGAATGCACGCGGGACCCGGCCAGGATACCAAGCATCAGCCGTGTCGTCGTTCCTGAATTTCCGGTGTAAAGAATATCTGCTGGCTCCTGCCATCCGTCAATGCCGGGGCTGTCGATCACCAGATCCGTTCCAGTGCGGCTAATATCCGCTCCAAGCAGGCGGAAGCATTCAATTGTGCGCAGACAATCCTCGCCCGGCAGGAAACCGGAGACGGTCGTGCGCCCCTTTGCCATTCCGCCGAACATGACCGCCCGGTGCGAAATGGATTTGTCCCCCGGTACGGCGATCGTTCCGCGGAGAGGTGCCTGCGGGTCATTCAATGTCATTTTGTCCATTTATTCCGGCCTCCTGCCTTGTTAGGAAATATAGATGTCGTAATTCGTCCGGTCGCTCAGCAGGACGCGGCCCTTTTCCCTGTCCTCTGTTGTCTGGAAACTGACGACCATGATCCCGAAAACATCCGCTCGGGATTCCACGATGCGCACATTCGTGATCGAAATGCCGGCCTCTGCCAGATAGCCAGCGATTTCGGAAATCGCACCCGGGCTGTCCGGAATGTTGACGTTGAGGTCGAACGTCGTATAAAGCGCACCCTGAGATTTGGCCGGCAGTTGATCCCGGTAGGCTTTCGCTCCGCCGTAGAAGTCCTGGATCGATTCGGCGTCTCCCGACTCGATCATATCGCGGACGCAGTTCATCTCTTCGATCCACAGGTCCATCTGGTCAATCAGTTCATCCCTGTTCTGCAAGGTGATGTCCCGCCACATAATCGGGTCGGAGGAAGCAATCCGCGTAATGTCACGGAACCCGCCTGCAGCCAATACCCGTGTAAACGGCATGTCTTCCGTCTCCTGTTCGAGCCGGCGGACGAGGGAGGCCGCGATCACATGCGGAAAATGGCTGACGACGGCAGTCATGGCGTCATGCTCTTCTGCAGAGACGACCGCCGTTTTCGCCTTTGTCACCGACAAAAAAGATTCCAGTTTCCTGACAGCCGGAGCATCCTCACGGCCGGCAGGCGTCAGGAGATAATAGGCGTTCTCGAAAAGGTGCTCACGGGCTGCGCGGACGCCGCTCTTGTGAGAGCCGGCCATCGGGTGGCCGCCGATAAAGGAAGCCCTGCCCCCCGAGAGCTGCCGGGCCTCTTCCATGATCCAGGTTTTCGTGCTTCCCGTATCGGACAGGATGGCGCCTTCTTTCAGTTTCCAGCGGGCAGCGGCCTCTTTCAGCATCCGCACCGTCTCATTGACGGGTGTGGCAAAAAATATGTAATCACAGCCTTCGGCAGCCTCCGCTGCCGATCCGGCCGCATGATGGATCACGCCAAGCGTTTGCGCTTCACGTAATGTCGTCGGATCAGCATCAAAGCCTGTGACCGCAACATTCCCGTGGCGCTGGATCGCCAGGGCAAGTGATCCCCCGATCAGACCGAGGCCGATGATCGCAGCTTTTAACTCAGACAAATCCCAACACTCCCATCAACTGCTTACGCTTCGGACACTTTCTGTGCAAGGACTTCTTCAAGAGCGGCAAGCAGGCCTTCATTATCTTCACGGGTCCCGACTGTAATGCGCAGGTATCCCGGTGTGCCGAGCTTGTCGCCGCTCCGTACGATATATCCGCGCTTCAGCAGTTCATCCGCTGCAGCGTCTGCGCTTCCTCTCACTTCCATTAGCACGAAGTTCGCTTCCGAACGCGGGCAGTTTAATCCATGCTTCTCCGCAAAGCGGGCGTATTGCACTTTGCCCGATTCGTTTTGCTTGTTGGTGCTTCCGATAAACGCCTGGTCTGCGAGCGCAAGGGCAGCGGCCTGTTGGCCCAAAAGGTTCGTGTTGAACGGCGGCCGCACGGGATCCAGCTTTGTAATCACTTCTTCCCGTCCGATCGCGTAGCCGACGCGGAATGCCGCGAGTCCGTAGGCTTTCGAGAATGTCCGGAGCACAAGGACGTTCGGAAATTCTTCGACCAGGTTAAGCGGATCTCCATATGCCCGGTCAGTCACAAATTCATGGTAAGCATTGTCCACGATGACGAGCACATGCTCGGGAACCTTGCGGATAAAGGCTTTTAGTTCCTCATGAGGGATGATGCCCCCTGTCGGATTGTTGGGCGTGCACAGCCACACGAGCGAAGTGTTTTCGTCGATGGCTTTCAGCATGCCGTCAAGGTCATGGCTGAAGTCTTTGCGAAGCGGGACTTCTCTGATCTCCGCCCCCTGGATACGGGCATTGTGCCGATACTGCGGAAATGACGGCCACGGCATGACCGTATTGTTGCTTTCGGACAGGAGCGCGCGGGAGAGAATGACAATCAGTTCATCCGACCCTCCTCCGAACAGGAGTTGCCTTGGGCTGACGCCGAGCTTGTCCGACAGAGCCTCACGCAGTTCTGTTGCATACCCATCCGGATAGAGCGCAGTTTCAAGCCCTGCTTGTGTGATGAATTTCTTTACTTCAGGGGAACAGCCGAACGGGTTTTCGTTTGAAGCGAGCTTCACGATGCGGCTCAGGCCGAATTCTTTTTTTACTTCTCCGATTGTCTTGCCCGGTTCGTACGCCCGCATACCCTCCAGCCTAGGATTCCATTTCATCTTGCTTCCTCCTTTTCGGCAGCCGCTCCGGTTAAATCCGGTCGCAGGCGGACAGCTTCGTTTTTATAGACATGCCTGATTTCCTTTTGCGTCTTTGTGGTGTTTGCATGCATCAGCAGCCGGATGCAGAGCGGCAGCGAGCCGGGCACATCCATCTCGTGGGTGCACATGACCGGCACATATTCCCAGCCAGCCATTGACCTCACCGCTTTTGCCGGGAAGCCGGAAGAAATATCCGTCGTGGTCGAGATGATCACCGAGACGATTTCTTCCGGTTCCAGCCCGTTCTTCTCCGCCATTTCAAGTGCCAGGGCGGCGGTCTCCTGCAAAATCTGCTGTTCCTCATCTACCGTGATGCATGTCGCACCGCGGATGCCCCTTACCATCATTCCGGTTCCACCCCCGTCCGTATTCTGTATTCCCTGTCTGCTGCCTTGCAGTCCCCTTCCGAGACACGTCTCACTTCAGGCGCGCCCGCTTCCGGCAAAAGGACGAAATGGAGATCGCCAAAGGAAGCTTTTTTGTCTTTTTTCATATAGCCAAGCAACCCATCAAACGGATGTGAGGAAATTTCCTTTAGCGGATAACCATTTTTTTCGGCAAACGCCTGGAGGGCATCAGTGAGTTCTCTTCCGGCTCCCGTTATCCGCTCGCTCAAGATCAGCGCATAAATCATTCCGGTCATGACGGCCTCACCGTGTGTGATTCCGCCGTAACCTGCGGCCGCCTCTACCGCGTGCCCATAGGTATGGCCAAAATTGAGATACTTGCGGACAGACCCCTCCCGCTCATCGCGGCCGACGATATCCGCCTTGACCCGGATGCCGCGGACGATGAGGCGGATCAGCTCCTCTTCGCCCATCTCGGCAAGTTCCATTGTGTGGAGCAGTCCCAAAGCGTCTTTCTTGGATGAAATCAGCACATGCTTGACCGCTTCCGCCATTCCGGAACGCACTTCCACATCGGGCAATGTCCGGAGAAGATCCGTATCGTACAGGACCCCGATCGGCTGATGAAACGCGCCTGTCATGTTTTTGCCGCCGGGAAGGTTGATCGCCGTCTTGCCGCCGACAGAACTGTCATGGGCCAGAATGGTCGTCGGACACTGGACAAACCGGATGCCCCGCATGTAAGCGGCAGCTGCGTAGCCGGCAAGGTCACCACATGCGCCCCCGCCAAAAGCGATCATCACAGATTTCCTTGTGCACCCCGCATCCAGAAGAAATTGCTGGGTGCGCCCGAACCACTCAAGTGTCTTGCAGGATTCTCCTGACGGGACATCCATCCAGGCCGCATCCACACCCGCTTCATCGAGCACTGCCCGCAGACGGCCTCCATGAAGCCCGGCCACCTTTTTGTCCGCTATGACGGCCACCCTGTCGGCATCGGCAACAAGGCCTTCAAGCCCATTTAGCGCACCTGGTCCCACCACCACATCGTAGCTGCGGTCCTTCGTCTCTACTTTGACTGTCTCCATTATCAGAACTCCCGGGCGTAAGCGAGAAATTCCCCGATGTTCTTTTTGAGCCCTTCGATGGTATCGCTATGGAACGTCTCGGAGATGGCTTTCGCAACTTCCCAGGCGACGACATGTTCGGCGACGACCGACGCCGCCGGCACCGCGCAGCTGTCGGAGCGTTCGATACTTGCCTTGAAAGGCTCCTTCGTATCAATATCTACGCTTTCGAGTGGCTTGTAAAGTGTCGGTATGGGCTTCATGACACCGCGGACCACGATCGGCATGCCGGTTGTCATGCCTCCTTCGAAACCGCCGAGGTTATTCGTGCGGCGACTGTAGCCGGACTCCTCTGTCCATTCGATTTCATCATGCACCTCACTGCCCGGCAGCCGTGCCATTTCAAAACCGAGGCCGAATTCGACGCCCTTGAATGCATTGATCGAAACGATCGCTCCGGCAATTTTCGAATCCAGCTTTCGGTCGTACTGAACATAACTGCCGACTCCCGGAGGGCAGCCATCGACAATGACTTCCACGACCCCGCCGATCGAGTTGCCCGCTGCCTTCGCATCATCGATGGCCTGCTTCATCTTTTCCGATGCTTCCGGGTCGATGCAATAAACGTCATCGGCAGACGCAATTTCGCGGATTTCGTTGACCGTCTTGCCGTTTCGGAGGGTCATGTCCGCCTTCACGCCGCCAATTTCGGCCACATGAGCCGTCACTTCGATGCCCAGTGCCTTCAGAAAGCTTTTTGCTACGGAACCGACCGCAACTCGCATGGTCGTTTCCCGGGCTGACGAGCGTTCAAGCACATTCCGGAGATCACGGTGGCCATACTTCATCCCGCCCACGAGGTCGGCGTGTCCCGGACGAGGACGCGTCACACGGCGCTTGATGTCATCCGGGTCGACGTCTTCCGGCAGCGGCTCGATGCCCATGATCTTCGTCCAGTGCTTCCAGTCATCGTTGGTCACGGTCAGCGCAACCGGGGCACCGATCGTCTTGCCGTGACGGACCCCCGCCGTGATCTCAACGGTGTCTTTCTCGATCTGCATCCGCCGGCCGCGGCCGTATCCGCCCTGCCTTCTTGCAAGGTCACGGTTGACGGCCTCCGCCGTCAGCTCAAGATTGGACGGCAGTCCTTCTATAATCGCGGTCAGCTGCGGACCGTGGGATTCACCCGCTGTCAAGTATCTCATTTTGCTACCCCCAGGCTTTAAATACATTTAATTTTCTTACCACTATAACACAACCCAACCGCCGAATCATTCGGATTTTTTCAGAAAAGACGAGGGTTCAGCCCCTGCCCGGAAATGAAAACGCTCTCTTTGTAAATGAGGAAGTCAGGTGATTTCCGCATGCATTTAATTGTCGCATCGCGGCCGTTCAATTGCCGGCGGACATCTGCCTAACATTGACGGTGGTTGCTTAACACGCCCTGCTTTTCACTCGGGTTGCGCCCGAATCGAACAGTTTACAAATATAAAAAAACCCGGCTTGCGCCGGGCGTCGGGGTCAGTTGACCCAGTTATTGATTTGCTTTTCGTAGGAAACGAGTTCTTCTTGGTTGAAGAACAGGTTGATTTCGCGCTCGGCGCTTTCAGGAGAGTCGGAACCATGGATGATGTTTTTGCCGACTGTGACTGCGTAGTCACCGCGAACCGTACCCGGTGCGGATTCCTTCGGGTTGGTTGCACCCATCATGAGGCGTGCCGTCGAGATGACGTTTTCCCCTTCCCAGACCATTGCGAAAACAGGGCCGGATGTGATGAATTCAACAAGCTCGCCGAAGAATGGGCGTTCTTTGTGCTCGCCGTAGTGCTGTTCTGCGAGTTCCTGAGGAATCTGCATCAGTTTCGCACCTGCGAGCTGAAAGCCTTTCTTTTCAAAGCGGCTGACGATTTCGCCGATCAGGTTCCGCTGGACGCCATCAGGCTTGACCATGAGAAATGTTTTTTCCATTTGTTTGTACACTCCTTATGAGTTGAGGGTGTGCGGCGATGCCGCCTTCAAAATGGTACCACTGCAACGGCCGCTCTTTCAACAAAAGATGCGCCCGTGCGTTCAGAATTTCCGTTTTCCGATAAACTTTGCGATTCGGATAAGCGAATCACGGTCAGGGATATCCGGCAGGGACTCCGCTTCACGGAGTGCTTTCTCCAGATACCTGTCGCTGATGCGCACGGATTCCCGGATTGCCTCGGAATCTTTCATGCTGCCGAGCAGTTGGACGACATCTTCCGTACTCATCCTGCCTTCCAATGCATCGAGCAACTTTGGCCGCAATCCGGGATCACGGAGCCCGATAATTGCGGGAAGGGTGATGTTCCCTGAAAGAAGGTCCCCTCCTGCAGGTTTTCCGAGCTGCTTTTCCGTGCCCGTGAAATCAAGAAGATCGTCCGTAATCTGGAATGACATCCCGACATAATAACCGAACCGTTTCAGCTTCCTGACCGTCTGCGGGTCTGCACCTGCAACGAGGCCTCCCAGCTCACAGCTGGATGCGATGAGCAAAGCAGTCTTTCGCTTGATCCTGCGGAGGTAATCCCTCAGATTCTGCTCCGTCGCGAACTTGTCTTCAATCTGGATGATTTCGCCGACGCAAATCTCGATCATCGTCTGCGAGAGGACCCGATGAATCTCCGGGTCTTCCAGTTCTCCGATGATTTCAAGCGATCGGCCGAGCAGGAAGTCACCGACATACATGGCTGCGTGGTTCCCGTACATCGACTTGACCGTCCGTTCGCCGCGGCGCAGATCGGCATCATCGATGACATCGTCGTGGACGAGCGAGGCCATATGGATCAGCTCAAGCGGAACGGCCGCCTTTGCGGTGATCGCCGGGTTGTAATCACCGAACTTGGATGCGAGAAGCGTGAAGACCGGGCGGATCCGCTTACCACCCGAACCGATCAGTGCCAGGCAGGCTCCTTCCAGCATGGGCGATTCCGAATGGACCGACCGGTTCAGCTCCCGCTCTATATATTCGAGATCCGGACGGAACTCTGAGTAAATGGACTTGAGTTTCAACTTCTCCAAGAGAAAAACCTTCCCCGCTTTTTGTTCTCGTTATCTCCGTTTGTATCCGATATGCCCCGCAGCTGCTCCGCCGCTGAACGGTTTGTAGCGGATCCCTTCAAATCCGGTCTCCGCAAAGATGCCGGCAAGCGTGCGTGCATCCGGGAATGTGTCTGCAGATTCTTGGAGCCACTGGTACTCTTGATAGCTTTTTGCAAACAGCCGTCCGAAGAGCGGCATGATGTGGTTAAAGTAAAGCTTGAACGCCTGGCGATAGCCGGGCATTGTCGGTTGGGAGGTTTCCAGGCAGGCAATCATTCCGCCCGGCTTCAGAACGCGGTACATCTCGGAAAGCGCCTTTCGGAGATCCGGAACGTTGCGGAGGCCGAAACCGACTGTGACATAGTCAAAACTGTTGTCAGGGAACGGCAGGTCCATGGCATTCCCCTCGACAAGCCGGATGTTCGGATGGCCTTCAGTCTTTTCCTTTGCCACGCTCAGCATGTTTGCCGAAAAGTCGAGACCTGTCACTTCGCACGAAGGTCCCGCCGCTTCGGCAAGCGCAATGGTCCAGTCACCTGTTCCGCAGCATACATCCAGAGCGGATGCCCCTTTTTCGACATCCATTTTTTTCATCATCTCTCTGCGCCACGCCTTATGCATCTGGAAACTGATGACCGAGTTCATAGTATCGTAGTTATCCGAGATCTTTTCAAACACGTCATGGACCCGTCTCTCTTTTGGTGTCTCCAAATCGCTCATTCCTCTTTTCCCGTCTGTATGGAAGCCACTTCGGTGATTCCGTAGATTCCGTCGATCGCCGAAACCAAATCCCCGGAACGGTCTCCGAATGCTGCGGTTTCTTCAATCAGCCGGCCCGCGTGAAACAGGCGGCAACGGTCCAGGATTCGGGCCGCAGCCGCCGTGTTGCCGTGGATTCCCCCTGAACGGAGGAAAGCATCCAGGAATGTCGTGCGCCCGCCCTCATGGAGGGTTCTGCATTCCGCGCCGAGCCGGCAGGCGGCCAGACCATGACGTGCTGCCGCCTCGTACTGCCCGTACCCCCGCTCCACGAGAAAAGCGGAAACCGTTCCAGCTTCAATAATTTCGATATAAGACAAAAGTTGTTCCGGCGGATCTCCCTCACGGTGTTCGTAAAGCCGGATTTTCTTTTCGCTCATCTCGGTGACCGATTTCGAAAGCCTGCGGATCAGTGGGATGTCCTCGATTTCCGCCAAAATACGGTAGTGGATGCCGCTGTAATAGTCCCCGCCCAGGACGGTCAGCTGGCCTTGCCGGCTCTCTGAAGCTTCCTGGCCGATCGAATCGTGCGCGGTGAATGCAGCATAAAGCGCACCAGCCGCAACAGCAGACAGCCGGTCCTTCTCCTCCCATCGTTCGCCGAATAGTTTCGGCAGCAAGAGGGAAGCCAGAACCGGGACCGGAATGTCCGGACGGCCGGTGTGCTTCAGAAGCGTCCGGTTAGCCAACAGGCGGCTGATTTCATCGTTCAATTGTTTAACTTCTGTATGTAGACTTGTTGAATTCATCTTCCGCCGCTCCATTTCCACACGGGTCTGACGGTTTGCCGGCCCCCGTCCGCACAGCCGGACGGAAGCCCGTCATTTCCGTGATTCGCCCTTCACCACGCCATGTGCGGTATGCACTTCAGCATCGCCCCGCACTTTGATGGCAGAAACATGCTCGGTGAACTGGGCGACAAGGATTTCGCCGCTGTCCAGTTTCTCCGAATGACCGAATTTCGTGTCCGCCCCGCGGGTAAGGCCGATGACTTGGACACCGTCTTCCAGGGCTTTGATGACGACATAATCGTTTTGTGCCATGATTAGTCACAGTCTCCTATCTAGAATCTTTCCTATCATATCACAGTACGGAACAGGCCCGCAAAATGCCGGAAATCAGGACATTTTAATCAGTGAAATGACCTCTGCGCGCTTGTTGTCATCCTGATTGAAAATTCCCCGGGCTGCTGCGGTGACTGTCTTGGAACCCGGCTTCCGGATGCCGCGCATGGTCATGCACATATGCTCGGCCTCGACAACGATGTAGACGCCAAGCGGATCAAGCATTTCGGTCAGCGCATCTGCCACTTCCGCTGTGATGCGCTCCTGAAGTTGCGGCCTGCGGGAAACGGCTTCGACTGCACGTGCAAGTTTGCTCAGGCCTGCCACTTCCCCGTTACGGGGGATATAAGCGACGTGCGCCTTCCCGTAGAACGGAAGCAGGTGATGTTCGCACATTGATTGGAAATGAATATCTTTAACGAGGACCAGTTCATCGTGGTCTTCGTGGAATACCGTTTTAAAATACTCACGGGGATCTTCGCCGATGCCCCCAAATACTTCTTCATACATTTTGGCAACCCGTTTGGGTGTATCCAGCAGGCCTTCACGATCCGGGTCTTCACCGACCGCTTGAAGAATCATCCGGACCGC
The DNA here is from genome assembly GCF_900101985.1 of Bhargavaea beijingensis. Classification (GTDB taxonomy): domain Bacteria; phylum Bacillota; class Bacilli; order Bacillales_A; family Planococcaceae; genus Bhargavaea; species Bhargavaea beijingensis. The sequence goes on from NZ_FNAR01000004.1 coordinate 81,430, forward strand.
TTCCACGATCTTGCCATGATCCACTTTTCCCATTTACGTCCCTCCATATACGGAAAACACTTGCCGAAAAAAGGCTTCGGAAGCCCGTCCGGCTTCTGTTCCGCATTACTCCTAAATGTTAGCACAACCGGGGTCTGGGTACAATTCACCGGTCCCGTTTAGTTACTGTGACTTCATTCCCTCTTTTTGGGCATCTTGAAGGCATATTAAAGGACGGCCCCTCTCCCGGAACCGGAAGTTTGGGACCGCCCTATGTAGTCAGGATATCATTTTACCGCGTCTTTGAGAGCCTTTCCTGGTTTGAACGCAGGAACCTTGCTCGCAGCGATTTCGATTTCCTCACCCGATTGCGGGTTGCGGCCTTTGCGGGCTGCGCGCTCACGTACTTCAAAGTTGCCGAAACCGATCAGCTGGACCTTATCGCCATTAGCAAGTGCGTCGGAAATTGTGCTGAATACGGATTCAACAGCATTAACCGCGTCTTTGCGGGAGAGGCCAGTCGCTTCCGCTACGGAGTTCACCAAATCTGTCTTGTTCATACCATTCACCTCCTCTCAAAGAGAAAGTTTGCTTAAGCATGTTCAAACTGTATCACAACCAAACCCGCACCGCAACTGGTTTCACGGGCTTTCCGAGCCTTTTGCGCCCCTGCTCCTCATGCTTCCCCTCAATTGAGGATGCTAAACTGCCCGATTGTCATTTTTCGTTCAAAAAATGCGAAAATACAGGCTGGAAACCAGTCATCCCCCGGACACCAGTCTCCTGCACCAAGGTTCTTCAGACCGGGGTCTTTCCTTCTCCAAATCATCTCCGTGATTTCCGCATCGGGAGCTTGTCGGCCAGGGCTAACGCTCGTGGCCGCAGATGCGTTCTGCGTGACGGCGTTGCCGGCCCCAGAGCGGAAAGCGAGGACCCGCTGTTGCAGTAATCCCGGGGACTTACCGTAAAAGCAAGACCGACCGAGCCCCTGGTTCTTGAACGGAATTTCCACTCAACCAAAAAAGGCACCTTCACGGGTGCCGGGATGAGTTCATAGAATGAACGTGACCATGCCTTTGTTTCCGTCGTTGACCATCTGCTCCATGGTTTCGCGGATTCGGTTACGGGCCCGTTCAGGCACGGCTGTTGTCTTGAAGCGGATGCTTTCTTTCATCACTTCGTGCAGCGGCGTGCCGAACAGCTGGGTGGACCAGAGGGCTTCACGGTCGTTCAGATAAGCTTCTTTCAGATCCTTCAGCAACTGAAGGCTGTGGAATTCAGAGCCGATAAGCGGAGAGAACTCAGCTTCCATGTCGATCCTCATAATATGGAGCGACGGAGCTTTCGCCTTCATCCGGACGCCAAAGAAGTTATTTTGCTTGATGAGTTCCGGCGGCGTCGGCTCAAAGTCGTTGATCGCAGGGAGGGTGACCCCGTATCCTGTTTTCTTTGCGGAATCGATCGCTTCCTCATATTGGCCAAACGCTTCCTTTGACTTCACCGCATCCCGGATAAACAGCAGCCAGTCTTTTTTGGTCCGGATCGGCTCGCCCATCATCTCATCACATACTTCGTGGAAGACACCATCTTCGGCCTCTACCCGGATGTTCGCCTTGCCCTGTCCGGCATCCACACTGACCACTTCCGCCCGGCGGACAAAGTCTTCTTCCTGGATGGAAGCGGCGAGGCGCTGGACGTCACGGATTTTGGACACCGCGGAAAGCCCTTCGTCAAGCCGGTTCCTGATGGACGTGTTCAGGTAATGATCATCCGCCAGGACGTCCATCCACTCGGGCTTTTGAAGCTCGATCTCGGAAATCGGGAATTCGAACAGCGCTTCCTGCAGGATCAGCTGGATTTCATTGGCATTCAGCTGGTCGGCACTTATGGCGATGACCGGCACTCCATACTTATCTGTCAATTCGTCGCGGAGCGCGACCGTCTCCGAATGGGCCGGCATCCGGCTGTTCAGGACGATGACAAACGGTTTTCCGATTTCCTTCAGCTTGCCTACGATTTCTTCTTCGGCCTTTAGTGCGGCAGCCCTGGGAATGTTGTTCACCGTGCCATCTGTTGTCATGACGATGCCGATTGTCGAGTGGTCACGGATCACCTTATCGGTGCCGATGCGCGCAGCCTCCTCGAACGGCACGGGTTCATTGTGCCAAGGCGTATGGACGTATTTCGGGCCGTCGTCATCCATATGGCCCTTGACGCCATCAATCACGTATCCGACACAATCTGCGAGGCGGATCTGGAATGTCAGGTCTCCGTCGCCGACCGAGATGCCTGTCCCCCGCGCCGGTACGAACTTTGGTTCCGCCGTCATGATGACAGGTCCCGGCGAGCTCTGCGGCAGCTCATCCTGGGCACGGGTCCTGTCCGCTTCCTCGACCATGTTCGGAATGACGACTTCTTCCATGACCCGTTTTACGAAAGTCGACTTCCCGACCCGTACCGGGCCGACAACGCCGATATAAATATCCCCGTCGGTGCGTTTTGCCAATTCTTCATACAATGCTTCGCTCAAACCTTTCGCCCTCCTTTTCTGCGCAATTCATTGTATGCATGAAAAAAGCGCTTCATGCCAAAGCATGAAGCGCGATTATTTCTCGGTCATGAAGATGACGTTGTCCTCCTCGTCCACCGTGTACGGAAGACTGTATGCAGGCAGAATCGGGTTTTCGTCGTACAGAATATGCCGGATATCTTCTCCGGATTCAACATCCGCCTTTTTGTCCGCAACTGCATCGTGCAGATCGGCCGTATAGTCAATGTAGAAATTTCCGTCCGAAGACAGGATGATGGGCAGTTCCCGGTCGCTGTACGGACTCTTTACCGTCGGCGCTTCTTTAAGGCCCATCGCAGAGAAGTTCGGCAGAAATACGTCTTTTGTCAGCATCTCTTCGATCGGCACATGGCCATTGACACTTTTTCGCAGATTCAGTTCCCTGATCCTCTCGGGACCGTTGAGGTCAACGAGCTTGACTGTCGGATTTTCTTCAACATCTATGATGACGTACTGATAAATCCCGCCGGTTTCATAGGCGTTCGACGGAATCTTTTCAAGATGGGCCGGCACAATTTTCGAGAAATCGATCGGGTATTTTATGAATGCGTCCACATCCTGGTCACGTGTCTTGATCGGCAATAGGCCGCCGCTGTTTTCCTGGTACTGTTCGACCGCGGATTGAACGGCCCTCAGCTGCTCTTCGTAGGGTATGGTGCTTCCGGAACGCTCGCTGTCGGGATACATGCATCCCGACAATGCGAGTACCGTAACCATTAACAGGATCATCCATAGTTTTTTCATGCCATCACCCTCCCGTCGGCCCGCTGAATACAAGATAGACCATAGAAAAGAAAGCGAAGAGCAGGAGCAGCCAGGCAGTCAGGCTGAACACGAATTTCAACAATTTATTATTAAGCTTGTTGCGGCTGATATTGATGAGGAGCATACAGACGAACATCGCCCCCATTGCATAGAATGACAGCCACATTTTATCCAGGGATGACAAAACGGGTCCACCTTTCAAGACCGGTCAGGTTCAGGACCAGCCGGCCAGATCTTCAGTTTCATGCTTTTTCGTGCGGCCCATGAGAAGGTCCACCATATCGCGAGGCTTTTCACCTTCAAATAGAACCGCATAGAGAGCTTCGGTAATCGGCATAGGCACGCCGCATTCTACCGAAAGCTGATGAGCAGCTTTGGTTGTCCGGACACCTTCCACGACCATGCCCATGCTGTCGAGCACCTCTTCCAGGTTTTTGCCTTTGCCGAGCATATTGCCGGCGCGCCAGTTGCGTGAATGCACGCTCGTGCATGTGACAATCAGGTCACCGAGGCCGGAAAGACCGGAAAACGTGAGCGGGTTGGCCCCCATTGCAACGCCAAGGCGGGTGATTTCTGCCAGGCCCCGCGTGATCAGGGCTGCCTTGGCGTTGTCGCCAAAGCCGAGGCCGTCCGTGACGCCGGCGGCAAGCGCAATGACGTTTTTCAGGGCACCCCCGATTTCCACCCCGACCACGTCATCGTTTGTATAAACGCGGAAGTCCTGATTCATGAACAGATCCTGGACCCTTCTTGCGTGGTCCATGTCTTTTGCGGCAGCCGTGACGGTGGTCGGCTGGTTCCGGATCACCTCTTCGGCATGACTCGGCCCGGACAACACGGCGATCCCGTCGCAGACGGCCCGGTCCAGCTCTTCTTCCATCACTTCGCTGATGCGCTTGTGCGTATCGGGTTCAATCCCTTTGGAAACATGGGCGAACAGAACGGGTCTGTCCAACGCGCCATTCAGTTCCCTGCATACTTCACGTATCCCCTTTGTCGGTACGGCCATGACAATGACTGATGCATCTTTTACGGCTATGGCAAGGTCATGGTCTGCCTTGAGGGTTTCCGGTAAGACCGCCCCCGGTAAATATTGTTCGTTCGTATGTTTTTCTGTTATCTCTGCCGCCTGCTCAGCCCGGCGGGACCAGAGCGTGCAGTCATGATCGTTGGATGCAAGGACGGCTGCGAGGGCGGTGCCCCAGCTGCCGGCTCCCAACACGGCGACTTTGGTCATTGCGTTCAAATCCTTTCCGTCAGCTGCGTTTTCTTGTGATGAGTCGGATCGGTGTTCCCTCGAATCCGAATGCCTCACGGAGCTTGTTCTGAAGGAACCGCTCATAGGAGAAATGCATGATCTCCGGATCGTTGACGAAGACGACGAATGTCGGCGGCTTCACTTGGACCTGGGTCATGTAGTAAATCCGGAGCTTGCGTCCCTTGTCGGAAGGGGCAGGATTCCTCGTTACCGCATCCTCAATCACTTCATTCAGGATGCTGGATTGGATGCGCAGCGCGTGATTTTCACTCACCATGTTGACGGTCTCGAGAATGGACAGTACACGTTGTTTGGTCTTTGCGGAGACAAAGACGATCGGCGCGTAGTCAAGGAATTGGAAGTTTTTCCGGATGTCTTCTGTCATCCGGTTCATCGTCTTCTCATCCTTTTCGACCGCATCCCACTTATTCACGACTATGATGACCCCACGGCCGGCATCATGGGCATAGCCGGCAATCCGCTTATCCTGCTCCCGGATACCTTCCTCGCCATTCAGGACGACAAGAACCACATCCGATCGTTCAATGGCTCGGAGTGCACGGAGAACGCTGTACTTCTCGGTCGATTCATACACTTTCCCTTTTTTGCGCATTCCCGCCGTATCGATGACTTTGTACTTCTGCCCGTCATGGACAAAATCGGAGTCGATTGCATCACGCGTTGTTCCGGCGATATCGCTCACGATGACACGTTCTTCTCCCAAGAACACGTTTGTCAGGGAGGATTTCCCCACGTTCGGGCGCCCGATCAGGGAAAAGCGGATGACGTCATCCTCAATCTTTTCCTCTTCGGAGTCAGGGAAACTGCGGACGACCTCGTCCAGCAGATCTCCCAGGCCAAGTCCGTGAGAACCGGAAATCGGGAATGGCTCGCCGAAACCTAGCGAATAAAAGTCATAGATCATGCTCTGCATGTCCGGATTATCAATTTTGTTGACGCCGAGAACAACCGGCTTTTTCGTGCGGTAAAGGATTTTGGCGACCTGCTCGTCCGCCGCGGTCACCCCTTCGCGTCCGTTCGCCAGGAAAATGATGACGTCTGCTTCGTCCATCGCAATCTCAGCCTGATGCCGGATCTGCTCCAGAAACGGCTCGTCCCCGATGTCGATGCCACCTGTGTCAATCAGGTTAAATTCATGGTTCAGCCACTCTGCGGGGCTATAGATCCGGTCACGCGTTACGCCCGGTACATCTTCGACGATTGAAATCCGTTCGCCGACGATGCGGTTGAAGATCGTTGACTTGCCGACATTCGGCCGCCCCACGATCGCTACAATCGGTTTGGTCATCTGTTCCACCCTTCCGGTTTCTTCTTGTGTCATTATACAACAAAACATTTCAGTAATCAGATGTTAGCATATAGTTTCACAAAACGTTGATTTTACGGCATTTCTGAACAATGGACTATCCGACTCGATTTCCAAATATACTTATTCATCCCCAGGCATTTTGGGGAGGTTCCGGGGGACATTTACATAGTGGACAGACGATGACCGCTGCATATAGTTGCAGCGGTCTTATGTTGCATCCTATACAAGGACTTGATGTAGTTGCTAGTGCTAGTCGGGAGGCGGCCAAATTCACCAATTTATAGCCACTTCATTTATAGCCACTTCATATATAGGAAATCAAAACGAGCGACGTTCAAAGCTGATTGCGTATGTCAATCCTTAGTGGGAGCTTGGGGATGAGCCGGTGTCTGATTAGTTTGTGTGGTATGAGGTAGGTTGGTTTTATAGCTTCGTTGTTCTTAGATGAAGGCTAACTATTATAAAACAACGGAACTAACATCATGGCGTTGTGAGCTAACGTCACAATACAACAAGAAGCGACCGAAACTAGATCTGATGTAAAAAAGATATCACTATAGATCAAGACAAAGCAGTAGAGATAATGGGAGTAAAAGGTTTTCTAGTAAAACTGCGGTCAACATACTCGTCTGAGCGATCGCATCCGCCACTGCCTCGCTCTGCGCCTCGAGCCGTGCATCACTCCGCAAGGCCTTGATGTCCGCCTCCACCATGCTGCCCATAAAGCCGCCCTCCACGAGGATTGCAGGCATGTTGGCATATCGGATGACATAAAAAGTAAGCTCGCTTAACTCCTCGATTGTTTAGACCCATCGCCTGTGCAATCTTAGGCGCAGTGGCATTGGTAAGGCTGACAGATTTGGCACTTGAACCAGTAGATACATGAACCTCTGTACCTTCACCGCTATGCCACTCCCCGGTAAAGGCGTTGTGATGGAGCGATGCAAAGACATTCGCACCCGCTGAGCAAGGCTCACATCTGTTTGACCCGTCGGATCTGTACGCAGAATCTGGACGCCGCTGTACTGTCGCAGACGCGCCACACAAGCCTTTAGTACTTTGTTGTTAAAGGACCACTGTCGCTCACCATCTGGAGACCGTTTGCCGGGCGTGTTAAATCCGCGCCCTGCGTCTAATGCGATTTTTGTCCTTACAACCTACCTCCCTTTCGTCGTTTCATAGCTTCCATCTTCTCATGTACTTCCCGTTCCTCTGGTGTCATCGGCTGTTCTTCCACTAGGCCCACAAAGCGGCAACGGCCAGCATAACAGCATTAAAGCCTGCTTCGACCTTCTGCTCCTCAAACGGTAGCGGGGACCATCCGACCGTGATGAGGTCTGGTTGATGATTAAAAACAGCAATACAAAAAGCCGCGCGATGGCGGTGTGTTGTGGATCCATTGTTATTCCTCCTCATTATTCTTTTCGGCTTTTAGTTTCTGAAGCTCGTAATGCTGTGCCTCTCGCTACTTGAGCAATTCCTTCTTGTCGATTCGATCCATCACGGGATGAGCGCTCAAGGCGGTGGTCCTTACCCGTCGGATCACGGTGCAGTTTTTCGAGCGCATTAAAAAGGACCGCCGGGGTCGGCAGTCCAATCTGTGCGCAGTTTCAAGGAGGGAGATCACCTCATTTAAGATGAAAAACGAGGATACACCAAGCTACAGCAATCCCCTTGAATCTTGTCCTGCAGCCATGACCATGTATTCCACTGCCGCGGCCATTCCGACCTTAACAAAGATGGCGACCTTCTTGACGACTCCGGCTAAGCCGATTGTGCTGTCCATGTATTTCGTCACCCATGACCGCAACAAGCCGGTGATCAGATCGAGGAGCATAAAAAATACGAGGACCACGATGGCCTCGTTGACTACGTCGATCTTGGAAATGATAAAGCTAATAATCATGGCACCGATGCCCTTAATGCCGGTGGTCTCCAATAGGCTTACCTCGGCCACTTCCTTTCTTCACGCTCCCCCTTCAACTTTTATCTGATTGGCCTCGGACTCAATGGCCTTAATATAATCTCTTTTTTCTCTATATAAACGACTCGATATCTACCTTGGATGTGGTGAATCATATGATTAGAGACAGACAAGTCGGTAACTGTCGTCTTTTCGTTCTTACAATCATTGAAAAATGACAAAACCTCCTCATTCAATGTCTCGATATGGACGCCGTATTTATAATACCTAACTCTCCCCAACGCAAAAGCATTCCAGCTCCCTACAAAGATCTCTTTAAAATCTATGACCGTCATTTTTTCCTCCCGAAAGTTATTACCAAAATCAACATTCGGGTAAAATCGTGCAAACATGAGGGTATGAGAAACTTAATAATATTTCTGATGGGTGAGAATATTACTGAGTCTGAATATTTTCGATACACCTCAAGATTTAATTACAACATGAAAAAAGCGCCCGCGAGGACGCGCTCACGTTTCCGGTCTATGGGTTTAATTATTCCTGTCTAGTCACTAACCGTTCAAATGCGATAGCTTCTTCTTCCAGTATCGCAATAATTATTTTTTCAATAGCTGAAAGGTAGGCGGCAGTGTATTCTGTATCACCTGACTCTGCCTTTTCTATTCCTTCAGGTATAGTCTCGAGCAGAAGTTCAAGTTTTCTCCTAATTCGTTCTCGAGATTCCCCTAGATATGTCGTTTCATTAGTTTCTGACTTTTTGAGCACATCATCGTTCATAACTTTTGTTCTCCTTACGAAACCATTATCGAAACATTATTTTTATTCCTACTTCATTTCGTCGCCTGCCTTCCTTTCACCTTCATTCAATTTTAATAAGAGCACCCTAGATGGATGCTCTTCTCTACTAAAACAACACTTCATTAAATAACTTCCTTAAAATCATCTTATTTTCATCAATATGAGCGACTTCGTAGTTTCCCGCATAGCAGTGTATGCCTTGTCCTACACTTATTAGAGGATTGCTGATTACTTCCTGATTCTCCATACAGCGGGAAAGGAATGATTTAACTTCCTCACTCTTAGTAAGCAATTCGAGACTACTTGCAGAAATTCTTAATTTACCATTTACATTACAACCCCAATCGTTAAATGAAATCCTCCAAAATTCTATATCTGTCATTGGAGCCCCTCCCTTCCAGCGTCACAATTCGACAAATAAGAAGGCACTCCTTCCCAAAAGTGGTATAAATGTTGTTTTGGCTGTTTCTTACTATTTAACCTTGCGCAATACAGTGCCTTGATCGTCCATGTGGATGACCTTAAAGGCACCGGAGTGTACGTAATAACTTTCGTCAACCCAGACAACCGGATTCGAAATAACTTCTCCGCTTCTCCTGCAGCGACAGAGGAAGGACAATACGGCCTCGTTATCCGTCCCGATCTCCAGATAACTGGCATTCTCCTCGATTGTTCCTCGTGCAATTCTTACCCAATCACCGAATGCAATTTTCCGAAAAACTCTTTTTATCATCGGACGATCCCCCTTCACGTGTCATATTTCGATACCTCAAAGTGGAATCCTTTATACATCTTATTTTATTCAGAGAACTTTTCGAGTTAACCTATCGTTTTTAGGTGATTAACTCTTCAAGAAAGAAAATAGCGCCTGTACGGACATTTAAAATTGCCAGAAAGGCCATCTCCGATTCCACAAGCACTTGTTTCACTTCTGCTTTAAGAACTTCCGGCACCTCCGCAAACGTCAACTTGCTTAGGATGTTTCTTTGCGCAAGTAACATAGCAATCATAACCGCCTCCCTCCTCTCTACTCATAGATCGAGAAAATCATTTCTTCGAGCACACTCAAGAAATCCACACGGTCTTTGACAATGCTTTGTTTTCCTCCTTTAGCTGTTCCTGCTTCTTGCAGTCGTAAAGCGGAACTTCAGACGTCACTTTTTGGGCGTCGTGAGGGTACAGGGATCCGGTCCAGATAACACATCCGGATCCGGTAGCGGCCGGACAAGACTTTCCAGACGGAATCCTCTGGCTGGTATAGTGAGGGCTTGCCGACATCCGCCGAAATGCGATTGAGAGGCATATCAAACCGCTCATTGGTCGCTATAAGCTTTCTTCGCTTACCGCAACCACTTATAAGTGTGAGTTTCTAAACGTGCTTCTATTGAAGCTTGCGCGACAACTCATCTGGGGACAGGAAGTTCCCTTTAGTGTCATCACGCGAGGTTCGGATATCACTCCTTCGCCATGTGAACCGAAACGCCATGGAAACCCACCGGATGCTACTTCATCTGCTTGGCCGGGCGCTCATTGGATGGGAGTTACGGGTCTGTCTCCTCCAAATAAAAAGGTGATGGCATATGGATCTGCCATCACCTTGTGTGTTTCTTAAGATTAAACTCAGTCCTGGAAGCCCTTCAGCTTGTCGCCGATGACATCGCTGATCGAGAAGCCTTTGGACTCTTCCGGCATCTCGTATTCGTCAGGCTGTGCTTCGCGGCGGTCTTCGCGCGGGAGCGTCTCTTTGATGCTGAGGGAGAGACGCTTGTCCAGCTTGTTGACATCTAGCACTTTCACCTGGACGGTCTGGCCTTCCTCGATCACTTCATGAGGCGTGCCGATGTGGTGGCGGGCCATCTGGGAGATGTGCACCAGTCCTTCCACACCAGGGAACACTTCGACGAATGCGCCGTAGGAAACGATGCGCTTGACGACGCCGTCAAGAACAGAGCCCTTCGGCGCTTTTTCTTCGATGTCTTCCCATGGGCCAGGGAGCGTTTCCTTGATGGAAAGCGAGATGCGCTCATTGTCGCGGTCGATCGAAAGTACTTTGACATTCACTTTATCGCCTTCGGACAGGACATCGCTTACCTGCTCGACATGTCCATGCGCGACTTGGGAGATGTGGACAAGCCCGTCCACGCCGCCGATGTCGACGAATGCGCCGAACGAAGCGATGCGCTGGACTGTACCTTCAATGACATCGCCTTCTTGGATGTTATTCAGGACTTCACCCTTCTGGGCGTCCTTCTCTTCTTCAATCACCGCACGGTGAGAGAGGATCAGGCGGTTTTTCTCCTTGTCCATCTCCACAATCTTGAATGTCATTTCGCGGCCTTTGTAGTCGTCGAACGACTCGACATAGTGGTCCTCAACGAGGGAGGCCGGAACAAATCCGCGGACACCGAGGTCGACAACAAGGCCGCCCTTGACGACGTCCTTCACTTCGGCAGTGATTGTTTCCTGGCTGTCAAATTTCTCCTTCAGGCTATCCCAAGCAGCTTCTGCATCGACTTTGCGCTTCGACAGGACGAAGTTCTCATTATCGTTTTCTACTTTGAGGATGATGAGTTCCAGTGTGTCGCCAACCTGGACTGCATCGGATGCCTTTTCTATATGGAGGCTCGACAGTTCGCTGATCGGGATGACACCGTCAAACGGTGCACCGGGGATTGTAACCGTCACCGATTTATCTTCGATCTTTTCAACTTTCCCCGTTATGCGATCTCCTGTTTTGAAGTCGCGGATTTCTTGTTCTTCCATGTGTTGTTCCATGTTATTCATCTCTTCACTCATGCCTAAGTCCTCCTCCATAAAGGTTCCTTACCCCATTTTATTAGAAAACGCCTGTAAAAACAAAATATTAAGCTTATTTAGCCGGTTTTTCTTTTTCAATCAGCAGGCGTATTTCTTGCATGATCGCTTCCGTCACTTCTTCCGCACCTGCTTTCCGCTCCCTGAAAGGCGTGATATCAAGCGGTTTTCCGTATCGGACCTTTACTTTCCGGAACGGCCGGTAAGGCCCGATGATCGCGCAAGGGACGACGACTGCATCGCCGCCCTTCAATGCGAAAAAGCCGGCTCCGGACATGCCCTGGCCGAGAGTTCCGTCTTTGCTCCGCGTCCCTTCGGGGAACATCCCGACAACCTGTCCGCCCTTCAGCAGGCTGACAGCCGTGCGGATGGCATTCCGGTCGCTGAGCCCGCGCTTGACCGGAAAGACATGAAGATTCGGAAGCAGATTTTTCAGGATCGGGGCTTCAAAAAGTTCGGCCTTTGCCATGAAATTGATCGGGCGCGGTGCGGTGATTCCGACAACCGGGGGATCCAGTTCAGAAATATGGTTTGCACAGACGAGGGCGCCTCCTTCCTGCGGAAAGTGTTCGGTCCCCTTCACATCCAGCCGGTATAGCGGTTTGAGAACCCCGTAGACGACCGACTTTGCGAAATGGTAGAAGTCCATCAGTCCACCTTCTCCCTGACAAGATCCATGATCGCTTCAGCCGCTTCGCTGATGGACAGAGATGTCGTATCCAGAAGGGCGGCATCTTCTGCCTTTGTAAGCGGGGAGATCTCGCGCTCGCTGTCTTTCTTGTCACGGAGTGCGATTTCCTGTGCAAGCTGGTCAATGGAGGATTCAAATCCCCGCCTCAGATTTTCAGCATGGCGCCGGCGTGCGCGCTCTTCGACACTTGCCGTCATAAAGACCTTGAGCTCGGCATCAGGCAAAACCGCCGTCCCGATATCACGGCCATCCATGACGACGCCGCCCTCTTCCGCCATTCTGCGCTGGGCATCCACCATATAGGCACGTACGCCCGCATGCGCGGAAACGGCGGAAACGCCGTTTGTCACGGCGTCCGTGCGAATTTCGTCCGTCACGTCCTGGCCGTCCAGCCACACGGTTTGTCCTTTGTCTCCGGCCTTCAGTTCAATTTCAGTCCCCGGCAGGAGAGCCTCGACATCAGCGGCCTTGTCCAAATCTATGCCCGCTCCGATCGCTTTATACGTCAGCGCACGGTACATGGCGCCCGTATCAATATATGTATAGCCTAATTTCTCGGCAACTAACTTCGCAATTGTACTTTTTCCGGCCGCGGCGGGTCCGTCGATTGCAATGCGGATTTCTTTCGTCATATCGTTCAACTCTCCTCAAGTCAATTCGACCTCATTGTACCATATCAAAAAACGAAAAGCCCCCGCTGGCAGGGACTTTTCAATGGTTCATCGCAGAATTTCGCTCTTCAGCACTTCCCCGGTCTCAGTGTCGACCATGAGCCTGTAGGTGTCTGTCCTGCCCCCAGTTTTCTTGGTGACGACAAGAAGATGGCAGAGCCGCTGGACGAGCTCTTCGTTGGCGGTATAACCGAGCTCCTCGGAATGGACCTCCGTACCATCCGCAAAAAATTCTTCAGGATCAAACGGATTGATCGGCTGTGCCTTGATCTTCTCTTTCTGGATGTATTCCATCGTGTTGACACCGAGCACTTCTCCGTCGTCCTTCGCAAGTTTCACTTGTACGCCATCAGCAAACACCTTGCCGCCTGTGTCCGGATCGACCCTCACAAAACTCAGATGCCAGTAATGGCTGTTCTCCCTGGATTCTTCGAAGACAAGGTCATCATATCCCGCCTGTCGGAGAAATTTCTCCGCACGTCCGCGGATATCCGCCTCAGGCAGTACATCCTCTCCAACTGGCCGCTCCACAAGCAAGGACAGCAAATGTCCGCCGCGTTCGGTAAAATCGGCGTACCCGATCCTTGCCCCGTCCTGGAAACGGATGTGATAAAACGGGTACGGCGCATCCGGTTCGCTCTGGCTTACGTGCACAGTGGCACCGTCATAATCCGGGAACAGTTCCTTGAACCGGCTAAGCGCGCCATCACGTCCGATTGGCTCATCATTCAGATTCTTGAGGTCTTTTTTCTTCTGCTCATCATGCTCGCTTGCGGTCAGCGGAAAGTCGCTCTCTGAATAGGTTTTAACTGCCTGTCCGAGGTCTGCCCAGCGTTTGTCCGGCTTTTCGCTTTCCAGCTGTGCAAACCAGCTGTTGGGACCGGTGCCGCCGGCGAACATCCCCCGGGTCACGGATGACCATTCAGTAGAGAATTCATCCAAGTTCGCTGCGGCATTGCCAAGAGCCTTTCCCCACTTTTCCTGGGGAATTGCCCCTGTCGAAGCCAGATCCGCGTAGTCACCGAGACGGGTGAGGTAATTCATCCACTCTGATGAGAACTCACGGTCAAGCGGCAACGAAGAGAGGTTGTTTCGGATTTCCGAAGACAGCCTCCAGATGTTGTTGAGCGGTTCTTCTGCCGCGGACTGATCCTGATAAAGCAGGACCTTTCTGACTTCCTGTTCCAGTTCATTCATCTGTTCGGTCGCCTCGGTCAGCTTATTGGTATACTGGCCGTTCAGAAGTAGAGTCAGTCTCTCGTTTTTCGCCGATGCCGACCAGGAAAAGATGGCCAGCGCGGCAACCGTATATGCCAGTATAAATATCAGTTTTTTCATGGGATCCCTCACATGCAGAAGATATGCTGCCCGATTTTTTTGATCTGCGGTCTTGACCAGATCCATTTGCTGGTTGCCGTGACCGGGTTAAAGTAGTAAATGGCGTTTTCTGTCGGATCCCAGCCATTGATGGCATCGATGACCGCCTCTTTTGCTCGCTCATTCGGGGTAAGCCAGATCTGCCCGTCCGCAACTGCCGTGAAAGCAAGGGGCTGAAAGATTACACCGCTCACGGTGTTGGGGAAATCGGCATGTTCCAGCCGGTTCAGAATGACTGCAGCAACTGCGACCTGTCCCTCATACGGTTCTCCCCGTGCTTCCCCGTACACCGCATTGGCCATCAGCTGGATATCCTGTTCACTGTAGCCCGGAGGAATATTGGCGGTCTGGCCTCCGCCGCCTCCACCTCCGCCGCCTTTAACTTGGGCGTTAAGCGGCGTACCTCCGTAATGGGTAAACGCCTTTCCGGCTGCGATATTGTTCATGACAAAGTCTTTGTGATACTTTGATACTGACACAAGTTTTTCTTTTGTCGCGGCTCCCGCCACACCATCAATCGGAAGTCCATAAGCCTGCTGGAAATTCCGAAGAGCCCAATACGTTCCATAACCGAATTTCCCATCAATCTTCCCATCGTAAAACCCCGACCATTGAAGGCGTGCCTGCAGCTCGATGACGTCATCTCCAAATGATCCGCGTCCGATATTTTGCGCGGTGAACGCATCTTTGCCAGCCGGGACGGACAAAGCCATGACCAGAACCAGCACCGCCAGGACAGGTCTGCGCTTCCGGCGCGCCGATTTCATTTGCACATGAATCCCTCCTGTAATTTCCATCGCCCGACCCGGAGATGCCGGGGGGACTTTTGCATAGCGTGTGCAAAAACAGGCGGATTATAAACAGGAAAAGAACAAATAAAAAAGTTTGCTTGCCGAATATGGCTCCTGTTTTTTTTCAGTAGACAGTCCTTCTCATTGTTGCCCGAAAAAGCACGAAAAAACCCGGCGTCGGCCGGGTTATCGCGCAGTGCGCTGGTTTTTGATATATTGGTCAACGCTCAGTAGGTGCGCCCGCTTGACGTTTTTAAGGGCGAACCACCAGAGGAAGAGCATGAACGGAATCAACAGATACATCCGGATGCTTCCTGCCATCACGAAGGCATTATAGACGAAATGAAGCGCGAATGCGGTAAAGAAGGAAAGAAACAGCATCGGCTTTGTGCCTGAATCTTCTACGAACTTGGCGCGTCCCAGATAATAGCCCATGACAACACCGAACAGCGCGTGGCTGGATACGGGCAACAGCGCGCGGATCAAAGCCTCATCCATCCCGAACGTCAGGAGGAAAAGGATATTCTCGACGGTCGCAAAACCGAGCGAGACAGTTGCGCCGAATAATATTCCATCATACGGGTCTTCAAAGTCCACATGACCGTAAACAACGATCAGGAGGATCAGCCACTTGAAAAACTCTTCGAGCCCGCTTGTGAACAGGACGTCACTTACAAATACGGAAGCAAACACCCCTTCCTCCTCAAACACATATTGGACGAAGAGGATCGGAAATGTCAGCAGCATTCCATAAATATAGGTATGAAGCAGGCTTCGCGAAGGTTCTTTATGAATCTGCTTACGCAGGTAAAAGTAACTGAACAGCGCGAGACCCGGGGCGATCGCCACCGTCAGCAACATAAACATGGGCGTCTCCCCCTCCTTGCGAACTACTTCCATCATCCTATTTTAACATGTAAGAATCTACCGGGAGGTACCAATATGACAAAAACCTTGATTCTGGTCCATACGGGCGGCACAATTTCAATGACCACAGATGAACGCGGAGCCGTCACGCCGGGGCTGAATAACCCTCTCCTTGGCCAAATTCATAAACTTGGACTCGCAGACGAAATCATCGAGATCGAGGCCTTTAACTTTCCATCTCCGCATATCACTCCCGGCCATATGCTCGAACTGAAAAAGCTGATTGTCCGCTCACTTGCAGACCAACCCGCGGACGGGGTCGTGATCACCCACGGTACCGACACGCTGGAAGAGACGGCCTACTTCCTGGACCTTACATTGAATCTGGAGATTCCTGTCGTCCTGACGGGTGCCATGAGAAGTGCGGATGAAATCGGCTCGGACGGCGTCCATAATGTCCTGTCCGCCATCCGGGTCGCCTCTGATGAGGACTCGCGGGGCAAGGGGGTACTCGTCGT
This sequence comes from Bhargavaea beijingensis, assembly GCF_900101985.1. GTDB lineage: Bacteria > Bacillota > Bacilli > Bacillales_A > Planococcaceae > Bhargavaea > Bhargavaea beijingensis. The sequence goes on from NZ_FNAR01000004.1 coordinate 97,782, forward strand.
ACTGAACGACGAAATCCATACGGCCCAGAATGTCACGAAGACCCACACTTCAAATGTCTCGACATTTCAAAGTCCCCAGTACGGACCGATCGGCCTGGTGACAAACGGCCATATTCACTACCACCATGCTCCTCTTCTGCGCGCCCGCTTTCATGTTGACGAGCTTTGCGGGCGGGTGGCGCTCCTGAAAGTGTATGCCGGAATGGATTCGGAATTCCTCTTTCATGCGGCGGATGCCGGCTATGAGGGAATCGTTCTCGAAGGGCTCGGCCAGGGCAATGTCCCCCCTTCACTCATGCCGGGAATCCGCAGGCTGCTTGAGGACGAGATCCCTGTCGTACTGGTGTCGCGCTGTTTTAACGGCATTGCGCAGCCGGTGTACGGCTACGAGGGCGGAGGACGAATGCTTCACGAGGAAGGTGTCATCTTCGCTCACGGGCTCAGCGGGCAAAAAGCCAGGATCCAGCTGCTTCTTGCCCTGTCGGCAGGCATCCACCCTGGTCAGATTGCGCAGTCTTTCAAGGGGCATTGAGCCCCTATATCTAATTACCAATGGAACAAGGAAGTTAACATAATAAAAATATTTATAATTAGCATGATAAAAGCCGGATCTGCAAAAGAAATCCTCTGCAGGTCCGGCTTTGTTATTTCACATATTCGATTGCTTTCCTGGCGAGAAGCCCGCCATGAAAACGCCCGTTCTCGATGAAAATTTCATTGGCGTTGTTGCCCGCCGCGATGACACCGGCAATAAACAAGCCGGGAACCGCTGTTTCCATCGTTTCCGGATCGTACTTCGGACGCCCGGTTTCATCGTCAACCCCGATTCCCATTTTGCGCAGGAATGTATGGTCCGGATGATAACCGGTCATTGCAAACACGAAATCATTGGGCACGGAACTGAGGTTCCCCTTCAGATCCTCCAGTTCAACCGCTTCTTCCGAAATGCGGACAGGAACTGTGCCAAACCGCATGTCGACCGCCCCATTCCGGACAAGGGCATCAAATTCCGGCAGCACCCATGGCTTGACGCTCGGGGAGTACTCCTTGCCGCGGTAGGATACCGTGACCCGGGCACCGGCTTTGTTCAACTCGATGGCGGCATCCACTGCCGAGTTCTTCCCGCCGATCACCAGCACATCCGTATCGAAAAACGGATGCGCTTCCTTGAAATAGTGGAAGACCTTCGGGAGGTTCTCTCCGGGAATCCCCAAGTAGTTCGGATTGTCATAATATCCCGTCGCGACGACCGCAACAGACGTACGGTAATGCCCCTTATCCGTTTTGATGACAAAACCGCCGTCATCTTTTTCGACACTTTCGACCCGCTCAAACCGATGAACCCGGAGCTGCTTTCTCCGAACGACTTCCCGGTAATAGACAAGCGCCTCATTCCGCTTCGGCTTCAGCCGCTCAGTAATAAACGGGATATCGCCGACTGACAGTTTTTCACTTGAGCTGAAAAATGTCTGATGGGTCGGATAGTTATAAATGGTATTGACAACGTTGCCCTTTTCGATGATGAGCGGGCGGATGCCTTCGTCCTGCAATGCGATGGCTGCAGCAATTCCGCATGGCCCTCCTCCGATAATGACGGCTTCTTCCTGCTGTATCATATCTACAACTCTCCATTACTTTACTTCTTTTTAGCCCTTAACCTGATTATGTGGCTTTCAGCCGGGGCTCCGAGCCTGAGCGGCACGAGAGAGGTCCCGTAGCCGTTGCTCACGAGTTCCACTTTTCCATTATCCGACCGGAAGCGGCCCTTTTCAAGCATCCCGAACCGTCCCAGCCGAATCTGGCCGCCATGGGTGTGACCTGCCATCCGCACTTCCGGATCTTTTTGGCCGAGCATTTCAAATACACTTGGCGAATGCGAGATGAAAATGACCGCATCCCCGCGCCTGACATTCCGGAAAGCTTGATCGACATCGACATTGAAAGACGATGTGTCGTCCGTGCCGACAAGCACCCAGCGTACCGGACCCGCCATCAGCACTGCTGACTCATTGTCAAGCACAGTCCCGCCTGCATCGGAGATGGCTGAACGGATCAGGGCTTCCCCGACTTCCCGGTCGTTGTTCCCCCATACATAGTAAAGCGGGCCAAGTGCGGCAAGCCGCATGATGTTCCTGCGGATGCGGGATTCCGGAACCCCGCGTTCCGCGAGGTCCCCGCCGATGATTACTGCGTCGAATGGACCGCCTGCCTTCCGGATCAGCTCCCTGGATACACGCCTGCGATGAATATCCGATATGAAGAAAATGTCAGGACCGCTCCCGTCCTGTTCAGCACAAATGGCGGCCTCATGCTCCCTGAGCATAGCCAACTTGGCGTTTGCATACATCATGGCCAGTCCGGCGCCTGCGGCCGCCAACACAGCAGCAACTGTTCTCAATTCCATTGCATCAACCCCTGTATTCGGGTATTGGACCCTCTCTTCATAAGACGCGCACTCTGACCCAAAGTATGCATACAAGTTGAACGCGCCTCATGAAAAACGGGATCCATGAAGGATTTCCCGGAAAAAGCAAACGGCAGCAGCTCGGGTCGCTCACCGCAGGCCGCTGCCGTCGCTATGAAATTAGATGCTCAGTCTTCCTCGTGGATGTGGAGCACTCGGAAACCGCTTTTCTCAAGCTGCTTCAGGAACTGCTCCTTGTTTTCGCTCTGTTCAATCTTGAGAACAATGCGCCTGATGAGTTTATCGGTCTCATCAAATGTGACCAGGGAAATGACGGACTCGTGATGCTTGTTGAGCAGTTCCCCGAGACGGGCAATCTGTCCTTCCGTCTCCACAGAAGTGAATGTAATGCGGACCCCTTCCCGATTCATCCCGAACGCGCTCTTTACCTGGTTGACAATGTCCGGTCGCGTGACGATCCCAAGGAACTTCCGGTCTTCGGTGACAGCAATAATCGGGAAGTCACTGATTTCCACGAATGACTTCTCGAAAACGTCATTGATCGTGAGTGTGATGTCCTTCCGGATGATGATGTCAGTCAGAGGGGTTTCGGAAAGGTAGGATTGCCGGTCCTTGCCGGAATGGAAATAGGATTCGTACGTCAGATACTGGTTGATGATTCCTTTGTACTCATCGCCATCCAATACCGGAAGCGCATCAATATCCTCTCGCCGGAGCAGTTCAAGCACGTTCTCAAGCGGCTCATCAATCTGGACGGTTACACATTTCTCTTTTGGAATCATGACACTTCGTACAAACATGGTCCCACCTCATCCTTTAGGTTTCTGTTACCTGCATATCCTTATTCGGCAGGAGAATCAGCCATTCCTTTCGATTACGAGTGGTCATGGGATGACCAGGGTCTGTCCAACGGAAATTTCATTGGAAGAAAGCCCATTTGCCCGCTTGATCTTTTCTACCCCGTCACCCGAGCCATAGTAATTCACCGAGATGCGGTAAAGTGTCTCTCCGGGCTGTACAGTGTGGGAACCGCGATTGGCCTGCTGCTTTTCTTTTTCCTTTTCTTGTTCCTTTCGTTGCTTTTCAAGGCGTTGCTGCTCTTCACGCTTTTTCTGTTCAGCGATCCGGGCCTGTTCTTCTTTGCGTTTCTGCTCCTCGATCCGCTGCTGCTCTTCCAGGCGCTTTTGTTCTTCAAGCTTTTTCTGTTCTTCGAGTTTTTTCTGCTCGTCCAGCTTTTTCTGCTCTTCTAATTTGTTTTCTTCTTCCTTGCGTTTCTGCTCTTCTTGGCGTTGCTTTTCCGCCTGTTCTTCTGCTTTCTTCTCATCATCGTCATCTTTGGAAGCGGCCCCGCCTTCAGACGGCGGCTCGGCCTTTTCTCCGGCGATGGATGTATCGATTCCAAGATTTTGCTCGAGCTCGGCCGCATTGCTGCTTTCCATCGGATCGTAAAATTTATAAACATAGATAAATAGGGAGATCGGAATCAACATGAACAAAATCAGCAACGTGTTGATCAACGTGCTTCCCTTTGTTCGTTTCTTTTTTCCGGATGCTTTTCCGGCTTTCTGTTTTTTCTTGGCTGACGGTTCTTTTCGGCCGAACAGCTCAGCTCTGGTCATCGGCTTGTCCGCAGAATCTTTGTCATCGGTCACCGCAATTTCCTTGCGGTGCTGCTCGAACTTCTGCCTGAAGTCATCATTCGTCATGGCCGTCACCCTCCAGTAAAAGGTACGTAAATATATTATGACGAATGATGTAGGAAAAGTAAATGTTATTCCTCTGCCGAAACTCCGAACAAACTGTTGATCCGCTCTCTCCAGCCTTGGAGGCCGGCAGTGTTTCTTGCGGTTGTCCTCACGGTTAGAATTTGAGCGGGATCAAGTCCGCATTCCGAACAGCAATGGGCCGGCCGAAACGTCGGCGAGTATCCGAACAGGCCGAGCGCCCTGGAACGGATACACCCGGCGCCTTCCGCAAATTGCACCATCGATTGAATTTCTTCCCTCTTCGCTTTGGCAAGTCTATCCATTTGGATTGCAGCCTGTGCTGTACCGAGTCTGTCCAGCCAATAAGAAATGACCCGGAGCGCAGTTTCAGAAAGGCCCGCGAGCTCTCCCGCTTCTCTAATGTCCATGCCTTCTGCTAAACACTTTCCGATAAAGTGAACGGTTTCCGGCTCCGGCAGATCATCTGTGGCGATAAATGCCGCTGTATCGGCGTCACCTTCCGAATAGAGCAGGGTGGACAGTGATTGTCCTCCGTCCCTTCCCGCTCTGCCGATCTCCTGGATATACTGGGCTGCCGATGATGGCAGATGGTCATGGATGATCCATCGGATATCAGGCTTGTTGATGCCCATTCCGAAGGCATTGGTTGCACAGATCCATTCAAGCTCCCCATTCAGGAACTGTTGCTGGACCAGGATCCGGTCTTCCCCTTCCATCCCCGCATGAAAGGCCGCTGCATGAATTTCCCTGTTCCTCAGGTGACCCGCAAGTTCTTCGGCCCGCTTTCTCGATTGCACATAGATGATGCCCGGCCCCTGCCACCGCAATAGGTTTTTGAGAATCCATTCCGTTTTTTCCTCCCGGCCGGCAAGTCGGACAAGTTCCATCGCGATATTGGGCCGGTCAGGCGTATGGATGAACAGCTCCGGCTGCCGCATCAGCAAATAGTCGGCAATATCCCGGATCGCCTTTTCCGAGGCGGTCGCCGTCAGTGCGAGGACAGGCGGCCTGTCCTCCAAAGCAGCAAGCCATTCCCTCATTCTGAGATAGTCCGGCCTGAAGTCGAATCCCCACTGGGAGATGCAGTGCGCTTCATCTGCCACGATATAAGCAATCCGGAGCTGCTTGAGCCGTTTTGAAATATGGGGTTGTACAAGCATTTCGGGTGATGTGAACAGAAAACGGTACCGACCGAGATTGGCCAGCACTTCTGCCCTTTCCTTTGGGGCGAGAAAAGAATTCAAAGCCGCGACCCGCTTCTCGCCCTTCATTTTCAGCTGGGCGACCTGGTCTTCCATCAGCGACAAAAGCGGCGAGACGATCAATACCGTGCCCCCGAGTGCATGGACCGGGAGCTGATAGCACAATGACTTGCCCGCCCCTGTCGGCAAGACGGCAATCGTGTCACGGCCCTGGATCACCGAGCGGATGACCTCTTCCTGGCCACGGCGGAATTCATCAAATCCTGTGACCCTTTTCAGCAGGCTTCCCAGGTTTTCCGTGATCGTCGTATCCATCTGCCCCTTCCTCCTTTCCTATCCTTGCCAGGATCAGCCTCAGCTGGAAATAGGCGAGTCCGGGAAACGCCTTTTTCAAAACGCTCAGCTTGCGCGTGGCCAGCCGGGCGGCTTGATCCCTGACAGCTTTGACGTCCTCCGGTGCCGCAAAATCCCGGATCGGAAATGCCGGATCATTAATCGCGATTTCGACAAAATGATCCTCAATCGTGCTCATTTTCAGGTTCCGCTGTTTCGCAATATCATCCATCCCCAACCCGGCACGGTACATTTCTGCCGTTTTCTTCGCCGAACCGGTCAGCGGACTTTCGGCCTTCACTCCTTTGGCCAGGGCGGCAAGGATCGGAGTCGGCCGTTTCGCCAGGCTATCCAGCCAAATATGAAGGGTTTCCACCCATTCCACTTTCAGGTCCATTTCGGATATGCCCGTCACCTCGGAAAGCTGATACCAGGTCATGCCGGACATGCCCTTTCCCGTAAGACGGGCCGCAAAACGGGATAGACGGTCATCTTCCATGCCGGCGGCTTCCAGACTGCTCCGCATCTCCCAAGCAAGATCTCCTGGCTTCTTCCCTTTAAGAACAGTTGAAAAAAGACGTTTCACATCCCGCTGGACGACCGGATCGGCGGTAACCGGCATAAACGACTTGTCCCCTGCGGAAAGATGGGACACCGTTTGTACTGCAAGGGCAAGCCGTGCAAAAAACAGCCGCTCCATGCCCCGGTAGCTCCAACCGTTCAGCCGGACCGGCCCTTGCGAAGCTGCCCTCGTTTTGCCGGAAGCGGACAAAAAGACAGTCCCGTCTTCCTTTTCGGCGATCAGACCGGCTGCCAGCAGCCTCCGGTAGGCCAGATCAAAATCATTTGCATGCAAAGAAGGCAGCATCCCGAAAAACGGATGCAGCCTGTAATACTCCGTATCCTGAAGCGTCTGGCCCGACCGCTTTCCTTTCATGAGGTGGAAGGCAGCATGCTTGTACCGCTCACCGTCGATCCGGCTGATGATGTTCAATAAAATGTCATCGAAGCTCATGGCACGCCTCCACATGATAAAGTGTTATCATTAGAACTGAAACAACATCGGTTCTGCCAAATACAGGACACGAGATTCATTTTTAAAAGGAGAGACCCAATATGCCGAAGTACACGATCGTCGATCAAGATACGTGCATCGCATGCGGGGCCTGCGGCGCAGCCGCCCCTGATATATACGACTACGATGATATGGGCCTGTCATTTGTTATCCTAGATGATAACACGGGCACAGCCGAAGTTCCAGACCTGCTCATTGAGGACATGGAAGACGCCCTTGATGGCTGCCCGACAGACTCCATCAAGATTGCGGATGCTCCGTTTGACGGTGATCCGCTGAAGTATGAAGGTTGATCTTCCGAACTGCAGACGAAGCGAGTGAAACGCTCCTTTGGCTGCAGTTTTTATTTTTTGCAACTCTCCCTGGGCGTTCTTCACGGGTGAACTTCTTGGATTCGTACGCGAACTGTGAAGGCACCCCGATTTTCGCAAGCGAACTTCTTGGATTCGTACGCAACCCCTCCATCCCGTCACGGCAAAAAGGGACCGACCCGGCGGTTCCCGGATCGGTCCCTGGATAGGTTTGATTGATGCCTGGGGATTATCCCAGGAAAACGGCACGTTGTTTCTCGATCCAGCGCCGCATGCTGCGGAACAGGAGAAGAACGATGCCCGCAAGGATGATTCCCTTCAGCAGGTTGAACGGTAGGATGCCCAGCACGATCATCTGGTAAAGTTCTTCTCCCGACATGACCGGGAAGTTCATGAACTTCACATACAGCGGAAGGAACAGCACATAGTTGAGCAGGCTCATGCCGACTGCCATCGACATCGTACCGAGGATCAGGCCGGTCGTCATCCCCTTGGCGTTGGACAGGCGGTGATACACCCACCAGACCGGAAGAATGAACAGGACGCCCGTTGCAAAGTTGGCCATGTGGCCGACCGGTACACCAGTCGGGCTACCAGAGAACAGCCAGTCGAGAACATTTTTAAGCAGTTCAACAAGGATTCCGGCAACCGGTCCCATTGTAATCGCAGCGATAATGGCCGGAACTTCACTAAAGTCGACTTGCAGGAATGCCGGGAATGGCGGCAGCGGGAAATTAAACAGCATGAGCACGAACGAGATGCTGCTCAGCATGGCAATTGCGATCAGTGACCGCAGGCGCGTATTTTTCTTCTTCATGATGCTTTCTCTCCTTCTGTTGATCCTCTTCAACGAAGGAAGGACGACGGCCCCGAACACCTGCCCCTAAATCAAAACCCCTGAACGGAAATCCGTCCAGGGGAGAAAGGCAAGTTTAATACAGGCGTCACCAGTCCGCAAAATGCAGACGATAACGGCCGTGCCTTCACCTTCTCCCATCCAGACTTTACTGTCGGCTTTGGAATCTCACCAAATCCTGCCTTGCGGCTCGCGGGCTTAGGGGCATGTGCCCCATCACCGCCGGTCGGGAATTTCACCCAGCCCCGAAGATGAATCATATGTGGTTATTTTTTATTACAACCCTATAATACGAAAAGTCAATTCATTTGTAAACTGTTCTGTCTCAAATTCAATCAGAAAATATTTCCGTTCCGAACAGGGGCTCAGCCTGGAAGACTCAAAATGATGCCATTCGGCCCTGCAGGAAGCGGGAGCACGTCTTCAAGCTGATAGCCGGCAGGCGGATTGACGGCATTTTGCAAGCGGACGCGAAGGTGATATTGCGCTGCGGTCAGTGCAATGCCGTCGATCATCCGGGCAGCATCCTGATCGTCCATCCTGCTGAAATCAAACGGCTCCTCAAAACGGATTGTCATCCTATCGCCTTCGGCGGGCAGTTCCACGATGAGATCGGCTTCTGCCGGGATGAGTGGTTCGAACAAATCGGTTGTCCGGCTTTTCATCAGTTCGATGGCCTCTGCTGCATGAGCCGGATCAAAACGGCGGTCCGGTGCAAGGACGGTGGTCCCATCGTTTTTCTCGTAGGCGAAGTATACCCCCTCAGGTTCGGTGGCGATTTCCGGGAGCGCCCCCACCTGGTCGAATTCTGCAGGTGCACCGCTCTCATCCCGTACCAGGACGTTCTCTTCGTTCCTGAATGTTTCCTGGACCGACTCCGCAAATGTGGTGATTGACGCACTTGCGGTGTCATAGGGGTGATCTCCGGACAAGACCAGCGTCACGCCTCCTTTGTCCGTACTGACTGTCCCTTGATAAGGGTGATAGTCATCAAAGCCCAATGCTTCTTCATCGATCTGGGAAGCGTAGCGGTTATACAGCTCAGCATCGCCCGGCGACACGCTTCCAAAATCCTCGGCAACCACTGATTCCGGGATCAGAAAAGTGACCGGCACGACTGTTGCCTCGTGGACAAGGCCAATCCGGAACGGCACGAAGCCTTCCATTGCTTCCGGATAGACGGCTGCCCCCATAAGGCCTTTTTCCATAACCGATTGGTCGCTGCGAAGGCTCATCTCTTCATCTGAGGCAGCGCTATTTTGTTCAATGGACCTTCCACTTTGAAAGGATTCACTTGTAGTCTGCGCTGCGTCGTCGGCGGACTCTGATGCAGAGTCGCTGACACTCACTTCACCGCCCCCATCCATCAGGGATGGAATGAGAATGCCCGCCGCAAGGAGAGCGGCAGCGGCCACTCCGGCAGGTATCCACTTGCGGCTCCTGGACGGCTGCTTATCCCGGAGGCGCGGATCGGCCTTTAGCCTTGCCAGAATGTCATCACGGCTCCGGTTATCTTCGGGTTTGGGAACGGACTTTAGCCAGTGACCAATCTCTTCATCATTCCATTTGTCTTTGCTCATCGTCCGCCACCTCCCCATCCGTCCATTCCTTCCAGAAGTTCCCTTGCTTTTTTGACTGCCCTGTGCTGGGTAGTCTTCACTTTGGCTTCCGTCCAGCCGAGCACTTCCGCTGTTTCCGCAATAGAAAGTTCCTGCAGGAACCTCATGATGAGGACCATCCGCTGGTCTTCCGTGCAATCATCCAGCACCTTGAAGAGCCGGTCCATGTCATCTCCGTGGACGGCCGCTTCCTCCGGTGTCAGTCCCCGGTCGGCAGGCTGTTCCGTTTCCCAATCAAACGACTCGTCCGTCCGTTTTCTCCGTACGGAAGACCGTCGGAAATGGTCAAAAGCCACATTTCTTGCAATGGAGAATAACCAGGTCCGTTCGCTGCTTTTCCCCTGGAAATTTCCGAATGATTTCAACACCCGAACATACACTTCGTGCAGCAGATCCTCGGAGAGCATCCGATCCTTCGTCAGGTAGATGAGGAACCGGTATACATCCTGGTGGTATTCCTCATAGATCCGGTGAAACACGGATTCATCCATCAACTGCCCTCCGTTCACTGGAATTGGTCGCCCGAAAGGCGAAAAGGTTTCATCGCTCTTCGAATGGGATGCTGAATGTCATCGTCGTCCCTTTTCCGAGGCGGCTGTCCGCACGGATCCATCCGCCGTGGGACTCGACGATGTTTTTAGCGATTGCAAGACCGAGGCCTGTTCCGCCTTTTCCTCTGGTCCTGGCCTTGTCAGCCTTATAAAACCGCTCAAACACGTATGTCAGGTCTTCTTCCGCAATTCCGGATCCGGTATCGGCAACCGCCACTTCAAGCAAGCCATCGTCAGCCGAAGATTTGACTTCGACTGTTCCGCCGGAAGGGGTATGACGGATGGCGTTGTCAATCAGATTGGTCATGACCTGTTCAATCCTGTCCTCATCCAGATCAACGATGGCTTCCCCGGCTCCTGCTGCATCTACCTTCAGCGTGATATCGGCATCCCTCGCCTTTTGGATGAACTTGGACGCAATCCGTTCCACCATCGGCCGGACGGCGGTGGGTTCCTTGTAGAGCCGCATATACCCGGACTCCAAACGTGTCAGGTCAAGTGTGTCATTGACAAGGCGCCCCATCCGCATCGCTTCGTCACGAATGATTTTCATCATCTCTTCCCGATCCTCTTCCGTCTCGACAATCCCGTCGCTCAGCGCTTCGGAGTAGCCGATCAGCATCGAGATCGGTGTTCTCAGCTCATGGGAGACATTGGCCAGGAAATCGGTCCGGACCTTGTCCAGCCTGTGCTGCTCTGTCATGTCACGGAATACCGCGACCGCTCCTCGGATATAGCTGCCGCTGTATAGCGGGCTGATCGTGATGTCAAAATATTGGCCGTCCAGGGGCAGTTCGTCCTCGACTTCTTCAGAGTACATGACCACATGGTTCAGCATGCCGGTGATTTCATCGGGAATGTCGCCTTCCTTGTCTTTCCTTGCATCCCGCCATTTCTTCAGCAGCCGGTCCGCCGGAGGGTTGGTCAGGAGAATCGAACCGTCGCGGTTAAACGAAATGACCGCGTCCGTCATCGATGTAAGGATATTCTGGAGCTGCTCCTTTTCCTGTCCGATCACTTCCAGGTTGTGCTTGACCTGCCGCCCCATTTTGTTGAACGCCACAGCCAGGTCCCCTATTTCGTCATGCTGCGGTGTCGGAACTTCTGTGTCATAGCGGCCTTCCGCAAGACTGTTCGCCGCTTCCTTCAGCTTGCGGAGCGGTGACGTGATCCTTGAAGAAAGGAAAAATGCAAAGAACGTCGTCAGGACAAAAGCGATAAAAGCGGATAGCAGAACAATATAGTTTGTCTGTCGGATGTTTTCATGGACGGCCTCCATATTCTGATAAACGAATACCGCTCCGTTCAGCCGATCCCCCTCATGGAGGGGGGCGGCCAGAACGGAATGCGCCTCCAGGCGGTCCGCATCTGCCGCAGACGGTAAATTCATCTCTTTGACTACCGGAGAGTCCTCGCCGAACACCCGTGAAAGCTCCTTGTCATTCAGGAGGATTTCCCGGATCTTGCTGCCGTTTTTTTCCTCATGAAAGGCATCGACCACTTTTCCCGATACATCAACGATAATTGCACTCGTATCCTCGCCAAGCAGATCGTCGATCACATAAATCGAGGCGGTCGGATCTTCGTGCTGATCAACGATCTTGGAGATGGTGACTGCCTGCTGGCGAAGCGTGTTTTCCGCCTGGTTTCCATAGAAGTTCCCGAGAAATTCAAGGAGCAGGACACTCACGATAAACAGGACAAATGAAACGAGAAGCAATATGGTTGCCCATAGCTTCCCGACAATGCTGTTCCATATCCTATTCATTACCGGCCTCGAACTTGTAACCGACTCCCCAGACGGTGACAATCATCTTCGCAGCACGCGGAGAAACCCTGGTCAGCTTTTCACGCAGCCGCTTTACATGGGTATCCACCGTCCGCAGGTCGCCGAAAAACTCATAGTGCCACACTTCCTTCAGAAGCTGTTCCCGGTCGAACACCTTGTCCGGGGTTTTCGCGAGGAAGTAGAGCAGTTCGTATTCCTTCGGCGTCAGGTTCACTTCCTTGCCCTCCGCCGTGACACGATGCGCATCGTTGTCAATCATGAGGTGAGGAAATACGACCAGGTCTTTCGGTGTCTGTGGATCGACCGAAGCATAATTCGCCGAGCGCCTCAGAACAGCCTTGACGCGCAGTACGACCTCGCGGGGGCTGAACGGCTTGACGATATAGTCATCCGCCCCCGCCTCGAACCCTTGGACACGGTTCGCTTCTTCACCTTTTGCCGTCAGCATGATGACCGGTGTCATCTTTTCTTCACGGAGTGCGGTGCACACTTCAACGCCGTCCTTGCCCGGCATCATGATGTCGAGGAGAATGCAATCATAGTCGCGGCCAAGCGCCATCTCAAGCGCTTCGTCGCCGTCGACAGCTTCATCGACTTCATAGCCCTCCCGCTCAAGGTACATTTTCAGCAGTCGCCGGATGCGTTCTTCATCGTCGACGACGAGGATGGAAACTTGTTCAGTCACAAACCATTTCCCCTTTCACCTACACTGCTCTTCACCTTCTATTGTACCTTTCAGAGCTGGAAAATGAAAACGAATCGTCTGTTGTCCCAACTGCCGGAAGGGCATGTCGTCCAGGGGGGCATCGCGGATTGACAAGTGCTCCGTTTTCCCATCGGCACACGGTATAGGAGGAACCCGCCATGTGTTGCATGATCTAAAACGGCAAACGGCCAACTTCCTGCTGGTGATGGATCAGGCATCCGTAAAAACGGAAATGCCCCTCCGGATCGGATTCCGGAGGGGCATTCGGATTTATGCGTATGAGTGGAGACCGGCGATGACGAGGTTGACGGCCACCAGGTTGAACATGATGATGGCAAAGCCGACAACCGCCAGCCAGGCCGACTTGCGGCCTTCCCACCCACGCGATAGGCGGAGATGGAGGTATGCTGCATAGAACAGCCAGGTGATGAGCGCCCATACTTCCTTCGGATCCCATCCCCAGAAGCGCGACCAGGCTTCGTGTGCCCAGATCATCGCGAAGATGAGCGCTCCGAGAGTGAAGACCGGGAATCCGATCAGGACGGACCGATAGCCGATTTCATCCATGAGCTTGGAGTTTGCTTTGACAGCAAGAGGCTTTACCAGCTCTGCGATGCGTCGGCGGCTGATCAGCCGGATCAGGAAGTAGATCAGGGTGCCCGCGATGACCGACCAGGTGAATGTCGTCAGCGTCTTGGCGTTGATGATCGGCGGCATCTCTGCCAGCGGCTCCATCGTCCCTTCCGTCTTGGCGCTGTATTCGTTCATTCCGAACAGCGGCGGGTTGTGGTATACCACTTCGGCCGGAGCGCCGTTTTTGTCGACATAGTCGAACGTTGCTTCATAGCCGACAGCCCGGAAGCCGACCGAAATCACGATGAATCCGAGGACCAGGACAATCGTATACATGATGAATTCAATCCACGCCCGTTCCTTGGACTTTTTCGTCAGATCGATGTTCTTCAGCAAATAGATCAGGCCGACAACAGCCGAAATCGCAAGGATGGCTTCACCGATTGCAGCCGTGATCACGTGGATGGTCAGCCAGTAGCTCTGAAGCGCCGGGATAAGCGGCTGGATGTCCCGAGGGAACATGGCCGCATATCCGAGAATGACAATGGCGATCGGGAGCGCAAAAAGTCCCACAAGCGGCGATTTGTAGAGAAAGTAAAACAGGATCGCCGCTCCGACTAGCAGCATGCCGAAAGCCGTAGTGAACTCGAACATGTTGCTGACCGGTGCGTGGCCTGAAGCCATCCACCTTGTGATGAAGTAGCCGAGGTGCGCCAGGAACCCGATGATGGTCACCGTTATGCCGAGCTTGCCCCAGCGTTTGTTGGAAGCGGAAGCCTCATTCTTCGACCCTTTCACCGCGCCGCCGAACAGGAGCGTCCCGACGAGGTATGCGATAAATGCAACGAAGAGAAGATTTCCGCTAAGGTCTACTAGGTTCATGATCTGGAATCTCCTTCCATTTTATCCGTTTGTGCTTCTTTGTCGCGCTGATCGGTGTATGCGGGAAGTCCGGCATAGTCACTCACCGCATCCAGTTCCCGCTGCAGGGCCACCCAGTTCTTGCTTGTATGGCCGGCAACCTGGATTTTTCCATCTTCCGACTTCCTGATCCAGAACCTGCGGTGATTAAAGTAGGATCCCTGCACGACGCCGATCATGAAGATCACACCGCCGAGCACGATGACCGGAATGGTCTTGTCCTTTCGGATCGTCAGGCCTGACACATTTCGTGTATCGGCCTTCTGGAAGGAAAGCTTATAAGTGTTTTCTCCCAGGGGCTCGAGGGTCTGGCGAATCGCCACAAAGCTTGTTTCGCCCTCCGGCGTTTCCGGAGTCGTCATTTTGAAAAGGAAAGCCGGATTGTTCGGAACGGGAGTCGCCGACTGGGGCTCGCCGTCCTCAAATCCGCTAAAGTCCGGGTAGTAGTCGAGCAGCTCCACTTTGGCTCCGTTTCCGATATCATACTCCTTCTCGGGATTGGCCAGGTTGACGGTCAGCTCACCGAGAGATTCACCGGTCTCCTTGTGTTCAAGCGCAAACGTCATCGCACTGATTTCATCCAGCTTAAAGTCCATCTGGAAGATATGGAAGCCCTCATGCTTGAGCGGCTTGTTGACGACGATGGAATACTCCTTGACGAATTCAGCGTTTGTCGAACCGGGAAGCGCCCCTTCAGGCGTTTCATAAAGTGCGACATCCGTCTGGTAATTCGAGGCGACTGTGCCTACCCGGTCGATCGCCTCGCTGAACACTTCATCGGTGTTTTCCTGTGTATACATGTCGTAAGTGAACCCTTTGTTTTCCAGATAAAGTCCGGGGGCGCCTTTTACCGCCAGGGTCTCCCCTTCGCGGATCCACATCGATTCATCGACATAGAAACCGGGAATCGCCCGGAGCATCACTCCGAACAGGAAAATAATAAGACCAAGGTGATTCACATAAGGACCCCAGCGCGCCCAGCGTCCCTTCTCAGCCAGAAGGGCCCCGTTCTTTTCCCGGATGTTGTATCGCTGTCCCTTCAGTTTTTCTGCGGCTTTCTTCATGACGGCATCCGGGTCATCCACGCGTCCCTCACCGTAAAGGCGTTGGCGCTTCAGAAAACTCGGGTGGCGGTCGATCCGCTGGTTTTTCAGGGACTTGTAGAGTGGGATTCCGCGGTCCAGGCTGACGACGACAAGCGAAATGCCAAGCATGCCGACGAGTGTCATGAACCACCAGGAACCGTACAGGTCACTTAGGCCGAGTGCGTTATAGAGCTTTCCGAATATGCCGTAATTGTCTTCATAATACTGGGCGGCCTGTGCCTCATTGGCGCCTCCGCCCGGGATGTAGAAAACTTGCGGCAGGACGGTCCCGATCGCCGATGCGACCAGGATGGCGATAATGATACTGACACCGACTTTGACACTGGAGAAGAAATTCCAGATTTTGTCGACCACCGTCCGTTTGTGGGTCTTTGAACGGATGGCGGCACCATCATAGCGCATGTCTGCCAATTTTTTTGATTTTTCTTCGGTTGAAAGCGGCCGTCCACAGTTTTGGCAGATGTCCGTCCCCTCAGGGTTAAGATGGCCGCATTCGCATTTAATCGAACTCATGGTTGTCAGGACTCCTTAACTGGGCATGATGCTTTCCATATAGGCTTTGATCTGTTCCTCGCTCATCTCCTGCTGGATGATTTTCTTCACTTTGCCATCCGGCCCGACAAGGAAAGTCGTCGGCAGCGGCCTTACATTGTAGGCATCCCGTACGCTGTTTGTTTTGTCGATGACGATTGGAAATGTCAGTCCGTAGGTATTCGCAAAAGACTGCACTTTCAGGTCCGACTCGGCAATGTTGACCGCCAGGATGTTGACTCCCTTGTCCTCAAATTCTTTAAAGTACTTTTCCATGTGCGGCATTTCTTTCTTGCACGGTCCGCACCAGGTGCCCCAGAAGTTCAGGAACACCCCTTCACCCCGGTAATCAGATAGCCGGTGGGTGTTTCCTTCGAGGTCGACCAGCTCAAAATCCGGAGCAGTGTCACCCACCTCGACGATATCTTCGTCTTTTGTGACGTTGACCACGATTGTATAAACAATGGCAATGGCCAGAACGGCCAGGATGGCGGTCCGGATGATTTGCTGACGCTTTCTCTTTTTTTCCCGTTCCTGCTGCTTTGTCATCCGAATGTCACCTCGATTTCAATAAGTACAGGATTGGAAAGACCCTTATCCATTATAACAAAGGCGGGACTTGCCAAAATCCTCACATATGAAGGGTTTGTGAACGTTCCTGATCAGTGAATGTTCCCTGTTTCAGCCAGCACGCGCAGCTGTTTCACTTCATGCGCCGTTAATTCCCTGCGTTCGCCGGCGTTCAGGCCGTGGAGGTTAAGGAAGCCGAATGACTCCCTTTTCAGCTTCTGTACCGGGCAGCCGATCGCTTCGAACATCCGCTTTACCTGCCGGTTCTTTCCTTCGTGAATGGTGAGCTGGACAATGCCCTTGTCCGTTTTTTTGTCCATGCTGAGAAGTTTCGCTTTAGCCGGAGCGGTCTTGCCGTCTTCAAGAACAATGCCGCGTTCAAGCTTTTTCAGCTGTTCCTTCGTCGGGATGCCTTTCGTCCGCGCGACATATGTTTTCTCGATCTCGAATTTCGGGTGGGTCATCAGGTAGGCGAAGTCCCCGTCATTTGTAAGCAGGAGAATTCCAGTCGTATCGTAGTCCAGCCGGCCGACCGGATACAACCGCTCCTCCACCTCCGGGAACAGGTCGACCACCGTCTTCCGGCCCTTGTCATCAGAGGCTGCCGACAATACGCCGCGGGGCTTGTAAAGCAGATAATACACTTTCTCCTCACGCTCCAGACGAACACCATTCACTTCTATTTTGTCGGCAGTGCCCACTTTTGTTCCAAGCTCGGTCACGGTTTTTCCGTTTACGGTTACCCGTCCATCGGCGATCAGCTGCTCCGCCTTGCGCCGGGATGCGATTCCGGCCGCCGCGATTACTTTTTGAAGTCTTTCCATCAGGTCACCCCATCATATTTACTGCACAAAATTATGTCACAACCATGGTGAAATGAAAAGAAGACCGCATCGGCAACGATACGGTCATCTTCGTGTGATCTTCAGTTTTGCGGTGGCGATCGGCACACCGTCCAGCCGGACCTGCCAGATGCCGTCCCCTGCGCCGCGCGGAATGATCGCGGCATGTGAAACGCCTTCCATCTCCTTTTCCGACAATAAAACGGCTAGCGGCTCTTCCAGTTCCCCGAGGATTCCCGGAAGAATCTGATACGTCCCTTCCTCCGCTACGATAACTTTCTTATAAGTTCTGAATACTTCCCCGGACAGGTCCCTGTGGGTATTCCAGTCGTCCCCGTCATTCAATGTGACGACAATCACCCGCTTGCCGTCTTTTTCGAACAGGGTGGCAAGCGTCCGGCCTGCAGTTTTTGTGAAACCGGTCTTGCCGGCTACCGCATCGCCTTCCGCCCTGACCAGCCGGTGCTTGTTCTGCCAGCCGCCATCTTCGTATTTGTAAAGTGGCGCTGAAGAAATTTCCTTCAGCTGGCTGTTGTCCATTGCATACTTCAGCATAAGCGCCGTGTCGTAAGCCGTGGACAGGTGCCGGTCGTCATGGAGCCCGGAAGGATTGGTGAACTCCGTGTTGTCGAGTCCCGCCAGCTGAGCTTTTTCGTTCATCATGTCGACAAATCCCTCGACAGAACCCCCTGCATCCTCGGCTAGGGCCGTCGCCGCATCATTGCCGGATCGCAGCATCAGACCGTAAAGCAGCTTTTCAGCAGGAACTTCTTCCCCGGTACGCAAATAGATGGATGACCCTTCCTGGTTCGAAGCGTTTTCGGAAACCGTGACTGTGCCTTCTTTGCCGGCGGCATCGATGTAGGTGAGCGCCGTCCAGATCTTTGTCAGGCTCGCGATCGGCAGACGGGCGTCCTCATTCGCCCCTTTCAGGAGCCTGCCGCTTTCCGCATCGATTACGGCATAAGCCTGTGCGGCAGAAGCGGCAGACGGAAACACACAGACAAACAGGAAAACCGCCAGCATCGCGGATATCCGCTTTCTCAAAATCCACCGCCTTCCGTCAGATTAATCGTTAGTTTCTTCATCAAATACTTCTGTGAAGTTGGACATGAACAGGTCCATTTCTTCATCTGCCGTATCTTCGCCTGCGTCATTCAGAGGAGGGAGGTCGTTCAGGCTTGCGAGACCGAAATGATCGAGGAACGTGTCTGTCGTTCCGTACAGGATCGCACGCCCCGTTCCTTCGGCACGTCCTGCCTCCTTCACCAGCCCCCTCGACACGAGCGTCTGGATGGGCCTCTCCGACTTCACGCCCCTGATCTCTTCCACTTCGACGCGCGTGATCGGCTGGCGGTAGGCGATGATTGCGAGCACCTCAAGCGATGCCTGCGTCAGTGCCTGTGTGGTCGGGTTTTCAAGAAGAAGGCGGACCGCATCCGCATGCTCCTGCTTGGTCGCCAGCCGGAACGTGCCGGCCAGTTCCATGACACGGAGACCTCTGCCCTCCGGCCTGCACGCTTCTGCGATCTGAGCAATCGCGCGCTCGACGGCCTCTTGATCCGTGCCCGTCAGCCCGGCCAGCTGTTTTACCGTCAGACCATCATCGCCCGCTACGAACAGCAGGCTTTCAATCTGTCCGGCAAGATGATTACCATTTTCCAAAACTACAAAACTTCCTTCCTGAGGACGACGGTCAGGTCGTCAAAATTCCTTTCTTGCTCAACGGTGATCCGCTGCTGCTTCATCAGTTCCAGCAACGACAGGAAAGTTACCACCAATTCCGCCCGTTCGCCAGTTTCAAAGAGGTCGGAAAACATGGCTCTTCCGCCGGATTTCCCGAGTCGTCCGACTACATTTTCCATTGTCTCTGCAATCGAGATTTCCTGGCGGGTGACTCTTGTCCTGAGCGGTGCCTTCAGTTTTTTCCGCTCCATCATTTTTCGGAAAGCCGCAATCATGTCGTGGACATTCAGGCCTTCGTCTGGAAGGGCTGCCGCCAAACCGGATGCTGCGGGTTCCGCCGGAGACCTTGTAAAGCTTTTTCCCCGTTCCTCTCCGTATTCTTTCAGCGTTGCCGCTGCTTCCTTGTACCGCCGGTATTCGATAAGCCGCTCCACGAGCTCGTCCCGGGGATCGGGACCGTCTTCCGGCAAGTCGTCGATATCCGGTGTTTCCTCCTCATGGACCGGCAAAAGCATTTTGCTTTTGATGGCAAGGAGAGTGGCGGCCATGACAAGGTACTCGCTCATTTCGTTTAGTTCGAGTACCTTCATCGTGTGGATGTGATCGATATATTGGCGGGTGAGTTCCGCCATCGGGATGTCGTAGATATCGATTTCCATCCGGTTGATTAAGTGCAATAATAGGTCGAGAGGGCCTTCGAAGGCCTCCAACTTCACCAAATAAGACATGGATTCACCTGCAGTCGATTCGTTGCGGAAAGGAGGATGATTTTTGTGGATCCGCTCCGTCATCCGCTTTTCATCAAGTTTATTGCGTACTTCAATGAGAATCAAGATTATTTTGAGTGCCACGAAGTGCTTGAGGATTATTGGAACCTCGTTGCGCCGAGGGATCGCGCACATCCGCTGGTCGGCTATATCCAGTCAGCTGTCGCGCTTTACCACTGGAGACGCGGTAATTTCCGCGGTGCCGCCAAACTTTTTCCGAAGGCGGAGCGTCTTCTCAGGCTGACGTTTGAAGACGGTTCCCCCTTCTCGGATGGCGTGGACTTGCCCGCCTTTCTGCGGAATATCCGGAAAGCGGCGGATGCCGTGGAGGACGGACTGCCTTTTGTAGCGTTTCCCATCAGGGTGACCGACTCCGCAATCCGTGATGCCGTATCGGAACTGGTCCAAAATGGAGCGATTCCGGACCTTACCGGGGCCCGTCTCATTCATAAACATATGCTCCGGGACAGGGGCCATATTCTGTCCGGGAATGAAAAAAGGAGGAGCAGTCGTCATTGACGGTCTGCTCCTCCTTCGATGATTTCCTGGCACTTCTCAAGAAACGGGCGTGTGGCTTCTGTCGGGACGATGGTTTTGCCCGGCATGATCGCCGCCAGTTTCGCCACCATCTCTTTTCCGACACCTTCGCCCCGGTGGGACGGGTTGACAGACAGATGGCAGACAGTGACACGGTCCCCGTCTAGTTCGACGCCGACCAGGCCGATAAAGTCCTCCCCGGTCTTCCAGAGATAAAGCTGGCTCTGATCGTCTGTCTCGTATCGGGTGATTGTCTCCTTCAGTTTCTTCACATCTTTTTCGCCGGGCATGAAGGACAAGAGGCCCATCGCGATTTTTTCGAGTGACTTTTTATAGCGCAGTAACATGGTCGGCTCCCTCTCTTCCGTATTCTCCGCTCGCTGTCAGCTTGCCGGAGGCCCGAAATTCGGGGCTATGTATATCCAGTATACAGCCCCCCAGGCCAACGCCATGAGTATGATGGCGATGAACAGGATGATGTTCCTCTTCCTCAACGCACCTCTTCCTTTCCGATACCGGCCGCCTCGAGCTCCAGACGGATCAGATCATCATACGTCTCACGGCGGATGGCCGCACGGTGGCTCCCGCCTTCGACGAATACAACGGCCGGGCGCGGCATCCGGTTATAATTGCTCGCCATGGCATAGCCGTAGGCACCCGTGCAGAAAACTGCGATCAGGTCGCCCGGCTCCACATCCGGAAGATAGGCCTGATCGATCAGCTTGTCGCCGGATTCGCAGCATTTGCCGGCAATCGTATAGGCAGAGGTATGCGGCTCGTCCATTCGGAGTGCCGCGGCGGATGAGTAGGCCGCGCCATACAGTGCGGGACGGATATTGTCGCTCATCCCACCGTCAACAGACAGGTAGGTACGGACATCGGGAACTTCCTTTTCAGATCCTGCGGTATAAAGTGTCGTGCCTGCTTCTCCGACGAGGGAGCGGCCCGGCTCGATCCAGAGTTCAGGCACCGGATAGTCAGACTCCGCTGCGGCTTCCTTCACCGTCCGGATCATGGCGCGGACATACTCCTCCGGTTCAAGAGGGTGGTCTTCTTCCGTATAACGGATACCGAAACCGCCCCCCAGATTCAGGACAGGGCAAATGTACCCGTGCCGCCCCTTCCATTCGGCGACTTTCCTCATGAGCGAGCCGGCAGCAAGGTTGAATGCCGCCGTATCGAAAATCTGGGAGCCGATATGGCAGTGCAGGCCGAGAATCCGCACCCGTCCTGCGCCTGAGAGTAGCCGGAACGCCTCGTCAGCCTGCCCATTGTTCAAGTCAAAGCCGAACTTGGAATCTTCCTGGCCGGTGGTGATAAAATCATGCGTATGTGCTTCAATGCCGGGTGTGACACGGATCAACACATCCATCGGCAACGACAGCTCTTCGGAAATCCGCGTGATCATGCCGATTTCATGGAAATTGTCCACCACGATGCAGCCGACGCCTTCCCGGAATGCCATGCGGATTTCTTCTTCGCTCTTGTTGTTTCCGTGGAAATGGATCCGGTCTGCAGGGTAGCCGGAGCGGATGGCGGTATACAACTCTCCTCCGGAGACGACGTCGAGCGACAGTCCTTCGTCCCTGACGATCCGGAACATCGCGATGCTGGAGAATGCCTTGCTCGCATACGCAACCTGGCCGCTGACCCCTTCTTCCTCGAAGGCTTTCAGGAACGAACGGGCGCGGTCCCGGACGAGCGCGATATCATAGACAATCAGCGGGGTACCGTAGACGCGTGCAAGCTCTTCCGCGTCCACCCCGCCGATTTCAAGATGTCCATTGCTGCTGATCTTCTGTGTTCCGTATAGATGCACGGTGCCTCATCCTTCCGGCTTAGTCTATTAAAACTTTACCATGAAGGGGGCGAACGTGCAATCTGGCTTTAACTGCGCTGCCTTCTGGGAGAATCCGTGATATAAGGCCTCAGTTCGCTTCCGATCATCGGATACCTGATCACTACACGGGAAAGTGCCTTCGGGAAAAACGGCGCGACCGGCCAAAGATACGGTACGCCCATCGGCTTGATGGAACAGAGATACCAGAAAAGGATTGCTCCACCCGCGAAAAAGCCGGCCGGACCTGCCAGAGCCGTCAGGATGAGTAGCACTGTCCGGAAAATTTTGGCCGAGATGCTCAGCTCATAAGAAGGGATGGCGAAAGTCACGACCGCGGTAAGTGCGACATACAGGATCACTTCCGCGGTGAACAGTCCGACATCGACCGCCATCTGCCCGAGAATCACCGCTGCAATCAGGCCGAGCGCCGTTGACAGAGGGGTCGGGGTATGAATGGCGGCGAGACGCATGAATTCCACCCCGACGTCGGCTGCGATAATCTGAAAAAGCAGCGGGATTTCACCATGTTCTTTCGGCCCGATAAAATCCAGCGCTTTCGGAACAAACTCCGGATACTTGACGAGCAAATACCAGAACGGGAGAAGAAACACGGCCATCAGCATACCGGAAAAGCGGATGGCGCGGACACCGGTTCCGATAAGCGGTGCCTGCCTGAATTCCTCCGCATGCTGAAGATGGTGGAAAATGGTGACCGGGATGAGCAGCACAGAAGGAGATGTATCGACGACAATCGCGATGTGACCTTCCAGCAGGTGGGCCGCAGCAATGTCCGGCCGCTCCGTGAAGCGCACAAACGGCACGGGATGGAACTTCTGCTTGAATAGCAGTTCTTCCAGCTGCTTGTCCGACATCGTCAGCCCGTCGTGATCGATTTCAGCAAGCCGGTTTCTTAGCATGTCCAGATGCTTCTCGCTTGCGACCCCCTTCAGGTAACCGATCGCGATGTCCGTCCGGCCCCGTTCCGTCACCCGCTGGATTTCAAATCTCAGCTGCGGATCCCGCAGCCGCCTCCTGATCAGAGCTGTATTCAGGACAATGTTTTCCGTAAAGCCGTCCCTTGACCCCCGTATGACTTTTTCATTGTCCGGTTCTTCCGGCTGCCTTCCCGGATATTCCCTGACGTCAGCCTGGAAAACAGAGCCGTCCTCCATCACGAATATAAGCTGGCCACTCAGGATGGAGTCGATCATGGTGTTTTTGTCTTTGCACGGTTCCATTGAATGAAACGGGAAGTAGGTCAGGAAATTCTCCCGGGTGATTTTCTCTTCGAGCTCATCCCAGATGTCTGTCATCTGCAGCGATGTCAGGAGCTGCACGGTGACGTCCGAATTGATCAGGCCGTTCATGTAAACGATCGTGGCCGGTTCCTGGCGGATGTGGATGTCCAGCATGACAAAATCATAGGACTCTCCTTTGCCGAATAATCCGCCGAGCTCCTTTTTTGCCTCTTCTCTGTTGTCATATAGCCGTTCGATCGTCAACCTTCTCCCTTCGTCTCCACCGGCTCCTTTGCAAGATCCGGCCTCATGTATGCCTTCATCTTGGCAAGGATCTTCTTCTCGAGCCGGGACACCTGAACCTGCGAAATGCCGAGTCTTTCGGCAATGTCGCTTTGTGTGCAGTCCATGTAGAACCTCATGACGATGATGGTCCTGTCCCTCGGATCGAGCCTTGAAATGATGTCTTTCAGCGGGATATGCTCGAACCCCTTTTCGGATCGTTCATCCCGGACCTGGTCCATCAGGGTGACCGAATCTCCCTCTCCCTCATACAGCTGTTCCTGAAGGGAGGCCGGATCTTTCATCGCATCCATGGCAACAATGACATCGGAAATCGGCACATCCAGTATGGCCGAGATTTCGGAAATCGTCGGTGAACGCTCGTGATCTTTGAGGAAATCGTCGGTCGCATGCCGGATCTTGAAGTTCAGCTCCCTGATCGACCGGCTCACTTTCACCATTCCGTCATCCCGGAGAAAACGCTGAATTTCCCCGATGATCATCGGAACGGCATACGTGGAGAACTTCACTTCAAAGCTCAAGTCGAACTTGTCGACCGCCTTGAGAAGGCCAATACAGCCGATCTGGTACAGGTCATCGAGCTCAACGCCCCTTGAGGAAAAGCGCTGCACAATGGACCAGACAAGCCTAGTATTGCCTTCGACCATGACCCGCCTGGCTTCGGCGTCACCCGACTGGGCTTCCCGGATCAGTTCCCTCATCGTTTCCTGTGTCAATAGTGGCGGTTTGCGCTGCTCCACATGCTCCTGCATCCGTCATCCCACCGAAGAGCAGGTTTCCTGCACGGGAGAGAATTTCTTCTTGAATGTTACGGTTGTCCCGCCGCCTTGGCGTGAATCGACCGATAGGCTATCCGTGAAGCTCTCCATGATCGTGAATCCCATACCGGACCGCTCCCGTTCCGGCTTTGATGTGTACATCGGCTGCATCGCCTCTTCCACATTTTCAATTCCGCCGCCTTCGTCACTGATGATGACTGTGACTTCCCGGCCGTTCAGCGTTGCATGCACGGTGACCACGCCGGAGCGATCTTCATCGTATCCATGAATGATTGCATTCGTTACCGCTTCGGAGATGACTGTCTTGTATTCCGAAATTTCCTCAAGGGTCGGGTCGAGTGCTGCCACAAAGAAGGTGAGTGTCATGCGGGCAAGCGCTTCATTCTCACTGATTGCGGCAAACGATAATTTCATTTCATTTTCCATGCAGGATCCCTCCCAGCCGTTTTATCGCATCTTCTTCCGTGCCTTCCATCAGATGACTGCCCAGGCCGGACAGCTCGAACATCTTTTTCATGGTCGGGGACGGATTCAGGATAACCGTTCCGCCTTCGACTGCACCAAGGTCTCTCATCCTTCCCAGGATCAGCCCGATTCCCGCGCTGTCCATAAACTGCAGGCTGCCGAGATTCCAGATGACTGCGTTGGCTTTTCCTCCAAAGATGAGCCGGCTTACTTCCCGTTTGATGCTGTCCGCCGTGTGGTGATCCAATTCTCCTGCAGGGCGGACAATCACGATTCCGCCAGTTGTCAATTTAATCTGATTCATATGGATGCCCCCTTTCGGCTCGTAATTCAACGGCCGCTTTCCGGATTCCTTGTACTCGACGAAAGTAGTGGAAATCCGGCAAATTTCGGCCATGACGGCCTTCGCCGTCCAAGCCTGCCCTGAATGGGCACGGAATATACATGGAAATTACAGTTACCGGATTGGGGCATGGAAGCCGGCAGGTTGCAAAGAGCAGGGTGGTTTCTTGACACTCAGGGATGGTTTCTTAAAACTCACAAAAAAACACTCCGGAAGATGGAGTGTTTTTCATAGAATGCTTCAGATTACAAAAAGGACCCGGAGAAGGATGTCTTCCGGATCCGTTGTTCAAGATGAATTAACTATAAAACACTTATTTACCGGATGTCGCCGTGGATGAGCGGTGGTGCTCCGATTTTTTCGGGGCCAACAGTGATGTGCTCGCGGAGCATGGCGAGTGCGGTGTCAGTGCCTTTGCCATTTGTATGGACCTCGGCAAGCGGTTCTCCTTTTGAAACTTGGTCGCCGACTTTCTTTTTCAGGACGATGCCGACGCCCAGATCGATCTGCTCGTCCTTGGTCGAGCGCCCAGCTCCGAGGTGCATGGCGGCAAGGCCGATGTCATCTGCGCCGATGGACTGAACGTAGCCGTCCGATTCGGCCTTGAATTCGATGATTTCCGAGGCCGACGGAAGTTTTTCCGGGTCGTCGACGATTTCCGGATTGCCGCCCTGGGCTTCAACGAACTTGCGGAACAGTGCAAGTGCTGATCCATCATAGATCACGTTTCGGATCATGCCTTCCGCTTCTTCGATGCTGCCGGCTTTTCCTCCTGCGACGACCATCCGGCTGCCGAGCTCGATGCAGAGCCGTGTGAGGTCTTCCGGGCCTTCGCCTCTTAGTGTCTCAATCGCTTCTTTCACCTCAAGAGCATTGCCGATTGCATAGCCGAGCGGCTGGCTCATGTCGGAAATGACCGCCATCGTCCTGCGTCCGACGGCATTGCCGATGCCGACCATGGCCTCTGCAAGTTGCCGGGCTTCTTCTTCCGTCTTCATGAAAGCGCCTTCGCCGGTCTTCACATCAAGAACGATGGCATCTGCTCCTGCAGCAATCTTCTTGCTCATGATGGAACTTGCGATCAGCGGGATGCTATCGACGGTCGCTGTCACGTCACGCAGGGCGTACAGCTTTTTGTCAGCCGGGGTGAGGTTCCCGCTTTGGCCGATGACCGCAAGCTTCAGATTGTTCACCTGGTCGGCAAACTGTTTTTCCGTCAGCTCGATATGGAATCCGCCGATCGCCTCCAGCTTATCTAGCGTTCCCCCCGTGTGGCCGAGGCCTCGGCCGCTCATCTTGGCGACCGGCACGCCGCACGCCGCGACGATCGGTCCGAGAATCAGTGTCGTCGTGTCACCGACTCCGCCTGTGGAGTGCTTGTCTACGAGGGTGCCTTCGATGCCGGACAGGTCGATCCGGTCTCCCGAGTCGACCATGGCTTCGGTCAGCATCGCTTGTTCTTCCTTTTCCATCCCTTCGAAGTAGATGGCCATCAGAAGCGCGCTTGCCTGGTAATCCGGGACGGAATCATCCGTAATTCCATTGATGAAGAACCGGATTTCCTCTTCAGTCAGCCTGCCTCCATCCCGCTTTTTCGTGATGATGTCTACCATTCTCATGTCCATCAACCTACTTTCATTTTAAAAATGGAAGATAGCTTTCACCGAACTCCGGCATGCTGACGCCAAAATTATCCGCGATGGTGGCACCGACGGAAGCAAAGGTCTTCTGAAGCGGAAGTTCGCCGCCTTCTGTAAACCTCGGTGAAGCCATGATGACCGGGACGTACTCACGGGTGTGATCGGTCCCCGGCGCCGTCGGATCGTTGCCGTGGTCTGCCGTAATGATCAGCAGATCATCTTCCCTGAGAGCATTCATGATCTCAGGCATACGCGCGTCAAACTCGGCAAGGGCGTTGCCGTAGCCTTCCGGGTCGCGGCGGTGGCCGAAGAGCGCATCAAAGTCAACAAGATTTGTGAACGAGAGCCCCTTGAAATCCCGGTTCATCACTTCAAGCAGCTTGTCGACGCCGTCCATATTGGAAGAGGTGCGGACCGCATCCGTTACGCCTTCCCCGTTAAAGATATCGGAAATTTTCCCGACCGCAATCACGTCATGGCCGCTGTCTTCCAGTTCGTTCATGACGGTGCGTCCAAACGGTTTGAGCGCATAATCATGGCGGTTGGTTGTGCGTGTGAAGTTACCCGGCTCTCCGATGAATGGGCGGGCGATGACCCGGCCGACCAGATACTCCGGCTTCAGCGTGATCTCTCTTGCAATCTCGCAGATTTCGTAAAGCTCCTCTATCGGGATGACCCCTTCGTGCGCGGCAATCTGCAGTACCGGGTCGGCCGATGTATAGACGATCAGGTCGCCCGATTCCATATGGAGCGGTCCGAGCTCATCAATGATGACGGTTCCGCTGGCAGGCTTATTGCCGATCACCCGTCGTCCTGTCCGCTCCTCAAGTTCGCGGATCAGGCCATCAGGAAACCCCTCCGGATAAACCTTGAACGGTTTGTCGATGTTCAGGCCCATGATTTCCCAATGCCCTGTCATCGTATCCTTGCCGACTGAGGCTTCCTGCATGCGCCCATAATAGCCGGACGGTTTTTCTGCTGCCTCAAGCCCCTTTAGCGGGCGGATGTTGGCGAGGCCGAGCCCTGCCATGTTCGGCATGTTGATTCCGCCTGTCGCTTCTGCGATATGGCCGAGTGTGTCCGCTCCTTCATCACCGAAATCGGCAGCATCCGGAGCTTCGCCGATGCCGACCGAGTCGAGAACAATCAGATGGATTCGATTAAATGGTTGCGCTGTCATTGTCGCAAAACCTCCTTGGCACTTCTTATACCCATTACAGAATTACTGTACCACAAATCAGAGGTCTGACGTCACGTTTTGCCCGTTTTACGCACGGGGATGAAACTTGCTGTAGACATCCTTAAGCCGGGTCTTGCTGACATGGGTGTATATCTGTGTTGTCGAGATGTCGGCATGTCCGAGCATTTCCTGGATCGCACGAAGGTCCGCGCCATTCTCCACAAGATGCGTGGCAAATGAATGCCGCAGAGTGTGCGGAGTGAGCTCTTTCGTGATACCCGCTTTTTTCGCATGCTGATTCAACAGCTTCCAGACTCCCTGGCGTGTCAGGCGTCCGCCCCGTGAATTGACGAACAGCGCATCCTGTGACCGGTCCCCCTTCAGCATCAGTGGCCTTGCCTGCTCCACATATGCCGTGACCGCGTCGATCGCATTCCTGCCTAGCGGAACGATCCGTTCCTTGCCGCCCTTACCGAACACGCGGGCAAATCCCATGGACAGATGGACATCCCCGGTATTCATCCCGATGCACTCGCTGACACGCATGCCGGTCCCGTACAGCATTTCCAGCATGGCCCGGTCCCTTATACCCGCAGGTTTTGAACGGTCCGGAGCGGCGATGAGCGAGTCGACTTCCCCGACGGACAGCACCCGCGGCAGTTTCATCTCGAGTTTCGGAAGATCCAGCTGGATGGTCGGATCGGTCGTGGTGATCCGCTCCCTTACCAGGAACTGATGGAAAGAGCGGATTGAGGAGATATGCCGGGAAATCGTCCTGGGCGATTTCCCGCCTCGCTCCAAAACTTGCAGGTAGCCGAGGATATGCGCACGGGTGACGCCATCCAGGCTGCCGGGCTGCACCTCTTTTTCCAGATAGCGGATGTAGCCAAGAAGGTCCCTTTTGTAAGACCCGATCGTATTTTCCGCCAGCTGGCGCTCGACTCTCAAAAAATGAAGGTAGTCGTTCAGCGCGTCTTCCGCCTCTTTCATATTCTCTCCCCTTTCCGGACTGATCCATATGAAAAAAGGACAGCTTTCGCCATCCTGTCCGTTTCTGTTATTCTCATTCTTTCTCTTCATTTCCTTCACCGCAGCGGCTGCAGATGCCGTGGAATGTAAGCCTGTGGTCCTTGATGCGGAAATTCCAGCGGTCTTCGACAATCTGTTCGACGTCACCCAGCAGATCTTCCTGGATTTCATCCACCGCACCGCACTCGATGCACACTAGATGGTGATGGAAATGGGCGGCACCTTCCTGCCGCAGATCAAAGCGGGATACGCCGTCCCCAAAGTTGATCTTGTCGACGACTTTCAGTTCAGTCAGCAGCTCCAGTGTCCGATAGACAGTTGCAAGCCCGATTTCGGGCGATTTTTCTTTGACGAGCAGATAGACATCCTCTGCGCTGAGGTGGTCTTCCTCATGCTCCAGCAGTACAGAGACCGTGGCTTCGCGCTGGGGCGTCAGTTTGTATTTCGCATTGTGGAGCTGCTTTTTTATGCGTTCGATCCTGCTTTCCATGAGACGCCCCCCTCAAACTGTACTTATTATATCAACCTGGCCGGCTGGTTACAAGAGTTCCAGCACATTAACGACAATCATTACAATATGATTATCATTTTCAATTATCAAGGAAAATGAACAGGCCGATTTCCGATGCAAGGATGGCAGCGGAAAGTGCAGCGACCCGAATCACTGCTTCTTTCCGGTGTCTGCTGAAATATTTTTTCAGCATAAATGGAGGCGAGAGATTCATGCAGAACACGATGTACAGCATTGTGAGCAGAAGCTGGGCGGGAAACCACCAGGCGGCATAAAACGTGATTGCCCCATCCTGGCTGATCAGGTAGGTCGAAGCAAAGCCGAAAAACACGGTTCTCAGGCCGGCGACGAACATGACCGCGTGCCGCAGTGCAGCGTGGGATGCCAGGAACAGGGCCAGTCCATGAAACGCCAGAAAAGCAAGGATAGCCCGGTACGGTTTCGCCGGTGTCACAAGATCGAGGCGCGGATCAAGAAAGACGGTGACTGTTTCCGACATGCCCGCTTCTGCAAAGCGGAACAGGACAGTACCGCCCGTAAATCCGATAATAAGTAATGTAAGCAGGTAAAGAAAAGGGAGCGATCGCTGCATGGGCTGCACCTCCGGAGGATTTGTACAACCTATGCCTGTCCGCTCCCTGACATGTCATTTCCTTCTGCCGGACCGCTCCGCCCAAAGAATGGCGAAAGCCGTTTTTGCGTCACGGATTTGTCCTTCATCAAGCATCACGACCGCTTCTTCCAGAGGGATTTCCAGCAGCTCGACGAACTCATCTTCGTCGCCTTGCGCCGGATTGTCGACTTTATGGAGGCCGGTCGCGGCGAACAGATGAATCGTCTCATCGGCAAATCCCGGTGAAGTCGCAAATGTCATCACCGGCTCCAACTTGTCGCTTGAATAGCCGGTCTCCTCTTCCAGTTCCCTTCTGGCCGTCACTTCAGGCGCTTCCCCGGGCTCAAGCTTTCCGGCCGGCACTTCCAGAAGGGTCGTGCCCAGCGCCTTCCGGTATTGTTCAACCATGACAATCTTTCCATCATCGGTGATCGGAATCAGAGCCACTGCGCCCGGATGCCTGACAAGCTCCCTTTTCGAAGGCTTTCCGTCCGGCAGGATCACATCGTCGATTTCAAGGCGGATGATTTTCCCGTCGTAGACAGTCTCCGTATGTATTGTCCGTTCCTCAAACTTATCCATTGGACCATCCCTTTCTGTTGGTCGTCCTTGCGCATTCATTATACTATGGATTCGGGAGGAGATACGATGAAGACACGGAAACTTGGCAAGACCGGTCCGGTTATATCGGAAATCGGACTTGGATGCATGTCGCTTCCGGATGATGCCGGCAAAGCGGAGCGCATCGTTCAGGCGGCACTGGACGCCGGAATCAACTATTTCGACACTGCCGACCTGTATGGACGCGGCAGAAATGAGGAATTGCTCGGCAAGGCATTTGGCAACAGGCGGCAGGACATCATCCTTGCCACCAAGGTAGGCAACAGCTGGACCGATGGCAAGGAGGGATGGGAATGGGATCCGTCACCTGGCCATATCCGCAAATCCGTGCACAACAGCCTGAAACGCCTTGGCACCGACTATATTGATGTTTACCAACTGCACGGCGGGACTGCGGAAGATGACCTCGATGCCATCATCAGTGTGTTCGACGACCTGAAACGGGAAGGACTGATCCGCCATTACGGAATTTCATCCATCCGCCCGAATGTTTTTTTGCCATTTTTGAAGAACAGCTCCGCGGTTTCGAACATGATGCAGTATAGCCTGCTTGACCGAAGGCCGGAGGAATGGTTCGCCGACATCAGCGATGCAGGTGCTTCTGTCGTCGCGCGCGGGCCGCTGGCAAAAGGACTCCTGACATCCGAAGCGGAAAAACGGGTTGAGGCGGCGGACGGGTATCTCTCGTACTCGTCCGGTGAACTCCGTAAACTGATTGCCGGGTTCGGAAGGCTGACGGGCGCTCTTCATTCGGCGGCTCTCGCATTTGTCCTCGAAAACGGCGCGGTGGCTTCTGCCATCACGGGGGCGAGCAGTGAAGAACAGCTGCACGAGACTCTCAACGCTTATGACAGCATGCCCGACAGCGAAACCGTCCGGACTTATGCCGCCCTTACAGCCGAAGATCGATATGAAAAGCACCGGGAATGATGTCCCGGTGCTTTTTTGGCGGACGGTTTTTAATACTTGGAGCCCTTGTCGCCGTATTGATCAAGAAGTTCTCCGAACGACATGGTCTTTTCCCGTTCACGGCGCTCTTTCGCCTTCTGAGCGAGGCGTCTTTCCTCTTCTTCCTTCTCGGTTTTGAGGAGCGCCAGTTTGGCTTTCTTCAGTTGATCCAGTGTATCCCCGCCGAGTCCGTCAGCGAGTGTCGGCCGGCCGTCCTGCTTCTGGGCAGCCGCTTTCCGCTGCCGCGGTTTCTTTTTGGACACACAATCACCTTCTTTCCATCATTCACGGACGGCGCACGACTGTCGCGACCCCCTGGCCGCCACCGATGCACAGTGTGGCAAGCCCCGTCTTGGCATCACGCCGCTTCATCTCATGCAGCAGCGTCACGAGAATCCGCGCACCACTAGCACCGATCGGGTGGCCGAGCGCAATCGCGCCGCCATTGACATTCAGTTTATCATGGTCGAACTTCAGCTCACGGTCGACGGCAATCGATTGTGCCGCGAATGCTTCGTTCGCTTCGACAAGATCCATGTCCCCGAGCTCCAGTCCGGCTTTGTCCAATGCCTTTCTCACTGCCTGGACCGGGCCGATGCCCATCACGGCCGGGTCCACTCCGGCATTGCCATTTGCGGCAATAACCGCGAGCGGATCGATGCCAAGCTCATCGGCCTTTTCTTTGGACATGACGACAAATGCCGCCGCACCGTCATTGATGCCGGAAGCATTCCCTGCAGTGACGCTTCCCTCTTTTTTAAATGCCGGGCGGAGCTTCGCCAGCTTTTCCGCCGTAGAGCCCGCCTTCACGTGCTCGTCGTTTTTAAAGAGGATCGGATCTCCCTTGCGTTGCGGGATTTCAACAGGAACAATCTCCTCCTCGAAGCGTCCTGCTTCGATGGCAGCCGCCGCCCGCTCTTGTGAACGCGCCGCGAACCTATCCTGTTCCTCACGGCTGATACCATACCGATCACACAGGTTCTCTGCCGTGATGCCCATATGATAGTCGTTGAAAGCGCACCAGAGGCCGTCCGAAAGCATGCTGTCGATCAATTTCTGGTCACCCATCTTGAAGCCGTCACGTGCCCCTTTAAGGAGGTGCGGTGCCTGGCTCATATTTTCCATGCCTCCTGCAACAACGATGTCGGCTTCCCCCGCCTTGATCGCCTGTGCAGCCAGATGAACCGCTTTCAATCCGGAACCGCACACTTTGTTGATTGTCAGAGACGGAACCGCTTCCGGAAGTCCGGCCTTGATGGATGCCTGGCGGGCCGGGTTTTGTCCGAGTCCTGCCTGGAGCACATTGCCCATGATCACTTCATCTACTTGCTCCCCGTCCACGCCGGCGCGGGAAAGCGCTTCCCGGATTGCGATGCCCCCCAGTTCAGTTGCCGGAATGTCCTTCAGCGATCCCAGAAATGTGCCGATTGCCGTACGTACAGCGCTTGCGATAACCACTTCTTTTGCCATTTCCCCATCTCCCCTTTACATTCATCCTCTTATTGCCTTGCCCCGCTCCGTCCGCATCCTTACAATTGGATACAAGGAGGGGGTTTGTCATGTTAAGTCTACCAAAAAAAGTGTCGATTATCGAGGTAGGGCCGAGAGACGGTCTGCAGAATGAGAAAAACCAGGTCCCGACGGATGTGAAGCTTCACTTTATCCGCGCGCTGCAGGATGCGGGTGTCGGCGAAATGGAGCTTACATCTTTCGTATCGCCTAAATGGGTGCCGCAGATGGGGGATGCGGCAGACATCATGGCCGGGGCAAAGCGGATCGGCAGACAGTTCGTTCTTGCACCAAACGAGCGGGGAATTGCCAATGCAAGAGCTGCGGGGGCAGATAGCATCGCCGTGTTTGTGGGTGTGACGGATGCATTTAATAAGAAAAACATTAATAGGACGACAGATGAAAGCATGGAGCAGCTGACTCCGCTCATTCAAAAGATGAAAGAGGACGGCCTGTTCGTGCGCGCCTGCATTTCGACTGCATTTCACTGCCCGTTCGAAGGCCCGGTTGATCCCGAACGCACAGTGAATCTGTGCAAACGCTTCGCAAGACTGGGCGTGGATGAATTAAGCGTGGCCGATACGATCGGGATGGCGACGCCTCAAGAAAGTGAGCTCCTGTTCAGCCGCCTGAAGGAAGAACTCCCGGATATTTTGATGACAGCGCACTTCCACGACACTCGCAAAATGGCGCTCGCCAATATCTTTGCGTCACTTCAGGCAGGCGTCGACCGGTTTGATGCATCGGCCGGCGGACTGGGCGGCTGCCCGTTCGCCCCGGGTGCCACTGGCAACGTCGCGACCGAGGATGTGGTCAATATGCTGGAGCGGATGGACATCGATACAGGCATTTCGGTTGAAGGCATTTGCCGTGCGGTCGACGTAGTGGCGTCTCACGTTTCACGCCCAATTTCCACGGGCATGTATACACTGTATAAGAACGCACATCGTATAGGATAAGAACGAATCTTAACTTGGAAGGAGGCCATTTAATTCTATGGGAAATCGCACGAAGCGCTGGCTGACGGCTACCGGTATCGTGACGGGCATCTCGGCTGCTGTCGGATCGGCCATCGGCCTCCTTGCCACAAACCGGCTGATGTACATGAAAAAGAAAGAGGACGACGTGATTCTCCAGCGGGAAATTTCCGCAAAACGCTTTGATGAGGGCTGGTACAACGCCGTCCGCAAATCCGAGCGCTGGGTGGATTCGCCAAATGGATACCGGCTTAAAGCAGTGCTGCTCGAGCCGCTGGATACGAACCATTATGTCGTCATTTCCCACGGCGTCACGGAAAACAAAATCAACTCGGTCAAATACGCCCGGGTGTTTGAGCGGCTCGGATTCAACTCCGTGATCTATGACCACCGCCGCCACGGGGATTCGGAGGGCCGGACGACAAGCTTCGGCCATTATGAAAAGACCGATCTTGGCGCAATCATGGATGAGCTCCGGGGGTACGCCGGGAAACATGCCATCATTGGCGTACACGGGGAATCGATGGGCGCTGCGACAGCTCTGCTGTATGCCGGGAGTGTCGGGGACGAAGCCGACTTCTACATAGCCGACTGCCCGTTCTCGGACTTTACCGAGCAGGTTCTTCATATTCTGAGGCGATCGACGCCACTCCGGACAGGTTTTGCAATCCGGCTCGCCAACGTTTTTCTTAAAGTGCGGGACGGTTATACGCTCGATCTCGTCTCCCCGAGACAGTCGGTCGTCAATATCAGGAGGCCGGTGCTTTTCATCCACAGCCTGGAAGACGACTTTATCCTGCCGGCGATGACGAAGGAACTTTATGAGCTGAAGCCGGAGCCCAAATCAATCCGGCTGTTCGAAAAGGGCGCACATGCCCAGTCCTATAATGAAAACGCCGAGGAATATGAACAGGCGATCAGGTCTTTCCTGCACGAACACGGATTGCTCCCCAATGATGCCGAGGACAGGCCGGGAATCGCCTGATCGAGCCGGAAGCCCTCCCTTTACTTTTTGCAGGGGAGGGCTTTTGCATGCTCATTTTTTTACTTTTCGAATGAGACGCCGCACAAGCGAGAGGCTTGGTAACCATTCGGTCATCCGTAGTGGCGGTTGAAACGGGAGGATGAATACGGATTCGCGGAGGAACAGAACCAGCGGCGGCTAAGATCAGGAATCGCTTTCATGGACTCCTGATAGGTGCCCCTTGCTCCATTTCTTGCCCGGGCAGTTTAATTCTTTAATTCCCTGCTATTCCGGTTTTGCGGAAACAAATAAAACGCCCTTCCGGAGGAAGGACGCCGCCATTATTTATCGTTCATTTTGTTCATCTGTGCCAGCATCTGATTGATTTTCTTCTGGGAAGGTTTCATCCCCATCTGCATCATCAGCATACGCAGCATCTGTTCATTGATCGGCGGGTTCTCTTTCAGGTAATTCATCATATATCTTCGCGCGATGAAAAAGCCGAGAGCCGTCCCGGCAAGCAACGCGACGATGAGCAGAATGATCCACCAAACGGTCGCCATTGTGGTTCCTCCTTCGTGCCATCAGTTTCACGGTATGTGCACCAAGGAGAAGTATACAACATTCTGAAGTCAGATACTACTATTTCCGCATAATTGGCGGCTTGGCCCGACTCCGTTTTCCCAGAATCTCACCGGCTTCAGCCAGCCGCATTCTCCGCTTTTCCCGCGGACCGCAAAGTAGCCCCCGCTGATGCCGGAAAGACCCGCGAACAGATCCAGATCAAGCATTCTGGTGCCATCGCATCGCGCAGTGAGGCTGTAGTCGCCGAAGCCGATCCGGATTGTGCCCTTCACAGGATGGTGGAGACGGAGCAGCCCCCCCTCCCGCCCCACCTCCGGAAACCGCCTGTCCATCCTCCGCCTCAGCTGGAACATGATCCGGTCCGGGTCGACCTCATGGCAGAGAAACCGCACTTCCGAGCTTTCTTCCCCCTCCACCGCAAGCAGCTCTTCCAGCAGCCGTTCCCGCCCAAGGATAAACGGCTGGTGGTCGTTTTTCACTTCGTAAATGATATATTCGCGCATGACTGCCACCCCTTTTTCAACATCATATCCCGTGATGCAAAAAAAAGATGTCAGAGTGCGGAGAAGAACCCCTCTAGTTTTGTCGAATTGTCCGGAGGCGGGTTGGGTCTGCATCGACGCACAAAAAAGGAAGGCCTCCCGGAGGGCGCCTTCCTTTTTGAACATTAAAGTTGCTTAAATCGTGCTGCCACATTTTCCGGTGTAAAGCCGTACTCTTTCATGACAGTGCCGCCCGGTGCGCTTGCGCCAAATGTATCGATGGCGAGGACATCGCCTTCGAAGCCGGTGTACTTGTGCCACCCGAGGGAAGCGCCCATTTCGATTGCAAGACGTTTTGTCACGGTCTTCGGAAGAATTTCTTCCTTGTATGCCGCATCCTGCTCCTCGAAGCGGTCCCATGATGGCATCGATACGACGCGGACACGGATGCCTTCCCCAAGAAGCTGCTTTTGGGCTTCAATGGCAAGGCTGACCTCCGACCCGGTTGCGAGAAGGATTCCATCAGGCTTGCCGCTATCGGCATCGGAAACAATGTAAGCTCCCTTTTCGACGCCAGCCATCGCACGTTGCGCGGAGTGCTCGAGCACCGGCAGGTTCTGACGGGAAAGCACGAGTACCGTCGGCTTGTTTTCCGATGAAACTGCCAGTTTCCAGGCAGCAGCCGTTTCATTCCCGTCAGCCGGGCGGATGACCGAAAGACCCGGCATTGCGCGGAGGGAAGCCAGATGTTCGACCGGTTCGTGAGTCGGGCCGTCTTCACCGACCGCGATGCTGTCGTGAGTGAACACATAAGTGACCGGCACACCCATGAGTGCTGACAGACGGACTGCAGGGCGCACATAATCGCTGAAGACGAAGAACGTGCCGCCGAACACCCGGAGCCCGCCGTGGAGCGCCATGCCATTGAGTGCTGCCCCCATCGCGAATTCACGGACCCCGAACCAGATGTTGCGGCCGCCGTAGTTGTCGGGAAGGAAGTCGCCGGCCCCCTTGATCGTTGTCTTGTTCGATCCTGCAAGGTCGGCACTGCCGCCGAACAGAGAAGGAACAGATTCCGCCAGGGCATTGATCATATCGCCGGACGCACTGCGTGTCGCGACGGACTTGCCGGTTTCGTAGGTCGGCAGGTTTTCTGCGAAGTCTTCGGGCAGCTTTCCTTCAAGTGCTGCTTTAAGCTGGGCCGCTTGTTCAGGGAAAGCTTCCTCGTATGCCGCAAACCGCTCGTTCCATTGCTTTTCGGCCTGCTTGCCGTTTTCTTCCGCAGCCTTGCGGAATGTCTCGTATACTTCTTCAGGTACATGGAAGTCTTCCTCGAATGTCCAGTTGTAGTACTCTTTGGCGAGTTTCATCTCGTCTTCACCCAGAGGAGCGCCATGAACATCCGCTTTGCCTGATTTGTTCGGCGAACCGTAGCCGATGATCGTTTTCACTTCAATCAGGGTAGGGCCGCCCGTGTTTCCTTTCGCCTCTTCGATCGCCAGTGAAACCGCATCGATATCATTCCCGTCTTCGACACGGAGATAGTTCCAGCCGTAGGATTCAAAGCGCTTCCGGATGTCTTCCGTAAAGCTCATGTCGAGTTCCCCGTCAAGGGAGATGTCATTGCTGTCATAAAGGACGATCAGCTTGTCCAGCTTCAGGTGGCCTGCAAGCGAGATTGCCTCAGAAGCGACTCCTTCCATCAGGTCGCCGTCGCCGCATAGTGCGTACGTATAATGGTCGACAACCTCATGGCCGTCCTTGTTGTAGGTTGCAGCAAGATGGCGTTCTGCCATCGCCATGCCCACTGCCATGCCAATTCCCTGGCCAAGCGGTCCCGTAGTCGCTTCCACGCCGTCAGTATGGCCGTATTCCGGGTGGCCTGGTGTCTTGGAACCCCACTGGCGGAAGTTTTTGATCTCATCCATCGGCAGATCGTAGCCCCCAAGATGGAGCAGGGAATAAAGGAGCATCGACCCGTGTCCCGCGGAGAGGACAAAGCGGTCCCTGTTGAACCACTGAGGATTCGACGGGTTGTGCTTCATATGTTTTGTCCAAAGAGTGTAAGCCATCGGAGCGGCGCCCATCGGAAGACCCGGGTGGCCGGAGTTGGCTTTCTCGATTGCATCGATGGACAGAGTCCGGATCGTGGTGATTGCAAGTGCATCGGCATGATTCGCCATCTTTCGACATCCTTTCACGAACAAATAGTTAAACCTTTTTAAGTGTAGACGAGCCCGGCATTCTTTACAACCGGATTACGTCTTCATCGGGCTCAGTTCGGGAATTTGTTGGATCTGAGCCGTTTCACTTTGTCCGGAGTAATATCATTGCCCTCCGGGTCGATGACCGTGACGTTCTCGATCGTCTTCTTCATATTGGAGCGGAAAGTCTCCAAGTATTCCTTGCGGAGTGAGGTTTGTTCTTTCGCTTCTTCCAACGTCAGTCCGACCGTTTTCTTCTTTTTCGCCAGTTCATTGATCCGGGCGAGCTTTTCGGGTGAAAGCATGAAATCTCCCCTTTCCATTTCACCTAAAGATAAGAAAAAAAAGAGACGAGCGCAACTCATTCGCTCGTCTTTGGGGTTTCTGCATATTCTCTGTAACGCCGGTGCACCGTCGCTTTGCTGACGTCATGGCCCAGTCCTCTCAGCGTCGAAGCAATTTCCTCGAAAGTCAGCCCTTTCTGCCGGAGGCTTACGATCTCCGCAAGCGGAACATCAATCCGCTCGCGGCCTTCGGGATTACCCCGTTTTTTCAGGTTCCGTTCAGGCCGGTACCCTTTCTCCACCGCACGGCGCATGCCACGCCGGATTTTTGCGTTATGCATCTTCCTTTGATATTCCTCGACGATCGCAAGAATATCCAGAAGCATCGTATCCATCTCGTTCAGGGCAACAGGTCCCTTGTCTGTATAGGTATAGGTGGAGGCTCCTGCTTTCTGAAGGAGATGAAGTACTGCCACGCGGGCGTTTCCCCGGCCGAGACGGGTTTCATCTTGGACGAGGACGATATCTGCCGACCCTTCCCTGACGTAGTCGATCAGGTCCAGCAGGCCGTCTCGATCCATGTCATAGCCGCTGTGCCGGTCCGAGAAGACGCCTGTCACGGAAAGGCCCAGCTCATCGGCGAATGCGCTCAGCTCTTCCTCCTGCCGCTCCAGCGACATGTCCTGGGTCTCTTTTTCTGTGCTTACCCGGCAGTAGATGGCACATGTGCGCGCAGGCTTCACTCTTCCTCACCGGCCAGCTGGATATCATCCGAATAGTTGACTTTTGAGGGGATGAGCAGCGTCTCCCCTGCCAGGATGGTAGAGTCTTTTTTGTTGTTCAGTTTAATCACTTCTTCTATCCATAAGTCGGCCGGAAGTGTAGTGCCGGCTCCCTGATGGAGGGCGAACAAGGTGTCCCCATGATTCACCCGGATTTCAGCGGTATGCAACGGCTCGGTTTCCTCCTGTCCCGGAAGCATTGCTACTGATACAACAGCGATTACAAAGAGAAATATAATGTAGGAATAATTACGGATGATGATCATGCCAGGCCCTCCTCAAAAATTCGAATGTCTGTTCGCATGTTATTCACATCATAAGGCGAACAAACGTTTTTGTCAAGACATTTTCTCGAACCTATGTTTGCATTTCATTGAGACGGCTGATATACTTGAACCAATCAGAAAACGTGAAAAGAAGAGGTGAATCCGTTTGAAGAAAATGTCGAAGAGGCAGGAAGCGATTCTGACTTTCATCAAGGAAGAGGTCAGGGCAAAAGGCTATCCGCCTTCTGTCCGGGAGATTGGTGAAGCAGTCGGGCTCGCTTCCAGCTCGACGGTCCACGGCCACCTGGCACGCTTGGAAAACAAGGGGCTCATCCGCAGGGATCCGACCAAGCCGCGCGCGATCGAGATTTTGGAGGCCGGCGACACCATTCCGAAAGCAAGTGTCCTCCAAGTGCCGATTGTCGGAAAGGTCACGGCCGGTCAACCGATCACGGCTGTCGAAAATATCGAAGAGTACTTTCCTCTCCCCGACCAGTACGGCAGCTCGGATGACCAGCTCTTCATGCTGGAGATCATGGGTGAATCCATGATCGAAGCCGGCATCCTGAACGGCGACTACGTCGTCGTCCGCCAGCAGAGCACCGCCAACAACGGCGAAATCGTCGTCGCGATGACAGAAGAGGATGAAGCGACCGTCAAGCGCTTCTTCAAGGAGGACGGACATTTCCGTCTCCAGCCGGAGAACGCCTCGATGGACCCGATTATTGTCGACCAGGTGTCCATCCTCGGAAAAGTGGTCGGTGTATATCGCCACGTCCAGTAAACAGCATTAAAATACACAGCCTGCAGGGAAAATCACTGCAGGCTGTGTCTGTTTTTTTGGCAAGCGTTTTTTCTTTTTTGCTCCCTGAGATTCATATAAAACGGCAACGGCAGGCCGGAAAACAGATGGTGAATCTGTTGAGTGCGGAAACACACCGACCGCCATCACCTTTGCAGAAAGGACAAAGCGTGATTTTTAGAACTGAGCCGGGAACAGTCATGGTGGCATTGGAAAATCTATCAATCGGAAAGGGAGCGCAGCATCGCCTGCTGCGCTCCCTTTGCCTGATCGTCAGTACATTTTCATGTACTGCTCCCGTTCCCATGGATGGACAGTCGTGCGGAACATATTCCACTCCGCCTCTTTCGTGTCCATGAAGTTTTTATAAATATGCTTTCCTAGGGCGCGCTGGATCACTTCGTCATCCGCAAGTGCGTCAAGCGCTTCCTTCAGACTCGCCGGCAAATCCTCGATGCCCATGCTCCTGCGTTCCCGGAGGCTCATCTCATAGATGTTCTGGTCGACCGACTCCGGCGGTTCCATGCCGCTCCGGATGCCTTCGAGACCAGCTCCGAGCAGGACCGCCATCGCCATATACGGATTCGCCGCGGGATCGACCGAACGCACTTCAATGCGCGTGCTCAGCCCACGGGAAGTCGGGATGCGGATCAGCGGGCTCCGGTTTGTCCCCGACCAGGCGACGTAGACCGGTGCCTCATAGCCCGGCACCAGGCGCTTGTAGGAGTTGACAGTCGGGTTGGCAATGGCCGTGAATCCGTGCGCGTGCTGAAGCAGGCCTGCCATGAACTGATAAGCGACACGGCTCAGTCCCTCTTCTCCGTCCGGATCTTCGAAGACGTTTTCGCTTTCCTTGAAGAGCGACATATTGACGTGCATGCCCGAACCGGCCACTCCGAACAGCGGCTTTGGCATGAAGGTAGCATGAAGGCCATGCTTGCGGGCGATTGTCTTGACGACAAGCTTGAATGTCTGGATATTGTCGCACGCACGGATGGCATCCGCGTACTTGAAATCAATTTCGTGCTGGCCCGGGGCGTTCTCGTGATGGGAAGCCTCGATTTCAAAGCCGAGCGCTTCCAATTCGAGAACGATGTCCCTGCGGCAGTTCTCGCCAAGATCGGTCGGTGCGAGGTCGAAGTAACCGCCATAATCGTTCAGCTCAAGGCTCGGCTCGCCGTTCATATCGAGCTTAAAAAGAAAGAATTCCGGCTCCGGCCCGATATTGAACTTGGTAAATCCGAGCTCCTCCATCTCTTTGAGCACACGTTTTAAGTTGCTTCGCGGATCCCCTTCAAAAGGCGTGCCGTCCGCACGGTGGACATCGCAGATCAGCCGGGCGACTTTTCCGGAGCCTGTGTCCCACTGGAAAACTGTCCAAGTGTCCATGTCCGGCACGAGATACATGTCAGACTCCTCGATCCGGACAAACCCTTCGATCGACGATCCGTCAAACATCATTTTGTTGTCCAGCGCCTTGTCAATCTGGGACACCGGGATTTCAACGTTCTTCACTGTCCCGAGGATGTCCGTAAATTGCAGTCGGATAAAATTCACATTCTGTTTTTGTATGTCGTTTTTAATGTCTTCCTTTGTTATTTTGGCCACGTTACCATCCTTTCAATTTTTGAGAAGGCCTTCCCTCATCAGCGAGCCGAGCGCACCAAGAATCGCGATCTGTACATGTTCGTATGTAAGACCTCCCTGGATATAAGCGGTATACGGCGGACGGATCGGACCGTCGGCCGTCAGTTCAATACTTGAACCTTGCACAAAGGTGCCGGCCGCCATAATGACGTCATCCTCATAACCCGGCATATAAGACGGCTCGGGCGCAAAATGCGCGTTAACCGGTGAATTCGCCTGGATTTCCCCGCAGAACCGGATCATCTGTGCCGCGTCATTAAATGACACCGATTGGATCAGGTCTGTGCGGTCTTCGGAATAATGCGGTGAAGTCGTCATGCCTGCAGCCTCAAGGATCGCCGATGTGAAAATCGCACCTTTTACAGCCTGGGCCGTCACATGAGGTGCCAGGAAAAAGCCTTGATACATATCTGGGAGCGTCCCGAGAGAAGCACCCGCTTCTGCTCCTATACCCGGTGAAGTCATCCGGTAAGCACATTTTTCGATCAGGTCTGCCCGTCCGGCCAGATATCCGCCTGTTTTGGCAAGGCCGCCGCCCGGGTTTTTGATGAGGGAGCCCGCCATCAGGTCGACCCCCACCTCGGTCGGTTCGGTTGTTTCGACGAATTCCCCGTAGCAGTTGTCGGTGAAGATGACGGCATGGGGAGCGAATTCCCTCACCTTCCGGACCATTTCACCGATCTGCCCGACGGTAAAGCTTGGGCGGAGCGAATACCCTTTCGAGCGCTGGATTCCGATCATCTTCGTCTTTTCTGTCACGGCCGCGCGCACAGCCTTGAAATCGACCGTGCCGTCATCATTCAGATTGATGTGGCGGTATGAGATCCCGAAATCGCTCAAGGCTCCCGTGTCTTTGCCTTCAGGGCCTGAAACAATGGATGCAAGTGTGTCGTACGGTTCACCCGTGATATAAAGCAATTCGTCACCCGGACGGAGCACACCGAAGAGTGCGGTGGAAATGGCATGGGTCCCGGAAATGATCTGATTCCGGACCAATGCCGCTTCTGCACCGAACGCCGTCGCATAGACCCGCTCCAAAACATCCCTGCCTTCATCGTCGTATCCATATCCCGTCGACGGATTCATATGGTGGTCAGATACCCGGTTCTCCTTGAACGCAGCGAGCACCTTCGCCTGGTTGGCGAGCGCCACTTCGTCAATGTGCTTCAGGAAAGGGGCAATTTTATTTTCTGCCTCCTTTCTCCAAATCGCGATCTGTTCTGTGTGATTCATGGTGTCAGCCATAAAACCCTGTCCTCTCTGTTGCATAGTCATCTACAAGTATACCGCAATGTCGGCATCCTGCATCCCGGACACTCCCGAAGCATTCAGGTGCAACAAAACAACAGACGGGTTGCCGGGAAGCACGAACTGTCTGCTTCCCGGCAACCCGTCTGTATTCACACTGTTTCTTCTGCCTGTTCTTCCTTTGGGGCGAGGTTCACCGGCCGTGCGGGGACAAACGTGGAAATCGCATGCTTATAGATCAGTTGCTGCTTCCCGTCCGTTTCAA
Source organism: Bhargavaea beijingensis (assembly GCF_900101985.1). GTDB lineage: Bacteria > Bacillota > Bacilli > Bacillales_A > Planococcaceae > Bhargavaea > Bhargavaea beijingensis. Next base: position 141,434 of record NZ_FNAR01000004.1, read on the forward strand.
GCAGCACAGTGAAATTGTCATACGATTTCACCTGTCCCTTCAGCTGGAAACCATTGGTCAGGAACACGGTTACATAAACTCCGTTTTTACGGATCTGGTTCAGGAATGTATCCTGAATGTTTGCCGTCTTCATCGCACCTATTCCTCCGCTCTCTCTTTATATTGCCCAACGCTTGCGCTTTTTGGGCACAGTCGCCGTTGTCACGGCGTTGTTGCCGCGGTGTCGGCATGGGCCCTATGTTATGTATTCCGTTCCGGCGGCCCAAAATCCTTCATGAATCCGAGTATTTTTTGCGTATTCTGACGGGTCCCTTCCAGAGCATCCAGCCAGTGCACGTCCAGCTTGTTCCGGAAATAGGTGAACTGCCGCTTGGCAAAGCGCCTGGTGTTTCGCTTGATCAGCTCCAGGGCCTGTTCCAAGTCCACCCCGCCTCCCAAATAGGCCTCAATCTCACGGTAACCGATTGCCTTCATGGATTGGTTCTCGCCGAAACCGGCATCCACCAGGCTGCGGACTTCCTCGATCCATCCGGCTTCCACCATCAGGTCCACCCTGCGGTTGATCCGTTCATAGAGAACGCTCCGGTCAAGTTCAAGACCGACCAGAAGATGGTTGTAAAGCGGTGCGGCACCGTCCTTTCCCTCTGTTTCCTTTTTCGTTTTTCCGGTCAATGCCGCGATCTCGAGCGCCCGCATCACCCTGCGTGTGTTATTCGGATGAATCTCCGCAGCCGATACCGGGTCGCGCTTTTTCAGCAAGTCATGGAGATTTTCCGGTCCCTTTTCCCGCAGCATCCGCTCAAGGCTCCGCCTGAGTTCGGGGTCTTCCTTTTGCTCAGTAAAACGGTAATCATACAGGACCGACTGCACATACAGCCCCGTGCCTCCTGTGATGATCGGCAACCTTCCCCTGGAGCGGATCTCTGCTATCTTCTCCCTGACGAGCCGCTGGTAGTCGGCAACCGAGAACTCATCCCCCGGCCCGAGAATATCAAACAAATGGTGCGGCACACCCCGCATCTCATCCGGCGCAATCTTTGCGGTACCGATATCCAGGCCGCGGTATACTTGGAACGCATCGCCATTGATGACTTCCCCGCCAGTTGCTTCGGCGAGACTGACGCTCAAGTCGGTCTTGCCCGACGCAGTCGGTCCGACAATTGCGACCACTTCAGGTCCATTTCCGCTCATGACTCCAGCCACTCCGTGATGAACCCGGTGATACGGCCCTTTTTCGGGGAAAAGAGAATTTCATGCCGGCCACCTTCCACCAAGTAAACGGTGATATTACTGACCCCATTTTCCGCGTACTGTCGGGCGACAGTCCAAATTCCAGCTCCGTTCTTTCCTACAGGATCCTCAGAACCTGAGATCATAAGAATCGGAAGATCGGCGGGTGTCCTGCGGATTTCACGGTCGTCGTGGATCAGGTCAAGGCCATCGAACAGGTCGGCGAAAAAACCGGTGGTTGAGACGAATCCCGAGTCTTCGTCATCCAGATACTCCTTGATTGCATCCTGGTCTTCATTCAGCCAGTCAAACGGTGTCACTGCGTCCGGAAATTGAAGATTGAAGCGGCCGAATGTCAGGGAGTTCAGCAGCTGATTCGGCTCTTTTTTCATCCCTGCGGCAGCATATCGGGAGGCGATGATGCGGCCTGCCCTGATGGCAGGTCCGGGATGGTCTCCCGACCCCATGAAGATTGCCCGGTCCAAGAGATGCCCATAGCGCTGGGAGTATCGTCTTGCTACAAATGACCCCATGCTGTGGCCGAAGATTGTGAACGAGGGGGAGGGATGGCTGGCCCGCAGGAGGGAAGTCACTTCATGGACGTCCTGCACCACCCGCTCAAACCCGTCTTCATCGGCGAAGTAACCCCTGGTCCCATTCAGCCTGACCGTATTACCATGACCTCTGTGATCATGTCCGCTTACGATAAAGCCTGCCTGATTAAGCGCCCCGGCAAACTCTTCGTAGCGGCCGATGTGTTCCGCCATCCCATGAAGCAAATGAACATGACCTTTCGGCGGCCCTTCCGGCTCTGCCAGAAAAGCGCTGACCATGTGGCCGTCGGTCATATGCATGGTTATCCTTTCCAACCGATCACCCTCCTTACTGACCCGCCGCCTCACTGATGGCATGGTCGAGTTCTTCTGACATCCTTGCTTTTTCTTCCGGTGACAAGAAAAGCAGTTCCGTCATATAATCCGTGATTTTCTTTCCTTCTTCGCGCACCCTCCCGGCATCAAAAAACAACCAGCCGGTTCTCCTGACTAGAAAATCGGCAGGAGTGGCCGCCATTTCCTCGTGTATGGCGTAAAGGACTCTGCCCCTGACAGCAGCCGAGAGTCCGGCGCCATCGCCCGCTGTGTGTGCAAACCGGAACACCAAATCGGCATTTGTTCCGTAGAAAGCGGCAATTTCCCGTCCTTCCTTGCGTGTAAGGCCATATAATTCCGCTTCTTTTGCCTTGCCTTCGATAAAGGCATCCAGCTCGCCGGGATCGCCAAACTCACCACCCGACAAACGGAGCGCTTTAGTGACGCAGGGGCCGTACGCGCGATTTTTCGAACGCCGGACAATCCGGTCTACGGCATCTTCGGCCATTTTCCGGTAACCGGTCAGCTTGCCGCCGGCCATTGTGAGAAGGCCTGATTCAGATTCCCAGATTTCATCCTTTCGGGAAATTTCTGAAGGATCTTTGCCTTCTTCATGGATCAGCGGCCGGACACCTGCCCAGGTGGACTCCACATCTGCCCTGGACAGAAGGAGTCCCGGGAACATGCCGTTCGCCGCGTTCAGCAAGTACTCCACATCTTCGTCCGTTGCCGCAACATCTTCCGGATCTCCATCATAAAACGTATCGGTCGTGCCGACATAGGCTTTACCGTCTCTCGGAATGGCAAAAATCATCCTGCCGTCAGGGCTGTCAAAATAGACGGCCTGCCTTAATGGGAAACGGGATTGGCTGATGACGATATGGCTTCCCTTTGAAAGCTTGAGATGCTTGTCGTTATCGAAGGCATCCAGGCTTCTTACTTCATCCACCCACGGACCGGCGGCATTGATGACGTGGTCAGCGTCCACGCGGATCCGGCTGCCATCCAGCCGATCCCGGAGGAAGGCACCGGCGACTTTGCCTTCCTTGTCATAAAGCAGTTCCTCCGCCCGGCAGTGGTTCAGGCAGAGCGCACCTTTCTCCGCAGCTTTTTTAAGTACTTCGATGGTCAGTCGGGCATCATCCGTACGGTATTCCACATAGTGGCCACCCCCCAGAAGACCATCCCGCTTGAGAAGCGGTTCCAGCCGGAGGGTTTCTTCCGGTGACAGCATCGTCCGGCGCTCGACTTTTTCGACGCCGGCCAGCCGGTCATACACCGCAAGCCCTGCGGATGTCATAAACGGTCCGAACGTGCCGCCCTTATGGAACGGCAGAAGCATCCTTTCCGGCTCCGTCACATGGGGAGCGTTCTCATACACAACTTTCCGTTCGCGTCCGGTCTCCGCCACAATCTTCAGGTCCATCTGCTTCAGATAGCGGAGACCTCCGTGGATCAGTTTTGTCGATCTGCTTGATGTTCCTTCAGCGAAATCCTGCATGTCAACGAGCAGGACGGACATCCCCCGGGTGACGGCGTCCAGCGCGATGCCCGCACCGGTGATGCCGCCGCCGATGACGAGAAGTTCAAAACGGAACCTGGAGGCATGCTGTTTCATTTTCGGTCTGAGCAATGTCGAAAACATGGTTGCCACTCCCTTCACATTCTAAACGAACGCGTCGCTTCCACCGCTTTTTTCCACCCCGCATACAAACGGTCTCGCTCTGATGGGTCCATCTCCGGAGAATACCGTTTCCTGGACCTCCACATGGAAGAAATCTCATTACAGTCCTTGTAAAATCCGGTCGATAGTCCTGCCAGATAGGCGGCGCCGAGCGCGGTCGTTTCGCTGAGTTCTGAAAGTTCCACTTCCGACTGAAGAATATCACTCTGGAATTGCATAAGGAAGCTGTTTTCCACGGCACCGCCGTCTGCGCGGAGGTGCTTGACCGGAATGCCCGCATCTTTCTCCATGGCATCCAGGACGTCCTTTGTCTGGTAAGCGAGCGATTCCAAAGTCGCGCGGATAAAATGCTCCTTCTCCGTCCCTCTTGTCAGGCCGAAGATGGCTCCGCGAGCGTCGGGGTCCCAGTACGGTGTCCCGAGCCCGACAAACGCAGGAACCACATAGACGCCGTCCGTAGAATTTACCCGCACGGCATACTGCTCGCTGTCTTTTGCCTTCCGGAGCATCCGTAAGCCATCACGCAGCCATTGGATGGCGGAGCCTGCTACAAACACGCTGCCTTCCAGGGCGTAGACCGGACCCTCCCCGATGTCCCAGGCGACGGTTGTCAGGAGGCCGTGTCGGGAATCGGTCGGCCGGTTGCCTGTATTGATCAACATAAAGCAACCGGTGCCATATGTGTTTTTCGCCATGCCTACTTCAAAGCAGGCCTGTCCGAACAGGGCGGCCTGCTGGTCGCCGGCCGCTCCGCCGACCGGCACCTTCCCTCCGAAAAAGACGGACGGGTCCGTATGGGCATATACTTCAGATGAGGGCCTCACTTCCGGAAGCATTTTCAGGGGGATTTCGAGGATACCGCACAGTTCCTCATCCCACTTCATGTCATGAATATTGAAGAGAAGCGTTCTGGAGGCATTCGTCACATCGGTCACATGGACTTTGCCGCCGGAAAGCTTGTAGATCAGAAAGCTGTCGATCGTGCCGAAAAGCAATTCCCCCGACTCCGCCTTTTCTCTGGCACCCTCGACCCGATCCAGGATCCACTTGACTTTTGTCCCGGAAAAGTAGGGATCCAGCACCAGCCCGGTCTTTTTCCTGAACAGCTCTTCATGCCCCGATTCCTTCAGTCCATTGATGATCGGTTGCGTCTGGCGGGATTGCCAGACGATGGCATGGTGGACCGGACGGCCGGTTTTCCGGTCCCAGACAACAGTGGTTTCCCGCTGGTTCGTGATGCCGATTGCCCCGATTTGTTCATGGCTCGTCCCGCTTTCGGTCAACACTGCAGCAATGCAGGAAAGGACCGATCCCCAGATTTCATTGGCATCGTGTTCCACCCAGCCCGGCTTCGGAAAATACTGCCTGAACTCTTGCTGGGCGGAATGGACCACCCGCCCTTCCCGGTCAAACAGAATGGCACGTGAACTGGTCGTTCCCTGGTCGATTGAAAGAATGTAAGTTTCCAAGTGGCTCTCCCCTTTCGAGTTACATCACGCGTTTGAACATTTTCTCGATTTCATATGTGGAGAAGTGGATGATGACCGGCCGGCCATGAGGGCAGGTGTACGGACTCTCCGCTTTTCCGAGGTCATGCAGAAGCCGCTCCATGTCCGCCCGTGTCAGGTAATGGTTAGCCTTGATCGACCGCTTGCAGCTCATGAGAATCGCCGTCTCTTCAAGCAACTTGCCGATATCCGCCCTTCTTTCTGTCAGCGCCTGTTCCACAAGCGCATCGATGATTTCCTCTTCAGAGCCTGCGGGGAACCAGGCGGGATGTTCACGGACGACGAACGTCCGGCTTCCGAACTCCTCCATTTCCACACCGACGGACGCCAGGGTGCCGCGCAGCTCCCGGATCCTTTCCATGTCGTCGGGCGGATAGTGGAACGTCAACGGAATCATGAGTGTCTGCCGTTCATTGGCGTCCGCCCGCTTGACTTTCTCACGGAAATATTCATATTTGATCCGTTCCTGGGCGGCATGCTGGTCCACCAGGTAAAATCCGTCTGTGCTTTGGGCGACGATATATGTCCCGTGGATCTGTCCGACAATCTCCAGCTCTCCGAACGGAACTTTTCTGGCTGATGCTTCCTCCGGATGCTGTTCCCCCGTTGAAGGAACGCGAACGGTGCCCCGGGGGTCCATTTCTTCTTCACGGGAAGGAGGGTCGGCGACCAACTGGGCAGCATGGTGCACACGTGGCATATCATCGTGAATTCCGCCCTCTGCTGCAGATAGCGGCAAACCGCTCCAAGCCTCTCCCTCCGCTTCCGGGGTCTTCCCGTGCACCGGGCGGGCTTCCAGAATATGCGAAGCCGGACGGTAAACGGTGTTGGCGGCTTCCGGCACAATCCTGCGTTCCCTTTCCTGCTGGTGCCAAAGCGAAGTCTGTTCCGTTTCCGGCCGCATTTCTTTCGGGGGTTTGGCGGCCGGTGCCCCGATCGCACCGGAAACCGCCCTGCGGACCGCGTCCCGGATCAGGGCGCATAGCTCCGCCTCCTTGCTCAGCCGGATTTGCTGTTTGGCAGGATGGACATTCACATCCGTCAAGTAAGGATCGCCCTTGATATCGATCACCGCGATCGGATACCGCCCGATCGGCAGATAAGTGTGATAGGCGTCAATAACCGCTTGTGTAATCGCATAGTTTTTGACCCAGCGGCCGTTTACAAGTACGGTCATATAGTTTTTCGAAGCACGGGTGATTTCCGGGAGCGCGCAATAGCCGGCCACTGCATAGTCTGCAGACTCGCCGCTGAATGGGAGCATTTTCCGGGCGGTCCCCGGCCCATAAATATCCGAAATGACTTTGAGAAGATTTCCGCTTCCGGAGGTGCGCAGATGCTCCTGGCCGTTATGGATCAGACGGAACGCGATATCCGGGTGGCTGAGTGCTGCGCGGTTCATGTAGTCGATGGAATGGCCCAGTTCGGTCTGGATCGTTTTCATGTACTTTAGCCTGGCCGGTGTATTGAAAAACAGCTGTGACACGGTGATGTCCGTCCCTTTCCTGTAGGCGGCCGGCTCCTGCGTGACAAGGCGTGTTCCTTCGATGCGGATCCTGCATCCGCCGGATACACCGTCGGATGTCTGCATATCCACTTTCGAAACTGCAGCAATACTGGCGAGCGCCTCCCCCCGGAAGCCAAGCGTCCGGATTCGGAACAGATCGTGTTCGTTGCCAATCTTGCTTGTCGCATGGCGTGAAAAACAGAGCAGGGCATCATCCGTATCCATGCCCTTGCCGTTGTCGGTCACGCGTATAGAAGAAAGCCCGGCTTCCTCCAGCCTCACCTCGACGGATGTCCCCCCGGCATCAATTGCATTTTCCACCAATTCCTTCACAACGGATGCCGGACGCTCCACCACCTCGCCGGCTGCAATTTTGTTGGACAGCGGTTCATCCATCAGAACGATTTGTCCCATCCGATCACCTTCCGTTCCGTTTAAGTCGTTCCTGCATACCGTGGATCCACTGGAAGACATCCATCGGCGTCATGCGGAGAAGATCCAGCTCTTCGATTTCACTTGCAAGACTGGAATGGGCCCTGCCCGCCGTGGTCGGGTCCACTTCTTCCCCTACTTCATCAAACAACGACAGTTGCCCTTCCGGTTCCGTGAGAGGTTCAGCGGCCGGCCGCTCCGCTTCGAATTCACCGAGCAGCTCATCCGCACGGCGGATGACGCTTTCCGGGAGCCCGGCGAGCTCCGCCACCTGAATTCCGTAGCTTTTGTCTGCCGCCCCGTCCTTTACTTTGTGAAGAAAAATGACACGGCCATTTTGCTCGGCTGCAGCCACGTGAACGTTTTTCAGCCGGCCGAGCGTATCGGAAAGCTCTGTCAGTTCATGGTAATGCGTGGAGAACAGCGTATTGGCCCCAATATTATCATGAATATGTTCCATCATGGCCTGTGCGAGCGCCATCCCATCGTAAGTTGACGTTCCCCTGCCGATCTCGTCAAAGAGAAGCAGGCTGTCCGGCGTCGCATTCGCGAGCGCAAGCCGCGATTCCATCATCTCGACCATGAATGTGCTTTGTCCTCCGGCCAGATCGTCCGCCGCGCCGATGCGCGTGAAGATCTGATCGGTCACAGGAAGTTCTGCCCTGTCCGCCGGAACAAAACAGCCGATCTGCGCCATAATGACTGTCAGTGCGACCTGCCTCATGTATGTACTTTTTCCTGACATGTTCGGTCCCGTGATCAGCAACATGTTCGATCCTTCATCCAGAACACAATCGTTCGGAACGTAAGTGCCGTCATCCAGCATCTTTTCCACGACCGGATGCCTGCCTCCGATGATGTTCATCCCACGTCCCTCGTTAAATACAGGCTTCACAAACCGGTATTTCTCCGATACTTCCGCAAACGCGGTCAGAACGTCCAACGTGCTGAGCCGGTCAGCCAAGGACTGGATCTCAGGGATATGGCGTTTCACCTCATCCCTCACCGCCTGGAACAGTTCCGTTTCGAGAAGAAGCGCCTCTTCGTCGGCATTCAGGATGATGGCTTCCTTTTCCTTCAGTTCCGGTGTAATGTACCGCTCCGCATTGGCAAGCGTCTGCTTCCGTTCGTAGCGTTCCTGGTCCACCAGGTGCACATTCGACTTGGTCACCTCGATATAGTATCCGAATACCCTGTTGTATCCGACTTTAAGCGATTTGATGCCGGATTTACGGCGTTCTTCAGCTTCCAGCGCGGCGATCCAGTCCTTGCCGTTCCTGGATGCATCCCGAAGTTCGTCCAGCCGGGCATGATACCCTTCCCGGATCACTCCGCCTTCCTTGTTGCTGATCGGAGGATCATCCGTAATTGCCCGTTCGAGAATGGCGAGGACATCGGCGCACGGATTGATCGCCTCCGCCATTCCGTTCAGCTTTTCTCCCCCGGAAGCCCCAAGTGAACCGCGGATCGGCGCTGCCTGGGAAAGGGACCGGCGCAGTTGAGCCAGTTCGCGGCCGGTTGCATTGCCGAGCGCCACCTTTCCCGCAAGCCGTTCGATATCATAGACACCCTTAAGCAGTTCCCGGACTTCTCCGCGCACGAAAAAGTCCTCGATCAGTTCTTCGACCGCTTCGGTCCGTTCCAGAATGGCGGCCCTGTCGGCCAGCGGTTCATGGATCCACTGCTTGAGTTTCCTGCCGCCCATGGCCGTGACCGTTTCATCCAGCAGCCAGAAAAGCGAGCCTTTTTCACCCCCGCCCCGGATTGATTGGACCAGCTCCAGGTTCCTCCTGGAATTGGGATCGATCAAGAGAACAGAGTTCCGCTCCCGGTAGACGATGGGCTGAAGATGGGTCAGCGCCCGCTTTTGAGTGCGCTCGAGATAACGGAGCAGCCGGGCGGCGGAAGGTCGGATCGGCGCAGGACAAGAACCGGTGAGTGACGCCTCCCAGTCCTGATCCGCTTCCTCGTTTTCGATGGAGAGCAGAATGGACCGGGCCTGCGCCTGCTCGTGCAGGTCCAGATACAGCTCATCCGGAACGACGATCTCCCGGATCTGGAGAGCTTCCGCTTCCGATATGAGCGATTTCGGATCGCGCCCCCCATAGGTCGCCGTCCCCTCTCCGGTCGACAGGTCGATGCGCACAAGGGCGTAATCTCCGTCACCCGTCCTTCCCGCAGAGCCAATGTAGACATTCGACTTTTCTCCGATTGTCCGGCCCTCAGTCAGCGTTCCCGGCGTGATCAGCTGTATGACCTCCCGCCTGACAATGCCCTTGGCCAGCGCAGGATCTTCCGTCTGCTCGCAAATCGCGACCTTATATCCTTTCCGGACAAGTGTCTCGATATATCCCGCGGATGAATGGTACGGAACCCCGCACATCGGAATCTTTCCATTCTGGCCTCCATCCCTGGAAGTCAGGGTGATTTCGAGAATCTGTGACGCGTTGAGCGCATCCTCGAAAAACATCTCGTAAAAATCCCCGAGCCTGAAAAACAGGAAGGCGTCCTTATAGTCTTCTTTGATCTCCAAATATTGTCTCATCATAGGTGTCAATGTTTTCACTGCCATCGTTGCCACAACTCCCGTAAACCTCAGTATTCCTTCAATTATATCAGACACCGCGCACAACAGAAAAAGCCGGGGAAGCTCCCCGGCCTCTTAAAGCGAACTGGAATCCTTGTCTGACCCGCCTTTGTGGTCACCAAAGTCTTTTTTATAACCTTTGCCGTCCCCATGCCCACTTGAAGAAGAAGAAGAAGAAGAAGAACTCTCATCGTCAAAACGCCATTCTTCCTCGAAATCATGCGGATGGACCTGCACGCACACCTTCGTCTCCCCAACCACCTCGGCAAGGAGTTCACGCTCGACCGAAACGCTGAATTTTTCTCCGCACTTGGTGATGACCGCTTCGGTGCAGTTCGGCTGCTGGATGACCTTGATGTACACATCTTCCGGGCCGCCGGTCGCGCCGTCACGATAGTGGAGGCGGACACGGTCCTTGTAGCTGATCGTTTCCGTGTAAACTGACGTCTTGGAATGATCGTGATGGGAATACCAGACGTTGATGTCGAACTTGCCGTACACCTCTACATACTTCCCATACTTTTTGGACTGATGGGTGTGGTTGATGATCCAGCAGCCCAGGATGCCCGACGGCTTATTCGGCGGCCGGAGCACCTCCGTCGACTCCGATCTCTTCTTTCCTTTGGCAACTACCGCTTTCGTGACAATTTGCCGTAAGTTTTTCAGGGTCAACCCTCCTTCTTCGGTTCACTTCCATCCTATGCAACATACGCCCAGGAAGTGAAAAAAGCCCAAAGGAATTTCTTCCTTCGGACTTTCGGTCATTTTTTGCCGCCGGGAGCATTGCGGACCATGGAGCCGGTCTCGCCGCGGAGCAAGTCGCCCCCGGTCGATTCGATGATCTGGTTGGTCACATTGTTGGCGATCGTATTGGAGACGAGCTGGAGCAATTGGTTCACTTCGATCTGAGATTGTTTGAACTCCTGGACAATCGGCACTTCGTCGATTTCTTTCTCGATCTGCTCGATTTTATTTTCAACGAGCCCGAATGCTCGTTCCTTGCCGTATTGCTGGAAGTTGACAGCCTGTTTCTGGAGGCTCTTCAGGCTTGCAATCTTCTCCCGGATTTTCTGATTGTCGTTGATCTGTGCTTCAGCGCGCTTGAAGAAGTCCACTTCCTCAGTGCGGGCGATCATATCGGCTAGCTCTTTCGCCTTTTCAATGATCTCGTGTTTCGTGTATGTCTTTTCCATCATATCCACCTTTTCTGCCGTCCGCTGGTTTGCCGGGGCGGCAATCGGACAATTTTTAGCCGGCCGGAGCCGGGTGATTTCCCTCATTATACGAAACTTGGATGCGGCCAGACAAGCCGGGCGCCCGAATGTCGGCACATTGACACATCTCGGCGGCCCTGACAGCCGCCTCCCAAAACCGAACGGCCTCCCGCAACGGGAGGCCGACAACTCATCGTTTTCTTTTTTCCACGAGCAGCTTCATCGCGGTCCGTTCCTCTCCCGCGATCAGGATATCGGTAAAGGCCGGCGAGCAGGTCAGGTCATTGCCGCTTGGTGCGACAAATCCTCTTGCGATGGCGACGGCCTTGACGGCCTGGTTGAGCGCTCCGGCCCCGACAGCCTGCATTTCCGCATATCCTTTCTCCCGGATGACCGCGACGAGTGCTCCTGCGACAGAATTCGGATTGGAGCGTGAAGATACTTTCAATGAGTCCATGCCTATCCCTCCTGTTTTTCCGCTTTCATGGAACCGGACTCTTCCATGCCTTATTGTATGCGGGGCGCAGATGGCGCATGAACACAGAGCCGGGATGGCCGGATCATCCCTTTAGCGGATGGTCGTCATTGATCAGTATACGTTCGCACCGGATTGCTTTCCCGGAGCCCGCATCCGCTTCCACAAAAAATCCGCCGAGTTGCGTTCGGCCTTTTTTCGGCACCTCAAATCGGGCCGGCAGGTTGGTGCGGAAGCGGTACAGCACTTCTTCTTTTCTCATGCCGAGAATCCCGTCGTAAGGCCCGGTCATTCCGGCGTCCGTCAGATAAGCGGTCCCGCCCGGAAGAATCCTCTCATCCGCCGTCTGGACATGCGTATGGGTCCCGACCACGGCCGTCGCACGGCCATCCAGGTGCCAACCCATGGCAATTTTCTCACTGGTCGCTTCTGCATGGAAGTCGACAAATACAAGAGGCGACTCGGCCTTGGCCTGGGCGATCAGCTGGTCTGCCGCTTCAAACGGATCGTCATGGGGAGGCATGAATGCCCGGCCATGAAGATTGATGACCGTCAGCAGGCCCGCCTCCTTTGAGATGGTTGTCATGCCGCGCCCAGGGGCTTCCGGCGAGAAATTTGCCGGCCTGATCAGCGCGTCAGCCCCGTCGATAAAGTCGAAAATTTCTTTTTTGTCCCAGGTGTGGTTTCCCATTGTGATGATGTCCACTCCCCCGAAGATGAGGTCATCATAATCCTGGCGCCTCAGCCCCTTGCCCGATGCGGCGTTTTCACCGTTGGCGATGACCACATCCGGTGCATATTTTCTACGCAGTCCGGGCAGCGTCCGCCGGACCATTTCCATGCCCGGCTCGCCGACAATATCTCCGATAAACAGAATTTTCACTTGTTATTCTCTCCGTCCTGTTGCAGCAATGGAAAAGGCTTCCCGGACATTTCCCCAGGAAGCCTGTGCATGCTGTTATTTTGCGTATTCGACCGCCCGGGTCTCCCGGATGACAGTCACTTTGATGTGGCCCGGATAATCGAGTTCGCTTTCGATCCGTTTCCGGATATCCCGCGCAAGCCGGTGGGCCGTGATGTCGTCCACCTGATCCGGACGTACGATGATGCGGACTTCCCGTCCCGCCTGGATGGCGAAGGACTTCTCGACACCATCGTAGTCTTCAGCGATTTCCTCGAGCTTTTCAAGACGGCGGATATAGTTCTCCAGCGTCTCGCTCCTGGCACCCGGACGGGCTGCCGACAGAGCGTCGGCGGCGGCCACAAGAATGGCGATGACCGATGTCGGCTCCGTGTCCCCGTGGTGGGAAGCGATGCTGTTGATAACGACCGGATGCTCTTTGTACTTGGTGGCAAGCTCTACACCGATCTCGACGTGGCTGCCTTCCACCTCGTGGTCGATTGCCTTTCCGATGTCATGCATCAGCCCCGCGCGCCGCGCAAGCGCGATGTCAGAATCCTTGAACCCGAGCTCGGCCGCGAGAAGTCCCGACAGATAAGCCACTTCTTTCGAATGCTTCAGGACGTTCTGGCCATAGCTTGTCCGGTACTTGAGGCGTCCGATGATCTTGATGAGATCCGGGTGGAGATTGTGGATCCCGAGATCGAATGTCGTCTGCTCGCCCGCTTCGCGGATCTGCTCGTCGACTTCCTTGCGGGACTTCTCCACCATCTCTTCGATACGGGCCGGGTGGATCCGGCCGTCCTGGACCAGCTTCTCAAGAGCCAGCCGTGCGATTTCGCGGCGGATCGGATCAAAGCCTGACAGGATCACCGCTTCCGGTGTATCGTCGATGATCAGGTCGATTCCGGTCAGGGTCTCCAAGGTGCGGATATTCCGTCCCTCTCTTCCGATGATCCGGCCCTTCATCTCATCGTTTGGCAGATTGACCACCGATACGGTCGTTTCCGCCACATGGTCGGCAGCAAACCGCTGCAGCGCCAGTGACAGGATTTCACGGGCCTTTTTGTCTGAGTCCTCTTTCGCCCGCAGTTCGGCCTCCCTGGTCATGACGGCGATGTCCGTCGAAAGCTCTGTTTCCACTTCCGAAAGGATCAGCTTCCGTGCTTCTTCCCGGGTAAGTGCCGATATGCGTTCCAGCTCAGTCTGCTGTTCGCTCATGAGCTGTTCCGCCTTGCTCTCCATCTGTGCGATATGCTGTTGTCGTTCGGCCAAAGCGTCTTCCTTGCGCTCCAGACCCGCTTCACGTTTGTTCAGCGCATCCTCCTTGCGGTCAAGATTCTCTTCCTTCTGCAACAGCCGGCTTTCCTGCCGCTGGAGTTCCGCGCGGCGGTCCCGGATGTCCGATTCGGCTTCTGTCCGTAGTTTGTGAGTTTCATCTTTCGCTTCAAGTAGCGCTTCTTTTTTCAGTGCCTCCGCTTCGCGCCTGCCTTCTTCCACGATGGATTCGGCAGACTGCTTCGCACCGGTCACTTTGGAATCGTTCACTTGTTTTAAGGCAAAAAAGCCAACAACTGCACCGACGATGAGTCCGAGCAAAGCGGAGATGATCACTTCAACCATTGAGGTCACCTCCCCCTGCTTTCATTCGTCTGTTAAACCATTCCGGCTTCAGGCCGGACATTCATGCTGTTCATGCCGTGCTTGCATAAAATCTATCATGATGGCCATTGGATAAATCTATCCATCTTTAATTGTACCGGCGGCAAAAAGCGCTGTCAAGGTGGGAAGAAGGACGGTTTCCAACATTTCCCCCCTCTCTTTCCGCAAGTGAAAACAGCCGGCAGCGCCACCGCTTTTCTCCGGGGAGAAGAGGGAGCCACTGCCGGCCGGGACCGGTCCAAAACCGGGTGTATTCTTACTTTTCTTCGTCGATGAGCAGGTCGAAGATTTCGTCCTCGGACTCTTCTTCTTCCTCCATTGCAACCTGGGGACCGTCCAGACCATAGGCTTCACGAATTTTTCCTGCGATTTCCTGGCGGATATCGGGGTTTTCCTTCAGGAACTGTTTTGCATTTTCCCGGCCCTGGCCAAGTCGTTCGCCGTTGTATGAGTACCAGGAACCGCTTTTCTGGACAACATCGTTTTCTGCACCAAGGTCGATGATCTCACCTTCCTTGGAAATTCCTTCTCCGTACATGATGTCGACTTCCGCCGTACGGAACGGAGGGGCCACCTTGTTCTTGACGACCTTGATTCTTGTGCGGTTACCTACGAAGTCATTGCCTTGCTTGATCGACTCCGCACGGCGGACTTCAAGGCGCACGGAACTGTAGAACTTCAGCGCGCGGCCGCCCGGCGTGGTTTCCGGGTTTCCGAACATGACGCCCACTTTCTCACGGATCTGGTTGATGAAGATTGCGATTGTTTTCGATTTATTGATCGCGCCGGAAAGCTTCCGGAGCGCCTGGGACATGAGGCGGGCCTGGAGACCGACATGGGAATCTCCCATTTCGCCTTCGATTTCCGCTTTCGGCACAAGTGCCGCGACGGAGTCAATGACGATAATATCGATCGCGCCGCTGCGTACAAGCGCTTCTGCGATTTCGAGCGCCTGTTCCCCCGTGTCCGGCTGGGAAAGGAGGAGTTCATCGATGTTGACGCCGAGCTTCTGTGCGTAGACAGGGTCGAGAGCGTGCTCGGCATCGATGAATGCCGCTTGTCCGCCCGCCGCCTGCGCTTCCGCGATGGCATGGAGCGCAACCGTCGTCTTGCCCGAACTTTCCGGTCCGTAAATTTCAATTACCCGGCCGCGCGGGTATCCGCCTACGCCGAGCGCGGCATCGAGCGTGAGTGAACCGCTCGAAGACGTCGAAATCTCACGATCTGTCTTTTCGCCCAGTTTCATGACGGACCCTTTCCCGAATTGTTTTTCAATCTGTTTCAATGCCATATCCAATGCAGCTTTGCGATCGCTCAAACTTGTTCCTCCTCATGGGTATATACTGGTTTTCTTTCTGTCTCTACTATACTCGGTTATTGAGAAAAACACAAGAAAAAAGCGAACATCCATTCGATTTTCATGCAGGACATATTTGAAATTTGAGCAGTATTTAAAACCCGTTTTTGGATTTTGGCATGACAAAAGGCGCCGACATTCAAATTCGCGGCGCCTCTGTATCTCAATTATCCCGGACCGATGTGTCCCCGATCATCCGGATCAGCATATGCATCGCCGATTTCACGGCCCTGATCCGATTGGTGTTCCGCATGCCCGAAAGCAGCAGTTCCCGTGTCCTCATTTCTTCTCCGGAGGCGATGGCGACCCAGACAGTGCCGCCCGGCTTGCCGTCATGCGGATCCGGACCGGCAGCCCCGGTCAGTCCGACCCCGTAATCGGTGCCGAACTTTTCGCGGACAGCTTTCGCCATCGCGGAAGCCGTCTCTTCGCTGACGACCCCCTTTTCTTCAAGGAGTGCAGCCGGGATCCCCAGCTGTTCTTTTTTTGAGTCGGCTGTATAAGTCACAACACCGCCGGTAAGGGCGGCGCTGATGCCGGGCTGTTCGGCGAGTTCCGACATGAATAGGCCGGCTGTAAGACTTTCCGCGGCGGAGATGGTCAGGCCGTTCCCGATCAGCAGTGAGGCGGCTTTTGAAACGAGCGTCTCTTCATCATAACCATACAGATACTGGCCGGCAATTTTGCGGATCTCCGCTTCCGCACCGTCCAGCAGCCCGGCCGCTTCCTCTACGGTTTTCGCCTTCGCAGTCGCGCGGATCGTCACTTCGCCGTCGGAAGCGAGCGGGGCAAGCGTCGGATTCGTCTGGTTGTCCAACAGATCTGACATCCGGTGCTCCAGCTCCGCTTCCCCGATTCCGTAGAAACGGAAAACCCTTGAAGCGATCGGGCCCGAGAAGCCGGCGAGTCGCGCAAGATTCGGTTTCGCCTGAACAGTGAACATGGGTTCCATTTCCTTCGGGGGTCCCGGCAAAAGGAGATAGTGGCGGCTGCCCGAAGCAAACAGCATGCCCGGCGCCATGCCGTGATGATTTTGCAGCACCGTCGCCCCTTCGAGAATGAGTGCCTGCTTTTTGTTGTTATCCGTCATTTCGCGGCCCATGCGGTCAAACCAGGCACGGATTGATACGAGCGCCTCATCATCATAGACGAGTCGGGCGCCGGCATGGCGGGCGATCGTTTCCTTCGTCAGATCATCCTTTGTCGGGCCGAGCCCCCCTGTAAAGATCAGCAGGTCAGCCCGTGACTCTGCAATCCGGATTGCTTCCTCCAGCCGCCCGGGATTGTCCCCGACCACAGTATGGAAGTGGACGCTGATGCCGAGTTCGGCAAGCCCTGCCGAAAGATAGCGGGCGTTTGTGTTATTGATCTGCCCAAGAAGCAGTTCGGATCCCACGGCAATGATTTCGGCTTTCAAGTTGATTCCCCCTTACATAGAATCCAGCAGGACACGCCGGTTTTTATAGAAGTAGTCCAAACCGGACCAGACCGTGAAGAGAAGCGCGATGTAGAGCATGATCGTACCGAACGGGATGCCGGCAGCTTCAAAGAAGATGTTGTGGAACAGCAGGAAGATGGTGGCAAGAAGCTGTGTGGTCGTTTTGATTTTCCCCAGCATGTTCGCCGCCACGACTTCCCCACCGCCGGCCAGGATCAGGCGCAGGCCGGTCACCGCGAATTCGCGGCTGATGATGATGATGACGACCCATGAAGGCGCAAACCCCATCTCCACAAGGATGATCAGGGCCGAGGATACGAGCAGCTTGTCGGCCAAAGGATCAAGGAATTTGCCCATGTTCGTGACCAGATTGTATTTGCGGGCCAAGTGGCCGTCGAACCAGTCGGTCAGCGCCGCTACCACAAAAATAAGCCCGCCGATCAGGTGCTCGACCGGTAGTTCCACACCGCCTGCACGGATGGTGCCCATGCCGAAATCAACAAGCATGAAGAGGATGAACACCGGGATGAGCAGGACTCTTGCCACGGTGATCTTATTAGGTAAATTCATGAATTACTCCGCCTTTCAAAAAAAATAAGTCATCCCTAGAGATGACTATTGAGCAGTACCAAACTGGATAATAATGTTCTGGGTCACCCGCTCCGACCCCGGAATCGCGTATTCGAGCTGATTTCCGTTCACGCTGATTTCAACACCCGGTACATAGCCGATCCGGAAACGCAGCCATTGTATGCCTTCCGCCTCGATGGTCTCTTTCTGTCCGTCCTCCAGGCTCTTGCTCAAGTACTGTTTCCCGGAATTATCGGTCACGGAAACCCAGGAGCGCCCTTTTCCGGTCAGTGTGATGCTCGCCTTGTCGGTGCCTGTAAGGTTATAGAAGGTGTTTTCGCCCTCGGATCTGTCAACTGTAAGCGCAGCTTCAGGCTCCTCGGATTCTTCCTCTTCCTCCGAGGCATCCGATTTCCCGGCGGATTCGTCCTTTCCGGAGGATTCATCGTCTTCGGCAGGGGCTGCTTTTTCGGCATCTTCAGGACCGATCTGTTCCACCTGGACGGTGCTTTCGGTTTCGTTGACTTCTTCGGCCGGGTCCGTGTCTGCGGCCTGATTCGCCTTCAAGAACCAGACGATGCCGACGGCCATCACGATGAAAAGCGCGAGGATAATCTTCGGCATCATTTCTGCCGCCTTGCCCGCGCGCCTCATGGACGTGCGCCTCATCACCGGGGCCGACATGCCCGGCGAACCTTCCGTAACGAGCGGCTCGGGTGCCTCCGCTTTGTACATGGCCAGCATTTCGTCCGCTTCCAGGCCGACCGCTTCCGCGTATTGCTTGATAAACGCCCGAACGTAGAAAGTGCCGGGCATGATGCCGAACTTGCCCTCCTCGATTGCGGCAAGATAACGCTTCTGTATTTTAGTGATTTCCTGCAAATCTTCAAGCGAGTAACCTTTTTCCATTCTCGCCTGTTTTAGCCGAGCGCCCAATTCGGACAACCAAAACACCTTCCTATCAAATATTGAATCCGAAATCCATCCCGCTCCGGCTCGACATCCTGTCGTTTTCTTCCAGTATCTCGTAAGTGATTTCTTCATTTTCATCACGGCGGATTTCGATGATGTAGTCGAAGTCATCCATCGTGTACTCAGAAAGACGCACGAACATGTCCGGATGTTCCACAACCTTGATCGCGGGCAGACGCATGATCTCCCGGACGAGCTGCATATGCCGCTCGTCACTCGCCTTCCTGGTCACGATGCCGTCCAGGATAAAGACGTTATTCGGTGAAAATTCGTCACCGGCAAGCTGGCTGCGGACCGTCTGGCGGAGCATCGTAGAAGAAAGGAAGATCCATTTCTTGTTCGCACTCACACTGGCTGCTACGACAGACTCTGTCTTCCCCACTCGGGGCATGCCGCGAATGCCGATCAGTTTGTGGCCTTCCTGTTTGAAGATTTCGGCCATGAAATCGACGAGGATACCGAGCTCGTCCCGCACGAAGCGGAATGTTTTTTTGTCGTCGGCATCGCGCTGGATGTATCGTCCGTGCCGGACTGCCAAAATATCCCGGAGCTTCGGATGCCTCAGTTTCCTGACATTGATCATGTCCATTGTTGAGGCGATCAGTTCAAACCGCTCGATGGCATCATCGTTCTCGGTCCGGAGCAGCATGCCTCTCCTGCCCTGGTCAACACCGTTGATTGTCACGATGTTGACGCGCAGCAGACCGAGAAGGGAAGAGATTTCCCCCAGAAGCCCAGGCCGGTTCACTTCGATTTCATACTCCATATACCACTCACTCAATTTGGGTCGCCTCCATCGGCGCCGGATGCGCAATGTATTTCTATCATATCGGATTTGTCATTTGAAGAAAAGAGATAGCCCGAGGGATTTGAGACATATTAGAAGTCTCAGACTCGTAAATGCCATGGATAGGAGCATGATACCAATTGCATGAATTCCCCTAGATCAGCCCCCGTGTTTTTGCTTACCGCGGGTTTCGTAACGTAAAACAAGATCCGGGCCTGCAGATGTTTTTTCAACCAAACAGCGGACCGGGCTTGTGGGCACCGGTCCGCCTTTTGTTCAGATATACCATCCGCCATTGACTTTGATGATCTCGCCGGTGATGTAGCGGGATTGTTCACTGAGCAGGAAGTCCACCGTTCCTGCCACTTCTTCAGGGGAACCCGGGCGCATCAGCGGAATCTCTCCGAACGCCATCCGGCGCTCTTCCTCATCCAGATGGCTGTTCATTGATGTCTCGATCCAACCGGGGGAGACGGCGTTCACCAGTACATTCGAGGCGGCAGCTTCCTTGGCGTAGGCCTTGACGAATGCATGGACCGCTCCCTTGACCGCGGAATAGGCCACTTCCCCGGCAGCTCCCGTGTCCCCCCAGATCGAGCCGATCATAACTACGCGGGAAACGGGATGGCGGCGCAGTTTTTCTGAAACCAAGCCGATATACCGCATCGGATTGGCGACATGGACTCGCCAAAGGGCGTCTAGGTCATCCATATCCGTGTCCGACAGCAGTTTGGTCATTCCCTGACCGGCGCACGAAACGACCGCCTGTATGTCGCCGGTTGCGGCTGCCAGGCGATCTCCTCCGTCCGGAGCAGCGAAATCCGACTTCACCGCCATGAACCGTTGGTCTGGATACGTCTCTGTCAGCCGCTTTTCAAGTGTGGATGCGGAATCACAGGAAGAGTTGTAATGAAGGTACAGGGACCAACCGGAGGCAGCCAGCCGCTCGGCAACAGCGGTTCCGATTCCGCCGGATGCCCCGAGCACCGCCGCTGTCTTGGACAGGGTCACTTTCCGTTCGCCGGAGGCTTTACTGTAAAGACGGTGCGCGCCTTCTCATCCGTGAGCGGCACGAGAACATCCTGTAGATCCTTCACTTCCAGCGCCTCCAATGCGGTGACGGTATCGAACAGGTTCATGCCATTGAATGCATAGCGGGTGAACTGGTTCGCGATATATTCGACCGAGTTCAAAGCGCGCATAAAGAAGCCGATCCTTCTTCTCCGCTGGCGATCCAGATCGTCCTGGCCGAACGGGAATTTCTCGGAAGCCCACTCCAAGGTATCCCGGATCTTCTGTGCCAGCTTTTCCGGCTCGGCACTGTCGGAGCCGATCACCGAAAAAGCAAAGCCTTCTTCGGCGGTAAAGTCAGTGGAAAACGATTCGTCGATCAGGCCTTCCTCATAGGCTTCGGTGTAGAACTTGGAAGTCTTCCCGTACAGGAGATCAATCATGATCTGGTAAGCCAGCTCCTGTTTCAGGCCTTCCAGCCCCTCGTCTGCCAGTGCAGGCAATTTGATGCCGACATGGACCTTCGGTTTGGATACATCCATCTCCAGACTGCCTTCCTTCACGGCCGCTTCCATCTTCTCCTGCGGGAATTGACGGACGATCCGTTCCGGCTGATCGAATGTCTTCGCGGCCTGGTTGTCTCGGATGAATGACATCATCTCTTCAGGATCAACCGCTCCCACTGCAAATACCAACATGTTCGAAGGGTGGTAGAACGTGTGGTAGCACTCGTACAGATGGTCTGCAGTGATTCGTGAAATCGATTCGACCGTTCCGGCGATATCGATCTTCACCGGATGCTCCCTGTACAGGTTCTCGATCGTTCCGAAATACGCGCGCCAGTCAGGCAGGTCGTCGTACATCGTGATCTCCTGGCCGATGATGCCTTTTTCCTTTTCGACGGTCTCCTCCGTGAAATAGGGAGCCTGGACAAAATCCAGAAGAAGTTCGGTATTCGGATAAAGATTCTCTGTAGCGGAAAACAGGTAGGCCGTCCGTGTAAAGGATGTAAAGGCGTTAGCGGACGCCCCGTTCATCCCGAACTTCTGGAAGACATCCCCGTCTTCCTTTTCGAACATTTTGTGCTCCAGGAAATGGGCGATGCCGTCAGGAACGCGGACCATTTCCTGCTTGCCCAGCGGGATGAAAATGTTGTCAATGGACCCGTACCGGGTCGTGAACGAGACATAGGTTTTCGAAAAGCCGGATTTAGGCAGGATAAACACCTGCAGCCCGTTCGGCAGGGTCTCATGGTAAAGCGTTTCATTGACTCGGCTATATTCAAGCTTTTTCATCAGCCGATTCCTCCTTTCCAGAAAGCAGGTAGACAAGCTGGCGATCGATCTTTCCGGCCATTTCCCGGATATCATCGGCCGTCACAGGCTCCCACTTTGCAATCCATCCTTCCGGCGTGAAGCCGCCCGGCAGGTCCTTGTACTGGTCAAAGATCTCGATCTGGCCCCTTGAAGAATCAAGCGCTTCGCGAAGCTGGTTGGCCAGCATGGCCTTTGTCTGGCTCAGCTCGGTGTCCGTGATCTCTCCGGCTCTCATCGCTGCAAGCTGTTCATCGATCAGCTTCGTCGCCTTATCTGCTAGATCGGCATCGATCCCGGCCGAAACGGTGATGAGCCCATATCGGGACAGGTAGGAGCTGGCCGCATAGTACGCCATGCTTTCCTTTTCCCGGACGTTCATGAACAGCTTGGAATGAGGGAATCCTCCGAAGATGCCGTTTGCCAGCTGCATTTTCGGGAAGTCTGCCGTGCCGAACATGACAGGCGTGCTGAATCCGATGTGGAGCTTGCCCTGTTTCATGTTCTGCTTTTCCGACACACGGCCTTCCCTGCCGGTTCCCCGGTCCGCTTTTTCAGGCTGCACGGCCGGTACACGCCCTTCGAAACGGAAGGCTTCTTTTAGTGAGGCGGTAATGGCTTCCTCATCCACTGCTCCGACGACATAGATTTCAATCTCGTCTTCACTGGTCATCCGCCGATAGGCTTCCATGACTTTTTCGGGAGTCAATGCTTCCAGAAAAACTTCTTCACCGGTGGCCCTGATGGACTCGGGACCGTCAGGACGCATGAGCGTCAGCAACCGCTGTTGCGCATAACGGGTTTTATCGTCGTAGATGGAGCGGACTCGTTCAAGTACGGTCTGTTTTTCCCGCTCGAAAATCTGCTGCTTGAAGACCCCGTCCTCAAGATTTGGCCGGAGCACGGCATCAGCCAAAAGCCGGACCGTCCAGTCTGTAATATCTTCATCTCGGATCAGCCGGTCGTCCACGCACTCGGCGTTCACTGACAGATAATGATAACCGCCGCGTTTGCCGACATCTGTATAGTAGAGAGTTCCGTACATCCCCTCCAGCGCCTGCCGGAGTGCCGAGCGGCTCGGATATGCCTCCGTGCTGTCTTCCAGGATATTGGCCAGGACAGCGCGCTCGGAAGCCCCTTCCGCGGTCAGCGGCTGCTTAAACCTGATGGAGAACGTCAATGTCTTAAATTGTTCGGTTCGGCGCACGTACAGGCGGACGCCCTGTGTCAGTCGAGTTTCCGTAAACATGGGACACCTCGTTTTCATTCAAATTTGTATCAAGTATTCACCAATTCCACTATACCCAACCCGGCGGAGGCATGGCAAACTTTGGAGCGGATTTCACGGCTGCAAATCAAAGAGCAGGCCCATGAAGGACCTGCTCCTGCCGGATTTACCGGCTTCCTTTGATATATGGCTTTCCGTTTGCCTTCGGCCCGGTCGCTTTGCCGATAAAACCGGCGAGGGCGAGGATTGTGACTACGTATGGCAACGCATGAAGATAGCCCGTCGGGATTTCCTTGATGATCGGAATACTCGGCCCGACAACTGCCAGCGCTTGGGCGAAACCGAAGAAGATGGCCGCCCCCATGGCACCGATCGGATGCCATTTACCGAAAATCATCGCGGCGAGGGCCATGAAGCCCTGGCCATTGATGGTCGCATGACCAAAGTCTCGCGTCATGGTCTGTGAATAGATCGCTCCGCCGATTCCGGCAAGTGCGCCGGAGATGATGACGGCAATGTAGCGGATCTTGTTGACATTGACGCCCATCGTGTCCGCCGCCATCGGGTGTTCCCCCACAGCACGGAGCCGAAGGCCGAACGGGGTTTTATAGATGACATACCAGGTGACGATTGCGACCGCGATTGCGAGAATGCTCGAACCGTAGACACCTTTAAAGAACATCGGCCCGATAACAGGAATGTCCGACAGGAACGGCACATCAAAGTTCGGAATCGCTTTTTTGATGAAGTCGGTCTGGCCCTTATCAAAAATCATTTTTGTCAGGAACAGGGCGATCGCCAGTCCGAGCATGTTGATGGCAACACCCGAAACGACCTGGTCGGCCCGGAATGAAATGGATGCGACCGCGTGGAGGATGGCAAACACACCCGAGACGACCATCGCGGCGATCAGGGCGATCCATGGCGTCCACGAACCGAATGTATCATAGAAAAACAGGTTAAACAGGATACCGATAAATGCGCCCATGACCATAAGGCCCTCCAGGGCGATGTTGACGACACCGGACCTCTCGGAAAAGACGCCGCCAAGCGCGGTGAAAATCAGCGGTGCTGCATAGGCGATGGACACCGGCACCATGAAGTAAAGGATATCGAGGAAGCCCATGTCACTTCTCCCCCTTTTTCTTGGACATCTTGGTCAGGAAGAGACGGATGGCATAGCCGCACGCCACGAAGAAGATGACGAGCGCGATGACAATCTGGACAACCTCTTCCGGAATCTGCGCGGCGTTCGGCATGTTGAGTGCACCGTATTTCAGCGACCCGAACAGGACCGCACCGAAAATGACACCAAGCGGGGTGTTGGCTCCGAGGAGGGCAACCGCAATCCCATCAAAACCGATGCCGGTGAAACCGCCGCGCGTGTACATATTGCCGAACGTTCCGAGCCCTTCCATCGCGCCTGCCAAACCGGCGAAAGCACCGGAAATGACCATAGACAAGATAATGTTCTTGCCGATCTTCATACCTGCATATTGCGATGCATGCTCATTGAATCCGACGGCCTTCAGTTCAAAGCCGGTTGTTGTCTTTTCAAGGATGAACCACATAACGACAACCATCAGCAACGCCACGATGATTCCGTAATGCAGCCTTGAATAATCAGTTAGGGAAGACAGGAATTCCGAACGCAATGATGCCGATTCCAGAATCCGCTCGGTCTTGTCCCCGCCGCCCGACCACGTTTTGATGAGTGCGTTGACTACGTGGAGTGCGATGTAGTTCATCATAATCGTCACGATGACTTCGTGGATTTTCATCTTCGCCTTTAAAAGTCCCGGCAGGAAGGCCCAGAGCGCGCCTGCTGCCGCTCCCGCCAAGATAGATAACGGAAGATGGATGACTTTCGGCAAGTCGAAGGCGGCGCCGACATAGACCGCTGCAAACCAGCCGACAATCAGCTGTCCCTCGACCCCGATATTGAAGAGGCCGGTGCGGAAAGCAAATGCCACCGCCAGGCCGGCGAGAATGTACGGCGTGATTTGGCGGATGGTTTCCCCGATGGCGTAGGAATCACCGAAAATCCCTTGCCAGAGTGCGATATACCCCGCGACCGGATCGTAGCCGCTCACCAGCATGACGATCGCCCCGACCAGCAGGCCGAGGATGACGGCGATGGCCGGCACGAGGAGGTTGATCATTCTATTCGACATGTTTGTTGACACCTTCTTCCGCCTGCCTGGCAGCCGCTTGTCTTGAATGGCCGGCCATGAGCAGGCCGAGTTCCTGTTCATCCGTCTCCGACGGGTACACCGTGTCAATGATTGAACCATCATAGATGACGGCGATCCGGTCGGATACATTCATGACTTCATCCAGTTCGAACGAGACGAGGAGCACTGCTTTGCCGCTGTCCCGCTGCTCAATCAGCCGGCGGTGGATGAATTCGATGGCCCCGACATCAAGACCGCGGGTCGGCAGAGCCGCGATCAGTAGATCCGGATCCCGCTCGACTTCCCGGCCGATGATCGCTTTTTGCTGGTTTCCTCCGGAAAGGGCGCGTGCAGGTTCATGCGGCCCTTGCGTACGGACATCGTATTGGGCGATGATATCTTTCGCTTTTTTTTCGATTGCGGAATAATCCATGATTCCGCCTTTGGAATAAGGCGGACGGTAGTATGTCTGAAGACCGATATTGTGGCCGATGGGAAAATCCAGGACAAGGCCATGCTTGTGCCGGTCCTGCGGAATATGGCCGATCCCGCTTTCCGTAATTTCACGCGGCTTGCGGTTGGTGATGTCTTTTCCGTTGATCAGGATCTTTCCCGATTGCGCCTTGCGAAGTCCGGTGATTGCTTCAATCAGCTCCGACTGGCCGTTGCCGTCAATACCGGCGATGCCGACAATCTCACCTTTGCGGATGGTCAGGCTGAGATTCTTGACCTTGGAGATACCGCGCGAATCCTCAACAGTGAGACCATCAATCTTCAGCACTTCCTCTTTAGGATGGGCCGGTCCTTTTTCGGTCTTGAAGGTGACCTGGCGGCCGACCATCATCGAAGCCAACTGCTCAGGGTTCGTATCGGCTGTCTCGACGGTTCCGATCCCCTTTCCTTTCCGGATGACGGTCACCCGGTCGGACACGTCCATGATTTCCTGAAGTTTGTGGGTGATCAGGATAATGGACTTGCCTTCGGCGATCAGCTTTTTCATGATTCCGATCAATTCGCTGATTTCCTGAGGAGTCAGTGAAGCCGTCGGCTCATCGAAAATCAGGATATCCGCACCCCGGTAAAGCGTCTTCAGGATTTCAACACGTTGCTGCATTCCGACCGAAATATCTTCGATCTTGGCGTTCGGGTCAACATTCAGGCCGTATTGTTTCGACAGTTCCGCCACTTTCTTGGCGGCACCGGCTACATTGACCGTGCCGTTCTTTTTCGGCTCATTGCCAAGGATAATGTTTTCGGTTACGGTGAAGTTTTCTACCAGCATAAAGTGCTGGTGGACCATCCCGATTCCAAGCTTATTTGCGACATTCGGGTCGGTGATGTCCGCTTTATTGCCGCGGACCCTGATTTCCCCTCCGTCCGGCTGGTAAAGGCCGAAAAGCACGTTCATGAGTGTGGATTTTCCGGCGCCGTTCTCACCGAGAAGCGCGTGGATTTCACCCTTGCGGAGCTGGAGGGTGATGTTATCGTTAGCTACGAAATTGCCGAACTCCTTGCGGATGTTGAGCATTTCGATCACGTATTCCAATGGTTTCACTCCTTTATCCTAAAACCTGCCTATCGCCTGTAAACTGATACAGGAAAGACTTCCTGTCAGGAAATCTTTCATCTATCATTTACATTCATCATTTAGTACATAAGGAAGCATGAAGACCGGACGTCCCGGCCCCCATGCTCAACACATCCATTTCTTACTTGGGTTCTTTACCTTCCGGGTATTCCTTGACTTCGATTTCGCCGGAAGCGATTTTTTCGTTGTACTCTTCGATTTTGGCCATGACATCTTCAGGAATCGCGCCGCGGGAATCAGCAAGTGCGACACCGTCATCCGCAATTCCGTATGTGATCACTTCGCCGCCAGGGAATTCGCCGTTCATCGCTTTTTCGGAGATGTCCTTGACCGCCACGTCAACACGCTTCAGCATCGAAGTGAGCGTGACG
The DNA here is from genome assembly GCF_900101985.1 of Bhargavaea beijingensis. Classification (GTDB taxonomy): domain Bacteria; phylum Bacillota; class Bacilli; order Bacillales_A; family Planococcaceae; genus Bhargavaea; species Bhargavaea beijingensis. The sequence continues at coordinate 168,312 of NZ_FNAR01000004.1, forward strand.
TTCGTGTCGCCGACCGCTCCTTCGTCGTACTGGTCGGAGTCAACGCCGATTACCCATACGTTTGCATCCGGGTCGTTTGCCTTGCGCTCTTTCGCCTCGGAGAAGACGCCGTTGCCCGTACCGCCCGCTGCGTGGAAGATTACGTCAACGCCGCTGGAGTACATGCGGTTGGCAGTTGTTTTTCCGAGCTCTGCCTTGTCGAATGCGCCAGTGTATTGGACATCAACTTCGATGGACGGGTCGACCGCCTTAACGCCCTGTACGAAACCGGACTCGAAGCGGTAGATGACTTCGTTTTCCATGCCGCCGACAAAGCCGACTTTCTTGCTTTCTGACATAAGCCCCGCTGCGACGCCGGCGAGGAAGGAACCTTCATGCTCTTTGAAAAGGAGGCTGACCGTGTTTGGCTGCTCGACAACTGCATCGATGATTGCAAACTCGGTGTCTTTCTGCTGGGAAGCGATCTCATCAAGCGCGTCCTGCATCATGAAGCCGACACCGAAGACCAGGTTAAAGTCGCGGCGCGCCAAAGCGTTCAGGTTCGGGATGTAATCTTCTTCACCTGCGGACTGGAGATAGTCAAAGCCGCCGTCGCCTTTTTCAAGGCCCTTGTCTTTTCCGAATTCCTGAATCCCTTTCCAGGCAGCCTGGTTGAACGACTTATCGTCAACGCCGCCGACATCAGTGACCATTGCTACGGAGAACTCGGAGGAGGACTCTCCGCCTGAGTTATTGCCTTCGTTCTTTGCTTCTTCACCGTTGTCGGAGCCGCATGCGCCGAGGAGCGTGCCCGCAGCCAAAAGAACCGACAGCGCAAGACCAAACTTGCGTTTTGCCATTTGTGGTACCCCCTAAAATTGTTGTGAAAATATGCTTGTTTGATAGCAGGAAGGTTGTCTGTCTTACAATCGTTTCCGCAAAACGTGGAAGTTGAATTTATCGCCTTTAAAGTAATTGCGGGAGTAGAGAATGACCTCTTCGCCCTCCGCGTAATGGGATTGCCGCAGCATCAGCAGCGCGGTCTCCGGTTCACATTCGAGGATCGGAGATGCCTCCTCGTCGTACCCGACCGGTTCAATCTGGGCCACCGCCTGTGTAATCCTCAGGTTTCCTGTCCGCTCGATCGCCTCGAAGATGGATTCGTCTTCCTGTTTCAGGAATTCTTCTCCGACGTACCGGGACGGAAAGGTATCGATGCAGTAGACAACCGGTTCGCCGTCCGCTGTCCGGACACGCTTGATTGTCATGACCTTCTCATCCGGACCGCATGCGAAGCGCTCCATGTCTTCCTCCGTTGCAGGTTCCTCGGAAGAGCTGATGAAGTTGGTCCCCGGCGTCATGCCCACTTGGCGGATCATGTCCGATACGCTGGCCAGCTCTTCGATGCCTGCTGTAAACAGCGGCCTCGGATTGACGAAAGTCCCGACACCGTGCCTTCGGACAATATAGTGCTCTTCCTCCAGCAGGCGGAGCGCCTCGCGAAGAGTCGCTCTTGACACGCCCATGATCTTTGCGAGTTCGAACTCGGAAGGGAGTTTTTCTTTTTCTTTGAACACCCCCGACGCAATGTCCCGTTTGAGCTGCTCGATCACCTGAAGATACAAGTGCCGGTGGTCCGCTTTTACCGTCATGAAATCACCACCAAATCAAAGAGATCAGACATCTGATGTAAAACCTTCCTCCTAATCAGACATACTATATCATTTTTGCTACCCCAAAGAAATACCTTTCTTTCTAAATTCGAAGACAAATTCATACTTACGCCCCATCTTTGTAAACAAAACGACATGATTAAACGCTTTCTTTTTTGATAAAGCGCTTTCTTTATTTCAAAGTTATTTCGAAAAAGGTCCTCCTAATTCCACTTAAGGTCCTCCCAATTTACTGAAACAGCCCAGAAACCTCAGCTAAGCAAACTGACCATCGGTTTTAACAAATGAAAAACTGCAGGCAAAGAGAGGACGCTCGCTTTGCCTGCAGTTCAGAACGGCCATCATTGCGTAATGGCCTGTATGAGATTTAATGTTCATCCGGATGGTCCTGGATAAGTACCTGTCGCGGTTTGCTTCCTTCGTGCGGGCCGACCACTCCGCGCATTTCCATCTGGTCGACGATGCGGGCGGCTCTGGAGTACCCGATCCGGAATCTGCGCTGGAGCATCGACACCGAAGCCTGCCGCATGCTGCGTACAAGGTCGACCGCTTCATCATACAGTTCATCCGTCTCTTCTTCAGGTGCGGTTTCTTCCACCTCGGTCGGGATCATCGATTCCTCATACTGTGCCTTTTGCTGGCTGATGACGAAATCGACGACTTCCTCGACTTCCTGGTCGGACAGGAACGCCCCCTGAATCCGGGTCGGCTTGGATGCCCCCGCCGGAAGGTAAAGCATATCCCCGCGGCCGAGCAGTTTCTCTGCTCCGCCGGAATCCAGGATCGTCCGCGAATCCACAGCCGACGAGACGGCAAATGCGATCCGGGACGGGATGTTCGCCTTGATGATGCCCGTGATGACATCCACGCTCGGGCGCTGTGTCGCAATGATGAGATGGATGCCCGCTGCACGGGCCATCTGGGCGATCCGGGTGATCGAGTCTTCCACGTCGCTGGATGCGACCATCATGAGGTCAGCGAGCTCATCGACAATGACGACAATGTAGGGGAGCCGGGGATGCTTCTCTTCGTTTTCCTCATTCCATTCATCGATATGGTTGTTGTAGCCCTCTATATTCCTTGTCCCGGTATGAGAAAAGAGGTCATACCGCCGCTCCATCTCCGCAACCACTTTTTTAAGTGCCTGCGAAGCTTTCCGGGGATCGGTGACGACCGGCGCAAGTAGATGCGGCACGCCATTGTACACATTGAGCTCAACCATTTTCGGGTCGATCATCATGAGCTTGACTTCATGCGGTTTGGCTCTCATGAGGATACTGATGATGATTCCGTTGATGCACACACTCTTCCCGCTGCCTGTCGCCCCGGCAACGAGCATATGCGGCATTTTATTCAGTTCGGCCATGACGGCGTCACCGGAAATGTCCCTCCCGAGTGCGACCATCAGTTTGGAATCCGGCCGGTTGTTGTTCCGGGACTCCAGTACTTCACGAAGAGAGACCATCGCCACTTCGGTGTTCGGAACCTCGATGCCGACTGCGGATTTCCCCGGAATCGGCGCTTCGATCCGGATATCGCGTGCCGCAAGGGCAAGAGCGATGTCGTCCGCAAGACTGACAATCCGGCTGACCTTCACGCCCGTGGCCGGCATCACTTCATACTTGGTGACGGCAGGTCCGAGATGGACTTCCGTGACGCTCGCCTTCACGCCGAAACTGTGGAATGTTTTTTCAAGTTTTTCGGCATTATGCTGAATCATATTGTATTCGCCGCTCTGGTCATTTTCAGGAGGCGGATTTAACAGAGAAACAGGCGGCAGCACGAAATCCTCGTTTACAGGCTGCGCATCGCCGATGTCCCGGATTTCCGCACCAACATCCTGTTCTCCTCCTTTTTGATTGGCGGCTGCAGCCGTTTTTTCTGCACCAGGCTCTTTCTTCACCCGCTCGGTAAAGGAAGAAATGATCGGCTGCACACGGACCGGCTCAGGCTGGGCAACAGGAGCGCCGGAACGGTCATCCGGGGACTGCAATTCCGATGAAGTGCCCCCGGCGGATGCCGCTTCTTCGTCTGCGGCGGCACGGCGGGATTTCCGCGGCTCTTTCGGCGCCCTCGTTTTCTTCTCCGGCTCCGGCCGGTCGGGCTTGCGTTCTCTTGAAAACCATTCCCGTACCGAATCCAGCATTTCCGGAATCTTTTCGGCCAAATAAGGAACGAGTGCCTTTCCGGTAAGCAGAATCAGACCCATCGAAAGCATAATGATCCCTGCAATCGTTGCGCCTGCAGAATCGAACAGGACATGGAACATGGCAAACAAAAGTCCGCCGATCATACCGCCTCCGAGCGAAACGGAAGGATCCGTGATACCCCCGTCAGTGACAAGGATGAGCCAAGTTTCTTTTAATGCCGAAGTATTCTGCAGCCGGCCGCTTTCATACCGCTCCGTGAAGAGAAGCACGTGGCTGAAAAGCGTCAGGCTTCCCAGAACGAGGAGCAGCCCACCGACAATCCGGTTCCTCAGATCTGGGATTTCACGCTTCACCATCAAAAGAAGCGCAAATATGAGGAAAAGAAACGGAAGTGCCGCATGCCAGTTTCCGAAAAGGAACCGGGCAGCGTTGCCAAGTGCCCTCCCGACAAACCCGAGATCAAAAAATGTAATGATGGCAAGCCCGGTCATGACGAGGCCCGACAGCTCATATCCAAGTGGATAGAGTCCGGTTTTCTTCTTTTTTGCGGATGTTCTGCGTTTTTTCTTTTTATTGCGTTTGGTTGCCATCTGGTTCACCCCCATCGATGAAAACGGGATTTCCCGCCAGTGACGGCGAAGAAATCCCGTTTTGTTCTATCTCTGTCGCCCCGCTCAGTATTCCATGATGATCGGGATGATCATCGGGCGGCGCTTCGTCTTCTGGTAGAGGTATGAATTGAGTGTATCGCGGATTTCCTGCTTGATGCTCGTCCATTCGAACGATTCTTTGTTGGAATATTTACCGACGATCTTCTTCACAAGTTCTCCTGCCTCGCCGATCAGCTCGCGTGAATCCCGCACGTAAACAAACCCGCGGGAAAGGATTTCCGGACCGGCCGCAATCGTTTTTTTCTTCCGGTTAAGTGTGATGACGACGATGAAGATGCCATCTTCGGAAAGGAGTTTCCGGTCGCGCAGGACGATATTGCCGATATCCCCGACACCGCTTCCGTCAATCAGCACATTGCCTGCGGTTACCCGGCCGGTCATGCGCATCTTGCCGTTTTTATACTCGACGATATCTCCTTTGTCCGCGATGAAGATGCGGGACTTTGGCAAGCCTGTTTGCTGGGCCAGCTTGGAATGGGCGATGAGCATCCGGTATTCACCCTGGATCGGGATGAAGAATTTCGGCTTCATCAGGTTGAGCATCAGCTTCAGGTCTTCCTGGCTGCCGTGCCCCGATACATGGACTTTGCGGCTGGAGGTCAGGACATCTGCGCCCGCCTTGGCCAGTTCGTTCATCGTATTATACATCCCGACTTCCATGCCCGGAGACGGGGTGAATGTGATGAGAACCGTGTCTGTCTCCTTGATCCGGATGTCCTTGTGCTGGCGCTTCACGATGCGCTCGAGCGCGTGGAGCGGTTCTCCCTGGTTGCCGGTCACGATGATTGCCACTTCGGAGTCATCGTACTTGGCGATTTCCTTGACAGGGATGACGAGGCCGTCCGCAACGTCCAGGTAGCCGAGCTTCATGCCGACTTCGAAGTAGGTTTCAAGAGACTTTCCGATCACCGCGACTTTGCGTCCCGATTCCGCGGCCCGGTCAAACACCTGCTGCATACGGATGAAATTGGAGGCATAAAGGGCGATGAGGATACGCCCCTGCGCCTTATGGAATGTCTTGGACAACTGTTCCGCGACGACGGACTCCGGCGTCGTATGTCCCGGACGCTCGGCTTCCGACGAATCGGACATCAGAATGAATACGCCTTCGTCCCCGATCGCCGCCATCTTCGAGATGTCCGGCCGGTACTTGCCTTTTGCCGACTGGTCGAACTTAAACTCTCCCGTATGCACGATGGCACCCTCGCTTGTATGGAAGACGATTCCGAGAGAGTCCGGAATGCTGTGTGTCGTATGGAAAAACGTCACATACGTTCTTCCGAAGTTCATCCGGCTCCTGTTCGACACTTCGAAGAACTTGATGTTTTTAGGCGTCTGCTTGTTCTTCAGATGTTCTTTCGCCAGGGCGATGGTCAGCTTCGAGCCGTAGACAGGCGCCTGGACTTTGCTGAGCAGGTAGGCGATCGATCCGATCGCATCTTCATGTCCATGGGTCAGGAAGATCCCTTTCAGGCGGTCTTTGTTTTCTTCGATGTAGGTCATATCCGGAATGACGATGTCGATGCCGAGCATTTCCCCTTCCGGGAACATGAGCCCGCTGTCGACGATGAATATCTCATCATCGATTTCGACCACATACATCGCTTTCCCGATCTCTCCCACTCCTCCGAGGGGGATGACCCTGATGTTTTCGTTTTTTGTCTTGGTCAATGGTTCTCCTCCTAAATCATACCCGATCCATATCCGCTATCCCCCATTATACGGTAGCCGTACAATCTAGACAAATTAAAAAAGTGCTGAAATAGATGTTTGTCGCAACGTGAACGGACCGATCGTCCGGCCGGAAGCCGACCTGGTTATCCGGCACCGGTCAAGCCGGGATTGATCCGGACTGCATCTGGTCGGCTGCTGTTCGGGGAGTCATGGTGTCTTTCACGGAAAGTCGGTGATCATTGGGAGGCGCTTGCTGATCTTTCGGCTGACCTTGATGATCGTTCAGGATTTTCGCCGCAGCAAAGATAAAAAACGAACGGCCGGGCAAACTGCCCCGGCCGTTCGACAGCAAATGTCCGCTGCAGAATCCCCTGTCTTATTCAGGCTCCCGTTGCGGCACGAAAATCACTCATCGCCTGCCCGACAATCCTGGTCCCTTCCCCGTCCAAAGGCATGATCGGGAGGCGTACCGTGCCGGCGTCAAAACCGGCCAATTTCAGTGCATGCTTAACAGGTGCGGGACTCGGGCGGGAAAACAGGGCTTCCGACAATCGGCTGACTTCCGCATGAAGACGGGCAGCCTCTTTCCGGTCACCGCTTTTATAAGCAACGACCATCCGCTGCATCTCGGGACCGGCCACATGCGAGGCAACAGAGACGACTCCGTCCCCACCGATTGCAAGCACAGGAAGTGTCAGGCCGTCATCGCCGCTGTAGAGGCGGAATCCGCGGTCGGTCCCGGCAATGATCCGGGTCATGGCGCCGAGATCACCGCCCGCTTCTTTGACCGCCCTGATATTCGGGATGCAAGACAGCGCAATGACTGTTTCCGGCTCCAGCCGGGATGCAGTCCTGCCCGGCACATTATAGAGCATGACAGGAAGCTTCGTGCTGCCCGCAACTTCCTTGAAATGCGCATACATCCCCCGCTGGTCGGGACGGTTATAATACGGGGCCACCAGCATGATGCCGTCCGCCCCCGCAGCTTCGGCTTTTTTCGTCATCTCGATTGTTGCGGCTGTATTGTTGCTGCCCGTACCGGCAATAACGGGAACTTTTCTTCCGGCTGCCTCGACGGCAAGCCGGATGATTTTTGCTTTCTCTTCTTCGTTCAATGTCGGTGATTCGCCTGTCGTCCCGCAGACGACAATGGAATCTGAACCGTTTTGTATCAAATAATGAACGAGGGCATGCAGGCGGCCCTCGTCAACTTTTCCATTTTCACCGAACGGCGTGACCATCGCCGTCGCTATACTGCCGAGATCCATCGGCTTTTTCCCCTTTCAGCAACCCGTCCGCGATCAGCGCTTCCGCAATCTGGATTGAGTTGAGGGCAGCTCCCTTCAGGAGGTTATCCGCGACCACCCAGAAGTGGAACGCGCCCGGAGTATCGAGATCCCTCCTGAGGCGTCCGACGAACACATCGTCCTTTCCTTCTGCGAAGAGCGGCATCGGATAGGTCTGACTCTCCGGATCATCCATCAAGGTGATACCTTCTGCACGTTGCAGCGATTCCCGGATGCCGGCCGTATCGGCGGTCGGTTCGTCCGTTTCAAAATAAACCGATTCTGAGTGGCCGGTAACCACCGGGAGACGGACACATGTCGCGGCGACGGAAAGTTCCGGCATGCCCATGATCTTCTTTGTCTCATTGATCATTTTCCACTCTTCGAAGGTGTAGCCGTCCTCACTGAACACATCGATCTGCGGCACTGCATTAAAAGCGATCGGGTAATGTTTCTTGTCACCCTTGACCGGAAGAAGCCCCGCCTCCGCCCCTGCCCGGTTCTCCATGTCCGTACTTTGTTTTTCCAGCTCGCCGATCGCGGCAGCACCCGCTCCGGAAACCGCCTGATACGTCGAGACGATCACTTTCTTCAGGCCATACTTCCGTCGGACCGGTTCCAGTGCCGCCACCATCTGAATCGTCGAGCAGTTCGGGTTCGCTATGAGGCCGCGGTGCTCCTTTAGCGCTTCACGGTTGACTTCGGGAACAATAAGCGGAGTGTCGGGATCCATGCGGAACGCGCTCGTATTGTCGATGACGACCGCTCCGCGGCGGACCGCTTCTGGCGCCAGTTGTTTGGAGACGCTCCCTCCCGCGCTGAAGAATGCGATATCCACTCCGTCAAAGCGTTCGGGCGCCGCTTCCTCAATGGTATATTCCTTGCCGCCGAACTCCACTTTGCTTCCGGCAGATCGGGCAGAGGCAAGGAAGAGAATATCATCCGCGGGAAATTTCCTTTCTTCCAGCTTCTTTGCGATTCCTTGGCCGACCGCACCTGTAGCTCCGACAATTGCAACACGATATCCCATGGTAAAACACTCCTCAAATTTCATGATCGAATGTTCAGTATTATAGCATGTTTTAAAGTGTTTTCGGAGAATTATTCGTGATTAAGTATTTTCATGCCTGATCAGGAGTGGCTGAAGCTGCTCGCCTTTTAATGCGGCCTCGACCGTATCGACCATTTTTGTGAAATCACTGATCAGGGAATTCGGTTTTTTTACGGGATCGTCCTGACCGAATGGGATGAAAAAGATGTTTTTCGTGTTCAGCAGTTTCATGATATTCGTCCCGTTCAAGCCGAGTGCATCGTTGGTGGATATGCCGATGACAACCGGCGTACCGTTCCTGAGCGTGGCCTTGGCGGCCATCAGCACGGGGGAGTCCGTGATGGCATTTGCGAACCTTGAGATGGAGTTCCCTGTCATCGGGGCGATTACCATGCAGTCAACCGGTGTCTTTGGACCGAACGGCTCAGCCTCCGCGATGGTCGTAATAATGTCGGCCCCTGCAGCTTCGCGTATTTTATCCATCCATTCTTCGCCTGTCCCGAAACGGGTCGCGGCGGTCAGCACAGAGTTGGTGATGACCGGCACGACCGTGGCCCCCCTGTCGGTGAACGCCTTGATTTTCGGAATCACATCCGCATACGTACAGTGAGATGCGGTGATGCCGAAACCGATTCTCTTGCCGTCGAGCATCCTGACTCTCCTTCCGCTAGTTGTCCATTCTGCACAGTGCCTCCGAGAGGATCCGGGCGGCCTCGTCCGGAAAATACCGTCCCGGCAGCGCAGGCAGTAACCTATAGTATTCATGGACGGATCCGGGCTTTAGGCACCCGGGCGCGGAAGCCAGGTCATAAATGCGTGACGTGTAGAACGGGCTGGAAGGATCAAGCCACTGTGACGGAATCGTATTGACGAGAATGCCGTCCCGTAGGCCGGCTCCGTCAAACTCCAGAATGCCGAAACCTTCGCTCAGGGCTTCCGCAGTCTGCAAAGGGGAACGGGCAAGCACAGATACTTCTGCGCCCATTGCACGCAGCAGCCTGGCAGTAGTTTTCCCGACCCGACCGTAGCCGGCAATGATCCATTGCCGGCCCGCTATGGGCCCTTCCCCAAATTGGTAGAGCGTTGCAAGAAATCCTTCTGCTGTCAGACATGCATTTTCCCAAATGAACCGCTCTTCCTGCAAGTAAAATCGGGGCGTTTTACCGGAGAGTTCTGCCGCTTCTTTCCAGGAAGCATCAATCCTTCCCGCGAACAGACAGCTTACTTTTTCAAGAACGCCCGGTGCCGGTGCGCCTTCCGGCGGATGGATCGGCAGCACCACTCTTATGGGCGATTCATTCAGCATGAGCGCATCCGTTTTTTCATCCCATTGATCACGCCCGTGATGAATGACCGTGAATCCTTTTTTCCGAAGGTGAGCTGCGGCTTTTTTGAATCGGGCATCGGATCCGATAATCAGCCAATCCGGGCGGGTCATTCAAACAATCCCTCATGGATCGGACGCGTTTTCCTAAACAGAATCCGGTCATCCCCGATCAGCACGATTTCTTCCCAAGGAATGTATTCCGCTTCTCCGGACGTTTTCCGGCCCCCCTGCAGCCAGCCGGTCCGGCGCTTGAGTTCGAAGCCGTGGATCCGGCCGCTTTTCGGGTCAAACAGCATTTCCGTATCGGCAAGCAGCCCGTACCGGACGCCGTCCTCCATCTGGATCAATTCTTTTTCGGCCATTGTCGACAGCAGCATCTTCCACTCCCCCTTTTCCTAAACTATATGCGCCGCCCGGGCGGATGTTCCGTAACGGAAATGTCCGGATTCAGCAAATAAAACCGGAAGGCCATAGCCCTCCGGTTTCAGTTCGGAATGATGATGGATTCCGCTGGCGGTCCCGAAAAGACTCTTTCGGCAATGCGGTGAATCTGCTTGCCGTCCACTCGCCGGAATTCATCCATCACTTGATCGATATCCTTATGTTCTCCGGTGAAAAGTTCGTTTTTCGCATTCCGGCTCATCCTCGAGGCCGGTGATTCAAGTCCCAGCAGGAGGCTTCCTTTCATCAGGCCGACCGCACTCCCGATTTCGGTATCGGAAACGCCATCCCTTAAAAGCCGGGAAACTTCATTCCCGATCACCGTCCGGGTCTCTTCCAGACGTGCCGGCGACGTGCCGGCGTAGATGGTGACGGACCCGGAATCAGCATAGGAAGAGTGGTAGGAGTAGACGGAATAAGCGAGTCCCCTCTCTTCACGGATTCTCTGGAAGAGCCTTGAGCTCATGCTTCCGCCGAAAAGCGCATTCAGGATCATCAAGCCATAAATGTCGGGATCCTGGACATCCATCCCCGGATAACCCATGCACAAATGGGCCTGCTCCGTGTCTTTCCGTTTTCGGACGGCGCCCGGCGTGAAGGCTGGCCGTTCCACAGGAAGCGGAACCGCGGCTCCTCCGGTGAATGTCCCGAAACGTTCCTCGAGACGGCTGATCAGCTTCTCATCCAAACAGCCCGCCGCGGAGATGACAATCCGTTCCGGCTGGTACTCTCGTTTCATGAAGCCAATGGTTTCTTCCCTGGTAAAGCTGCTGACTGTTTCCGGATAGCCGAGGATCGGGCGGCCCATGGGATGCCCGGGATACATGGCCGCCTGCAGCTGTTCATGGACGTCATCGTCCGGCGTGTCGGCAACCATAGCGATTTCCTCGAGGACTACGGACTTTTCCTTGCGCATCTCCCGCTCATCAAAAGCCGAGTTGAAGAACATGTCCGCCAGCACATCGACTGCAATGGGCGCATCTTCTGCAAGTACATTAACGTAAAAACAGGTTTCTTCCATTGCGGTATAGGCGTTGATCTCTCCGCCTGTCCGGTCGATCGCTTCCGCGATGTCCTTGGCCGTCCGGACGGCTGTTCCCTTGAATAGCATATGCTCGATGAAATGGGCCATTCCGGCTTCCCCGGCGGCTTCATTTCTAGCGCCGGCCTTGACCCAGATACCGATCGCCACCGAGCGGATATGCGGCATCTGTTCTGTAACGATCCGGACCCCATTGGTACATTCTCTGGTCTGGAGCATCTCTTCTCCCCCCTTTGGTTATTTCTATGTTTTCATCTCCGCAATCATAGCTGGCCGGTAAAAAGAGGGCCGGCCGAACCGGCCGCCCTCTGGTGATGGTTATTCGGTTTTGCCGGCCTCTTCCCCGGCTTCCTTCTCCTCTTTCAGGACTGCCTTACGGGACAGGTTCACCCGGTTGTGGTTGTCGATTTCGACGACCTTCACCCGTACAACATCGCCGATCGACAGGACGTCCTCGACTTTGTTCGTCCGCTGTTCCTGAATTTCCGAAATGTGGAGCAGACCGTCCTTGCCCGGGAAGATTTCAAGAAATGCGCCAAATTTCTCGATGCGCTTGACCTTGCCGTCATAGTATTCGCCGACCTGTGCTTCACGGACAATGTTTTCGATCATCGATTTCGCTTTTTCGTTCATTTCCTGATTGATCGAAGAGATGTAGATCGTGCCATCCTGCTCGGTATCGATCTTGACACCTGTCTCATCGATGATTTTGTTGATCTGCTTGCCGCCCGGCCCGATCACGTCCCGGATCTTTTCAGGCTTGATCTGGATGACGATAATCTTCGGAGCGTGTTCGGACAGCTGCCCGCGAGGTTCGGAAATGGCAGACATCATGTTTTCCATGATGTGCATCCTGCCCGCTTTTGCCTGTTCCAGTGCTTCTTCGAGGATTTCACGGGACAATCCCTCGACCTTGATGTCCATCTGAAGGGCTGTGATGCCTTTTTCCGTTCCGGCAACCTTGAAGTCCATGTCTCCGAGAGCGTCCTCCATCCCCTGAATGTCGGATAGAACGGTATAGTTGTCACCCTTTTTGACGAGGCCCATGGCAATTCCCGCAACCGGTGCCTTGATCGGGACTCCTGCGTCCATCATCGCCATCGTGGATGCGCAGATGGATGCCTGGGAAGAAGAACCGTTGGATTCCAGAACTTCCGAGACGAGGCGGATTGTGTATGGAAATTCTTCTTCCGACGGAACGATCGGTTCAAGGGCCCGTTCGCCAAGTGCGCCGTGCCCGATTTCCCTGCGGCCCGGAGAGCGGATCGGGCCCGTCTCGCCGACACTGAACTGAGGGAAATTGTAATGGTGCATGAACCGCTTGGATTCCTCGAGGCCAAGACCGTCAATGATCTGGACGTCGCCGAGCGCACCGAGTGTGCAGATGCTGAGCACCTGGGTCTGGCCGCGGGTAAACAGAGCGGATCCGTGTGTCCGGCTTAGGATTCCGGCTTCGGAGGACAGCGGACGGATTTCATCCGGTTTCCTGCCATCCGGCCGGATTTTTTCGTCGGTGATCAGTCGGCGGACTTCGTCTTTGATAAGCTTGTCCAGAACGGCCCGTACCTGCCCGAGGTCCGTTTCCTCTTCGGATTCCGCATAAGCTTCGATGACCGAAGCTTTGACTGCCTGGATCGCCTCTTCTCGGGCGTGCTTTTCTTTTGTCTGGATGGCATCAAGAAGAGAAGCTTCCGCTTTCTCGCGGATTTCCGCCATCAGTTCCGCGTCCAGTTCGAAGAGGGTGATCTCCTTTTTCTCTTTACCGGCTTCACGGGCGATTTCTTCCTGGAAGGCGACCAGGCGCCTGATTTCCTCGTGGCCGAACATGATTGCTTCCAGCATGACGGATTCTTCCACTTCTTCCGCGCCGGCCTCCACCATGTTGATGGCGTCTTTGGTTCCGGCGACAATCAGGTCGATATCGCTTTTGGCTTCCTGCTCGACAGTCGGGTTGATAACGAATTCGCCGTCAATCCGGCCCACCTTCACTCCTGCAATCGGACCGCCGAACGGAATGTCCGACACCATTAGGGCGAGCGAGGAACCGAACATGGCGGCCATCTCGGATGAGCAGTCCTGGTCGACCGACATCACCATCGAAATGACTTGCACTTCGTTCCGGAAACCGTCCGGGAAAAGAGGACGGATCGGGCGGTCGATCAGCCGGCTCGTCAGAACCGCTTTTTCGGAAGGACGGCCTTCACGTTTGATAAAACCGCCGGGAATTTTGCCGACAGCGTAAAGGCGTTCTTCATAGTTGACAGTAAGCGGGAAAAAGTCCAGCGGCTTCGGCTCCTTGGATGCCGTAGCCGTTGACAGGACCGCTGTATCGCCGTAGCGGATGAGCACGCCTCCGTTCGCCTGCTTCGCGAATTTACCCGTCTCGACGATCAGCGTCCGGCCGGCCCAATTAAATTCGTACGTTTTGTGATTCTCGTTCATCATGGGGCTCCTCTCTTCTGTGCATAACGCTATACCGGGTGCCTGTCCGTCTGCAAGCGCAACCAAACGGAGCGGTGGCAGGCCGGAACAGCCGTCAAACGTATGTACTCACTCCCCATAGTGTACCAAAATTCGCATAGTGATGCGAAAGGATTTGCGGGGGAAACGCATTTAACGGTTATGGATTTACGCAATAAAAAAAACGGGCCGCAGCCCGCTTTTTGTATGTGCAATCTTATCGGCGAAGGCCAAGCTTCGCGATGAGGTCACGATAACGCTGAACGTCGTTTTCACGAAGATACTTGAGCAGATTCCGGCGACGGCCGACCATTTTGTAAAGGCCGCGGCGGGAGTGGTGGTCTTTCTTGTGTGTGCGCAAGTGTTCGTTCAGGTTGTTGATCTCTTCCGTGAGGATAGCGATCTGGATATCAGGGGATCCCGTATCCGATTCGTGTGTGCGGAACTCTTGGATGAGTTCATTTTTACGCTCTTTTGTAAGTGCCATCCTGTTCACCTCCAAATCAGTTAGTTAACATCCCCAATTCCCGAGCAAACGTTGGTGAGTCGATTGCCAAGCAATGGTTGAGTGCTTCAGCACACGAGTATCATACCACAGCCCGCAAGCCGATTCAACTGTCAGGATGTGCGGCAAGAATTTGCCGGGCCTCTTCCTTGTCCCGTCCGATCTGGACTTTCAGCTCTTCGATTCCGCTGAATTTGCGCTCTTCCCGGATCCGTCTGATCCAGCGCACCCGCACTTCCTTCCCGTAAAGGTCACCGTCAAAGTCGAGCAGATGAACCTCGACCGAAAGGAAGGTGTCGGAAGGATCCTTAAAAGTGGGACGGTAGCCGGCATTAAGGACACCGTCATGGATCATGCCGTCCGTTTCGAATCTGGCGGCATACACACCCGGCGCCGGAAGGCACGAACCGGGAACCGGATCGACATTGGCAGTCGGGAACCCGATCAGCCGCCCCCGCTTGTCGCCCTCAATGACGGTTCCGTCGGTCATGAGCGGGCGGCCAAGAAGCTCCGCGGCCCCGGATACATCCCCCTCGCTGAGCATCAAACGGATGCGGGTCGAGCTGATTTTCTCTTCCTCTTCGGATACTTGTCCAATCACCGAAACACCATAATCCCCTCCGGACATGTTTTCCAGGTCCTCGGGCTTACCCTTGCCGAACCTCCCGAAGGAAAAATCAAAACCGCATGTGATGTGGCGGACGCCCAGCTTCCGGATATAGCAGTCAATGAACTGTTCGGGACTCATCGATGCAAATTCCTTGGTAAAGCGGATGACGAATACCGTATCCGTTCCCATCTCTTCAAGCAACTGCATTTTCTGCTTATAGGGTGTAATGTATGTGACTTCCTTCCGGTTGCCGAGTATGGCAGAGGGGTGCGGATCAAACGTCATGACCGCCGGGACTAAGCCTTGTTCACGGGCCACTTCCAGGGCATGGCCGATCACTTCCTGATGCCCCCGGTGGATGCCGTCAAAAAATCCGGCTGCCACCGAGTATTCCCGGCCGCCTGTTTCCGGTATTTCGGGATAGTCAATGTGATGGATTTTCAATTTGTTCACCTCTTGTCTTCAGCCATGCCAAACATTTTCTCGGGCTTCATCAGCCCGTTTTTTTCAGGGTGACGCCGGTATACGGCCACCGCCCGGCCGCCATTGCAATAAACGATTCGCGGGTGCTCCGAAAGCAGCGGGTGCGCAGGCAGCACTTGTCCGTTCAGGATTTTGGGGAGAAGCAAATCATCTGCAAGAACCTGAGGAAATTCGGACAAAGCCTGTTCAACGGGGAGCAAGGCTGCTTCCAGGGTGCCGCGGTCCCTCTCTTGTTCTACGTCTGACAGAGTCAGGCAGTCTTCTGCCTTGAAGGGCCCCGATGCAGTTCGGACAAGGGAGGACATATGTGCGGGATAGCCCAGCTTCTCGCCGATCTGCACGGCAAGCGTACGGATATACGTTCCCTTGCCGCAAACGACCCTGATGCGGAATTCAACCTCGGTTCCCTCGAACATCTGACCGCCGGACAATAGTTCAATCTCCCGGATGCGGACTTTCCGTGACGGGCGCTCCACGGATTGTCCAAGACGGGCATACTCATACAGCCGCTTTCCGTTCACCTTCACCGCCGAATACATCGGGGGGATCTGTGTGATTTCCCCGGTAAGTGATTGGAGAACGGCCTGTATTTCGCTGACGGTGAAACACTTCGGTTCCAAGTTTTCTTCCACGGTTGCGCCCGACGAATCCTCGGTCTCTGTCGCACGGCCGATGCTGACGACGGCCTCATAGGTCTTGCCCATGTCCGTCACATACTCGGCCGCCTTTGTTGCACGGCCCAAACAGATCGGCAGCACGCCCTCGACATCGGGATCAAGCGTGCCAGTGTGGCCGATACGCTTCATCCCGAGAATTTTCCTTAGCCGGAAAACACAGTCGTGTGAAGTCATGCCCTTTTCTTTCCATAGTGGAAGGATTCCCTCAAGCATGGCGTTAACTCCTTTCCTATGTACGGAAAACAAGCCTGCATGCCGGAACGGCTGCAGGCTTATTCTCAGTCTTCCGGCTTTGACTCGTTGACCTCGCGGAGAAGCGACTCAATCCGGTTGCCGTAGTCGACGGACTCATCAAATTCAAAAAGCAGTTCCGGCGTCTTTCGCAGGCGGATCCGACTCCCGATTTCAGAACGGATAAACCCTTTGGCCTTTGTCAGGCCTTTTAGCGTATCCTCCTTCTGGCGGTCATCGCCCAGCACGGAGATAAACACGGTCGCCTGCTGGAGGTCGCCGGTCACTTCGACATCGGTGACCGTGACGAACCCGATTCTAGGGTCCTTCAGTTTTCGGCCGATAATATCGCCCAATTCTTTTTTCATCTGTTCCGCCACGCGGTTTGCCCTCATTGTCATATCGAACACCTCGGCTTCCGCTATAAATGATACTTCTTGCTGCTTGTCATCTCCCAGCCGGAATGGGACATCAGAAAGTTCAGCACCCGGTCGATCTCACGTTCGGCTACCGTCCCCGAAGAAGAGACCGCCGCCAAGGAGAGGCCGGCACGCTGCCAAAGATCCTGATGGTCCGTTTCGGCGATGGAGATGTTGTACTGCTGGCGGGCTCTAGTGAGCATGCGCTGCAAAATCGCCCGCTTTTCCTTTAGCGAATGTGTTTCGTACAGGAAGAATTCACATTCGGCGGCGACAATCACTTCCGCTCGACTTCTTCCATGACAAACGCTTCGATGACATCGCCTTCTTTGATGTCATTATAGTTTTTGATGGTCAGGCCGCATTCATACCCGCGGGCGACTTCTTTAACATCATCCTTGAAGCGTTTGAGTGTATCGAGCTCGCCTTCGAAAATGACAACGCCGTCGCGGATTACCCGTACGCCAGAATCTCTTGTGACCTTGCCGTCGGTTACATAGCCGCCGGCAATCGTACCCACTTTTGAAACTTTGAAGGTTTCGCGCACTTCCACTTGGCCGATGATCTTCTCCTCGAACTCCGGATCCAGCATGCCCTTCATCGCAGATTCAATCTCTTCAATCACCTTGTAGATGATGCGGTGGAGACGGACGTCGACGCCCTCTTCTTCAGCAGCTCGTTTCGCGTTCACATCCGGGCGGACGTTGAATCCGATAACGATCGCATTGGATGCAGCCGCCAGCGTGATGTCCGATTCGGTGATGGCTCCGACACCGGTGTGGATGATCTTGACGTTGACGCCTTCGACCTCGATCTTCATGAGGGATGCGGCAAGCGCCTCGACCGTACCTTGAACGTCCGCCTTGACGATCAGGTTGATGTCTTTCATCTCGCCCTGCTTCATGTGTTCGAACAGGTTATCGAGGGTTACACGGTTCTTTTCGCCCCGTTGTTCCTGGAGATCGTCCATCGCACGTGATTCACCGACCTGGCGAGCTGTCTTCTCGTCCTCGAAGACGACGAAGCGGTCACCGGCAAACGGCACGTCACTCAGGCCTGTGATTTCAACAGGTGCCGAAGGAAGGGCTTCTTTTACCCGGCGGCCAACGTCATTGACCATTGCACGGACACGGCCGTATGTGGAGCCGACAACAATCGGGTCACCGACTCTAAGTGTTCCTTCTTGCACGAGGAGAGTTGCCACGGCGCCACGGCCCTTGTCCAGCTGGGCCTCAATGACGGTTCCGCGGGCATTCTGGTTAGGGTTGGCCTTCAGCTCTTCCACCTCGGAAACGAGAACGACCATTTCAAGCAGGGTTTCAATGCCCTCTCCCTTCAGAGCAGATACCGGAACGAAGATCGTGTCCCCGCCCCAGTCTTCCGGCACAAGGCCATGCTCGGTAAGTTCCTGCATGACTCTGTCAGGATTGGCTGTCGGTTTGTCGACCTTATTGACCGCCACGATGATCGGCACTTCTGCCGCTTTCGCGTGGTTGATTGCCTCAATTGTCTGCGGCATGACCCCGTCATCCGCCGCGACAACAAGGATTGTGAGGTCAGTGATTTTGGCGCCGCGCGCACGCATTGTTGTAAATGCTGCGTGCCCCGGTGTATCAAGGAAGGTAATTTTCTTACCGTTCGCCTGAACTTGGTAGGCACCAATATGCTGGGTGATGCCGCCTGCTTCTCCCTCGGTCACCTTCGTATTGCGGATGGAGTCGAGAAGGGTGGTTTTCCCGTGGTCAACGTGACCCATGATTGTAACGACCGGCGGGCGTTCTCCCTTAAGATCTTCCGCGCCTTCCTCTTCTTCGAAGTAGGTTTCAAGGTCAGTCCGGTCGATGCGGATTTCTTCTTCCACTTCCACGCCGTAGTCTGCACAGATCAATTCGATTGCGTCTTTATCAAGCTCCTGGTTGATCGTTGCCATAACGCCGAGCATAAAGAGCTTTTTAATAATTTCGGACGGTTCCCGGCCAAGTTTTTTCGCAAGTTCAGCTACGCTCAGCGACTCGTAGAACGTGATTTTTTCCGGCAGCGGCTTTGGTGTGCGCGGTGCCTGCTGCTGGCTATAGTTTCTCTTCTTGCCCTGGTGGGTGCCGCGGATCTTGCGGCCACCGCCCCGGCGATTTCCGCCACCCTGGCCGCCTGGCCGGTTGTTGCCGCCCTGGCGGTTGCCGCCGCCTTGGGATGCCGGACGGTTGCTGCTGCCCTGGCCGCCCTGGCGGTTGCCGCCGCC
>NZ_FNAR01000034.1 GCF_900101985.1 Bhargavaea beijingensis
ATCATGCAGACCACCTACGACGACCCCGACGTCATCCTGATCAAGGTAAAAGCCGAAGCCGCCGAATACTGGGAAAGCGGCAGCCTGATCAAGAACATCGCGTTCATGTACAAGCGGATGACGGGGAAGGATGCGGAGTCAGCGGAGATTAATGAGACGTTGGAATTGGATAAGTGAAGGCGGGATGCTGGAGACAACCTCTTGTCATTCGGGTAGCAGGATCAAGCTTGATTAGTTGAATAAATACCCTGCGGGGTATATAGTCAAGATGTTCATCACAATCAAGAGGAGGGTTCTTCATGAACCAAATTACCGTTTACACGACTAGCACTTGCCCATATTGCACGATGATGAAGAGTTTCTTGGATGCACAGTCGCTTCCTTATAAAGAGGTGAATGTCCAGCAGGATCCGGTTGCCGCCAATCGCTTAGTCGCTGCCACTGGCCAGATGGGTGTCCCGCAAACTGAAATCAATGGTCAATGGGTACTGGGCTTTGACCCCGATCAAGTACTGCGTTTAGTGAAGTAACTCTCAATCAGGCATCACGCCACTACAATCTGGAGGGTTCTAGTCGGCAAGAGAGGTCGGCGAAAAAAAGAAAATGGAATAACAGCCGGAATGGATATTTTAGACTGCAGACAAAGTGAGTGTAGGGCTCCGCTGTCTGCAGTTTTTTCTGTTCATGAACTTCCACCGGATTTCGGGGATGACGGAGTGAGTGATTGCTGCAGGGGGGCAATCCACTTTAGGCAAAAGCCAATGCCGAAAGCAACGTTCATTCCCTATGGCAGGAATAAGTGTTGATGAAGAGGTGAGACAGTATTTTTCCATCACTATTGCTGAGAACCGATATCGGGCAGAAATCATTCTCCTAGTGCACTATATACTGCAAATCGGGTAGAAATCACTTACCCGGAGCTAACAATAAAAAGACGGTACCCTCATTCAGAATGGGAGTACCGTCTTTTCCGTTATTGATGGTATAGCCGGATTGTCAGGGTTATACGATTTCTAGTGTTCTCTCTTTTTCTTCTAGCCGGAGAAGGGCGGTTGTGGCATTCCGAATCAGCTCAGGAAGGATTCCGAAAGAGTAGGGCTTGTAAACCCGTTCGGTCCATTTGTGGCCGTCTTTGCCATATACGCCCATGTTTACGGAGGGGATGTTCAGCATCTTGATCGTATTAAATGGTATCGAATAGATGCTGTTCCATGCAGGAAGATTCTGGGTCAGTGCTGAAAGTTCGTCTTCCGTTTCATGAAGAGAAAGAAAGCTGCCATCGGCCAGGTAAGGGAAGAACTTTTTGACTTCAAATTGTTCTCCAGTCTGTATGCTCATGTCATTAAGGACAGCTTCGATGGACTGCCGGATTTTGACCGCCTTTGTGTCTTCCGTTTTCAAGAAGTTATGCGGTAAGTATGGCGGGGCGAAGAATAAAATGACTCGCGCTTTTTTGATCGGGTCTGCGGCTTGGAGGGCACTGACAATTTCAAAGCTCCGGTCACGAAGGTCCTTGTTTGTTTCTTCTTCCAGAACTTGTTCAATAATGTTTCGTACGTTAATACCCTGTGCGGTCAATTGTTCTACGTACTCTTCGTAAGTGATGACATCGATTTTCCATGATAGGTTACGAGGCGGCAGGCCGGTGACCCTCAGGTATTCTTCAAACTGTGTCTGGAAATGGTGCTCTGCTTCCAGGCACGCGGCCTTTGCTTCGCTTAAAAGTTTCGTCAGGATGTTCTCCGGTGTTTCCTCGTAGACAAAATAGTTGAAGTATACATGACTGCTGATGGCTGTCTGTACGGTGTAAAGTTCTTTCGTGTCCCGTTGTTGCAGGCAAGTCGGCGGGAGAATCAGTTCACCTGGAATTTGTTCTGCAAGGTTATAGCGATTGTGAATCCGTTCTGTGATTTTCGCAGCAATGAAGTTCGGATCGATTCCGGATAGGGTGTCCCCGACGTGCACTTCCCTGCCGTAGATATGGAAACATGGAAGAATCTTGCCTGCTGCCCCTGTATAGATGTATCGATGGTTGTCCCCATCGTAAAGAGGCGTGATGAAATCTGTATTGATGGCTGAAACGAATTTGAAACCGTACTCACTCTGCAGACGGTTCAGTTCCGAGAGGGCTCCGATGATTCCGTGATGCTCACTTTCTTCATCTCCATTGCAGAGCAGCAGGATGTTTCCATTAAGTTCATCGCGATGTTCTGTGAAATAAAGAACGTTTGCGATATGGACAGCCGCCCCGCTCTTCATATCAACCGCTCCGCGTCCGAACATCCAGTCTCCGGATCGGGCTTCTGTTTGAAGTTCCGGATCTTCGCTATATTCGCGGAAGTAAGCCTCCATGGCATCCGTCGAGAAAGCCAGGTCTTTTAGGGGACCGAAGTCTTCAACTGCCACCGTGTCGATATGCGCATGATAGAGCACAGTCTGACTGGATTTATGCTTGCCGTGGACAATCGCAAAAACATTGCAGCGTCCAATCGGATCACCCGGGATTTTCTGCAGGTATAGGTTTTCAGGGTGTTCCTGGAAATAGGGGAAGGTAGAAAGGATTCGATGAATTTCCTGTACAATCCTGATTTCTCCCAATGTACCGTTGATGCTGTTTAAGCTAACGAGATGACGGGTTAGGGTTTCCGCTTGCTCGTAGATTGTCATTTGGCGCAACTGCTCATACATAGTCAACACTCCTCATGGTTAGATTGATGAAATAGCAGTGGTTTCTGTATTCGATCATTCATGAATGAACGATTCAATCCGATCCAACGCACTGATCAGATTTTCCATTGAATTGGCGTAAGAGATGCGGATATATCCTTCTCCAAACTCAGTGAACGAATCTCCCGGGACGACGGCCACATGTTTCTTGTCCAGAAGCTTTGTAGCAAACTCGTTAGAGGATAGGCCTGTGGACTTGATTGAGGGAAATACATAGAACGCACCTTTCGGATGGATCATATGGAGTCCCATCGTCGTCAATCTGCTGATGACATAGTCCCGGCGCTGGATATATTCCTTGTTCATCTCTGATGGAACGTCACGGCAATATTCAAGGGCTTCAATCGCCGCGTGCTGGCTGGGCAGGGAAGCGCAGATTGAGTTAGACAGATGGACTTTTAAAATATGTCCGATCAGATGAGCCGGTCCCATCACGAATCCGATTCTCCAACCAGTCATGGAATGTGATTTGGATAGACCATGGATCAAAATCAGCTGATCCCGGACTGCAGGGTACTCGGCAAAAGAAATATGCTGTTCTTCATAGGAATTCTCGCTGTAGATTTCATCGGCAATAATGAAAACCTTGTGCTTGCTGAGGATTTCCACCAGTTTATCCATGACGTCTCTTGGGAGAGTGACACCGGTCGGGTTGGACGGATAATTGAGTATGACCGCTTTGGTTCGTTCGGTGATTAAACTTTCCAAGGCTAAGGCGTCAGGTACGAAGCCTGTTTTCGAAGTATTGAGGTAGACCGGTTTTGCACCAGCCAAATGGATCACCGGCTCATAACCGGAATAAATGGGAGCGGGCAAAATGACCTCGTCGCCTTCTTCTAAGATTGCTCTTAAGGTGGAGTCGATTCCTTCGCTTGCCCCGTTTGTGATCAATATTTCTGATGAAGGATCATAATGGAATCCATATTTATGCTGGAAAAAGCGAGAGACACTTTCACGTAATTCAAGAAGTCCGGCATTATGGGAGTAACCTGTCTGATTTCGAGTGATCGCTGTAATCGCTGCCGTTTTTACCCGATCAGGGGTCGGGAAGTTAGGTTCACCGATTGTCAGATTGATCCCGTCTGATAAAAGAGCGACTTTATTTGCAAAGACACGAATACCGGGAACGTTAATTTCCAAAGCTCGCTCATTTAGCCCTTTGTGTAAGTTGATCATCTTGTCACATCCTTATTGTTATCGATAACACTACCTGTATACTGTATACAGACATAGTATAGTAAAAGCTGAATTCCGTAAATAAAATTCTAAAAAGTCGCAACCGAAGGCTGAAGAACATCAAGAAAGGTGGCTATATTCAAAAAACTCATTGACAACCCTTCTATCCTTGAGTAATCTTGTAGCAACACTTGTATACCGTATACAAGTTCCCTTGGAAGCTCCCAAGGGATGATACAAAAAGAAAGCGATTTCTAAAGGATTTAGGGGGAGGGAACAAAGATGAAGAAATGGAAGGTTGGATTGGTCGCGGCTAGTCTTTCTGTAGCAATGCTAGTTGCCGGGTGCAGTGAATCTGATCAGGTGGAAGCAGATGGAGAATCGGTTAAACTCCAGCTTGGCCATGCGATGTCTGAGGGGACGCCTGCGGCAGATTTAATCGGGGAAATGGCGGAAAACGTTAAAGAGCAGACGGATGGACGAGTTGAGTTTGATGTCTACCCAAACAGTCAGCTAGGATCAGAGACAGAAATGATCGAACAGGTTCAGATGGGAACCATGGGCTCCGCAGCGATCATGGTAGGTACTATGCAATCGCTGGACATGAAAATGGCCATTGAAGATTTGCCGTATATGTGGAAGGATATCGACCATGCACGTGCAGCTTATGACGGGGAGTTTGGGGACTACCTGGCAGACGTGATGGCAGAGCAGAATCTTAAACAGATCGGATATCTTGAGTGGGGATACCGTCATATCACCAACAATAAAAAGCCGATTGTAAAACCTGAGGATATGGAAGGGTTGAAAATCCGGGTAGCCGAGTCCAGCTTGAGAATCGATGCATTTGAGCAGGTCGGCGCATTGCCGACTGCGATGGCGTTTAGTGAAGTGTACGGCGCTCTCCAGCAGGGAGTGCTAGATGCACAGGAAAACCCGCTTGCGAATATAGTGGCACCTAAGTTTGATGAAGTTCAGGATTATCTCTCGTTGACAGGCCACTTCTACAACACGGTCATGCTAATGGTGAATAACGACACATGGGAGAAGATTTCTCCTGAAGATCAGGAAATCATCCTGAAAGAAGCGGAACGCATCTCCAAAGAGGTACGTACGCAAAATGACGCCATGCAAGAGGAGTACTTGAATACTCTCAAGGAGAGAGGCATGGAAATCAACGATGACGTGGATACGGCTGCATTCCGGGAAGCCATGTTGCCGGTTTATGAGAAATGGGAAAAAGAACATTTCGGTGAAGAGCTGATGGACATTTATGACGAAGCTTCCGGATGGTAAATCACTGCTTTCTCTCCCTGTTGAACAAACAGGGAGAGAAAACTTTTTTCGGAAAAGGATGATTCGCAATGGCCGATAGGGGGAGTCATGTTGGATAAGCTGACGAACATCATCGTAAAGATACTGACTTATCTATGTATAATCGCAATTACAGTGCTGGCAGCCATTGTTTTTATACAAGTCGTGTCCAGGTTCTTTGAAGTCTCTCTTCCTGCAACCGAAGAGCTGGCAAGATTGTTTATTGTCTGGCTGACATTCTTGGGAGCGAGTCTGGCGATCCATGAGAAGATGCATTTGGGCGTGAGATACTTTGTGAGCCTGGCGAGTGAAAAGAATCAAAAAATCATCGATACGTTCATTTATATTTTGACGGCAGTGTTGTTGGCCATTCTCGCATTTTACGGATTTAAACTCTCAATTTCTGCTATGTCGACTGCTTCGGCAACGTTGAAAGTACCGATGGGCATTTTTTATCTGGCAATCCCGTTAAGTGCTTTATTCTCCATCTACTTTGTGATAGTCAATATCATCAATCCACACCCTGAGGAACAGGGGGAAGTCAACCTATGATTATCGGGATCTTAATCGCCTTTTTCATCCTGCTGTTTTTGGGCATGCCAATCGCCTTTACGATCGGTATCGTTTCTATCGGAGTTCTTTTGATCAGTGGAGTCTCTTTAGAGGTTGTTATTCAAAGAATGTTTGCAGGGGTTAATAACTTTTCATATCTGGCTCTTCCATTGTTCATCCTCGCAGGCAATATTATGGGGGAGGGAGGACTTACAAAGAGACTGATGGCTTTGGCTGATGCGATTGTCGGCCGCTTTTCTGGAGGACTCGGCATGACAGCGGTGGTGACCAGTGCCTTTTTCGGAACCGTTTCAGGTTCTACTGTTGCGACAACTTATGCGGTTGGTTCCGTGATTGTACCGAGAATGAAAGAGCAACGCTACAGTAATTCATTTATCGCCAGCATCATCGGCCCGGCTGGGGTGCTGGGGCTGATCATCCCTCCAAGTATCACGATGGTCATTCTGGGAATCACAGCCAATATCTCGATCGGCAAACTCTTTATTGCCGGATTCGTGCCCGGATTGATGCTGACTGTTGCTCTGTGCGTCTATGTAGCTTACATGTCTAAAAAGCAAGGATTTGGAGTCGTCGAGAATGCCCAGGTGAGCGGCAAGGAATTTTGGTCGATTTTTAAATCGGCACTGCTTCCGCTTTTATCCCCTGTTTTCATTCTTGGCGGGATTTTCAGTGGTTTGGTAACTGCCACAGAAGCCGCGATCATTGCAGTGGTCTACGGATTTATTCTTTCGATGTTTTATGGTGAATTGTCGTTCAAGAATTTTAAAAACATTATGGCGAACTCTGCAGTCACTTCAGCCATCATCTTGATCATTATTTCGTTCGCAAACGTATTTACATATGTATTGACTGCGAATCGGGTGCCGGCTGCAATCTCTGACTTCTTCCTGAAATTTGCCTCCACCCCGCTTCAGTTCCTGTTGATTGTCTCATTGATCTTGTTGATCCTGGGGACATTGACGGAAGTCACATCTTTGATCATTTTGTTGAGTCCGATCTTTATGCCAATTGCCATGCAATATGGTATTGATCCGATTCATTTTGGGATGGTGCTCATTATGAACTTTGCGTTGGCCAATATTACGCCTCCTGTCGGATTGTCTCTGATCGCCGGCTGCAATGTTACTGACAAGAAGATGGGGATCGAAAATACCTTCCCTTATGTTCTGCATGTGATTGGGATTGTCGCGGTTGTTGTCTTGCTGATCATCTTCATTCCGCAACTCAGCACTGTATTACCGAACATATTCGGTTAAGGAGGGACTTGATTGATTAAACAGGCAGGGGAAAAGGACCTGATTGAAAACGCTCACGGCGGGGAAGGAAGTATCCATATTTCCCGGATTGTGTCTCAAGATGATAAAATAGAAGGAATAAAGCTATTTGCCCGGGTCACCGTGCAGCCAAAATCGACAATTGCCTATCATATTCACAAAGATGAGTCCGAAGTGTACTACCTTCTTCGGGGAAAAGGAATTTTCCTTGAGCATGGTGGGAAAAGGGTCCCTGCAGAGGCCGGTGATTTCTGTATGATCCAAAAGGGACAAGGACACGGCATGGAGAATCCTTATGACGAGGAGATTGAAATGATCGCTTTTGTCTTTTGAAGTTAAGAAACGAGGCGAAAAAAGTGGAAGTCATTAAGCAAAGCGAAACTTTGGCAGACCAAGCTTATGCGCTACTTAAGAGGTCGATCGTTAACGGAGAGTTGAAGGACGAGCAGACCCTGCCAGAAGAGACCATCTCAAAAGAATTGGGCATCAGCCGAACGCCTCTTCGAGATGCGCTGAATCGACTGGCGTCTGAGGGCCTAATCATCCAGAAAAAAGGCCGTCCTGCCATCGTGGCAGGGTTCACGAGAGAGAAGTCTCTGGAGTACATGGAAATCCGCAGCGTATTGGAGATCCATAGTCTGACAAAAGTGGTCGCTAAGGCGGACTCAGAGTTTATCCGGAACCTGAGAAACAACCTGTCCGAACAACTCGTGGCGATTGAGAAAAACAATTTTCAGGAGTTCATCGAATTGGACCGGGAATTTCATATCCTTTTGGCGTCCCGAAATTCCAATGAAGAATTAAAAGACATGATTGAAAGGATGAATACCGGAGTTAATCGGGCTTTTCTGATTCTCTCCAGTACCATCCCTAAAAGCGCAAAGGGCGCCTATGAAGAACATGTAGAGATCGTGGATGCAATTGAGCAGAAGGATATCCGCCTGGCGGAAAATAAAATGATTGTTCACATGAATAATGTCGAAAAACGATTCTTGAACTATTATTCAAACAGTCCTTCCAACAAGATTTGAGTTGAAGGATCTAACAACCGTTTCCGGAAAATCCGGGAGCGGTTTTTTGTACGGTCCATTTTTTGATCCTGGCGAATGAAGGGTGAGTGATGACCTCCGGACGGCGAGTGGTTACGGGCGCGTCAGGAGGTCGTTTAAATAGGAAAAAGCAGCCGGCCGGGCTGCTTTTGTCCAGTTGCCTCTATTAATCGAAACTGTACTCGCAAATCACATGTGCCACGGATTTGGCGGATACGAGCAGGGCGTCTTCATCAATATCAAATTTCGGGTGGTGGTTCAGGTAGGGCTTGTCCACGCCTTTTGGTTGGCATCCGATGATATAAAACGTGCCCGGGATCTTTTGGGTGTAGTAAGCGAAGTCTTCGGAACCGGAGCTTATCGGTATTTCTTTGACGGTTTCAATGACCGGGTCGTCAGCCTGCTCCAAAATGGACACGACATTGGCGGTGACGTCAGGGTCATTGTAGAGCGGCGGATAATCCGGGACGTAGGTGAGTTCGCATTCGACCCCGAACTCTTCCTCGATTCCCCGTGTGATCCGTCGGATTTCATCCGAGATGACTTTTTGTGTGTCTTCATTCATATAGCGGACGTCGCCTTCGAGTTCGACGCTGTCCTTGATGACGTTGAACGACCCTTTCCCATCAAACGAGCCGATGGTGACAACGCCCATTTCGAACGGATTCAACCGGCGGCTGACGATCGTCTGAACGGCCGTGATGAAATAGGCGCCCGCGACGATCGAGTCGTTGGATTGGTGGGGAGAGGAGCCGTGTCCGCCTTTGCCGTTGATGACCAGTTTAAAGTACGTTCTGCCGGCCATCGAAAAGCCGCCTCGGTAGCCGATCGCACCGGTCGGGAGGGCGGGCATCAGATGGGTCCCGAACACGACATTCAAGTCATCCAGAACACCGGATTCGACAATGCTCTTCGCGCCTCCCGGCGGCGTTTCTTCCGCGTGCTGATGGATGATCTTGATGGTCCCGCTGATCGAATCTTTCATCTGAATCAGGCAGTCCGCCAGCACAAGCATGTAAGCCGTATGCCCGTCATGCCCGCATGCGTGCATGACACCGGGGTTTTTGGATTTGAACGGAACATCGGTCTCTTCCTGGATCGGGAGCGCATCAAAATCGGCGCGCAGCCCGATCGTCTTGCCTGCTTTTCCGCCCCTGATCGTCACGATGATGCCATAGCCATTCCCGACATTCGTCTGGATCTCGACATCCTTGCCGTTGTAAAAATCCTCGATGAATTGTGCAGTCTTCTCTTCTTTAAAGGACAACTCAGGGTTCTCGTGAAGATGCCTCCGGATCTGAATCATCTCTTCTTTCCGATCTTCCAGCATGGACAGCAACTGTTGCTTCAGCGTCTGACTCTCGTTTGATGTGTTCGAAGTTGTCAATGATCTCCCACCCTTTCCGATTTCGCCTTCTTTAATAGTATACATGTTTCGAGTGTTCTGAATATACAGGGGGACGTTTGCTATATGGAAGCTAACGGGGAACTTGCCCGGCGGTAACCACTCATTTCCAAAAGGTAACCACTCAGCTTGAAGGCAGATGACCATGCTTCGTAGCAATCCCCGAATCCATTCTTTTACACCCACTCCGCCCTATGCTAAGATAAAGTCATCCAATCATCCTACAAATTATATGAGGTGATTCTATTGGCGGGGTCGATGAAAGTGGGCAGGTCGTCGTTGGTGGATCAGGTGGCCGGCCGGATGGAGTCGCTGATTGATGCAGGGGAGTGGCCGGTCGGGGAGCGGATTCCGACGGAGATGGAGTTGGCGGATCAGTTTGAAGTGAGCCGCAATACGCTGAGGGAGGCGATCCGGGCGCTTGTCCATGCGGGGCTGCTGCAGACACGGCAGGGGAGCGGGACGTATGTGTGTTCTTCGAGCGTGCTGGAGGCGGCGATCCGCAAGCGGGTAGGCCGTGCGGATGTGCTGGATACGCTGGAGGTGCGGCATGCGCTTGAGCGGGAGGCCGCACTGCTCGCTGCGGTGCGCCGGAATGCAGACAATCTGGAGGAGTTGCGGTCGGCGCTGCACGATTGCCGGTCGGCGATAAAAGCGGGGGACGGGCAGGCGTACCTGACTGCGGACCTCGCGCTTCACCGTGCGGTCGTCCGGGCTTCTCATAATCCGGTGCTGATAGACCTTTATGGTCATCTGACCGATCCGCTCGAGTCCTCGATCAGGAAGATCCTCGATGCGTCCGCCGGGCAAAGCGGCTCGATCCCTAGCCACGAGGCGCTGGTCGAGGCAATCGCCGATCAGGACCCGGAGCGGGCAATGGATGCCGTCCATGCGTACATTGCCGAGTTTAAAGACACATTATTGAATGAATAAAGGTGAAAAACATGCGCTTCCAACAAGAGCTTTTACAACAAGATGAATCGAAAGTGAA
This sequence comes from Bhargavaea beijingensis, assembly GCF_900101985.1. Classification (GTDB taxonomy): domain Bacteria; phylum Bacillota; class Bacilli; order Bacillales_A; family Planococcaceae; genus Bhargavaea; species Bhargavaea beijingensis. The sequence continues at coordinate 10,510 of NZ_FNAR01000034.1, forward strand.
AATGATCGGAAGCCTGGAGCTTCTGTTGGTCTTCCTGGCCATCATCAGCGTCGGGGCGAACCTGCGGGCTCCGCTGACGTCGGTCGGTCCGCTCGTCGGGGAAATCCGGTCGAGCCTCGGAATATCCGGCTTTGCCGCCGGATTTCTGACGACGCTGCCGCTCCTGGCGTTCGCGCTGCTGTCTCCATTTGCACCAAAGCTGTCCCGCCGGTTCGGCATGGAACCGGTTCTTTTCTTTGCATCCGTCCTGGTCACGGCCGGGATTTTCCTCCGGATGACGGGCAGCGTCCGTCTGCTGTTTGCCGGCACGCTGTTGGTCGGATTCGGCATTGCATTCGGCAACGTCCTCATCCCGGGGCTGATCAAATCACGGTTCCCGATGCACCTCGGTGTCATGACCGGCATCTACGCGGTGTCCATGAACTTGTGCGCCGCGATCGCCTCCGGCCTCAGTGTGCCCGTATCCGAGAAACTCGGTTGGAGCGGATCGCTCGGCTACTGGGGATTCATCTCGCTGGTCGCGATTCTCGTACTGCTTCCCCAAGTGAGGCGGAGCGGAAACAGGCCAGCCGGAAAGGAAAGCGGCCAGAAAGCGGTGAATCTGTGGAAATCCGGCCTTGCCTGGAACATCACCGTCTTCATGGGCTTGCAATCCCTGATTTTCTATACAATCGTTGCGTGGCTTCCTGAAATTCTGGCGGAGCGTGGCGTGGAGGCCGGAGCGGCCGGGTGGCTGCTGTCGCTCATGCAATTTGCCCTCATTCCGTTCACCTTCATCATCCCGATCATCGCCGGCAGGATGAAAAGTCAGATCCCGCTCGTGATCGCCACCGGCGCGCTGTTTATCGGCGGGATACTCGGCATCCTCATGGGCGCCTCGTCACTGACGCTGCTGTGGGTCATCATGATCGGCATCGGCGGCGGAACCGCCTTCAGCCTCGCCATGATGTTCTTCAGCCTCCGCACGAAAAACCCGCAGGAAGCAGCGGAACTCTCCGGCATGGCCCAGTCCTTCGGCTACCTGCTCGCAGCCACCGGACCCGCCCTGTTCGGCATCCTGCACGACGCCACCCACAGCTGGATACTGCCGCTCTGGATGCTCCTCGCGGTCTCGGTGATTATTCTAGTGACAGGTATTGTTTCAGGAAGGGACACTCAGGTGAAATAAATGATCCGCACTCTCGAGGGGGAGTGCGGATCTTTTTGGTAGAGGGAAGTTGTAGGGGGGTGCACTGCCTGTGCGGGATCTCTCCTTCGGTGCGGTTTTATTGTACGGGGGTGAGTGATTACCAAATGGATACGAGTGATTACCAATGGTTCAGGCATTTGGGGTCCAAGGCGATCATGATGTACGATTGACTTACTATTGAAAGAAACGAAAAGGGGGAGATGTGAAATGGCCGTTCAGGAACAAAATCTGATGGTCGCACATGGGCAGTGGGATAACGGAAAAAGAACCACCCAGGCGATCTTTGACCCATCCGAAAAACACCGCTACCGCCTGAGTGTCAGTTGGGAAGAGAACCTGCCGTCGTGCCTGTATATCATGCTAAATCCGAGTACGGCAGATGCAATAAAACCTGATCCGACGCTTAGAAAGTGCGTGGGATTTGCTGAGCGGAATGGATTTGGGTCACTGGAAGTCCTTAACCTCTATTCATACAGGGCAACCAAGCCCGCCGACCTTTGGAAGTCAGGTGAATTGAGACATCCCGATAACGATATCCATCTGAAAGAAGCAATCTCCGGTGCAGACAAAATTATCGTCTCGTGGGGAATCCATGGCAGACGAAACCGCAGGTACCAAGACATCCTTGAATACATCCAAGAAGCCGGTAAAGTACCCTATTGCTTAGGGAAAACCAAATGTGGAATGCCAAGGCATCCGCTGATGCTCGCTTATGCGACGCAACTTATTGAATACGTCTACTAATGGTTTTATTCTCTTAAAAGTAGTTGCCGTTCACTCATCCCCTTGGTTACTCTTAAAGATACGCCCCTCTTGCCAAACGTCGTCGCCATGGTCGGCACCCTTCAGACCACCGGCTTCATCTTCGCCATCATCATCGGCGCCTTTATCCTGAACTACGTATTGGTACTGACGAGATTCCTGAACATGCTCGCCGACGCACTGCTGTCCACGAACCTGTCCGATGCCATGATCTTTGCGCTTACCGTCCTGCTATTCATCATCCTGGGGGCACTCATGGACTCCCTCGCCATGATGGTCGTCACCATCCCGATCCTCATGCCCGTTTTGGCGGCATTGGAATTTGATTTGGTATGGTTCGGCGTCATCATCGTGTTGGTTGTCGAGATGGCCCTCATCTCACCACCGATCGGCATGAACGTCTTCGTCCTGAAAGGCGTCACCAAAGAACTCGAACTCACCGACATCTTCAAAGGTGCCTTCCTGTTCATGATTCCGATCCTAACGCTGATCATCTTAATCTATATCTTCCCTGAGATTGCCCTCTATCTGCCACAGCAGATGGCGGGGTAGGGGAGTGGACTACCTAAAGAGGAACTCTTTAGGTGGTTTTTTATGCACAGAGTCTTTAGGTATATGAGTTACATGGAAAGTGAGAGTGTTGGTAAATTAGTCGTCTGTGCTTCAAGCCCTTGTAATGTAAATTCAAAGGGCAAAAGTAGGATATCGAGTAGAAATTTGGTAGAATAGAAGGGTGAACAACATGAAATACAAAGGTTTACTAGTTAGGGGTGAGATATTAGTTTTTTGAAAGTGAGAGCGCAGTTACATATAAGCAAAGTTGGGAATATATAGTGAAGAGGATGATATTAAGTGGGTAATTTAAACGACTTCAAATTAATAAAAAACAAGTCAATGAAATACTTCGATTATTTAAATATCGATAAGGAGTTCCCAGATACAAAAAAGGCTCAATTAGGGTTTTATTTATTTGCATTAGAGTGTATAACCAATGTAAAAGATATTGAAGAATTAAAAGAAAAAGTTAATGATACTGAGTTTACGAGAATAGTTTTTAACATGGAAAATGATGATTTAGGTATTGATGCGGTTGATTTTGATGATAAAAATCACAATATAAATCTTTTTAACTTTAAATTTCGAGAGAATTTCAAAGTACAAAAAGGTCAATCACAAAATGATACTTTGGTAAGTATGAGATTTGTAAATGCAATCAAAAATTCTAATCTCGATGATCTAAATCCGAAAACAAAACAATTTACAAAAGATATTTTGGAAAGGTTAGAGTCTAACGAGATTTGGAATATAAAACTTTATATGGTTTCGAATGATAACTTGGCGTTGCCTGATAATAGCCAAGCGATTAAAGATTTGGAAGATATATATGATTTAGAAGTCGTTTCATATACCCTTGACGACTTGAGTAATTTTATCTCATCAAAACCGGGTCCTAATGAAGCGATTTTAATATTGGATAATGAGTCTATTCTATCTTATGAAGAAGGAGAATTATCTTCTGATAAATCGTACTTGATAAAAATCAATATTGGAGAACTTATAAGGATAACTTCAAATTCTAAAGATGTTCGTGTTCAATACCATGCTGAAAATTATGATTTCATAGCGAGTTCAAAATTAGACTTCTCAGTGCTATTTGACAATGTCCGAGGTTATTTAGGTAAAACTCGATTTAATACGAATATCCTTAAAACTTTGAGGCAAGAACCATCTAAATTCTTTATGTACAATAATGGAATTACAATGACTGCAAAGAATATTGATGTATCTTCGATAAATGCAGGTAAGAAGTGGAAAGTCGTTCTTAACAATTTCCAAGTGGTAAATGGAGGTCAAACTTTAAGGAGTATACATGATTTCAAGGATTCGCAATTCGATGAAGAAATATTAAATAAAGCGCACGTTTTACTAAGAATATTCAAGACAGGTAACCAGGAAGGGCTAACAAACAAAATTGCTGAGTATACAAATAGTCAAAACGCTATCTCTCCATCAGATTTAAAGTCTCTTGATAATATACAAATGCAAATTGAACAAATTCTAAAAGAAAGTAACATCTTATACGTTAGAAAAGTGGGAGATCTAGGAGAAGAAGAAATTAATTACGAACATAGAATATCAATGGAAAAATTCGGGCAATTGCTTTACTCTAAAAAGGGTTATCCAGACAGAGCAAGTAACCAAAAACAAAGAATCTTCGACTCTTACTATGATGAGATCTTTGTAAGAGACTTTGATTTAGACGAATCAATTAAATTGGTTCATGATTATTTCAATTTTATTGATGTATATAAAAGTACTAAATATCAAGCTTTCGAACAAAAGATTTTTTACATGATTTATTTGAGCGAGAAAGACAATAATATAAACAAGGAGATCATTGATCCTATGGATAACATCGTTATAATTGAGAGTGCTCTTTTAAGATATAGAGAGGGAGAGAGTATTTCGGAATCTAGGAAATTGATTCAAAAAGGCTTTAAAGATGAATTAGATCGTGTTTTTGCTGAAATGAACGGATCTTTATCTTCTAGTCATTAATTGGCTGAGTGAGAAACGTACGTTTAAGAACGGTTCCTTGTATATAAAAAAAGCAACCTTTACGGTTGCTTCAGACTGTAGACAAAACGGACCCAAAAGAAATCTTTTTGGGTCCGTTTTGTCATTTTCGTGGATATTTCGCATGTTTTTTCCCATCCCCCCCCTTGGAATGACCGGCCGTCAGGCCGGTTCCGGTGACTCCTAGGTCCAGCAGGCCAATCTTTTCAGATTTAAGGCAGCAAAAGTAAGCATCGCCTGCATGGACATTTTTTCCTTCCCGCGAAGGGTTGTCCATCGCATGCCACACTTCTCCTTGGCATCTCCGAAACCGCGCTCTACGGTCTCTTTCCGCCTTGCATAGATTTCTTTGTTCTCCGGGGTGAGCCGAATGGCC
>NZ_FNAR01000010.1 GCF_900101985.1 Bhargavaea beijingensis
GGTTCCATTCGATTTCAACAGCATATTCATCACCCGTTTTGTAGTCTGTTCATTCGATTATATAAACAGGTACGGTTTGCCTCAATAAGCCATATGGCGGATTGAAGCGGAGGGCCCGAGACACCTGCGGGAAAAGCGTTAGCCGAAGACCCCGCAGAGCGAAGCTCGAGGAGGCTAAGGCAACGCCCGCGGTAAGCGAGGGCCCGCAGCGGAAATCCGGAGGATTTTATGGAAAAGAAAAAAACTGCAGACAACGGAGTAATATACTCACTTTGTCTACAGTCTGAGGCCCTTTAAAAAGGGCCTGTTTGTATAAACGATTTAAGATTAAGCTTTTTGAACGTTAGCCGCTTGAGCTCCGCGAGCGCCTTGCTCAACGTCAAACGTAACTTTTTGGCCCTCATCCAAAGATTTGAATCCGTCACTTTGGATTGCGGAGAAGTGTACGAATACATCGTCTCCACCTTCGCGTTCGATAAAGCCAAAACCTTTTTCTGCGTTAAACCATTTTACTGTACCTTGTTCCATTTTCGTTGCCTCCTAGTGCATTACCGCACATTATATTACTATTCGTGTCCATAGTATTATCAAGATGAAAAGAGAATATTCATCTTATCCTTTACACCGAACAAAAATAATTCTCTTTATCATATCAGCAAACGGAAAAATATACAAATTTAAACCGGTGACCAGCAACCAGCAGCTCTGTTCTTTTAAATCGAGATGCCCGCCGTCCTGGACGAAGCCTCTCTCTCGTGCCTTTACAAAAGGAGAAACCAAAACGCCCGGCATCCCAGACCAGCACCCGCCTCAACGGATATCGAGTGTTTATTTGTTCTTGCTAATGTGCGCACATCTGTTCTACCATGAAGGGAAAGAGAGAGGTGATTCCGTGGCAGAACATATCTTTAAACTGAAAGCGGATTGGCCGGGTCTCCGGAATGATGTCGGCACCATCGAAGCGTGTAACCTGAAGACGGAAATCTCGATCCCACCTGAAATGGACGGCCCGGGTGTCGGAACGAATCCGGATGAAATGCTTCTGGGGGCGGCGGCGACCTGCTATATCATTACGCTTGCCGCCATGCTGGAACGTTCCGGCATCGACAAGGAGTCGCTGACAATGGATTCCGAGGCAACCGTAGATGTGACCAATGGGGTCTTTAGCTATAGGAAGATTATGCATAAGCCGAAGCTGGTGCTTGCAGCAGGAACAGACGAGAAGAAGCTCTCCCTTGCCAGTCGCCTGACAGAAAAGGCGGAGACGTCCTGCATGATCAGCCGGGCCATCAGAGGGAATGTCGAGATCGCTCTCGAGGCGGAAGTCTTGCTGGCCGGGAGAAGCGGCTGAGCCAGAAAACGGTCTTATGCGACATGATCGAGATGGTATAATCATTTGAATAGATAAAGACTCGGATGAAAAGGTGGGAAATAGATGAAAATCTTCCATACTGCTGACTGGCATTTGGGCAAGATCGTCCAGGGGGTGCATATGACGGAGGATCAGCGCCATGTGCTTGAGCAGTTGATTGAAGCGGCACGGACGGAACGGCCGGATGCCGTCATCGTCGCAGGCGATCTGTACGACCGGGCGGTTCCGCCGACGGATGCGGTGCGCCTGCTTGATGACGTCCTCTCGGAAATCGTGCTCGGTCTCGGAATTCCGGTCATCGCGGTCGCCGGTAACCATGACAGCCCGAACCGACTCCATTTCGGCAGCGGCTTTATGAAGGAGAAAGGGTTCCATATGGCCGGTATCCTGGAACGGGATGCCGCTCCGGTGATCTTGGATGACGAGCACGGCGAAGTTCATTTCCACTGTTTGCCGTTTGCCGACCCATCAGTTGTCAGGGCATTGTATGAAGACGATTCGGTGACGAACCATGATGAGGCGATGCGGTGCCTGCTTGAGCACCGTTGCGGCAATCTTGATACGGCGGCACGACACGTATTGGTCGGTCATGCCTTCGTGACACCCGGTGCGGAGCCCGAGGAGAACACCAGCACATCCGAACGCCCACTGTCAGTCGGCGGGGCGGAATACGTGGATGCGGGGCGCTTCGGAAAGTTCCATTACACAGCGCTCGGCCACCTTCACCGGGCCCATGCTGTCGGGAATCCATTGGTCCGGTATTCCGGATCTCCACTGAAGTATTCAATTTCCGAAGAGACCCACAACAAGGGGTTCCTTTGTGTGGAACTGGACGGCGAGGGGCGGGTGTCCGCCGAGCACCGGCCGCTAGTCCCGCGGCGTGACATGAGGACGGTCGAGGGGACGCTTGCTGAAGTTCTTGAGATGCCGCATTCCGAAGACTATGTGTTTGTCCGTCTTCTCGATGAAACGCCTGTCCTGTATCCGATGGAGCGGATGCGGTCTGTCTTCCCGAACGCCCTGCATGTTTCCCGGGTGATGCCGGTCCGGCCTGACGCAACGGACAAGCCGGCCAGACGGACGGATGAGATGGATGATGCCGGCATGTTCCGGGCCTTCCACGAGGAAATCACCGGCAGTGCGCCTGATGAGGAGACCGAGGAGCTGTTCCGGAGCGTGCTGGATGAGCTGCTGGCAAATGAACACGAGACCGTGAAGGAGGCGGTGAAACGATGAGACCGCTCAAGTTGAAGATGACGGCATTCGGGCCCTATAAGGAATGCGAAACAATTGACTTCAGGGAACTGGGGGACCGTGGTCTGTTTGCCATCTCGGGCCCGACCGGTTCCGGGAAGACGACGATTTTCGATGCCATCTGCTACGCCCTGTACGGCAAGGCGAGCGGTGAAGAGCGTGAGGACCGGAGCATGCGCTCCGACTTTGCGGATGACCAAGTACATACAGAAGTCGAGCTTTGGTTCGAGTCGGGCGGAGCCACCTACCGCATCATGCGCCGCATGCCCCATGTAAAGGCAGGGAACAAGAGCGCGACCGGCGATCGGATTGAGCTGTTCAGGGTAGACGGGGAATCGGAAAAGCCGGTCACGGACCGACAGATGACGACCGAGGTCAATGCGAAAGTGGCTGACCTGATCGGCTTCAGCCACGACCAGTTCAGCCAGATTGTGATGCTGCCGCAAGGCGAGTTCCGGAAATTGCTGACGTCCGATACGGAAAACAAGGAAAAGATCTTCCGGAAGATTTTCCGCACCAAGAAATACAAAGACATGGAAGCAGTCTTGAAAGAGCGGAAATCAGCCGTCGAGGCGGAATGGAAAAAAGCTTCGGGCCGGATTGCCTGGCAGTCCCGGCACCTGCTTGATACACTGCCCGACCTTCGTGAGGAACTGGGGGCCAGCCTTTCCGACGAACACCCGAACACCGGAAAAGTGATCGAGGGGCTATTTGACGAGCAAGAGCGCCGGACAGCCGAGGCGGAGCGGCTGGCAAAAGAAGTGGAACAGAGGGAAGTTGATCTCGCGGAAGCCAACCGTCGACTGTCCGCTGCAGAGGAACTCAATACACGTTTGGTAGAATGGGAAGAAAAAAAGCGGCAATTGTCTCAACTGAATGAACAGCTGCCTATCATGGAAGAAAAACGCCGCGCTGTCACCCTTGCCCGACTTGCAGCGAGAATTCGTCCTTTTGAAGAGAAGATGTCGGAAGCTGAGCAGGAGCAAAAGCAGGCGGTTCAGGCCGTCGAACAGGCGGACCAGACGCTGACCGCATCACAGCAAGCCGAGGCGGAAGCCGCTTCACGGGCATTCGAAGTGAGGGAACAAGACCCGCATATCGATGCCAAGAGGCGGGAAGCAGAGCGGCTTGAAGAAGCCCGTCCCCGCCTGCAAGAGCGGGAACAAGCGCTTCAAGACCTGGCAACTGCCGGGGCGGTCCAAAGCAGGCTGCTGGAAGGGACGGAGTCACTGCGCACGGATGCGGGAAAGCTCCGGAACAGGCAGGAATCGCTCCGCGAGGACATCTCGGCCCTTGAAGCAGCCCTTGCATGCACCGATGACCTGCATGAACGGCTTACATCAACCGAGAGGGACTGCGAGCTGCTGGCTGAACATCTCCGCCTCCAGGAAACTGTCAAAAATGCGGCGGAAACTGCAGAGCGTGACGTACGATGGAAGGAAGAGGCTGAGTCTATGCTGGAGCGGCTGAAAAAGCAGCTGCAAGACAGCCAGGCCGCAGCCTTTGCCGTTCATCTCCATGATGGCTCACCATGCCCGGTGTGCGGCAGTGCTGAACATCCTGCGCCTGCCCGCGCGGCGGACGGCCCGGATGCCGAGGAGCTTGAAGCGGCCGAGGCGACATTTCTCAGAGCCCAATCCGATGCGCTCAGCTCTTCAGGTGCCCTCCAGATTCAGAGCGGCCTGCTGGAGAAAGCCGCTGACCGCCTTGCAGGACGGGGTTTGGAGGCTTCCGGTGCTGCCGACATTCTCTCCGTTAAGAAGAAAGAAGCAGAACAGCTGAAAGATGACATTGCAGCGGCCAAGTCGCGCCGCAACCGTCTTGCATCGGTGCGGAAAGACGAAGAGACTCTCCGGGTAAAAGCAGACGAGATGGCAGCCAGGCTGACAAAGCTTACAGAGGAGCTGGCCGGCACTTCCAACAGGATTGCCTCGCTAAAAGCGACAATCGCAGGGCTGGAACGATCGATACCGGAAGGTTATGGAGACATCCGCACGCTTGAGGCAAGCCTGGCGGAATTCCGCAATCAGATCGGAAATCACGATCGTCTCAAGGAACAGTTGGAAGCGGCCGCCGCCAACGCGTCGGACAAGCGGAAGGCTGCGGAGCAGTCACTTGCTTTCGCCCGCAGCCAAAAAGAAAAAGCAGAAAACCGGCTCGTTGCAGCGGCTGCCGCATTCCAGGAAAAGCTTGCCGCATCAACATTCAACTCTTCTGGGGCTTACCGGGCGGCGCTCATGCCAGATCATCTTGCGGACGAAATGGAAGCGGCCATCCGGTCGTTCGAGAACGACCTGCACGCCGTCAGGCTGAGGGAAAGTGAACTGGCCGCAAGTCTTGAAGGCAGCGATCGTGCGGACCTGGTCGGCCTCCGGAAACTTGCTGAAAATGCAAAAGTTGCATTCGAGCAGGCGCAGGAACGGCTGATCCACTCCCGCAACACACTGAACACGATCAGAAAAGGCATTGCCGCCATGCGGGAGGCCGCAGCCGAAGCGGAAGCGATGGAGAAAAAACTAGGCAAGGTAGCGGGCCTTCATGATCTGATCCGCGGCCAGAACGCAGATAAGCTGTCATTTGAGCGATATCTTCAGATTGAATACCTGGAGCGCATCTTGCTGGCGGCAAACGAGCGGCTGAAAGATCTGTCGAACGGCCAGTTTGAACTTCTCCGCAGCGACCGGCAGGAAGCCCGCGGGCGGCAGAGCGGCCTGGGCATTGATGTGTACGATGCCTATACGGGACAGGCGAGGGATGTCCGGACCCTTTCCGGAGGTGAGAAGTTTAATGCGTCGCTTTCCCTCGCTCTCGGAATGGCGGACGTCATCCAGGGCTTCGGCGGAAACATCCGTGTCGATACCATGTTCATCGACGAAGGGTTTGGTTCGCTCGATCCGGAGTCGCTGCAAAAAGCCATCGAAGCGCTGATCGGACTGCAGCGCAACGGCCGCGTGGTCGGCGTCATCTCGCATGTCGAGGAACTCAAGTCTGCCATGCCGGCGGTCCTCAAGGTGACCAAGTCGAAGGCGGGCCATAGCTCGACCGAATTTGTTTTGAAATGAACAGAAGCCTTCCTTTGCATGATGCTGAGGGAGGCTTCCTTTTTGAATAGGGGAAGGACACCAGGCCCGGCAGTCGAATAAGAGTGGGGAAGGGGGAAAAAGATATGAAATGGAATGCATTTGAACAGTTTGCAGAGAAACTCCGGGTGGAGGAAGGGATTCCCGGAATGGCAGTGGGGGTCGCCCGCAACGGGGCCCCCCTTTTTGTAAATGGCTTCGGCAACATTGATGTGGAAGGTGCCACAAAAGTGACACCGGACACGGTATTCGGAACGGCATCTGTTACGAAATCATTTACGGCGCTTGCCGTACATATTCTGGCTGCGGAAGGAAAACTTTCGGTTGCGGATCCGGTGATTGAACATTTGCCGGAAGCAGGGACGATTCCCGTTTTAAGGAGCACGACCATTCGTCATCTCCTTTCTCATACAACGCGCATGCCGCCGGTCAGACGCCGTGAAGAGCTTACAGAATTCGGTGAACACATCAGGTATTTGGAAAGCCTGGAACTCAACCCGATTGGTCCACCCGGGGGGCAGATCAGCTATTCGAATGATGCGTTCCTGCTGCTCGGCGCGGTGATCGAAAAGGCGGCAGGCATGGACTACCGTGAATTCATCATGGAGCGCATTGTCCGGCCAGCCGGAATGAACAGGACATCGTTCACGCCGCCGGAACAGGGGGAGGAGACGAACACCGCCGTTCAATATACGGAAGATCTTCAGCCGGCGAACTGGCCGGGGCTCGGCAATTACGCGGTCGGAGGCGGCATCCGTTCGACGGTGAATGACCTGCTTGTCTACGGAAGATTGTATACGGACCAGGCATTCAGGAAATCAGTGCTCGGGAATGTGGATCCGGCTGGGATGCAAGAACTTGTCGCTGAGGTCGATGAAACCTCCTTCTATGGCCATGGTCTGATGCTCACGCCAGATTTCGGGGGTAGCGTCCTTGTCCATCACGGGGGAGGCCAGCCGGGTGTCTCCTCGTCTTTCGGCTTTCTTCCGGATCAGGGTGTCACGGTTGCCGTCCTCACGAACCGGACGGGCGTGTCCGCGGAAAAGCTGATGAAAGGCGCCGTCTGTACAGTGCTCGGAAAGTCTTCTGAAGAGGCGGCTGTCTCTCTTCCGAATTTGGCGCAATCTCCCGGTGAACGGATGTCATTCGCCGGATTCTACGGGAATGAAGAAGACCCGGACGGGTTCCGTATCCATGCGGAACGAAACAACTTGACGTTGACTTCCGGCGGGCGTGTCGATGAATTGCATCCTGCAGGCCCCGGGCGGTTCGTTAATGGAAGGACCGGTAAAAGAATCCGGTTCGAAATCGGCAGCCGGGGGGAAATGACGGCATTCACAGGCCTCCGGATCTATTGGAGAACATGAATGAGCCTTAGCGTGTCCTAATAGGCGTAAAAGAGCCATCACTTTGAAAGTGATGGCTCTTTTTGGGGGATTTCTCAGTGGCCTCCGGAAAGGCATGGCGTGTTCTTCCGGAGAATTAATGGAATAAGCCGGATTCACGTGATTTCTTCAGAATCTGATTCATCCACTTGTTCAAGATCGGTTTAAGGAAGGAACCGAAGACCATCATGGCTGCTCCGATACCGACCAGTATCGGTATATCTTTTGCAATACGCGCCTGAACGACACCACCGGTCATTTCCCTCATGAGATCAATTGCATAGGTGAACGGCAGGTAGGGGCTGATCATCTGGAAGAAATCAGGCAACAGGACGACCGGATAAGTCCCCCCTGAACCGGCAATCTGGAGAACCAGCAGCACAATCGCCATGGCTTTTCCGACGTCTCCGAAAACAGAGACGAGCGTATATACAATGGTCATGAACACGGTGCTGATCAGCAGACCTGATAAGACGAAGCCGAGCGGTTCGGCAACGTCAACACCGAGAACCAGGATATTCCCGATCGTCACGATCAGTGACTGCAGCACTCCGATCAGAAGGAACAGCAGCAGACGGCCGAAATAAACCGTCTTCTGAGAAAATTGCTCGGCATGATGGATGTCTGTCGAAAGCAGAGAGACGAGCAACAGACATCCTACCCATATGGAAAGTACCGTGTAGAACGGCGTCATGCCGGTGCCATAATTTTCGATCGGGAACAGTTTGTTCTCATGAAGCAGGATCGGCTCTTCGAAAAAGCTCTTCTCGGCTTCTGGATCGTTCAACAGCAGATCGATAATTTCATTGATGTCCGTTTCACCCTGCACGGAACGGATCCGGTCCGCCAGTTCGGTGATCTTTGTATAGACATACGGATATTGGTTAAGCGCCTCTTCGATCCCTTGTTCCCCTTCCGACAGGTGGCCGGATGTGCTGGTGATAATCTTTTCGGCCTCAGGAAGGGTGGCTTGTATGCCCGACAGCAGATCCCTTGCCTCGGCCAGCGTGCTGCGGGCATCTTTGATCTCCTTCTGGATCGTCGGTTTAATGGTCTCGTTGTATGTTTTCGTGTAACTGTCGATACTGACCGAAACATTCTGGGCAATCCCCTGAACATCATTCACCCAACCTTTTGCCTGTTCCACATAGCCGGCGGCTGCCTCTTCGACCGCCCGGGCGTTGTCCTGCGCTTCCTGGAGCGCGGATTTCAGCTGCCCGGTTGTCTGGATGGCGTTGTCAATCGCGGATTGGCCGGCTGCTGATGACTCCGTCTGTCTGCCCTGCAAATCTTCTTCGGGCAATGTCGGCGCCTCTTCCTGATCGGCTTCGGGAACGGGGGTTTCCGAAGCATCCTGATTGATCTCTTTTAACAGGAGCAGTTGCTTCTGGATGTTATCGACGGATTGTATGGCTTCGGTCATTTTATCATCCAACCCACTTTTGGCTGTATCCAGTTGGGTTGTGTCGAGGTCTGCTTTTTGGATTTCAAGCAGCATGTCGTTGATTTCGCCGGAGACACGGGCGGCCGTCTCCAGATCTTTTTCGATCTGCGGCTCAAGCGCCGCGAGCTGCTGTTCGGCTGTATCCAGGTAACCGAGCGTTTGATTGACTGTACTGAGACCTTCGGCAGTCAGCCGCTTGGCCTCCGGCATTTTTTGTTCTGCCTGGCTGAGGAGAGCTTGAGCCTGGTCGGCATCGTTCAGAACCGATTCCAGCAATTTTTGGACGCCCGGCAATTTTTCTTCCATGGAAAATACATATTGTTCGAATTTCTCAATGTCAGGAAGGTCTGTTTGCAACTCGATGCCCAGTTTGTTGAACATGTCGAAAATGACGCTGTTCACGGTGGAGGTGAACTCTTTGCTGACGGTTTCGACGATGGCAGATGCGCCTTTTTCAGTGATTTTTGGAGCGATGGAATTGGTTTTTTCATTCACATAGTACTCCATCGTCGCTTTTTGGGGGTGTCCGCTCGTCACTGTAGCCAACTTTTCGGAGAAGTCTTCCGGAACGATGATTGCGGCAAAGTACTCTCCGTTTTCCACCCGCTTCAGCGCATCTTTCCGCTCTGTGAATTTCCAGTTGATCGTATCGTTTTCTTTGAGCGAATCGACAAGCTGACTGCCGACATCGATTTCATCATCACGCACTGTTGCTCCCTGATCTTCATTGACGACCGCAACCGGCAACCGGTCGGTATTCCCATAGGGATCCCAGGATGCATAAATGTTGAACCATGCATAGAGGGAGGGAAGGAAGACAAGACCTCCTACGAGAATTGCAGCCACCCAATTTTTTGATAAATTCACGATGTCTGTCGAGAAAATTTTCCAAACTTGTTTCATGGACAACCCTTCTTATCCTGTTGATGGACCCGGCAAGCCGAGTTAAATGCCACTATTTTAACGTGAACGTCAGTCAAAGGGCAAAAAAAAGACCATCCGGCTGCTCCAGCCAGTCTGGACGGTCAGTCAGAAAACATGAAATTAAGGGGTTTCCGGCACCGGCTCATATCGTGAGGGATTCGGGACGAAGTACAAAATGATGCCGCCGATGATGAACAGTATGACAAGGCTGAAGACGCCGGCGTTTGTGTTGCCGGTCATCTGGGCGGTGACGCCGACGAGAAGCGGTCCCATGATCGAAGCAAATTTCCCGAAGATGTTGTAGAAGCCGAAGAATTCGTTGGAGTTCTCTTTCGGGACAAGCCTGCCGAAGTAGGATCGGCTAAGTGCCTGGATGCCGCCCTGCGAGGTACCGACGAGCATTGCAAGCACCCAGAAGTCGGCGACGGAATCCATTGAATAAGCATAGATGCAGACAAATGTGTAGACGGCGATGCCGACATAAAGGATCTGTTTCGTCCCGTACCGGTCGGCGAGCCGGCCATAGATGACCGCGAACGGAGCGGCGATAACCTGTGTGACAAACAGGACGATCAGCAGGCTGTTCGTATCGATGCCGAGATCCGAGCCATACGCGGTCGACATGGAGATGATCGTGCCGACACCGTCGATGTAGAAGAAGTAGGCAAGCAGGAACAAAAACAGCCCCCGGTATTTCCTGATTTCCCGGAACGTGTTGCCGAGACGCTTGAATGCCTGCACCACCGGTTTCGGTTCAGGTTCGATAAAGTGGATCTGGTGCACATGGCGGAACATCGGCACCGAGAACAGGAGCCACCAAACGGCGGTGATCAGGAATGCGGCGCGGCTGGCATTGGTCACGGACAGCGGAAGGACGCCTGACTGCGACAACAGGATGATGGTGATCGAGAGGATGAACGGGATCGTGCTGCCGATATACCCGATTCCGTAACCGAACGCCGAAACCCGGTTCATGCGTTCGGAAGTGGAGACATCGGTGAGGAACGAGTCATAGAACACATTCGCTCCTGTCGAGCCGAGGGCGGCGAACGTGTAGACGACGAGCAGCATCAGCCAGTTATCTGACGGGATGAAGGCAAGTGCGGCCGTGGCTCCCGTCCCCAAGATAAAGAAGGCGGTGAAAAACTTCTTTTTCATGCCCCGGTAATCCGCAATTGTGCCCAGCACCGGCGCCAGCAGCGCAAGGATGAATGTGAAGATGGAGATGGTATAGCCAAGATAGGCTGTCGAGTCGGTCGCGCTTACGCCTGCATTGGTTGCTGCCGCCTTATAAAACAGCGGGAAGACGGCTGTAGTGATGATGATGGAATAGGCGGAGTTGGCCCAGTCGTAAAACGCCCAGCTTTTCTCTTCTTTCGTCAGCCGGAATTTCAATTCGCTCCCCCCTTGTGTGTGATTGTGATTGTCACCTGCTACCATTGTATCAATATCGTTTCCCGGAAAGGTTAAGATTCTGAAAAAATTTTCCTCTGAAAGGGGGCAAAACAGCAGGATTGGTTCCGGACCTCTATTTTTAGTATGATGGAACTGTCTATATACGGAATAGGAAGTGGCTAGCATGGGGCATCTCATCGTGTCGGGCCTGACAAAGACTGTCGGCGACAAGACACTGTTCAACGATATCAGCTTCACCATCAACGAAGGGGACCGCATCGGCCTGATCGGCATCAACGGGACCGGCAAGTCGACTCTTTTGTCAATCATCGCCGGAGCGCTGGATGCGGACACGTCTTCGTTTGACCATCCGAATGATTACCGGATTGCCCATCTGCCTCAGGACCCGCAGCCGGATCCTGAGCGCTCGGTGCTTCAGACCGTGTTTGGCGGGGATTCCCCGCTGATCCGGCTGAACCGGCAATATGAGGAGGCGCTTCGCGAACTCGGAAGCGACCCGGAAAGCGCAGCGTCCCAGGACCGGTTTGCGAAGCTGCAGAACCGGATGGACTCTGACGGAGGGTGGGATCTGAACGCAAGGGCAAAAACGATTCTCTCGAAACTGGGCATCTCCGATTATGAAGCGAAAACCGGCAGCCTTTCAGGCGGCCAGCGCAAGCGGGTGGCGCTGGCCAAGGTGCTGCTCGAGCCGGCGGATCTCCTGCTGCTGGACGAGCCGACCAACCATCTGGACGTCGCTTCGATCGAGTGGCTCCAGGATTACCTGAAGCAGATTGGCGGCGCAATTCTATTTATCACGCATGACCGCTACTTCCTGGATTCGGTCGCGACGAAGATTTACGAGCTGGCCGACCGGACGCTTTACAGCCATAGGGGGACCTATTCGGATTTCCTCGAGGCGAAGGCGCTCCGGATCGAGCAGGCAGAGGCCACTTTCGAGAAAAACAAGAACCGCTACCGGAATGAGCTGAAATGGATCAGGAGGGGCGCCAAAGCCCGCTCGACCAAACAGAAAGCCCGGATCGGCCGGTTTGAGGAACTGTCGGAGAAAGTGAAAAAAGAAGACGGTCCGGATCCTCTTGATCTGTCGCTTGCGTCGTCGCGCCTCGGCAAGAAAGTGCTTGAGGGGGAGCAGATCACGAAAGGATATGGCGGCAGGGAAATCATCAAAGACTTTTCATTCCTGCTTCAGGGCGGAGACCGCGTGGCGGTCATCGGACCGAACGGGGCGGGCAAGTCGACGCTCATGAATCTGCTGGCCGGGTCCATCCGGCCGGACAGCGGGGAACTGATCCGCGGCGAGACGGTGAAGATCGCTCATTTCACGCAGCACCTGCCGGAGATGGATCCGAATCAGCGGATCATTTCTTATGTCATGGAGGCGTCGAATGACATCGGGAGGCAGGACGGATCGCGGTATTCCGCCGTGCAGATGCTCGAGCAGTTCCTTTTTCCGTCGAACGTCCACGGCACGCTGATCGGAAAGCTGTCCGGTGGCGAGCGGAAGCGGCTGTATCTGCTGCGGCTGCTGATCGAGCAGCCGAACGTCCTGCTGCTCGACGAGCCGACAAATGACCTCGACCTGGAGACATTGTCCGTCCTTGAGACATTCATCGACTCGTTCCCGGGTGTCGTCGTGACGATTTCCCACGATCGGTTTTTCTTGGACCGGACATCCCGCAAACTGTGGGTCCTTGACGGTTCCGGGGAAGTCACACAGGAGCTCGGGCTTTATACGGATTACCTGGAAAAGGCGGCAATGCAGGAAAAAGAGGATGCCGGCGCGTCGGCTGTTTCCGGGAAACCGGCACAGCAGCCGGTAAAGCCAAAGAAAAAGAAGATGACGCTCGGTGAGAAAAAGGAATGGGAAAACATCGGCAGTGAGATCGAGTCTGCCGAGCAATCAATCATGGAGGCGGAAGAAGCGCTGGCCGGCGCCGGGGCCGATTACGGGAAAGTAAGTGAGATTTCCGCCCGGCTGGATGAACTCAATCAGGAGTATGAAGCCCTCATCGAGCGGTGGAGCTATCTGGAAGAACTCGCCGAATCATGATTTACAATGGAGGCATCAGACATGAAAATCGTTACAATCGAACCGACGCCGAGCCCGAACTCGATGAAAATCGTGATCGACAGGGAGTTGCCATTCGGCAGGGCGTTCAACTATAAGCCGGACAGCCTGGAAGAAGCCCCGGAGTTTATCCGGCAGATTTTCGAGATCGAAGGCGTGAAAGGCATCTATCACGTCATGGACTTTCTCGCGATTGAGCGGAGCGGCAAGTATGACTGGGAACCGATCCTGGCGGGCGTCCGTGAAGTGTTCGGAGAGGAGCAGGAACAAGAAAGCACCGAAGCGGCAGAAGCGGACGAGCACTTTGGAGAAGTGTACATCCATATCCAGCAATACAAAGGCGTCCCGCTCCAGGTAAAGGTGTTCGACGACCGCGGCGAGGAACGATTCGGTCTCGGACAGCGGTTTGTCGACGCGATGAACGTGCTCATGGAAGGGGACGACGAGAACTACATCCTTCAGCGAAAATGGGCGGATTACGGAATCCGGTACGGTGACAAAAAGGAAATTGGCGAAGAGATCGTCAAGGAGCTCGAGGCCGCCTACCCGCAGGAGCGGCTGGATGCCATCATGGAAGCCGGCAGCGAGACAAAAGAAGCGCCTGTCCTCGGCCGCCGAAACGTGACGCTTGAAGAGTACCGGGCGGCCGGCAGCTGGGAAGAACGGTTCCGGCTGCTGGATCAGCTGCCCGATCCGGACATGTCCGACGTGCCGCTTCTGATGGAGGCGCTGAAGGACGAGAAGATGTCCGTCCGCCGCCTGGCCGTCGTTTATCTCGGCATGATCGAGGACGCGGCCGTTGTCCCTTATATCGAACAGGCGATGGAAGACAAGAGCGCACCGGTCCGCCGCACGGCAGCCGATGCAATGAGTGACCTCGGATTCCCTGAATTCGAGGATCTCGCCATCCGCACGCTCAAGGACAAAAGCAAGATCGTCCGCTGGCGCGGTGCGATGTACCTGTACGAAACCGGTACGAAAAAGGCGCTTCCTGCATTGAAGGAGATGGAAGACGACCCGGAATTCGAGGTTAAGCTCCAAGCCAAAATGGCCGCGGCCCGCATAGAAGGCGGGGAGGAAGCAAAGGGGTCAATGTGGAAGCAGATGACCGAGATGAGAACGAAAGCGAAAGGGGAATGAATAATGGAAGCATATGAATCGTATATGAAACAGGTGGCAGCACCGATGCGACGTGAATTGACGGACCAGGGGTTCCAGGAGCTGACAACGGCGGAAGAAGTGGATGCTTTCATGGCGTCCGCGGAAGGCACGTCACTCGTCGTCATCAATTCCGTATGCGGCTGCGCGGCAGGACTTGCGCGTCCTGCTGTGACCGGGGCGTTGGAGGAACTAGAGAAAAAACCCGACAACCTCGTCACGGTATTCGCCGGCCAGGACCGGGAAGCGACAGAGAAAATGCGCGGGTATTTCGAGGAAGTGCCTCCGAGCTCGCCGTCGATTGCGGTGCTTGAAGGCTCCGAGCTGAAATACTTCATCCCGCGTGAGCAGATCGAAGACCATGACCTGGAGCAGGTCCAGTCACATGTTTCCGGTGTTCTCCGGCAGATGGTGAAGTGAACCTGCCCGTCGTCACCACCGGCCAGCACCCGGACGGTGAGAGTGTCCGGCTTGCAGAGCAAGTGGCGTGTGAAATCGGCACGGAATTTGTGCCGCGCAAAAAACGTTCTGTCAGGAAACTCATGCGGGAGTTTGGCCGGCCGGTGGTCGTGGCCGGCAAGGAGCGGTACGAGTATCACTCCGATCCTGATGTGAAGCCCCTGTTTTTCCACCCGGGACTTGCCGCCATCCGCATCAAGCGGCTGCAGTGCGGAGGAAGAGATGCCATGGTCGATGCGTGTAATCTGAGGGTGGGAGATTCATTCCTCGACTGCACAATGGGCCTTGCTTCCGACAGCACGGTCGCATCGTTTGTCACAGGGCGCTCCGGACTGGTGACAGCTTGTGAAGCCGACCCGATTGTCGCTTATCTTGTCGGCCATGGACTGGCGACCTACACCGACTCACCGAAAGAGGTGCTGGACGCCATGCGCCGGATCGGGGTGCGGAATGCACAAGCTGCCGATTTTCTGGAAAGCTGCGGGGCGGACAGTTACGACATCGTTTACCTGGATCCGATGTTCGAGGAAGCAATCGAGGAAGCTGCCGCCTTCGCGCCACTGCGTTCTGCAGGGATCCACGACCGGCCGGATGACCGGTTGTTTTCGGAAGCTGTCCGGGTCGCCCGGCGGAGAATCGTACTGAAAGCCCACTTCCGGTCGGAGTTGTTTGATCGGTACAGCTTCACCCGAATCGACCGCCCGAACACCAAGTTTCATTACGGTTATCTCAACATCGAATCCTAAAAACCAGCCGCACGGATCACCCGTGCGGCTGGTTTTATGTTGAAAAGACAAAAAAGTATAAAAAAACCATTGATTCTTGTATAATTGGATTATTCATCGTTTGGGGTGTTGCCGTTCCCGCTGCGGACGGCGCTCTATCCCAGGAAGGAGATATTCGTATGTTTGATCAATTAGAACAGGAATTAGAACGGCTTAACCAGATCCACGATGCCCGTGAGCGGACGAGGGCCAAAATGAAACTGCTTCTTGAGCAGATCCCCAAGGGAATCGAAGAGGCGGAAGCAGGCAACGCGGAGACCGCGGCCATTTACCTTTCGGCAACCCGTAAGATTCTGTCTGCCGCCCTGTCGGAAGAGGAAAATGCCTACAAACGGCTGATGGGGCAACAAACGGATTCCACAACTATAGAAAAAACTCCTTGAGCACCATGCTCAGGGAGTTTCTCGTTCCCCGGAAAAGGGGCGTTTGTTTGCTGATCAGTGAGTGAAGTTGAAGTAGCTCAGATAGGCAAGAAGCCCGAGGAAGCCGATTCCGATCCAGATGCTTGCGTCCATCATTGTACCTCCTTTGGAGCTTGGGAACTATTTATATTGAGTCCTCGTCTATTGTACAATGAAAACAGCGAGAAGGAAACCACTATCCAAAACAGGGGCAGGATCTGCCGGCCAATAGAAGAACGGGGGGAAGACCATGAAGAAGTGGATCCGGAAATCACTGATGGCTGCCGTTGCGCTTGTCACTTTGGGATTTATCACACCGAGCCATGAAATCTGGGATCAGCTGCTGGACGAACGGGACCATAAAGAGGTAGCGGGCAGTGCCGGGACTGCCGTTGCGGCCGAACTGCCCGCGACACTTACAGAAGTTGAGGATGCGCCTTTTTCAGAGCTTGCAAAGACCGCAGCACGTGATCAGTCGTACGAGAAGTTCGGAACGAAAATCGGTCCGGCCATCTCCGGTGAATTCGATCAGGTCATCCTCCCGAAGATTGAAGAAGCGATCGAGATGACGCTTGCTTCTATTGATGATGACGCAATCCGCTCACTTTCCATCAGCGAACAGCCGGCAGGCGGCTACTCTGAAAAAATCTTTCACATTTTTGACACAGGTAGCGGTGAGGACCTGATCCGCTTTCACGTCCGGACGGACAAGCGTCCGCTCGACGGTTATTACTTTAACTTCCATTACCATACTTCCGAAGACGGATACAGCCGGCACATTGAGCTGGGCGATATCTTCTGGTCGAAAAACACACCACCGAAATGGCTATCGTGAAGATCCGATTGGGACTTGATCCCCAGCCGGGTCTTTTCTTTATTCCCTCTCGATTCTCCCGTACAATAAGGAGTGCGGAAACATGTTTTCCGGAATGTAGACCTACATAAAAATCCTGTATGGAATACGGTCCGGTTGCGGGCCATGGGAGGTTGGATCGATGGAACAATACCTGCAGCTTTGCAGAACCATCTTGGAAAACGGGACGGACAAGGGGGATCGCACGGGCACCGGGACACGGAGCATTTTCGGCCATCAGATGCGGTTCGACCTGAGTGAGGGGTTCCCGCTCATGACAACGAAGAAAACGGCGTTCCGCCTGATCGTGTCTGAACTGCTTTGGTTCATCAAAGGGGACACCAATGTCCGTACACTGATGGCGGAAAAAAACGCGATCTGGGATGAATGGGCATTTGAAAAATACGTAAAAAGCGACGAATACAGGGGTCCTGACATGACGGACTTTGGCCGCCGTGCAGCAACGGATCCGGCATTCAAGGCGATCCTTGATGAGGAAATGGATCAATTCCGTGAAAAGGTCCTGTCGGATGACCGGTTTGCTGAAGCTTACGGAGATCTCGGGCCGGTTTATGGCAGACAGTGGCGTTCGTGGCCGGACGGTCGGGGCGGGACGATCGACCAACTCAAAAACGTCATCGAATCGATCCGCAACAACCCGGATTCCCGGCGCCATATTGTTAGCGCATGGAACCCGGCTGAGGTAGAAGACATGGCGCTGCCGCCGTGCCACACACTGTTCCAGTTTTATGTGGCGGACGGCAAGCTTTCCTGCCAGCTTTATCAGCGCAGTGCGGATGTTTTTCTCGGGGTGCCGTTCAACATTGCATCCTATGCGCTCCTGACCCATCTGATCGCGCGTGAAACCGGACTTTTACCGGGCGAGTTTGTCCATACGCTCGGTGACGCCCATATCTATTCCAACCACTTCGATCAGGTGAACGAGCAGCTTTCCCGCGAGCCCAGAAAGCTACCGTCGCTTGTCATTGACGCAGGCGATAAATCGATTTTCGGGCTGGAAACGGCGGACATCCGCGTGGAAGGATATGACCCGCATCCGAGGATCAAAGCGCCGATAGCAGTCTGATCATAAAGGAGGACAAACGATGATTTCCTATATTGTGGCACACGATCCGAATCTCGTGATCGGAAAAGACAATCAGTTGCCATGGCATTTGCCGGGTGACCTTGCGTATTTTAAAAAACAGACGATGGGCAAGGCAATGGTCATGGGACGCAAGACGTTTGAATCGATCGGCCGTCCGCTTCCCGGGCGCCTGAATATCGTGGTCACCCGAAATCCTGAATATCAGGCCGAGGGTGCCGTCGTCGTAAATTCCGTTGATGAGGCGATCAGCCGGGCAGAGGACTATGCGCCTGAAGTGATGGTCATCGGAGGCGCCGGCCTGTTCGATGAACTGATGGAGCGGGCCGACCGGCTCTATATCACGCTCATCAGGAAACCGTTCGACGGGGATACCTATTTTCCTGACTACAAGGAAGGCTGGGTGCTCGTCTCCCAATCGGAAGAACATGAGTCGGATGATGGCATCCGGTATGACTACCGGATATATGAGAGGAAGAAGACACTTTGAACGTGGTAAGGTCAATCCGGACATATGGCTATCTTTTCGGCTATCTGCCTTTTTCCATCCCGGCTCTCAGGCAGGTCCGCCGGATGAAGGGTGACGCCTCTCCGGAAAAGCTGGCCGATACGGTCATCAGGGAGCCGAGAAGGTGGGCAACCGGCATTTTGCGCAGGACAAACAGCGACATCCGTATGTCCATCAAAGGAAACTTGCCGGACGGGCCGGTGCTGTTCGTCAGCAACCATGAAGGGAACTTTGACATCCCGGTTTTGATCGCCCATCTTCCAAAGCCGTTCGGATTCATGTCCAAAGAAGAAGTCAGGAAACTGCCGGTCATCCGGAAGTGGATGGAAGAGATGAACTGTGTGTTCGTCGACCGCTCGGATAGGCGAAGCGCCGTCCGTTCCATTTATGACATGGCGGAAAAACTCCGATCCGGCCACTCGATGCTCATTTTCCCGGAGGGAACGAGAAGCCGGGGCGGAAAGCCGGGTGACTTCAAATCCGGATTCGTCCGTATCGCAAAAGAAGGCGAGGTCCCGATCGTCCCGGTCGCCATCCATGGAACGTCCGACATCATGGAGCGGAACAACAACCGGATCCGACCGGCCCATGTCACGGTCGACGTCCTGGAAGCCATCAGCCACCAGGAGATCCTTGACCGATCCGCCGCCGAGATCACCCGGCTCATCCAAGACAGAATCCGTGAAGCAACGTCGGAACGGGCCGCTGAAAAACAGCAGCAGGAAACCGGAAACCCGGCTTAAATCTGGAAATATCAAAAGACAGCCGGAAACCCGGCTGCCCTCATGCATACAGCAATATGGAGAAATACATCGCGGCGCTTCCGCCGATGACGAACAGATGCCAGATGGCATGATTGTACGGAATCCGGCGCCAGGCGTAGAAGATGGCCCCGACGGTATACAACAGGCCGCCGATGACGAGCAGCGTGATCCCGCCGGTGCCGATCACCGAATGGAGCGGCCGGATTGCAAAAACGATCAGCCAACCCATCGCGATGTAGAAGATGAGGGATACCGCTTCATACCGGTGGATAAAGAATACCTTGAACAGAATTCCCAGGACTGCAAGCCCCCATACGATTCCGAACAGGGTCCAGCCGAGCGTCCCGCCGAGCGAGGTCAGGACGAGCGGGGTGTAGGTTCCCGCAATCAGCACATAAATCGACGAATGGTCGAGGATCGAAAAGAATCGCTTATATTTGGCTGGCATACTATGAAGCAATGTCGACATGAGGTACAGCACGAGCATGGATACGCCGAAAATGGTATAGGCGGTTACATGGAGTGCCGACCGGTACTCGCTGCCTTTCAGGATGAGGAAGACAAGTGCGGGAATGCTCAGGACGAAACCGAGTCCGTGCGTGATGGCATTCCACAATTCTTCCTTATTGTTCTTGTAATCAAAGGCCAAGGCCTCCACCTCTCTTTTCTTGACTTTGCCGTCCGCCGGATTCTATTCTTCTCTTACCACCAATACCAGCAAGCGAATCAGCGCAATCTGAAGGGGCGACAAGATGACAACCATTCATATCGTAACAGACTCAACAGCAGATATCAGCAGGGAGACCGTCCGCGAGCTCGGCATCCACGTCGTGCCGCTTTCCATCCAGATCGACGGCAAAACGTATGTCGATCAGGTCGATCTGTCCCCGGAAGAATTCCTGGACATGATGGCGGAAAGCGTGGAGCTTCCGAAAAGTTCCCAGCCGCCTGTCGGTGTATTTAAGGAACTGTATGAACTTCTCGGTAAGGAAGGCGGAAAAATCCTGTCCATCCATATGACCGGCGGCATGAGCGGAACCGTCGAGTCGGCCCGGGCCGCAGCCGAACTTGCCGATGCCGACGTGACCGTGATCGATTCGGAGTTTATCTCCTTCGGTTTGTCATTCCAAGTTCAGGAGGCTGCAAAGATGGCAAAGGACGGGAAAGACTTCGAAGAAATTTTGGAGCGGGTCGACACGATCCGGAAAAACACCGCACTGTATGTGGTCGTGGATACGCTTGAAAACCTTGTAAAAGGCGGCAGGATCGGAAAAGGGAAAGCCATGATCGGTTCTTTGATGAACATCAAGCCGATTGCGGCACTGAAGGACGGAGTTTACACACCTGTCGGTAAGGCAAGAAGCCATAAGCAAGTCGTGCGCCAACTTTTCAACAGTTTCAAGGAGCAGACAGTCGGCCGCAAACTCCGGGCAGTCGGCATCTCGCATGCAAACGGCCTGGCGATGGCAGATCCGCTCAAGCAAATGATCGAAGAGGACGGCTTCAATGACGTGAAGATGATGTTCACTTCTCCCATCATCAGTACCCACACCGGTCCCGGTGCGATTGGCTTCATGTATTACTGGGATTGAGAATGGAAAACGGGGAGCCTGCGGTTCCCCGTTTTTTGTTTCGAAAAGGGGAATAAAGAGATGAAAAAATGGATTTGGATGCTGACAGCAGTCCTTTTCCTGTCCGGCTGCATTCCGGGGGGCGATCCGGGCGAATTCGGAGTGATTGGCGAAAGCGGCTTTGATCAATACGTCGTGCCGCCGACGTTTGCACCAAGGACTGTTGTGCTGGTGGGGCTCGGCGACTCCCTCACCCAGGGAGTCGGCGATGAAAGAAAACGGGAAGGATACGTCGGGCGCCTTGCGGTTAGGATGGAGGAGTGGAAAGGCGTCAAAAATGTGGAAGTCCGGAATTTGGCCAAACGGGGACGCAGAAGCGATCAGCTTGAAGAACAGCTTTCCGACCCCAGGGTCAGGGAAGCCATTGCGGAAGCAGATATCCTGACACTGACCATCGGCGGGAACGACCTGATGAAGGTCATCAAAAAGGATTTGTTCAACCTCGACGCGAAAGCCTTTGAAGGAAAGCTGGGGCCGTTCATGGATCGGCTGTCGACTTCGCTTTTTCAGATCCGCAGAGCCAATCCGGATGCCGTACTCATCATCCTGGGGCTTTATAACCCACTGACGGTCGTGACTGAAGAAAAAAGCGATTTCGACCGGATCCTCTCCGAATGGAACAGCGTCCTCGAAGATGCGGCAGTGGCGGACGGCAGGGCGTGTTTTGTCTCGGTGGACGACTTGTTCGTCTCCAACCGGGATCTGGTTTACCATACTGACTTTTTCCATCCGAACAGCAAAGGTTACAGCCGCATGACGGACCGGATTATCGAATCTCTGTCCCAGTGCGGTTTGAACAGGCTGTCCGGCGGGGAATTGGAGTTTTGAAAGGGGGATGCCGGGTGAACAAATGGAAAATCGCGTTTTTTCTTTTGGCTGCGCTAATTGTAACCGGCGTCCTTGCGGTTATTTTCTGGATCAGCCGGCCGGTCGAAGGAACTCCGCTTCCCGAAGCTGCTCCGGCCGGGGAAAAGGTGGACAGGCTGACCGTGACGGCGACCCGGGAGGACCTGGAGGGCATCGCCAATACGTATATCAGGCAGGCCATCAACAATGACCGGATTCCCGTTACGCTGGAGTTCGAAGATGATGTGCTTCTGGTGTCGGAGCTGACGGTTTTCGCAGTGCAGTTGCCGGTCATGATGCACTTCGATCCTGTAGTGCTTGATGACGGAAACCTGTCTCTCAAGCAGAAATCGGTGGAAGTCGGGAACTTGACGATTCCGCCTTCGACGATCCTGAAGCTTCTTGGGGACACGGTCGGACTGCCCGGCTGGATGATTGTGCGTCCCAAGGAAGAGGAACTGTTTATCGACCTGTCCAGGCTGCCTGTATCCGGGGGCATCCAGGTAAGGGCAAAAGAAATCAATCTTCCGCAGGATGAGATTGAGCTTGAGATTCTCATTCCGCGGAAATAGGAGGCGTGCGATGGCAACCGAAAAAGCGACATTTGCAGGGGGCTGCTTCTGGTGCATGGTGAAGCCGTTCCACAAATATGACGGTGTGGAAGCGGTCGTGTCCGGCTATACCGGCGGGCATGTGCCAAATCCGACTTACCGTCAGGTGTGCTCGGAGACGACCGGCCATTACGAGGCGGTCGACATCACGTTTGATCCGGACATCATATCGTATGCTGAGCTGCTCGAGATTTTCTGGAGGCAGATCGACCCGACCGATCCTGGCGGCCAATTTTTCGACCGCGGGGATTCCTACAGAACCGCGATCTTCTATCACAACGAAGAACAGCGGTCAGCCGCCGAGCGCTCCAAAGAAGATCTGGAGGCCTCAGGCCAATTTGACGGGCCGATCGCCGTACAGATCCTGCCGGCCAAAGCATTTTATCCGGCTGAAGAAGAACATCAGGATTACTATCTGAAGAACCCGGCCCATTACAACCGCTATTTTGCGGGATCGGGCAGAAAAGCGTTCCAGGAAACCGTGTGGGAGGAGTGACATCTTGAACAAAGAAGACCTGAAGCAGAAACTGACACCGATGCAGTTTAAAGTCACCCAGGAAAACGGCACGGAGCCGCCGTTCCAGAACGAATACGATGCGCATTTCGATGAAGGAATCTATGTCGACATCGTCTCGGGCAAACCCTTGTTCTCATCCAAAGACAAGTATGACGCCGGATGTGGCTGGCCAAGTTTTACGAAGCCGATCGAGGACTCTGAAGTCACAGAGCACTTTGATACCAGCTACGGGATGCGCCGCACGGAAGTCCGCAGCAAAACTGCGGATTCCCACCTCGGCCATGTCTTTCCGGATGGACCGGACGAAGCGGGCGGACTGCGCTACTGCATCAATTCCGCAGCACTGCGTTTCGTACCGAAGGACAGGCTGGAAGAGGAAGGATACGGCAATTATCTGAAGCTGTTCGGTGAGTAAGCATCCCGGCAGTTTCTGAAACCATTCGGAAAGGCGGTGTTCCGGTGAGGCGAACCTTTTATCAATTCTTGTTGACCCACCGGGGAGGGCCGAAAGAAGACCCGAGAGCCGTGTTTGCGGAAGCGGCTTTTCTCGACCATGAGTTTCCGAAGACGGAAACCGGTTTTGATGTGTTGTCGCGTTACCTGGAGGAGCGGGCGGACCCCGACATGCTTTCGCGTGTTTTCGACGAGCTATGGGAAGAATACCGGGAAAGCGACTGAAACCAGGCGTCCGTTTATGGCGGACGCCTGTGTTGTGATTGCGGGCGTTCCAAAAACACGATATGATGGAAAAGAATTTGTGAAAGCGGGGTTTGACCAAATGAGTGTACACATCAATGCAAAAAAAGGCGATATCGCCGATACGATCCTGTTGCCGGGCGATCCGCTCCGGGCAAAGTACATCGCGGAAACGTTCCTCGAAGATGTCGTCCAGTACAACGAAGTCCGCAATATGTTCGGCTACACGGGCACATACAAAGGAAAGCGGATCTCCGTGCAGGGGACAGGCATGGGGGTTCCGTCCATCTCCATCTACATCACGGAGCTGATGCAAGAATATGACGTACAGAAGCTGATCCGGGTCGGTACTTGCGGTGCGATCCAGAAAGACGTCAAGGTCCGTGACGTTATTCTTGCGCAGAGCGCTTCGACAAACTCGAAGATGAACGAAATCATCTTCAAAGGCATCGACTACGCTCCGACAGCCGATTTCGACTTGCTCCTGAAAGCATACGAGGCAGGAATCGAAAAAGGACTTCACCTCAAAGTCGGCAATGTATTTACGGAGGACCTTTTCTACAGCGAAGATGCGGAGCACGAAAAGTGGGCAAGTTACGGCGTGCTTGCCGTGGAAATGGAAACGGCTGCCCTCTACACGCTCGCTGCAAAATTCGGCCGGCAGGCACTTGCCGTCCTGACCGTCAGCGATCACATCCTTACGGGCGAAGCAACATCTTCAGAGGAGCGGCAAACGACATTCAACGAGATGATCGAAGTCGCCCTCGATGCGGCCATCCAGGAATGACCCGGATTGACTGCCATCGGAAGGTGGCGGTCTTTTCCGCATATCGGCCCGTACACGAAGTGCGGGCCTTCGGTTGAAAGTGGTGAAACAGCATGGATGAAAACAATCATGGCCGGAACGGCAACAGTCCGGAGGAAAGGCATCAGACACCTGCAGGGCGTTATTTGCGCATCAAGCCGTTTTTCCTTCTGATGCTCATGTTCGGCCTCGTCCTCCTGACCGCAGGCGTGACATTTTTCGCGCTGACCGTCGGTGAGGACAAAGTGGTCGAGGTCGTTTCGCCGAAGAGCGATCGCGGCGAGTTCGATAAGCTCTATAATGCCTATGATGCGGTGAAAAAGCAGTACTTTGAAGATGTAAATGACGAAGAGCTCGTGAACGGGGCGATCAACGGAATGATCGATGCCCTTGGGGATCCTTATTCCGATTACCTGGATCAGACGGAAGCCCAGCATCTGAATGAAAGCATCTCCTCGAGTTTCGAGGGCATAGGTGCGGAAATCCAGGAGCGCAACGGGAAAATCATGATCGTCTCGCCGATCAAGAATTCTCCTGCCGAAAAAGCGCATCTCCAACCGGATGATGTGATTCTTTCCGTGGACGGCGAGAGCCTCCAAGGCAAGTCCTCGACGGAGGCGGTGACGCTGATCCGGGGCGAGAAAGGCACTGAAGTCACCCTTGAGATCGAGCGGGCGGGCCTTGAAGAACCGATTGATGTCACAATCAAACGGGACGTCATTCCGATTGAGACGGTTTATGCCGAGATGGCAGATGACAAAGTTGCCCATATCCAGATCACCAGCTTTTCGGAACAAACATTCGATGAGCTGCTTGAAGCGATCGAAGACATGGAGAAAAAAGGCATGAAGGCGATGGCGATTGACGTCCGCCAGAATCCCGGCGGCCTTCTCAGTACGGCAATCGAGATTTCGAATCTCTTTGTAGAAGAGGGGAAGGGCCTGTTCCAGATCGAAGAAAAGGGCAGTAAACCCCAGATCACCTATGCCACCGGCGGTACCAAGGTGAAGATGCCGGTCGTCCTGCTGATTGACGGGGGCAGTGCCTCCGCATCCGAAATCTTGGCGGGCGCCCTGATGGAGTCTTCGGGCATCCGGAGCGTTGGCGAGAAAACATTCGGCAAAGGCACCGTCCAGTCCCCTCAGGATTTCAAGGATGGCTCGAACCTGAAGCTGACAACTGCCAAGTGGCTGACGCCTGACGGCAACTGGATCCATGAGAAAGGCATCAAGCCGACCGACCCTGTCGCCTATCCGGAATACGTGAAACTTCCGTATATCGATCCGGAAAAAGCGATGAAGGACGGTGACACATCGATGACGATCCTCTCCGCCGAGCAGATGCTCGACGCGGTGGGCCATGACCCTGGGGAAGCGGACGGCGTCTTTGACGAGTCGACGGCACAAGCGGTCCGAAATCTCCAGTCTGAAGCCGGCCTCGAGGCAACTGGTGTTCTTGAAGGGGATACGACTTACGCCCTGATGGATAAGCTGCGCAAAAAGATTGAGGCCGATGATCCGATGTTGAAAAAAGCGACTGACATTCTGCATGACCAATTAAAGAAATAGAAGCGGGCGGAGTCCAAACAGGATTCCGCCTGTTTCATTGAAAGGATGACTGAAGATGACCGAAGTTTATATCCTGAGCGGATTTCTCGGGAGCGGGAAAACCTCGTTGCTGGCAGGCCTGATCCGACAGGCAAAAGAAATGGGACTGAAGCCGGGAGTGATCATGAATGAACTCGGTGAACTGGCCTTTGATTCGGATGCGGTTGAGGATGACGTGCCGCTGAAGGAAATCCTGAACGGGTGCATCTGTTGCACAGGCGCGGAAAAGACCGAATCACAGATGCAGTCCCTGCTCCACGAGAACGTCGATATTATTTTCATCGAGACGACCGGGGCAGCCCATCCTGTCGAAGTGCTGGATGCCGTGCATTCCCCTTTGTTTGGAGACCAACTCGCCGTAAAGGGGATTGTCACTGTGGCGGACGGAAGGCGTTACCTGTCGGCAGATGGCATGTCGCCCCAGGTCCGGATGCTGTTTCTTGAACAGATCCGCCATGCGGGATTCATTTTGCTGAACAAAAGCGATCTGCTGACGGATTCCGAGAAAAGTGAGGCCGTCATGGGCATCCAATCGCTGAACCCTGTTGCGCAGATTGTTGAAACGGTGGACAGCAAGATCCCCCTGGCCGCCCTCCGCGGCATGGAGCAGCAACCTTCCACAACTCCCGTGCGGCAAGCAGGCATCGGCAGCCACCTTCCGATCGGCACGCAACTTGTGACATTCACTGAGCCGGTAGACCGGGATGCATTCGAGGATTGGATCCGCTCATTGCCGGGGACGGTCTACCGGATGAAGGGCTATGTGCCGCTGAAGGGAAGCAAATATCCGTCCCTGTTCCAATACGCATACGGGATGGTCCAATGGATTCCGGAATACATGAACATGCCGGCAAACCTCGTCCTGATCGGTGAGGGGCTCTCCGGAATCCATGTGCCGGGTGCCAGGCGATGAATGACCAGGAGCGCCTGGTCTCGGCGTACAGGAAGCTTTGGCGGGGAAGGGCGGCCGCCCGGGAAGCATCCTCCTTCCAGGAGATACGCTCCCTGGCCGAAGATGAACTGGCTGACAGGCTGACCCATCCCAGGTTGAGAAAAAAACACGAAGATAAGTTGGCAGAGATCACAGAACGCATCCGATCTTCCTCTCTCGGCAAGGAAGATCAGGATCTGCTCATCCGCTTCTATCGGTCTCTGACAACATGATGTCAACCGCTCTTAAAATGAAATAGTCGGGCGTCCTGCCGGAAATTTCCTATGAACCATCCGCAGGGACGCCTATTTTCATAGGCGGGGGGATGGCTGGTCCTGGAGGAAAGTGCTGGAACGATATGCATTCCACCCTTCGTGTACGATGGTTGCCGAAGGGAGGAATTGAGAATGAAAAAAACGATTTCCGTTCTCGCTATGAGCGCGGCGCTTCTGACGCCGGGCATCGCTGCGCACGCACAGCAGGCAACAGAAAACGAACCATCCCAGAAGATCAACGTGGAGGGTGTTTCTCTGCATACATATGTAGCCGGAGAAGTCATCCGTTATAACGGCGAAGACTTGTCCAAGCTGGACATCCATAGCCTGATCCAGAAAGTCCTGAAAGAATATGGGTTCAAACTACCTGAACCGGCTGCCGGACAGGAAAAGCCGGAATCTGTAAAACCGGAGGAACCTGAAGCTCCAGAAACCGGGGACAAGCAGGAACAGCCAAAACCTGAACCAGCACCGGCCCCAGAGCAACCGAAAGAAGAGAAACCGGCTCCAGCACCGGAAAAGCCTAAAGAAGAGACCCCTGAACCTGAAAAACCGGAAGAACAGAAGCCCGAAGCTGAAAAGCCTGCGGCTCCAGCTCCTGCCCCGACTCCTCAGCAACCGTCCAAGCCTTCTGCTGAACCGAACGAACAAGCGCCTCAGCAGACTGCCGGCCTGAGCGCAGTTGAACAGAAAGTCCTCGATCTCACCAATGCTGAACGCGCCAAAGCCGGTCTCAAGCCGCTGGCGGCAGATTCGAAACTGATGGAGGCGGCAAGGGCGAAGTCCGCGGATATGCGCAAGAATAATTACTTCTCACACAATAGCCCGGTTCTTGGCTCCCCGTTTGACCAGATGAAGGCAGCCGGCATCAGCTACAAGAAAGCTGCCGAAAACATCGCGATGGGCCAACGATCGCCTGAAGAAGTCGTGAAAGCTTGGATGGAATCGCCTGGCCACCGCCAGAACATCCTTACACCTGAGTTCACGCACATCGGCATCGGCTATGATTCGAACGGCCACTACTGGACTCAGCAGTTTATCCAGAAATAATCAAGCAGAAAAACGAGCCATCACTCAAGATGTTTAATGAGTGATGGCTTTTTTCTGTGGTCTTTTTTCAAGTGCGGGTGAGCATCTCGTCCGTCATGCAGAAGAGAGAATAAATCTGATGAAGGAAGCGGATACTTGCGGAAGAGGTGATTCATTTGAATGCCGAGTATGTGCAATCCATCCATAGCTTTTTCAATAACTCAGTAGACCTTGAAGTGAAGGAATGCGAGGTCGCGGGTGTTTCTGCTTTTCTCTGTTACTATTCGACACTCATTAATACCGAAATGGCAGACAAGCATCTTGAGTTGCTTGAAAAAAGGGCGGTATCCGGAAGTGACCAATGGGGCAATTCAGCCACCTCTTCCGCTGAAGCCTTTAACCAGGAAAAGCTGGCCGCCCAGGTGTGTATGGGCAATCTGATCGTCATTTTTCCGGATACCAACATGATGCTTGCCATTCAGGCCAATAATGCCCCGAAACGATCTCCTGAAGAACCGGAGAACGAATCCGTTGTGAGGGGACCACACGAAGGATTTATTGAAAATATCGCCGCAAATGTCGGCATGGTCAGAAAACGGCTTCAACGCAAAGATTTGGTGATGGAAAGCTTCCATCAAGAAAAAACCTTTGCCAATATTCATTTGTTGTATCTGTCGGATGCCATAGATTCGGATGTGCTGACCGAAATCCAAAGACGAATTAGAGAAATTCCGTATACCGAATTCTACAGTGTCGGGCAGATTGAAGATTATGTGGAGGACAATGTGTATACGCCTTTTCCGCTTTATATCAATACCGAGCGTCCGGATAGGGTGACCTATAATCTGCTTGAGGGGAAAGTGGCCATTTTTATCGAGAGTTCTCCAACGACGCTGATCGGGCCTGCAAACTTTTATGCATTTTATGAATCTCCGGATGACTACAACAGCCGGATCATCGTCGGCTCCTTTTATCGGATGGTCCGGGTAGTCGCTTTTTTCACTGCGATTCTGCTTCCGGCCTTTTATATCTCTGTTTTAAGCTTCCATTCGGAAATCCTGCCCCTTGAACTTGCCAAAACGGTAAAGCTGGCGGTCAACGACATCCCTTATCGGCCATTGTTCGAAGCAATCGTCCTGGAGTTGTTCATCGAACTGATCAGGGAAGCGAGCATCCGGTTGCCGCAGCGGATCGGCCAGACCGTCGGCATCGTCGGTGGAATCATTATTGGAGATGCCATCGTCAGTGCCGGCCTCGCATCCAGCCTGATGGTCATCGTGGTTGCGATGACAGCCATCGCCAGTTACGTGATCCCTTCCGTGGAGATGAATATGGCGGTGAGGCTGATCCGGTTTCCTTTCATGATCCTCGGGGCACTGCTCGGTTTTCTCGGGATGGTCATCGGGACGCTGTTCCTCTTTATTCACTTGTTGAATCTTACCTCACTTGGCCAGCCTTACCTGTCTCCGATTACTCCGTTCGATCCGAGCCGGTTCAAGGATGTCTTTTTCCGGGTGCCTTACTTCCGTCCGGACAAGCAGCAGAAAACCTTCACGAGTGAAGGGAACCGCAAGTAATGGGAACAAGAATTACACAACTGCAGATGTTCCTCATGCTGTTTATCGCCCAGACCGGCACCGTCTTCATCTCATTTCAGTCACCGCTGATCCAGATAGCCGGCACCGAGTCTTGGTTCGTTTTTTTCTGCCTTGGATTGCTTTTCCTTCCCCATATATGGCTCTTCGAGCGGTTTTTCCAGTATTTTGTATGGTCAAAACCGATTTGCATCATGTATGCGGGTTATTGGTTTTTCATTTGTGTGAGTTTTACAGGGAAAAATGTCTACACCTTAAATGTCTGGGCTTTTCCGGAGACGCCTGTTTTATTGGTTATCGTTCTGATGGGCTCGGTGATGCTTGCGGTTGTGCTCAGCAAACCGTCCACTGCCGTTAACCTTGGCGTCATCCTCATTCCGCTAATTGTGATTTTCATCTTGTTTGTTTCCATGGCTGTCAATGATCTGATCTGGACTAATCTGTTACCGGTCGGACAGTTGTCTTTGGGAGAATTTCGAAAAGCGGTCCAGCCAGCCCAGCTTCCGTTTGTCGGGATTGAACTGTACTTGCTTTTTAGGCTGATGCAACCGGAGAAGGTCGGTTTCCGAAGGTTGTTCCTTTATTTCGCGATATGGTTTGCATTCTTCCTATATATGCTGATTTTTCCGCTCGCCTATTTTTCCCTCAAGGAATTTGAACTGTTCCCTGATCCCATCATCTATTTGCTGAGGTCCCAGGAAGTGACCTTCGTAGAGCGGCTTGACTTGTTCTTCATCTATATTTGGCTGGCCTGGTCCATCGTAACCATCTCTCTCTATGCTTTTGCTGTGATTCGGCTGCTGGGCCTGATGGGAATCTTGTATTACAAAAAAATTGCTGTATGGATGACAGTCCTATTCATTATCGCCACCTATTTTGTGGTGAATAAGAATGCCGTTCAGTTCAACGCCAAGGTGATCCCCTATATACACGGTATATTTGGAGTGGCCCTGCCAGCAGCAGTCATTGTTTTCAATAAGATTAAAGGACGGACAAATGCCGGAAAGGGGATATCTTCATGAAGCGCTTGCTTATCATCTTGTTACCGGCAGCCCTGCTTTTGTCCGGTTGCTGGGATGAGCTGATCTTCAAAGACACCCAGATGGTGACCATGGTCGGTATTGAAGGAGATTCCGAAGAAGTAACAGTGAATTATGGCTTTCCGGCAGTGACTGACAGCAGTTTGGAAATTTCCACTATCGAAGCGAAGGGACGCACATACGGGGAAGCCCGGAACGATGCGAACGAACGCTCCAGCGAGGTGCTGGACCTCAGCTTTATGCAAATCCTTTTCTTGACCGAAGATGCGGCAAGGTACAGAGTCTATGATTTTTTGGACAACTTCTTTCGAATACCCAGGAACCGGGTGATCGCTCATGTGATGTTGACCCAGGGGGAGCTTAAGGATTATTTCGCAATCTCAGGGGACTACTCCAAATTCCTTAACAGCTCTGAAAGTTACAGCAAGATGATCAATACGTTCCACCAGTATTCATTATCTACCATGTATGATCTTCAGCAAGTCTGCACCATCCTTTTTGACGAGGGGATGGATCTCTCGCTTCCGGTTATCAGGATCAACCAAGAATCCGGAAAGCCCGAACTTGCCGGAACCGGATTGTTCAAGGGCATGGAATATACCGGAGAGATGCTGACTGTCGATGAGGGACGACTTCTCACCATGCTCAAAGGAGAAGAAGGATCCATTCTCCGAATGAGCTATGAGGTCGATGTGGATGGGGAAAAGGTTCCGATCCTGCTGGAGCTGGTGGACAACAAGCAGAAAATCAACATAGATGGAGAACAGGCGGGCATCGATCTGCAGATTGTAGTTGAGGCGGAAGAGTTCGCACACGGGCCTGTGTATAAAGGGGAAAAGCAATTTAATGAGCTGGAGGACCAGCTGGGAAAACTCATCGAAGAAGACATTGACCGGCTGATCGGAAGGCTCCAGGAAGCCGGCAGTGACGCCATCGGCATCGGGCGCAGGGTTCGTGCCTTCCATGAGGATATTTGGAAAAAAGGGAATTGGAACGATACGTTTGCCGACATGGAAATCGATGCAAGCGTTAAACTTACAATGGAACGTTCCGGTATTCTGGAGTAACAACAAAGACAGCCCCGCGCTTCCATATTAATGGAGGCACGGGGCTGTTTGACAGGAACTATAGTTGGAGCATGGCAGCTGCTTTTTTCCGCTGGATAAGCAACAGTCTGACCGATAACGTAATCGCTCCTGCGGTCAGTCCGGTGATGAGGCCAATCCAGTAGCCGAATGGGCCGAAGCCGGTATGGTTGGCGATCAGGTAGCCGACCGGAAGGCCGATCACCCAGTATGAAATGATGGCCATGATGAACGTGACATTCACGTCTTTATATCCCCGGAGCGCTCCCTGTACGGGTGCCTGTACGGCGTCCGACAGCTGGAAAAACGCCGCGAAGATAAAGAATTGGACGGAAAGCCGGACGATGGCTCTGTCCTCTGTGTACAGGGAGGCGATCCCTTCACGGAATGTAACGAGAATAAAGATGGAGACCAGGCTGAACAACATTGCCATTCCGACACCGAGCCAGCTGTATTCTTTCGCTTCCTTCCACCTGCCTGCTCCCGCTTCATGGCCGACGAGGATCGTCGCACCCATTGAAAGGCTGAGCGGAATCATGTAAAGGAGTGAGGTGAAGTTGAGTGCAATCTGGTGGGCGGAAATGGTTTCTGTCGAGTACCCGCTCATAAAGAGGGTGACCACCGCAAAGATGCTTGTTTCCGTGAAGATTGAAATGCCGATCGGAACGCCCAGGAACACAATCTCCTTCCATCTCGGAATGGAGATACGCTCCCATTTGCCGTATAGTTGAAACGGCTGGAACGGGCGTTTGGTGCGGGTGACAAATACCGCTATCGCCAGGATGATCCAATAAGTGATGGCAGACGCGACACCGGCTCCCGCACCGCCCAGTTCCGGGAATCCCGCCTTGCCGAAGATGAACAGCCAGTTCAGAAGAATGTTTACCGGTGCGGAGAGCAGGGTGATGATCATGGTGACCCGCGTGGCGCCGAGGGCATCGATAAACGAACGGATGACCGTATAGGCAAACAGCGGGACCAGCCCGGCACTCATTGCCGTCAGATAGCCGGCGGATACGTGGCGGACTTCTTCTTCGATCGGCATCTGGCCGAGACCGAAGCGGATGACGGCCTGCAGCAGGATCAGCACTGCCGCGGATAGAGCCAGGCTGATGTACAGCCCCTGCTGTACCGTGGGGCGCGCTTCCTCCTTGCGGCCCGCCCCGATCGACTGGGCGACGATCGGAGTCACGGACAGGAGGATTCCTGCGAGCCCCGTATAAACGGGATTCCAGAATGAAGAGCCGATCGTCACGCCGGCCAAGTGTTCGGAGTCATAGCGGCCGGTCATGAGAATGTCAAAGAAAGCCATCAGGTACATCGCCACCTGGGTGACAAGGATCGGACCGACGACTTTCGCCATCGTGCCGGCCTTCAGGCGGAGCGGCCTGCGCGTTTTCATTCTGTCTTGCCTCCATTCCGTAGGATACTTGCATTCAGCTGTGGTACGATGGATAATGCGTTCATATGTTTGAAACACTGTAAATGAATTGAGGGAAAAGCAATGACACGACCGAACATCATCCTCACCGGCGGCGGTACGGCCGGACACGTTTCACTGAACCAGGCGATTATCCCGTCGCTGATTGAGCAGGGCTACGACGTCCATTATATCGGGTCCCGCGAAGGAATAGAAAAAAATCTGATCACGGAATCCCATCCGTCCGTACCCTATTATGAAATTTCGAGCGGGAAGCTCCGCCGCTATTTCTCGATGAAAAACTTCAGTGACCCGTTCAAGGTGGGAGCGGGCGTGCTCCAGGCATATCGGATCATCCGCAAACTGAAGCCATCACTGATTTTCTCCAAAGGAGGATTTGTCTCCGTACCGGTGATTCTCGCCGGCCGGATGGCGGGGATCCCTGTGGTCATCCATGAGTCCGATGTCACGCCCGGCCTTGCAAACAAGCTGGCAATGCCGTTTGCGGATCATGTGTTCACGGTGTTCCCAGAAACGGTTCCGCACGTCCGGAAAGCCGAAGCGACCTGTACGGGCCCGGTCATCCGCCAGGAGCTGTTCGAGGGATCAAAGGATAAAGGACTCCGGATCTCCGGTTTCTCCGGCAGGAAGCCGGTCCTTCTCGTCATGGGCGGCAGCCAGGGATCCGCGGTATTGAATGAGGCGGTCCGCTCCAATTTGCCGGAACTTCTGAAAACGACCGATATCATCCACTTGTGCGGCAGGGGTCATCTGGACACGGCTTTGGATCAGATGGAAGGTTATTCGCAATTTGAGTATGTCACAGATGAGCTGAGCCATATGCTGAAAGCGGCCGATCTGGTCGTATCCCGTGCGGGTTCGAACTCCATCTTTGAGTTTCTGGCGCTCAGGCTTCCGATGCTCCTTATTCCTCTGTCGGCAGAAAAGAGCAGAGGGGACCAGATCCTGAATGCCGGGCTGTTCGAGAAAGCCGGTTTCGCCGTTGTGCTGCAGGAAGAGGAAGTCGGGCGCCAAGCGTTTCTTGACGCCATCCGATCGCTGCAGGACCGCGCGCAGAATATCATCCTGAAAATGGAGCAGGCAGAACCGCCGAAAACCCCCGGAGAAATGGCTTCTCTGATTCTTTCACACTCCAGATAAATTGGATGTTTCCGGTTGAAAATGTTTAATATTACACGTCCATCAGTAATCTAGAGGCATGTATCCGCTTACAACGGATATGCCTTGTTTTTTAGTAAAAAAAGATTGTATTTTGTCGGTACAGTAGTAAGATTGAGTTGGACAAAAACGCAGGCGTCTCTTTGGATGCCGTTTGCTTTCAGTGTCAGAGACGGCATGCTAAAATTGATGCGGACCTTTAATATAGAGGTAGACGATGCCAGCGTAAAAAGTGGAGGGTATCTACATGTCAAACAATTTTGCTGCTCCCGGTTCGCCTTGGGGTTCCTTCTCCGGGCCGAACCTGGGGTATGTGATGGAGCAGTATGATCTGTTCCAGAACGATCCGGACCAGGTCGACCCAGAATTAGCGGAACTTTTCAGGAGTTTCGGTGCACCGGTATTGTCGGATTCCGTTACCGGCACAGCTGAAGCGCCTGCAGGCACTTCCCCGGCACAGTTCGGCAAAATCGTTGCAGCGGCACAGCTGGCGGATTCCATCCGCCAAAACGGCCATCTTGCGGCGAACATTTTCCCGCTGAAGGACCGCGAACTGGACAATTCCAGGATTGTCCCGTCCGCTTACGGGCTTACTGAAGCGGACCTCGTATCGATGCCGGCTTCGATTTTCTTCCATGAACAGGTTCCGGAAGGGGTATCGAACGGCCTTGATGCAATCAATCATCTGACGCGCATCTACACAGGCAAGGCGGCTTATGAGTTCACACAGGTCATCAACCCGGAAGAGCGCAAATGGCTGCGTTCTTACATCGAGTCGGGCAAAGTTCGGCCGGGGCTGGATGATAGCCAGCGCCGCGAACTGCTCGACCGCCTGACGAAGATCGAAGGCTTCGAGAAATTCATCCACCGCACATTCGTCGGAGCAAAACGCTTCTCCATCGAAGGCCTCGATTCGCTTGTGGTCCTGATGGATGAGCTTGTCCGCAGTGCCCATGAGGAAAAGATGAAGGAAGTTCTCATCGGCATGGCTCACCGCGGCCGGCTTAACGTTCTGACCCACGTGCTCAACAAGCCATATGAGATCATGCTTGCCCAATTTGCGGGCCTCGAGGAAGAGCCGTTCATTCCAGAAGACGGTTCCCTCGAACTGACACATGGCTGGTTCGGCGATGTGAAATACCATATGGGCGCCACTTACACGGCTCCTGACGGCCTGAAGGTCAAATTGGCCTACAACCCGTCGCACCTTGAGGTGGTCAACCCTGTCGTCACCGGCCAGACTCGTGCTGCCCAGGAAGATACTGGCCATCCGGGCCTTCCGGAACAAAATGAAAAAGACGCTTTTGCCATTCTTGTGCACGGTGATGCAGCATTTGCAGGCCAGGGCATCAATATGGAAACCATGAACTACAGCCGCACAAGCGGATTCAAGACCGGAGGTTCCATCCATGTGATCGCGAACAACAGGATCGGATTCACGACGGAATTCTATGATTCCCGTTCGACCCGCTATGCCTCGGATCCTGCCAAAGGGTACGAAGTTCCGGTCATCCACGTCAACGCGGATGATCCCGAGATGGTCATCGCCATCGCCCGCTTCGCGTTCGAATACCGCAACAAGTTCGGCAAGGACATCCTGCTCGACCTCGTCGGCTATCGCCGTTACGGCCACAACGAAATGGATGAGCCGCTTGTGACGAATCCGGTCATGTACCACAAGGTCCACCAGCATCCGACAGTCCGTGAACTGTACGGCCAGGAGCTGACTGAAAAGGGGATCGTGAAGCCGGAAGAAGTCGAGAAGTTCGACGCTGAAACATTCGCCATGCTTCAGGAGTCTTACGACAAGGTAAAAGAGACATCCGCAAAAGAGATGGCGGACAACAGCACGCCTGAAACCATCATGGCCGGCTATCCGGGCGTGGAAACAGGTGTGTCCGAAGATCGTCTCCGCAAGATGAACGAAGAGCTTCTGAACTACCCTGAAGACTTCCGTGTCTTCAAGAAGCTTTCCCGCATCCTGAAGCGCCGTGAAGAGCCGTTTAACGGCAAGGGCAAGATTGATTGGGCGCATGCGGAGACACTGGCATTCGGTTCGATTCTGCAGGACGGACATCCGATCCGCCTGACAGGACAGGACTCCCAGCGCGGCACGTTTGCGCATCGCCACCTTGTTCTTCATGATGAACAAGACGGCAGGGAACTTGTGCCGCTCCACCATATCAGTGACGCCAACGCCTCGTTCGCGGTCTACAACAGCCCGCTGAGCGAAGCATCGATTGTCGCATATGAGTTCGGTTACACGCTTGAGAACAAGAATGCGCTCGTCCTCTGGGAAGCCCAGTACGGCGACTTTGCCAACATGGCACAGATGATCTTTGACCAGTTCATCTCTTCCAGCGCTTCGAAGTGGGGGCAGACGTCCGGGCTTGTCATGCTTCTTCCGCACGGTTATGAAGGACAGGGGCCGGAGCACTCCAGTGCCCGCCTTGAGCGTTTCCTCCAGCTTGCAGGGGAAAACAACTGGACAGTCGCAAACCTGTCGAGTGCCGCGAACTACTTCCATATCCTTCGCCGCCAGGCGCAGCATCTAGGCGAAGACATCATCCGTCCGCTTGTCATCACGTCACCGAAGTCTCTTCTCCGCCACCCGCTGGTCGGCGCTGATGTAGAAGACCTGACGTCCGGCAAGTTCCAGACAGTCATCGAACAGCCGGGTCTCGGAAATGATCCTGAAAAGGTTGAGCGCATCGCCTTTGCCAGCGGCAAGATGGCGATCGACCTTGCCGAGCAGGTCAAGGAAGGCGAAGGCTACGAATGGCTTCACATTATCCGCGTCGAGCAGCTGTACCCGTTCCCGTCTGAGCGGATTGCAGAAATCATCGAGCGCTACCCGAATGTGAAGGAATTCGTCTGGGTACAGGAAGAGCCGAAAAATATGGGTTCGTGGTCGTTTGCAGAACCGTTCGTACGGGAACTTGCAGGGGAGAAGCCGGTGCGCTACTGCGGCCG
Source organism: Bhargavaea beijingensis (assembly GCF_900101985.1). Lineage (GTDB taxonomy): Bacteria > Bacillota > Bacilli > Bacillales_A > Planococcaceae > Bhargavaea > Bhargavaea beijingensis. The sequence goes on from NZ_FNAR01000010.1 coordinate 37,220, forward strand.
GATCCGCCGTTCGAGCCCGTCGGAAGGCGACGGAAAGTCCCACAAGATTGAACAGGACCGCATCATCAATGAAGCACTGAGCAAATCCTAAGGTTTGCATGATCATAAGGAGGAATCCACCTTGGCAGAAATCAAAGTGCCTGAACTTGCAGAATCCATCACGGAAGGAACGGTCGCCCAGTGGCTGAAACAGCCGGGCGAACAAGTAGAAAAAGGCGAATTCATCGTCGAACTCGAGACTGACAAAGTCAACGTCGAAGTCATCTCCGAAGAAGCGGGCGTAGTCCAGGAACTGCTCGCAGAAGAAGGCGACACAGTGGAAGTCGGACAGGTTATTGCCATCGTAGGCGAAGGTTCCGGCGCAGCCGCAGCTCCGGCTGAAAAGCCTGCAGCGGAAGCGGCACCTGCTCCTGAAGCGAAAAAAGAAGAGCAGCAGGCGGCACCTGCTGCCTCCGTGGAAGCAAGCGAAGAAGCCGGCGCCGGCGACCGTACGATCGCCAGCCCCGCAGCGCGCAAGCTTGCCCGCGAAAAAGGCATCGACCTCGCTTCCATCACACCGGTTGATCCGATGGGCCGTGTACGCGTCCAGGACGTCGAAGCGGCAGCTGCTGCGCCTAAGCAAGCGCCACAGCAACAGGCTGCCAAACCTGCGGCACCGGCCGTTTCCTCAGATGAAGAATCCGGCCGCGTAACACGCGAGAAAATGTCGCGCCGCCGCCAGACCATCGCAAAGCGTCTTCTGGAAGTTCGCCAGAACACAGCGATGCTCACTACTTTCAACGAAATCGACATGACAAACGTCATGGAACTGCGCAAGCGCAAAAAAGACGAGTTCGAGAAGAAGTTCGGTGCACGCCTCGGCTTCATGTCCTTCTTCACGAAAGCGGTCGTTGCGGCTCTTAAACAGTACCCTTACGTGAACTCCGAGCTTGACGGCAATGACCTCCTGCTCAAGAACTACTATGATGTAGGGATTGCGGTATCCACGGAAGAAGGCCTTGTCGTACCGGTTGTGCGTGACGCAGACCGCAAGAACTTTGCCGAGATCGAGAAAGACATCGCCGACCTCGCGACAAAGGCCCGCGACAAGAAGCTTGCACTGTCCGACCTTTCCGGAGGTTCGTTCACGATCACAAACGGCGGCGTATTCGGGTCGCTCTTCTCCACACCGATTCTGAACGGCACGCAGGTCGGGATTCTCGGCATGCACACCATCCAGAAGCGCCCTGTGGCAGTCGGCGACAACGTCGAAATCCGCCCGATGATGTTTGTTGCGCTTTCGTATGACCACCGAGTCATCGACGGCAAAGACTCCGTCGGCTTCCTGAAGACTGTCAAGGAAATGATCGAGAATCCGGAAGACCTTCTCCTCGGTTCCTGATCTGCAATACGATGAAAAACGCCTCTTAATGGGGCGTTTTTTGTTTGGGGTTTGCGGAGTCGTCAAGGGGGACGGGGCTTTTCATTTGCTGTTGCGGTTTCGTCATTCGCCTGTTTGGATTCGTCATTCATCCCGGCGGTTTCCGCATTCCGGCAGATCATTTCGTCATTGGGGCATCCGCTTGGGACGAATGACGAAATTGCGGTCGTGAATACTGAAACCGGAGCCATGAATGACGAGACTTTTCCCGTGAATGACGAAACCCGCACACCAGATAAAACACTCACCCCGCAAACTATGCCCACTCCACTTTACACAATACGCTCCACCTGTATCATTGAAATCAGGGATCCCTTTTGTCTATAATGGAACCATGTTAAAGGAGGCGGCAGCCGATGGATTTTAGGCAGTGGAAAGACGCGCCGGCGATCCGCACAGTGACGTGCAAGCATACGGACGCGGAAAAGTACTTAGTGTCGAATGTGCTGACACCGGGCAAGGAATACGAAGTGAAAAACGAGACCGATGAATTCATTTTTGTCGTGGACAACACGGGCAAAGTCGGCGGTTTCTATAAAACGTATTTTGAATGATCCGGAGGCCCGGCGGGAAAACCGCCGGGCCTTTTGCTGAGGGAGGACTGTTTATGCTGGCGATTATCGAAGAAGAGCGGAAGGAACGAAATGGCCGGACGTATCCCGCCGAGGAGGCGGCACTGATCGGCCAGGGGGGATATGTGACACCGGATGATCACCTATGGGAGGATGTGCTGACGGCGGTGGTCATCCGCCGTCCCGTCCTCCTGAAGGGCCCTTCAGGCTCTGGAAAAACGAAGTTTGCCGAATCGGTCTCGGCGTTTTTCAACCAGCCGATGCATCAGATCAACTGTTCGGTCGACCTTGACGCCGAATCATTGATCGGGTTCAAAACAATCATCCGGCAGGACGGGGATACGGTGATCGATTTCGTCGACGGGCCGGTCGTGAAGGCGATGAAAGAAGGCCATATCCTTTATATTGATGAAATCAACATGGCGAAGCCGGAAACCCTTCCGATTCTCCACAGTGTGCTGGACTATCGGAGGATGCTGACGAATCCGTTTACCGGCGAGGTCATCCACGCCCATCCCGATTTTACCGTCATTGCCGCGATCAACGAGGGATATGTCGGGACGGTTCCGATGAATGAAGCGCTGAAAAACCGGTTCATCGCTTTCCAGGTTCCTTATCTCGGCCAGGAACAATCGAAGGCGCTCTTGGAACGAGAGTTCCCCGATGCTCCCCGCACGCTTATCATGACCATGCTGAACATCTCGGAGGATCTGAAAAACCAGGCGAAAAACGGACTTTTGGCCGATGAAGCCGCGTCCATCAGAAGCCTGATCGATGCCACGGAACTGGCACTTCATATGGGGCCTGAACGGGCTGTTCGTTATGCAATCGCGGAAAAGCTCGAAGATCCGGGAGAACGGCAACTTGTTATGGATCTTGCTGCCACATGGATCCGGTGATGCCTGATGACATCCATTAACCGGTTTATCGATTTTAATGACGAACTGATCGATGCAGGGGAGAGGCTGAGGCTGGAGCGCCTTGCACGAGCACTTACCGGTGTGGCGGACCTCGGGCTGACCGAAAGGCAGCATATCGAATTCCGTCCTGCCTACAATGAGCTGGCGATGAGCGTGTTTTGGAGGCATCGGGACCCAGTAGTAACCGAACTGGGCAGGCTGTCGGACCTTTATCTGCTTGCGGCAGGATTCTGGTCCCGGTTCGACTTGGCTGTCTGGGGGGAGTATCGTGCAGCAACGGAAACGAATCCGCTCCGGGAATTTCTCCGGTCGGCCGTCCTGTTGTTCGAAGAGCTCCGCATCACGGACGAGGTCATCGCCGAACGGTCCGGCACGGCGGAAGCGTTCACGCTCAGAAGGCAGCTTTACGGAGAGTTTCATAAAGGCCAGCAGCCGGTCAACCTAAGCCGGGGATTCCGTGCGGATGCGCTGTTCAATCACCTCTATGCTGTCATTCACGGAATGCCGGATGACTATGCTTCATCCGAAGAGGAGCTGGCCGGTCTCGTGGAACCTGTGCTTTTCCACGTGTTCGATGCCCGATCGACGGCGGACTCGGTCCGTGTGGCAGAGCGTTTGGCTCCGTTGCTGTACGGACGCCTGGACAGAGACCTCCATCACACTTATTACGCGGTAGGAGATGGGCTCACAGGCCCGAAATCCGACTTTCATTACCATAGAGGAACCAGAGACCGGGAAAAAGGGGAATCTGGCAAGAAAGATTCGGTCGGGGAGCTGTTCTCGACCTGGCATGCTGCCAACCGGTCGGAGAAAGGCATGCACCTTAACTATGAGCTTGAACACGGACGGATTGGAGAGGGCGATGGGGCGGGTGCCAGGGAAGGCCGTGAAGGAACGGAAGCGACATCATCCGAGCGGGGCCGGTCATCCGCAGACGAGCGCACAGGCGTTGCACGTGAGGCGGGAAGCGAGGCGATTTCGGCCGAATCCGGCTCCTGGAAAAAAGCAGAAGGGTTCGGTACGGCAAATGAATCAGTCGTTTATAGGGAGATGCTTGCCGAGGCTGACAACAGCACTGAAGCCCTCGAACGGATCCTTAAATGGCGGGAAGAATCCGTCCCGCATGTACGCGCAATCGTCAAAGAAATGCAGAAACGGATCGAGAGGAAAAAGGAAGAGAGAAGGGAAGGGCTGCCGAAGGGGCGCCTGTCCAAAAATCCGGTTTCGGTTCTCCTTACCGAACGTCCGCGACCGTTCTACCGGAAGCAGAGCCCGTCCAAGCGGCTGGATGCAGCGTTCGGTCTTTTGGTGGACGGCTCGGGGTCGATGGCGGACAAACTGGACGAGACGAAAAAAGCTGTCCTTCTCTTTCACGACATTCTCCGTTCGATGGACACGGCGCATGGCATAGCGGTCTACCAGGAAGATTCCGCGGCAGCGACCAAAACGCGCCAGCCGAATACTTTCCGGTGGCTGCACCGGTTCCAGGATAACGGCAAGGATGACGGGAAAAGGATCCTGCAGCTGGAGGCGGGTGATGACAACAGGGACGGTTTCGCTGTCCGCTGGATGACCCGAAGATTACTTCAGCGTCCGGAGGCACACCGGTTCCTGCTGGTGTTCTCGGACGGTGAGCCTTCTGCGTTCGGATATGGCCAGAACGGGATCGTCGATACGGCAGAAGCCGTCCGGGAGGCGGAAAAGCAGGGGATTACGGTCATTCATCTGTTTCTGTCCTCGGCACCGGCAACTGCGCGCCAGCAAGAGCTGTTCAGGATGATGTTCGGCAACCGGTCGGTGTCGGCTGAATCGATCGACCGTTTTTCCGACGAAACGTTGCGCATTCTCCGAAAACTGCTGGTGCTCGCTACCGGAAATATGTAGGATAAACAGAAAAACCGTCCTCATTGAGGACGGTTTTCCGCTTTTTCCGAAACTGCGATCAGGCGTTGCTTGAGTTCTTCTTCCATTCTGGCAATCTCGATTTCTGCGGCTTTCCGCTTAGCGCGTCCGTCCGCCTGGATGGCCAATGTCTCCTCGATGGTGGAGATCAGGTTTTCCTGGGTTTTCTTGAGCGTGTCTACTTCCACGATGCCTCGCTCGTTTTCCTTGGCAGTTTCGATGCTGTTCATCTTAAGCATCTCGGAGTTTCTGAGAAGAAGCTCGTTTGTCGTCTCTGTGACCGCCCGCTGGGACTCGACCGCTTTACGCTGGCGATTGAGGGTCAGGGCGATGGCGATCTGGTTTTTCCATAGAGGGATCGAGGTCATGATCGACGACTGGATCTTTTCGGCCAGCGTCTGGTTCGTCTGTTGGATCATCCGGATTTGTGGAGCGCTTTGAATCGTGATCTGGCGGGACAGCTGCAAGTCGTAGATGCGCTTTTCAAGCCGATCGACAAACTGAGCCATGTCGTTGACTTCCTGGATCGCCATCTGGTCATTTGTCTCCTCGGCTTTTCTTCTCATTGCCGGAATGATTTCATTGGCGATTTCATCCCGCTTGAGTTCTGCCGCAGCAATATAAACGTTAAGCGCCTGGAAATAGGCCTTGTTCTGGTCGTACAGCTGGTCAAGCATATGGACATCCTCGATGAGTCCGCGCTTGGCATGCTCAAGCTGGACGCCGATGCGGTCAATCTGGGTGCTCAGCTTCTGATACTTCGTCATCAGCTCCTGAACGGATTTTTGCACCCGTCCGAACCATTTTCGGATGCCTGTTTTTTTCTCAACAGATAAGTCTTCCGGATCGATTTCGTTCAGCTTTCCCATCAGGTCTTTCAGGACATCGCCGACAGGGCCGATGTCTTTGGACTGGACGTGGTCGAGCATCTTATGGGAGAACGTCGAAAGCTGGCTTTGCGCATTAGCGCCGTAGGTGAGGATCGCTTCATAATCTCCTGCGGGAATCTGTTTGGCGAGATCCCGTGCTTTTTGCTGCTCTTCCTCACTGAGGCGTTCCATCAGCTTGACGCCCGGCTTGGCAGGTGCCTGATTTGCCATCTCATCCGGGAGAAGGGCGGTCTGGGGCTTCAGATCGAACGGATTGTCGAGAAGGTCGTCCATCGTCAGGTCAGCCGTTTCACGGGCGGGTTTGTTGTCTGTCATCAGTGTCGTCTCCTTTCAGCGGCGCTTCTTCGGGCTGTTCCAGCTGTTTTTGCTCTTGCCGTTCAAGCTGCCTTTTTTCCTTACCCGTCAGGACATCCGCATAGTCCAGTTCGAACCTCAATGTTTCCAGGTCCGTGGCAAGCGCGCGTTTGACGTCTTTGCGGATTTCCACGTTCAGGTCTTTCAGGGTTTCCCGTGTGTCTTCAAGTGCTTGTTTCATTTCATCGTCTTTTGCCGGCTGGTTTGCCAGGAGCGCATACTTGGATGACAGCTCGACCGCGGAGTCGAGGTGGGCATAAAAGAATTTCTCGACATTATAGAACTTTTTCGGGTTTTGCTGGACTATCCCGATGATCCGCTTGGACAGCTTATTCAAGTCGTTCAGCTGGCGGAATGCCTGTACAGAACGGATGCTGCCGTAATGGGTATTCAGCTGCCGCAGTTTGGCTTTTGCCTGTCCCAGCTGGTGGACGATATGTTTATATTCGGACCTAGTCATTCCGAGCTGTTTCACCGTTGAGCCGATCTGAACCTGCCTGATCCCAAAATCGCCCGCAAGGTAGATGGCGATGAGCAGGCCGGTGGCGGGAACGAACCCCATGCCGGCACCCAACAGGAAATACAGCCAAGATCCGAAACTGACCGGCAGCATGATCGCATGCCGCGTCAAAAATTGCTGGAATGTATTCATCTGGCCGGACCTCCTAAAGGAATCTCACTATTTTTACGTCCGGATCGTCCGGAAAGTTTCATTTTTGTTTCCGGCGCGGCCTGTCTCCATTATATCGCATACCCGCTCGAGTAACATCCGAATCGCCTGCAGCCGAGCGTTACGCGTGGACATTGGGCATTCATTTGCTACAATGGGATCGAAGTCAGCATCACATTGATAAAGAAGGTTGATCGGTATGTATGAAATCATTTATATGAGAGCAGACTATGAACCATGGTGGCAATTTGAGGGCTGGGAAGAGCATGTCGTGGAACGGAAGGTTTTCGACTGCGAGGAAACTGCACGGGCGGGCCTGTCCGAGCTGATTGCCCGGCTGCGGCAGGAGTGTGAGCATGAGGCGGAGAAAGACGGCAAGTTCTGGGCGTTCTGGAACGTGAAAGAAATCTGCTTTTGTGAAGACTGCGCGGAGGACCTGCAGCTTTATCACGGCCTGATCGTCATGAAAGACGGAAAGCCGCACCCGTTTTCAAAAAAATAAAAAAATATTCCGGGCGTCGTCGTTGACACGCTTCCTGAAGATGGTATAATGTCATTAATTGAACAAAAGGACTGGAAACACGGATTCACCTATTATAAAAAGTGATCGGGGTTCAAGTCGGTACTTTTTATAATATGTGAATTTTTTTGTTCCTCCAAAAAAGTTCCATATTAAAATTATTTCTTTTAAGTTGGGGGTAAAGTCAACATGAAACAAGGTACAGTAAAATGGTTCAACGCGGAAAAGGGATTCGGCTTCATCGAGGTTGAAGGCGAAGACGACGTATTCGTACACTTCTCCGCCATCCAGGGCGAAGGCTTCAAGACGCTTGACGAAGGCCAGCAAGTTGAGTTCGAAGTTGTCGAAGGCAACCGCGGACCACAGGCTGCAAACGTCGTCAAGCTCTGAGCGGCGGATTCATATGGAGGCTTCCGGATGTTCCGGAAGCCTCTTTTTCGTTTCACGGGGCAGGCTTGGAATATTTTTCATGTACGTTTTATTTGGCGGTAACTTTGGTATAGGACGGGGAAGGGACGTGATCGAATGGATTCAGATTTGAAGCGTCCGCTGCCTTCTGGGAAGGAGCAGCAGGACTTTTATGAGCGGCTGAGGGAAAAGGTGGCCTCCTGGCTCGGGGACAAGCCCGGAAAGCGGGGGCGGTTTGCCGATATCATCCTGTTTGCGCCGGACTTGTTCCATCTTCTCATGAAGTCGATGACCGACAGCCGGATCGACAGGAAAAGCAAGCTGCTTGTCGCAAGCGGGATTCTTTACTTTATCTCGCCGATCGATTTTCTGCCGGAAGGTATCCTCGGGCCGGGCGGCTATCTCGATGACGTGGCGGTCGCCACGTTCATCGTGAACACTTTGGTCAATTCGGCAGGAGAAGAGGTGCTGGAGGAGCACTGGACGGGCAATGTAAAGCTTCTACGCACGCTTGAACGCATCAGCGCAAAAGGCGGCAAGGTGATACGGAAACTTCCTGCCGGCACGCTGGCGCGCCGGTTTATCCGCAAGCGGTAAATGAACAGAAAAAAGGAGACGGCATTTGCCGTCTCCTTTTTTGTGGAATCAGTTGGCAACACCCTGAGTGTCACGCCATTCCAGGTATTCATCGTAGCTGAGCTGTTTATCGAGGATGGTCCCGTCATCCAAGATTTCGATCACACGGTTTGCAACCGTCTGGATAAACTGATGGTCATGCGACGTAAAGATCATTGCGCCCTTGAAGGCGATCAGGCCGTTGTTGAGCGCCTGAATCGATTCGAGGTCGAGGTGGTTCGTCGGCTCATCGAAGAGCAGGACATTTGCGTTTGTCAGCATCATCTTCGACAGCATGCAGCGGACTTTCTCGCCTCCGGAAAGGACGGACGGCTTTTTCTTCACTTCTTCGCCGGAGAACAGCATTCTTCCGAGGAAGCCGCGGAGGAACGTCTCCGTCTGGTCCTCGGGAGAGTACTGGCGCAGCCAGTCAACGAGTGTCGGCTGGTTGGTGCCTTCGAAGAACTCGCTGTTGTCCTGCGGGAAGTACGCCTGCGAAGTGGTGACGCCCCATTTGAATGAGCCCGCTTCCGGTTCACGTTCGCCGGCAAGGACATCCAGAAGTGCCGTTTTGGCAAGGGGATTTCCGAGAAGGATGATTTTATCGTCTTTGTTCATCGTGAAGTTGATGCCTTTTACGTATGTCTGGCCTTCTTCGGTGATCGTAAGGTCCTTTACCTGGAGGACATCGTTTCCGATCTCTCGTCCGATCTGGAAGTTGACATACGGATATCGGCGTGAAGACGGTTTGATGTCGTCCAGCTCGATTTTATCGAGCATTTTCTTTCTGGAAGTGGCCTGTTTGGATTTCGAGGCGTTCGCACTGAATCGGGCGATAAATGCCTGGAGTTCCTTGACCTTTTCTTCTTTTTTCTTGTTCTGCTCGGCCGCCATCCTTGCCGCCAGCTGGCTGGACTCGTACCAAAAGTCATAGTTGCCGACGTAGACCTGGATCTTGCTGAAGTCGAGATCCGCAATATGGGTACATACTTTGTTCAGGAAGTGGCGGTCGTGGGAAACGACGATGACGGTATTCTCGAAGTTGATGAGGAACTCTTCCAGCCACTGGATCGCTTTCAGGTCAAGGTGGTTGGTCGGCTCGTCAAGCAGCAGGACGTCCGGCTTGCCGAAGAGCGCCTGTGCGAGGAGGACCTTCACTTTGTCGGAACCGCTCAGTTCCTTCATCTTGACGTGGTGCATCGATTCCGGGATGCCGAGGCCCTGCAGGAGGATCGACGCATCGGTTTCCGCTTCCCAGCCGTTCATTTCGGCGAACTCGCCTTCAAGTTCGGCTGCGCGCATGCCATCTTCGTCGGAGAAGTCTTCCTTCATATAGATGGCGTTTTTCTCCGTCATGACTTCAAACAGGCGCTTGTGGCCCATGATGACCGTCTCAAGAACTTCGTTTTCTTCGTACTGGAAGTGGTCCTGCTTCAGAACGGCGAGGCGTTCGTCTGGCCCCATCGATACGTTGCCCGTCTGCGGCTCCAGCTCGCCGGAAAGAATTTTGAGGAACGTGGATTTCCCGGCGCCGTTCGCGCCGATCAGTCCGTAGCAGTTCCCCGGTGTGAATTTTATATTGACGTCTTCGAACAGCTTGCGGTCGCCGAAGCGAAGACTGACGTTGCTGACCTGGATCATGCATTCTCCTCCTTGTTCACAATGCTCCGATTATACCACAAACACATGCCGAACTGTAACCGGAGATGCGGAGAAGTACCGTCGGTCTATGAAGCGCCGAGCCGGTTGCTCCGGCGGTTCAGATAATGTTCCAATGTACCGAGCTCTTCGTTGATGAGCTCCTCCATCCGGTTGTAGTCATTTCGTTCCGGCAGGCGCGTAAATTCGCCGCCGCTGCATGAAAAAAGGAAATAAAACTCACCGATGCGCCTGAATAAAAAAACCGTCTCCGGAAAGTCATCAAAAACAGCTTTGATCTGATATTTGCGGGCATACGCCCACTGCATAAGTTTCATATTCATCACCTTCATTCCCAATATTAACCGGTGATGTTTGAGAACGCAAGTTCGGGTGTCCTTGTAAGTCGGACTGGAAGCTGATATAAGATATAATTGTGAAAAAGCAAGGGAGATCAATAGAAAAGCACCCGCCGAAACGGATGCTCACTGTCCCCAATGGGTGCTGATGAAGTTGTCTCGGCCGGATTTGGCACGGTCTTGTTCATAATGCTCGCGTTCTTTGAGATAATAGTCCTGATGGTAGTCTTCGGCCCGGTAGAATATCGAGGCCGGAAGGATTTCCGTGACAATCGGCTTGTCGAACCGTCCGCTTGTCTCGAGGGCTTCCCGGGAACGCAAGGCAGCCTCACGTTGTTCTTCGGTCGTATAGAAGATCGCCGTCCGGTAAGAGTCACCGCGGTCATGGAACTGTCCGCCGTCGTCGGTCGGATCAATCTGCTGCCAGTATATGTTCAGCAGTTCCTCATAGGGGAATACATCCGGAAGGAATTCGATCTCGACCGCCTCGAAATGCCCCGTGTCTCCGCGCTTGACGTCCTCGTACGTCGGGTTCTCAAGCGTTCCGCCGGTATAGCCTGAGACGAGATCAATCACGCCGTCCCATTCTTTGAACGGCTTGACCATGCACCAGAAGCATCCCCCGGCGAAAATTGCTTTTTCGGTCTTTTGTCCTGCCATTTCAGCACCTTCTCTTCCTATGGATACACTCGGAATGTATTGTAGCACCCGGCAAACCAGCCAGCAAGTGCAACCCCGGTAAGGAAGGCGGCGTCCTATTCACGAATAAGAGTTTGGAGGAATTCTAATGGAAACATCGCATACAAGGAGGGGCAGGAAACGGCGCCGCAGGCTCCGTCCGTTCCGGACACTGTTCGCTCTGCTTTTTGTTTTGGCGATTGCCGCCGGCCTGTACTCCGTTTGGCAATATAACCAGGGACGCGAACTGGCGGCCGGAGAAAAGCCGGATTCCGGGCCGTTCAGCGGCGATCCGATCGATCCGCAATATCCCTATGTAGAAAATTACTTGCTTCTTGGCATCGATGACGACAAATCGGGGAAGTCGCGTTCGGATACGATGATCCTGGCGTCGCTCGATAAAGAAAACAACCGGGTCAAGCTTGTCTCGTTCATGAGGGATATCTATGCGGATATCCCGGGTTATCAATCCTACAAACTGAACACAGCCTATTATCTTGGCGGTGTGCAATTGACGAAGGACACGATTTCCGGCATGTTCGGTGTACCGATTCACCATTATGCCGTGACAGACTTTGACAATTTCGAAAAACTGATTGATATCGCCGCTCCCGGCGGCGTCCGGATCGATGTGGAAAAACCGATGTCCGAGAAAATTGGTGTAACACTGACGCAGGGCACTCATGACCTGAATGGCAAAGAGCTTCTCGGCTATGCGCGATTTCGTGCGGACAGCGAAGGGGACTTCGGACGAGTGAAACGCCAGCAGAAAGTCATTGCCGCCCTGAAGGACGAAGTGATTTCTCCAAGCACCCTGCCGCGCCTTCCAAAACTGGCCGGTGCCGCTACGAGTTACGTTGAAACCGATGTCGGCGGCCTGGACGGGCTCCGCAAAGTGCTGAAAGCGGCCGCTTCGGGTGGGTTGGAGCTTGAACGGATGACCATTCCCGTGGATGGGACCTACAGTTTCGGAACTTATTCGCATGCCGGCTCAGTCCTTGAACTTGACGTATCCGCCAATCGGGAAGCGATCAGCGAGTTTCTTGGGACTCCCGGAGCGATGAAAGGCGCATCAGCGCACCTTATGCCATAAACAGAGAGTAGGGGGGAAGCCGATGCAAGGAACAAAGGGCAATCCCGGTCAAAGCCGGGTGATCCGTTTTCTGGGCGGGCGAACGACATTGTTCGTCCTGGGGATCATTCTTTTGACCGGTCTGATCATCCTGGTGTTCAACCAGATCCAATTTGTATTCACGCCTGTGAAAGTACTTGTCCAAACCGTTGTACTGCCTGTTGTGCTGGCAACCGTATTGTTTTACCTGCTCCGTCCGGTACTCCGGCTGCTGGAGAGGGCGAGAATCCCTCGGGTCTGGGGGATTCTCATTATTTACGTCGGGGGAATCGGACTGATCTCACTCGTTGTATTCCTGATTTACCCGTTCCTGAAAACGCAGGTGATCAACCTGGTTCAGGAATTTCCGGAATACTTCAGGCAGCTGATTCTGAACATCGATGATTATCTGGCTACCTCACTATTTGCTACCTACTATAATCAGCTGGATGTGAACCTGAATCTGTTGGTCGATACATTATTCGAAGACATTGCCGGATTCTTCAGGGATACGGCCGGCGGGATTGCTTCCGGAGTGACGAACTTCATCTCCACTCTGACAGGCATTGTCATCTCGATTGTCACCGTTCCGTTTATCCTGTTTTATCTTCTGAAGGATGGGGATCAGCTCCCGGAATACATCATGAAGCTGATGCCGCCGAGAATGAGGCGTGAGGCAAAGGGAATCTTCAGCGAAGCGGACCAGCAACTGAGCAATTACATCCAGGGACAGCTGATCGTCTCATTCTGCATCGGCCTGCTGATTTATATCGGATTCGTGATTATCGGCATGGACTATGCGCTGGCGCTTGGTGCATTGGCTGCGGTGACGAGCGTCGTCCCGTACCTCGGCCCTGTGATTGCCATTACGCCTGCCCTGATTATCGCTCTGGTCACCTCACCATTCATGATCCTGAAGCTCGCAGTGGTCTGGACAATCGTTCAACTGATCGAAGGGAAGTTTATCTCTCCGCAGGTTATGGGTAAAACACTTCATATTCATCCAATTACCATTATTTTTGTCCTTCTCACTGCCGGATCGCTGTTCGGTGTGCCGGGAGTCATCCTCGGGATACCGGGTTATGCACTTCTGAAGGTCATTGTGTCCCACCTGTTCAAATTGTTCAAAAAGCGATACGATGAACATGAATTCAATCCGGACATGAGATATGAAACGGATAGCAGGAGGATTATCGAACATACGGGGAGAGAGTAACATGTTGAAATCATTCCTATCGAAGGTCGGCATCGGAGGACTTGAAGTCGATACAGTCGTCGACAATCAAGTGCTGGAAGAAGGAGAGACGCTGAACGGAACCGTCTACATCGACGGCGGGGAAGCGGATCAGATTATTGACCATATCACACTGGAAGTATTTGTCCGGATTCACCGGGAAGATGCCATGAGTGATTTCGAAGAGGTGGACCGCACCATTACGAAGCATTCCATCGAATTGATCGGTGATTCCAAGTCGAAGAAAACCCGGATGATTCCTTTTGAAATCGTTCCGGATGACCGCTGGCTGATCAACAGAGACAATGAAAAACTGATGCTGAAGACAACAGTTCATATCAACAATGCTGTCGATGCTTATGACGAAGATGAAATCCAATATGCCTGACTTTTTTGCGGAACGCGCATCCAATCGGATGGGCGTTCCGTTTTTAGAATGTACAATAAATTCAGAAGGGGAGGGGGACCAGGCATGGAACAGCTGCTTGCAACATTCCATTCACTGAACGGGGAACTGAACAAGATCCACAAAGAAGCCTGCACGGATGTTTCTGTGCAGCAAAGCACCATCATGCATGAAATCCAGTCGAGAAATGAGCCATCGATGCAGGAGACGGCCAGGGGGCTCGGCATGGATATCACAACATTTTCCCGCCAGGTTCAGACTCTTGTAAACGGCGGATATGTCAAACGGAGACCTTATCCCGGAGACCGAAGGATCCAGATTCTTTCACTGACCGACAAAGGCAGCAAAAAGGTGAAACAGATTGATGAAAAAATACTGGAACAGATGAATGAGGCCCTTGTATCCATGGGAGAATTTGAACAAGAAATCATTGTCCGTTCACTGCGTCAAATGCATCGGATTCTGGGCGGGGATGTCAACTGAATCCCGCCTGTCAAATAGATGCAATATACAAGTTCAATGATTGCAATAAGAGATTATTGCAACAGATCCATTGAAAGCGCTGTATAATATTCCGATAATTGAAAGGTGCAAGTATAACTATTGCATTTGTGTACCTATTTGATGTCATATTGCAATTAAGTTAAAAACCAAAGATCGGGTGTGCAGTTTGCGGGTTATTTTGTGTCCATCCATCTGAGAATCGCGATTTTCAAACAGTGGCCGATGAGCCATGGATACACATGATGATTCTTTACTCACGAAGCACTTTAAGACCTGTAGGAAATGTGCAATCCGGCACTAGTAATAAGCGGCATTCAAAAAAGCGAATCAAGCTTTTTGAGACTCATGAGTTGATCCGTTATCAAAGCTGGATGCTAAAAGCAAGCCGACAGCGAAGCGTTCTTATTCAATGCTCGATATGCATTGAAATCGAAAGGGCCATGAGCACTCAACAAACCATTTGATTGGCGTGGTGTACCGATGATGATATGCGGTATGCTGGATTGGATAGGAGGAGAGGATTCGGGGCTCAAACGGCTTCTCTTGTTTTTAGTTTACATAATTTCTATTTTAGGAAGTTGCGTTTCATTATGTAGTATACTCCTGATATTGAGACGAAACGGAAATTTGGGTCTTGGAGTTGCCTGGTTCAGCGGTTTGGGATGTATTTCTTCATTGAGATCTGTTTGTTTATTTGATTCATCCTGTTTGATCCGGGATGGATCAGTGAGATGCTTATACCTGATCAACATCCATTCGCTTTCGTCTCATTTCTGTTGAGACGTATTTCGGACCTTGGCCGTTTCTGTTGATATGTCGGATGCTTTTTCTACTGGCTTTTTGGCTTGATGACCGTTTTCATCCGTTTATCCAGCTGTTTCCTGTTTATCGGATCCGGTTCGGCAACTCCAGTTCCGATTATTTGCACAAAACCCTTTGCATTCTTTTCTTCTTCATGTTAACGTAGTACACAAGATTCAAACTAACACAATTGAATAGCAATGGATGAGGTGCAAAGATCATGAGTACCCCGCTGCAACGGCTGCAGACCGGTAGCGGGCGGAAAGGGAGATTTGCCGAAACGGGATTTGGTTCGCAGACTGTTTCCCGTTGGACTGTATATGAACAATATGCAGGCTGTCATTATTCTCGTAATAATGGAGTGCTTCCACTTGTGACCCTAGGGTCGTGCATCGTCGACAACCACAATCACAAGCCGGAAACTACCGTTTCCGGCTTTTATTATTGCCGATGCATGGGACATTTCATCCATTGACCGGGCGTTTGTGCCGGAAACCGGGAGACCGGAATACATTATGGATAGAAAGAGGGATTTTACATGACACACCTATTTACAGGAGTTGCCGCCGCAGTCACCACCCCATTCACGAACGACGAAGTTGATTACAACAGCTTCCGCCGCCACTTGGAGTTCCTGATCCAAAACAACATCCAGGCGCTCGTCATCAATGGCACGACCGGAGAAGGCTCTACGCTCACTGCCGAAGAAAGCCGCCGCCTTCTCGAGATTGCGGTTGAAACGGCTGCCGGCCGAGTACCGGTGATTGCAGGAAGCGGCTCGAATTCGACCGCGGAATCGATCCGCGCTTCCCGTGAAGCCAAAGAAATCGGCGCGGACGGCCTCATGCTGATCACCCCTTACTACAACAAGACGAGCCAGCGCGGCCTGATCCGCCATTTCGAGGCGATCGTGAATGCTGCGGAGCTTCCTGCCCTCCTTTATAACGTCCCTTCCCGCACAGGCATGACGATCACGCCTGAAACGGTGCTGGAGCTGAGCCGCCATCCGTATATTGTCGGCCTGAAAGATGCGACCGGTGACCTCGACTATATGTCCCGGGTACGCCTCGTGACCGATCCGTCGTTTGCGCTTTACAGTGGGAATGATGACACGGCGCTTCCGTTCACATCGCTTGGCGGCCAGGGAGTCATCTCGGTGGTGGCCAATGCGGTGCCTGCCCAGTTCCAGGAAATGTACGAACAGACATTCACCAACCTGACACGGGCTCAGGAGCTTCACTATCGACTGAGTCCCCTGATCAGTGCGCTGTCGGTTGATGTGAACCCGATTCCGATCAAAGTGCTCACCTCGCACCTCGGCTTCGGAGACTACGAAGTGCGCCTCCCTCTCCTGCCGCTGGAAGAGGAGGAACACAGCCGGCTGATCCGGCAGTTTGAAACAATGATGATGGAGGTTTGACATGAGATTGCTGCTTTGCGGGTATGGCGCGTCGAACCGGCGCGTCGCTGCCCTTGCCAAGGAACGGGGACATGAAATTGTGGGCGTGTTGCTGCTGCGCGGCCAGACGGCGGACGGCTTTCCGGTTTATCGTCCGGATGAGCGCCTGCCGGAAGCCGATGCGGTCATCGACTTCTCGCATCCTGTCCTGACGAAAGCCCTGCTTGATGCGGACACCGGCCTCCCGCTGGTGATCGCGACCACAGGCGAAAAGGAAGTCCTGATCAAGCAGATGAGGGAAAAGGCGGTCCGCCAGCCGATCTTCTTCAGCGCGAACATGAGCTACGGCGTCCATATCCTGTCGGAAATCGTCCGGTATGCCGCTTCCCTCCTACCCGGCTTTGATATTGAAATGACAGAACGCCATCACCGCAAAAAGGTGGATGCGCCGAGCGGGACGCTCATCAAGCTGTATGACGCCATCGCTTCGGCCAGGCCGAATGTCCATCCCGTACACGACCGCCACCAGACGGAAGGCGCGCGGACGGACGAAGAAATCGGGATCCATTCGGTGCGCGGGGGCACGATCACCGGTGAGCACGAAGTGCTGTTTGCAGGCCACGATGAGACCATCACCATTGCACACCATGCACAGTCCAAGGATATTTTCGCATCCGGCGCACTCGATGTCGCAGAGCGCCTGATCCATAAGGAAAACGGCTATTATACTTACGATAACCTCGGAATCGGCGATTCCGGAGAGGAATGAAAGCGGAGGGCGCTTCCCTCCGCTTTGTCTTATGCTTTTTAATCACTTTCTGCTGCGGTTTCGTCATTCACACGTCTGGTTTGGTCATTTCAACAGATCATTTCGTCATTGGGATGTGCTGAATGACGAAATTGCGGGCGCGAATGCAGAAACCGGTACGATGAATGACGAAACCGGCAACACCTTATTCCTGAAAACAAACGCCCCCCTGCCTGCAGCCTTTTTGGCGTGCGGACAGGGGGGGCCCGTTTATGGCTGTTCGTTTTCTTTGGCTTTCATATCAACTTCAAGATAAACAGAGGTCACATAACCGTCTTCTTTCTGGTCGACAACGAAGCTGCCATTTGAGTATCGGTCGGCCATCCGGTAGGAATGCGCCAGGACGGCCACTTCTTCGTCCTTGTCCGTCCGCAAAATGACGGTGTCTTCTCTTCCGGCCAGAACGACACCCGCCAACCGGTGCGGATTCGTCTTCAGTTCTTTTAATGATACGAGGCCGCGTTTTGCCCGCGTGCCGAGCTCGTATTCATCGACCGGCATGCGCTTGACCGCCCCTCGGTGTGTTGCCAGGATCAGCGAACGGCTGTCTTCCGGTGAACGGAGAACCGAAGACACGACGTAGTCCCCGTCTTTCAGGTTGATGCCTTTGACGCCCGCCGTGCGGACACCTGTAGGTGCGACTTCCTCCAGCGGGAAACGGAGCCCGTAGGCAAGATGCGTGAAGAGCATTACTTCGTCGGTGGCCCTTGCCAGGTGCACCGACAGCAGGGTGTCCCCCTTCTTGAGGGAAACGGCCCGGTAGGCCCGGTTGTGCCGCTTGACCTGGTAGTCGGCGAGTGCGGAGCGCTTGATAAAGCCGCCCTTGGTGACCGTGACCACGTCCATGTCTTCGCGGTCGAATGAATCGATGCCGATCGCGGCGATGATCTCCTCTTCCGGGCCCAGCTGGATGATGCTCGATATATGCTGTCCGAGGTCCTTCCAGCGGATATCCGGCAGCTCATGGACCGGCTGATAGATGTAATTGCCTGAAGAGGTGAAGATCAGGAGTGTCTGCTGGGTGTTGAGCGTGCCACCGAACAGCAGGCGGTCGGTTTCCTTCATCTCCAGATCGCGGCCGCCGGACGCCCCGTAGGAGCGCAGGCTCGTGCGCTTGGCGTAGCCGTCTTTTGTGACGGTGACGACGACGTCCTCGCTCGGGATCAGGATGTCCAGGTCGACCTTGATTTCCTGGATCTGAGCCTCGATGGCAGAGCGCCGCGGCTCGGCAAACCGCTTTCTGATGTCTTTCAGCTCGTTTTTGATCACTCGGAACAGCTTTTTCTCGGAAGCGAGGATTTCGGTGAGTTCCTGGACAAGCGCCTTGAGCTCTCCCTCTTCCTTTTTCAGCTCCGTGATATCCGTGTTTGTCAGACGGTAAAGCTGGAGGGAGACGATCGCCTCCGCCTGGGGTTCGGTGAACTCGAACGATTCGATCAGGTTGTTTTTTGCATCCCGCTTGTCGCTGGACGCCCGGATCGTGCGGATGACCTCATCGAGGATCGACAGGGCCTTCATGAGCCCTACCACGATGTGGAGCCGGTCTTTTGCACGCAGCAGGTCATACTCCGAGCGCTTTGTGACAACTTCCTTCCGGTGCGCGATATAGGCATCCAGCAGCATGCCGAGTGACATGAGTTTCGGGCGCCGCGCATCGATTGCGATCATATTGAAGCTGTAACTGACCTGAAGATCGGTGTTTTTGAACAGATACTGGAGGATCGCTTCACCGTCGATGTCTTTTTTCAGCTCGACGACAATCCGGAGGCCGGTGCGGTCGGACTCGTCGCGGACTTCCGAAATGCCTTCAAGTTTCCGGTCGAGCCGGAGCTCATCCATTTTCTTGACGAGATGTGCCTTGTTCACTTCGTAAGGAATTTCCGTGATGACAATCTGCTGCTTGCCGCCGCGAATTTTCTCAATCTCCGTCTTCGAGCGGACGATGATCTTGCCGCGTCCTGTATCATAGGCCTTTTTAATGCCTTCAGCGCCTTGGATGATGCCGCCGGTCGGAAAATCCGGCCCCCGCAAAACGGTCATCAGTTCATCGGTTGTCGCCTGTGGATTATCGATTCTCATAAGGACCGCATCAATCACTTCGTGGAGGGCATGAGGCGGGATATCTGTTGCGTATCCCGCGGAAATGCCCGTCGAGCCGTTGATCAGCAGGTTCGGGAGCACAGCCGGCAGGACTGTCGGCTCGTTTTCGTTGTCATCATAGTTGGGGATGAAGTCGACGGTGCGCTTGCCGATATCGCGGAGCATTTCGGAAGCGATTGCGGACAGGCGGGCTTCCGTGTATCTCATGGCCGCTGCCGGGTCGCCGTCGACAGATCCGTTGTTTCCGTGCATCTCGATCAGCGGGTGCCGGAGCTTCCAGTCCTGGCTCATCCGGACCATCGCTTCATAGACGGAGGAATCGCCGTGCGGGTGATACTTGCCGATCACGTTCCCGACCGTCTTCGCCGATTTCCGGAATGGTTTGTCGTGTGTGTTGTTTTCTTCCATCATCGCGAACAGGATGCGCCGCTGGACAGGCTTCAGTCCATCGCGCGCATCGGGCAATGCCCGGTCCTGGATGATGTATTTACTGTACCGCCCGAAGCGGTCGCCGATGACCTCTTCGAGCGGAAGGTCTTGGTATTGTGCGGTTTCCGTCATGCCTGTTCCTCCTCAGCAGCTGTCTCGGCCATCAGGAATTCGTTCTCGAGAATCGTATCGCCGTCCTCCATGCCGAAGTCGACGTTGTCCTCGATCCACTTTCTCCTCGGCTCGACCTTGTCGCCCATGAGCGTCGTGACGCGCCGTTCTGACTTCGCGCCATCTTCGATCGTGACGCGGATCAGTGTGCGCGTTTCCGGGTTCATCGTCGTATCCCAGAGCTGGTCGGCATTCATCTCGCCGAGACCTTTATAACGCTGGAGGACATAGCCTTTGCCGACTTTCCGGATGGCTGCATCAAGATCCCGTTCTGTCCAGGCGTATTCGATTTTCTCTTTTTTTCCGCTGCCTTTTGAGACCTTGTAAAGAGGGGGGAGCGCGATATAGACCTTGCCTGCCTCGATCAGCGGCTTCATGTAGCGGTAGAAGAAAGTCAGGAGCAGCACCTGGATATGGGCGCCGTCGGTGTCGGCATCGGTCATGATGATGATTTTGTCATAGGAGATGTCTTCGACAGTGAAATCAGATCCGACGCCTCCTCCGATCGTATGGATGATCGTGGAGATCTCCTCGTTTTTCATGATGTCTTCCAGTTTGGCCTTCTCGGTGTTGATGACTTTGCCCCGAAGCGGCAGGATCGCCTGGAAAGTCCGGTCCCGTCCCTGTTTTGCGGAGCCGCCGGCCGAGTCGCCCTCGACCAGATAAAGTTCATTTTTTGCGGCGTTTCTCGACTGCGCCGGCGTCAGCTTGCCGGAAAGCAACATTTCGGACCGCTTCCGCTTTTTGCCGGAGCGTGCGTCTTCCCTGGCCTTTCGCGCTGCTTCCCTGGCCTGCTGGGCACGGATTCCTTTCCTGACGAGGGTCGCGGAAAGCTCCGCATTCTCCTCCAGGTAATACATCAGCTTCTGGGAAACGACGGCATCCGCCGCAGCGCGTGCCTGGCTGGTGCCGAGTTTGCTTTTTGTCTGCCCTTCAAACTGGAGCAGCGTTTCGGGGACCCGGACAGAAATGATCGCGGAAATACCTTCCCGGATATCCGCGCCGTCCAGGTTCTTGTCTTTTTCTTTCAGAAGGCCTGTTTTCCGGGCATATTCGTTGAATACGCGTGTCATGGCCGTCTTGACACCCGTCTCATGCGTCCCGCCATCCTTTGTCCGGACGTTGTTGACAAAGGACAAGATCGTCTCCGAGTAGCCATCAGTGAACTGGAAAGCGAATTCAAGTTCGATGCCGTCGTGTTCCCCTTCGACATAGGCGACGTCATGCAGCGTGTCTTTTTCTTCATTTAAGTAGCCTACAAACTCCATGATGCCGGATTCATAAAGGAATTCATCCGTTCGCCCGCCGGCTTCGTCAGACAGGGTGATTTTCATCCCTTTAAGCAGGAAGGCTGATTCCCGCAGCCGTTCGCTCAAAATTTCATAATTGTATTTCACGGTCGAGAAAATGGACGGATCCGGTTTAAAGCGGATCAGTGTGCCGCGCTCGCGGGTATTTCCGATTTCCTCCAGTGTGGTGACAGGATGGCCTCCGCCCTCAAATCGCTGGCGGAACTTTTTGCCGTCCTTGAACACGGTCACTTCGAGCCATTCGCTCAGGGCGTTCACGACAGAGGCGCCGACGCCGTGGAGCCCGCCGCTTGTCTTATAGCCTCCCTGTCCGAACTTGCCTCCCGCGTGCAGGACGGTCAGGATCACTTCAGTCGTCGGCTTGCCCGTGCTGTGTGTGCCCGTCGGCATGCCGCGGCCGTGGTCCCGTACAGAGACACTGCCGTCTTTGTGGACGGTGACATTGATCTCTTCACCGAATCCGGCCAATGCCTCATCGACCGAGTTGTCGACGATTTCATAGACAAGGTGATGAAGTCCGCGTGAATCGGTCGAGCCGATATACATGCCCGGCCGTTTGCGTACCGCTTCGAGCCCCTCGAGCACTTGGATCGAATCATCATTGTAATTCATGGTTTCAGTTATTTTGGCCAAGAGGATTCCTCCATCAAACGTTTGTTCGTATATGTTCCTATTGTACTTGTTTTGCCGGCGTGTGTCCAACTGCCGGGTCGGGAGTCCCGCACTTCATTGTAGACTACAAAAGCCCGCCGTTGCAATGTTTCACAGGGATTCCTGCTTTTTCGTCCGGCCGGCAGGGCATTGTGCCGGCGGCCTCGATGATGTAAACTGAGACTGACTGTTAAGACCAACCCTTAAATTGAAAAGAGGTTTGCTATGGATACGGCTGTTGTGCTGCTCATCGCATATTTACTGGGCTCTGTGCCTTCGGGGCTGTGGGTCGGGAAGCTTTTCTATAATAAAGACATCCGGGAGTCCGGCAGCGGCAACCTCGGAGCGACAAACACGTTCCGCGTGCTCGGCAAAAAGGCCGGCATCGCGGTGACCCTGATGGATATCCTGAAAGGGACGGCTGCCGTTCTCCTTCTTGAGATTCCGGCATTCGCGGACTCGGGTGTCCATCCGCTGACACTCGGCATCGCTGCGGTCATCGGCCATATGTTCCCGGTGTTCGCAAAGTTCCGCGGCGGAAAGGCGGTTGCGACATCCGGCGGTGTCATCCTCGGATACAGCTGGCCGTTTTTCCTCGTCCTGATCGCTTCGTTCCTTGTCATTCTGAAACTGACGAAGATCGTTTCCCTCACCTCGATGGCGATGGGTGTCATCGCGCTGATCTACGCGATCATCAACTATATCAGGACAGGTGATCTGTACTTGCTGATCGTGGTCCTCGTTCTGTCCGCCTTCATCTTCTACCGCCACCGTGCGAACATCGGCCGCATCAAGGCGGGAACCGAGCCAAAGGTCAAGTGGCTTTAGTATACTGTAGGCAGACCACGGAAGGCGGTGTGTTCCATAAAAATCAAAGTTAACGAAGACGCGCAAAAATGGTTTCATGACGAGATGGGACTGGATTCCGGTGATTTTGTCCGCTTCACCATCCGCTACGGCGGATCCGGACTGCAGCCCGGCTTTTCGCTGGGGCTCTCGGCGGAGGAACCGGAAAGCCCGGCTGCAACGGCGGAAGCGGGCGGCATCACTTACTTTGTCGAATCCGATGACGAATGGTACTTTGACGGACACGACCTAGTTGTCGGTTATGATGCCGCATTGGACGAACCCAAATACGGATACGAAAAAGAGAAAGCGTGAATCCTGCGGAGGATTCACGCTTTTTGTATGCCGGTCAGCCCAAATCGGCTGATCAGGTCTTCTCTTCCCTCTTTCCTGAGGACTTCGTATTCCCTTTCACCGAACAGGTCAAAGTGCGGATAGCGCTCTTTGTGATCGATCCATTCCGGTTGGAGGCCGTATT
The DNA here is from genome assembly GCF_900101985.1 of Bhargavaea beijingensis. Lineage (GTDB taxonomy): Bacteria > Bacillota > Bacilli > Bacillales_A > Planococcaceae > Bhargavaea > Bhargavaea beijingensis. Next base: position 60,414 of record NZ_FNAR01000010.1, read on the forward strand.
GCCCGCCCCAGGCTTTAAGCTTTTCAAGATCGGCGCAGCCGGCTTTCGTGACGGTCCGGCAGCCCGGAAAGCGGTCATCCAGCCAGAAATGTGTCAGGAAAGCGATCTCTCCCCTGCTGACGGCTTCCTTCCACTCGTCCACTTCGTGGCGCTTGACCCCGAATGCCATCAGGAAAGCTCCCTGGCCAGTTCCCGGTATTTTGCGTCCCACTCGGGGTCCGCCTTGCGCAGGCCAACCGGGCGGAACGTTTCCTTGTGGACAAGCGTGTGTACGGACTGCCCTGTCGCGGCAACCGTGCCGTCCTCATGGAGAATCTCATAGCCGTATGTGGTCCGGAGCCGCCCATGCGACTCGATCCATGTGCGGACGACCGCCGACTCGCCGTAGCGCATTGCATTTTTATAGCTGATATTCAGGTCGATCACAGGGGACAGGTATCCTTCCTGTTCCAGTTTATCGTAGCGGAAACCGATGTCCTCGATCAGCGACGTCCGGCCGATCTCCATCCAGACCAGATAATTGGCATGATAGACGACGCCCATCTGGTCGGTTTCCGAGTAGCGCACCTTGACCGATGTTTCGTTCACATACATTCCCTTCACCTCTCTGCCATTATACCGGAAACCAACAGGCTTCGTCCGCCGGCACTGCACGATTTTTTCGCCTGCACTGGTTAAATGGAAGCTTCATTCCAAAGGCAAAAAAACAGCCTGAAGAGGAGAAGCTCTTCAGGCTGTTGATCATTTCAGTGATCAGTTGGCTTTCAGGCGGTTACGGAGAACCATCTGAAGGATGCCGCCGTGGCGGTAGTAGTCCACTTCCACTTCGGAGTCGAAGCGTGCAAGTGCCTGGAACTCCTTGACGGAGCCGTCCGGAGCGGTTGCAGTGACCGTCAGGATATCACGCGGTTTCACGTTGTCCGTAATGTTGACGCTGATTTCCTCTTCGCCGGTCAGGCCGAGGGATTCTACGCTGTCGCCCTTCATGAACTGGAGCGGAAGTACGCCCATCATGACGAGGTTCGAACGGTGGATCCGCTCGTAGCTTTCCGCGATGACGGTCTTGATGCCGAGAAGGTTCGTGCCCTTCGCAGCCCAGTCACGGGAGGAGCCCATGCCGTAATCTTTGCCGGCGAGGACTGCGAGGCCTGTGCCCTCTTCCTGATACTTCATCGCTGCATCGTAGATCGGCATGATTTCTTTTGTCGGCCAGTAAGTCGTGTAGCCGCCTTCTGTGCCTTTTGCGATCTGGTTGCGGATCCGGATATTCGCGAACGTACCGCGCATCATCACTTCGTGGTTACCGCGGCGGGAACCGTAGGAGTTGAAGTAACGTGGTTCTACGCCGCGCTCACGCAGGTACTTGCCGGCTGGCGTATCCTTGCCGATTGCGCCGGCAGGAGAAATGTGGTCTGTCGTGATCGAGTCGCCGAACTTGCCGATGACGCGGAGGTTTGCAAGCGTCTGGATCGGGCTTGCTTCCTTCGACAGCCCTTCGAAGAACGGCGGGTTCTGGATGTACGTCGACTCAGGGTCGAAGTCATACAGGGAGTCATCCGTTGTTTCGATTGCGTTCCAGCGCTCGTTTTCCGTGAAGACATGCTCATATTCTTTGCGGAAGAGATCCGGTGTGACCGTACGCTCAATTTCAGCCTTCACTTCTTCAGTGGATGGCCAGATGTCTTTCAGGTAAACGTCCGTGCCGTCCGCTGCGCGCCCGATCGGCTCTGTTTCAAAGTCGATGTTCACTGTGCCGGCGAGGGCATAAGCGACGACGAGCGGAGGTGAAGCCAGGTAGTTTGCCTTGACGAGCGGGTGGATCCGGCCTTCGAAGTTCCGGTTTCCGGAAAGGACGGAGGATACGAGCAGGTCGTTGTCCATGATCGTCTTTTCGATTTCCGGAAGAAGCGGGCCGGAGTTACCGATGCACGTTGTGCAGCCGTAACCGACCGTGTTGAAGCCGATCTGGTCAAGGTACTTGTCGAGACCAGCGGATTCAAGGTAGCCTGTAACGACTTTCGATCCCGGTGCGAGCGATGTCTTGACGTATGCCGGCGGGCGGATGCCCTTCTCGACCGCTTTTTTCGCGACGAGGCCAGCGCCGAGCATGACGTAAGGGTTCGACGTGTTCGTGCAGGAAGTGATCGCGGCAATCGCCAGGTCGCCGGTCTTCATTTCGACTGTGCGGCCGTCTTCGAACTCGACGGTGCCCTTTTTGTCGATTTCTTTTTCACCCAGGCCGAAGCCTTGGTTGCCCATCGGCGCCGTGATTGCCTTGTTGAACTCTTCTTTCATCTTGGACATCGGGATGAGGTCCTGAGGGCGCTTAGGGCCGGACAGGTTCGGCTCGATTGTGGAAAGGTCAAGCTCGACTGTGTCTGTGTATGTCGGTTCGACATTGTCCGGAGTGAAGAACATATCGTTTTCCTGAAGATATTTCTTCGTGACGGCGATGTGGTCTTCATCGCGGCCTGTCAGGCGCATGTAGTTGAGTGATTCTTCGTCAACCGGGAAGAAGCCGCAAGTTGCGCCGTATTCAGGTGCCATGTTGGCGATGGTTGCGCGGTCCGCAAGCGGAAGCTGTGCCACGCCAGGGCCGAAGAATTCGACGAATTTGCCGACAACGCCCTTCTGACGGAGAAGCTGTGTGACGCGGAGTGCAAGGTCGGTTGCTGTCGCGCCGTTCGGGAGTTCGCCGGTCAGCTTGACACCGATGACTTCAGGAAGCGGGAAGTACGAAGGCTGGCCAAGCATTCCGGCTTCCGCTTCGATACCGCCGACGCCCCATCCAAGTACGCCGATTCCGTTGATCATGGTCGTGTGGGAGTCGGTGCCGACCAGTGTATCCGGATATGTTTCGAATGTGCCGTCTTCGTTTTCGATTTCGTGTACGACGCTTGCGAGGTACTCGAGGTTGACCTGGTGGACAATACCGGTTGCCGGCGGTACGGCACGGTAGTTGTCATATGCCTTTTGCGCCCAGTTCAGGAACTGGTAACGCTCGGCGTTGCGCTCGAACTCCAGCTCCATGTTCAGGCGGAGTGCTTCGCCCGTGCCGTAGCGGTCTACCTGGACGGAGTGGTCGATCACGAGGTCGACAGGGATTTCAGGGTTGATCTCGTCCGGGTTGCCGCCGAGATCCGCCATCGCCTGACGCATCGACGCAAGGTCAACGACAACCGGAACACCCGTGAAGTCCTGGAGGATGACGCGGGAAGGCTTGAATGGAACTTCCGCGGAAGGGTCTACATCCGTGCCCCATTTTGCAAGGTTTTCAACGTGCTCATCTTTGATAACATAGCCATCGTGCTGGCGAAGGACAGATTCCAGCAGCACTTTGATGGAGTAAGGCAGGCGTGATACATCAGCGATGCCTGCATCCTGCAGAGCCTTCAGACGATAGTAGTGATACGTCTTGCCGTTCAGCTCGAACGACTGGCGGCTGTTGTGCAGATTGCTTTTAACTGTTTGCGTGCTCTTAGCCATTGCTTTTCCTCCTCTGTTTCTACGTGAAAAGACGGATGGATCCACTTTTCTCTTCCTTATCTTATCGAATTCCGCACGATAAGTAAATTACATAATATTGATTGAAGAACATAAGTAAATTGAATGTCTTTAAACGAAGTTCGGGTAAACGGCAGAACCGGGCTTGTCCATGCAGCCCGATTCCGTCCGCCCATATATAAAGATCAGACGCAGAAAAATCCGGCCATCCATCAAGGGCAGCCGGATTTCCATGTGAACAGGCAGGCTTCAGTAGAAGCTGATGAAGTCATAGGCAAGGGAAACGACGAACAGACTGTGCACCAGGGCAAACAGAAATGCGTGGCGGTCGAGAACCTTCATCTGTTCCGTGTTCATCGTATCCATCTCTCCTTTTGCTTTTCTTGATTATATAGGAAAGAGATTGATATTTCAATATTAAAATCATTCAGAATCCATTTTTTTCTGAGGTTTTTTGACTTTGTTTCGGGCATATTAGGTTTTAGCCCGGACACTTTTGGATATATAAAGTACTGTAACGGCATTATAAAAATTTTTCAGAAGGAGTGAAGGAAACATGGAATTCTTAATGTATCTGATCGTAGGCGGAATCATCGGGTGGCTCGCAGGCATGATCCTCGGGAAAGACATCCCTGGCGGAATCATCGGTAACATCATCGCAGGTATCATCGGTGCTTGGATCGGCGGCGCGCTCTTCGGTAACTTTGGTCCGGACGTTGCGGGAATCGCTCTGATCCCTGCTCTGATCGGCGCCCTGATTCTTGTGTTCATCGTCAGCTTTATCCTTAAGGCTATGCGCAGAGCATAACAGAATAACCAAAAAAGAGGACCGAAATGGTCCTCTTTTTTGGTTCCTTCAATTTCCGCTGTATTCGACTGACCGCTGTTCGTAATCCCTGTAAAACGACATGACGTCCTCCACATACTGTTCGCTGTGGTTATACAGGAAGATCGCTTGCTCCAACTCGCCTTCCGCCGCCCCGTTTTGCGCCAGGTAGCTCGCAGCGCTGTAAATGGAGTCTGCCAAGCTGAACGGATCCGCTTTCCCGTCTCCATCGGCATCAAGTCCGTATCCTCCGTATTGGCGGATGGCTTCAGGATCTGTCTTTACATTTTCGGGAATCTCTCCTTTTCCCAGTCCTGTGCAGCTCGGATGTGACCAGCCGACCCATGTGCAGGGCATGAATTGCATATGCCCTTCCGCGCCTGCCGGCGAAACAAGAGGATCCATCGTGCTGAAACGGGTCTCCACCCGATGGTGTGCCGCCAGAAGGGTCCATGGAATCCCGTATTCGTCCGCCGCTTCTTTATAAAGCGGCACGTAATTCTCCGGCACCCGGATGTCGAATAGCCTGTCCGGTTTGTGTGCTGTGTACTCATTCAGCTCACGGATCAGAGGGACATCCCGGAGCGCCGGCCAAAGCAGTGCAGTCAATACGTAGAAGACGATCAATAAAGGGATGAGAAAGACGAACGCTGCGAGAAGGCAGTTTCCCTTTCGCAGTCGCCTTCCCCGGCTTTTTGTGATTTTGCGTTTGTCCATCCTCATTCCCCTTCCATGAAAAAAGCCGGCATGCGCCGGCTTTTTTTCATCAGGATCCCGCCTCGATCAGAGCTTTCATATCTTCGACGATGAGGTCATGCGGCACTTCCATATAACCGTCATAGCTCTTGACCGCATTACCTTCCTGATCCACAAGGAAGAAGGAAGTTCCGTGCGTGACCTGGTCAGAGTTCGGATCATCGATGACCGGAAGCTTGAATGATTTCACCGACAGGTCCGAAATCTCCTCCTGTGTATAGCCAGTCAGCATTTCCCATTTTGACTGATCGGCTACTTCAAAAGTATCTAGATACTCCTGGAGCTTCTCAGGGGTGTCGTACTTCGGATCGACGCTGAACGAAACGATTTTATAATCCTCGATTCCCGCTTTTGCCAAGTGGTCCTGGACTTCCGCCATGTTGAACATCATTGGCGGACACACCGAGTTGCAGTTGGTAAAGACGAACTGTGCGAGCCACGGCTGGCCTTTCAGGTCTTCCAGAGAAAGCTTTTCGCCGTGCTGGTTCGTGTATTCAAACGGCGTGACCTCCCACGAAAAATCCCCTTTGAACTTTCCTGCATTGCAGGCGCCGAGCACCAGTGCGGCCAAGATGACCAGCGCTGTGGCCGAGATGAGTTTTTTCATCAGTAATACCGCCTTTATTTCGTCTATTCACCTTCATCTTATCGGATGCGGGGACCGCCTTCAACAGTGGCGATCCCGTTTTTCCGACAATCCGATGAACTACCCCGCTTTAAGCGACACGAGCGCGTCATGAATAGCGGTCAATTTTGTCTCTACCCGATGCATCAGGTAAAACGATACGAATATCGGGAAGCCGAGATCCTGGATGAACGTCATCCACTCTTGCATGCAGGTGTCCTCCTTTCCCATGCTGGTATCGTTCCTGCCGGATCAAAAAGAAGCTCCCCGGCAAAGCCGGGAAGCCCAGAAATCAGGCGGTGATGATGTCCGTCACCCCGCGGGATACGATACGGGCGGCCTCCGCCGACTCGACCGGGTAACCGTCCGTGCCGAATACGCCGCTGCCGATCACTTCCTGCATCGCCTGGCGCACCTCCGCTTCCGTGAGCCCTTCTTTGGGCGCATCGACCGTGAGGGTCATCCGCTTGCCGCCGGCCGTCTTGAAAATGAGTTCCAACGTCTGATCCATTCTCCATCCCTCCTTCTATGATCTCCCGGATCCGGGCAATCAGTATTCAGTGATTTCCGCTGTTTCTACCTTTTCGGCTGCGATGTACGGATAATCCGAAAGGTTGCCGAGTGCACCGACTGCTGCCGCCAGGGCTTCCGCATCCGCCGAGCCGGACACATTCCGGTAGGTTTTCAGCTTCACGACCGGTTTGCCTTCCCCGTCAAACCCTGCGTCAAAGTGGAGCCGGATGGATGCGTTCTTGAAGACGATGTTTGCCATGTTTTCTCCCCCCTTTCACCCGTTACATAGGGCGATTTGGTGAAAAGAATACAACGGAGGTGAAAAAAGTCGTCGTCGGCTTTATAATTGTTGGAGAATGCAAAAGAGGTGAGTGTGTTGCTAGACGGCTGGTTTCTCTGGTTTATCCTGTTCTGGGTAGTTGTCCTGATCAGCCTGTTCGCGATCGGCGGATACTTCATGTTCCGCAAGTTTCTGAAGCGCCTGCCGAAGGAGGACGGCCGGTCGACGCTCGATTGGGAAGAATACTATGTCAACAAGTCGCTTCATCTCTGGACTCCCGAGTCCAAGGAGATGCTGAATGAATTGGTATCACCGGTTCCGGAACTGTTCCGCCCGGTGGCCAAGCAGAAGATCGCCGGAAGAATCGGCCAGCTCGCCCTTCACGAAAAGGCGAAACGGATCGAATTGGACCATATCATCCGCGGCTATATTCTTGCGACGCCGAAGCGTGACCATAAATTTCTCAAGAAGAAGCTGGAACAGATGCAGATTGATGACACCCCATACAGGGATCTGTACCAGTTCAGCAGGGACTAACCCAAAAAACCGCCATTCCGTTTATCCGGAGAATGGCGGTTTTTTTATGCTGCGGCCCTTGTCCGGGACTGCAGCTTTTTGAATTTCACATACATGGCGATTCGCCATGGGACAATCATGCCGAATGCGAGCAGGAAGAACATCCCTGCCAGCTCTCCTACATCGATCGTGCTGCTGAGGATCAGTTTGCCTGCAACCCGCAAAACGAGCAGGCCGGCCAAGATGAAGAGAAATGCCTTTGAGGGCTTCAGGTAGATCTCTCCCCTGCTCTCCTCAAACTTGGACGTCCGGATAAGGAGAGTTGAAAACAGGATGCCGACAGTGAGTGCCTCGAACACGTGGGGCCAGGCCACACGGAACGGCTCAAAAAGAAACATGAGTGCTCCGGTCGACATCATGATCGGCGGGAGAATGATCTTTTTGGCGCTCGCAGGCTGCTTGCTTGCCCTCGAACGCATAATCACCGCGCCGAGTCCCGCCATTGCGAAAATCACAGTAGATCCGATGATCAGGACCGGAGCGGGGATCTCGGTGAAGACCCAGTTGACAAACTCATTCATATTGCCCACCCGCCAGCTCGAGTTCGTCCATTCGCTGTTTTAGTTCTGCCATCGGGACAAAACGTGCAAAACGGGCGAATTCCCGGCCTTCTTTGAACAAGAGTACTACCGGAGCGGTGAAAAGCGACAGCTGTCCCGCAAGTTCAGGTACTTGTGCGGCGTTAGCCAGATAGAAAGGAAATGCATACTCTTCTTCTAATGGGGCCACCTGTGGAAGCAGCCCCTCGCAGACTGAACAGTTGTCGGTCTTGACGAAGAGAAGCAGTGTGCCTTCCTCCTCCAGCGTGCCGAGCCACTCATCGAACGAATTGATTTGCTCCATTGCCTAATCCCTCCTTTCCTGCGGCAATGACGATGTCTTTATCATATCAGATCAGAAGCCCTGAAAGTCTCCGAAGATCGGGCTCAGCCAGCCGATGATCATTGTCATGCCGTCGAAGAACAGCAGGATTCCGACGAAGATCATGACCCATCCGCCGACTTTCATGATGATGTTGCTGTATTTGCGGATGACTGCCAGCTTCGTGATGAAGAAAGACAGGACGAAAAACGGAATGGCAAAGCCGAAAACGTAGGCGAGCATATACCATATGCCCGACCCCGGATTTTGTCCGGCGAGCGCGATGATGGCACCGATAATCGGGCCGCTGCACGGTGTCCATCCCGCGGCGAAGGCCAGGCCGATCACCGCGGAGCCGAAGTAGCCGGCCGGCCGGTTCTTGAACTGGATTCTCCGCTCTTTCATGAGGAAATCAGGTGTCAGAAGTCCGACGATCATCAGACCGAACGCAACGATGAAGATGGCGCCGATTTGCCTGAGAAGGTCATCATACTTGACGAAGAACGAACCGATAAACGACGTGCCGAACCCGAGGGCGATGAATATGGCCGAGAAGCCCAGCAGGAAAAACACCGTATGCAGGATTCCGCTTTTAGACATCTTGCCCCGATCCGATTTCAGATCATCCAGCGACATGCCGGTGATGTAGGAGATGAATGCAGGATATAGCGGCAGCGTGCACGGGGAGATGAAGCTGAGGAACCCCGCTCCGAATGCCAGTAGGATGTTGAGGTCTGTCGACACCACAATCCCCCTTTCTCTTGCTGTCCTTATACTATCAGAATCCGATCGCATTTTCGCCATTCCTGTCTGTGACAGTTTGTTGACCAAGTCCGGCGTGTGGCGGATATCGGCGAAGTGATCCGAAGATAGACAGGACACACCGGACTCCCGTGAAGAGGAAGGCAGGTGCCGCTCCCCTGATCTGATTTTCTTCGAGCCATCCGTTTTGCAGGCGGTGCGCGATGGCGATACATTCAAGGATTCCGCTCCTCCTTCAATGGCTGGGCAGGTATCCAGTGTGGCAAACGTTCTGAAAAACGAGTAGTGCCGGGATCCCAATTATCCGGCTGTTGAAATACCGGTGATATCCAAAGTCCGGATGACCGCCGGCTCCCCGTCCGCGCCGACCATCCGGATCGTCCCGGATGCCGGATCGAAATGATGGACCGCTCCCGTGCAGCATCTCTCCCCGCCCGGTGTCCGGCAAGAGACGGAAAGCGGCATCCCGTACTCGAGCGCTTCATGCAGCATCCGGTCCCATTCCTCCATCTGCTGGGGATCCGGCTCGAACGGCTCCCGCCTGCCCTCCTCTTCCTGCCATTCCCGGAGCAGTTTCAGGTGCTCCGGGAGCATCATCGCCGTCCATTTGATGTTCCCTCTGTCGCGGATCATCCGCATCACTCTCCTTGAAAAGATGTGTTCCTCCCTGCCTGTATGCCCGATGAAACCTTTTGCGCGCCGCTCCGTAGAGAAGTCTGAAGATCAGAATAGGAGGAACAACTGTGAAACCATTGTTCATCACTTTGTTGACCGCCGCCCTGCTGGCGGGATGCTCAGGAGGAACCACGGATTTACCTGAGCAGGTGCCGGATGAAGCGGCCTTGTCCGCCCCCGCTTCGGACAAGGCGGACAATAAGAAGGAAGCGGATCAGGGGGCATCCGTCTCCCCCGCCGTCTTGCAGGCGGAAACGGCGGATGAACTTGCCGCTTTGCCGCCAGGCGAGCTCACGGCTGATTTCACGATTGAAGGGGAAGCCTCCACATGGAACGGCCGGGAAGTGCCGGAAACCATCCGCTCCGCTTTTTTGGACAGCGTGAAGCCGGCCGCCGAAGCGGCGGGAGAGGATTCCGATGCCCTGTTCGGTGCAATTGCCGGCACCCTCGGCACCCCGTCCTATAGTGAACTTGTCGGCTGGCTGGCCGAGTACGAGCCCGACTTTGACGAGCCGCTCCTGCCGGAACCCCATGAAGTCGAATCAGAGAAAACGCGGCCGGCCTTTCCCGAAAAGGCTGTCATCCTCCTCGATGCCAGCTCCAGCATGCTGCTGGAGGCGGACGGGCAGCTGAAGATGGAAACCGCCAAGAGCGCAGTGAGGAGCTTCGGCCGGATAATCGGCCAGAAAAGCGACGTGGCTCTTTATGCATACGGCCATGCCGGTACGCAGAACGAAGCCGACAAGGCGCTTTCCTGCGGCACCATTGAAGACGTCTACCCATCCGGGAAGTATGACGCAGAAACGTTCAATACGGCCGTTGACGGCGTGCAGGCGGCCGGGTGGACACCGCTCGCCGGCGCCATCCGCCAGGCGCGCGAGGACCTCGCGCAGCATGAAGGCGACATCACGCTCTATGTCGTGAGCGACGGGGCGGAAACGTGCGGCGGCGACCCGGTCAAGGAAGCCGCGGCATTCGTCCAAGACCACCCCGGCCGCCACGTCGACATCATCGGCTTCCAGGTCGACGCAGAGGCGGAAAGCCAGTTGAAAGCCGTGGCGGATGCCGGGAACGGCAATTACCTGGGCGCAGACAGCCTGGAAGAGATGACAGGCGGCATGACGGAGTACTGGCTGCCGTCCGACCTCGACCTCTCCCTCCTCGTCTACCAGTCGCCGGACGGATGGGAAAGCTCGACGGCCCTTCACCACATCTCCGAACGCGCCACGCTTGCGAAGCGAGCGGCCACGAGCGAAAAGTACCGGTTCATGGGCGCCGCCGATCTGATGCTGGAAAAAGGCCTGATCGATGAAGCCATGCGTGATGCCCTGAATGACAGGAGCACTGCACGGGAAAAAGCCCACCTTCGCATCCTGGACGGACTCGAAGAGGAAAAGCGCAATGCGGTCAACTCGGAAGTCGAACGGATTGATGCAAAGATCGAGGATTACCGCACCCGGATGGAAGCGCTAAAAAAAGAACAGGGATCCTGAGCGGGAACCGGTCATGCTGCGGCATGGCCGGTTTTCGGCTTTCGGGAAAGGCCGGGCGGCTTGTATTCGCGGTCCGGTTTCGTCATTCGGGCTGTTGATCTCGTCATTGGGCCCCCCGGTTTCGTCATTCACGGGCGAATGGCGAAACCGGAGCTGCGAATGACGAAACCCTGTCAGCGAATGGCGAAACCGGGACCTCGAATGGCGAAACCGTCCTCCATCCGGTGGCACGCCATCCGGGATGCCGCTCCGCCTTACATCTTGTGCCCGCCGATCAGCTTCGCCCGGCCGACGGCGGTCCCGGCATCCGTATAGGAGACTGCACGCAGGATGGCGGCCGGGCCGTACTTCGACCGGATGGCGTCCATCGCGGCGCCCAGTTTCCGCTCCTCCCATTTCCGCGTCTCGAACAAGCTGAGCTGCATGGAATGTTCCTCTTCCAGATTGGAAAGCGAAAGGGCGAGCCGCCGGACCGGGCGTCCGTCGTGGAACTCATCAAGCAGCGCCATGCACACCCGGTAGATCGCCATCGTCGAATTGGTCGCCGTCTCAAGCGACCTCGAGCGGGAAAACCCTCCCCCGTACGCGTTTTCGCTGTAGCCGGCGGACAGGTGGATCGTGCGTCCCGCCCTGCCCGCCTCCCGCGCGCGCCGGGCCACGTCCTCGCACATCTCGAGAATGACGGCAAGGATATCCTCCCGCTTCACATAATCGCGGTAAAGCACCTGGCCCTTCCCATAGCTGACCTGCCCGGCGATGAGCGGAGCGCCGAGCTCCGACAGGTCGATGCCCCATGCATGATGGTACAGCTGGTTGCCCATGACGCCGAACTCCTTTTCCAGCAGCTTAAGGTCGGCATGGGCAAGATCGCCGACCGAGAAAATGCCGAGGCTGTTCAGCCGGCGCTCCATCCGGCGACCGATCCCCCACATGCCCGACAGCGGGGCGACCGGCCAAAGCTTGTCGGGAACATCCTGATACGTCCACCTGGCGAATCCGGTCTTTTTCGCGTCGAGGTCGAGGGCCACCTTCGCCAGCAGCATATTCGGCCCCATGCCGATGGCGGCCGGCATCTGGAACTGGGCAAGCAGCTGATCGCGGATCCGCCTCACGGTCTCCTCGGGCGGCCCCCACAGCCGCTCCGTCCCGCCGAGGTCGACGAACGCCTCATCGATGCTGTACACATGGATCGCCTCCTTCGGCACATATTCGCCGAGGAGGCGGGTGATCTCCATCGACACCCGGACGTAGAATCCCATTTTCGGTTCAATGAGCCGGATCGACGGATCGTCCGGGATCTCATACAGGCGGTGCCCCGTCCGCACGCCGAACTCCCGCTTGAGACGGGGCGATGCGGCAAGGACGACACTTCCCTTCCGGTCGCGGTCCCCGATGATGGCGATCGGCTCCCTTAAAACGTCCAGCCCCTCGTCCGCCGCCGCGCAGCTTGCATAAAAACTCCGCATATCCAGGCAGATGATTGTCCGGTCCGGCAGCCCTTCATACATGCGAGCATCCTCCTTTTTGATGATTTATCCCGTACGGAACAAATGTTCCCCTCCTTCAGTATAGCCAAACCGCCGGGAATCATTCAACGGCAATTTCGGGAAATGGAGGGGATGGGATGAAAGAAGGCAAGTGCCCTGAAAGTTGGCACGTGTGCTTTGAGATGTTGCAAAATTGCTTCACGGGTGTTTCGAAAAGGGGAAATTCGCAAAACAACGGAGCACCGCCACTTTCTGCCCTAACCTGAAAAAACCGGAACGCGCGATGGCGTTCCGGTCCGAATCATCATTTTTATTTTGTGATTGCCTGGCCAAGGAACTCTTTCGCCTTCCCGATCTGCACACGCACCTGATCGAATCCGGTGCCGCCATAGGAGTTCCTCCGGCGGACGGCCGCGACGGGCGCGAGAACATCGTAGATATCCTCCTCGATCAGCGCGCTTTCCTCCTGCATGTCGGAAAGGGACAGATCCTTCAGGACGCATCCTTTTTGGATACAGGTGAAGACGAGCTTCCCTGTCACTTCATGCGCTTCGCGGAACGGCATGCCTTTGGCGGCCAGGTAGTCCGCGAGCTCGGTGGCGTTGGAGAAGTCTTTGCTGACCTCCTGTTCCATGACGTCCGCGTTCACGGTCATCGTGCGGATCATGCCCGCGAAGATGCGGAGCGAACCGGTGACGGTCCTGACCGTGTCGAACATGCCTTCCTTGTCTTCCTGCATGTCCTTGTTGTAGGCGAGCGGAAGGCCTTTCAGCGTCGTGAGGAGGCCGACCAGGTTGCCGTACACGCGGCCGGTCTTGCCGCGGATCAGTTCCGCCATGTCCGGGTTCTTTTTCTGCGGCATGATGCTGGAGCCGGTCGAGAAGGCATCATCCAGCTCGATAAAGCCGAACTCCTGGCTGGACCAGAGGATGATCTCCTCGGCAAGGCGCGACAGATGCGCCATGAGCAGCGATGAGGCAGACAAAAACTCGACGATAAAGTCCCGGTCGCTCACCGCATCCATGCTGTTTTCATACACGCCGGAGAAGCCGAGCAGTTCCGCGGAATAATGGCGGTCGATCGGGAATGTCGTCCCGGCAAGCGCACCGGCGCCCAATGGTGACAGGTCGACCCGCTTCAGGGAGTCCGTGAAACGGCCCTTGTCGCGTTCGAGCATCCAGAAGTACGCCATCAGATGATGGGCGAACGATACCGGCTGCGCACGCTGGAGATGCGTGTAGCCCGGCGCCAGCGTCTCAACATGGGCTTCCGCCTGCTCGAGGATGGCCTTCTGGAAGTCTTCCGTAAGCGCGATGACTTCCATTGTGCGCTCCTTCAGGTAAAGGTGCATATCGGTCGCGACCTGGTCGTTCCGGCTTCGTCCGGTGTGGAGCTTGCCGCCGACCGGGCCGATGTCGTCCGTAAGCTTTTTCTCGAGATTCAGATGGATGTCCTCGAGCTCGACGGAATACTCCAGCTCGTCCGCCTCCGCCTGTTCTTTCAGTTTTTCGAGGCCGCCGAGGATCGTTTCTGTCTCTTCTTCCGTCAGGATGCCGCATTTGCCGAGCATCTTCACGTGTGCGGTGCTGCCTTCGAGATCCTCAAGGACGAGTTCCCGGTCGAAGCCGATCGACGCGCCGAACTCGTCGACCCATTCTTCGGCGCTTTTCTGGAAACGTCCGCCCCAGAGCTTTTCGGTCATGACTGCACCTTCTCCGGCTGCTTTTGGGATTCGGCAGTTTTGTTGACAGACGCGTGGACTTTTGTCGGCAGGCCCCACAGCTCGATGAATCCGACGGCGGATGCATGGTTGAACTCGTCTTCCTTCGTGTAGGTCGCGAGCTTTTCGTCGTAGAGCGAGTTATCGGACTTTCGGCCTTCGACAATCGCGTGGCCTTTGAATAGCTTGACGCGGACAGTGCCGTTGACGAACTGCTGGGTTTCTTTCAGGAATGCCTGGAGCGCCTTGGTGAGCGGCGAGAACCAGAGGCCTTCATAGATGAGTTCCGTCAGCTTTTTGCTGATGACCGGCTTGAAGTGCGCGAGTTCCTTGACGAGCGTGATGTCTTCCAGCTCTTTGTGCGCCGTCAGCAACGTCATCGCCGCCGGGCACTCGTACACTTCACGGGACTTGATGCCGACGAGGCGGTTCTCGACATGGTCGATGCGGCCGATGCCGTGCTTGCCCGCCAGCTCATTGAGCTCGAGAATCAATTCATGCAGTTCCTTTTTCTCGCCGTTCAGCGATACCGGCACCCCTTTGACGAATTCGAGTTCGATGACGTCCGCTGTGTCCGGTGCATCTTCGATGGAAGCCGTCAGGTCATAGGCATCTTCCGGAGGCGCGATCCACGGGTTTTCGAGGATGCCGCATTCATTCGCACGGCCCCACAAATTCTGGTCGATCGAATACGGGCTGTCAAGGTTGATCGGGATCGGGATGTTGCGCTCTTTTGCGTATTCGATCTCTTCCTCGCGGGACCAGCTCCACTCGCGCACCGGCGCGATCACTTCAAGGGACGGATCCAGCGCATTGATCGACACTTCGAAGCGGACCTGGTCGTTCCCTTTGCCCGTGCAGCCGTGTGCCACGGCTGTCGCGCCGGTTTCGTGCGCGATCTCGACGAGCTTTTTCGAGATGAGCGGGCGCGACAGCGCGGAGACGAGCGGGTATTTGTTTTCATACATTGTATGCCCCTGGAGCGAAGTGAGGACGAATTCCTCGGCGAACTCTTTTTTCGCGTCGATCATGTAGCTTTCGGACGCACCGACCTCTAGCGCTTTGTTTTTGACGAAGTCCAGGTCTTTTCCTTCACCGACATCGAGGCAGACCGCAACGACGTTATACCCTTTTTCCTTGAGCCAAGCAATGGCAACCGATGTATCCAGACCGCCCGAGTAGGCGAGAACGACTTTTTTACCCATAGTGAATCCCTCCGTGTATGTTTATTCATAATATACATGTTTTATTCATGAGAGAATCATAACATGGAATAATAATCGGCGCAAGCAAATGTTTATACATTTTAGGAAAAATAGAAAAAGCGGCACAATGGCCGCTTGGATCATTTGTTTTTCGGTTCTTTTGTGTAGTCATGATTCTCGACATCCAGTTCGACCGCATAGGTTTCACTGGCGGAAACGATCGTGTAGTCAAACAGGATTTTGTCTTCACCGAGTTCCGGCTGGCCGAGGATGATAAATTCATCCCCCTCTTTTTCCAAAAACGCCTGGAACGCCTTTGTCTGCCGGACCGGCAGCTCATCGTCCGGCACGACGAATACCGAGGCATGGCCCTGGGCCGGGAACGACTTGGCCGTCATGCCGGAATGATAGACATCGGCGCGCATGCCCTTTTCCAGGTCCCCCATTTCCAGTTCCCGCTCCTTGCCGTCACCGATGCTGACGAAGTGGGACTCTTCGTCAATCGTATAGTATGTATCGTTCACGAGTACCCGGCCGCCGTCGATGTCCGTGATGAAGCCTTCCGTGTGTTCCAAGTTTTCCACCGGAACGGAAAGGGCATCCCCGGGTTCGTTCCCTGCCCCCTGCTCCCCGTTTCCGCCGCCGGTGCCGCAGGCGGCGAGGAAAAACGTCGCGGCTGCGCAAATCGATAACTTCTTCATTCCATCACTCCTCAATCGGTTCTTTCGAATACTCATGTGTATCAGTGTCCAGCACCACCCGGTATCCCCGGTTGGAGACGGCTGTGTAATCAAATCGGATCTTCTTTTGTCCGAATTCCGCTTGATTGATCAGCAGGGGCTTTTCTTCCTCCGCATCCAGAAAGGCCCGGAACGCTTCCGCTTGCTGTGCCGCTTCCTGGTCTTTGTGCACCACAAACACATCCGCATAGGCCCTGGCAGGCAGAGAAAGCGCCACACTGCCGGAATGGCAGGCCGTCACCCTCATGCCTTCTTCCAGGCCGTCAGGGGGCAATTCCTTTTCAGAGCCGTTTCCCAGGCTGACAAGGTGGGTGTTTTCATCCAGCGAATAAAATACATCATTGACCAGCACCCCGCCGTCTTCCGTCTCCAGAATGAACCCTTCGGTTTTCTCCATCTCTTCCACAGGCACGGACAGCCGGTCCGCATCCGGCGAGGCAGTTCCACCGGTCCCGCAGGCCCCGAGGAACATGGCACTTGCCGCACAGATGATCCATTTCCGCATCTGATCCCTCCTTCCCTTCAGTAGACGGGCGGAAAGCCTATATGTTACAAGGCTTCCCGGCAAGGCCCGACAGTCTCTTCCACATTTCCGGAAATGCCAAACACGCCCCGGATTCCCGGGACGTGTTTGGGTCCTTCCGCTATTCCTTTTTCTCGAAAAAGCTCCGCCCGAGCCGCTCGGTGAGACCCGGCGCGACGGCGTGCAACCGTGAGGCGGCCGCCATATACCACGGCAGGTCGACTTCCCGCACAGGGCGTCCGATCACTCCGATGGCGGTCTCCGCGACTTTTTCGGGCGGTGTCAGGTAGCCGGCCATCGACTCCCGGTAGCCTGAAACCGGAGAGGCGATATCGAGGAACGGGGTGTCGACCGGCCCGGGATTAATCGACGTGACGCTAATGACGTACGGCGCCATCTCGAGGCGGAGGGCGTCTGCGTACCCGAGAAGGGCCGCTTTGGATGCGGCATAGGCTGAGGCTTTTTTCGTCGGGATCTTCCCTGCCGCGGAGGCGATGAAAATAATCTGGCCGCTGCCCCGCTCCATCATCCCCGGCAGGATCCGCCGGAGCAGTTTCATCGGGGATGCCGCATTCACGTCCATCATCCGGTCGATAAGTTCATCGGGCAGTTCGTGTGCGTGGAGAAATGTCCCGACACCGGAAGCCGAGATGAATACATCCGGTGCGCCTGCTGCGGAGGCGACGCGGTCCAGTCCTTCGCCGGTCGTCAAGTCCGCTCTGATCACTCCTGCACCCTCCGCATGAATTTCCTCCAGAATCCTGCTGTTTCTGCCTGCCGCCAGCACAAGATGCCCTTCACGCAGCAGTGCCGAGACGACGGCACGGCCGATCCCCCCGGTGGCTCCGGTGACGAGCACTCGTTTACGCTTTCCCATAGTAGAACACCCCGTCGTCTCCAAGGGTCTCGGTTGCGAGCCCTTTGGAGACGAGCCAATCGGTCTGGCCGATCGTTTCGGATAAGGTCAGGCCAAGCTCTTTACGGTACATGGAAGGAAACAGTTGCCGGGTCAGTTGGAAGATGGTCCTCGGCCCCTCTTCCAGCATGCCGAGCACTTTCATCGCCCGTTCTTCCTGCTGGGCGAGCCGGTGATGAATGAGCGGAGCGATGTCCCGGACTGCTTCTCCGTGGCCGGGATAGACCGTGTCCACAGGGAGTTCCGCAATCCTGCGGAGGGAGCGATTGTATTCAAGGAGAGACTTCGGCCGTGCCGCTCCGGGGTCGAGTGGAGGTTCAATCAGCGGATTGGAAGAGATTTTTGCAAGAAGCAGATCTCCCCCGATGACCGTCTCCGACCGTTCATCGAAAAAGGCGAGGTGACTCCGCGCGTGGCCTGGTGTTTCAAGTACAGTCCATCCAGGATGTCCCGGGAGCGGATATCCTTCCTCAAGGAAACTGTCGAGCGGCCGGCTGCCCATGAAATCAACAGGACGCTTCATTTTCCCCACCCACTTCAGATATTCTTCCGGAACCCCTTCTTCGGTCAGCCGGTCCATGTAAAATTGGTCATGATACCGGAAAAATTCCTCATCGCGCCGAAGCCACGGGTCATTGTATAGATGGCCGAGTAGCCGCGCGTTCCCGAAACGGTCGACCAGCCCTGCATGGTCGGGATGGTGATGGGTGAGCACCACCTGTTCCACCTCTTCAGGTCGTACGCCCGCTTCCTTCAAACCGGCAAGCATCGCTTCCCAGGATGCATCCGTATTCGTGCCGGCATCAAAGAGTGTCAGCGCGTCTCCTTTCAATAAGTAGGCATTGACATCGCCGACCGCAAACGGCGTCGGCATCGTGATCTTATGGATAGTCATCGGATCCCCTCCGGAAAATGAATGGTGATTCATCCATTTTACACAAGCACCCGCCCGCCGTCACCTGTTGACTTTGGCAGGAAAGAATGCGTATAATCGCAATAATCAAATGAACGGACGCTCCGACGAAGACCAGTACGGGCGGTGATGGCGCACAGAAAATGCGGTCACCGGCTGAGAGCCGCATCCCCTCTCCCGCCCCGAACCTGCTTCCGAGCCGCCATGGAAACATGGACGTATCCCGCTGCGTTAAAGGGGGAAGAGCTGCGCCGGCCAGTCCGGCGAACAAAGGTGGTACCGCGGAAACCGATGCGTTTTCGTCCTTTTCATGATGCACATCATGGATGGACGAAAACGCATTTTTTATTTTTTGCCGGAGGAGAGGATCGGAATGAGAAACGTACTATTTATCGGCGCCGGTTCGATGGCGGAGGCGATCATTGCGGGGATTACGTCAAGCGGCGCGATGGAGCCGGCCTCGGTTTACGTCATGAACAAATCGGACCGGGCGCGCCTGGATGAACTCAGGGACAACTACGGCATTACGCCGGTCAAAAGCGGCGATCCGGAAATCAGCCAGGCGGAATTGGCCGTTTTCGCGACCAAGCCGAAAGACGCCCGCCAGGCGATGGCGCAGGTCGCAAAACAGCTTGATCCATCGGCGGCCGTCCTTTCCGTCATGGCCGGCATCCCGATCAGCCTGTTCGAAGAAACGCTCGGCAGACGCCCGGTCGCCCGGTCCATGCCGAATACCTCCGCCACAATCGGCCTTGCCGCCACGGGTGTCGCGATGAATGACGCAGTCCGCGACAACGTGCGTGAAACCATTCTGTCGCTTTTGGGCTCGGTCGGCCTTGTGAAAGAAGTCGAGGAAGATGAGCTGCATCTCATCACGGCTCTGGCGGGAAGCGGCCCGGCCTACGTCTATTATTTCGCAGAGGCCCTGGAGGAAGCGGCGATCACATCGGGACTTTGCGGAACGGATGCGCGCGACCTGATCATCCAGGTGCTCGAGGGTGCGGCCGCGATGCTGAAGCGGCGCACGTCCGAGCCTTCGGAACTCAGAAAGCATGTAACGAGCCCGGGCGGCACGACGGCAGCGGGAATCCGGGCACTTGATGATGCCGGATTCCATAGAGCGGTCGCATCCTGCATCCGGGCGGCGGAAAACCGCTCCCGTGAGCTTGCGACCGGACAGTGACCGGCCCGATTGATAGAATGGTAAAGAATTCTATCGGAAAAGGGTGATGGTTTTGGTAAAGCTGTTCGAACCGATTGAAATCAGGGGCGTGACCCTCCGCAACCGGATTGTCATGTCGCCGATGTGCATGTATTCCTGCCCGGAACAGGACGGAAAAGTCCAGGATTGGCATCTTGTCCACTATCCGTCTCGCGCCGTCGGAGGGGCCGGGCTCCTCATCGTCGAGGCGACCGCGGTACAGCCCGCGGGCCGGATTTCAAATGAGGACCTCGGCATCTGGGAGGACGGTCATGTGGAAGGGCTGAGGCACCTCACCCGCCTGATCAAGCAGCACGGAGCCGCTGCAGGCATCCAGCTGGCGCATGCGGGAAGGAAATCGGAGACGGACGGGGACATTTTCGCCCCTTCCGCCATCGCCTTCAACGACCGATACAAAACCCCGAAGGAAATGACCGAAGATGACATCCTAACAACCGTCTCGGCTTTCCGCGATGCGGCGATGCGGGCCAAGGAAGCGGGCTTTGATGTAATCGAACTGCACGGGGCGCACGGCTACCTGCTGAACGAGTTCCTTTCCCCGCTGTCGAACAGGCGGACAGACCGTTACGGCGGCACCGCGGAAAACCGCTACCGCATCGTGAGGGAAACCATCGACGCGGTCCGCGGCGTATGGGACGGTCCCCTATTCGTCCGGGTTTCTGCGAGCGACTATACCGACGGCGGCATGGCGCCGCAAGATTATGTGCAGATGGCCGAATGGATGAAGGAACAGGGCGTCGACCTGATTGATGTCAGCTCGGGCGCCGTCGTCCCGGCCAGGATCAGCCCCTACCCCGGCTACCAGGTCCCGTTCTCCGAGACCATCCGGAGCGGCGCAGGCATCATGACAGGCGCGGTCGGGCTGATCGGGGAGCCGGCGCATGCGGAAGAAATCGTGCAAAACGGGCGCGCAGACCTTGTCTTCCTCGGACGCGAACTCCTCCGTGACCCATACTGGCCAAGGCGCGCCGCCAAAGAACTCGGCGCGGACATCCAGCCGCCGGTCCAATATGGACGCGGGTGGAACTGAAGATGATTGAAAAAACGTGATCCCTCAGCGGGGATCACGTTTTTTGGTTTTATGGGAAAAGAACGGGCTGGTTTTCGCGCAATTTACCGCAGATATATCTGTTTCTTTGCAGAGGCGATATCGTTTGCTTTCGACCCGATATCGAGCAGTTCCGTATATATATCGCGCACTTCATAAAAAATATCGATCATTACGCGGAACCACAGAAATTAATTAATCCTTCTCAGCACTCCATTTTTCCATTCATATTCCGCAAAGTCTTCCGCGATTTCAACAGGAGAGAAAACCTCTGCCGCTTCGGCCGCCAGGTGCTCCGCGTCCTCCGGGAGGAAGCGCGCGCTGATATGATTGGCGACCAGGGAGCGGGCTCCCGCGAGGTGGGCGGTCTTTGCCGCGTCCACAATTGTGGAGTGCCCGTATGGCCCGGCAAGATGGGCCGACTCCCTGTCGAACGTCGCTTCGTGGACGACGACATCCGCATCCTGCGCCAGTTCGACGGCATTGGCCGTGAACCGGGTATCGCCAAGGATCGCCACCGTGAATCCGGGCTGCGGCGGGCCGGTGACATCCCCGCTTTTGACTAGTGTCCCATCCCCTAGGGTGACGTCCCTGCCTTCTTTCAGCTTACGGAGAAGCGGACCCTTCGGCACACCGGCCCGGCTGACCCGGTCCATAAGGAGTTTTCCGGGCAGCGGTTTCTGCTCGACCCGGTAGCCGAAGCACGGCACCACGTGATCAAGAGACAACGCCCGGACGATAAATGACTCGTCCTCAAAAACGGTCCCTTCCTCGACTTCATGGACGACCAGCTCATAGTTGAGATGGGTCCGGCTGATCCGGAGGGTGACGTCGATCCATTCCCGGAGTCCTTTGGGCCCGTATAGATCAAGGCGTCCGGATCCTCCCAGGAATCCCCTTGAACCGAGCATCCCCGGGAGGCCGAAAATATGGTCCCCGTGGAGGTGCGTGATAAAGACTTTCTCGAGCTTCCGCGGTTTTAGTGTGGTGTGGAGCATCCGGTGCTGGGTGGCCTCCCCGCAGTCGAACAGCCAGAAGCTGCCCCGTTCCTCGAGGAGCTTCAGTGCGAGGGAGCTCGTGTTCCGCTGCTTGGACGGCATGCCCGCACCCGTCCCCAAAAATTGAATGTGCATGTCAACCCTGCCTTCCGCCGGATTTCGGTCCGGAGATGCCCCTTGTGACGGCGCCTTTTCCGAACTTCGATTCCAGCTCGCCGATCATTTTCAGGACCGGCTCCTGTTTTGCGTGTTTTTCATAGTTGAAGATCGACAGCTGTTCGGTCGTCTCGGAGCGGTCGATGACCCGGCCGACGGTGATCCCCAGAAGACGCACCGGCTGCCCGCCGTAATGCCGGTCAAAAAGCAGTTCCGCTTCTCTGAAGATGGCATCGGCCGTATAAACGGCATTGGTGAGCGTCCTGCTTCTCGAGTGGTTCACCCAATCCGCATCCCGGATCTGGATGGTCACGAGGTCGCCAGCGAGCTCCCTGCGGTCAAGGCGGAAAGCCACTTTTTCAGCCAGCTTCCGGAGCGTTTTCTTGAGCTCGAGCGGATCCGTCTCGTCGACGGGCAGCGTCACGGAACCGCCGACGCTTTTGCGCTCGTGGACGGACTCCGGGTCGACCGGCCGTGAATCGATTCCGTTCGCCCTCCGCCTCAGGTGGATGCCCCGCTTTCCGAGATGCTCTTTCAGAAAACCTTCTTCCGCGGCCGCAAGATCACCGATCGTTTCGATCTTCAGTGACCGCAGCTTGTCTTCCGTGCTTTTGCCGATGCCGTGCATCTCGATGACCGGGAGCGGCCAGAGGATGGCCGGCACATCCCGTTTTCTCAGAATCGTGATGCCCATCGGCTTTTTCATGTCGGATGCCGTCTTGGCCAGAAACTTGTTCGGGGCAATCCCGATCGAGCACGGCAGATCCAGTTCCGTCAGGATCCTCCGCTGCATCTCTTCCGCCAGCTCGACGGCCGTCCCCGGCCATTCCACATCCGATACGTCCAGATAGCCCTCGTCGATCGACACCGGCTCGATCAGTCCGGTGTAAGTCCGGAGCAGGCTGAACATCGCATCCGATGCGTCCCGGTAACGGTTATGGTCTGGCGGGACCACAATCAGGTCCGGGCACTTCCGGCGGGCCTCCCAGACCGGCATAGTCGTGTAGACCCCGTGTGCCCTCGCTTCATACGAGCAGGTGACGACGATTCCCTTGCGCTCCTTCGGATTTCCGGCAACCGCCACCGGCTTCCCCTTCAGGGAAGGATCGTGGGCCTGCTCGACGGATGCGAAAAAGCTGTTCATATCGATATGGAAAATGATCCTGCCTTTTTTAGGCCTGCTTTCAATCATGTTCATCGCTCCGGTGTAAAATGCTCTCTTCATTATATCAACGGAGGGGCGAAAAAGAAAAAGACGGGCGCGGGGCCCGTCTTTCTGTTCCGGGATTGAATGCATGGAACCCCGATTCTGTAACGGCCTGCTTACTGCTTCGAGGCCGTTTTCACGATTTCAACGAGCAGGTCCGCCAGCTTTTCCAGTTCTTCGACCGGCATCCGTTCGCTCGTCGTATGGATTTCCTCGTATCCGACGGAAAGTGTGACGGTCGGGACACCGAAGCCGTTGAAGATGTTGCCGTCGCTGCCTCCGCCGCTTGTCATGAGCTCCGGCTCGCGGCCGATGCGCCGGATTGCGTCCATCGCCGTTTTCACGACCTGGTCTTCCTCGCCGAGCGAGAAGCCCGGATACATCAGCTGGACGTCCGTCTCGGCGGAGCCCCCCATGAGGCTTGCCTGGCGTTCGAATGTGCGGACCATATGGGCGGTCTGTTCGTCGAGTTTGTCTTTGTTGAGGGAGCGCGCTTCCGATAGGATCTGCACTTCGTCGCAGACGATGTTTGTGGCTTGGCCGCCTTCGAACCGGCCAATGTTGGCGGTCGTCTCTGAGTCGATCCGGCCGAGCGACATGTTGGCGATCGCTTTGGCTGCAATCGTGATTGCGGATACGCCTTTTTCCGGAGCCACGCCGGCGTGTGCGGTCTTGCCGCGGATGACCGTTTTCAGTTTTGCCTGGAACGGGGCGGCCGTCACGATTCCGCCGACTTTGCCATCGGAATCGACCGCGAAGCCATAATCCGCCCGGATGGCTTTCGGATCCATCTCTTTTGCGCCGCGCAGGCCGCTTTCTTCTCCCGCCGTGATGATGAACTGGATGTCGCCGTGAGGGATGCCTTCCTCATTGATGCGGCGCATCATCTCGAACAGCGCGGCAATGCCCGCTTTGTCATCTGCGCCGAGGATGGTCGTTCCGTCCGAATAGATATAGCCGTCTTCCTTCAATTGCGGCTTGATTCCCTTGCCGGGGACGACCGTGTCCATGTGGCACGTAAAGTAGATGGCGTCGGCACCTTCCGCGTTGCCCTTTTTCGTCGCAATCAGGTTGCCCGCCCCGTGTCCGGAACGTGCCGCCGAGTCGTCTTCCGTCACACCGAAGCCGAGTGCTTCCATTTTCTCCTTCAGGATGCCGACAATCTCCCCTTCATGCTTCGTTTCAGAATCAATCTGTACCAGTTCCATGAATTCGTCCATCAGCCGTTTATTTTCCATTCAGCATGCCTCCTGTCAACTCCGAAAGCGCACCGCAAAAAAACCGGTGCGCTTCCTGTATTCATTATAACGGAATATTCCCGTGTTTCTTCTTCGGACGTTCTTCTTTCTTATTGCGCATCATTTCAAGCGCCTGGATCAGCTTGATGCGGGTCTCGCGCGGGTCGATGACATCGTCGACCATGCCGTGGCTTGCCGCGACGTACGGGTTGGCGAATTTCTCTTTGTATTCCTCGATTTTCGCGGCGCGTGTGGCTTCCGGGTCGTCACTGTTGGCAATCTCCCTGGCGAAGATGATGTTTGCGGCGCCCTGGGGACCCATGACGGCGATCTCGGCATTCGGCCAGGCGTACACGATGTCGGCACCGATGGATTTAGAGTTGAGTGCGACATAAGCGCCGCCATATGCTTTCCGCAGGATGACGGTCATTTTCGGGACCGTCGCCTCGGAGTAGGCATACAGGATTTTCGCGCCGTGGCGGATGATGCCCCCGTGCTCCTGCTTGATGCCCGGGAAAAATCCGGTCACGTCCTCGAACGTGATGATCGGGATGTTGAATGAGTCGCAGAAACGGATAAAGCGCGCCGCTTTGTCGGACGAGTCGATGTCGAGGCCGCCTGCCATGACTTTCGGCTGGTTGCAAACGAGGCCGACCGTCTCCCCCTTGATGCGGGCAAGCCCGACCACGATGTTCCGGGCAAATTCCGGCTGGACTTCCATGAACGAATCCGCATCGACGACCTGGTCGATCACTTTTCGGACGTCATACGGGCGGATCGTCTCAAACGGGACGATGTCCACGAGCTCCGGACGGTCGTCGTTTGCCGCATCGGCCTCAAGCCGCGGCGGCATTTCTTCGTTGTTCTGCGGCAGATAGGAAAGGAGCCTGCGGACATCCGCAAGAACTTCCTCTTCGCTGGCCGCGCGGAAATGGGCGTTCCCGCTGATGGCGTTATGTACTTTGGAACCGCCGAGATCCTCGGAGGAAATCTTCTCGC
The DNA here is from genome assembly GCF_900101985.1 of Bhargavaea beijingensis. Taxonomy (GTDB): domain Bacteria; phylum Bacillota; class Bacilli; order Bacillales_A; family Planococcaceae; genus Bhargavaea; species Bhargavaea beijingensis. Next base: position 85,657 of record NZ_FNAR01000010.1, read on the forward strand.
CCGTGACCGTCTCGATGACTTTCGGTCCTGTGATGAACATCTGGCTCGTGTTGTCGGTCATGAAGACGAAATCGGTGATTGCCGGCGAATAAACGGCGCCGCCCGCGCAAGGCCCGAGAATGACGGAAATCTGCGGAATCACGCCGGAGTATACGGCGTTCCGGTAGAAAATCTCCCCATAGCCGTCCAGCGAAACGACACCTTCCTGGATCCGCGCGCCTCCCGAGTCGTTCAGCCCGATAAACGGCGCGCCGTTTTTCGCGGCGAGGTCCATCACATTCGCGATCTTCATCGCGTGCATCTCACCGAGCGCGCCCCCGAAGACCGTGAAGTCCTGCGAGAACAGGTAGACAGGGCGGCCGTTCACTTTTCCGTATCCGGTCACGACGCCGTCACCCGGTCCCTTCATCTTGTCCATCCCGAAGTCCCGGGTCCGGTGGGTGACAAACGGATTCAGTTCGACGAATGTCCCTTTGTCGAGCAGCAGGTCGATCCGCTCGCGTGCGGTCAGTTTCCCCTTTTCATGCTGGCGGTCGATCTTGTCGTCCCCTCCGCCGAGCTCGATCTCTCGTTTTCTGTCATATAGTTCGTTGATTTTTTCATAGATATCCATGACGATATTCACTCCTGATTTCCGGATTTGTCGCACAGTTCATAGAGAACGCCGTATGAGGATTTCGGGTGCATAAAGGCTACCTGCGCGCCGCCGGCACCGGGCACCGGACCGTCGGACAGGAGCCGGACACCGTTCTCGCGCAGGTCGTCCATCCTTTCCTGGATGCCGGTCACGCCGAATGCGATGTGATGGACGCCCTCCCCCCGCTTTTCGATGAACTTGGCGACGGCGCCCGTTTCCGATGCCGGTTCCAGAAGCTCCAGCTTCACATTCCCCGCATCCAGGAATGCGACCCTGATGCCCTGTGTCGGAACGTCCTCGATTCCCATGAGCCGAATGCCGAGTGTGTCCGTGTAGTATGGAAGGACGGCATCGAGGTTTTTAACCGCGATGCCGATGTGGTCGACCTTCTCCATTTCCCTTGCCCCCTTTTCATGTATCCGATTACAATTGTACCGTTTCAGGGCGCAAAACTCTATATATTGCGCAAACGACGAGATTTCATTAAAATGGACCCATCAGAAGTGAAGGAGCCAGAATAAAATTGAGCAATAAAAAATTTCAGAAAATCGCGATCTATACCATGGTCGCACTTATGCTTCTGTCGACCATTGCCATGGGACTGAGCCTGTTCATCTGACCCGGAACAAACATAAAAAATCGCAGCGCCCGTCAAACGGCTGCTGCGATTTTTTATGGATCAGACTTCTTCGCAAAACTCCTCGAACAGGCCCTGGAGGTTGACGACGACCGACATCGGGTCATGGCCTTCAATTTCATGGCGCGGCACTTCGCCGACCACTTTCCCATCCTTCACGAGGATGAAGGACGGGGAAGACGGAAGGTGGTCATCGCCGAAATGCATGCGGGCCTGTGCGGTCGCTTCCTTGTCCTGGCCCGCAAACACTGTCACCAGTTGATCCGGACGCTTGTCATAGTGGACCGCATGCATCGCTGCAGGACGCGCAATACCGCCCGCGCATCCGCAGACCGAATTGACCATGAAGAGGGTGGTCCCTTCACGCTTCATTGCCGCATCCACTTCTTCCGGCGTTTTCAGCTGCTCGTAGCCGGAAGCTTCCATTTCACTCCGCGCCTGGCGGATCATATCTTGCATAAACAGGTTCATATCCATGTTCATGACTGCATCCCCTTTCGGTTTATCCAAGAAAATCATAACAGGTCGGGGGCTTTCCTGCAAAACCCGGGTTTCAGCCGCGGAATAATTCCTCGACGGCCGCCGTCACGGTCAGTCGGCCGTCAAGAATTCTGTCCTCGAGGCGACCGACTTCCTGTTTCCTGCCTTCTGATGCATAAAACGAGTCGATCAGATGATCTTCGATCGACTGGCGGAACCAGGCTCTCAGCTGATCCCGGCGCCTTCTGTCCCACTCTCCGGAAGCGGACATGCTGTCCCGGAAGCCGAGGACCGTCTCCCATACGTCCTCCAGTCCTGTCCCGGCAAGAGACGATACGGGATGGACGGTCGTCTGCCAGCCCGGAGTGGCCGGCTGCAGCATGCGGAGAAACTGCTTGTACTCCCTCGCTGTCCGCTTCGCAGGGATGATGTTGTCCCCGTCCGCCTTGTGGATGATGATGCCATCCGCCAGTTCCATGATGCCTTTCTTGACTCCCTGTAGCTCGTCCCCCGCTCCTGTCAGGACAAGAAGCAGGAAAAAGTCCGCCATGCCTCTGACCGCGGTCTCGCTCTGGCCGACACCGACCGTCTCGATGAGGATGACGTCGTATCCCGCCGCCTCGCAGAGAAGCATCGTTTCTCTCGTTTTCCGGTGGACGCCGCCGAGTGTTCCCGATGACGGCGACGGGCGGATAAATGCGTTCGGATGCCGGGACAGTTCTTCCATCCTCGTCTTGTCGCCGAGAATGCTCCCCCCGGTCACGGTCGAACTCGGATCGATCGCAAGCACTGCCACTTTGTGGCCCGCGTCTGCAAGCGTGAGGCCGAACGATTCAATGAAGGTGCTTTTGCCGGCGCCGGGCACCCCGGTGATGCCGATCCGGATGCTCTTTCCGGAATCCGGAAGCAGGCCGAGGAGGAGATCCTGTGCGGCTTTCCGGTCCTCCGGCGCCCGGCTTTCCAGCAGGGTGATTCCCTTTGCCAACGCGAGCCTGGAACCGGACCGGATCTCTTCGGCCAGTTCTTCTGCAGGGATCGGCCGGCGCTTTTTGACGAATCGCTTCCTCGGGCCCGCGGACATGCCGTCATGCGGCGGAATGCCGCCTTCGGTCCGCGTTTGGGCCTGTTTTTCCCGTTCCGTCAATCGACGGCTTCCTCGTAGCCGAGCTTGCGGTAGATGGCTTCGATGACTTTCTGAGCGGAAACCGGGATGACGGTGCCCGGTCCGAAGATGGCGGCTACGCCCGCATCGTACAGGAAGTCATAATCCTTCGCCGGGATGACGCCGCCGGCGAACACGACGATGTCCTCCCGCCCGATTTTCCGGAGCTCTTCGATCAGCTCGGGAATTAGCGTTTTATGCCCCGCGGCAAGCGAGCTCACGCCGACCGCATGGACATCGTTTTCCGCCGCCTGCAGCGCCGTTTCGGCCGGTGTCTGGAAAAGCGGGCCGATGTCGACGTCAAAGCCGAGGTCCGCAAACGCGGTCGCGACAACCTTGGCGCCGCGGTCATGTCCGTCTTGCCCCATTTTGGCGACCATGATCCGCGGACGGCGCCCCTCATTTTCCAGGAACTCACCGGTCATTTCCATGACTTCTTGGATCGCCTCGGCATCGGTGAAGTTCGAGCTGTAGACACCGCTGATGGAACGGATGACAGCCTTATGCCGGCCGGACGCTTTTTCGATCGCGTCGGAAATTTCCCCGATTGACGCACGGGCGCGGGCCGCGTCCACCGCGAGGGCGAGTAGGTTGCCTTCTCCGCTGCGGGCCGCTTCGGTCAGCTTGTCGAGCGCCATGCGGACGACGGCATCGTCGCGCTCCGCTTTCATCTTCTCAAGTCGCTCGATCTGCTTGCGCCGCACTTCGGTATTGTCGATGTCGAGGATCTCGATCGGGTCCTCCTGTTCCGGACGGTATTTGTTCACGCCGATGATCGATTCGGAGCCGGAGTCGATCCGGGCCTGGCGGCGTGCCGCGGCTTCCTCGATCTTCATCTTCGGCAGTCCGGTTTCGATCGCTTTGGCCATCCCGCCGAGCTCCTCGATCTCTTCGATCAGATCCCATGCCTTTTCCATCAGTTCCCCTGTCAGCTTCTCGACATAGTAGGAGCCGCCCCACGGGTCGATGACGTTCGTCATCTGGGTTTCCTCCTGGAGGAACAGCTGCGTGTTGCGTGCAATCCGTGCCGAGAAGTCGGTCGGGAGGGCGATCGCCTCATCCAGCGCATTGGTGTGGAGCGACTGGGTATGGCCCATCGCAGCCGCGTTCGCTTCGATCAGCGTCCGGGTGACGTTGTTGAACGGATCCTGCTCGGTGAGGCTCCAGCCCGACGTCTGGGAATGTGTGCGGAGCGCAAGCGACTTCGGATTTTTCGGTTCGAATGACTTCATCATCTGTGCCCAGATCCGGCGTGCCGCCCGCATCTTGGCGACTTCCATAAAGTAGTTCATGCCGATCGCCCAGAAAAAGCTGAGCCGCGGGGCGAACGAATCGATGTCGATGCCGGCCTTGAGTCCGGTCCGGACGTATTCCAGCCCGTCCGCGAGCGTGTAGGCGAGCTCGATGTCCGCTGTCGCGCCTGCCTCCTGCATATGATAGCCGGAAATCGAGATCGAGTTGAACTTCGGCATGTTCTTCGAGGTGTACCCGAAAATATCCGCGATGATCCGCATCGACATCTCCGGCGGATAAATGTACGTGTTCCGGACCATGTATTCTTTCAGGATGTCATTCTGGATCGTTCCGGACAACTTTTCAGGCGCGACGCCCTGTTCCTCTGCCGCCACGATATAAAACGCCATGACCGGGAGGACCGCGCCGTTCATCGTCATCGACACCGACATCTGGTCCAGAGGAATCCCGTCAAAGAGGATCTTCATGTCTTCGACCGAGTCGATGGCAACCCCGGCCTTCCCGACATCTCCAGAGACCCGCGGATGATCGGAGTCATATCCGCGGTGTGTCGCAAGATCGAACGCCACGGAAAGGCCTTTTTGGCCCATCGCCAGGTTCCGGCGGTAAAACGCGTTGCTTTCCTCAGCAGTTGAGAATCCGGCATATTGGCGGACGGTCCACGGTCTGGACACATACATCGTCGGATAAGGGCCGCGTGTGTTCGGAGCGATGCCCGGCATGTCTGACAGATGGCCGAGCCCGTCCAGGTCTTTTCCGGTATAGGACGGGAGGATTCCGATCCCCTCATACGATTCTGCAGGCGCCCCGTCCGCAGCCTGGTGCGCGCTCCCTTGCAGGACTTGTTCCGGGTCGATTTTTGTGAAGTCCGGTTTGTTCATTGCTGCATTCCCCCTTTGACAATCCCTTTCACTTCAGCCAGCTTGTCCAGGATATCCTGACCTTTGTAATAAAATCCTTGAAGGCCGGCTTCCCGGAGCGATGCCTCGGTTTCTTCCGGGAAACGGCCCGCCGCATCGAGAACAGTCAAATCGGGTTTGCCGGCAAGCACCGCCCGCACCGCTTCTTCCGCCTGGTCGGCAGGCGCACAGAAGATCGCGTACACCGGCTGTTCCGACGCCATATAACCCAATGCCTCTTCCACGGTTTCAACTAGCGGAGACAGCTCCGGGCGGATGCCGCCGACGGCAAGCACGCCCGCCGCGAAATCGGCCACCGGCTTGACGGCCTTCAGGCTGCCGTAGCGGATCAGGTGGACCTTGCTTCCCTGAAGGGAGGACCGGATGGCCTCGAATGGCTCGGCAAAACGGCCTTCCGCTCCGTCGGATCCATCCGGCTGCCGGATCGCCTCTGCCGGATCTGCATAGATGTTCGTCCCGATCAGCGACTCTTTCCGTACAGCCAGACGGCGGATGCGCACTTCTTTTTTATCCGCAAGCATCCGGTCCAGCGTGCCGTCCGCAGTGATGGCCGTGATGCCGCCCTGTTTCTCGAATTGCAGGAACAGCTCCCAGGCTTTCCGGTACAGGGAGCCGGTCAGCGACTCGATGTAGTACGAGCCCCCGGACGGATCAAGTACGCGGTCCGCATGCGCTTCCTCCTTGAGGATGTGCTGGACATTCCTCGCGACCCGCTCGGAAAAGCCCGTGCTCCCCGTCAGCGTGTCGAGAGGGGCGACCGTGATGGCATCGGCGCCGCCGATTGCGGCAGCGAAGGCCTCATTGCCGCTCCTGAGCAGGTTGACATACGGATCGGCGAGCGTGTGGGTGCGCAGGGACGTCCGGGCGATGACCGGGACATGCACCGGCTCCTCCACACCGTAGGCGGCAGCAAACGACCTGAACAGCAGCCGGAACGCACGCAGTTTGGCAATCTCCGTGAAAAAGTGCGTGTCGACGTCAAAAGCGAAGAATAGCTTCCTAGCCATTTGGTCGAAATCATCTTCTTCCCCCGCGATTTCTGCTGCTTCGGAAAGGGCCGCAGCCAGTTCTGTCACCGCATCCGCCCCTTTCATATGTACGGAACCTGTATCCACGGCGATGGTCCGGAGCAACGGGAAGCGCCGGGACAGGTCAGCAGACCGGTCCACGTCCGCATAACCCGCAACCAGCCGCCTCTTGTTTTCCGGCACACTGCCGAATACGGCAAGAAATGGATCGTCCGGCCGGCACCGCACGTGAACGGGCACTTCCGTGATCAGTGCGGCCAGGGCGGCCAGCACTTCTGCGTCCGCTTCCTTTTCCCACCCGCCTGCATAGACGACGGCCCCATTTCCCCTGCCCAGCGAGGATTTCACCTTTTCCAGGTACTTGGCAGGGTCCGCCTCCCTTGTCTCCTGGAGAATCATCCAGTCCGTTTTTCCGATTCCGTCCCGGATGGCACGGACCCGGTCTTCCTGGCCTTCCGGAAGATCCTCCGCCGTGTAGAGCGGCTTCAGCGTGATCCCCTCAGGTGTCTTGGTTTCAAGTGATGCAAGCGGTTTCCCTTTTAGCGAAGCTTCGGCCGCTTTACTCCAGTCCCCCACGGTGGGCTGTTCAAACGATGTCTGTTTCATCGTGTCGATGGTCATGTGCCTCTCCCCCAATGTGAATAGTGCTTATTTTCATTCTACCGGAGAACCCGATCGCTTGAAAGATGGAATGCTAATCAATCGCGTTGTCTGACTGAACAAGCGAAATCGTGCCGGATTCAAACAGATCGACGCGGACGGTTTCGAATGCGCTTTAGCAGCTGCAACGATGACACACTGCCGGAGTGATATATCCGCGTGGAACTGCTCGATATCCTGCTGAAAGTGGCTGATATCTCTGCCGCCGCCAACGGTTGCCGAGACCAACGATTTCAATGAACTCCATAACGGAAAAACGGCAAGGCGCACCCGGGTTCAATCCGGTGAGCCTTGCCGTTTCAATATTAGTAAACCGACGTATTCTCACTGGAAATGTTCTCAAGGATTTCCTTCACCCGCGCCAGGAACCGTCCGGCCACCAGGCCATCCAGCACTCGGTGGTCCAAGGACAGGCAGAGGTTGACCATGTCGCGTGCCGCGAACATGCCGCCTTCCATGATGATCGGGCGCTTGACGATCGATTCCACCTGGAGGATTGCAGCCTGCGGGTAGTTGATGATGCCCATCGACTGGACGGAACCGAACGAACCGGTGTTGTTCACCGTGAACGTGCCGCCCTGCATTTCTTCGGACTTCAGCTTGCCCGAGCGGACTTTGTCCGCCAGTTCCTTGATCTCCCGCGCGATGCCTTTGATCGTCTTTTCGTCGGCATCTTTAATGACCGGCACAAACAGGGCATCTTCCGTCGCGACGGCAATCGAGATGTTGATCGCTTTTTTCTGGATGATCTTATCGCCCGCCCACATCGAGTTCATCATCGGGAATTCCTTCAATGCCTGGGCCACTGCCTTCACGAAAAAGGCAAAGTAGGTCAGTCCGAAGCCTTCTTTTGTCTTGAAGTCGTTCTTGATGGAATCGCGGTATTGGACGAGGCCGGTCACGTCCACTTCGATCATGGTCCATGCATGCGGCGCTTCGTGTTTCGAGCGCAGCATGTTGTTTGCGATGGCGCGTCGTACGCCGGATACCGGAATCTCGGTGTCCCCTGCAGCCGTCTGGACGCCCGCGGCCTGTTGCTCCGGCTGTTTGGCCCGGGCAGGTGCGGCTTCCGGTTTCGGCCCGGCGCCCTGCACGTTTGCCGGTTCAGGCTGACGGGCAGCCGTTTCTTTCGGGATCGTCCCGGATTCGATCAGCTTCGTCAGGTCTTTGCGGGTGATCCGGCCGCCGCGGCCGGAACCTTCCACCTGCGAAAGGTCGATGCCGTGTTCCTGGGATAGCCGGAGCACCGCCGGTGAATACCTCACTCCCGGACCGCCGGTTTTGGCAGGGGCCGACGATCCGGCACTGCCCGAAAGGTTTTCCGGTTTGTCGGATCCTGCAGCCGGCATTTCGTTTGCCGGTTCACCTTCGGCCGGCGCGGCTTCGGTTTCTGCGGATGCTGCATCTTCCGTTTCGATCGTGCAGACGGCTGCCCCGACTTCGAGGGTTTCTCCTTCACCGGCGATGAGTTCCTTGATGGTTCCGGAGAAGGAAGACGGGATTTCAGCCGTCACTTTATCCGTATTGACCTCGGCGAGGGGGTCGTATTTCTCGACCGTATCGCCCGGTTTCACGAGCCAGCGTTCAATGGTGCCTTCGGTCACACTTTCGCCCAGCTGGGGCATGGTGATGGTTTGTTTCGCCACTTGTTAGCCCTCCGTCCGTATCAGAATTCTGCGAGATCGCGCATCGCTTTCTCGACCTTGTCCGGATTGATCATGAAGTACTTCTCCATTGTCGGTGCGTACGGCATCGCCGGCACATCCGGCCCGGCAAGCCGCTGGATCGGTGCATCCAGATCGAACAGGCACTCTTCCGCGATGATCGCCGCGACTTCGCTCATGATGCTGCCTTCCTTGTTGTCTTCCGTGACGAGGAGCACTTTGCCGGTTTTCGAGGCCGCTTCGACAATCGCTTCCCGGTCAAGCGGGTAAACGGTCCGGAGATCGAGGATATGTGCGGAAATGCCGTCCTCCGCTAGCCGCTCGGCTGCCTGCAGGGCGAAGTGGACCGCTAGGCCGTAAGTGATGACCGTGATATCCTCGCCCTCGCGTTTGATGTCCGCCTTCCCGATCGGAATGGTGTAATCTTCATCCGGAACCTCGCCCTTGATCAGGCGGTAGGCGCGCTTATGCTCGAAGAACAGCACCGGATCGTCGTCACGGATGGCTGCCTTCAGAAGCCCTTTGGCGTCGTAGGGCGTCGAAGGGATGACGATTTTCAGCCCCGGCTGGTTGGCGAAGATCGCTTCCACCGACTGAGAATGGTAGAGCGCCCCGTGGACGCCGCCGCCGAACGGGGCACGCACGACGATCGGACAGCTCCAGTCGTTGTTCGACCGGTAACGGACGCGCGCCGCCTCGGAGATGATCTGGTTGACCGCCGGCATGATGAAGTCGGCAAACTGCATTTCCGCAATCGGGCGCATGCCGTACATGGCGGCACCGATCCCGACCCCCGCAATCGCCGATTCCGCAAGCGGCGTGTCGATGACGCGCTCTTCGCCGAACTGGTCATAGAGGCCTTGCGTCGCCTTGAAGACGCCTCCTTTTTTCCCGACGTCCTCGCCGAGGATGAAGACGTTGTCGTCACGCTCCATTTCTTCTTTCATCGCGAGCGTGATGGCATCGATATAGGACCGTACCGCCATCATTCATCCCCTCCCTGTTCCGCGTAAACGTATTTCAGAGCACTTTCCGGTTCCGCGTACGGAGCCGCTTCCGCGTAATCCGTCGCTTCGTTGACCGCCTGCTTGACGCGGTCTTCCATTTCCTTTTCCGTCCCGTCATCCAGCACGCCCGCTTCTTTGAGGTAAGCCGCGAAGCGCGGGATCGGGTCTTTTTCCCGCTCGGCCTTCAGGTCTTCCTCCGAGCGGTACGCGCGGTGGTCATCATCCGAAGAGTGCGCGGTCAGGCGGTAGCAGATCGTTTCGACGAGCGTCGGGCCTTCGCCGGCACGCGCCCGGTCGGCGGCCGCCTTGACGACTTCGTAGACGGCAAGCGGATCGGTGCCGTCCACCGTATGGCCCGGCATCCCGTATCCGACCGCGCGATCGGATACATGTTCACAGGCTAGCTGCTTCTCGACAGGAACGGAGATGGCATATTTGTTGTTTTCCACCATGATGATGGTCGGCAGCTTGTGGACTCCCGCAAAGTTGGCGCCCTCATGGAAGTCCCCCTGGTTGGAGGAGCCTTCGCCGAGCGTCACGAATGTGATGAAATCCTTTTTCTTGATCTTGCCCGCCAGAGCCACGCCGACTGCATGCGGCAGCTGTGTGGTCACCGGAGAAGATCCGGTGAGGATGCGGTTCTTTTTCTGGCCGAAGTGGCCCGGCATCTGCCGGCCTCCGGAGTTCGGGTCTTCGGCTTTTGCGAACGCGCTCAGCATCAGGTCTTTCGGCGTCATGCCGAAATGGAGGACGACGCCCATGTCGCGGTAGTACGGTGCGATATAGTCTTTTTCCGTATCCAGCGCGAATGCGGCGCCGACTTGAGCGGCCTCCTGTCCCTGGCAGGAAATGACGAACGGGATTTTGCCGGATCGGTTCAAAAGCCACATCCGCTCATCCAGCCGGCGTGCGGTCAGCATCGTCTCGTACATGCGCAGGACATCTTCATTGGAGAGTCCCAGCTGTTCATGACGGTTGTTGGTCATCTTTCGGTTTCCCCCTTTGATTACATATGGATGGCCTTGCCGTCGACGGCAAGTGCCGCTTCACCCATCACTTCGCTCAAGGAAGGATGCGGGTGGACAAGGGACGCGACTTCCCAAGGCGTGGCGTCGAGGACTTTCGCGAGGCCCGCCTCGGAGATCATGTCGGTGACATGCGGCCCGATCATATGGATGCCGAGGATGTCGTCGGTGGCCTTGTCGGCGACGATCTTCACGAAGCCGTCGGATTCCCCGTGGACAAGCGCCTTCCCGATCGCCTTGAACGGGAATTTGCCGACTTTGACATCGAATCCGCGCTCCTTGGCCTGCTGTTCCGTAATACCGACAGAAGCCGCCTCCGGGCTCGAGTAGATGCAGCGCGGCACCATGTCAGGGTCGACCGGATGCGCGTCGGTTCTCGCGATATGCCCGACCGCGGAGATCCCTTCATGGGACGCCACATGGGCCAGCTGGAGGCCGCCGATCACGTCCCCGATCGCATAGATATGGGACTCTTTTGTCTGGTAGGTGTTCTTGACTTTGATGAAACCGCGGTCAAGCTCGATATCGGTGTTTTCCAGGCCGATGCCTTCCGTGTTGGCCTGGCGTCCGACGCAGACCAGCATTTTTTCCGCGGTGAACGTTTCCGTCCCTTCGCCGACCTTCGCCTCGATGGAGACGGAGCCTTCCTGCTTGTTCAGGGTGTCGGGAAGCACTTCGGCCGACGTGGCGAATCGGATGCCGCGTTTTTTCAGAAGCTTCTCCATCTCGCGGGAAATGTCCGCGTCCTCGGTCGGCAAAATCCGGTCCGCGTACTCGATGACCGTGACGTCCACCCCGAAATCGTTCAGCATCGAAGCCCACTCGATCCCGATGACACCGCCTCCGATGATCACGATGGAAGCGGGTAGTTTTTCGAGGGCAAGCGCCTCATCGGATGTGAGGATGCCCGTGCCGTCGATTTCCAGTCCTGGCAATGTGCGCGGCCTGGAGCCGGTGGCGACGATGACGTTCTGGGGAATAAGGATATCGTTTTCCCTTCCGTCTTCATATTCGACCGAAATGGTCCCCGGCATCGGCGAGAAGATGGATGGCCCGAGAATCCTGCCCATTCCCTCGTAGACATCGATTTTCCCTTTTTTCATGAGAGCGCGAACGCCGTTGTGCAAACCGTCGACAATCGACTGCTTGCGCTTTTGCACCCGGTCGAATGCAAGCGTCACTTCTCCGGTCATCACACCGAATGATTCCGACTCGTCCTTGGCAAGCCGGTAGACTTCGGCACTGCGGAGCAGCGCCTTGGATGGGATGCAGCCGCGGTGCAGGCATGTGCCGCCCAGTTTCCCTTTTTCGACGACCGCCGTCTTCAGCCCCAGCTGTGCGGAACGGATGGCGGCAACGTAGCCGCCGGTCCCTCCCCCGAGAATGACGACATCATATTCAAGAGCCATTGGATGGCCTCCTTTATCCTTTAATGGTGCGGAATCGGTCAGCCATCAGCGGCGGTGGAGTGTATCCTTGCCGTTCCGGAGAAACTGGCTGCGCGATTTTGCAACGTTGGCGATCCGTTCCTCTGCAAGGCGGTCAGCCGCAGCATAGGAAGGAATGCCGTCGCGCTTCGAGATCTCAAAGACTTTTGCAATCGTGTCATAGATCTTCTCGACTTTCTTCATCGCCCGTTCGGGATTGTACCCTTCCAGCTCATCGGCCACATTGATGACGCCGCCTGCGTTGATGATGTAGTCGGGTGCGTAAACGATGCCCATTTCATGGATGCGGTCACCGTGTTCCGGTGTCTTCAGCTGGTTGTTCGCAGAGCCGGCGATGACTTTCGCATTGAGCTGAGGGATCGTTTCGTCGTTGATGGTCGCGCCGAGCGCGCAAGGCGCATAGATGTCGCACTCCACGCCGTAGATGTCGTTGATGCCGACCGCTTCCGCATCGAATTCTTCCACTGCGCGGCGAACAGACTCTTCGTTGATGTCCGTCACGATGAGTTTCGCGCCTTCCTCATGCAGATGGCGGCAGAGCGCGAATGCCACATTGCCGACGCCCTGGACGGCGATCGTCTTTCCTTCCAGGGAGTCGGTTCCGAACGCTTCCTTTGCAGCAGCTTTCATCCCGCGGTAGACACCATAGGCCGTGACCGGGGAGGGGTTACCCGAAGAACCGGCATGGGTCGGGGAGATACCGGTGACAAAGTCCGTTTCCTGGTGGATGATGTCCATGTCTTCCTCTGTCGTGCCGACATCCTCTGCCGTGATGTATCGTCCGTTCAGCCCCTGTATGTAGCGCCCGAATGCACGGAACATCTCTTCATTTTTATCCGTTTTCGGATTGCCGATGATGACGGTCTTGCCGCCGCCAAGGTTCAGGCCGGCTGCTGCGTTTTTGTAAGTCATGCCTTTTGACAGGCGGAGCGCATCGATGACTGCTTCCTCTTCCGTCGCATACGTCCACATCCGGGCACCTCCGAGTGCCGGGCCGAGCGTGGTGTCGTGGATGGCGATGATCGCCTTCAGGCCGGACGTTTTATCGTGGCAGAACACCACTTGTTCATAATCGCTTTCCTCGAGGTATTTAAACAGTTCCATCTTCTTTCTCCTCCTTATGATCATGTACCCGGTCTCAAACGAGCCGGTGCTTCTCAAGCTTGTAGTAAAGCGTGCGGACCGAGATCCCGAGCTGCTTGGCTGCATCGGACTTGTTCCCCCCGCAAGTTGTAAGCGCTTCCTTTAAAATTAATTTTTCATGGGCATCCAGCTGTTCGGCCAGAGTGCCCGCCGCCCCGCCCCCCTCTGCCTGAAAAACAGCGGAAAGGTCGGGTTTCCCGAGTGTTTTGTCTGCCGGCTGCATGAAGATCAGCGCCCGGCTGATGATGTTTTCAAGCTCCCGCACATTGCCCGGCCAGTTGTGATGCCTGAGCAGGGAGGCGGCGTCCTCGGAAATCTCCGTGACGGCGCGGCCAAGGTCCTGATTCAGCTTCGGGAGCAGTTTTTCCGCCAGAAGCTTGATGTCGCCCCTTCGCTGGCGAAGCGGAGGGATGTGGATCGGCATCCGGTTCAGCCGGTGGAACAGATCTTCCCGGAACTTCCCTTCCGTCATGAATTTCTCGAGGTTCCGGTTGGTGGCGGCGATGACCCTGACAGAAACAGGGACGGGCCGGCTGCCGCCTGTCCGGTAAAATTCGTGTTCCTCCAACACCCTCAGTAGGGTCACCTGGACATCTTGGGGCAGTTCGCCGATTTCATCGATGAACAAAGTGCCGCCATGTGCCTCTTCGAACAGGCCTTCGGTGACTTCGTTTTTCCCGTCCGCCGAGAGCTCCTCGGAACCGAAAAGTTCCCTCGACAAACGTTCTTCCGGGATCGCCGAGCAGTTGACACGGACAAAGTTCCCGCGCCCCGCTTCGTGATGGATGGCCTGTGCGAACACTTCCTTGCCTGTCCCCGATTCCCCCCGCAAGAGGATCGGGAGCGGCAGTGTGGCAGCCAGCCTGGCCTGCTGGATCGCCAGCTGCATTTCCGTCGAATCCCCGACCAGGTCCTCGAACGTGTACCGTGTCTCAAGCGAGCGGATGATCCGGCGTGCATGATCGAGTTCATCGGCAAGCTCCCGCATTTCCGTCAGGTCGTGGATGATGCCGACGCTTCCCTTCAGCTTGTCGCCCACAAGGATCGGTGCCACGTTGACGACGACTTCCCTGGCCGCAGGGCCGACTCGCATCCTGACCCCGCGGATGGGCCGTCCGGTTTCAAGCACTTTCATATGGATACTTTCACCCTCGGTAATATCGACCGAGGCCGGCTTCCCGATGACATCCGCCTTCGTAAGTCCGGTGAGCCTGGTGTAGGCCGGGTTGATCATGATACCCCGACCATGTTCATCCACGACGGAAATGGCATCGTCGCTTGAATGGATGATCGCTTCCAGCATCGACTGGATCTCTTTCAGGTTCGTGATTTCCTCTGCGAGTTCGACCACACCGGAAACATCGCGGAAAACAGCAAATGCACCGGCCCGGTTGCCGGAAGGATCGCTGAGCGGCCGCCTGGACGTCACGGCACGGGTACCGTTTGAAAGGGTCAGCTCCCGATTCAGTTCCGGAATCCCGGTCTTGGCGACATGAGGGAGATTGCTGTCCGGAATGACGTCAAGGATGTGGCGGCCGAGCGCGCTTCGCACCGGCGTGCCGGTAATGAGGGACGCGCTCCGGTTAAAGAACCGGATCATTCCGTCTTTGTCAATTCCGATCATGCCCTCGTCGAGAGAATCAAAAATCATTTTGTTTCGTGCTGTTTCCGAACGGAGCTGCTCAATGTAATCGGAATTTTCCTCAAGCAGGCTGACGAGCAGTTTGGCGATGGTCCCGGGAATCAGGACGGCATGGGCCGGCCTGGCCTTAAGAAGTTCGCCGAAAACACCCTGCTCGCCTGTTACGTCGAAAATCATATGGAGATCATTTGAAAGGAAAGGGCGCCAGTTTTCGCCGTGCGGAATGCCGTTTACCTCTGCCAGCCGGATTCCAGGGGCTTCCGGATTCGGATCAACAATTCCTGCGACATTCATGTAATCCAGTTGCAGAAGAAGCTTTAAAATGGCGGTGCCGCCAGCGCCGGCCCCTACGACCAGTACATTCTGCAAAATCCTTCAGGCCCTTCGTGAGATTTGTGCAATGATTTGCATAATCAACTTCATCATACCCGATTGCAGTCTCCTTGACAATCCTCATCTCCAAAAGGAAAATAAACTCGATAGAAAGGGAGAGATCATCATGCAGCGGCTCGCCGCCTTCATCGTTCTGCTTATTCCGGGCATCGGTGCTGCATGGGGGATCAAATTGATGCGTGATGCGCTGTTCGGCGTCCGTGCATCCGGATTCCCCGTCTGGCTCCAATTCCTGTTCGGACTTGTCATCCTGATTCTCTGCATCGGATTTTTCGCAGGATTCCTGTTCAGAAGGGATCAGCGGAACGGCAAAATACCGAAAGACCGTTTTAAAAGGAAAAGCTGAAAGGTTCCTGACTTTGTGTCAGGAACCTTTTTGCATCGCTTTTTTGACCGCGTCCGGAAAGTCGGTGATCCATCCGCGGATGAAGGATTCAGGTTTCGGGATGAACGGTTCAGTTCCGTCAACGGCATAGACTCGGGCGAATTTTCCTTCCCGCTCGATAGCGTTGAGGTATTTTCCGGACCAGAGGCGTTTATGAATGTGGAATCCGTCCGCGCTTTCATATACCCCGAGCTGGTCCCAGCGTGATTTCCTGGTCACGATCAGCGCTGTCTCAGCACCCGGATCGGTCTGCTTCACCCGCATCAGCAGTGGGTAATGAAAAGAGGAAAAATGAACATCCGGGTAACCTTTTACTGCCAAGACCACCTGTTCAACTGCTTCAGGACGGTCCAGGAACGTTTCTTTCAGTTCAAGGTTGAGAGGAGGAGTCCCGGCTGCGTTTGCCCACTTCATAAATTCACGGAACGTCATCACCGGCTTGCCGAACAGCCGCTTCCACCGGTTCCGGCCGACATTCAGTTCCCTCAACTCTTCAAGTGTCAATTCTGTAATAAACTTTCGCATGCCGGTGACCCGGTATAAGTCGGCATCGTGGATGATGACCGGCACACCGTCCTTGGTCAGCTGGAGGTCGGTTTCGATGCCGTCCGCCCCGATACCGACCGCTTTCTCAAATGCCCTGAGCGTGTTTTCGAACGCGTACCCGGAAGCCCCCCGATGCGCATATACTTTTCTCATGTATTTCATCCTTTCTCGCATCCTATCCGCCTTTTCCCCTGAAGTCAAGATTGAAAACGGCTCTGTCCTTGCAACCCCTGCTATCTCTATAAAACGGAAAAAGCCGTCCGGATGTTACGGACGGCTCGGATCGGCAAGTGCCGGTATGAGTGCGGTTTTCTTTTAAGCGGTCATGAATTCCAGGCGGAGCCGGTCAGAGACCATTGCAATGAATTCCGAATTGGTCGGCTTGCTCTTCATATGGTGGACCGTATAGCCGAACATTTTCGAAATGACTTCATAGTTCCCCCGATTCCAGGCGACTTCGATTGCATGGCGGATCGCCCTTTCCACACGGGAAGGCGTCGTGTTAAACTTCTCGGCGATTTCTGGATACAGGACTTTTGTGACAGAACCGAGCAGGTCGACATCGTGGTACACCATCGTGATCGCTTC
>NZ_FNAR01000007.1 GCF_900101985.1 Bhargavaea beijingensis
TAAGGCTATGTATGGTTGGGTGAGCTTGCCAACGTGGAGGGAAAGACTGCGCTCTTACCCGGGGAGGCCTACGGATACGCCGGGCATACCCGGTAACTTCTCAGAACACAGTTATGGGTTCCGCCAGGGCAGAAGCGCACACGACTCGGTCCGGAAAGCCCAAAACTATATCCGGGAAGGCTAGCGTTGGGTGGTGGACATCGACTCGGAGAAGTTCTTCGACCGGGTTAAACCGACTGATGTCGACTCTCGCAAAGCGCGTTCAGGATAAGCGGCTTTTAAAACTGATTAGAAGCTTTCTGAATTCAGGTGTCCTCGAGGACGGCCTTGTCAGGCCAGTCACGGAAGGAGCACCTCTAGGCGGACCCTTAAGTCCGCTCCTATCCAATATTATCCTCGATGAACTGGACAAAGAATTGGAGAAGCGAGGTCACCGCTTTGTCCGCTACGCCGATGACTGCAATATCTACGTGAAGTCCAGACGGGCAGGCGAACGAGTGATGGAATCAGTGACAAAATTCATCGAAGGGAAACTGAAACTCAAGGTGAACCGAAAGAAGTCGGCAGTAGTGGACCGGCCGTGGAAACGAAAGTTTCTCGGCTTCAGCTTCACTCCAAATCGCAACCCGAAAATAAGGATAGCCAACAAGAGTAAGGCAAGGGCGTCAGGGAGATTACCTCCCGAAAGATGCCGTATTCCTTAGAACATCGGGTGCAAAAGCTGAACAAGTTCCTGAACGGCTGGGTTAACTACTACCAACTGGCTGATACACCATCGGTGTTTAAGGATTTCGAGAGTTGGATTCGAAGAAGACTCCGCATGTGCATTTGGAAGGATTGGAAGAAGCCAAGAACCCGGATCCGAAACCTGATTCGTTTAGGCACTCCACCATGGAAGGCCTATGAATGGGGAAACACTCGGAAAGGGTATTGGCGCATTTCCATAAGCCCGATCATGCACAGAGCCCTCGGAAACTCCTTTTGGAGTTCCCGAGGGCTCGACAGTCTGATGGCACGTTATGAACTTTTGCGTCATCAATCTTGATTGAACCGCCGTATACCGAACGGTACGTACGGTGGTGTGAGAGGACGGGGTTAGTCACCCCTCCTTCTCGATTCTGTGACCGTTCCCGCCTCAACTGTAAGCCATCTTATAGAGAGGGACGAGTGTGTCGAAAGTTTCTTTGGCGAGCCGGTAAAACGCCTCTCCGTCCTCCAGCAGCGGGTCGCCGGCCGGGATATTCCGGCCGATCAGCAACTCGGCTTTCTTGACAGTGCGGAACCGTTCCAGAACATCTTCCAGACCAATTTCTGAAAGCGGTTCGGCTCCTTTTTTCATATGGTCCTGTGAAATGACATAACCATCCGGGATTGTCGCTTCCACTGCGTCGATCCTGTCCAGAAAGCGCTGGGCGATGCCGGCTTTATCGGGCAGCTCATAGATGAATGCAAGCCAGATAAACGCCCGGTCATCAAACAGCCCGACCTGAAAATGCGGATGCTTTTTATAACCGCGCTTATCACCGGCAATCGCGAGCCATGTATCTTTCGGCGGATTCACCGTGCGCCGAGCATGCTTGGCGATATGGAGATGCATTTCCTGTCCGAGGATCGCGGAGAGATCATCGGTAAGCTCTCTTCCCAGCTCACGGAATTTCGGCCGGATCCGTTCTTCGATGGCGCCCATTCGCTCGGCGAGACCTTCTATTTTAAAGGTGTCGAAGTCTTCCTGCTTGAAGCCGTTGAAGTTCAATTTATTCACATCCTTCACTTTCTTACTTGGTTGATTCCTTTTTCGCCCGCACGTTTATTGTAACAAAAAACGGGGAACAATCTTTGCAACAGGACATCTCAACAAACCGCGCGGGCCACTCCTGGAATGATGATCGAGATGACCAAAAAATCCGTGAAAGGGTGCATAAGCATGAAACAAGTCATCCACGTGATCCGGAAAGCCGAAGTTGAAAAGCAGTATATTAACATGCTCAACCTGGAACTGGACTATGAACTTGCCACTCTCTACGATGCCATGTCCCAATCCGATGCCGACCAGAAGAAGAAAAGCAAGCAGCGCCTAAAGGAGATCCACGCAGAGCTGGAGAAATATGAAGCGTTCAAGGCGAACTGACCGCGGGACGGACAGGGACCGAGGGGATCCGGAATCATTCAAGCTTCATTGGATGATGCGGATCCCCTTTAAGTTATAATAGAAGAACGGCCTGCACCGCAGGCGGGAAGGGGGAGCCTGATGGACTGGGGAGCGATTGACCGTTATGCAAAATCTTTGATCAAGGAGGCTGGGCACCGGATCAGGGTGAGCTTTGCGGGAAAAATACAAATTGATACAAAAGCTGACGCCAATGACCTCGTGACCGACATCGACCGGGAAATCGAGCAGTTCTTCATCTCGAGAATCCGCCGCGATTTTCCCGGGCACCGGATACTTGGCGAGGAAGGGTTCGGCGATGATGTCAGATCTACCGAGGGCGTGGTCTGGATTCTTGATCCGATTGACGGGACGATGAACTTTATCCACCAGAGGCGCAACTTTGCCATCTCGCTGGGGATTTTTGCCGACGGAATCGGAATGCTCGGATACATCTATGATGTGATGGCGGACGATTTTTACCACGCCTACCGTGGAGAAGGTGCTTACCGAAATGACGAGCGCCTTCCGCGCCTGGAACCGGTCGCGGTTGAAAAAGCCATCATCGGCATCAATGCCAGCTGGGTGGCGCCGAATCGCTATATTGACCATGAAGCGGTCGGCAGGCTCGTTGCGGACTGCCGGGGAACACGCTCCTATGGCTCGGCGGCGATCGAACTTGCGCATGTCGCGGCCGGGCGGCTGGATGCCTACCTTTCCATGAGGCTCGCTCCTTGGGACATCGCCGGAGGGGCTGTCATCATCAGGGAAGTGGGGGCCATCTCAACCAACCTCCGCGGCGAAGAACCGGCTATGCTTTCTAGCGACACGTTCATTGCTGCCAGGCAGGGACTGCACCCATCCATACTGGACCGATATATCCGGTTGAAACAGACATAATAAAAGCGGATCCCGCTGAGGGTTCCGCTTTTAAATCGATTCGGAGAACAGGATCTTAAAGCAGCCCTTTGTCCCTCATCGCTTTTTTCGTTTTAAAGCCCATTCCCATGATGACGAACAGCAGGACGATGCCGCCGATGATGCCGAGCACACTTTTTACGCCGACGGCAAATCCGATTGCTATCATCGAGAACAGTGCCGCGAGGGCGTATAAGACAAATACCCATTGAACATTTTTCATGAATGATTCCTCCGGAAACAGCTAATTTTGCCTCTTGGTAGTTATTAGATGACAAATGGCTTTCCTGTGATATAATAGCACAGTTATGAATCCGGCAACAGAAAAGTGAGTGAAATTATGACCAACCTACGTCAAGACCTACGCAATATCGCGATCATCGCACACGTTGACCACGGAAAAACGACACTTGTCGACCAATTGCTGAAGCAGTCCGGCATTTTCCGTTCAAATGAACACGTCGATGAGCGAGCGATGGATTCGAATGATATCGAGCGGGAGCGGGGAATCACGATTCTCGCGAAAAACACCGCTGTCCAATACCACGACATCAAAATCAATATTCTGGATACGCCCGGCCATGCCGATTTCGGGGGCGAGGTCGAGCGGATCCTGAAAATGGTCGACGGTGTACTGCTCGTCGTTGACTCTTATGAAGGCTGCATGCCACAAACCCGCTTTGTCTTGAAAAAAGCCCTTGAACAAAACCTGAAGCCGATCGTCGTCGTCAACAAAATCGACAAAGAAGCTGCCCGTCCAGAAGAAGTGGTCGATGAAGTGCTTGAATTGTTCATCGAACTGGATGCAAACGATGAACAGCTGGAATTCCCGGTCATCTATGCATCCGGCATCAACGGAACCGCCAGCCTTTCTCCTGATCCGGCAGATCAGGGAGAAAACATGCAGGTTCTGTTCGAATCGATTCTCGAGCACATTCCTGCACCTGCGGACAGCCGGGAGGACCCTCTGCAGTTCCAGGTTTCCCTTCTTGACTACAATGACTATGTCGGCCGGATCGGAATCGGCCGTGTATTCCGCGGAACGATGCATGTGGGCCAGCAAGTCGTCCTCATGAAAAATGACGGATCAATGAAGAATTTCCGGATTACCAAAATGTCCGGTTTCCTCGGCCTGAAGCGGATTGAGATTGAGGAAGCCTTTGCCGGGGACCTCGTGGCCATTTCCGGTTTTGAGGACATCGATGTCGGCGAAACGGTCTGCCCGGTCGACCATCCGGAGGCGTTGCCTGCCCTCCACGTCGACGAGCCGACGCTTCAGATGACATTCCTCGTCAACAATAGCCCGTTCGCCGGACGCGAAGGCAAGTGGGTCACTGCCCGCAAGATCGAAGAACGTCTTGAGCAGCAGCTTCAGACGGACGTGTCTTTGCGTGTCGACCCTACGGATACTCCGGACGCGTGGATTGTATCGGGGCGCGGCGAGTTGCACTTGTCGATTCTGATCGAAAATATGCGCCGTGAAGGGTACGAGCTTCAGGTTTCAAAGCCGGAAGTCATCGTCCGTGAAATTGACGGTGTTCGCTGTGAGCCGGTCGAGCGTGTCCAGATCGACACGCCGGAAGAATACACCGGTTCGGTCATCGAATCGCTCGGTGAACGAAAAGGCGAGATGCTCGACATGGTCAACAATGGTAACGGCCAGGTCCGGCTCGTCTTTAACGTGCCTGCACGCGGGCTGATCGGTTATACGACCGAGTTCATGACCATGACACACGGCTACGGGATCCTGAATCATACGTTCGACAGCTACCAGCCGATGCAGAAGGGCCGGATCGGCGGCCGCCACCAGGGCGTTCTCGTCTCGATGGATAACGGTACGGCTTCGCCATATGGTATACTTCAGGTGGAAGATCGGGGGACGATCTTTGTCGAGCCCGGCACAGAAGTGTATGCGGGCATGATCGTCGGAGAACACAGCCGGGACAATGACCTGACGGTGAATGTCACAAAAGTGAAGCACGCGACGAACGTCCGCTCCGCCACGAAAGACCAGACGACGACACTGAAAAAGCCCCGGATCATGTCGCTTGAGGAAGCGCTCGAATACCTCAGTGACGATGAATATTGTGAGGTCACGCCGAAATCCATCCGTCTCCGCAAAAAGCTCCTGGACAAAAACGAACGGGAGCGTGCAGCCAAGAAGAAAAAGCTCGCGGAGCAGGAAGCGTAACCGCATCCGAAAGGAAGATTCATTTTGAAAGAGGAGCAAGTCTGGGAAGCAATGTCGCCCATTACCCGCTATGTGTATGAATTCTCACCATCCTTCAACACGGCGGGATACGTACTGTTCTTCATCATTTTTGCCTTATCGGCTCTCGTGTATTATCTGGGCTTTGCGAGAAAATTGAAGCTATGGCAGAACTTGGTCATTTATTCGTTCCTGGTCCTGGGCTGCCTGGTGCTCACGTTTCTCGCGTTTTTCCTGCCGATTGCAGAAGGCCTGATTGTCGCGGCTCTGATCCTGATCATCTACAGGCTCCGCCGGATCAACGACAACAAACACGAACAAAAAGATTCCACGCCCGTGTGAGCGCAGAATCCCATACTGCAGACAAAGTGAGTGCCATGCTCCTTCGTCTGCAGTTTTTTTATGATTCGCATACAAAAAGCTGCAGGCAAAAGGCGTTCCCTTTGCCTGCAGCAACTCAAAGGCCGATTAGTCCCGGTTCAGAACTCTTCTTCCGATGATTCGGATGTGCGGCGGAAAACGAATTTTCCGGTAGCGAGCCTCTCCGCGGTTTTTTGCGCGATGCGGTCGTGGCACTCCGTGCACATATAGGTATGGATCGGACGGTTCCGAATTCGTTTGGCTTCAGGGGATTCGTCCGGTATTTCCCCGTCTCGGTCGCAAATTACACAGCGTACATGCATGACTCCGCCTCCTCAAACAAAAGTGATGGAGCGGATTCCCCTGATCGGGGAGTCCATATTCGAGCCGTCGGGAAGAATGAGGAATGCAGGGCCTTCCTCGCCGAGCGGCTTGCCGTCACGGCTGAATTGGAATAGGAGCCCGTATGCTTCATGGATCGGGAAGCGATGCTCGCTCCCGTCTTTGTCAGTAAAGACGACGGCTTCCGCGTCTTCATCCGCTTCCGCATTCTTAAGGAACGGTTCCAGTGCAATGCCGAATGTTCCCGTGAGCAGCTCTTGCTTCTTGAACTTCTTAGCCGGTTTCTCCAGCTCTTCCTGGGTTTTCGCACCTTCCATCAGTTCACGGGACCAGTGTTTGGACGTTGATTTGATGTAGTCGCTCATTTGGTCATCTGCCACTTTTTCTTCTGTAAAATAAGTATTCAGGTCAAGCTTCCGGTCATCGAAGATCCAAGTGGTCGGATCCAGCGAGATGCGGTACTTGCACTTTCCTTGTATCGGTATGATCAGCATGGTGTATCTCCTCCAGTTTCTCGCATATTCAGTTTACAGCAAAGCAGACTCGGGCAAAAGGGGGAACCTCTAACGGATTCGGCACGTCCTTATGAAGGGTGCTTGCAATTTCCGCTCCCAAAAGATAAACTCTAATAGATATACTGTAGCAGAAAACCTGCTGATGGGGGCGGCTTCATGGATACAAATGTTCAACCGGCGTATCATGAAAAGGCATTGGAACTTCTTCAGGCGGATGCGGAGAAAATCGCCCAGCTGATCAAAGTCCAGATGGATCATTTGACGATGCCGCAGTGCCCTCTGTATGAAGAAGTGCTCGATACACAGATGTTCGGGCTTTCCCGAGAAATCGAGTTCGCAGCAAAATTGGGCCTGATTGACCGTGAACAGGGAAGAGAGATTTTGGCTTCCCTGGAACGCGAACTGTCGATTTTGCATGATGCATATACGAAGAAATAACGCAAAAAACTCAAACTCGATTGCCGGTTTGAGTTTTTTGTTTAGAGAAAGCTTGAGGGAATGCGATGAAAGCATATCTGAAACGATTTATCCGTAATTTTGATTTTGCACTCTTTTTTGTCTACCTCGCACTCTGCCTGTTCGGGCTTGTGATGATTTACAGTGCCAGCATGGTATGGGCTGTCGAAGTGTATGGCTGGGAACCGGATACTTTCTACAAACAACAGCTCCGCAACTTATTCATCAGCTTGCCGGTGCTCTTCCTGGGCGCATTCATTCCTTATAAACACTATAAAAGAAAAGGGTTCATGGCGCTTATGCTGGCTGCCACCTTCGTTTTGCTGATAGCCGTGCATTTCATCGGCAGCGGTGAGGAAGTGGGCGTGAGAAGCTGGATTAACCTGGGACCCCTGAACATCCAACCGTCAGAGGTAGCCAAAATTGCTTTCGTCCTATATTTTTCAGGTTTTTTTGCGAAGAAGCTTGAAAGAGGAACGATCAACGATTTGAACAACTCGGTGTTTCCGCCGGTATTGCTGCTTGCATTCGCGGTCCTGCTGATCATGATGGAAACCGATATCGGTGCTACCATGATTTTGCTTGTGACAGCCGTTTCGGTAATGGCGGCGAGCGGCATGAGACCAAAGACGTTCTTTAAGTTTGCAGGACTGGCCGGTGCCGCAGTGTCTCTGTTTTTGTTGTTGGCGGTATTGACCGGCAAAGACCTTCTGACTGAAAAGCGGGCAGGCCGTCTGGCAACTTTCCTTGATCCTTTCGCCGACCCGCTCGGCTACGGCTTTCAGATTGTGAACGGCTATATCGCAATTGGAGTTGGCGGCCTGAAGGGCTTGGGCCTGGGTCAGTCCGTCCAAAAACTTGGGTATCTTCCGGAGCCGCAAACCGATTTCATCATGGCCATCATTTCAGAAGAATTGGGGATATTGGGCGTCCTGATTGTCATCGGAGGACTTGGTTTCATCGTTCTTCGTGCGATTGCGATTGCTTTGAAGGCGAAGGATCCCCAGGCCCGGATGATCGCCACCGGAATCGGGAGCCTGATCGGCTTCCAGGCGTTCGTCAATCTCGGCGGGATGACCGGGCTCATGCCGCTCACCGGGGTCGCGCTTCCGTTTATCAGCTATGGCGGAACGTCCTTAATCCTGTTATCATTTTGTTTAGGGATGCTGCTCAATGTATCCATGTTCGTCAAGAACGAATCCAAACAAGAATGAAGGAGATGGGGAAATGGGGAAAATCCAGAAGATCCTGGTGGCGAACCGGGGAGAGATTGCAATCCGGATTTTCCGGGCGTGCACTGAACTGAAAATCCGCACAGTCGGGATTTATTCGGCTGAGGACAGCGGATCGTTCCACCGCTACAAGGCGGATGAAGCATACCTGGTCGGCAAGGGGAAAAAGCCGATTGATGCCTATCTTGATATTGAGGGGATCATCGCCATCGCGAAAGATTCCGGCGCGGACGCCATCCATCCGGGATACGGCTTCCTGTCTGAGAACGTGGAATTCGCAAGGCGTTGCGAAGAAGAAGGCATCATCTTCATTGGGCCCCGCTCAACTCACCTGGATATGTTCGGCGACAAAGTCAAGGCACGCGAACAGGCGGTCAAGGCTGATCTGCCGGTAATACCGGGAAGCGGCGGCCCTGTTTCTTCGCTTGAAGAAGTCCAAACATTCGGCGAACAAAATGGCTATCCGATCATCATCAAAGCGGCACTCGGAGGCGGAGGACGCGGAATGAGGGTTGTCCGTTCGGCAGATGAGACCGCGGAGTCATACGAGCGGGCGAAATCAGAAGCAAAGGCCGCTTTCGGGTCAGCCGAGGTTTACGTGGAGAAGTTCCTTGATAAGCCAAAGCATATTGAAGTCCAGATTCTGGCTGATACATATGGCAATGTCGTTCATCTGTACGAGCGTGATTGCTCAGTCCAGCGCCGCCACCAAAAAGTGGTGGAGATTGCTCCGTCAATTACGATTTCTGAAGATCTTCGGACGGAAATTTGCGAAGCGGCAGTCCGTCTTATGAAAAATGCGGGCTATGTCAACGCCGGGACCGTTGAATTTTTGGTCGATGGGGAGAAGAACTTTTACTTTATCGAAGTCAACCCGAGGATCCAGGTGGAGCATACGATCACGGAGATGGTGACCGGAATCGATATTGTCCATTCCCAAATTTACATTGCAGAAGGCAGGAGCCTTTCCGATCAGGAGACGGGCATTCCGGAACAGAAGGACATTCCGCTATTCGGTTATGCGATTCAGTCCAGGGTGACGACGGAGGATCCGCTAAACAATTTCATGCCGGATACCGGCAAACTGATGGTCTATCGGTCCGGCGGCGGATTCGGCGTTCGTCTGGACGCGGGGAATGGCTTCCAGGGAGCGGTCATCACACCTCACTACGATTCGTTGCTGGTGAAAGTATCCACCTGGGGGATGACATTCAAGGAAGCGGCGGCGAAGATGGAGCGGAATCTTCAGGAATTCCGGATCCGCGGCATCAAAACGAATATTCCGTTTCTTGAAAACGTCGTTAAACACCCGGACTTCCTCAGCGGAAAGTACAACACTTCATTTATCGATGAGACGCCGGACCTGTTTATCTTCCCTGCAAGGAAAGACCGCGGGACAAAGCTCCTCACCTATATCGGAAATGTCACGGTCAACGGATTCCCCGGAATCGGTAAAGAGCAGAAGCCGGTGTTCCACCCGGCCCGCAAACCATCTGTCGATTTGTCGGACCCGCCCAAGCCGGGAACCAAGCAGATCCTAGACGAGCGGGGGGCCGACGGGCTTGCCCGGTGGATTTTGGAGCAGGATGATGTGCTGCTGACCGACACCACGTTCCGTGACGCCCACCAATCCTTGCTGGCCACCCGGGTCCGGACGCATGACCTGCTTGAAGTTGCTGATGAAACCGCGCGCCTGATGCAGGATGCGTTCTCGCTTGAGATGTGGGGCGGGGCGACCTTCGACGTCAGTTACAGATTCTTGGGCGAAAGCCCATGGGACAGGCTGATCAAACTACGTGAGAAGATCCCCAATGTCCTGTTCCAGATGCTGTTCCGCGGTTCCAACGCAGTCGGCTACAAAAACTACCCAGATAATGTGATCCGCGAGTTTGTCAGGAAATCCGCGGAAGCAGGGATCGATGTATTCCGCATCTTCGACAGTCTGAACTGGATCAAACAGATGGAAGTCGCCATTGATGAGACCCGGCTGTCCGGTAAAGTTGCCGAAGCGGCCATCTGCTACGCCGGTGACATCTTGGATGACAACCGTGCGAAATATACGGTTTCCTATTACAAGGAGATGGCGAAGGCATTGGAAGACGCGGGTGCGCATATTCTCGCCATCAAAGATATGGCGGGACTGCTGAAGCCTGAAGCGGCTTACCGTCTCGTCTCCGAACTGAAGGACACCGTATCCCTTCCGATCCATCTGCATACGCACGACACGAGCGGCAACGGAATCCTGATGTACAGCCGTGCAATCGATGCCGGAGTCGACATTGTCGACACGGCACTCGGCTCGATGGCCGGCCTGACTTCCCAGCCGAGCGCTTCCTCGCTTGCTTATGCGCTTTCCGGGAGGGAGCGTAATGTGCGTACAGATATCGGGTCGATCGAGGAGCTGTCCCATTACTGGGAAGACGTGCGGAAAATGTATGGCAGATTCGAGAGCGGCATGAAGAGCCCGCACTCGGAAATCTATGTCCATGAGATGCCGGGCGGCCAGTACAGCAACCTGCAGCAGCAGGCGAAAGGCGTGGGCCTCGGGGAGCGCTGGGAAGAAGTGAAGGAAATGTACGGCCGTGTCAACATGCTGTTCGGCGACGTGGTCAAAGTCACACCTTCATCGAAAGTGGTCGGCGACATGGCCCTCTTCATGGTCCAGAACAACCTTGACGAAAAGTCCGTAATCGAACGGGGCCGGTCCATTGACTTCCCTGATTCGGTGATTGAATTTTTCCGCGGTGAGATCGGCCAGCCGTACGGAGGTTTCC
This sequence comes from Bhargavaea beijingensis, assembly GCF_900101985.1. Lineage (GTDB taxonomy): Bacteria > Bacillota > Bacilli > Bacillales_A > Planococcaceae > Bhargavaea > Bhargavaea beijingensis. The sequence goes on from NZ_FNAR01000007.1 coordinate 10,953, forward strand.
CTGAGGAACTTCAGAAAGTCATCCTGAAGGGGAGGGAGCCGCTTACCGTGCGTCCGGGCGAACTGCTCGAGCCGTATGACTTCAAGGCAACCCGGGATCAGTTGTTCGAAAAGCTGAACCGTCCGGTTTCTTCCCACGACATCTTGGCATATGCGCTTTATCCGAAAGTGTTCGATGATTTTACCGCACAGGCGGAAAAGTTCGGGGACGTTTCTGTACTCGACACGCCGACTTTCTTCTACGGCCTGAAACTTGGAGAAGAAGTGGAAGTGGAGATCGAGAAAGGAAAGACACTCATCATCAAACTTGTCTCGATCGGAGAAGTTCAGCCGGACGGCACACGCAACCTTTACTTTGAGCTCAATGGCCAGCCGCGTGAAGTCTGCATTGACGATGCGTCTGCAGAAACGGATCATATCCAGCGGAAAAAGGCGGAGAAGGGCAACAGCAAGCATATCGGTGCGACCATGCCGGGTACGGTTCTGAAAGTCGCCATTGACCGCGGCAGCCGGGTCAAGCGCGGGGAACACCTTCTCATCACCGAAGCGATGAAGATGGAAACGACTGTCCAGGCACCATTTGACGGAACGGTCAAGGAGATCCATGTTTCGGCAGGAGATTCCATATCGACAGGTGATCTGCTCATTGAGATGGAGGAAGATTAATCAAACAAAAAAACTGCAGCAACCGCCGGCTAGGCAGTTGCTGCAGTTTTTTTTACGGTTAGTGAATGCAGCGTGGGTTCGGGTGAAAACATGTACATGCCGCAGACAATGACCCTGTCTGCGGCATAAGGGGCGGATCTTATCCTTTTCTCACGGAATGCCGGCTTCTCGAGACAAGAAGAACCATGTAACAGAGAAGGCCGAACAGGAGCGAGATGATCAGCGAGTGGACCAGCGCAGCAGCCAGATGGGCCCGGGTGAAAACCACGAGCATACCGGTCGATGCCTGCGCAAGAACAAGGATGAGGGCGATCAGCCATCCTCTGCTGACAGCTTTTTGATGCTTGTAATGTTTCCACGCATGGATAAAGATGTAGGCAATCCAGATTACGATAAGCAGCGCGGCAAATCGGTGGCTCATCTGGATCCACTCATGCATGTTTGTGGGGAGGCCGATGTCGTCATTCCGGCAAAACGGCCAGTCGCGGCAGACCAGTCCGGAATCCGTATGCCGGACAAGCGCCCCCGTATAAACGACAAGATACGAATAGAGTGTAACGCCGATCGTATGCCACTTCAGCTTATTGCTGATTTTCACGTTCTCTGCATCGAATTTCCGGTCAACCTCGAAAATAAGGAGGGTCAGCAGGAAGACAGCAGTGAAGGAAATCAGGGAAATGCCGAAGTGAAGGGCAAGGATAAAGTCACCCTGGCCCCATAGCACTTGGGCTGCGCCGATCAGTGCCTGGAGAACCAGGAAGAAAATGGCCATAAATGACAGGAACTTGGTTTCCCGTATATGTCCGAGCGCTCGCCATGCCCAAACTGACAGAAGGACAATCAGGATTCCGACCACACCGGTAACAAGACGGTGGGAGAATTCAATCAGCACTTCCGCATTGATCTCAGTCGGGATCAGTTCACCGTTGCAGCCGGGCCAATGCCGTCCGCAACCCATCCCGCTTTCCGTTTTTGTGACGAGCGCCCCGCCAAGAAGAATGGCGAGCATACCGATCGTCGAAGCAACGGCGAGCCATTTCAGTGTTCGATTGTGCTGCATGGATGACACCTCTTTAAGAGTACTAAACCGTTTGGTGACGGTGTCGCTTAATTGATGATAGCGGAAACGGAGGGCAAAAACAACGGCGACACCCGGACGGAACACCCGGCCGCACTCCATTTCACAATTTGTTCATAAAAAAGGTGTAAAGGCTTCACAAATGAATTTACCAAATGCATTACTATAGAGATGCTGTGCTCTATTATACGGACGGTCCGCTATCATTCGACAATTTTACCTTATGTATAGAATTCAACCCGAAATTCAGCTATAGTAAAGGGTAGCGGAGCTTGCCGGCAGTTCGAAAGGAGGGGTTTCATGACAAACAGTCGCACCGCACATGCAGCAGCGGCGGAAGCTGAATCCGCTTCTTTTATGAAGGACTTTTTGGCACTCATCAAGATCGGCATCGTAAACTCCAATGTCATTACGGCGTTTACCGGTTTCTTCCTTGCCATCCAGTTCGGCGGCCGGCATTTTCTGGACGAATTGGACTCGCTGTTTTATGTCATCATCGGCTCTGCACTCATCGTCGCAGGTGCCGCAGCGATGAACAACCTGATAGACAGGGACATCGACCCGATCATGTCACGGACAAAATCCCGTCCGACGGTTACGGGACGCTTCAAGGTAACGCCAGTGCTTGCCATGTCCGTCGGCTTCATGCTGGTCGGTGAGATTCTCCTGTTCTCCGCCAGCACGACGGCAGGACTATTGGGAATCGCAGGGATCTTCAGCTATGTCGTTCTCTACTCGATGTGGTCCAAGCGGAAGCATGCCAGCAACACGATTGTGGGCAGTATCTCCGGGGCCATGCCTCCACTGATCGGTTGGGCGGCAGTCGAGCCTTCGCTCGGTCCCGGAGCATGGGCGCTCTTCCTGATCATGTTTGCCTGGCAGCCGCCACACTTCTATGCCATTGCCATGAGAAGGACGGAAGAATACCGGGCGGCGGGCATCCCGATGCTGCCGGTCGTCAAAGGATTTGCCCGGACGAAAAAGTCGATGCTCGCCTGGGTGCTGGTCCTCTTCCCGCTCCCATTCCTGCTTCCGCAGCTTGGCTGGGCGTTCATGATCCTTGCAACGGCACTAAACGCAGGATGGCTCTTTATCGCCCTGAAAGGCTTCAGGGCCAAGGACGACATCAAATGGGCGACAAGCATGTTCGTGTATTCACTGAACTACATGACGATCCTATTCGTCGCGATGATCATCTTCGCGGTCATCATCTGATTGCGGAATTCTTTCTTTGATAAGAATTCATTATAAATTGGGCACTCCGTCCTCATATTTGAAAACATCTATGAAAGAGAGGTTTGGTTAATCGATGATGAAAGGTCTCAAGAAATGGCGCCTTGTAACGCTTTTGGCAGCCCTCACCATCATCCTGTCGGGTTGCGGCGAAGAATACCTCTCGACGCTTCTTCCGGCAGGGGAAGTCGGACAGGATCAATTCTTCCTGCTGATTTTGACGACCAGCATCATGATCCTTGTCATGGCTGTTGTCTTCACCATCTACTTCATAGCGCTGGCTAAATTCCGCCGCTCGAAGCTTGGTGACAATCACATTCCGAAGCAAGTCGAAGGCAGCCACAAGCTGGAATTCATCTGGACGGCGATCCCGATTCTTCTCGTCATCATCATGGCGGTGCCTACTGTCTACTACACCTACAAATTGGGTGATGTGGCGGCGATGGAAGCCACTGACGAAGAAGGCAATCCTGAAAACCTCGTCGTCAACGTGACGGCGAAGCTGTACTGGTGGGAGTTCGAATATCCGGAGCACGGAATCGTCACTTCCCAGGAACTTGTCGTTCCGACCGGCGAAAAAGTGTACTTCAACCTGATTTCTTCAGACGTTAAGCACTCCTTCTGGATTCCGGCTGTCGGCGGTAAGCTTGATACCAACGTCGAAAACGTCAACAAGTTCTATCTGACGTTCGACAAAGAGTCCAAAGGCCTCGAAGACGGCGTCTTCTACGGTAAGTGTGCGGAACTTTGCGGCCCTTCCCACGCGCTCATGGACTTCAAGGTGAAATCCATGAACCGTGAAGATTTCGACAACTGGGTGGCGGCCATGAAGGAAACGGAAGGCGCAACAGCAAGCGCTGACTCCGCTGACGCTGGCGAAGCGGCATTTGCAAATAGCTGTCTTTATTGCCATGCAGTTTCCGCAGTAGGAACAAGCGGCGCTTCGGCTCCGAACCTTGCCACTTTCGGCGACCGCAACCGTGTCGCAGGCTTCCTCGAGCACGACAAGCAAAACACGATCGACTGGATCAAGGATCCGCAGAAGTACAAGCCGGGCAACCTGATGCCTGCTTTCGACAGTCTGTCGGATGAAGACTTGGATGCAATTGCAGATTATCTGCTTGAACTGAAAGTAGAAGAATAAGGTACCGGTAAAGGAGGGTAACTAACAGTGACAACTGTTGCGAATTCAGTCGAACAAAAGAAAGGGTTCGGCGCGACACTGTGGGATTGGCTGACCACAGTAGACCACAAGAAGATCGGTATCCTTTACCTCATCGGCGGCGGGTTCTTCTTCGTCCTCGGCGGTATTGAAGCGCTTATGATCCGTTTGCAGCTTCTCATACCGAATAACGACTTCGTCAGTGCGGGCTTCTTTAACGAGCTGATTACGATGCACGGTACGACGATGATCTTCTTGGCAGCGATGCCGCTTTTGTTCGGATTTATGAACTTCATTATGCCGCTCCAGATCGGAGCGCGCGACGTTGCGTTTCCATTCATCAACTCCCTTGGTTTCTGGATGTTCTTTTTAGGGGGGCTGTTCCTTAACCTGAGCTGGTTCCTGGACGCAGCTCCAGATGCGGGCTGGACATCCTATGCATCCCTGTCAATCGCATCGCCAGGCCATGGGATCGACTTCTATGCAATCGGCCTTCAGATTGCCGGCGCGGGTACACTGATGGGGGGAATCAACTTCCTCATCACAATCATCAACATGCGTGCACCGGGTATGACTTACATGCGTATGCCGCTGTTTACGTGGACCACGTTCATCGCTTCGGCACTGATCCTGTTCGCGTTCCCGCCGCTGACAATCGGTCTGTTCTTCCTGACTTTCGACCGGATGTTTGGCGCGAACTTCTTTGACCATACTATGGGCGGAAACACGATCATCTGGGAGCATATCTTCTGGATCTTCGGTCACCCTGAGGTTTACATTCTTATTCTTCCGGCGTTCGGGATCTTCTCCGAGATTTTCTCGACATTCTCCCGGAAGCGTCTGTTCGGTTACTCGGCGATGGTTTTCGCGACTGTGCTCATCGGGTTCCTCGGCTTCATGGTTTGGGCCCACCACATGTTCACAGTCGGTCTCGGGCCGACAGCTAACGCGATCTTTGCCGTAGCGACAATGGCAATCGCGGTCCCTACGGGCGTCAAGATCTTTAACTGGCTCCTGACGATTTGGGGTGGAAGCATCAAGATCACGACTCCGATGCTTTACGCACTCGGCTTCATTCCGTCGTTCGTCATGGGTGGCGTCACCGGTGTCCAGCAGGGTGCTGCTCCGCTTGACTACCAGCTCCATGACTCGTACTTCATCGTTGCCCACTTCCACTACGTCATCGTCGGCGGTGTGGTGCTTGGTATTCTTGCAGCGACACACTACTGGTGGCCGAAAATGTTCGGTACGATGCTCAGCGAGAAACTTGGTAAAGTGACATTCTGGTTCTTCTTTATCGGCTTCCACATGACGTTCTTCCTGCAGCACTTCCTCGGTCTGATGGGGATGCCGCGTCGCGTATGGACCTTTATGGACGGCCAGGGCTGGAACCTCTTTAACGCAATCAGTACGGTCGGGGCAATCCTCATGGGTATCGCCACCATCGTCCTGATCATCAACATTATTATTACAACTGCAAAGAACGAACGTATCGGCAACGACCCGTGGGAAGATGGCCGCACACTTGAGTGGGCAATTCCTTCGCCGCCGCCGTTCTACAACTTCGCTCAGACTCCGCTTGTCCGCGGACTCGACACTTACTGGATCGAAAAGCAGGAAGGCCATAACGGCTACACTGCAGCTGAGCCTGTAACAGATATCCACATGCCGAACGGTTCGATCATTCCGTTCTTCATGACACTCGGACTCTTCATCGCCGGATTCGGTGCGATGTACCGAATCGAGCATAGTTGGGGACTTGCTGTCCTGATCTTCGGGCTTGCCTTCACATTCCTTATGATGGCAATCCGCTCGGTCAAGGATGACCTCGGGTTCTACGTAACGAAAGAACAGATCCGCCGCATGGAAAGGGGGCGTAACTGATGGATTTAAATACTAAGTTCACACCTCAGTCCTGGCCGGATCATCCCGAGACGGCTACGATGGAAGGCAAGAACAAGTTCGTCGGTTTCTGGCTCTTCCTCGGTGGAGAGACAATTTTGTTCGCCACGCTCTTTGCGACCTATCTCGCGCTGAAGAACTCGGTTCCTGACGGAAACGAGTTCCGGACCGAGACACTCTTTGAACTCCCGCTCGTCTTTGTCATGACAATGCTTCTTCTCACATCGTCCCTGACAAGTGTCTATGCGATGTACCACATGAAGAACTACAACTTCAAACAGATGCAGGTGTGGCTGGCCATCACCGGCTTCCTCGGCCTCGGCTTCCTTGCCCTTGAAGTATACGAGTTCAATCACTACATCCATCTTGGATTCACATACGGAAACAGTGCATTCAGCTCGGCATTCTACACGCTTGTCGGAACGCACGGTCTCCACGTTGCAGTCGGCCTTGTCTGGCTGACGCTCCTGATCCTGCGGAACGCGAAGCGCGGGCTTAACCTGTATAATGCTACAAAGTACTATACGTTTTCGCTTTACTGGCACTTCATCGACGTTGTTTGGGTGTTTATCTTCACGGTAGTCTACTTGATGGGAGTGGTCGGTTAATATGGCACACGATATCGAGATTATCGAAAAGACACCGGCTGAGTTTGCATACAAGAAGCGCCGTTCTGACCGGATGATGCGCAGCCAGCTGATGATGTTCGCGCTCATGATTTTCTTGACGCTCATCTCATTTGCTGCTGTTCAGGCAGGATTCTCCGCCTACTTTGTCGTCCCGGTCATCCTGCTCCTTGCGACTATTCAAGTCGGACTCCAGCTGTATTACTTCATGCACATGAGTGAAAAAGGCCACGGCCTGGTTGCATTCTTCATGTACGGCGGAATGCTCTTGGCATTCCTCACGGTTCTGGCATTTGTCACCATTATCTGGTGGTAATGCGGCAACATCCCTGAAGCAATTGTGCTTCAGGGATGTTTTTTTCGTTTTCCGATGGAGCATGCTGAAACAGGAACCCCTCTGTTGCAGTCCGATTAAGCAGGTGTCATAGTTCGTTCATTGATTCGACTATGCAACGGTCTTATAATGGAGGGAGACACTCAAAAGGAGCGATGGCAATGGTGCCAATTAGCATATTCGGTTTCAGGGCGCTCTGGAGCCCCTATTTTTTCTTGACGCTCGCCGTCCTGTTTCTGCTTTACCTCGCCATCACTGTAAAATGGCGTGACCGTTTTGAAGGAAGCGAGCCGCTCTCGCGCAAAGAATTGATTTACTTTTCTGCAGGGATGCTGCTCGTTTATGTCACCAAAGGATCACCGGTTGATCTTCTTGGTCATATTTTGTTCAGCATGCACATGGTTCAGATGGCGGTTCTCCTCCTGATTGCGGCGCCGTTCCTGATCAAAGGAATACCCGTATGGATCTGGAGAAAAGTGTTTTCGGTGCCTGTTCTTAAATTGGTTCTCCGCGTACTGACCAAACCGCTTATTGCCATTATCGTATTCAGCGGTATGTTCTCTGTGTACCATCTTCCGATGATTTTGGATACCATCAAGCTCAGCATTCCGCTCCATGCGATTTTCACGATTACCCTGTTCCTTTCGGCGCTCTTTATGTGGTGGCCGATTTTGAACAAAGAGGACTTCGCCCCAAAAATGAACCAGGGGCTGCATAAGATCGCTTACCTCATCGCCAGTGCTATCCTGATCACCCCGGCATGTGCCTTGATCATCTTCGTCGATACACCGGTTTATGAAACCTATCAGAGCGGTGAAGCATGGCTGCAGTCAATGGCACTTTGTGTTCCAGCCGGCACGCTGGGTGTTCTGGCCGGGGCCGGACTTTCCGGACCTGAGGTGTTCACATCGATGCCGATCTTGTACGATCAGCAGCTTGGCGGCGTAATTATGAAGATCCTCCAAGAAATCATCTATGGCGTCGTTCTCGGCCAGATTTTCCTGACCTGGTTCCGACATGAGCGGGATAACGCCGACGAACTTACACAAAAACAATTGCTGGAACGCAAGCGGCTTGCGATGTATAAATAAGCCGCAGCGAACCATAGGGGGAAACCAACAAGATGTCAGTGCCGATTCTACCGACAATCAGTACCTTTTTTATCGTCCTGAGCGCAATTCTCGTTGCCATCGGCTGGGTGCTCATTCTGAAGCGGAAAGTGGATGCGCATAAAAAAACCATGTTAGCAGCAGGTGTCTCAGCGCTTCTATTCTTTATCATCTATGTATCAAGAACGGTCTTCATCGGCAATACGTCGTTCGGCGGACCGGACCACCTGAAAATCTATTATACGATTTTCCTTGTGTTTCATATTATGCTGGCGACAACTGGAGCCGTGTTTGGCATCATTTCAATCTATACCGGTCTGAAGGACAAGCTGCCGAGGCACCGCAAGATTGGTCCTGTGACCAGCATCATCTGGTTTTTCACTGCCATCACAGGCGTCGCTGTCTACCTCCTTCTGTACATCCTCTATGAAGGCGGCGACACGACATCCATGATAAAGGCGATTTTCGGAAATTAAAAAAAGACCGCTTTGGGCGGCCGGCGGCAGACTATGCGAAATCAGCATGGTCTGCTGTTTTCCTGTTTTCGAGCTGCATCACTTCAATCTCAGGTTACATTCTTTTTGTCCGGTCCAAATTGGCTGGTCACCTCAAGGTCAGATCTTGAATTCCGCTTTGATGATTCCCGCTTCCCGTGCCGTCGTGAAGAGAATGACGATCAGGGGTCCGATGAACAGGCCGAGGAAGCCGAAAAGTTTTAGGCCGATAAACATCGAAATCAGTGTGGCAAGAGGGGAGAGGCCGATCTGCTCACCCATCACTTTCGGTTCCACGGTACGCCGGGTCACAAGCAGAATAGCCGCTAGAATAGCAAGCTTTGTTCCTTCTGCCACATCACCGACCGCAAACTGATAGATCGACCAGGGGCCAAGGATAATGATGGACCCGAGAATGGGAATCAGGTCGATGATCCAAATGACGATTGACATGAGGAGGGCATATTCGGGCTTGATGATCAGCAGACCAACAAACGAGGCTGCCAGTATAATCAGACTGACAAGGAACTGGGCCTTTATGAAGCCGAACACCGTGCGGTTTAGCCGGTCCATCATCAGCTTTACTTTTTTCGAGGTGCTGTCGTTCAGCCGGTTAAAGACGGTTTTTTTCAGGCCGGGAAGGTCAAGCATGAAGAGGAATAGGGCAATGGCGTAGAAAAGCAGGCTGACCAGGAAGTTCGGGATTCCGGTCAGGAGCCCGGTGATCACGTCATAGTTGACGAAGGCGAGAAGGAAATCCCTGGCCGATTCAATGACCTGGTTCATGCCGTTCTGGATAGACTCCACCACCTCTAGCGGCATGCCTTCCGTATAATTGAACAGTTTGTCCTGCATATCAATCCAGGCACCGGCCATCGCGTTGAAAGTCTCCGGAGCGGACTTCGTGAAGTCGATCAAGCGACCGGCAAGTTGGGTCACGGCGAAGTAGATGAGTAGGGCCAGCAAAAGCAAGAAAAAGATATAGACCGAGATTACGGTCATTTTCCTCTTCCATTTAAATCGGGTCATGGTCATCCTGACTAACGGCTCCAGAAGAATGGCCGTAATCAATGCAAATACAAGCGGCAGCGAAATCGGCAAGATGAAGAAAGTGATCAGGATGGCGATGACGGCGAGGAAGATGATAGTAAAGGTGCGGCGGTTCAGCCATTTTCCCATAAATGAGGTCTCTCCCAGATTGTTGATGAGTTAATTATAGCCAACAAAAAGAAATTTGAATAGAAGTGAAAGTCCGCGGTGAGGCGGAATGAAAACAAAAAGCCCCGCTTGGAAAAGCGGGGCTTGGCCGTCAGGCCTGCAATTCGTACGGTTTCAGATCTTCTTTGAGTGCAAGAAGGGTCTGGGTGCAGTTTTCAAGAAGATAGTCCGGGAAGTATTCATCTTCTCCGTATTCGACGCCGTGCGGGTAATAGTGCTTGCCGACTACCGGCTTCTTGAGATGAATCACTGCATCCCGTGCTCCGACGTCGCCGTCTGTCGTGTACCCGAAAACGCGGAGATAGTAAGTGCCTTCCTTGATGACGATTTTTTTGTCATAGCTCACCCGTTCGTAGTCCCATTGTTCAGCGCGGATAAGACCATGCTTGTTCATGATTTCATCAAGCAGTTGAAGATCGGCTGCAACGCCTTCAATGCCGGTGTTTTCAAAATACATATTCAGTACGCCTCCTTTGGTGCGGTCTGTCTGCATATCATACCCCATCTATGATAGAACAACGGGAAAACAGTTGCAATGGCAAGATTGTGTCCAAAGTCAGCGCCCTGTTATAATGGTCCCAATAAACAGAGATCGAGGAGTTTTTCGATTGAAATTCACACTCAGGCTAATTGCGGTCCTTGCCGCCATCACGGTGGTGATCCTTTTCACGACGCAAAATACAAAAGAGAATGATCCGCTGATTTCACCGGTGCCGAACACGGCTCTGCCGGGGGAGGGGGCTCCCCCGGCAGGCCAGGAAACGGTCAGCCGGCCGGAAACCGGCCTTTCGGTTCTGGTCGGTGAGACAACTGAAAAACTTACCGCGGATTTTGGCAGACCGGACCGGATTGAGCCATCCATGTATGGTTATGAGTGGTGGGTGTACAGCAGCCCGGCGGAGACGTATATGATGGCCGGTGTCCAGAACGGAACAGTCAATCAGGTGTATGCAGCCGGCACTGATTTGGATGTAAGCCCATTCAGCATCGGCTGGACCATGGAGGAAATTTACCGATCCACAATCATCGAACCCGAGGTGAGCGTGGAGATCGGAACCAATCGGTATCTGTTTTCCATGAATGGGGATGATTTGGAGGAGCGCCTATTGGTGGCCTATGAAGGCGTATATGCCCAGGTTTACGCTGACCGGGAAAAGGGGGAGGTCATGGCGGTACGATTCCTGGCCCCCAGGGTGCTTGTCCTGCATCAGCCGTATGAAATGACGTACGAAGGGCATCTGATCGCGACGGAGCCGCTGTCATCGGCCGTACAGATTGCGGCAGACCGGGCTGCCGAGCAACAGGTCATGGAACTGACGAATGTTTTCCGTCAGCGGCACGAACTGCAGCCGCTGCAGGCGGATGGCAGCGCAACGGTCATTGCCCGCGAGCGTGCGGCTGACGCTGCGAGGGGCAGCCGTTCAGAAGAAAGTGCCGGGCCTCTATCTGAGCCGCTGAAATTGGCCGGCATCGACTACAGTGAGGCGGGAGAAAATATCGCGGCAGACTACGTGGATGCCGCGGCAACCGTCCACGGGTGGGTGAATTCCGCCGAGCACCGTGAACTGATCTTCAATAGAAAATACAACCGGCAGGCGGCCGGAGTATCCAATAAAGTGTATTCGCACCTTTTCCTTAACCGGAAGGAACCAGCCGGCTCATCTGATTGAGGCGGCCGGTCATCCGGTAACGAATGTTCCGGGACTTTGTTCGGAAAAGCTGCGGATATGGAGCGGTACGGATGCCATCGCGGCATACAGTGCCGCTTTTTTTTGGATAATGGGCCGCTTTGTCTCGAGCAGCGGAAGCAGCTCCGCGTGGGTAAGAGATCTGAACAATTGCGCATCCGGCTTTACGGAAGGATCCGTTTCCATTACGCCGGGTACGTCCTTGAAAAATTCAACGATTTCAGCACCCAGCATATCGCCCAGGACCACTGCGGTCAGGTCACTGCCGCCACGACCTGTCGTCCGGATCCGCCCGTCGCGTCCTGTCCCTTGGAAACCGGGTACGACGGCGACATTGCAGTCACCCCAGATACGGAAAAAGGGCTCCAGCTCCATTTCCAGGTCGGCACTGCCAAATGGTCCTTCGGTCAGGATACCCGAACGGCTGCCATAGATCAGCTCGTTTTCTATACCTGCTTGTTCAAGCTCGGCGGACATGATCGCCGAAGCTAAAAGCTCTCCGCAACCGGCAGCGACATCTTGGGCATGAGGCGAGATCCCGATTGCTTCACTGATGGACAGCAGGCTGTCCGTTGAATAGGGATCTCCTGCCCTTCCCATGGCGGATACGACGATGACAACCTTCCCGTGTTCCCTGACCGCCCTTCTGATATGGCGGATACATGCTTTTCTGGAGCGGCTATCCCTCATGGCGACCCCTCCAAATTTCTGGATGATCATCGAACTACGCCACCATCTTTCTTCGTGTCATTCAACCACCGTCCTACATACGATGGAGGGTACTCCAACATAATGTATTCGCTCAGAACAAAAATGTTCGGGAAGGGGTCAGGCATGATCGAATTATGCGAGCTGCTGAAAAACTGGCCGTGCACGGCAAAGGGCGGGGACTTCCGGGCACTTGTCAGCGGCGTGACGGATCATTCGGCCGAAGTCATTCCCGGTTCGGTATTCGTAGCCCGAAAAGGTCGTTCGGCGAGCGGGCTGGATCATATCCAGGAAGCCCTTCACAACGGGGCGGTAGCGATTGTCACAGATATCTCCCGTCCTCCTGGGATTCCGCAGGGCGTGACGTCGATTTCCGTACCGGATGCAGCCGATTTTCTGGCGTATGCCTGCTCGGCTTTCTATGGCCATCCATCCAGGGAACTGACGGTATTTGCGGTTACCGGGACAAATGGGAAAACCACCACCACCCGGTTTATCGGCCAGTTGCTGAAGGCAGGCGGGATACGGTCGGCCGTTATCGGGACACTCGGCGTTTGGATAGATGGAAGAAAAGCTCCGCTTCAGACCCCGCCTATGACGACCCTGCCGCCCGCGCATCTGCACCGGGTGCTCAGGTACTGTGCGGACGAAGGGGTCACGCATATCGCCATGGAGGCATCTTCACTCGGATTATCGGGCAAGCGTCTTGACCATTGCAGCATCGACTACGGAATCTTCCTTAATATTGGAACGGATCACCACGCCGAACACGGAGGGGAAGAAGCGTATCTTAGCGCCAAGGGCAGATTGTCAGAACTTGCCGGAAAAATCATTTTGAATGCAGATGATGCTTCAGTTTTGAGCATTACCCGAGGCACTCGTCCTGTAATGACTTTCGGGGAGCGGCCCGGTGGCGACACACACCTGAGAATCTCGGATGACGGAAAAGGAGACTGGATGCTTGCGGCCGGCAAGGCGCACACGGTCATCGCCGCACCGGTGGAGGGCAGGCATAATCGCCTGAATGCGGCCGCCGCCTTTGCATCGCTCATGGCTGCCGGATTCGGTCTGGCTGATTTTCGAAGAAATGCATCCTGTCTCTCCCTGCCCGAGGGCAGGATGCAGGAGTCGGAAGGGGCGGGCATCCGGGTGTTTGTTGACTATGCGCATACACCGGACGCTCTTGAAGCGGTGCTCGGCGCACTTTCCTCGTTGTGTACGGGCCGGCTTATTACGGTCTTCGGGTGCGGCGGGGATCGGGATAGGGAAAAGCGTCCAAAGATGGGGAGCGTTGCCGGGGAGTATTCGGATTCGGTCTGGGTGACTTCCGATAACCCAAGAAGCGAGGAGCCGACTCAGATCATCTCGGACATCATGGAAGGGCTGGCGGGTACATCAGCCATCGTACGTACAGAGACGGACAGGGAGCGTGCCATCCGCGGCGCCATTTATGAAGCGGAAGCAGGGGATTTCGTGCTCATCGCGGGTAAGGGACATGAGGAAATCCAGATTTCCAAATCTTCTTCAAGGCCTTTTTCCGACTACCGGACGGCGCTCCGGTTTCTTGGAGAACGGGCGGCGGATGGAGACACCAGAGTGCAATCGGCCGACAGATTCTGGTATGATGGGAGTGGAATGGAGTGATGCCCATGATGATGACCGACGAATGGCTCCGAGTCATCGAGGAATCTGAACAGCTCAGCCGATTGATCGTCTCCTCCGAAGCGGCGGAGGCTTACCGGCTTGCACATATTCGCGTTTATTCCGATTCCGGCCTTGTGCAGGAGATCGCGGAGTTCGCAAAACTCAAGGAACAGTATGAAGAGGTTCAGCGGTTCGGCCGCTATCACCCCGACTACAGCACCGTCATGAGGGAAATCCGGACGAAAAAACGGGAGCTCGACCTGAATGACAAAGTGGCCGCGCTCAAAGTGGCCGAGAACGATCTCCAGGACCTTCTCGACGAAGTGAGCCTGCTGATCGGAAAGACCGTTTCCGAATCCGTCAAAGTCCCTGTAAGCAACCCCTTCTTCGAAACCGGCTCCGCCTGCGGAGGCAGCTGCGGAACCGGCGGTGGCTGCTCCTGCAGTGCCTGAATACAGAAAAAGGAGATGCCGTCTTGGATCTGAGACTGTAGACAAAGTGTGTATGACTACTTTGTCTGCAGTTTTTTCTTTTCCGCTAACGCCGGGGCCGGGGATTTCAGGGAAAATGAAAACTGCAGACAATGCTGTCTGCAGTCAGTGGAGATCCGATTGGGTATTATTGCCCGTCAATCCCGGAATACTTCTACACCAAGTCTTCCGGTGAGTCCCGTACTTCATTTTCCGGTCCGCCTGCAAGTCCTGCGGCAAGGTCCGGGCGATCCGTGACGATGCCCTTGGCTCCGGCCGCGATCAGCCGTTCCATGGTCGGGCGGTCGTTGATCGTCCAATAATGGACAGGGATGTTGAGCCGCCCGAGAAAACGGACGAATGGCGGAAGGTCGAGCGGAAAGATGCCGGACCGCACCGGAATCTGAAACACATCGGCCCTCGGCTGGTACAAATGCCCGAAACCGCTCGCAAACGCGAGATAAGCGCGCCTGACTTCCTGTTCGCCGGCCCCGAGGGCAATTTGGTTTCTGGCATACAGATTGAACCGGTCGATTTGGCTGTCATGGAAACTGGTGACGACCACCCTGTGCCGCGCATCCGTTTCTTCAATCACCCGCCAGAGCTTTGAAGGAAGCAAGCCTCCCTCGTATGTATCAGGCGCGTCTTTCATGTCGATATTGATCAGCAAATGGGGGAAGTCTTCAAGGAGTCTCCGGAGGGAGACGGCCCCGCCGGCCTTACCCCTGAATGGGTAGGAACCGTCTTCGCCCGCATGGCGGAAACCGAAATCCGCATCCTCCAGCTCTGCCAGCGTATAGTCACCCGGACGGCCGTCCAGATTGGTTGTCCGCTCGAGCGTCTCATCATGGAAGACGATCACTTCCTCATCTTTTGTGAGGTGGACATCGATTTCAAACCCGTGAGCACCCAGACCGGCTGCCCGCTCAAAGGCGGGCATCGTATTTTCAGGTGCCAGTCCGGCTCCGCCCCGGTGAGCGAGAATGATCGGTACATCATAATCAAGGGCAGGGACGGATGTCCGGCCCTCAGGCTTCGAGAAAATTTTTGAACCTGCCCATGCGGCAGCTCCGGCCGCTGCAACCGTAAGGGCAACTTTTCTTTTCTTCGTCATGCTGATCCCTCCCTTTATCCGTGAAAACTATGTTCAGTATAAAAGAAACCGGTTGTCATGTCATTTTCCGTCCGGTTGCCGTGTTTTTCCGGCTTATGGTATTCTGTATGGTAGGAAAGTAGGGATGATCATGATTGAACGGCGCGGAATCGTCGTCCATCTTCACCACCTGAAACAGGTGAAGGCGCTCAGGAAGTATGGGCATGTCCAATATATTTCCAAGAGAATGAAGTATGCCGTAATTTACTGCGATCTCGACGATGCTGAAGAAACGGCAAAAAAACTAGATAAGCTCCAGTATGTCCGTTCGGTTCAGCTCTCGATGAAGCCGTTTATCAAAACAGAATTCGAGAACGCGAAGCCCGACAAGGCGAAGGAGTATGACTACAAGGGCGGACTTTGATTTACCGGAGCGGCGGAATCAGGTGATTGAGCCGAAGGATGCCGGTGATGTGCCGGTAGTACTGATCCCGATCGGAATAGTCTTTGGAAGGTCGCACTTCCACTGGGATTGGCGTGGCGCCGGCTTGTGTTGCGGCTTCCCTGAAGCGGGTGACACGTGCACTTTCTTTGCCGCTGCCCCGGATACCTTCCCGGCAGATGTAAATCGGCATGAAGTTCCCCTCTCCAGCGGGATCAAAAGCCGCGGCCAAAGACAGGACGCCGCTTTCCCCTGTCGTGAAGATGAAAGCGCGATGAAGACGGCCGGAATTTGTGCGGATCAGCTCGCACAATTCGAATACATCACCGAGCCCTTCGCCCAATTCGATAAAGCGTTGTGTATTCATGCGGCTCCTCCTTTCTCTGCTCATCCTATCATACCGGCAGGGCGGGGAATAGCGCAAAACAGGAAGGTGAAAAGATGAGAATCATTTCCGGAGAACGAAGGGGCCTGCAGTTGAAATCGGCATCCGGGACGGACACGAGACCGACATCGGATAAGGTCAAGGAATCCGTGTTCAATATAATCGGTCCATACTTTGATGGCGGCCGGGTGCTGGACCTGTTCGCTGGAAGCGGTGGTCTGGCACTTGAGGCACTCAGCCGGGGAATGGATCATGCGGTCATGGTCGAGAAGGACCGTCGGGCACAGGCGGCGATCATTGAGAATATTGGCAAGTGCCGGTATGATGACAGGGTGGATCTGATGCGCGCGGATGCCCGGCAGGCTGTCCGCCGGATCATTTCCAAAGAAGAGCCATTTGATATGGTCTTCCTTGACCCGCCCTATGCGCGGGATACATATTACAAGCTGGCCGGGGAACTGGCGGGGGCAGGACTGATCAGCAGAGGGGGCACCATTGTCTGCGAACATGACCGGTCGGTGACTTTGCCGGACAGCTTCGGGGTGTTCGGAAAAGATAAAGAATCTGTTTATGGCGGCACGGTAATTTCTATTTATCGGCAAGCTGCCGGCGAGGGGGAGACAAATGGGTAAAATGGGGGTAGTGCCCGGGAGCTTCGATCCGGTGACCAATGGCCATCTGGACATTATCAGGCGCGCGTCGCGTGTATTCGGAGAAATCCGGGTGTGTGTGCTGAACAACTCATCCAAAAATCCGCTGTTCACGGTGGAAGAGCGGATCGAGCTCATCCGCAGGGCGACTGCGGACATCGATAATGTAAAAGTCGAGTCGTATTCCGGACTGCTGGTCGATTACGCAAAAGGGGTCGGCGCAACTGCGATTGTCCGGGGCCTTCGGGCGATTTCCGACTTCGAATACGAAATGCAGATCACTTCGATGAACCGGGTGCTTGAAGAAGAAATCGAGACCTTTTTCATGATGACGAATAACCAGTATTCATTTCTCAGTTCCAGTATCGTCAAGGAAGTGGCCAAATACGGGGCGGATACCTCGGAACTTGTTCCGCCGGTTGTCGAACAGGCACTCAGGGAAAAATACAATATCAAGGAAATCCGGCAATGACGGTGCATTGCCAAAAAGCGTCCGCGAAGGCCAACTGCCTTTCCCGGGCGCTTTTTCCGGTCAGGTCCAGAAAGATAGGAGCAGCATGAACACTGGTGGCACGATGATCATGTGTGCCAGGCGTGCTGCCGCATACCAGCGCATCGGGATGCCGGCCCCGCGGGCGATGACTGAGACTTGAAGGTGGATGCTGAGGCCGTTCATGGATAGGATGAGTGCAGTCAGCGCCGCATGAAGATCCATCCCGGAAAACAGGTCGTATGCCGTCTGAAGTCCTGCAGTCATTTCAAACAGCGGAAAGACCGCCATTCCTGCCGTCTGTGCATCCATTGGGCTGAGCCTGGACAGCAGATCCGCCGCCACGGTTCCGACGGCGGAAAAAAAGACGACAGTTGTCGCCACAAGGACAATGGTCTGGGAACTGTCCTTCAGGCTTTCGGTGAGTGGGGAGCCGGCTTTCCTTTTTGGGGTGACTGAAGAAACCGGCGGACATGTCGGCTGAATGGCCGAGCGGATGGAGAGAATCAGGAGAAAAACAAGGTTAAGCCCATGGATGACGGCCATGAGCAGCCACCCGACCGAAGCGCTCCCGAACAGTTCATTGCCGACATAGCCGATCAGCAACATGGAACTCGGGGCATGGCAGATTGCAATCAGCAAAGCGCCTTCCCGCTTCGTCAGCCGCCCGTCCCTGACTTGATGGGATACGGAAACCGCCCCGACGGGGAAGCCGCCGAACGCTCCCAGCAGGTAAGTTTTCCAGTAGGTGCCTGTCCGTCTTTTCGGCTCTTTTCCGGGCAGGCGGAGCAGCCATTGAGTCAGGATCAGATAAGGAAGCAGATAGGGAAGCAGCGCTTCCGTAAACAGTTCAATGCCGAATACTGCCCCCTCCCGGGCAAGTCCCGGCTGGAGGAGAAACAGTACGATGAGGCACCAGATGATGACGGTATACACGAAAATAATCGACTCCCTCGTTTTTGAATGCGCCCATCGCCGGTGCTACACTATGTATATGCCGGCATGAACGGGGCTATTTTGGAGGGATCGGTTTTGAATAATGTAAAAAGGATTGCGCTTACGGCTGTGCTGCTGATTTTTGCGGCAGCAGCGCTCCTACCGCTGGACATGTATATCCAAAAGCCGGGCGGCGCGTATGAGCTGGCGCCTCTCGTGGAAGTAAAAGGCGGCGATCCGGATGATGAAGGCTCCTTGAGTCTGATGACAATCGCCCTCTCAAAGGCGACCCCGCTCACTTATGCGGTTTCCAGTTTGATGGACAGCCGTAAAATCATGAAAGCCGGACAGGTCCGCAGGGACGGAGAGACCGAGGAGGAATATAATCTCCGTCAAATGCAACTGATGGAAGATTCCCAGATCAATGCCATCTTCGTGGCCTATAACCGTGCAGGGAAGCCCGTCACGCTGGAGACCGAAGGAGTGCTCGTTATGGATGTGGTGGAAGGAAGTGCGGCAGACGGCATCCTGGAGGCGGGCGACCTGATCACCGGAATCGGGGAACAACCGGTCGATTCGGCGGAAGCCTTTGCAGATACTGTCGCCTCACTGCCCGAAGGTGACACGGTTAACCTGAAAGTGGTCCGGGATGAAGAAGAGATTTCTAAAGAAATTTCCCCCGGCATCATTCCGGGTGCAGGGGGAAGGAAAGGGCTCGGCGTGAGTTATGCCGCCAAGCGGATGATTGAGACCGATCCGGAAGTTGAGATTGAGACGGAGGAGATTGGAGGCCCTTCCGCAGGGCTCATGTTCACACTTGAGATCATGAATCAGCTGTTGGATGAGGATCTAACCAGAGGTTACCGGGTCGCCGGTACAGGAGAGATCAATGAAGACGGCACGGTCGGCCGGATCGGCGGCATCGACTTCAAGGTGATGGCTGCCGACCGGGAGGGGATTGAAATTTTCTTTGCACCGGATGATGAAATCACTGCCGAGATGAAAAAAAGCATTCCCGGAATCCGGTCGAATTACGAGATTGCTGCAGATACGGCTGAAAAAATCGGCACGGATATGAAAATCGTGCCGGTAAAGACGATTGATGATGCCCTTGATTATCTGGAGGAGCTGGATACGGATCCTGACTGACGCTTAATCGGCGATGATTGGCGGTGTGCGGAAGTCCTTTCCGGGCCTGTCCCCGGTGCCGATTGCATACAGATCCGATGCCCGGATATCCGCCTTTAGCATCGGGTCATCCGTTGAGGCAGCCCGGGAAAGCAGCGGAAGCCCGAATCGGTCCTTGTTTTGGTTCAGATACGTGCGGCCGGCCGCAGTCATCCCAAGAAGCCTGAGATACCGGGGATGACTGAGCCGGCTGAACTCGTTTTTGTCCATCCCGCACAGAATATGGGTTAAGATTCTTTGGATTCGAGTCCATGTGTACCGCTTCGTTTTGACAGCCCCCATGAATTCCGTGTATGAAGAAGCTTCATGTGCAGCTCGGGCAATCCGGTATTCAAGCCCTTCGGTCATTTCCGCAACTTCCTTAAGCCGTGAGGCGCCGTCACGGATGATAAGAGGGCGGAGGATGGGCCAGAAGCGGTCCCAGCCGCCGAATCCGCCATGCGCCTTCCTGAACCGCTCCAGGGCGTCTGCGGTGTGATCCGGAATGGCGTGCAGAACATCACTGGTGAGTCCTTCCGCCATGACCGCTTTCCTGATGGCCGTCGCGCTCATGATTCCGCTGTCCGGATCGGCCCCGAGTTCATGATAGCCGGTTCCTGTCCTTTCAATGGTAAAAGCGGCCATTTCCGGGGTGATCGAGCTGGCGGCCTTCATGTAATGGAAGCCGAGAATATTGTTCGGCTTCGTGAGGTCTGCAAGCGGGCCGGCGTCCGCCGAAACATCTGCAATGGACCGATAAGCCCTGCTTAAGGCCGCCGGATAGCTGATTCCTGTCTTCACGATCCTGCGCACTTCCGCATCGTAGCCGGACTCCTCTTCTTGCAGCAGGCGCAATGTATTTCGGAAGGGTTCGACGGACCCGTCTTCCGACCCGAAGCAGAACATCCCGCAGCGGGCTGCCGCCAAAATGCCGATCGCGCCTTCGGCAAATTCGGACGCCTGTGCCACGGCGAACCGGTACGGAAGCTCAAACACAATATCGGCTCCCGAGCACAGTGCCAGTTCGGTTCTCATCCACTTGTCGATAAAAGCCGGCTCGCCCCGCTGAAGGAAATTGCCGCTCATGACGGCAATGACGACATCGGCTCCCGTAAGCCGCCGGGTCTCCTTCAGGTGGTGGACATGCCCGTTATGCAGCGGGTTGTATTCGACGACGACGCCTGCGGCTTTCATCACGCTCACTCCTCTGATACAATCGGATTAACGACATTATAGCGTGGCCCGGATGAAAAATACAGGCGGCAACGGCATCCGAGGGTGACAAGAAATAATCTTGACATCACGATTTGGACATACTATAATCAATTCTGTTGTCTTGAGGTGATTCCTGATGAAATGGACCATCCGGCAATTAAATCAATTCCGGCAGGATTCCATGCCGGTGGACGGCACCGCTGACCTTTCCGGTGTCCTGAAGCGCGACCCGGAAATCCGGGCAATCGGACCGGTCCGTGTGACGGGCACCTGCTCCGTCGGCAACGGCCAGATGACCTGCCGCTTCAGGCTGGAGGGAACGATGACGCTCCCCGAGGCCAGAACCTGGGAAGATATCGAATACCCGTTTGAAATCGTGACGGATGAACAATTTGTCTGGGAAGGCTATGCCGACCCGGACGACGATGCCGTTCACGAGGTGACGGGGGAAGTGGTGGATCCGACGCCGGTCTTCGAAGAGCTGGTCCTGCTCGAAGTCCCGATTCAGGTAATCGGGGAGGAAGCGGCACCTTCACGGGAAGGAAAAGGATGGGCCTTTTCATCCGAAGAGGAATTCGCCGCCAAGCGTGAAGAAGAAAAGCCGAAAGTGGATCCCAGACTTGCCGGGCTGGCCAAGTTTTTCGATCAGCAGGGCAAGGATTCAAAGGACGAATAGAACCGTAAGGAGGTGCCCCGCATGGCAGTACCTAAGAGAAGAACTTCCAAAACTGCAAAGCGCCAACGCCGCACACACTTCAAGCTCCAAGTGCCAGGCATGGTCGCTTGCGATAACTGCGGCGAGATGAAACTCGCTCACCGTGTTTGCAAAAATTGCGGTGAATACAAAGGTAAACAAGTCATCTCCGAGTAATCAGAGACGAACGCGGCCGGAATCCGATTCCGGTCTTTTTTTGTGCAATAACCTTTGTACGTACCGGACGGAAATATGCTTGCTCGGCAAAAAGATCTCCAACAAGGTTTCACAGAATGGTAGGGTTAAGAAAGCATGCAATTGAAGGAGGACTCGGGAATGGTTTACCGGTTTGAGAAAAGGGGAAGCGGAGCGGTATTTACGATCGACCGTCCCGAAAAGCGAAACGCGATCAACGAAGAAGTGATGGACGGCCTGTCTGCGGCGGTGGAAGCCGTCAAGGAAGACGAATCCCTCCGATACTTCGCTGTCACTGGAGAGGGACAGTCGGCATTCTGCTCGGGAGGGGACCTTTCTGAATTCCATAAGCTTCGCACAGAAGAAGAAGCCGCCCCGATGCTCGGCAAGATGGCGGACATTCTGCTCCGGATGTCTTTGTTGCCTGTTCCGGTCATTGCGCTGATCGATGGCCATGCCGTCGGAGGCGGCTGTGAGATAGCCACCGCCTGCGATTTCAGGCTCGTCCGCGAAGGCGTGAAATGCGGATTTATCCAGGGGACACTTGCCATCACGACCGGATGGGGCGGGGCATCTCACCTGCTGACCAAGTCAGGAAGACAGGATACGGCTCTCAGGATGCTGACGGAAGCCAGGCCGATGGAAGCCCGGGAACTGCTTGAATCCGGCTGGGCGACCGTGCTGTTCCCCGGAGACAAATTCGAAGCGCTCGACCGCTTCGTTGAGCCGATGGAGCGCGTACACCCATCGGTTCACCGGGCCTATAAGCAGGCGGCTGTCCGCAGGCTTCTGTCCGCAGGCCTTTCCGGGCAAGTCCGGGAAGAGGTCGCGGCTTGTGCCAGGCTGTGGGAAGCTGACGTCCACCATGAGGCGGTTGACCGTTTCCTCAACAAGAAAAAATGAAGTCTATTTTTTCTCTCCACCGCATATAGTTTCCCAAACGGGGGTGGTAGAGGTGAAGGAAAATACAAGGAAAGATCGCTGGACACCGGAGGATGACCGCATTCTCACAGACACGGTGATCGAAGCGGTGAAAAATGGCGGGACCCAGCTGGGTGCATTTGCCGATGCGGCTGAGAAACTTGGACGGACCAAGCAGGCATGCGGATTCAGATGGAACAAGACCCTCCGGAAAATCCATTCGGCCGAGCTTGAGGCCGCGCAGAAAAAGCCCGAGCATCATCTGAAGTCCCACCTGAAACAGGCGATGAGCGGATTCGATGAATTATCCGAGTCCTACATGCGATTGAAAAAAGAGCATGAAGCGCTTGCCCGCGAGCATCACAAGCTTCTGGCATGGCTTTCCAAAGGAGTCACATTCATCGAGAAACAGGATAGTTGAACGCAGGACCGCCAACCGGTTCTGCTTTTCTTTTTGCAAGTTTTTCTAGTTAGACTTGAAAACGGTTTCAGTTTTCATATAGACTGATAATGAAGGGGTTTAAAATAATTCGTCAATTCATTAGGGGGAGATCCGCATGGAAAAGATTCTTATCGCGAACCGGGGGGAAATCGCGTCACGTATCATCAGGACATGCCGGAAGCTCGGTATCCGCACCATTGCCGTCCATTCACAGGCCGATGCCGGTCTGCCTTTTGTACAGGAAGCGGATCAGTCGTTTGAAATCGGGCCTGGACCGGTTCCTCAGTCTTACCTGAAAGGCGATGAAATCATCGAGCTGGCCAAGAGGGAAGGTGCAGATGCCATCCATCCCGGCTACGGGCTGCTGTCGGAAAATGCGTCATTCGCAAGAAAAGTGCAGGAGGCGGGTCTGACATTTATCGGCCCTGCGGCTGATGTCATCGAAAAGATGGGGGATAAGATCGAAGCAAGACGCGCCATGATCGATGCGGGGGTTCCGGTCGTGCCGGGAACGGAGGAAGGCGTTGCCACGCTGGAAGAAGCGTTGGGCGCAGCCGAAGACATCGGTTACCCGGTCATGATGAAAGCGAGTGCCGGCGGAGGCGGGATCGGCATGGTCCGCTGTGAAAATGAGCAAGCGCTCAGTCGAAACTTCGATGGAGTAAAAAAACGCGCCATGTCTTATTTCGGGGATGACCGGGTGTTCATCGAGAAATTCATCGATGACGCCCGCCATATCGAAGTGCAGATTTTCGGAGACCACCACGGCAATATCGTTCATCTGTTTGAACGTAACTGCTCTGTACAGCGCCGTAATCAGAAGGTCATCGAAGAGTCTCCGTCACCCGCATTCCCGGAAGAGGCGAAAGCGCGGATGCTCAGTGCAGCAGTGGAAGCGGGGAAAGCAGTCAACTATACGAATGCCGGCACAGTCGAGTTCATCGTCGGCCCGGATAATGAGTTTTACTTCCTTGAGATGAATACACGGCTTCAGGTGGAACATCCGGTGACGGAAGCGGTAACCGGACTTGACCTGGTCAAATGGCAGATTGACGTGGCTTCCGGCAGGGAGCTGCCTGTGAAGGACCAGGACAAGGTGATGTCCGCCGGCCATGCGATTGAATACCGGATCTACGCGGAGGACCCGGAAAAGTTTCTTCCGTCACCGGGCAAGATTACACAGCTTGTCCTGCCGGAGGGAGAAGGGGTGCGGATCGACCGCGGTTACACGGAAGGGAACACAGTCACGCCATTTTATGACCCGATGATCGCAAAAGTGATCATCAGCGGCAGCACTCGCGAAGAGGCGATCCGCCGTTCGGAACAATTCTTCCGGGGGGCGGATGCTGCCGGCGTACGGACGAACATCCCGCTTTTCAAATCGTTCGCCGGTTCCGAAGAGTTTGCGGAAGGCAACTATACAACCCGGGTGCTAGAGGGATGGCAGGCCAAGAAAAAGGAGGAAGTTTAATATGAATGAACTAAAATCAACAATGGCAGGAACTGTTTTCACCGTAGATGTAAATGCAGGGGACGAAGTAACGGCAGGGCAGACGGTCGTGGTGCTGGAATCGATGAAAATGGAGATTCCGGTCGAAGCCGAAAAGGGCGGCAAGATCAAGGAAGTTCGCGTCAGCATCGGTGATTTCATCAATGAAGGGGACACCATCCTCACATTCGAATAATCGGCTGTCCGGCAGCCAAGGGAGGGGGAAGTGGAATGACAGTGAAAACAAACGAGAACGAACGTCTTGAAAGGTCACTGGAACAGATTTATGCGGGGGGACATGCGAAATATCATGAAAAGCAGAAGGAACAGGGCAAACTTTTTGTGAGGGACCGCCTCAAGCTGCTGTTTGACAACGGAGAGTACACGGAAGATGCCCGGTTTGCCAACGTTGAAGCCGGAGATTTGCCGGCGGACGGAGTCGTGACTGCCACAGGCAAGGTCGGGGGGAAGACCGTTTGTGTCATGGCGAACGATTCTACGGTGAAGGCCGGATCATGGGGGGCGCGGACGGTTGAAAAAATCATCCGCATCCAGGAAACGGCAGAACAGCTGAAAGTCCCGCTCCTTTACCTTGTCGACTCGGCCGGGGCGCGTATCACCGACCAGCTGGACATGTTCCCGAACCGCAGGGGGGCGGGGCGGATTTTCCATAACCAGGTGCGCCTTTCCGGGGTCATCCCGCAGATCTGCCTTTTGTTCGGACCGTCTGCGGCAGGCGGTGCCTATATCCCGGCTTTCTGTGACATCGTGATCATGGTGGACGGAAATGCCTCGATGTACCTCGGGTCCCCGAGGATGGCGGCGGAAGTGATCGGCGAAAAGGTAACGTTAGAAGAGATGGGCGGTGCCCGCATGCACTGCACGGTCAGCGGATGCGGAGACTGGCTTGCAGCGGATGAACAGGAAGCGATTGAAGCTGCGAAAGAGTACCTGGGCTTTTTCCCGTCCAACTTCGCCGGGAAACCGGAAGTCAAGACACCGGTTCCGGCAGCCGAAGGCCGGACGCTCGGTGAAATCATCCCTGAAAATCAGAACGCGCCTTTCGATATGTATGAGGCAATTGACAGATTGATTGATGAAGGAAGCTTTTTCGAAATCAAGAAGTTGTTCGCTCCGGAGCTGATCACCGGGCTCGCACGCATTGAAGGCCGGCCGGTCGGCATCATAGCGAACCAGCCGAAAGTCAAGGGTGGCGTCCTCTTTGTCGACTCGTCGGACAAAGGCGCAAAGTTCATTTCGCTCTGTGATGCATTTTCCATACCGCTTCTGTTCCTGGCGGATGTGCCGGGCTTTATGATCGGGACAAAGGTCGAGCGTGCAGGAATCATCCGCCACGGTGCCAAACTCATCTCTGCGATGAGTTCCGCGACGGTGCCGAAGATTTCCGTCATCGTCCGCAAGGCGTACGGCGCAGGGCTGTACGCAATGGCCGGCCCTGCTTTTGAGCCGGATGCCTGCATCGCGCTGCCGTCGGCACAGATTGCCGTCATGGGCCCTGAAGCGGCGGTCAACGCTGTGTATTCGAATAAGATCCAAGCCATCGAGGATCCGAAAGAGCGGATCCGGTTCATTCAGGAAAAACGTGCGGAGTATAAGGAACAGATTGATATCTATAAGTTGGCATCCGAGATGATCATCGATGATATCGTTTCGCCCGAAAACCTCCGTTCGGAACTGGCATCCAGGTACAGCTGCTATGCCACAAAAGAAGTTGTGCCACCTCTTCGCAAGCACCCGGTCAATCCGGTATAATAGGACTGCAACAAGGCCTGCCCTATCGGCGGGCCTTTTCGATGGGGAAAGGAGCTCCAAAACCTGTCCGGCTTGCGGTGAATGGAAAAGCAACTGAAACTGTCCAAAAATAAGCCTGTGGAGAGCTATATCAACCTTTGTAGACAGCAACAGTCGAAAAGGGGGGGCGTAGAAGCAGGAATCATCTTGCATAGATAATTGCCTTTTCTATATTGTCTATGTTTTAAGGAGCAGATTGGCGATGAGGATCAATGTAGCTGGCGCCGGGGCCATCGGGATGCTGATCGGTGCCCGCCTTGCCGAAGTCGGATTCGATGTCCGGATGATTACGAGAACTGCTAAGCAGGCAGCGGCGATCCGTGATGAAGGGATTCTGCTTTCGAAGGGAAATGAGAAAAAGGTCTTCAGTGTAGGGGCGACAGCAAGTTCCGAAGCTGGCATAGAAGACGGCCTGACCATACTGGCGATGAAGTCTTATGACCTTGAACCATTTCTTGAGGAACTAAACGGAAAGCTTGGGGAAGCACCGCTGCTGTTTATACAAAACGGCGTGTCGCATTTGTCTCTGCCCGCGCGTTTCCGGGATCGGCCGATTGCATTTGGGACGGTCGAGCATGGTTCCAGGAAAACCGGCCCCCGTTCGGTTGAGCACACCGGAACGGGACCACTCCGGATTTCGCCTGCTACTGATGATTTCACCCCTTTTCACCCGCTGTTGACCGCCCATTCTCCGACTTTCCCCGTTGTCCGTGCAGAAGAGGGGCCGGGGCAGCTTCTCATGAAAAAGGCAGTGAAGAACTGTCTGATTAACCCGGTGACGGCTGTAGCCGGTGTCAGGAATGGGATGCTGGCAGAAGATCCGGACCTCCGAGCATTGCTTGGCCGGATGCACGCGGAACTTGCTGAGGCATTTCCGGAGATTGCAGGCGAGGTGACACTGGGCGAGGTGTTTGATCTCTGCCGGAAAACAGCGGACAACACCTCTTCGATGCTGGCCGATCTCATGGCGGGAAGAAAGACGGAAGCCGATTCAATCATGGGCGGTGTAATTGTGCTTGCACAGGAGCGCTGCGCGTCTCTTCCGTCAGTGACGGCACTGTATGACCTTGTCCGTTCATTGGAAAGGAGGGGAGACCGGCATGGCTGACTACTTCTTTGCTGCGGCGGGATTTCTGATTGCGTTCCCGGCAGTTGCATTTTTCTTTTTTTTCACCGTGTTCACCCGGCTGTATAAGGATCCGTCAAAGGGGTTCAGCAGGGCGGCAGATTGCACGACCTTTCTGCTATTGCCCGCTGTGCCGGCTGTGGTGGAGGCATTTACCGGTTATCAGACGGAATTCTACCTGGCTATGGCGGTAATCGTGTTTGCGCTTTATATGACTTATCGGGAACGCAAGACGGAACACGATTTCGAAATCGGCCCGCTTCTGCGGAAAATCTGGCGTCTGTTGTTTCTGATCCTTTCGGCAGCCTACCTGGCAGCATCGGTCATCGGGACCGGGGTCATGATTGCCGATTATATTGGCAGATGAGCGGAATTTTTTCATTCGGCGGATCGGGAATGCTATAATCGGATTCGATTAATGAATGCAAATGGGGTTTTCGACATGGAATTTGAACGACTGGACATCCGGCCGGCGGGGAAAGTCATGGACGCCTACTTAAATAATCCGGATTTTATCCATACATATTTTGACTATCCGACGGACCGCGCCGGTTATTTGAGCAGGCTTGAGGAACTGCAAAACCGGTCTTTTGACCGTGCAGGACTGGCCTCTGTAATCCGGAGGTTCATGGGAAACGCCGCAGGGTTATCGGGAAAATCCGAAGCTCATCTGCAGGAACTTGAGGAAGGGGCGCAGGCAGTTGTCGGAGGACAGCAGGCGGGGCTTCTGACCGGCCCGCTTTATTCGGTGAACAAGGCCCTGTCCGTCATCGTGGAGGCGCGCCGGCTCCGCGAAAAGCTCGGCACGCCTGTTGTTCCGGTTTTCTGGATTGCAGGTGAAGACCATGATCTGCTGGAAATCAACCATGTCTATTCAATATCGGATGAACGTCCGGTTAAACGGCAGTTCCCGGTCCCGTTCGGAGCAAAGACTATGGCATCCGAGACAGCATTCAATCCCGCCGATATGGAAAGGTTTATACGCGGGGTGTTCCGCGATTATGGTGAGACTGCCTATACTGAAAGCCTGATCGGAACCGTCCTCGGCTGCCTGGAGGGCAACTCAACCTATACCTCCTTCTTCGCCGCCCTAATGACAAGGCTGTTCAGTGACGAGGGGCTGTTGCTGCTCGATGCGGCCGATCCTGCGTTAAGACAGTTTGAAAAGCCTTACTTTGAGAACATGGTCCGCCGGTCTGCCGATATCGCAGCGGGGGTGGCGGAAACGGAAGAACGTTTCGGCCGAGACGGCTTTGACACTCCCCTCGGCGCTGAAGAGCAGGATGCCCATCTGTTTTATGTGGATACAGGAGAGCGGTTCCTCCTCAAGCGGGAGGAAGGTCGTTTTGTCAACAAACAGGCAGGATTCTCATTCTCGGAAGATGAGCTGGCAGAGTTGGCTCTTGCACATCCTGAACGGTTCAGCAACAACGTTGTGACCCGGCCGGTCATGCAGGACCTGGTCATTCCGGTGTTGGCGTTCGTAGGGGGACCCGGCGAAATTGCCTACTGGTCACTGTTGCGTCCGGCGTTCCGGGAAATGGGCATCAAGATGCCGGTCGTCGTGCCCCGGCAGTCGCTGACATTCATCAGCCGCCTGACCGAGAACCTCCTTGAGGAAACCGGCCTGAGTGCCGGAGACGTACTGGCCGGCATGGCGCAGGAAAAACAGCGGTCATACATCGAACAGGTCAGCGATCGGGATGCGTCCGGCCGAATCGACCGAATGGAAGAACAGTTGAATGCCGGCTACCGGGAACTTGCCGACTCCCTTGAATCCAGGGGACGGCACGTCCGGGAGCTGGTCATGAAGAATATCGGATTCCATGAGCGCCAGTTCAACTACTTGCGGGAGAAGATCCGCGAATCAGTCCTTCTCGAGCATGAGACGGCGATTCGCCGATACGACCGCCTTCAAGCGGAACTACTGCCGGAAGGCGGGTTCCAGGAGCGGAAGTACTCGCCTTTCCAGTATATGAACGAATACGGTCCGCATTTTATTTCTGATCTTGCGGCAAAAATGAGCGGACAACCGGGAGACCACCACCTGGTCCGCCTCTGATCACCGTCCCAACCAGCCTGTACCGCTCTTAACGGTGGTGTCGGGCTGCGGGCAAACCGGACCCGGAACAATCGTTCCGGGTCCGGTTTTTTATATTATCGGATGGCAAGCGTCTCTTCCCTAACGCTCCTTGAGCGGCCGGCCGCCATGCCTTCCGGGTGACCCCGGCTCAGCAGGCAGTGGTTGCAGGCTGAAGACAGCAAAAGACTGCCTATCAGGCTCTGATGAACACATTCCGTCTGCATCCATCATCCTGAAGGGTTTTATGGAAAAGAAAAACTGCAGGCAAAGGAGTAATCCGTTTTCTTTGTCTTCAGTCCGGCACCGTCCTTAAAGGGCGGTGCTTTTCTTGTCCTTCTGATGGGAGAGAAGAAGCATATTGGACAAGAGATGAGAGTTGAGGAGAGCCGAAAGTTCGCAAGTGTGGTTTCTATCCGGCGTTACAGGTGTTGCCGCCTGAACTAACTTGAAAATAGGGACGGGAAGACCCACAGTTTCCGTTACCAAATTGTAATATAAGAGATTTGCAAAAACGGGTGGAGGAAAGTGGGGGGATGTGGTACATTAAGTTTACGATGTGGGGTGAAGACACATGTTCATGGGCGAATATCAGCATACGGTTGATGCAAAAGGCCGGCTGATCATTCCGGCGAAGTTCCGCGATGATCTGGACGGCGGATTCGTCGTCACCCGCGGATTGGATAAATGCCTGTTCGCTTACACCATGGACGAGTGGAAACGTCTTGAAGAAAAGCTTAAGGCGTTGCCGGTCACCAAAAAAGATGCCCGAGCATTCACCCGCTTCTTCTTCTCCGGGGCAACCGAGGTGGAACTTGATAAGCAGGGACGCGTCAATTTACCTGCGAACCTTTTGAGTTATGCCGGCCTCGAGAAGGATTGCGTCGTACTCGGGGTTTCCAGCCGGATTGAAATCTGGGCGAAGGATGCCTGGGAAGGTTATTTCGAGGAATCGGAAGACTCCTTTAACGAGATTGCTGAAAACCTCATTGACTTTGATATTTAAACTCACCGATGAAAGAAGGGGACGGACATGTTCGATCATGTGACCGTGCTGCTGAAAGAGACAGTCGACGGACTGAATGTCCGTCCTGACGGCCTCTATGTCGACTGCACACTCGGCGGCGGCGGCCATAGTGAATATCTTGTGCAGCAACTTGGAGAAGGCGGACGGCTGATCTGCTTTGATCAGGATGAAACCGCCATCCGCCATGCGCGTGAGCGCCTGGCGGACCATCTGGACAAGATTATATTCGTCCGATCGAACTTCCGGTACCTGGAGGAAGAGCTTAGGAATTTGGGCATCACCGGTGTCGATGGTGTGCTCTATGATCTGGGCGTCTCTTCGCCCCAATTCGATACGCCGGAGCGGGGCTTCAGCTACCGCTATGACGCGCCGCTTGACATGAGAATGGACCAAAGCGCCTCGCTCAGCGCCTATGAAATCGTTAATGAATGGGCCTATGGAGACCTGGTCCGCATCTTCTACCGATATGGTGAAGAGAAATTTTCCAAGCAGATTGCCAGGAAAATCGAAGAAGCCAGGAAGGAAAGCCCGATCCGGACCACCTTCGAACTCGTGGAACTGATCAAGGCAGGCATCCCTGCTGCAGCAAGAAGGAAAGGCGGACATCCTGCAAAGCGGATTTTCCAGGCCATCCGGATCGCCGTCAATGATGAATTGGGGGCGGCTGAAGAGTCGCTGCAAGATGCTATCCGGCTGTTGAACAAAGGCGGCCGGATCAGCGTCATTACATTCCACTCGCTGGAGGACCGGCTCGTCAAGACGATGTTTAAGGAGGCATCTTCGCTTCCTGACCTGCCTCCCAATTTGCCGGTGATTCCCGAAGGCATGGAGCCCGAGCTGAAACTGATTACCAGAAAACCGATCCTGCCTTCCGAAGAGGAGCTGGAGAGCAACAATCGCTCCCACTCCGCAAAACTCAGAATCGCAGAAAAACAGAGATAATCAATACTCGTACACAAAAAGAAACGAGAAAAAACAAACCAAGGGGGACTAGTTTCGATGGCGCTTGAAGCACGCAAGTTTGACCATGCATACATACAGGAACCCGAGATCACCCGTGTGCCGGCACCCGCGCCGGATCCGGCGACACAACCGGAACGCAAGAAAAAATGGTTCACAAAAGGCGAAAAAACGCTGTTCGTGGCGTTTGTTGCCGCAGTGGCCATGTTCGCGGTTATCCTTCTCCAGGCGCAGTCGTCCCTCAGCGAGGTGAACAAGGAGATCCAGCTGATCCAGTCCGATATTACGGAAACGGCCAAGCAAAATCATGATTTGTCCATACAGGTGAGCGAAAAATCGACCTACGAGCGCATCTGGGGTAAAGCCCGCGAGCTCGGCCTGTCGCTCAATGAGAAAAACGTGAAGGTCGTGCCTGGGCAATGAAAAAGAAGTTTCGTTTCCAATGGGGAGCCTTCCTGATGTTTTGCGTCTATGGAGGGCTCTTTTTACTTTTATTCTCAAGATTCCTATTCATTCAGGTGACGGGGGAAGCCGAGGGTCAGCCGCTCCGGGCCATGGCCCATGCAAAGTACGAACGGGAACAGGTACTGAGTGCCGACCGGGGCAAGATTGTTGACCGGTCGGGAGATCCCATTGCGGAAGACACAGTGAGCTATAAGCTGATTGCGATTCTATCCGAAAAGGCCAGCAAGGACGTCAAAAATGATAAATGGCTACATGTCGTCGATCGGGAAAAGACCGCCCGCGCCCTTTCCGAACATATTGACATGTCAGAGGAAGAGATCCTGGATCGGCTGAACCGGCAGGAAGATCCGGATGTCTACCAAGTGGAATTTGGTCCGGCGGGACGTGACTTGAGCCATGACAAGATGAAAAAGATCGAAGCACTCAAGCTCCCCGGCATCCAGTTCGTGAAAGACAAAAAGCGGTTTTATCCGAACGGTCCGTTCGCATCGCACCTGATCGGCTTCGCGCAGAAGATGGAGCAGAAAGACGGAACGGTTAAGACAGTCGGCCAGATGGGGCTTGAGAAGACGTTTGATGACCTGTTAACCGGCAAGGACGGAAAGATGGCCTATGAAAGTGATACATGGGGGTATTTGCTCCCCGGTGCAGAAAAGCAGGTGACCTCTCCCGAAGACGGGGCGGACATCAAGCTGACACTCGACAAGACGATCCAAAATTTCGTTGAAGATTCCATGAATCAGGTGGAGAAAGAGTACGCCCCCGAGCGTATGTCGGTAATTGTAGCCAATCCGGAAACAGGCGAGATTCTTGCAATGAGCCAGCGGCCGACATTCGATCCGGAGACAAGGGACGGGCTGTCGTCCAACTGGCTGAACGAAGCGGTCCAATACACGATCGAACCGGGCTCGACCATGAAAATCTTCACTCTCGCTTCGGCAATCGAAGAAGGCGTCTGGAAACCGGATGACTATTTCAAGTCGGGCAGCTACTCGATCTACGATACGACCATTTATGATCACAATAAAAACGGCTGGGGCTGGATCTCCTTCAGGGAAGGGTTTCAGCGATCCTCGAACGTGTCGATGGCTTATCTCCTTGAGAGAATGGGTGGGCAAGCGATGATGAAACATTACCGGGATTTCGGTTTCGGCCAGAAAACCGGCATCGACCTTCCCGGCGAAGCCACCGGCAGCCTGAACGACGTCGGTCCGGTCGAGCGGCTGACGACGGCCTACGGGCAAGGAACGACCGTCACGCCAATCCAGATGGTGCAGGCTGCGTCGGCGATCGCAAACGGCGGAACGATGATGAAGCCGTACATGATCAAGGAGATCAAAGATCCGAATACGGGAAAAGTACTGCGCGAAGGTCAGCCGGAGGAAAAGTCCAGCCCGATTTCAGCGGAAACAGCGGAAACCGTTCTTGAGCTGATGGAGTCGACGGTCACTTCGGAAAATGGCACTGGCCGGATTTTCCAGTTGAATGATTATTCGGTTGCCGGAAAAACGGCGACTGCCCAGATCCCAAACGGCAAGGGCGGCTACCTCCGGGGGCCGAACAATTTGATGTACGGATTCCTCGGCATGGCGCCTGCGGATGACCCTCAACTGATTGTATATGTGAACGTGCACCGGCCGAAGATCCCCGCTGGCGAGTATGGTGCAGTTCCTGTTTCGAAAATCTTCAAGCCTGTCATGGAAAACAGCCTGAAGCACCTGAATATCCGTCCGGATGTGGACCAGGAAACGGGCAAAGCTTACAATCTTCCTGATTTTGCAGGACAGGCTTCGGATTCGGCAGCCAAAGAACTTGCTGAAAACGGCATCCATGCCGTGATTACGGGAAGCAAAGGGGAAGTTGCCGCGCAGTTCCCTGTTAAAGGGACGCCAGTCCTTCAGGAAAGCGTCGTCCTGCTGCAAACAGAAGGCGAGCCGGTCATTCCGGACTTCACGGGATGGCCGAAGCGGTCCATTTTGGCTTATGCATCCATGACCGGCGCCAATGTCAAGCTGAGCGGTGAAGGGTATGCCGTGTCTCAAAGTGTATCGCCGGATTCACCCGTAGATCCTGCTACTCCGGTGGTGATCCAGTTGGAGACCCCGGAGCAGGAAGTCATCAAGTCCGGAAAAGAAGAGAAAACGGAGGAAGAGGAGCTGCCGCTTGACTAAGCGTCTGAATAGCACAGGCAAGCCTGTCATACGTTGTAAGAAAAACGTAAGGTGGGAGAAATGTGCGACGCTTTATCGAAGCCCGGATGAGAAAACGGCTCCGGCTGGCCTTTCTTGTCCTCGCCGTCCTGTTTGCCGCATTGCTTGCAAAACTGTTCCATGTCCAGATCGTCCGTAATGCGGAATTGACCGAGAAGGCGATGGAAAACTGGGATCGGGAGCTTCCGTTTGCCGGAAAGAGGGGAGAGATCCTTGACCGTAACGGCAACCGCATCATCGGCAACCGCATTGCGCCCACTCTGTACTTCATGCCTTCCCAGAACCGGGATATCGCAGGCACAGCAAGAAAACTTGCCCCGCTGATTGATGCGGACCCGAAAAAATTGGAAGAGCAAATGTCGAAAAGAGCGTCTATCATTAAACTCGCGCCGGAAGGCAAGAACATCCCGTATGAAACAGCCGTCCGGATCGGGAAAATGGGGATTCCCGGCCTTTACACCGGCGTCGACTATGTGCGGGACTATCCCTATGGCGATATGCTGTCACGGCTTGTCGGGTTTACCGGCTACGACAACCAGGGACTTGCAGGGATCGAGTACGCCTATGAAAGCACACTGACGGGCAAGGGCGAAAAAGTTCGGCTATTTGTGGATGCCAAAGGCAATCCGCTGCCCCATGTCGGTGACGGCTGGGTGGAAGGTGCCGGTGGGGCGGATGTGGAGCTGACGATTGATGTCCGCATCCAGGAAATCGTGGAGCGGGAACTTGAACAGGCCATGCTCAAGTATGATGCCGCGCAGGCACTTTCGATCGTCATGGCCCCTGACACCGGTGAGATTCTCGCCCTTGCATCCACCCCGAACTTTGATCCGTCAGACTACTCCTCGGTCGACCCTTCCATCTTTAACCGGAATCTGCCGGTGTGGATGACGTTCGAACCGGGTTCGACATTCAAAATCATCACCTTGGCAGCGGCGCTTGAAGAGGGGAAAGTGAACCTTGAGAAAGATCATTTCCATGATCCGGGCTACGCCCTCGTAGAAGGAACCCGCCTCCGATGCTGGAAGCGCGAGGGACACGGATCCCAGACATTTCTAGAAGTCGTTGAGAACTCGTGCAACCCGGGGTTCATCGCACTCGGCCAGCGGGTAGGGAAAGATAAGCTTATGCAATACATCCGGGACTTCGGATTTGGTGCAACGACCGGATCCGGCATTGCCGGCGAGGCTTCGGGGATCCTGTTTTCG
Source organism: Bhargavaea beijingensis (assembly GCF_900101985.1). Classification (GTDB taxonomy): domain Bacteria; phylum Bacillota; class Bacilli; order Bacillales_A; family Planococcaceae; genus Bhargavaea; species Bhargavaea beijingensis. The sequence goes on from NZ_FNAR01000007.1 coordinate 46,291, forward strand.
GAAGAAGCGTTCGGCCCTGTGGAACATGCGACGACCTCGTTCGGACAGGGAATCTCTGTCACGCCAATCCAGCAGGTGCAGGCTGTGGCGGCAACCATCAACGGCGGGCGGATCATGAAACCGTACGTTGTCAGCCGCGTGCTGGATCCGGAAACGGGAAAAGCGATCAAAGAAATCCGCCCGGAGGAAAAACGGCGGGTGATCAGTGAGGAAACGTCCAAGCAAGTGCGTGAATCACTGGAATCGGTCGTCGCCAACGGATCCGGGCGAAATGCTTTCGTGGACGGCCTGCGGGTCGCGGGTAAAACAGGCACTGCTCAAAAGGTGGAGGATGGGCGGTACAAGGAGGGGGATTATATCGTATCCTTCATCGGCTTTGCTCCAGCGGACGACCCGGACATTCTCGTCTACGTAGCGGTGGACAGCCCGAAAAACGAAGTCCAGTTCGGGGGGACGATCTCGGCGCCGATAGTCGGAAGGATCATCGGCGATGTAGCCGCCGTCCGGGGAATCGGACCGAGAAAAGGACAGCTGGAGCGGGAATACCGCTGGGGTGACCCTGTCCAGATCCGTGTACCTGACCTGACCGGAAAAACATATGACGAAATCAGGCAGATGCTGTACACTGTGAAACTGGAATGGCACGGATCAAAAGGCGGAACCGTTGTCCGGCAGCTCCCGGAGCCGGGGACACTCATGGAAGAATCGGGCACGCTCCACCTTTATGCCGGACCTGACGAAAAAGATTAACGATAAGAGGTGCCTGAGCAGGCACCGCCGTTTTAAAAGGAGAACGAGAATACATGACACTCGCCACGACCATCACGATCATTGCGATCGCCTTTATCATATCTGCGCTTCTCGCGCTGCCGCTGATCCCGATGCTCAGAAGGCTTAAGTTCGGCCAGAGCATCCGGGAGGAAGGCCCGCAGGCGCACCAGAAAAAAGCCGGAACCCCGACAATGGGGGGCATCATCTTTATCCTCTCCATCGTCACGACCGCTCTCGCGCTCGGCTGGATGAACGGACTGCTGACCACGCAGACGATCGTCCTGCTGCTCGTGCTTGCCGGGTTCGGGCTGATCGGATTCCTGGATGACTTTATCAAGGTCGTCCTAAAACGTAATCTCGGACTGACGTCCCTCCAGAAGTTGATCGGCCAGATCGCCATCGCCGTCGTCTCTTACCTGCTGCTCCGTCTGGGGCCGTTTGAGACAACCGTAGGTCTGCCGTTCACGTCATTCGAAATTGACCTGGGACCGTTTTATGTCCTGTTCCTCATCTTCTGGCTTGTCGGTTTTTCAAATGCCGTCAACCTGACGGACGGCCTTGACGGACTGGTGGCAGGCACTTCTTCGATCGCCTTTGCGGCATTCGGGGTGCTTGGACTGGTTTACGGCCAGGAAGATCTATCGCTCGTCGCATTTTCCGTGACCGGAGCGCTTCTCGGTTTCCTTCTCTTCAATGCCAATCCGGCAAAGATTTTCATGGGGGATACCGGCTCATTGGCGCTCGGCGGAATATTGGCAATGCTATCTGTCCTGATGAAACAGGAACTGCTCCTGCTTCTTGTAGGAATCGTTTTTGTCATCGAGACACTATCCGTCATTTTGCAGGTGATTTCGTTCAAGACGACCGGAAAGCGGATTTTCAAGATGAGCCCGATCCATCACCACTTCGAATTGTCGGGGTGGTCCGAATGGAAAGTCGTCATCGTGTTCTGGACAGCAGCGCTTGCCGCTGCGCTAATCGCGGTATTGCCGGAGGTGATCTGATATGAAACCGATACACCAATTTGAAGGCCGCCGTGTACTTGTGCTGGGGCTTGCCAAAAGCGGTTCGGCCGCCGCGCGTCTCTTGAACCGGCTTGGCGCCGATGTGGTAGTGAATGATGCCAGGGGAGACGACCCGGAAGCCGCCCCTCTACGTGAACTGGGCATCGAGGTGATTCTCGGCGGCCACCCGGAGGACCTGCTTGACAGGGGATTCGACTACGTCGTCAAAAATCCGGGCATCCGATATGACCATCCGGTCGTCTCTCGGGCGATGAAGGCCGGCATCCCGGTCTGGACCGAAGTGGAGCTGGCCTACCTGATCAGCGAAGCCCCGCTGCTCGGCGTCACCGGATCCAACGGAAAGACGACCACCACCACCCTCCTCTACCACATGCTCAATATCGGAGGCAAAAATCCGCTGATCGCAGGTAATATCGGCACACCCTCATGCCTGGTTGCAGCAGAGGCAGAGCCGGATCAGGCCATTGTCATCGAATTGTCGTCGTTCCAGCTGATGGGCACGGAAAGGTTCCGTCCGAAGATCGCGATCTGGACGAACCTGTATGAAGCACATATCGACTACCATGGAACGTTCGGAGAATACGGGGAAGCCAAATTCAATATCACCCGTAACCAGCTGCCGGAAGACGTACTGATCTACAATGCCGACCAGCAGGCGGTGGCGGACTATGCCGAGAGGTCCTTTGCGAGGAAAATTCCCTTTACGCTCGCCGGCCGGGCGGAAGACGGCATCAGCGCAGATGGGGAAGCGGTATACTGGTACGGCGAGAAGTTGCTGGAACGTTCCTCCATTCTGCTGCCGGGACGCCATAATCTGGAGAACATCCTGTCGGCGACGGCTGCAGCCCTTACATACGGCAGCCCGCTGGAAGCAGTGAAGGACGTTCTCTCCTCTTTCTCGGGGGTCCGTCACAGAACACAATTTATCCGGGAATGGAAAAAACGCAGGTTCTACAATGATTCGAAGGCGACCAACACCCTTGCAACCAAAAGTGCGCTTGAGGCATTTGGCGGTCCTGTCGTCCTTCTGGCCGGGGGATTGGACCGGGGCCATTCATTCGAGGAGCTGCGCCCGTTTATGGACCGTGTCCGGGAGATTGTCGTTTTCGGGGAAACGGCCGGCCGGCTCGGTGAATTTGCCGAATCATGCGGTGTCGCGGGCATCCATGATGCTTCCGATATCGAACAGGCGACTGAAATAGCAGCCGGCGTATCAAGGGAAGGAGATACCATCTTGCTGTCGCCGGCCTGCGCGAGCTGGGACCAGTACGAAAGCTTTGAGGTCCGGGGCGACCGCTTCATCGAGGCTGTCCGGAAGCTTTAGAACCCTCCCGATAAAGTTAGCCGATCCATAACAAGGAAGGATGCATGCACTGGAAAAAAAGCTCCTGATCCTGTTTGCCTCCGCTGCTGCAGCGCTCAGTTTTCTGGGAATCCTATTTGTTCATTCTGCGGGATCATACTGGGGAGAGATCCACTATGAGGGTTCCCTCCCATTCGCCCTGAAGCAGACGGTTTATCTTGCTGTGGCTCTGGCCGCGGCTGCATTTATCCTGCGATTCAGAGGAATCGGGAACAAAAAGTTCTGGAGTGCCGTCTACATTCTATCTATTATTCTTCTGGTTGGTGTGCTTATTCCGGGAATCGGAGCAGTGCGCAACGGTTCACAGAGCTGGATCGCACTTGGACCGATCAGTCTCCAGCCGGCAGAATTCACGAAGATTGCAGTGATCGGCAAGCTTGCCTCCATGCTGGGTGAACAGCGGGGCCGGAAGGTGTTCAGGTTCTCCCATCTGGCAGTCATCCTATTGCCGGCGGGGCTGATCATGCTTCAGCCCGACTTCGGATCGATGATGATCATGACTGTCTCGGCTTTCTGTGTGCTTCTGATTGCCGGGTATCCGCTGAAGTTCTTTTTCGGGCTCGGAGCGGCCGGGGCAGCCGGCATTACTGCACTGATTGCGGCAGCCCCTTACCGCCTGGACCGGATCAAAGCTTTCCTGGATCCGTGGAGCGATCCGCTGGGGAGCGGATTCCAGGGAATCCAATCCCTTCTCGCGGTGGGTCCCGCCGGCCTGCTTGGTTACGGTTACGGCCAGAGCAGGCAAAAATACCTGTACTTGCCCGAGCCGCAGAACGATTTCATCTTTGCCATCATCGCCGAGGAAATCGGGTTTATCGGTTCCTCCGCCGTCATCCTTCTCTTCCTGTTGCTGACCGCCGCGGCTTTCGGGCTTGCGGCCCGCCAGCGGGACCCGTTCTCGCTCCAGATGGTATCGGGCATGGCAGCCATGCTCGGTTTCCAGTCTTTCCTCAATATTGGAGTCGTGACGGGACTGCTGCCCGTGACAGGCGTCACCCTGCCGTTCATCAGCTACGGCGGATCATCGTTGCTTGCCGCCTGGATTGCGGCTGCCCTCATCCTGAGATTTGGATCCGGTGGGGGAAAGGGCTGAAAGGAGGCCTTCCGTTTGGATAAAGTAATCGATATCGAAGATCGTATCCCTTCCCTTAGAGAAAAGAGGAAGAGAAGGGCGAACCGGAACTTTCTGTTTCTGCTCGTCCTGTTCCTTTTGCTGCTGGCGGTACTGCTCTATTTCCAGTCACCGCTCAGCAAAGTGAAGGAGATCCACGTGGAAGGCGCGGCCCTCCAGAGCGAAGAGGAGTACATCCGGGCCTCCGGCATCCGTACGGGAGATCCACTTTGGGGATTTCGTGCAGGCAAAGTCAAGCAATCGGTGACAAGCCTGAAAGGCGTGGAACATGCAGAGGTCATCAGAAAAGACTTCCGCGATGTTGTCATCCGGGTGGACGAGTTTGAAACCGTGGCCATCATCCAGCAGGAGTCGGGTTTCCAGCCAGTTCTTGCAGATGGTTCGGTTTTCGCCCAAGTATCCGAAACACCGCCGTCCGCTCCTGTTCTCTCAGATTTTGGCGAACGCGGGCAGTTGAAGAAGATGGTGAATGAGCTGGAAAAAATTCCCGAATCCATCGCCTCCCTCATCTCGGAAGTGAAATACACCGGTGAAGGGTCCATCACAGCGTTCATGACAGATGGTTATGAAGTCCGTGGCATGATTTCCGGTTTTGCCGAGAAGATGGAATACTATCCATCGATCGTCACTCAACTTACGGAAGAGGGAAAAGGGGTCATCGACCTTGAGGCGGGGGTCTTCTTTACCAGCTACGAAACGATCTATGGAAATGGTGAAACACGGAATGATGGGGAAGGGGAAGAAGATGCGGAAGGGGAACCCGATGAACAGGAAATCAGTATCCCATGATTTTCCTGGAGTCTTGCGTTGTACGGTCCAGACGCTTGCAATAAGTTGCTAGAACCTCCCTTTTGCGTTTAAAGTATAGAGGGAGCGGGAATTGAAGGATTTTGAACATAATTCACGAATATACTTAACATTGACTAGAGAATGAAATAGAATGATTGTTAAGAGGATCAGAAGGAGGTGCCATCCGTGAGTCAGGCCGATATGTATGTTTCACTCGACATCGGTTCCTCCTCCGTTAAAGTGCTGATCGGGGAAATGACGGATCGTTCGTTGCACGTAATCGGAGTCGGAAATGTAAAATCGGAAGGCATCCGGAAGGGTGCCATCGTAGATATAGATGCAACTGTCCAGTCCATCCGGAAGGCAGTTGAACAGGCTGAGCGGATGATCGGAATGTCGATCCGGGAGGTCGTGCTGGGAATCCCGGCCAATCAGGTCATGCTTCAGCAGGTGAAGGGCGTCGTGGCGGTGAACAGCGAAAACCGCGAAATTACGGACGATGACCTTGACCGGGTCATGAGATCCGCGGAAGTGATGATTCCGGCGGAGCGGGAGCTCATCAACATCATCCCGCAGCAGTTCATCGTCGATGACCTCGATGAGATCAAGGATCCGCGCGGCATGATCGGTGTCCGTCTCGAAATGGACGCCACGCTCGTGACGACGTCACGAACGCTGCTCCACAACATTCTTCGCTGTGTCGAGCGGGCAGGCCTTCAGATTCGGGAAATTTATCTGCAGCCGCTCGCGGCCGGGTACTTTGCCCTGTCAGAGGACGAAAAAAACCACGGTACCGCCTATGTGGATATCGGCGGAGGTTCGACAACAGTCGCTGTATTCGGTGACGGCCGCCTTGTTTCGGCGGGCGTCCTTCCCGTGGGCGGCGACCATGTGACAAAAGACCTGTCGATCGTTCTTAAAACGACGACCGAACAGGCGGAGCAGATCAAGCACCAGTACGGACATGCTTATTACGATGATGCTTCCGAGGATGAATTGTTCGAAGTGCCTGTTGCAGGCATGGAGACAAAAGACCAATACAGCCAGAAGTATATTTCCGAAATCATCGGCGTCCGTCTCGAGGAATTGTTCGAGATGGTACTGGACGAGCTGTACCGGATGGATATCCGGGACCTTCCGGGCGGGATTGTCCTGACCGGCGGCACGGCGAAGCTTGAGGGTCTGCCGCAGCTTGCAAGGGAAGTTCTCCAGACACGTGTCCGGACTTATGTGCCGGAGTTTATCGGTGTCCGTGAGCCAAAGTACTCAACTGCGGTCGGTCTTATCCGCTATGCCCGTATGGAAGATGAATTCTTCGGCCAGCGCGGGGAATCCCCGTTCGGCGAAGCGATGGAGGCGGCGGCACCGGCTCCCGCAAAGAAGAAAGAGCCGCGCGGCAAGGACGACCAGGAAAAAGTCGTCAGCCGGATGAAAAAATTGTTTGATAAATTCTTTGATTGACCGGAAGTCACCCGTACATCCATAGGAGGAGAAACCATGCTGGAATTTGATACTAATATTGATGCTCTCGCCGTCATCAAAGTCATCGGCGTTGGCGGCGGCGGCAACAACGCAGTTAACCGGATGATTGAACACGGCGTACAGGGTGTGGAATTCATCGCAGTCAACACGGACGCCCAGGCACTCAAGCTGTCCCAGGCGGAAGTCACGCTCCAGATCGGCGAAAAGCTGACACGCGGACTTGGGGCGGGCGCAAACCCTGAAGTGGGTAAAAAAGCCGCTGAAGAAAGCAAGGAACAGATCGAGGAAGCACTCCGCGGCGCAGATATGGTGTTCGTCACCGCCGGAATGGGTGGCGGCACAGGTACGGGAGCGGCACCTGTCATCGCCCAGATAGCCAAAGACCTCGGCGCACTGACGGTTGGCGTCGTGACGCGTCCGTTCACCTTCGAAGGCCGTAAACGTGCAACACAGGCAATCGGCGGCATCGCGGCCATGAAGGAATCGGTCGATACCCTGATCGTCATCCCGAACGACCGGCTGCTTGAGATCGTTGACAAAAATACACCGATGCTTGAGGCATTCCGCGAAGCGGACAATGTCCTGAGGCAGGGTGTTTCGGGTATCTCCGACCTGATCGCGGTACCGGGCCTCATCAACCTCGACTTTGCCGACGTAAAGACAATCATGCAGAACAAAGGCTCCGCATTGATGGGGATCGGTGTCTCATCGGGAGAGAACCGGGCATCCGAGGCTGCCAAGAAGGCCATCTCCAGTCCGCTTCTTGAAACTTCGATCGACGGTGCCAAAGGCGTTCTGATGAATATTACAGGCGGATCGAATCTGAGCCTGTTTGAAGTTCAGGAAGCGGCCGATATCGTTGCCAGCGCTTCCGATGAAGAAGTCAATATGATTTTCGGTTCGGTCATCAACGACAATCTGAAGGATGAGATTGTCGTGACAGTCATCGCAACCGGATTTACAGAAGAGCAGCTGAACCAGCGCACCACACGTGCAGGCGGGTTTAGTGCGGGCCGCGCCCAGCAGCCTGTCCGCCAGGAACGTCCTCAGCAGCCGGCTCCATCCCGCAACGACTATCGTGACCGTGATGACCAGGCCGGCCACTTCCAGCAGGAGCCGCCGCAGCGTCAGAGCCAGCAACACCATGAAGACACACTGGATGTTCCGACATTCCTGCGCAATCGCCGGAGAAGATAATATAGAATCCGACAACTTTCAAAAGCCCTTTTCGCTTCTTTGCGAAAAGGGCTTTTTGCATGCCTTCACATGGTTGCATGCTTAGGCGCGGCACCCCCTTCGTTTCTGTCGCTTCCTGTCCGAATTTTTGGGGCAGCCCGTCCGGGTTCCGACAGAGCCTGCGGACAGGGCGTGATACGGTATGCACAAGGGAGGGGGAGCCATGTACGGAGAAGTGGCGATTGCGGTAAATTCGGCATTCAATTATCTCATTCTTTCATTCGCAGACAAGGTTGGTCTGCGGCCGGCCGGCAAGTGGCGGCTTCTGGGGGCCGCGGTTGCGGGAGCGTGTCCGGTCGTATTATTCGGAGGGGCTTTTATTCCGACGGCAGCGGCTTTTCTGGCGATGATCACCATCGCCTTCGGCCTGCATCGGAATGCAGCACTGAAAGGGGCAGGTGCAACACTGGCCGCTGCCCTGTTCGCCGGAGGGCTTCTGACTGTGTTGAATCCGTCTGAATTCGGCCTCGGGGGGACTGCAGCTGTCTTTACATCGTGCCTGTTTGCTTCGGGAGGCCTCCATATACTCGCAATCAGATGGCGGGGCGCCGAAGATGATATGGTTGCGGCGGATTACCGGGTGGGAACTGAACTTGAATTGTTCGGCAGCAGAATACCGGTTTCAGCGTTTGCGGATTCAGGCAATGCTTGCACGGAGCCCCTGTCCGGAGCTCCGGTCCATTTTATTGCTTACAGGTCAGTAAAAGAACAACTCCCGAAAGACATCCGCACAGCGCTTGAAAACCTGCCAAAAGAAGGTGTCCCGGACCTGTCCGCTTTTCCGCCGGAAGTCAGAGGCCAAATCCGTCCGATCCGGCTCAGGACGGTCGGCGGAAGCACTTGGGCCGTCGGCTTCAGGGCCGGAAGCTGGACCATGAACGGTATGGAAAATGCCCGGATCGGCGGATACTTCGTACTGACCGAAAATGATGCCGAGTATCCTCTCGGTGCCGACGCCATCCTCCACCGCTCCTCCCTCATTCATCTAAAGGAAAGGGGATCGACAGATGCTGACAGGTCTTAAGAAATGGATTGCGGTACTTCTCCAGACCATCAAGAAAGACGGGACATACTATATTGGAGGCCATGAATCCCTACCGGTCCCGCTCACCAAGGAAGAGGAGGAAGAAACGTTACGGAGATTCATGGAAGGCGACCGGGAGGCCCGTGACCGGCTGATCGAAAAGAATCTGAGGCTCGTGGTGTACATCGCCCGCCGTTTTGAGAATACCAACACACATATCGAAGATTTGATCAGCATCGGCGCCATCGGCCTGATCAAGGCGATTGAAACCTTTGATACAGAGAAGAAAATCAAGCTTGCGACTTATGCATCCCGCTGCATCGAGAACGAAATTCTTATGCACCTCAGGAAGACAAGCCGCATGAAGTCGGAAGTGTCGTTTGATGAGCCGCTGAATTCGGATGCGGATGGCAATGAACTGCTATTGTCCGATATTCTCGGGACAGATGAGGACATCATTACCGATGATGTCGAACGCAAAATTGAGCGGCAGCATGTGGTCGAGGCCATTTCCCGGCTAAATGACCGGGAGCGCTACATCATGGAATGCCGTTTCGCACTGGGAGGCAAAGAAGAAATGACGCAGAAGGAAGTTGCGGACCACCTGGGCATTTCCCAGTCTTATATTTCCCGGCTTGAAAAAAAGATCATCAGTGACTTGAGGGGTCTCTTGAACCATCCGGTCAGCTGATGGATGAAATTGGCGAGTGTTCTCAGGGAATAGGACACCGGCCTCCGGACAGACTGTAGGGAAACAGAGAAAAGTCAAAAGTCCGGAGGATGATGAGATGTCCAACATGAAAGTGGAGATTTGCGGAATCGATACATCGAAGCTCCCTCTCCTGTCCCATGAAGACATGCGTGAAACATTCAAACGGATGCAGGCGGGTGACCAGTCTGCCAAAGATGAACTGGTGATCTGTAATCTACGGCTCGTCCTGAGCATCGTACAGCGATTCGCCTACAGGGGGGAGCAGGCGGATGATCTGTTCCAGGTAGGCTGCATCGGTCTCCTGAAATCCATTGATAATTTTGACCTTAAGCATAACGTGCGCTTTTCCACCTATGCCGTTCCGATGATCATCGGGGAAATCCGGAGGCATCTCCGGGACCACCATCCGGTCCGGGTGTCGCGTTCGCTTCGGGACATCGCCTACAAAGCGATGAAAGCGAAAGAGCAGTTTGTACATGAACAGCTGAAAGAGCCGACCCTTGACGATCTGGCAAAGATAACGGAGATTCCATCTGAAGATATCCTGTTCGCTCTGGATGCCATCCAGGACCCACTGTCGCTTCATGAGCCGATCCACCATGACGGCGGCGACCCTGTGACGATGATGGACCAGCTTCAGGACACCCTTGTCAACGAAGACCGCTGGCTCAATTACGTCTCGGTCAAGGAGACGGTGCGGAAGATGGACGCCCGGCAGCAGAAAATACTTTCCAAGCGCTTCTACTACGGTGAGACCCAGACGGAAATCGCAAGGGAACTCGGAATTTCACAGGCACAGATTTCACGTCTTGAAAAACATGCCATCGGAATTATCCGTGAAACCCTCGACCAGGAAAAGGACAAGGAAAAGAAGAAACGGTAAGGGACGGGTATTGCGTTATTCCAGGAAGATTCCGGTTTTGTTCAGTATGGACGGAACCGGGATTTTTTTGCGTATATCCGGAAAACATGAAACATCTGCGGGATTGGCCAGCAGCGGCGCCTTTTCCCGGGAAATGGGCGACCGGCACCTGAACAAGCGGAATGCGGGCTCTTTTCATAGGCCGACTTGCATAAGATGTACGGGAGGGGTCTGCCTTGAAATTTTCCGATCTGCAGAAAAAAGAGTTTATCGAGGCCGGAAGAGGCCGTCAGCTCGGCTATGCGGTCGATGCAACAATCTCCGCGGAAGATGGGACGATTGAATCTTTCCACGTAGGCGGGATGGAAAAGATGCGTCTTTTCGGGAACGGGGAGGCGCCTGTGAAAATTCCGCTCCGCCGGGTGATGGTCATCGGAAAGGATGTTGTCCTCGTGGATGACGCAACAAAAGAATAGGGATGGGGAAGTCATTGAAAAAGCACCCCCGCCTTGATACAATGTATAAAGCAACGTAGAGAAAAGTGGGAATTGGATTGTTGACTGTAGCAGAACGTTTAAACGATATACAACAACAAATCATGGATGCATGCAAGCGTGCAGAGAGAAACCCGGAAGATGTCACAATTGTTGCGGTGACAAAGTCGGTCGGGCCGCAGCGCGCCCGCGAAGTGATCGAATCCGGAATCCGCCACCTGGGCGAGAACCGTGTGGAAGGCCTCGAATTGAAGATGCCTGAGATCGGTTCGGATGCGCGCTGGCATTTTATCGGTTCTCTCCAGAGCCGGAAGGTCAGGGATGTCATCAACCGGATCGATTTTCTTCATTCACTGGATCGCGCAAGCCTTGCAAAAGAGATCCAGAAGCGGGCAGAGCGCCCCGTCGACTGCTTTGTCCAGGTGAACGTATCCGGCGAAGCTTCCAAGTCCGGCATCGGTCCCGAAGAAGCGGCCGATTTCATCAGATTGCTCGGTGCCTACGATAAGATCCGGGTTGTCGGCCTGATGACGATGGCACCGAATACAGAGGAAGAGCAAGTGATCCGCAACACTTTCCGCGGCCTCCGGGAATTGCGCGATGAAATTTCATCGCTCGGCCTCACGCATGCGCCATGTACCGAACTGTCAATGGGCATGTCAAATGATTTCGGCATAGCGGTCGAGGAAGGGGCGACGTTCGTCCGGATCGGCACCGCCATTGTCGGCTATGAAAGCGGGGAACGCTCATGAGCTTCAAGGACAAGTTCAAGAACTTCTTCTATCTTGAGGAGGAAGAGGAAATGCAGGAAAAAAGTCAGCCGGCGCCCGCACAGCCGCCGCGACCGGAGCCGCCTCGACAGGCAGAGCAGGACTGGAGGCAGAAAGACCGCCGCAAACCGGCACCGACACGGCCTCAGGAAGGTCCGAATGTGGTGAGTCTCCAAAGCATCAAAAAATCCTCCAAAATGATCCTTTCGGAGCCACGCGTGTACGCGGAGGCACAGGATATAGCGGAGCATCTGAAAAACAAACGCACGGTTGTCGTCAATCTGCAGCGCATCGATCACGGGTCGGGCACGCGGATCATCGATTTCCTAAGCGGAACAGTCTACGCGCTCGGAGGGGACATCACACGCATCGGACACGATATTTTCCTCTGTGTTCCGGAAAACGTGGAACTGTCCGGAGAAATTTCCGAGTATCTGTACGACGAATTTGAATGATGGGATGAGATAAAGTCTTATGTGGGCACTTGTCAATCTATTGGCCAACGCAGCACAGATCTATTCGATCCTGCTGGTCATTTACGTACTCATGTCTTGGGTGCCGAGCACGAGGGAAACATCCATCGGCCGGTTCCTCGCCAAAATCTGCGAACCTTACCTGGATATATTCCGCAAGATTATCCCGCCAATCGGCATGATCGACATTTCGCCGATTGTTGCACTGATTGCACTGAATCTGATTGTCCGGGGACTCTACACTGTTTTTGGTATGATCGCGTGACCGGCGCCCTGGTTTGTTCGGGTTCCGATCTTCAGAAATAGGACCGGGAGCCTTCCCGGATCCCTGCCCGTCATGCGGAGGGATTCGGAGAGGCTTTTTTTTATGGCTTTTTGGCCATACTGGCCGTGCGCTCAAAACTTGTTTTTCAGCTTAAAATAGAAAGGATGGTGCAGGGCTGATGAGTGAGATCTTTCAGCATTTCAGAAAGGATGAACAGCCGTTTATCGAACAGGCAAGCGGCTGGGTAACAGAAGTGGAAGACCGGTATGCACCAAAACTGACCGGGTTTCTCGACCCGAGGCAAAGGCACATCGTCCGGGCGGTGGCAGGGTCGGATGATTTGGTCATCACAGAGTTTGGGGGGCTTCCGGAAGCGGAGCGGCAGCGGATGATGATCGCCCCTTCCTATTTCGTCGCACAGCCGGGGGATTATGAGATAGCAGTGATGGAAATCCGCTATCCGGCCAAGTTCATCGAAATCGGACACCGTGATGTGCTCGGATCACTCACCGGTCTCGGCATCGACAGGACCAGGTTCGGCGATATCCGGACCGGTGATGGCGTTGTCCAGTTTGCGGCCGACCGGTCACTAGCAGATTACCTGTCCGCCAATCTCCAGGCAGTCGGAAAGGCGAAGGTCCGGGCAGCGGAAGTGGAATCCGCAGATTCGCTGTTGCCGCAGACCGACCATTATGAAGAAGAATCAATGACAGTTTCATCCCTCCGGCTGGATACCGTCCTTGCAGGCGCATTGAATCTGTCCAGGCAGAAAGCCGCTTCGCTTATCCAATCCGGCCGGGTGAAAGTGAACCATACCGTCCGCGAGTCGGTTTCGTTTGAGCTGTCCGACTCCGATCTTCTTTCGGTTCGTGGACACGGGCGGATCAGGATTGAAGAGATTGGCGGGCGCACTAAAAAAGAACGGATCCGCCTGATTATCGGCAAGCTCATATGATCCAGAGCGAATTTTGGCAGAAAGCGTGTTTTACCGCCAAAATTTTCGGATTTGCCGTGTCAAGGATGCCGGGTCCATGTATAATAGGTCTCAACGGAGTTTGAAAAAGGGGAGATGCAACACAATGGCATTGACACCGCTTGATATACATAACAAGGAATTCGGCCGCTCATTCAGGGGCTACGATGAAGACGAAGTCAACGAGTTTCTCGAGCAGATCATGAAAGACTATGAGGGCGTTCTTCAGAAAAACAAACAGTTGGAAGAACAGCTCGATATGACGAATGAACGGGTCACCCATTTCACGACGATTGAAAACACACTTCAGTCCTCGATCCTGATTGCGCAGGAGGCGGCTGAGGAAGTGCGCCGCAACTCACAGAAGGAAGCGAAGCTCATCGTCAAAGAAGCCGAGAAAAACGCGGACCGCATCGTAAACGATGCCCTGACCAAGGCGCGCAGGATTGCAGGCGAGATCGAAGAGCTGAAAAAGCAATCCAAAGTATTCCGGAACCGCTTCCGGATGCTTGCGGAGGCACAGCTGGAGATGATCAACACCGACGACTGGGATCTCCTGATGGACTACGAAGTCGACACGGCAGGACTGGATAAGCTGGAGGCCGAGGAAGAGTAAGCATCTTGACCGGCGGAATCCGATTCTTTATAATGACCACAAGCAGACTGAACGATTCAATCTAAAGGCGCAGATGGAGACAGTAGGGGCAGCGGATGCCAAAGCGAGCCGGGGGGCGGTGGGAGCCCGGTGCGGAAGCCGCCATCGAATATCACTCCGGAGCCGGACCGCGGAAATAGCAGTACGCGGTCCCGCCACACCCCGTTACGGTGTCCGAGAGGCGGTGCGCATGCGTACCGCAATGAGGGTGGTATCGCGGGCATAGGCCCCGTCCCTTTTATGGGACGGGGCTTTTTTATTTGGATGGATGCCTGTTTGTGCAGGCTTTAATAAGAGGAGGAAACAGGATGGACTACAAGAGCACATTGCTCATGCCGAAAACAGATTTCCCGATGCGCGGAAACCTGCCGAAAAATGAGCCGAAGATGCAGGAAAAATGGGGAGAGATGGACATCTATCAAAAAGTGCAGGAACGGACTGAAGGCCGTCCGTTTTTCGTCCTTCACGACGGTCCGCCGTACGCCAACGGTGATCTCCATATGGGCCATGCACTCAACAAGGTGTTGAAAGATATTGTTGTCCGGCACCGTTCCATGACCGGCTATCATGCTCCTTACGTGCCGGGATGGGATACGCACGGCCTGCCGATTGAACAGGCGCTTGTCAACAAGGGGGTCAACCGGAAGGAAATGACGGTGGCCGAATTCCGTGAGCTTTGCAAGGAATACGCGCTTGAGCAGATCGACCGGCAGCGCTCACAGTTCAAGCGGATCGGTGTCCGCGGAAATTGGGAAAACCCGTACATCACCTTGAAGCCCGAGTTTGAAGCCCGCCAGATCGGCGTCTTCGGAGACATGGCCAAAAAGGGCTATATCTATAAAGGCAAAAAACCGGTCTACTGGTCGCCGTCCAGCGAATCCGCACTTGCGGAAGCAGAGATCGAGTACAAGGACAAAAAGTCGCCTTCGATCTATGTTGCATTCCCTGTCAAGGACGGCAAGGGTGTTCTGGATACAGATGTGAACTTCCTGATCTGGACAACGACCCCTTGGACGATCCCGGCCAACCTCGGGATCTCGGTCCATCCGGACTTCGACTATTCCGTCGTCGAAGCGGACGGCAAAAAGTATATCCTGGCCAAAGACCTTCTTGAAGAAGTTTCCTCAAAGGTCGGCTGGGAAAAAGTCGAGACGCTGAAAGAACTGAAAGGCAGGGAACTTGAACATCTCACTGCCGGACATCCGCTTTACGGCAGGGATTCCCTGATCATCCTCGGAGACCATGTCACGATCGATGCCGGTACCGGCTGTGTCCACACTGCGCCGGGCCACGGGGAAGACGACTTCCGCGTCGGCAAGGCGAACGGCCTAGACGTGCTTTGCCCGGTGGATGACCGCGGCTATATGACCGAGGAGGCACCAGGCTTCGAAGGACTCTTTTATGACCAGGCAAACAAGCCGATCACGGATGCTTTGAATGAAAAAGGGGCCCTCGTGCATCTTGAGTTCATGACTCACTCCTATCCGCACGACTGGCGCACCAAAAAGCCGGTCATCTTCCGCGCCACTTCCCAGTGGTTCGCTTCGATCGAGAAGTTCCGGGAGGAGCTGCTGCAAGCAATCCGCAACACATCGTTCACGCCGGCGTGGGGGGAAACCCGCCTTTATAACATGGTCCGCGACCGCGGGGACTGGTGCATCTCCCGCCAGAGGGCATGGGGAGTTCCGATCCCGGTCTTCTACGCGGAAAACGGGGAGCCCATCATCACCGACGAAACAATCACACATGTACAGAAGCTGTTCCGCGAACACGGATCGAATATCTGGTTCGAGCGTGAAGCGAAGGACCTGCTGCCGGAAGGCTTCACGCATCCGGGCAGCCCGAATGGGAAGTTTACAAAGGAAACGGACATCATGGATGTCTGGTTCGACTCAGGCTCGACACACCAGGGCGTCCTCGTCGAACGGGATGACCTCGTTTATCCGGCCGACCTTTATCTCGAAGGGTCTGATCAGTATCGCGGCTGGTTCAATTCATCCCTGACGACTTCTGTGGCCATCAACGGCATTGCGCCCTACAAAGGCATTCTCAGCCACGGTTTTACACTGGACGGCGAGGGCCGCAAGATGAGCAAGTCGCTCGGCAACGTCATCGTACCGGCAAAAGTGATGGACCAGATGGGCGCGGACATCCTGCGCCTGTGGGTATCTTCCACGGACTATACGGCGGATGTGCACGTGTCGGATGCCATCTTTAAACAGGTATCAGAAGTCTATCGGAAAATCCGCAACACGTTGCGCTTCCTGCACGGGAACCTGGCGGACTTTGACCCGGCAAAGGATCGTGTCGCACATGCCGGCCTCCGTCCGGTCGACAAGTACATGGAACTCAAGCTCCAGCGCTTGATCCGCACTGTCCGTGAGGCCTATGACCGCTACGAGTTCATGACGGTCTACACTTCCGTCAACAATTTCGTGACGGGCGATCTGAGCTCGTTCTATCTGGATATCGCGAAAGACGTGGTGTATATCGAGGCTGCCGATCATCCTCACCGCCGTGCGATGCAGACAGTCATGTATGACACGCTGATCGCCCTCCTCAAGCTGATGTCGCCGATCATCCCGCATACGACAGACGAAATGTGGGGCTACCTCGCACATGAGGAGGCGGAAAGCGTCCAGCTGACCGACATGCCTGATGCCCGCGCGGAAACAGATGAAGACATTGCGCTCATGGCGCGTTTCTCCGAGCTGATGGAGGTCCGTGACGATGTTCTGAAGGCGCTGGAAGAAGCCCGGAATGGGAAAGTAATCGGCAAATCGCTCGAAGCGGCAGTGACCGTCTATGTTCCGGAGGATCTCAAGGTGCTCCTCACTTCGGAAGACATCGACTTCGCACAGTTCTTTATCGTTTCCGGCTTCCGCATCGGCGGCAATCTGGAAAATTCTCCTGCAGACGCGACAGGCTCACGCGTCCGCGTCGTCGTGGAAAAGGCGGAAGGCGAGAAATGTGCACGCTGCTGGTCCGTACCGGGCACAGTCGGCGAAAATCCGGAACATCCGGAACTCTGCGCACGCTGCGCCGACGTCGTCATCAATCACTACGAAGCGTAAGCAACAGCCGCTCCCCTCAAGGGGCACAGACAGAATCGGACCCAGAAAAAACTTTCTGGGTCCGATTTGTCATTTAGTAGCCAAAAAAGCCCCATAACCGATTAAAGCGAAGGTCCGGACCGCAAATCCGGGGGATGATTAAGTAACCACTTTCAGGAATAGTCTGATACATGGTTCTTCAACTCGCCGGCGCCTTTATGCACCCCATATCCGGGCGCACACCTGCGGCAACGTATGGTAAAATAAACAGGATTCAATCGGATGGAGGAAAAGACGTGTTATTTTACTACGCCATCGCGGCGGCCCTTGTCATCATCGACCAGTGGACAAAGTGGCTTGTCGTGAGATATATGGAAGTCGGAGAGCGGATTACCGTACTGGATCCGTATCTCGCCATTTTGTCGCACCGCAATCGCGGAGCGGCATGGGGGATGCTGCAGGGCCAGATGTGGCTGTTCTATATCGTGACAGTGGTGGTCGTCGCGGGAATCCTGTATTATTTCCACAAACATGGAAAAGAAGGCGGGGCGGGCTTCCGGGTGAGCCTCATGATGCTCTTGGGCGGCGCACTCGGCAACTTCATCGACCGGCTGCGGATGGGGGAAGTGGTCGACTTTGTCGATGTCCTGGTTCCCGTCATCGGCTACGACTTCCCGATCTTCAACGTCGCCGATGCCGCTCTGACCATCGGGGTCATCCTGCTCATCGTGCACATGCTTCTTGAGGAATTGAAAGAAAAGCGGAAGAAAAAGGAGTCATGATGGAAAAACAAACTATTGAAATCACCGCGGAACACAGCGGCAACCGCATCGACAAGGGCTTGTCCGCATTCGACCCGGAATGGACGCGCTCCAAGGTCCAGTCATGGGTCAAGGAAGGCATGATTCTCGTCAATGGCAAAACCGTGAAACCGAATTATCAGCTGAAAAAAGGCGATCGGGTCGAGGTGTCCGAACCGGAACCCGAGCCGCTTGAAATCATTCCGGAGGATCTTGGTCTCGATGTCGTCTATGAAGATGACGATGTACTCGTCGTCAACAAACCGCGCGGGATGGTCGTCCATCCGGCCGCGGGGCATGCAACCGGCACGCTCGTCAACGGGCTGATGCACCATTGCACAGACCTGTCGGGCATCAATGGAGTCATGCGCCCGGGAATCGTGCACCGGATCGACAAGGACACGACCGGACTGCTGGCCGTAGCCAAAAATGACCGGGCCCATGCAGCGTTGGCCAAGCAGCTGTCCGAAAAGACGGTGACGCGGAAATACACTGCGCTCGTGCATGGAACTATCCCTCATGACGAAGGGACTGTGGACGCGCCCATCGGCCGGGATCCAAAAGACCGCCAGCGCATGACCGTCATCGATGGCGGGCGGGATGCGGTCACTCATTTTACCGTTACCGAACGGTTCGGGGACTTTACGCTCGTTGAATGCCGGCTTGAAACCGGCCGCACCCACCAGATCAGGATCCACATGCGCTACATCGGCCATCCGCTTGCGGGAGACCCGAAGTACGGTCCGAAAAAGACACTGCCTTTCGGCGGGCAGGTCCTGCATGCGGGCGTGCTCGGGTTCACCCATCCTTCTACAGGAGTATATATGGAATTTGATGCACCGCTTCCGGAAGACTTTGATGCGCTTCTGAAAAAGTTGCGGGATCGGGATTGACACCGTCCCGCCGCAGGTGTATAGTGAGTCAGACGAATCAAATAGCGAACCTTTAAGTCGGTCCAGAGAGGCCGGGAAGGTTGTACGGGAATCCACGGACCCATGCCGAGCGCATGGCTTCACGGATAAATTCTGCACATCTGCCCTCCTGCCTGCCGGCTGGAGGGTATTTTATTTGGAGTGAAAAGGAGGAAACCCGGTTGGGAGAAACAGTGAATCTTCTCGACGACAAGGCGATCGGACGGGCCGTAACCAGGATCGCCCACGAAATCATCGAGCGGAACAAAGGAATCGACAACTGTATCCTGGTCGGCATCAAGACCCGTGGAGTCGACCTTGCCAAGAGGCTTGCAGACAAAATCGAAACGATCGAGGGCATTTCAATCGATATGGGCGAACTGGATATCACACTTTACCGCGACGATATCGGCAAAAAAGAAAGAATGGATGTGCCGCTTGTGCAGCAAATCGACATCAAGCAGGACCTGACAGGCAGAAAAGTCATCCTGATTGATGACGTGCTGTATACGGGCAGGACCGTTCGCGCGGCGATGGATGCCCTGATGGATACGGGCCGTCCGGCAAGTATCCAGCTTGCGGTTCTGGTCGACAGGGGGCACCGCGAACTTCCGATCCGTCCCGACTATGTCGGGAAAAACATCCCGACTTCCAAAGACGAGCGGGTAACTGTCCTTCTGAAGGAAACGGACGGCACGGACAGCGTGACACTCGAAAAACGGTAACGGTAATTCTTTAGAAGAATGGAGAGCATGAAGCATGGCAAACGCAGTACTCGACATCCAGGATAAGCCGTCAAACGGCAGGCTTCTGACACTCAGCCTACAGCATATGTTCGCGATGTTCGGGGCGACGATCCTCGTCCCTCAGCTTGTCGGACTCAGCCCGGCAATCGCACTTTTGACAAGCGGAATCGCGACAATCGTATTTATCTTGGTGACCGGATTCAAAGTCCCGGCGTATCTCGGCTCTTCATTCGCGTTCATCATTCCGATCCAGGTAGCAACGCAGGCGGGGGGCATCGGCAGCGCCATGATCGGCAGTTTGTTTGTCTCCCTCGTCTACGCGCTTGTCTCGCTTCTGATCTGGAAAACCGGTCACCGGTGGATCATGCGGCTCCTGCCGCCGGTCGTCGTCGGACCGGTCATCATGGTGATCGGCCTGGCGCTTGCCCCGACTGCGGTCGGCATGGCGAGCACCATCGAGGTGAACGGGGAAAGCACCTACAGTTTTCTTCACTTCTCGGCCGCGATTGTGACGCTTGCAACAGCCGTCATCTGCATCATCTTCTTTAAGGGGCTGGTGAGCCTCATGCCGGTCCTGATCGGGATTGTCACTGGCTACGTCTATTCGGTCGCTATCGGAATCATCGATTTTTCACCGGTCAGAGAGGCGGACTGGTTTGCACTTCCTGACTTTATCTTGCCGGGTGTGCACTACGACTTCCAAGTGACGGGAACACTGCTCGCCGTCATGGTGCCGATTGCGATCGTGACGATTTCCGAGCACATCGGCCACCAGCTGGTGCTCGGCCGGATAGTCGACAGGAACTTTATCAAGGACCCCGGCCTACACCGCTCACTTCTCGGTGACGGGCTCGGAACATTCTTCAGCGGGCTGGTCGGCGGTCCGCCGAAGACGACCTACGGAGAGAACATCGGCGTTCTCGCGCTGACAAGGGTGTTCAGCATCCACGTTATTTTCGGGGCTGCGGTACTGGCGATCCTGTTCTCCTTTCTCGGGAAACTGATGGCACTGATTGCCACTATCCCGCAAGCGGTGCTCGGGGGCATCTCGATCCTGCTGTTCGGCATCATCGCTTCCTCCGGTCTCCGCATGCTGGTCGAGCACGGCATCGACTTTGACAAACAGCGCAACCTGGTGATCGCTTCCGTCATTCTCGTGACGGGAATCGGCGGAGCCGCGATTGAAATCAGCGAAACGTTCAAAATCGAGGGCATGGCGCTCGCCGCCATCCTCGGTGTCCTGCTCAACCTTCTTTTGCCGGGCAAGCCGGAAGGAAGCGAAGCGGGCGAAATCGAATAACTGCCTTTTAACTGTGTCCGGGAGATACGGAAAGGCCCTTTTACCGCAGACGGGATACGTGTATCTTCTGAAGCGAAAAGAGCCTTTCCAAAATCCGGAAAGGCTCTTTTTACATAAGGAGGACTGTCATCATGGACCACCTGCTATCAATCAAACGGCTTGGGCCGGACGGAATCATCCGCATTCTCGACAGAGCAGCGGAACTGAGGGGCGGGGCCGTGCCTGAAATCGGCCGGACCCACTACATCAGCAACCTGTTTTTTGAACCGAGCACTCGCACCAAGACTAGCTTCGAAGTGGCGGAGCGGAGGTTAGGTCTGGAAGTGATCCCCTTTGAGGCCGGATTCTCGAGTACGCTGAAAGGGGAGACCCTATATGACACGGTTCGGACACTTGAAGCAATCGGCCTCGATGCGCTTGTGATCCGGCATCCGGAGGACCGCTTCTATAAAGACCTGGAGGGCCGGACTTCCGTGGCAATCATCAATGCTGGAGACGGGTCCGGCCAGCACCCGACCCAGACCCTGCTGGACCTGTTCACACTGCGGGAGGAGTTCGGCACTTTGGAAGGACTGAAGGTGACCATTGCCGGTGACGTGTCGCACAGCAGGGTCGCCAAGTCCGGCAGGGACGCGCTCAAGATGTTCGGAGCGGATGTCCGGATCCTCTGCCCGCCGGAATGGAAAGGTGATTTTGACTCGGTTGGGGATTGGGACGAAGTTCTTCCGGACAGCGACGCGGTGATGCTGCTCCGTGTGCAGCACGAGCGGCACAGCGGAGAAGGATCATTTTCTGCCGAAGGTTACCACAGCCGTTACGGGCTGACGGTTGAGCGAGCGGGGCGGATGAAGAAAGACGCAATCATCATGCATCCGGCACCCGTCAATCGGGGCGTGGAAATTGCCGATGAACTGGTCGAACATAGCCGTTCAAGAATTTTCCGGCAAGTGGAGAACGGAGTTTATGTGAGGATGGCAGTACTCGAAACGATATTGAAGGGGAGAGATTGAGATGGGCACATTGATCAGAAACATCCGGACGCTGGATGAAAACGGGACACTCTTGAACAGGGAAATCCTGATTGAAGACGGATTGTTTAAAGAGATCGGGCAGGAGCTGCCTCAGCAAGGTCATGAGATCGTAGACGGAGGCGGCCGGTTTGCCGCACCTGGGCTGATCGATGTGCACGTCCATCTGCGTGAACCGGGCGGAGAGCATAAGGAAACGATCAAGACTGGAACAGAGGCGGCGGCCCGCGGAGGCTTCACCACAATCTGTGCGATGCCCAATACGCGGCCGGTTCCGGACTCGGCTGAGAATATCGGCAAAGTCCATGCGCTCATCGAAGAACATGCAAGGGTCCGGGTGCTGCCGTACGCGTCGATCACCATCCGTGAAGCAGGCAAGGAACGGACGGACATGGCGGAATTGAAACAAAACGGCGCATTTGCTTTTACAGATGACGGTGTCGGTGTCCAGTCGGCGGGCATGATGTACGAGGCCATGCAGGATGCGGCGGAAATTGGCATGCCGGTCGTCGCGCACTGCGAGGACAATACGCTCATCTATGGCGGCGCCATGCATGACGGCAAGCGCAGCAGGGAGCTTGGCATCCCGGGCATCCCGTCGATTGCGGAATCCGTTCATATCTCAAGGGATGTTCTTCTCGCGGAAGCGGCAGGCGCCCATTATCATGTATGCCACGTAAGCACCAAGGAGTCGGTGAGGACAATCCGGGACGCGAAGGCGGCAGGCATCCGGGTGACGGCTGAGGTCACGCCTCATCATCTGCTACTGACGGAAGATGACATCCCGGGAAATGACGCGAACTGGAAGATGAACCCGCCGCTACGCGCGCAGGAAGATCTTGAAGCTTTGCATGAGGGGCTGCTTGACGGAACGATCGATATGATCGCAACGGACCACGCCCCGCATACTGCGGAAGAAAAAGCGGCCGGGATGGAAAAGGCGCCGTTCGGCATCACCGGTCTCGAGACAGCCTTTCCACTGCTTTATACAAACTTCGTCGAGACGGGCAAGTGGACGCTCAAGCAACTGACGGACTGGCTGTCCGAAAGGCCCGCAGATGTGTTCGGCTTCGGATTCGGCCGGATCGCAGCAGGACTGCCTGCGGATCTGGTCCTGATCGATCTGGAAAAGGAAAAAACGATTAATCCGGAAACATTCGCTTCAAAAGGAAAGAACACTCCGTTCGGAGGCCGTACATGCAGAGGCTGGCCGGTCATGACGTTCTTCGGCGGCAACATCGTTTGGCAGGAGGGTCAACAATGACAAAAAAGCGATATCTGATTCTTGAAGACGGCACGGTATTTGAAGGAGAGGCATTCGGTGCAGACCGCGGCATGGTCGGCGAGGTTGTTTTTACGACCAGCATGAGCGGCTACCAGGAAGCGCTGACCAACCCGTCCAATACGGGCGTGATTCTTGTTATGACCTATCCGCTCATCGGCAACTACGGGGTGAACCGTGATGATTCCGAATCGGTCGATCTGAATCTCGGTGCACTCGCAGTCCGGGAAATCGAGGAGCAGCCGTCGAATTTCCGCTGTGACGAAACGCTTTCCTCTTTCATGCGGAAGCGCGGCATCCCCGGAATTTCCGAGATCGACACACGTAAACTGACCCGCATTATCCGAAGCAAGGGAACGATGAAGGGAATGCTTACCGAAGCCGGAAAGGACGTCGATCTGGACACGGCGCTTCAGGTGCTGGCGGCATCCGAAATGGCGCCCGGTCTTGTCGAAGCCGTTTCGACCAAGCGTCCTTACCCGAGCCCGGGCCGCGGCAAGCGCGTGGCCGTTGTGGACTACGGCATGAAGCACGGTATTCTCCGTGAGCTGAATAAGCGCGGCTGCGATGTGCTTGTCGTTCCGTATGACACATCCGCCGAAGATGTGCTCGCCTGGCACCCTGACGGTATCCTTCTTTCCAACGGGCCGGGCAATCCCGAGGATGTCGAAGAAGCGCCTGCCTTTATCCGAGAAGTGCTCGGAAAAGTTCCCGTCTTCGGCATCAACCTCGGCCACGAGCTGCTTGCGATCAGCTGCGGAGCAAAGACATACAAGATGAGCTTCGGTCACCACGGCGGCAACCATCCCGTAAAAGACCTTCAAACGGGACGGACGGAAATCACTTCCCAGAACCATCAATACGCGGTGAACCGGGACTCACTCGAAGGGACGGGGCTGACGGTCACCCACGTTGCCCTCAATGACGGCACGGTCGAAGGGCTCGCCCATGAGACATATGCGGCATTCTCGGTCCAGTTCGATCCGGAAGCTTCTCCAGGACCGGAGGATTCCAATCACCTGTTTGACCGGTTTATCGACATCATGGAGCACCATAACGGAAAGGAGATCATCGCCAATGCCTAAACGCACAGATATCGAAACGATTCTTGTCATCGGCTCCGGACCGATTGTCATCGGCCAGGCAGCAGAGTTCGACTATGCCGGAACACAGGCCTGCCTCTCCCTGAAAGAGGAAGGGTACCGCGTCATCCTGATCAACTCCAACCCGGCAACAATCATGACCGACACGGAGATTGCCGATAAAGTGTATATTGAACCGATTTCTTTGGAATTCGTTTCCCGGATCATCCGCAAAGAACGCCCGGACGCCATCCTGGCGACGCTCGGCGGCCAGACCGGCTTGAACATGGCCATCGAGCTCGACAAGTCGGGAATCCTCGATGAGCTGGGCATCGAAGTACTCGGCACGAAGCTGGACGCCATCAACAAGGCAGAAGACCGCGAACTGTTCCGCTCCCTCATGAATGAACTGAATGTCCCGGTACCTGAAAGTGAGATTATCCATAACCTCGAGGAAGCCAAGTCGTTTGTCGCAGAGATCGGCTACCCGGTGATCGTGCGACCTGCATTTACGCTCGGCGGCACGGGCGGCGGCATCTGCCATAACGACAAGGAACTCGAAGAAATTGTTGCGAGCGGCCTTAAGTACAGCCCTGTCAGCCAATGCCTCCTCGAAAAATCGATTGCAGGTTTTAAAGAGATTGAATTTGAGGTGATGCGCGATTCCGCGGACAATGCGATCGTTGTCTGCAGTATGGAAAACTTCGACCCGGTCGGCATCCACACCGGGGACTCGATCGTCGTGGCACCGGTCCAGACGCTGTCCGACCGCGAAGTCCAGATGCTCCGTAACGTGTCGCTCAACATCATCCGTGCCCTCGGAATCGAAGGCGGCTGCAACGTCCAGCTCGCATTGGATCCGCACAGCTTCAACTTCTATGCCATCGAGGTCAACCCGCGCGTCAGCCGCTCGTCCGCGCTCGCATCGAAGGCGACGGGCTATCCGATTGCGAAGCTCGCATCCAAAATCGCGGTTGGCCTGACACTGGATGAGATGATGAACCCGGTGACAGGACAGACCTACGCCTGCTTCGAGCCGACGATCGACTACATCGTCGCAAAAATTCCGCGCTGGCCGTTCGATAAGTTCGAAAGCGCAAAGCGCAACCTCGGCACACAAATGAAGGCAACCGGTGAAGTGATGTCGATCGGCCGCACGTTCGAAGAAGCAATTCTGAAAGCAGTCCGCTCACTGGAAACAGGTCTTTATCACCTGAATCTGAAGCATGGCGAGGACCTTTCGATGGAATGGATCGAAAAGCGCATCCGCAGGGCAGGCGATGAGCGGCTGTTCTTCATCGGTGAGGCATTGCGCCGCGGAGTAACGGTGGAAGAAATCCATGAATGGAGCAAGATCGACTTCTTCTTCCTGAACAAGCTGGAAAAGATCGTTGCCTACGAAAACGCGCTCAGGAAAAACCCGTTTGACCGCACGGTCGCCCGCAAGGCGAAACGCATGGGCTTCGCCGACCGCACCATCGCGGAAATCTGGCAGACAAATGAACGGGAAGTGTACGAATGGCGTACCGGTCAGGGGCTCGTGCCGGTCTACAAGATGGTTGACACATGCGCTGGAGAATTTGAATCCGAAACCCCTTACTTCTACGGCACCTATGAGGAAGAAAACGAGTCGGTCAAATCCGAAAAGGAAAGTGTCATCGTTCTCGGTTCCGGGCCGATCCGCATCGGACAAGGCGTCGAGTTCGACTATGCCACGGTACACTCGGTCTGGGCGATCCAGGAAGCCGGCTACGAGGCGATCATCATCAACAACAACCCGGAGACGGTATCGACCGACTTCTCCATTTCCGACAAGCTCTACTTCGAACCGCTCACTGTCGAGGATGTCATGGCGATCATCGACCTTGAGCAGCCGAAAGGTGTCATCGTCCAGTTCGGCGGCCAGACGGCGATCAACCTGGCGGATGCCCTTGAAGCACGCGGAGTGAAGATCCTCGGCACAACCCTGGAAGATCTGGACCGCGCGGAGAGCCGCGACAAGTTCGAAGAAACGCTCCGCGGACTCGGCATTCCGCAGCCGCTCGGAAAGACCGCGGTTTCTGCGCCGGAAGCGGCGGAAATTGCACGCGGCATCGGATATCCCGTGCTGGTGCGCCCGTCGTATGTTCTTGGGGGCCGCGCGATGGAAATTGTCTACAATGAGCAGGAACTCAATCACTACATGGAACATGCCGTCGAGGCGAGCCCGGAGCATCCGGTACTGATCGACCGCTACCTGACGGGCAAGGAGATTGAAGTCGATGCCATCTGTGACGGCGAAAACGTGCTGATTCCCGGTATCATGGAGCATGTTGAACGCGCGGGCGTCCACTCCGGGGATTCGATAGCGGTCTATCCGCCGCAGAGCCTGACAGAAAAGCAGGTCGCCACACTGGCGGACTATACGGAACGGCTTGCCCGCGGCCTCAATATCGTCGGCCTCATGAATATCCAGTACGTTATTGCAGACGGTGAAGTGTTTGTGATCGAGGTGAATCCGCGTTCCAGCCGGACGGTGCCTTTCCTCAGCAAGATCACGGGCATTCCGATGGCCAATATCGCGACAAAGGCGATTCTCGGTGAAACGATCAACGCTCAGGGCTATCAGGCCGGTCTGCTCGAACAGGTCAGTGGTGTTTATGTGAAAGTTCCGGTGTTCAGCTTCGCCAAACTGGCGCGTGTCGACATTACACTAGGGCCGGAGATGAAATCGACAGGCGAAGTCATGGGCAAGGACGACACGTTCGAAAAAGCGCTCTATAAAGGATTTATCGCATCCGGCATGGAGATCCGTGACCACGGCACGGTTCTGTTCACGGTCTCCGACAAGGACAAGGAGGAAGCGGCAGGCATCGCAGCCCGCTTCGCCAATATCGGCTATCAATTGCTTGCGACCGAAGGCACAGCGGAAACATTCCGTGAGGCAGGTCTCCCTGTCAGGACGGTCGGGAAGATCGGCGGGGAAGGAAAGACGCTGATCGACGTGATCCAGACAGGGGAAGCGCAGTTTATCATCAACACGCTCACAAAAGGCAAGCAGCCTGAGCGGGACGGGTTCCGCATCCGACGTGAATCCGTAGAAAACGGCATCCCGTGCATGACGTCACTTGACACGGCCAAAGCCGTGCTGCGTGTCCTTGAATCGATGACGTTCTCGGCCGAGGCGATGCTTCCGCGTGAAGCGATGCCTGCCCGGGAGGTCCATTCATGATCCGAAACGAACGGATGAAAGTTGCTGAACAAAGGGAAATTGCCCGGAATATTTACGAACTGGTCCTCGAGGGGAAGCTGGCCGATGAAATCCGGGAACCCGGCAGATTTATTCACGTGAAGGCGGGAGAGACGATGGATCCGCTTCTCCGGAGGCCGATCAGTATTGCCGACTACGGCAATGGCAGAATCACGCTGATTTATCGTGCGGAAGGCTGCGGGACCCGCCTGATTTCGGAAAAAAGCCCACACGGAACCGCGGATGTTCTCGGACCGCTCGGGAACGGATTCCCTGTCAGGGCGGCTGCTCCGGGAACGAAGGCGCTCCTCGTCGGTGGAGGAATCGGCGTCCCGCCGCTTTACGGCCTGTCCAAACAACTGAAGGAAGCGGGCGTCGAGCCGGTCCATGTGCTCGGCTTCCAGTCGGACGATGTCGTTTTTTACGAAGAGAAATTCAGCCGGCTGGGCGAAACCCATATCGCGACGGTCGACGGATCGCGCGGCACAAAAGGGTTCGTGACCGATGTTCTGGCCAAACTCGGTCACGAGTTTGGCGTGTATTACAGTTGCGGTCCGGTCCCGATGCTGAAAGCAGTCGCGGAGGGGATGGCCGGCACGGAAGGCTATCTGAGTTTCGAGGAACGGATGGGCTGCGGCATCGGTGCTTGCTTCGCCTGTGTCTGCCATACCGATTCAAACGACAGGGGCTATGTAAAGGTTTGTTCGGACGGCCCGGTATTCAAGGCGGGGGTGGTGACGATATGAGCCGTCTTCAGGTGGAGCTTCCTGGACTCACACTGAAAAACCCGATCATGCCGGCAAGCGGCTGCTTCGGATTTGGCAGGGAATATGCACAGCTGTACGATCTGTCAAAGCTTGGTGCCATCATGGTGAAAGCGACGACTCTTGAACCAAGGTTCGGAAATCCGACACCACGCGTCGCCGAGACGCCGGCGGGGATGCTGAATGCAATCGGTCTCCAGAACCCGGGGCTCGAAAAAGTCGTCACTGAAGAATTGCCGTGGCTGGAGCAGTACGACGTTCCGATCATCGCGAACGTCGCGGGCTCAGAGACGGAAGATTACGTCGCGGTCGCCGAGCGCATCTCCAACGTCCCGAACGTCCGGGCGCTTGAACTGAACATTTCTTGCCCGAACGTCAAGTGCGGCGGCATCACATTCGGGACGGATCCGGAGGTTGCCGGGGAACTCACCCGGGCAGTGAAGGCGGTGTCGGCTGTTCCTGTTTATGTCAAGCTGTCCCCGAACGTCACCGATGTCACCGAGATCGCCCGGGCGGCTGAAGCGGGAGGAGCGGACGGACTCACGCTCATCAACACACTTGTCGGCATGAGGTTCGATCCCCGGACGGGAAAACCTGTCATTGCAAATGGCACAGGCGGTCTTTCCGGTCCAGCGGTCAAGCCGGTCGCGCTGCGCATGGTGTATGAAGTGTCACGGAGTGTCTCGATTCCTGTGATCGGGATGGGCGGGATCTCCGATGTGGACGATGTCATCAACTTCATGTCGGCCGGCGCCACTGCGGTTGCCGTCGGCACAGCAAATTTCGTCGATCATTTTGTTTGCCCGAACCTGATCGATGCCCTCCCGGATCGCCTGGACGAACTGGGAATCGGGAACGTGACTCAGCTTATCGGAAGGAGCCACAGAATATGAAGCGAACGCCGATTATCGCACTGGATTTTCCGTCGCCGGACGAAGCACTCGGATTTCTGGACAGGATGCCGTCCGGCCTGTGGGTGAAGGTGGGCATGGAACTGTATCTCCAGAACGGGCCGGGCATCGTGGGCAAACTGAAAGACAGGGGACATGATGTGTTCCTTGACCTGAAGTTGCATGATATACCGAACACCGTAGGCCGGGCGATGGAAGGACTCGCCCGTGTCGGAGCGGATTTGGTGAATGTCCATGCAGCCGGAGGCAGCGACATGATGAGGCGGGCGCTGGACGGCCTGGAAGCCGGAACGCCCCCCGGCCAGAAACGCCCGGAACTGATCGCCGTCACTCAACTGACTTCCACAGGGGAAGAGCAGATGAACCGCGAGCAGGGGATTCCCGGCATACTGATGGATTCTGTTGTCCGCTACGCCCGTCTCGCCGATGAGGCCGGACTGGACGGCGTCGTCTGTTCGGTTCTTGAAGCGTCGGCCATCCGGGATGCCTGCGGAGAAGAATTTCTGAAAGTGACTCCGGGTATCCGGCTGGCGGACGATGATACACACGACCAGAAGCGGGTCGCCACTCCGGCAGATGCCGCCCGGGCGGGTTCGACGCACATCGTGGTCGGGCGTGCCATCACGCGGGCTGCCGATCCGGCTGCCGCCTATGAAACCGTGAAACGGCAATGGGAGGAAAGTTGATATGTCACTAAAAAGAGAAACAGCAGAGGCGCTCCTTTCGATCGGAGCCGTGCGATTCAGCCCGGACCAACCATTCACATGGGCTTCGGGCATCCAGTCGCCGATTTATTGCGACAACCGCTTGACGATGTCTTATCCGGAAGTGAGGAAGCGCATCGCGAAGGGGCTGGCAGAATTGATCCTGGCTGAGTATCCGGAAGCGGAAGTGATCGCAGGGACCGCGACCGCGGGCATTCCCCATGCGGCCTGGGTGAGCGACCTGATGGACAAGCCGATGATCTATATCCGGTCTAAGCCGAAAGGCCATGGACGCGGCAATCAGATCGAAGGGGAACTGAAAGAAGGAAGCCGGACAGTGATCATCGAGGACCTGATTTCAACAGGCGGCAGTAGCCTGACCGCTGCAGCCGCGGCCAAGGAGGCGGGCGCAGATGTCCTTGGAGTTGTATCGATCTTTACATACGGACTGGAAAAGGCGGTAAAGAATTTTAAAGAGGCCGGTCTTTCGCACCACAGCCTCACCGATTTTGATGCCCTTGCAAATGCGGCAGCCGACTCGGGCGCCATTCCGGCCGATTCGCTGCCAGGATTGCACGACTGGCACGGCAAACTGAAAATAGGCGGACTCTAATCGCAGAAGGCAACGAAAAAAGCCGATGAACGGGATAAAATCCGTCATCGGCTTTTTGGGTTACTTCAGATTTTTCTCTTTCGCCTGTTGCGGCAACGGCGGCAGTTGCAAGGTGAGCGTTTGAGTGATGGTTTCCTTCCGGATATTCCGCTTTCTTCCGGATTTTCGTTTTCCTTGGATCCGGGAGCCGGCGGGACGGCGCAATCAATTTTCAGCTTTTTGGAGATCTCTTCGTGTGAACATTTCCGGCGGTCCGGTTCTCCGGAGGCGAGTGGGGATTCCGCATTGATTTCACCGGTGAAGGATTCTGTCCCCATCCCATCGTTTTGAGACGCTTTATTTGCCGGCTTTGCGTGGGAATCTGGCTGATTAGAGGCGACCGCATGGGGGAGTTGAACAGGATGGGCGTCCTCGATGATCCGGATCGGACGCATCATATCATGGTCTTCATGCTCCAGGAAGTGGCAGTGCCAAATGTAGTTGCCCACATGGTCCTTCCAGTGCATGGCAATCGATGTCACCATGCCCACATCGGCCCTGACAACATCCTTCCATCCGCGCTCGTATTCCCGAGGTGGCTCTGCGGGACCGGTCCATTCGATTTCACCGGTGTTTGTGAAGACATCTACGTTGAAAGGACGGCGTTCAAGGACTTTGAATTGAATCAGGTGGAGATGGATCGGGTGCTGGATCGGCGTCGTATTGATAAAGTTCCAGATTTCAATGCTGTCGAGTGATGGTTTTTCAGATGCCGGGTCATGATACATATGACCATTCAGCATAAGCATCGGGCGTCCGTATTCATCAGTCGTAGCCGTCAGAGGCAGGTTTCGGATGATGTGCGCATGCTCGGTATGCAACCCCATATCCGGATGAAGGGTTTCCGGAACCCGGCTGTTATCCTCGTCGTTCAGCGGCCGGCAGACAGAGAATTGCATGACGACCCCGGTATGCTCATTGAGCTCAAACTCAGGATCTTCGTTCAGCAGGGTGATTGTCTGGCCCTGCATCGTCGAGAAGTCGATGATGACATCGCACCTTTCTGCCGGAAGCAGGGCGATAGAAGTCAGTTCGACAGGCGCTTCAAGCAGACCCCCGTCAGTTCCGATCTGACGGAAGGTGCCCCCGTTCGATAAGCGCAGGGAGTACCCCCGCCGGTTGGAGGCATTGAGGATGCGGAATCTGTATTTTCTCGGTTCAACGTTCAGGTAAGGCCAGAGCTTTCCGTTTACGGCAATAGTGTCTCCGAGCACTCCCGGGGTGATGGAAGGACGAACCGATACGGGAAACGGCGGGGAGTCGGGGTAAAATAACGATCCGTCCTCATTAAATGAGCGGTCCTGGATCATCATGGGGATTTCATAATCGCCCGAAGGCAGTCCGAGTCGGTCTTCCAGCGCATCGCGAAGCAGGTAGAAGCCTGCCAGGCCGGCATAGACGTTCAGACGTGTGAGTGACATCGCATGGTCATGATACCAGAGTGTTGCGCCTTGCTGGTGGTTCGTGTAGGCGTGCACTTGCCGTTTGAATGTCGGGCCGGTTCGTTCATAGTTTTTCGTGTACCAGGCTTCGGGGTGGCCGTCACTTTCCCAGTCCACGTTTGCGCCGTGGAGGTGGACAACGGTCCGGACGTCTGCCGTATCGATCGATGAGTGAAGGGTCCGGTCGAGCGGGAGAAAATGTTTATCCGGAAGATTGTTCATGTACTTGACGTAGGTGGTTTTATCTTTACTGGCTTCGATTGTCGGTCCTGGGACGAGACCGTCATATCCCCAAATTTTCGTTTTGGGGAAGTTCTTGTGATAGCGGTGCATTCCCTCCTTCATTTCCAGCTCATAATAAGAGCCGTCGGGATAATCATCGTGCCGGACCGGCATCGCGACAGAGGGCTTAGGCAGTGGATCCATAAACTTCGGAATGCTGGCTGGATCTGAAGGTTTGACGCATTTGCCCATCGTGCTGACTTTCCTTTCTCTATTGGTTTATGCATAACCGGCAAAGACAGGCATGCTATTTTATCGTATGTGAGCAGATAGTCCCGATCATGGACGATCATCCGGGGGGAGAGAATTAATGGCAACGCAAAAAAGGGCTGCCGCATTTGGCGGACAGAGCCCTTGTCTTATGCTTTCCGGGGTCAGGTGATACCACCCCTGTTATAAGTCACTTCCGGAGTTTTTTCACAAGATCCTCATCCGGGTCTGCGAAGGTTGTCTTCTGTTCAAAATAGATGACGAAGCCCGGCTTGGATCCGTTCGGCTTTTTCACATGGCGCACTTCGGTGTAGTCGACCGGGACAGAAGACGACTCACGGGCTTTGCTGAAGTAGGCCGCAAGTGATGAGGCTTCCCGGATCGTTTGGTCATCCGGAGAATCCGAATGAATGACGACATGGGATCCCGGGATATCCTTGGTGTGGAGCCAGATCTCGCTGCGCTTCGCCAGCTTGAATGTCAGGTAGTCGTTTTGCTTGTTGTTTTTGCCGACGGAAATCGGCACGCCGGAACTCGAAACGAATGCATCCGGAGCCGGTCGTGTGTCCTTTTTCTTTTTCTTGAGACGGCGTGCTTTCATGAAGCCCTGATCGGCAAGTTCATCCCGTATTTCCTCGATATCCGTTGCGGAGCCTTGGATGACTTGCTGGAGGAGGGATTCAAAGTATCCGATATCTTCTTCCGCTTTTTCCAGTTGCTCGGCAATTTTTACGAGCGCGTGCTTTGCCTTGTTGTACTTGGAGTAATAGCGCTGCGCGTTCTCAGCGGGCGTCAGTCTCGGGTCAAGCGGAATGGTGACGGTGGCGCCGTTCTCGTCATAGTAGTTGACCGCTTCGAGGGAGCTGTCGCCTTTCCGGATCTGATACAGGTTGGCGGTGACGAGTTCGCCGAACAGTTGGTGACGGTCGAGCTTGCCGGCCTGGTCCTGCTCGTCCCTGAGCTTGATCATCTTGTTTTTCAGTTTCTGGATTTCATTCATCAGCCACCGCTCAAGATCGCCGGCCTGCTGCTTGACCCGGTCCCGCTCCGCCTTTGTATGGAACACTTTATCAAGGAGTGAGGATAGGGAAGGATAGTCCCTCGTTTCGCCGTCGAGATGGCGGAGAGGATTCGCGGAGAAGTAGACCTTGCCGCCCGCCTCGCACAATGTCGGCTGAGCGCCTCCCGACTTGAAATCTTCTATATAAGAGCGGTAGGACGAGAGCTTATCGGCCGGCGCCATGCCTGCCGTCCGGAACAGCAGTTCTTCTGCGTGGAGCGGCGAGAACCCGCCGATCCGCCGGAAAATCGAACCTGCAGTGTCCGCATCTCCTAGGATTTCCGCGATCTCTGCATCGTTTGCGCCAACCGGGTCCAGCTTGTCCTGTGGCGGCGCGGGGACATAAGGCTGTCCCGGAAGCACAGTCCGGTAGCTGTTTACAGAAGGCGGAAGGTGCTTCAGACTATCGAGAATCAGATTCCGCCCCGGATCGGTCAGGATCAGGTTGGAATGCCGGCCCATCACCTCGACATGAAGTTCCCGCACGGTGTCATCGCCGATCTCGTCCCTTCCCCGGACCGTGAAGGTGACGATCCGATCCGCACCCGTCTGGCGGATGCCCGTGATAATCCCGCCCTCGAGATGCTTGCGGAGAAACATGCAGAACGTCGGGGGCTGCGAAGGTGTGTCGATTGGTTCTTCCGTAAGATGGATCCTCGAGTAGGACGGGTGGACCGATACAAGGAGCCGGTGGTTGGTCCTGCCGGCACGAATGGTAAAAAGCAGCTCCTGATTGTTCGGCTGCTGAATCTTGGAGATCCGGCCGCCGGTAAGCTGCCGGAGTTCCTGGGTCATTGCCATCATAAATAATCCGTCAAAAGCCATTTGATTGCCTCTTTCATTGCGTTTGTTTCCATTTTAGCATTCATGCGGAGGGATATGGTATAATTGCGACATCATCCAAAAACGGTTCCGCCCTTGACCGGTATGCCGGAAGGCGGAAAAACTGACTGCAGAGGGATCAACGTTTATGAAAAAAGGACGCGGCCTGCTCATTGTCCTTTCGGGGCCATCCGGCGTCGGAAAAGGCACGGTGCGCAAGGAGCTGTTTTCACAGCCGGACACGAACTACGAATACTCCATCTCCATGACCACCCGCAACCCGCGGGAAGGCGAGGTGGACGGAAAGGATTACTTTTTCAAGAAGCGCGAAGAATTTGAGCAGCTGATCCGGGAAGGACGGCTGCTGGAGTACGCGGAGTATGTCGGGAACTATTACGGCACTCCGCTGGATTACGTCAATGAGACTCTCGACGCGGGGCGGGACGTGTTCCTGGAAATCGAGGTTGTCGGCGCATCGAAAGTCCGGGAGAAGATGCCGGACGGTGTGTTCATTTTCCTGGCTCCTCCTAACCTGACGGAGCTGGAACAGCGCCTGATCGGCCGCGGCACGGAGACCGATGAAGTCATCCGCAACCGCATCGGCAAAGCGAAGGAAGAGCTGGAAATGATGCATCTCTACGATTATGTCGTCGAGAATGATGAGGTCGGCAGGGCGTGCGACCGGATCAATGCCATCATCACAGCCGAGCACTGCCGCCGCACCCGAGTTGAAGAACGATACAAACTGATGCTGGAAGGGAATGATCCGCAATGATGCTTTATCCATCCATCGACTCGCTCAAAAAGCAGATCGACTCCAAATATACCTTGGTGAGCCTTGCCGCCAAGCGTGCACGTGAAATCCAGGCCAAAGACAATCTCCTTCTCGAGAAATACGACGCCGAAAAGTTTGTCGGCATGGCTCTTGAGGAAGTCGCGGAAGGCGTGCTCGAAAAGCAGGCTTCCGACGCCAACATCCAATACGAAGACGAAATGTAAGATATGCACAATGAAAACTCCCGGAGAATCTTTTTCCTGGGAGTTTTCATTCGAAAGGAAGACAAAAGGATGCTGAAAAACAAACATATCCTTCTTTGTGTCACAGGGGGAATCGCTGTATATAAAGCAGTTGCGCTTGTCAGCAAGCTGTCTCAGGCGGGGGCGGTGGTCAAGGTGATCATGACGGAATCCGCTGCGGAATTCGTGACACCGCTGACCTTCCAGGTGATGTCCCGCAATGATGTCTACACGGATACGTTCGACGAAAAAGATTCTTCGGTGATCGCCCATATCGACCTGGCGGATTGGGCGGACCTCATCATCGTTGCCCCGGCGACGGCAAATGTGATCGGCAAGCTCGCAAACGGCATCGCGGATGACATGGTGACAACGACACTGCTGGCAGCCACATCCGACGTCTGGATCGCACCTGCGATGAATGTACATATGTATGCCCATCCCGCAGTGATGCGAAATATCGACCGTCTTCACAATGACGGCTACCGGTTCATCGAGCCGTCGGAAGGATTCCTTGCCTGCGGATATGTCGGAAAGGGACGGCTGGAAGAGCCCGAGCGGATCACAGAGCTGGCGGAACAGCATTTCAGGGAAGGGAGCCGCTCCGAAACGCCCCTTCTTGCCGGCAAGAAAGTGGTCGTCACGGCCGGGCCGACGAGGGAACGGATCGATCCGGTCCGGTATCTGTCGAATTTCTCGAGCGGGAAGATGGGCTACGCGATGGCCGAAGCCGCTTCAAGGCTCGGCGCTGAAACAGTGCTTGTCTCAGGTCCTGTCGGACTTCAGGTTCCCAAGGGGATCAGGACGGTACAGGTGGAAAGCGCGGCGGAAATGCTTGACGCGGTGCTGGCGGAATATGGCACGGCCGATGTCGTGATCAAAGCGGCGGCCGTCGCCGACTACCGGCCGAAAACCGTCCAAAGCGGCAAGATGAAAAAGCAGGAGGGGGATTCCGTCCTTGAACTCGAGCGGACTGCGGATATCCTTAAAACGCTCGGTGAACAAAAAGACGGCCAGTGCCTTATCGGATTCGCTGCAGAAACGGATCGGGTTGCGGAATATGCCAGGGGCAAACTCGAACGCAAAAACCTCGATTACATCATCGCCAACGACGTGACCGCACCGACAGGAGTGTTCGGCAGCGATACAAATGTCGTGACACTGTTCGGCCGGGATGGAACGGAAGTAACGTTCCCGGCCACGGAAAAAAAAGCACTTGCTATGAAGCTCCTCCGCCGGATATTCGGGGGTGAGCAGGATGATCGCTGAAGTCATCACGGATGTTTCGGCGCATCCCGTTGACCGGCCATTCGACTATGCCGTGCCGGAGAGGATGGAGGAGGTCATCGAACCGGGTGCGCGTGTGAGGGTCCCTTTCGGCAACCGGAAAGTGCTCGGGTTCGTCATCGGTATAAAAGAAGAAAGCGACGTGCCGGATTCCCGGCTGAAACCGATCGACGAACTGCTGGATCCCGAACCGGTGCTGACCGGGGAGATGCTTCGTCTAGCTGACTGGATGAAGCAGACAACTCTCTGCTTTGAAATTGATGCACTCCAGGCGATGCTCCCTTCCGCGCTCCGGGCAAAGTACGAAAAAACCGTCCATATCCTTGAGCCGGAAAAGCTTGCCGGGGAAGTGGCCGCAATTGCCCGGAACCGGCGGGTTGTGCCAGTCAAGGAATTCGGGGACCGGCTGTTGCCCGCTTTAAAGCAGCTGGCTGCAGGAGGGGCGGTGTCGATCGAAACTGTGGTCAGGCAGAGGACGAACATCAAAAAAGAAAAGGTGCTCCATATCGGCGGGCCGGACCGGCTGAGGGAGATCAGGGAATCCCTTCCGAAGTCGGCGAGCCGTCAGGCGGAGCTGATTGATTGGATGGAAACCCATATCGGCATGTCCGTTCCGTCAAAAGATGTGATGGAGTCCGCCGGCACGACACGCGCGACCATCAAGGCACTTGTTGACAAGGGTGCTGCCCGCGAGACGGAGGAGGAAGTATACCGGAAGCCGGAGTCCGGCCTCATGCCGGAAAGCGGCGGCCTGCCCGGGCCGCTGACGGAAGAGCAGGCCACAGCCGTCGGGAAGATCGGCGAAGCGGTCGATGCCGGGCGGGACGAAACGTTTCTCCTTCATGGTGTGACGGGGAGCGGCAAGACAGAGGTGTACATGCAGGTGATCCGCCAAGTGCTGGACCTCGGCAAGGAAGCAATCGTCCTCGTGCCGGAAATTTCATTGACGCCCCAGATTACATCACGCTTCAAAAGGCGTTTCGGCCCGATGGTCGCCGTCATGCACAGCGGGCTGTCGGCAGGGGAAAAATATGATGAATGGCGGAAAATCCAGCGAGGGGAAGTAAAGGTGGTGGTCGGTGCGCGTTCCGCCATTTTTGCACCGTTCAGAAACCTGGGCGTCATCATCCTGGATGAAGAGCACGAATCCAGCTACAAACAGGAGGACAGCCCGCGCTACCATGCACGGGATGTGGCAATCCGTCGCTCGCAGGAACATGGCTGCCCGGTCATATTGGGAAGCGCCACGCCAGCTCTTGAATCGTATGCTCGCGCCCACAAAGGCGTCTACTCGCTGCTCACCCTGACCGAGCGGGCAAAAAAACAGCCGCTCCCTGAAGTGCAGGTCGTGGATATGCG
Source organism: Bhargavaea beijingensis (assembly GCF_900101985.1). Classification (GTDB taxonomy): domain Bacteria; phylum Bacillota; class Bacilli; order Bacillales_A; family Planococcaceae; genus Bhargavaea; species Bhargavaea beijingensis. The sequence continues at coordinate 84,258 of NZ_FNAR01000007.1, forward strand.
CGAGGAACTGAAAAACGGCAACCGCTCGATGTTCTCGGTGGCGCTTGCAGAGGCCATCCGCGACAGGCTGGAAAAAGGCGAGCAGACCGTGCTTTTCCTTAACAGGAGGGGGTATTCTTCTTTTGTGCTCTGCCGTGACTGCGGAACGTCCGTCCAGTGTCCGAACTGTGATATCTCTCTTACCTACCATAGGGCGACGGAGCGGCTTCAGTGCCATTATTGCGGTCACGAGGAGCAGGTTCCGCTCACCTGCCCAGAATGCGGAAGTGAACATATCCGCTTTTTCGGGACAGGCACCCAGAAAGTGCAGGAGGAGCTTCACCGGTTGTTCCCGGAAGCGCGCGTACTGCGGATGGACGTGGATACGACACGCCAGAAAGGCGCCCACGAGCGTCTTCTCCGGCAATTCGGAGATGGTGAGGCAGACATCCTGCTCGGAACCCAAATGATTGCAAAAGGCCTGGATTTTCCGAACATCACGCTTGTCGGCGTTTTGTCTGCGGATACGATGCTCCGCCTTTCCGACTTCAGGGCGGCCGAGAAAACGTTCCAGCTGCTGACGCAAGTGAGCGGCCGTGCGGGACGACATGAAAAAGAGGGAGAGGTTGTCGTCCAGACTTACGCTCCGGAACACTATGCAGTGGAGCTGGCGAAAGACCAGGCCTACGAGCCGTTCTATGCGATTGAAATGGGGAACCGCAAGCGGTATTCCTACCCGCCATTCTATTTTGTGGCACTGATTCAATTCTCTCATGAAGACCTGATCAAGGTGTCGGAAACCGCCGGCAATGCCGTGCGTTACCTGTCCGGAAAACTGGGTCCGGATACAGTGATCATCGGCCCGACGTCCGCCGAAGTGGCCCGTGTGAACAATAGATATCGCTATCAATGTCTGATAAAATACAAAAAAGAACCGAAGCTGGCCGGGGTTCTGACGGATCTTGTGAAGATCTACAGAAGCAGTTGGATGAAGGAAGGCATTCTGATGTCAATTGACATGAATCCTTCTACCATCAGCTGATCCCGGCAACGGAAATGGGGAATCATCTATGGCAATCCTTGAAATTGTTCAACATCCGTCCCCGATACTGACGGAATCCTGCAAGCCGGTCACCGATTTCGGTGGCGGGCTGCAGGCGCTTTTGGACGATATGTACGAGACGATGATCGATGCAGATGGCATCGGTATCGCTGCACCTCAGGTCGGTGAGTCCATCCGCGCGGCCATCGTCGATCTCGGCGAGGGCCAGGACCCGATCTGGCTGATCAACCCGGAGGTTGTCGCGACGGGCGGAAAGGAAACAGAAGTGGAAGGCTGCCTCAGTTTTCCCGGCCTCTATGGAGAAGTGGAGAGGCCTTATTATGTGAAGGTGCACGCCCAAGACCGCGACGGATCGTGGTATGAACTGGAAACGGAAGATTACGAAGCGAGAGCGATCCTTCATGAGATTGACCATCTGGACGGCATCCTGTTCGACTCGAAGATCATCCGAGTCGTTCCGGAAGAGGAACTGGAAGCGGCAGGAGAGGAGGAGGAAGAGGAATGACGCGAATCGTATTCATGGGAACTCCTGACTTTTCCGTTCCGATTCTCCGCATGCTCCATGAAGAGGGCTATGACCTCCTGGCTGCGGTTACCCAGCCGGACCGGCCTGTCGGACGGAAGCGGGTTCTTACGCCGCCCCCGGTCAAGGAGGAAGCGCTGCGGCTCGGACTTCCGGTTATCCAGCCGGGCAAGCTGAAAGGCTCAGAGGAGCTGAATGAAATCCTCTCAATGGAGCCGGACCTGATCATCACGGCCGCTTTCGGGCAGATCCTCCCGAACGAGCTGCTTGACGCCCCGCCGCTCGGCTGCCTGAATGTCCATGCATCACTGCTACCTGAATACAGGGGCGGAGCGCCGATCCATCAAGCCATCATCGACGGCAGGGAAGAAACAGGCGTGACAATCATGTATATGGCTGAAAAGCTGGACGCTGGCGACATCATTTCCCAGGTGCGCGTTCCGATTGGCGAAAATGACAATACCGGCGAGCTGTTCGACCGGCTTTCGGAAGCCGGAACCATCCTTCTGAAAGAAACGCTCCCTTCAGTTATTGCCGGGACGAATGAGCGCATCCCCCAGGACCATGAAAAAGCAACGTTCGCGGGCAACATCAAACGGGAACAGGAGCGCATCGACTGGATGATGCCGGGAAATGCGGTGCACAATCAGATCCGCGGCCTCAGCCCGTGGCCGGTCGCTTATACGGAACTCGACGGGAAGCCCGTGAAAATCTGGCGTGCCGAAAAGGCTCCCGGAAAACCAGGCGCATCCGCCGGTGAGATTATTTCTGTGGATGATGGTGCAATCACCGTTCAGGCCGGCGACGGAACCTCCGTCCGGCTCCTTGAGTTGCAGCCTTCCGGCAAAAAGCGGATGGAGGCCCGCGGCTTCTTGAACGGGGCCGGGTCCCATATCAAAGCGGGAGACCGTTTCGAATGAGCCGCAAAAAAGAGAAAAGATGGGACGGGAACGTAAGGGATGCGGCACTCAGCATCCTGCTGGCGGTCGAGCGCGATCAGGCCTACAGCAACCTGCTGCTGAATCGAACGATTGAAACGTACGGCCTGGATGACAAGGATCGGTCCCTGCTGACTGAACTGACATACGGCACTTTGCAGCGCCGGATGACCCTTGACTACCACCTGGAGCCGCTGGTGCGGGGCAAGCTTGAGGATTGGGTGCGTGAACTTCTGAGACTCTCGGTCTACCAGATTGTGTATCTCACAAAGATACCCCCGCATGCAGCGGTGAGTGAAGCGGTGGAGATTGCCAAGCGTCGCGGCCATAAAGGAATCGCCTCGCTTGTTAACGGCATTCTCCGCTCTTTTCTCAGGAAAGGTCCCAGGAAAATCGGGCCCGGACTGACCTGGGAAGAAAAGACCGCAATCGAAACGAGCCATCCCGAGTGGATGATCAGACGCTGGGCGGAACAGTATGGCAGAGAGACGGCGCGTGAAATGGCGCTTGCGAACAATGAACCTCCGTTGCAGACACTGAGGGTCAACCGGACAAAGGCCTCGCGGGAAGAAGTACTGGACATGCTCGGTGAGGAAGGCTTCATGGCTGAGCCGAGTCCGATTGTACCGGACGCCGTCCGGATCCTCGGAAGGAATGCTGCAAGGAGCCGTGCTTTCCGGGAAGGTTTCGTCACCATACAGGACGAGAGCTCGATGCTTCCGGTTATGGCGCTGGACCCGGGGCCGGACATGTCGGTGCTGGACATGTGCGCGGCACCGGGCGGAAAAACGACCCATATTGCCGAACGTATGGATAACACCGGCGAAGTCCGGGCATTTGACCTCCATCCGCATAAGGTGAAACTCATCACCCAAAACGCTTCGCGTCTGGGCCTGGAAAATATCCGTACAGGTTCTGCGGACAGCCGGGAACTTTCAAGAACCCTTGAGCATAAATCCTTTGACCGGATCCTCGTGGATGCACCGTGCAGCGGGCTCGGTGTCATCCGCAGGAAGCCGGATATCAAATATTCAAAGACGGAAGATGAGATAGGCAAACTGCCCGATATCCAGAAGAGTCTGCTGGAGGAGGCTTATCAACTCCTGAAGCCCGGCGGCCTGCTCGTATACAGCACCTGCACGGTCGACAGAGAAGAAAATCGCCTGACGGCCGAGGCATTCCTCGAATCCCGTCCGGACCTTGAACGTGTGGATCTCAAGGAATCCATGCCGGAAAATCTTCGCTATGAGGACGGCATGTTGCAGGTTCTGCCGCAGGATTTCGGCGGCGATGGATTTTTTGTAGCCGCCTTCAGAAAACCTGAATAAGCCGGCGGACTGAACCGGAAATTTCCGGTCGTCCGCAAATGGAAACGGGGGAGTCAAAGTGGAAGTAGCAGTCCGGACACATGTCGGGATGAAAAGACGCATCAATGAAGACCGGACCGGCATCTTCACAAGAGAAGGCGGCCGGTTCATGCTGGCTGTTGTCGCAGACGGGATGGGCGGCCATAAAAGCGGTGACACGGCGAGCCGGATGGCCGTCGAAGGGTTTGGTGAAGAATTCGTAAGGGCTGATCTGACCAACCTTAAGACAGATGACGGCCGGTCCATCTGGCTTGCCGATGTGACAGAAAGGCTGAATCGTGACCTCCTCGAACATGCTCGTTTCAATGAAGAATGCCGGGGCATGGGGACAACCATCGAAGCCGCAGTGATAGCCGGGGAAGAAGTGACCCTCTGCCATATCGGGGACAGCCGGACCTACAGGCTCGGATCTGAAGGGTTCGAGCAGGTGACGAAAGATCATTCCCTTGTCAGCCTGCTTGTCGATTCCGGGGAAATTACCGAAGAGGAAGCGCGCATCCACCCAAAAAGGAACTTTATCATAAAGGCGCTGGGCACGGATGAATCGGTGGAACCTGACATCATCCCCCTCAGGCTGCCGGAAGGGAGTGCGTTGCTGCTCTGTTCCGACGGTCTTAGCAACAAACTGGGAGAGAATGAGATGGCAGAGACGGTAGCCGGGAAGGGTACCGCAACCGAGCGGGCGGATTCACTGGTCGATCTGGCAAACGAACGGGGCGGCGAAGACAACATTTCTGTCATTCTGATTGATAATGGCGTCCGGGAGGCTGATGCCGGATGATCGGAAAACGAATCAGCGGACGTTATGAAGTCCTCGGCCTGCTGGGCGGAGGCGGCATGTCCACTGTCTACCTGGCGCAGGATGTCATTTTGGACCGCCCTGTGGCCATCAAGGTCCTCAGACAGGATTTCTCTGACGAAGACGAATTGAGGAAAAGGTTTCAGCGTGAAGCACTGTCGGCCACTTCGCTTGTCCATCCGAATATCGTGAACATCTACGACGTCGGCGAAGACGGGGACCTGCAGTATCTCGTTATGGAATATGTGGAGGGACAGACCCTCAAGGAATACATCAAAGACTATGCCCCGCTTGACCCGGCGGAAGCCGTGGAAATCATGAAGCAATTATGCTCGGGAATCACCGCGGCGCACATACATGGCATCATTCACAGGGACGTCAAACCGCAAAATATCCTGATGGACCGCGGCGGTCAGGTGAAACTCACTGATTTCGGGATTGCCATGGCACTGTCCGCCACAGCGCTCACACGGACCAACTCGGTGATGGGAACGGTCCACTATCTGTCCCCCGAGCAGGCGCGCGGCGGAATGGCGACGAAGCGAACGGATATTTACTCGCTTGGAATCGTACTGTTTGAGATGCTGACGGGAAAATTGCCATTCTCTGGAGAATCGGCTGTCTCCATCGCACTGAAGCATCTTCAAGAACAGACTCCTTCAGTCCGGGCGCTCAGGCCGGACATTCCGCAGAGTCTTGAAAATGTCATCCTGAAAGCGACCGCCAAAGATCCGGCTGCCCGTTATCCGTCCGCGGATGCGATGCTCAGGGACCTTTATACCGTCTTGTCACCCGAACGGGCAGACGAAGCCCCGTTTGAGCCGCCGCCGATCGACGAGGAGGCGACAAAGGCCATCCCGATCATAAGGGAAGAGCCCGATACAGAAAACACCATCGCTTCCAAGCCGGTCGCGCCGCTTCCGAAGGAGCCTGCCGGTGAGCTACAGAAACCGCAAAAGAAAAAACGGAAAAAGTGGCCATTCGTATTGGCCGGCCTCCTCCTGCTCACCCTGATTGCAGGCATTGTCCTCTATATCACCGGGGTGATCGGAACCAGACAGGCCGAAGTGCCGGATGTTTCCGGCATGACTGTTGAAGAAGCATCGGCAGAGCTTGAAGACAGCGGATTCCTCTCCGGTGAATTGAACGAAGAACATTCAACGGATATCGAGGAAGGGTCCGTGATCCGGACGAGCCCGCAGGCCGGCCGCATCCGCGATGAGGGAGAAACCATCGACCTTGTGGTTAGCTTGGGCCCGGAAAAAGTGGAGCTGACCGACTTTACAGGCCGTGACTATGAGTCCATCTCCGATGTCATCGAAGATTACGGGTTCCGGAAAGTAGAAGTAAATGAAGTGTTCTCAGAGGAAGCGCAGGGCACCATCATCAGCCAGGAACCGGAAGCCGGCGAGGAGGTCGCCCCTTCACAGACCGACCTGGTACTGACGGTCAGCAAGGGCGTCGAAATGATCCAGACCGAAAACCTGGCCGGATTCGATGAACAGCAGCTGAACGATTATGCCAAACGCTCCGGCTTCAATATCCGGATTGTGGCAGAAGAAGCGTCCGGCAACGTCGAGGCCGGACGTGTGATCTCCCAGGAGCCGGAAGCCGAAACGGAGCTTGAAAAAGGCAGCACAATAGAAGTTGTCCTGTCAAAAGGCCCGGAGGCAAAGCCGGTGAAAACGTATATCCAGGCGATCACGATCCCGTACGAGCCGGCTGAGGAGGGTGCGGAACAAGCCGTGGAGATCTACATCCGTGACAATTCCAGAACGATGGACGAGCCGGCTGAATCCTTTGCGATCACTGCCGATGAGACGCGGCGAATCCGCATAGAGATCAGCGAGGGGCAGACCGGCGCCTACAAGATCGTCCGGGACGGAGAGACGATCGATGAAGAAACAATTCCATATGAGTAACCGGTGATGAACATGGCAACCGGCACATTTCGGAAAGGGAAGGTGAAAATTTGAAACAAGGCCAGATCCGCAAGGCACTGAGCGGGTTCTACTATTTGTATGACAACGGTGAGACGGTGCGCAGCAAAGGGCGCGGTGTCTTCAGGGTTCGAGGTGTAACCCTGCTTGTCGGCGATTTCGTAGATTACGAGAAAGACGGCGAGAATGATGCCGTCATCGTGAATGTCCATGAGCGCAAAAATGAGCTTGTGCGTCCACCCATCGCCAATGTCGACCAGGCGCTTCTCGTCTTTTCTGTTAAGGAGCCGAATTTTTCCCCGAAGCTGCTTGACCGTTTTCTTGCGGTCATTGAATCCTACGGGGTCGAGCCGGTCATCATCCTGACCAAGACCGACCTGCTGGATGAAAAAGCCGCGGCGGAAATACGGCGGTATGCGGATTATTACCGGAGCATCGGCTACACTGTGCTGGAAACCAGTATCGGAGACGGGGAGATTGCAGAGGTGCTCGGTCCGATCATCAGGGGAAAGACCACTGTTCTGACAGGACAGTCAGGTGTCGGAAAGTCCACGCTGCTCAATACGCTCATGCCTGAACTTGAGCTGAAAACGGATGAAATCTCCGATTCGCTCGGCCGCGGCCGGCATACGACCCGGCACGTGGAACTGATCGAATACGCCGGCGGTCTGGTCGCAGATACGCCGGGCTTCAGCTCGCTTGATTTTGACCATCTTGAGAAAGAGGAACTGTCCGGATGCTTTGCCGAATTCGCTGAGCTGTCCGAAAACTGTAAGTTCAGGGGCTGCCTGCATCTGAAAGAGCCGAAATGTGCCGTAAAGGCGGCCGTCGGGTCCGGTGAAGCCGAACAGTTCAGATATGATCATTACGTACAGTTTTTGCAGGAAATCATAGACCGAAAGCCGAGGTATCCATCATGATTAAAATTGCACCATCCATCCTTTCCGCCGATTTCGCAAAGCTCGGAGAAGAAGTCAGGGAAGTGGAACAGGCGGGAGCCGACTACATTCACATCGATGTGATGGACGGGCACTTTGTGCCGAATATCACATTGGGACCGAATATTGTGAAGGCGCTGCGGCCTGTGACGGACCTGCCGCTCGACGTCCATCTGATGATTTCCGACCCGGACCGCTACATCGCCGACTTTGCTGAAGCCGGGGCGGACATTATCACCGTGCATGCGGAGGCATGCACCCATCTCCACAGTACCGTACAGCTCATCCGTTCCCATGGAGTAAAGGCGGGAGTTGTTCTGAATCCCCACACTCCTCATGAGGTTCTTGAGTATGTCATCGATGATTTGGATATGGTGCTTCTCATGACGGTCAACCCCGGGTTCGGCGGCCAGTCATTTATCAGTGAAGTGGTACCGAAGATTTCCAAAGTGTGCGCGATGATCCGTGAACGGGGACTTTCTACCGAAATTGAAGTGGATGGCGGAATCACTGCGGACACGATCGCCGAATGTGCCAAGGCGGGGGCGGATGTGTTCGTGGCCGGATCTGCTATTTACAATAGGGAAGACCGGGCCGCTGCCATTGCCGCCATTCGCGAAGCGGGAGTTTCGGCTCTCCAATGATCCGTGAAGCGGTGGTTGTGGCGGGCGGGCCCGGTGTTGCCGGAATCCGTCCCGATACGAGGGAGGGCACAGTCTTTATCGGTGCCGACCGGGGCGCTCTCCGACTTGTGCGCTCCGGCATCCGGCCGGTGCTTTCTGTGGGGGACTTTGACTCTGTCACAGCGGAAGAGTTCCGGGAAATTTCCTCGTTTTCGCACCGGGTCATACGCGTCGGCGGTGAAAAAGATGAGACTGACACGGAACTGGCACTTGCCGGCGCAATTCGTCTGCAGCCGGGCACCGTCACTCTCACCGGCGTGACGGGCGGGCGGCTCGACCACGCCCAGTCTGCCATGCATGCGGTTTACCGGCTGCAGGACAAGCATCCTGAAATCAGATTCAGGATCCTCGATCCGGACAATGAACTTTATTTTCTCCGACCGGGCAGGCATACAGTGCATGACGGCGGGGAATACCGGTACATTTCTTTCTTTTCTTTCGGCGGGCCAGTGACCGGAATGACGCTGGAAGGTTTCAGATATGAGGCGGTAAATGCGGAAATCAGACCGGGGACGACGCTCTTCACGAGCAATGAAGCAGGAGGCGGTGAATGTACTATCTCTTTCGAGACAGGCATATGTTTGGTTGTAAGAAGCACCGATGCCTGAAAGGAGCGGACGAAATGAGAGTGTACACATTCCAGCTGCCCAAAATGGTGAGCAGCTTTGCGCGCAAGTGCCTGCAGCTTTTCCAACGTGAGGAACGAAAGCCGGTAGCGAAGAAAAAGCGGAGAAAAAGCAAAATGCCGAGCTGACTCAGGTCAGCTCGGCATTTCTTTTTGCGATATTTAACAGGTCAGACACGCTGGACTTTACCGGATTTCAGGGCGCGTGCGGAAACCCATACGCGCTTCGGCTTGCCATCCACCATGATGCGCACTTTTTGAAGGTTCGCACCCCAAGTGCGGCGGTTTGCGTTCATTGCGTGGGAACGGTTGTTGCCGGCGCTTGCTTTGCGGCCTGTAATAACACATTTTTTAGGCATGTTTTTCCCTCCTCTTCGGTGAAGATGAAGACGGATTCCCGTCTGTTCGCCATCTCACATACTAAAATAATTTAGCACAAATCAGCCGGCGATGCAACAGGTTTAGAGAGGCCATCAAGAAAAAACACTTTACAGGGATTGCAGGAACAGCATGCTGTGTGTCTTTTCTATTCCCCGGCAGTAGTGTACAATGACGTTAGCCAAAATGGACTTCACAGGAGGCGTTACCATGTCGATCGGACTGAAAAATGAATTCGGCACTATTGAAATTTCGAATGACGTGATCGCACAAGTGGCCGGGGGAGCAGCGGTCGAGTGCTATGGAATCGTCGGGATGGCATCCCGCCACCAGATCCGGGACGGACTGACGGACATCCTGAGGAAAGAAAACTTCACCAGAGGTGTGATTGTCCGTTCCATCGGAGAAGATCTCCATATCGACATGTACGTCATCGTCGGCTATGGTGTGAAGATTTCAGAGGTCGCATACCAAGTCCAATCCAAAGTGAAATATACATTAAGCAAACAATTGGGAATGACGGTCAACTCCGTCAATATTTTTGTCCAGGGAGTCCGTGTGACGAACCTGTAAAAGGAGGAAGCGAACGTTTATGAAAGAATTAGATGGACATCGATTTGCGGAAATGGTGATGATGGGCTCCCATCACCTATCCAATAATGCGGACTTCGTCGATTCGCTTAACGTTTTCCCCGTGCCAGACGGCGATACGGGGACGAACATGAATCTGTCCATGACGTCCGGCGCCAAAGAAACGGAACAGGCGGCAACGGACCATATCGGCAGGACGGCGCAGGCCCTTTCCAAGGGCCTGCTCATGGGGGCGCGCGGAAATTCCGGCGTCATCCTGTCACAATTGTTCCGGGGGTTCGGCAAAGCAATCGAGGACAATGCAACGCTTGATGCGAAAGAGTTCGCCGGCGCATTCCAGGCCGGTGTGGACACGGCCTATAAGGCAGTCATGAAGCCGGTGGAAGGAACGATCCTCACCGTAGCAAAAGATGCCGCGAAAACAGCGGTCGGAACCGCCGAATCGGAATCGGACATCATCAAGGTGATGGAGGCGCTCACTGACGAGGCGAAAGCCTCTCTGAAGCGGACGCCTGACCTGCTGCCGGTGCTGAAAGAAGTCGGCGTTGTGGACAGCGGCGGCCAAGGACTGGTCTTTGTCTATGAAGGATTCCTTTCCGCCCTCAGAGGCGAAGAATTGCCTGTGACCACGCAGACATCAATGGATGATCTTGTCAGTGCGGAGCATCATAAAAGCATCCAGGGCTTCATGGATACGTCCGAAATCGAGTTCGGTTACTGCACGGAATTCATGGTGCGCTTCGAAGAAGACAAAACCGCTGATAATCCGTTTGACGAGTCGAAGTTCCGGGAAGATCTGAGCGCTTATGGAGATTCTCTTCTTGTCATTTCGGACGACGAGATCGCCAAGGTACATATCCACTCGGAAGATCCGGGGGAAGTGCTTTCCTACGGTAAAAAGTATGGCAGCCTCATCAAGATCAAGATCGAGAACATGCGGGAGCAGCACACGGCCATCCTGGAAAAGGACGAGCCGGCCCAAACGGCGCAACAGCCGGCCAAGCATCCGTATGCCATCATCACAGTCTCGATGGGACCGGGGATTGCCGAACTGTTCCGAAGCATCGGCGCCTCTTACGTCATCGAGGGCGGCCAGACGATGAACCCTTCTACGGAAGACATTGTCAGGGCAATACGGGAAGTGGGGGCCGAGCGCGCACTTATTCTCCCGAACAACAAAAACATCATTATGGCTGCCGAGCAGGCTGCGGAAGTATCTGGCATTGAGGCGGCAGTCGTACCGACGAAAAACGTGCCCCAGGGACTCGCGGCAATCCTTGCCTTTAATCCCGAGGCGCCGGTATCCGATAATGCAGCTTCCATGGCAGAAGCATTCTCGCATGTCAGGACCGGACAGGTGACGACCGCCGTACGTGACACGACCATTGATGGCGTTGAAATCCGCAAAGGCTCCTTTATGGGAATGGCCGAAGGGAAAATCGTCAACTCCGACGCTTCTCTCAAGAGTGTCACCGAGTCCCTGATCCACGAGGTCGTCGACGAGGGGTCGGAAATCGTGACAATCCTCTTCGGGGAGGGTGCGACGCGTCAGGGAGCGGACGAACTTGCGGCATACATCGAGGAGCAGTATCCGGACGTGGAAGTGGAAATCCATGAAGGCAAGCAGCCCCTATACCCGTATATCATCTCTGCCGAATAAAATCAGGCGCACCGGCAACCCGGTGCGCTGTTTTTGTTGAATTGGGGAAAGCGTTTGCAACGAACGTGTGTTTTGAGAAAAATCACGAAATCATGTAAAATAGGGGAAACGTCCCAAAGGAGGACTTCAACTTATGAAATTCAGATCGGTTTTTGATATTATCGGTCCGGTCATGGTCGGGCCCTCTTCTTCGCACACCGCCGGAGCGGCAAGGATCGGCCGGGTGGCGAGGACGCTGTTCGGCCGCCAGCCCGACTGGGCGGAAATCCGCCTCTACGGCTCGTTTGCGGAAACTTACAAAGGCCACGGCACCGATGTTGCAATCATTGGCGGCCTGTTGGACTACGACACGGATGATGAACGGATTCGCACGGCTTTCGCGGAAGCGGAGCAAGTCGGGCTGAGATTCGAATTCATCACGGAATCTGAGGAGCCGGATCATCCGAATACAGCAAAAATCAGAATTGGTGATGCTGACGGCGAAATGGAGCTGACAGGCATCTCGATCGGCGGCGGCAAAATGGAAGTGACGGAGCTTAACGGCTTTACACTGAGGCTTACCGGCCACTATCCGGCGTTGCTGATCGTCCACCATGACAGGCCCGGCGTCATTGCCGGTGTTGCCAACGCGCTTGCGGCCGACGGCATTAACATCGCTCATATGGAGTGCGGGCGGAAGGAAAAAGGAGAGATGGCGCTTATGGTCATCGAAGTCGACCAGATCATCACCGACTCCATGATCCGCCTCATCACCGACCTGGACAATGTGACGCAAGTTTCGATACTTGCAGACTGATAAGGGGGCATTCCCATTGGATATTCTATTTTCAACGGTTAAGGAACTGGTCGGGCTTGCGGAAGAAACCGGGCGGCCGATTTCCGAAATCATGATCGAACAGGAGATGCGCATCACCAAGCGTTCGCGTGAAGAAGTGATCGGGCAGATGGAGCGTAATCTTGAAGTGATGGAAGAGGCGGTCGAAAAGGGGCTGGAGGGCGTGAGCTCGACGTCAGGCCTGACCGGAGGTGACGCGGTCCTTCTCCAAACTTACATCAAGAGCGGCAAATCGCTTTCCGGAAATCTTCTCCTCGATGCCGTGAGCAAGGCTGTCGCGACCAATGAAGTCAACGCCGCCATGGGCATGATCTGCGCGACCCCTACGGCTGGCGCTGCGGGCATCGTGCCGGGCACGCTGTTTGCCGTCAAGGACAAGCTGAACCCAACCCGCGAGCAGATGATCAATTTCCTGTTCACGTCAGGCGCGTTCGGTTTTGTCGTGGCGAACAACGCGTCCATCTCCGGTGCCGCAGGCGGCTGCCAGGCGGAAACCGGATCGGCCGCTTCGATGGCAGCCGCGGCGATCGTGGAGATGGCCGGCGGCACGCCGCAGCAAAGTGCGGAAGCCTTTTCCATCGTGATGAAAAATATGCTCGGTCTCGTCTGCGATCCGGTAGCCGGACTGGTCGAAGTCCCGTGCGTCAAGCGCAATGCGATGGGGGCCGCCAAGGCACTGGTCGGTGCGGATATGGCGCTTGCAGGCGTAACAAGTGTTATCCCGACCGATGAAGTGATCGAAGCCATGCACCGGATCGGCCGTTCAATGCCGTCCGCTTTGCGCGAAACGGCAAAAGGCGGATTGGCCGCGACACCGACAGGCAAGCGGCTAGAGGCGGAGATCTTCGGAAAGAAGGCGAAAGAAAGTGTGGTTGACTGAACCGGTCACTGCTTTGAAGGGCATCGGCAAAGAAGCCGCCGCTACACTTGGGAATCTTGGTGTCCGCACGGTGGAGGACCTCGTCATGATGTTCCCTTACCGCCACGAAGACAACCGCCTGAAAGACCTGTCGGAAACCCCCCACGAAGAAAGGGTCACCATTGAAGGAAGGGTCGAAAGCGAACCTTCCGTTTTCTTTTCGGGAAAAAACAGATCCAGGCTGCAGATCCGCCTGCTTGCAGGACGCCACCTGGTCAAGGCGGTGTTCTTTAACCAGCATTATCTCAGGCACCGGCTGGCGCCGGGAATGACGATCACGGTCACCGGAAAATGGGACCGCGGACGCCAGGTCATCAATGTCAGCTCCTTCAAGGAAGGCCCGAAACAGGCCGGGGAAGATTTTGAGCCGGTCTACAGCCTCAAGGGCGGCATGCACCAGAAAACGATCCGCCGGTATATCCGGACTGCCCTTGATGCAGTGGCGGGCGACCTGCCGGATCCGATGCCGGCCGAGCTGCTGGAGAGGTATAGACTTCCCGGGATCGCTGAGGCGCTCGAAGGCATGCACTTCCCGCGAGATTCGGAACATGTCAAGCATGCGCGGCGCCGCTTTGTCTATGAAGAATTCCTCGGTTACCAGCTGAAGATGCAGGCGATCAAAAAAATCAGGAAGGAAGCGGGCAAGGGGGCGGAACACCATTACGACCTGGAAAAACTGAAGGCATTCATCGACTCTCTGCCGTTCGAACTCACCGGTGCACAAAAAAGGGTCGTCAACGAGCTTTGCGCGGAACTAAAGGAGCCTGTGCGGATGAACCGGCTCCTTCAGGGTGATGTCGGATCGGGCAAAACCGCCGTGGCGGCAATCACCCTTTATGCAACGATTACAGCCGGGGCACAGGGAGCGCTCATGGCTCCGACGGAAATCTTAGCCGAACAGCATGCCCAGACCCTGGCTGATTGGCTGGAGCCCTTCGGCGTGCGCATGGCCCTGCTCTCGGGCTCCACGAAGGTTAAAGCACGAAGGATCATCCTGGAGAAACTGGCAGAGGGGGAAATCGATCTCGTCATCGGCACCCACGCCCTGATCCAGCCGGATGTGGTTTTCAAAAAGCTCGGACTCGTCATTACGGACGAGCAGCACCGGTTCGGAGTGGAGCAGCGCCGCGTCCTGAAGGAAAAGGGGGAAGACCCGGATGTGCTGTTCATGACGGCAACGCCGATTCCCCGGACGCTTGCCATCACGGCGTTTGGCGAAATGGATGTCTCCATTCTTGACGAAATGCCTGCAGGCCGGCAGCCGATTGAAACCTATTGGACGAAGCGGGAGGCTCTCCCTGCGGTCCTCAAACGGATGGGGAAAGAGCTCCAGCAGGGCCGCCAGGCATACGTCATCTGTCCCCTCATCGAAGAATCCGACAAGCTGGATGTCCAGAACGCGGTCGACATGTACGAGCAGATCCGCCAGTATTTCGGCGGAAGATTCAATGTCGGCCTGATGCATGGCCGGCTCCATCCGGATGATAAAGAAGCGGTCATGCGGGAATTCTCCGAAGGCGGGCTTCATGTTCTTGTCTCGACGACTGTCGTCGAAGTCGGCGTGAACGTACCAAACGCGTCATTCATGGTCATCTCGGATGCCGAGCGTTTCGGCCTTGCACAGCTGCACCAGCTCCGCGGCCGTGTCGGGCGCGGAGCACACAAGTCCTACTGCGTGCTCCTTGCAGACCCGAAAACGGAAATCGGCAAGGAGCGGATGCAGTCCATGACCGAGACGAACGACGGTTTCCGCCTTGCCGAAAAGGACCTTGAACTCCGCGGTCCGGGCGACTTTTTCGGAAAACGCCAGAGCGGCATGCCGGACTTCAAAGTGGCGGACCCCGTCCATGACTACCGCGCGCTCAATACCGCCAGGCTGGATGCGGAACAACTGATCGCATCCGAGGTATTTTGGAACAATCCGGAATATGAAACACTCCGGACCATGATCAAACAATCCGGAGCCCTATCCGACGAACGGATTGACTGAACCGAATCCGTTTGTCGGATTTTTTGTGTTGCAGAAATTAAAATGGCGGAGACAAAGTGGTTGAACTGATAACGTTGCCCTGGTCCAAGCTATTGCCGTGCCCGCAACCCGAGCCTTTGCTCGCCGCGCTGGCGTTGGAAGAGAAAGCGGTTGCCCGGCTGTCCGCAGCGGAAATCGAAGAATTGAGTCGTGAGAAAAAGTCAATGGGCAAAGCAATATCGCAGATACTGCCAAAGCAAAGTAGTCCAGCATGGTTGCAATCTGCCCTATTGGTTTTATATACTCATATTAGTACCAAGTGCTAAATCCGGTGGTGAAAACATGAAACTGCAGAAACGAGAGCGCCAGGCCCGCCTGTCTTCGCTGTTGGAGGAGAACCCGCTGCTCACGGACGGCGATCTCGCCGAACATTTCGGAGTCAGCGTCCAAACCATTCGGCTGGACCGGATGGAAAAGGGAATTCCCGAACTGCGGGAACGGCTGAAAGATGTGGCCGTCCGTTCACTTGATGACGTCAAGTCACTGCCGATCGATGAAGTCATCGGCGACATCATCGATATAGAGCTGGACAAGCGCGCGGTGTCCGTGTTCGACGTCACGAGGGATCACGTCTTCCAGCGCAACGGCATCGCGAGGGGGCATCATCTGTTCGCGCAGGCGAACTCCCTGGCCGTGGCCGTCATCGACGACGAGCTTGCGCTTACCGCAAAATCCTCGCTGAACTTCATCAAGCCTGTAAGGGCAGGAGAACGGGTCGTCGCAAAAGCGGCGGTTCGGCCGGGGGAACGCCCCCGCCGGACCATTGTGGAAGTGATCTCGACGGTGGGTGATGAGCCTGTTTTCACCGGAACCTTTGAAATGTACCGGACCCACGAGAGCGGAAAAGAGGGACAATCATGATCATAGCAGTAGACGGAATGGGAGGCGACCATGCCCCCGATGCGACTGTGGAAGGAGTGCGCCAGGCACTTGAGGCGTTCCCGGACATCCAAATCCGGCTATACGGGGATACCGGCCGCATCGAACCGATGATCGGGGCGCATGAGCGCCTGGAGCTCGTCCATTGCACCGAAAAAATCGAAGGGGATGATGAACCGGTCCGTGCTGTCCGGCGGAAAAAAGATTCCTCCCTGGTGCGCATGGCGCAGGCGGTCCGCGACAGTGAGGCCGATGCGGGAGTCAGTGCAGGAAACACGGGTGCGCTCATGGCTGCAGGGCTGTTCGTTGTCGGCCGCTTGGACGGAGTCGACCGTCCGGCACTTGCGCCGACGCTTCCGACGCTCGACGGAAGAGGGTTCGTCATGCTCGATATGGGGGCCAATGCCGATGCTAAACCGCAACATCTTGCGCAGTACGCAGTGATGGGCAGCATTTATGCGGAGCAGGTCCGGGGAATCCGGAACCCGCGGGTCGGCCTTCTCAATATCGGAACTGAAGAAAACAAAGGAAACGATCTGACGAAGGAAGCCCATGCCCTCATCGCCGATGCTCCGGTTAACTTCATCGGAAATGTGGAGGCACGGGATCTGCTAAGCGGCATCGCCGACGTCGTCGTGACCGACGGCTTCACCGGCAACATGGTGCTGAAAACAATTGAAGGGACCGCCCAGGGTCTTATGTCCATGATCAAGGACACCTTCATGTCCAATGCAAAAGGCAAGATTGCCGGCCTTCTCGTCAAGGACGGACTCAAGGATCTGAAAACGAAAATGGATTACACAGAGTACGGCGGTGCCGGCCTGTTCGGCCTGAAAGCACCGCTGATCAAAGCGCACGGATCTTCCAATGCCAATGCCATCATGAACGCCATCCGCCAAGCCAGGACCATGGCCGGCCACGGCGTGACGGAACGCATCGGAGAGACGATCGGAAGGATGGGGGAACATGAGTAAGATTGCATTTGTCTTTCCGGGCCAAGGTTCGCAGAAAGTCGGCATGGCCTCGGAATTCATCGGAAACGGCACAGCTTTCGGCAACTTTGCCGATGAGGCGGACAGCCGTCTCGGCATCGGGCTGAGCAAGCTGATGCAAGAAGGACCGCAGGAAGAACTGACACTCACCTACCATGCGCAGCCTGCGCTTCTGACCGCAGGTGCAGCGATTGATGCTGCGCTGAAGGCCGCGGGCATCCGCCCGGACTATGCCGCCGGACACAGCCTCGGGGAATATTCTGCGCTTGTATCGGCGGGTGTGTTGCCGTTCGGTGATGCAGTTGAGACCGTCCACCGCAGAGGCTTGTACATGAACGAGGCTGTTCCGGCAGGAGAAGGGGCGATGGCCGCCATTCTCGGCCTCGGTGCCGGGGAGCTGAGTCGCGTGACTGATGAAGTGTCCGGGGAAGGGTACCCGGTCCAGCCGGCTAATCTGAATTGCCCGGGACAGATTGTGATCTCCGGCAGCAAGCGCGGTGTTGAACTGGCTTGCGAGGCGGCGAAGGCCGCTGGTGCCAAGCGGGCGATTCCGCTTGATGTCAGCGGACCGTTCCATTCCGCTCTCATGAAGCCTGCGGCACAGAAACTGCAGGCACAGCTGGACTCCGTCGGATTCGGCCAGGCGGAATTCCCGGTCATTGCAAATGTCACCGCGGAACCCGTCCGGGAGTCCGGACAGATCAAACAGCTACTTGTGGAGCAGTTATATTCACCGGTGCGCTGGGAAGAATCTGTGCGGAACATGCTGGATCTCGGCGTGACACGCTTTATCGAGTGCGGACCCGGCGGCGTGCTGTCCGGACTGATCCGGAAAATCGACCGTTCTGCCACTGTCCTCAAGGTCGAAGATACGGAAACATTGAAACAGGCCGTCGAGACGGCGAAAGGATGGTCGTGAATGGGCAAACTTACCGGTAAATCCGCTATTGTGACAGGGGCTTCGCGCGGCATTGGACGAGCCATTGCCATCGCCCTCGCAAAAGAAGGCGCAAAGGTCGCCGTGAACTTTGCGGGAAGCGAAGACAAGGCCGCTGAGACGGTCAGGATGATTGAGGAAACGGGCGGTGAGGCGTTTGCCGTCCGGGCTTCCGTCAGCAGCCAGGAGGACGTCAAGCAGCTTGTTGATGAGACGATGGAACGCTTCGGCTCCATAGACATCCTTGTCAACAACGCAGGCATCACGAAAGACAATCTTCTGATGCGCATGAAAGAGGAAGAGTGGGATGATGTGCTGTCGACCAACCTGAAAGGGGTCTTTCTCTGCACAAAGGCTGTCGCGCGGCCGATGATGAAAAAACGGTCCGGCACGATCGTCAACCTGGCGTCCGTCGTCGGAGTCGCAGGCAATGCCGGCCAGGCCAACTACGTTGCAGCCAAGGCGGGCGTCATCGGACTCACGAAGACGGCGGCCAAGGAGCTGGCCACACGTGGCATCAGGGTCAATGCCGTTGCCCCCGGTTTCATCACGACCGATATGACGGACAAGCTTCCCGAAGAAGTGAAGGAAGCGATGATGAGCCAGATCCCGCTCGGCAAGCTCGGGGATCCCGTAAACGTGGCCCGTGCCGTCGTTTTCCTCGCTTCGGATGATTCGGCATACATTACCGGGCAGACTCTCCATGTTGACGGCGGAATGGTGATGTAACCCTTGTCGCGGGACGGGCTGCCTGTCATACTGATTGGGTGGCCGGAAAAGCGGAAGGCATCCGCCGAAGCAGACCGATAAACAGACTCTCCCGTGAGAGGAGGTGAACGTATTGGCAACTGTTCTGGAACGTGTGACAAAAGTGATCGTCGACCGTCTCGGCGTTGATGAGAGCGAAGTGAAGCCTGAAGCATCCTTCCGTGAGGATCTCGGCGCGGACTCTCTTGACGTCGTGGAGCTCGTCATGGAGCTCGAGGACGAATTCGACCTTGAAATCTCCGATGAAGATGCGGAGAAAATCGGAACTGTCGGAGACGCAGTTTCTTATATTGAGGAAAAGACCGCGTAATCGGTTTTGAAGAGGCAGGCGAGCAGTCCGGAGACGGACCGGCGCCAGCCTCTTTTGCCGTTTTGCGTTACCCTGCCGAAAGGGGTAAACTTAGCATATATCCACAACGGAAAGGCAGATCTGATGACTATGAACAAAAAAGAGCGCCACATCAAAAAAGGTTCCTATCCGGAATCTGTCCATAAGCGATTTGCCGATTTTGAGGAGAACATCGGCTTCACTTTCGGTGACCCGACCCTCCTATACCGTGCCTTCACTCACTCCTCATATGTGAACGAGCATCGGAAGAGGATCCATGATGACAACGAGCGCCTTGAATTTCTGGGCGATGCCGTCCTGGAACTGGCCGTCTCCCGTTTTCTGTTTGAGACTTATCCATCCATGAGCGAAGGCGAACTGACCAAGCTGCGCGCTGCAATCGTCTGCGAACCGTCCCTCGTCCAGTTTGCGGATGAGCTGGATTTCGGCCGTTATGTCCTGCTCGGCAAAGGCGAAGAGCAGACCGGGGGGCGCACGCGTCCATCCCTTTTGGCCGACGTGTTTGAAGCGTTTGTCGGTGCACTTTATTTGGACAACGGATTCGACAAGGTTGTCGGATTCCTTGAAAAGATCGTTTTCCCGAAAGTGAAGGTCGGTGCTTTTTCCCATGTGATGGATTACAAGAGCCAGCTGCAGGAAATGGTCCAGCAGTCGTCAAACGGCCAGCTTCACTATGAGATTGTTGACGAAAAGGGTCCTGCTCATGACCGGGTATTCGTTTCGGCTGTCACGATCGGTGGAAATGAACTGGGCCGGGGCGAGGGCAAGTCGAAAAAAGAGGCGGAGCAGCTGGCTGCCCGCCATGCCATCAGCGAACTGCGCAAAATTGAAGGGCAGGCGGAATGACTTGTATCTGAAGCGACTGGAAATTATCGGGTTCAAGTCGTTCGGTGAACGGATCGGCCTGGACTTTGTGCCGGGAGTGACGGCCGTCGTCGGGCCAAACGGCAGCGGAAAAAGCAACATCACCGACGCCATCCGGTGGGTCCTCGGTGAACAGTCGGCAAAAACCCTGCGCGGAGGCAAGATGGAAGATGTGATTTTCTCGGGAAGTGATTCCAGGAAAGCCCTGAACTTCGCAGAGGTCACTCTCATTCTCGACAACTCCGATGGCCGCGTGCCGCTTGATTTCAGTGAAATCAGTGTCACGCGCCGCGTGTTCCGTTCCGGAGACAGCGAATACCAGATCAACCGGCAGGACTGCCGGCTCCGGGACATCGTCGATTTGTTCATGGATTCGGGGCTCGGAAAAGAGGCATTCTCCGTCATCTCACAGGGACGCGTCGATGAAATTCTGAACAGCAAGCCGGAAGACCGGCGCGCAATCTTCGAGGAAGCGGCGGGCGTGCTCAAGTATAAGCAGCGCCGCCGAAAAGCCGAACATAAGCTGTTCGAAACGGAAGACAACCTCAACCGGGTGCTGGATATCCTTCACGAGCTTGACGGGCGACTAGAACCGCTTCGGATCCAGGCATCCGCTGCGAAAGACTATCTCGCGATGTCCGGAGAGCTGGATGAAATCGGCGCCGCACTTCTTTCTTATGACATCCGGGAAAATGAAAAGCAACTGGCGGATGTCCGCAAGCAACTGGAAGAAGCAACCGGACTTGAACATGCCGCCGCAGAAGAAGCCGGACGCCATGAATCAGAGCTCGGCCGGCTCCGCGCTGAGGCGGAAAAGCTCGCTGCAACACTGGACGGTCTGCACAACGCACTGGCGGAAGCGGGCGCGAATGTTGAAAAATGGGAAGGCCGCAAGCAGGTGCTCGCCGAGCGGAAGACCCATGCCGAGCGTCAGCTCGAACGGCTGCGGGATGACCTGGCGGAAACGGAGCAAACAGCCGGCAGGCTCAGGCAAAGGAAAGAGCAGGCAGAGCGGGAAGCGACTATCCGGAAAAAAGCACTCCGGGAAGCACGGTCCGAAATCCGCCGGCTGCAGGAAGTCATGGACCGCCCGCTTGATGAGACCGCCCGGAGAATAGACGAACTGAAATCCGCTTATATCGAATTGCTGAACGAAGAGGCGGCCGTGAAAAACGAGCTCAAACATCTTACGCAACAGCTTGAATATCAGTCCGAATCCGCCCAACGGAACCGTGCCCGGGCGGGAGAGGCGCGTGCGGAATGGGAAGAGGCCTCCGCGGCGCTTGCCGGTGCGGAACAGGAGCTTGCCGGCATGAAGGAGCGGCTCTCATCTGTACGGTCGGATGAAGCGGAGCTGGCTGCGTCGAGAGAGCAGACTGCGGCCGAGCTGAACGGGAAACAGGAACAGTTGTACAAGGCCTACAGCCTGCTTGAAAAACTGAAGGGCCGGCGGGAAGCCCTTCTTTCCATGGAAGCGGAATTCGCCGGATTCCATACAGGTGTCCGTGAAGTGCTCCGTGCAGCCGAAAGCAACCGTCTGGACGGCATCGAAGGGGCGGTCGCCTCACTTGTCGCAGTGAAAAAGGAGTTTGCCGGTGCCGCTGAAACGGCCCTCGGTGCAGCTGCGCAGAATATCGTGACCATCACGGAAGCTGATGCCCGCCAGGCGATCGGCTATCTGAAAAAAAGCAGGAAGGGCCGGGCCACATTCCTGCCGCTATCCGTGATGAAGCCTCGCAGGGTGGATCCTTCTTCCCTGAGCCGCGCTTCTTCACACGAAGACTTTATCGGGACAGGGGACACGGTCGTCACTGCCGAAGAAAAGTACATGCCGATTGTGCAGAACCTGCTCGGCAATGTCCTCATTTCCCGCACCCTGAAAGGTGCCAATGAAATCGGCAAGATGATCGGACACCGCTACCGCGTCGTGACCCTGGACGGCGATGTCGTCAATGCCGGAGGCTCAATGACCGGCGGGGGGGTGGACCGGGGCAACCCGATCTTCATGAGGAAGGCGGAGCTTGGACAGGTGACCGCTGATGCCGTCCGTCTTGAAAAGTCGATCGGCAACGCCGAAAAGGTCATTGCCTCGCTGAAGCAACAGTTGACGGCACAATCGGAAAATCTTGATCGGGTGAGGGAAGAGCGTGAAGCGCTGACGGAGAAGGAAGTGGCAATCGTCGGCAGGGTCGCGGAACTGAAGGCGGCGGAACGCCGGCTGGCCGATCGCCTGGCCATGTTCGGTGACGAGGAGTCCGGCACTACGGTCCTGACAACCGGCATCCGTGGCCGCATCCGGGAGGCCGAATCACGGCAGGCTGCCCTCAAGGAAGAGCTTGGCCGGGCATCCGGTGAAATCGAAGAGATGACAGGCCTTTATGAAGAAGGGCGGACCGAGCGCGACCGGATGAACAACCGGCTTGGCGACCTCAAACAGGAATCCGCCGTGCTTGCCGAACAGCTTGCACAGGCAGAAGCCGCTTCTGCTGCGGTCGAGGAAGAGCTGGCTGCGCTGCTTGCCAGAGAAGAACGGCTCCGGGAAGAAATGGAGTGGACAGCCGGAGGAGATGCCGGATCAAGCCCCGAGGAAGCCGAGAACGAACTTCAGACATGGAAAGAAAAGAAGGCGTCTCTCGAAAAAGAGCTGTCGCTGACGCTATCTCTTCGGGAATCCCTCCAGCAGGACATCGCTTCGGCGGAAGCGAGATTCCGTCGTGCGGCGGAAAAGAAGGCGGTGCATTCGACCACTGTACGGGAAGCTGAGCTCCGTGCGGGCCGAATCACCTATGAGCTTGGATCACTCCGCAGTTCGCTCGAAGAGGACTACGGAATCGATGAACTGCCGGATGCCGGAATCGGATTCCCCGAGAATCTGGCACCGGAGGAAGCCAGGAAGAAAGTACGGCTCCTGAAGCAGTCAATCGAAGAGTTGGGTCCCGTCAATACGGCTTCAATCGAAGAATTCGATGCCGTATCGGAGCGCCACGCATTCCTCACAGATCAGCGCAATGATCTGCTCGAGGCCAAAGAGACGCTTGAAAGCGCCATCGATGAGATGGATACCGAAGTGACGGAACGGTTCAGCAGTACATTCCACGCGGTCAGCCGGCAGTTCGGCATCGTCTTCAAGGAATTGTTCGGCGGCGGCAGGACGGAGCTTGTTCTCACCAATCCGGAAGACATGCTGCGGACCGGCATCGACATCGTGGCATGTCCGCCGGGCAAGAAATTGCAGAACCTGAGCCTGCTTTCGGGCGGAGAGCGGGCGTTGACCGCAATCGCTCTCCTTTTCGCCATCCTGAAAGTCCGGCCCGTGCCATTTTGTGTGCTGGATGAAGTCGAAGCGGCGCTGGATGAAGCCAATGTGCTGCGGTACAGCGATTATCTGAAGAAATTCAGCAGCGAGACGCAGTTCATCGTCATCACCCACAGGAAGGGGACGATGGAAGGCGCCGACGTGCTTTATGGCATCACCATGCAAGAATCCGGCATTTCCAAGCCGGTCTCCGTCAGGCTGACGGAAAGCAGCGAAGTGGAATATGAGGAGCCCGTCCCGTCGGTGGGGGCTGGTCCGAAAGGAGCGGGAATATGAGTTTTTTCAAGAAACTGAAAGAGAAAATGTCCGGCAAACCGGACGAAACAACAGAAAAGTATAAAGACGGACTGGAAAAGACGAGAACATCGTTCACTTCCAAAGTCAATGACCTCATCGCCCGTTACCGGAAGGTGGATGAAGACTTTTTCGAGGAGCTTGAAGATCTCCTGCTTCAGGCGGATGTCGGATTCGAAACGGTCATGGAGCTGATGGATGACCTGCGGTTCGAGGTGCAGCGCCGGAACGTCAAAGATACGGAAGGCATCCAGACCGCCATTTCCGAGAAGCTGGTCGACATCTATCACAAAGGCGATGAAGGCGAAGGCGGCCTTAACATGCAGGACGGGGAACCGACTGTGATCCTTCTGGTGGGCGTCAACGGCGTCGGCAAGACGACGACAATCGGCAAGCTTGCCCACCGTTTCATCCAGGAAGGCAAGACGGTCATGCTGGCTGCCGGAGATACATTCCGGGCCGGAGCGATCGATCAGCTCCAGGTATGGGGCGACCGGGTCGGTGCGGAAGTGATCCGCCAGGCGGAGAATTCGGATCCCGCAGCCGTCATGTACGATGCGGTGAGGGCGGCGAAAAACCGCAAGGTGGATGTACTGATCTGTGATACCGCCGGACGCCTCCAGAACAAAGTCAACCTGATGAACGAGCTCGAGAAAGTGCATAGGGTGATCGGCCGGGAGCTGCCGGGCGCGCCGCACGAGACTTTGCTCGCGCTCGATGCAACGACCGGACAGAACGCCCTCATCCAGGCGGAGACCTTCAAGGAAGCGACGGATGTCACGGGCATCGTGCTGACGAAGCTTGACGGTACCGCGAAAGGCGGGATCGTCCTCGCCATCCGAAACAAGCTGGGCATCCCGGTCAAGTTCGTCGGTCTTGGTGAAGGCATGGAAGACCTGCAACCGTTTGATGCGGAGCGATATGTATACGGATTGTTTGCCGAAGGGCTGGAGCAGGAAGCGGTCAAAGCCGATGGCCAGGATGAAGATTGAAAGACAAGGTAATTTACTTGACAGGGACACCCGCCCTGTATAAAATGCTGTTGACGGAGACGGGAAGGAGGGGCTTTCATGCTGCTTGAAAAAACAACCCGGATGAACTTCCTGTTCGACTTTTATCAGGCACTGCTGACCGAGAAGC
Source organism: Bhargavaea beijingensis (assembly GCF_900101985.1). GTDB lineage: Bacteria > Bacillota > Bacilli > Bacillales_A > Planococcaceae > Bhargavaea > Bhargavaea beijingensis. The sequence goes on from NZ_FNAR01000007.1 coordinate 109,064, forward strand.
AACGAAGCTATATGGACCTGTATTACCTGAACGACCTGTCCCTGGGGGAAATTGCAGAGCAATATGAGATCTCCCGCCAGGCGGTCTATGACAATATCCGCCGTACGGAGGCGATGCTTGAGGAGTATGAGCAGAAACTCCAGCTTTTCAGCAAGTTCCGCCAGCGGCGAGCAGCCGTCGACGCGCTTGTGGCCGATGTACAACAAGGCGGAACGGATGCCGGATCTCTCGTCCGGCGCCTGCAAGAACTAAAAGAATTTGACTGATAGGAGGCGGGCAATCGATGGCATTTGAAGGGTTGGGCGAGCGCCTGCAGCAAACGCTTCAGAAAATAAAGGGCAAGGGGAAAGTGACCGAGGCCGATGTCAAAGAGATGATGCGCGAAGTCCGTTTCGCACTGATCGAGGCCGACGTCAACCTGAAGGTCGTCAAGGAATTCGTCAAGAAAGTGAGCGAGCGCGCTGTCGGATCGGACGTCATGGAAAGCCTGACGCCGGGACAGCAGGTCGTCAAAATTGTCCGGGATGAACTGGCTGACCTTATGGGCGGTGAAGCCGAAACGATCACATTCGCGAAAAAGCCGCCGACCGTCATCATGATGGTCGGGCTTCAGGGTGCCGGGAAGACCACGACAACCGGGAAGCTGGCAAACCTGATCCGAAAGAAATATAACCGGAAACCGCTACTTGTCGCTGCCGACGTCTACCGTCCGGCCGCAATCCAGCAGTTGGAGACGATCGGCAAACAGCTCGGCATGCCGGTGTTCCAGCTCGGAACCGAGGAAAATCCTGTCGATATCGCCAAACAGGCTATTGCCAAGGCAAAGGAAGACCACCATGATGTCGTCTTTATCGATACGGCCGGGCGGCTCCAGATCGACGAGAACCTCATGCAGGAACTCCGCGATATCTACGACGCGGTGCAGCCGGACGAGGTCTACCTCGTCGTCGACGCGATGACCGGACAGGTTGCCGCAAACGTGGCGGAGACATTTGACCAGCAGGTCGGCGTGACCGGTGTCGTTCTGACGAAGCTGGACGGAGACACCCGTGGCGGTGCAGCGCTCTCGATCCGTTCCGTCACCGGCAGACCGATCAAGTTTGCCGGGATGGGCGAAAAGCTCGACGCGCTCGAACCATTCCATCCGGAACGCATGGCTTCCCGGATTCTCGGGATGGGCGATGTCATGTCGCTGATCGAAAAGGCGCAGTCCAATGTCGATGAACAGAAAGCGAAGGAACTGGAGCAAAAGTTCCGGGACCAGTCGTTCACGTTCGACGACTTCCTTGAGCAGTTGGAGCAGGTAAAGAAAATGGGACCTCTCGATGAGATCCTCAAAATGCTTCCGGGAGCCGGCAAAATCAAGGGCATCGACAATGTGAAGGTGGACGAAAAACAGATGGGCCGTGTGGAGGCAGTCATCAAATCGATGACGACCGAAGAAAAGTCCAAACCGGAAATCATCAACTCCAGCCGCAAAAAGCGCATCGCGCGCGGTTCCGGCACAACCATCCAGGAAGTCAACCGCCTGCTCAAACAATTCGATGAAATGAAAAAGATGATGAAACAAATGTCCAACATGCAACAGGGCAAAGGAAAACGGAAAATGAAAATGCCGGGACTCGATTCGCTGTTCAAGTAAGTTGCTTAATTCTGATGGATATATTCCCTTCTGTCCGATTGAAGCGAAAGGCCCAAGACTCCTCGGAAATGCTTCGCATTTCCTTTGTGCGAGAAGGATTCGAGGAAGCTTCTCTGTCCTGCGGGAAAAGCGTTAGCCGAAGACCCCGAGGATGTCGCGCAATGCTCCGCAACGCTGGTGCTTCTGCACGCAGATGCCAATCTGCGTGTTGGCATCGGCTAAGGCAACGCCCGCGGACTAGCGGATGCCGTTACGAAGAACGGCGTCTGTGGCCAAAAGCGACAGCGTTGGCCGACAAGGGCCTGTAGCGGAAATCAGCTGGAATTAAGGTGTTAAGAAAAAACACTTTACAAAGCAATAATGACTTGGTAATATACTATCTTGTGTGAAACTATTCGGAGGTGCTAACCATGGCAGTTAAAATTCGACTTAAGCGTATGGGCGCAAAAAAGACGCCTTTCTATCGTATCGTAGTAGCAGATTCCCGTTCCCCTCGTGACGGCCGCCAGATTGAAACGATCGGCACGTACAACCCGCTCACGACGCCGGCTGAGCTCAAGATCGACGAAGAGCTTGCACTCAAATGGCTTCAGAACGGCGCGAAGCCTTCTGATACAGTGCGCAACCTGCTCGCTACGCAGGGCATCATGGAGAAATTCCATAACGCCAAGACCGCAAAATAATTTGACGGAGGCGACATGATGAAAAAGCTGATTGAAACGATCGTCAAACCGCTCGTTGATCATCCGGAACACGTCCGGATCGGAGTGGAAGAACGGCAGGGCAGGCTTGTCTGCTCACTGTCCCTCCACCCGGAAGACATGGGGAAAGTGATCGGCAAACAGGGCCGGGTGGCATCCGCTATCCGGACTGTCGTAAATTCAGCTGAAGGCGCAGGCCGGAAACGGGTGCGCGTCGACATCATGGATTAAGGAAGGGACGATTTTGGTTCCTTCCTTTTTCATACCCCGGAAAACGATTAAGGAGGACGACGGATGAACTGGTATAACGTCGGAAAGATCGTCAATACGCACGGAATCCGCGGAGAAGTCCGCGTGATGTCACGGACGGATTTTCCGGAGGAGCGCTATGCAAAAGGGGCGCGCCTGGGACTCTTCATGCCCGGCGAAAAGGAACCGGTCATGCTGACCGTGGCCTCCCGCCGCGCCCATAAGAACTTCGATCTCCTGACATTCGAGGGCCACACGTCCATCAACGACGTGGAGAAGTATCGTGACGGCATTCTGAAAGTGCCTGATGAAGATCTTGGGGAACTGGAAGAAGGCGAATTCTATTACCACGAAATCATCGGCTGCACCGTCGTCGACCAGGAAGGCCGTGAGATCGGCAAGGTGACCGAAGTTCTGGAGACCGGAGCAAATGACGTTTGGGCAGTGAAACCGCCGGAAGGCAAGATGCATTATATTCCATATATCGAGGATGTCGTCCTGGAAGTCGACACCGAAAAAGGGCGGATTGTCATCGATCCGATCGAAGGGCTGCTGTCCTGATGAAAATTTCAGTACTGTCCATTTTTCCGGAAATGTTCGGAGGCGTCTTCAATGCATCCATCCTGAAACGGGCGCAGGAAAGCGGGGCCGTCAGCCTTGCTGTGCGGGATTTCCGGGAATTCGCCACGGACAAGCATCGTAAGGTCGACGATTATCCCTACGGCGGAGGGGCCGGGATGGTCCTGAAGCCTGAGCCGCTGTTCCGGGCCGTGGAAAATCTCTCGGAAGGCCGCTCCCCAAGGATCATCCTCATGTGCCCCCAAGGGGAACGGTTCACCCAGAAAAAGGCCGAAGAGCTGGCGCAGGAAGAAGATCTCATCTTCCTGTGCGGGCACTACGAGGGTTATGACGAACGCATCCGCGAGCACCTCATCACAGATGAGATCTCCATCGGCGATTTTGTCCTCACCGGCGGAGAGCTGGCGGCGATGACAGTCATCGACAGCGTGGTCCGGCTCCTCCCGGGCGTGCTCGGTAACGAGGAATCACCGGCGCTGGATTCGTTTTCTACTGGATTCCTGGAACACCCCCACTACACCCGCCCGGCGGATTTCAGAGGGATGAAGGTGCCCGATGTCCTCCTGTCCGGAAATCATGCGGAAATCGAGCGTTGGCGCGAGGAACAGTCGCTCAGGCGGACGTTCGAACGGAGACCCGATCTTCTCCAGGAAGCCGATCTGACGGACCGCCAGAAAGAAGTGCTCCGCCGCTTCGGCTGGCGGGAAGAAGAGTGAATCCCGTGCTTGCCTGGAGACACGGCCTGTGGTATGATAAGTCCCGTGCTTCTGCGTGAAGCACTCGATTACGGTGTTCCGCTGCAAAGGCAAGTTGTGCATGAGCATCTGTAGTAAGGAGAGGAAAACATGCAAAACATTATTGCAGAAATCACGAAGGAACAACTTCGTACAGACCTTCCGGCATTCCGCCCGGGCGACACGGTACGTGTACACGTGAAAGTCGTCGAGGGTACGCGTGAGCGGATCCAGGTATACGAAGGGGTTGTCATCAAGCGTCGCGGCGGCGGCATCAGCGAGACATTCACAGTCCGCAAAATCTCCTACGGTGTAGGGGTTGAGCGTACTTTCCCTGTGCATACGCCAAAAATCGCGAAACTTGAAGTGATTCGCCGCGGTAAAGTTCGCCGTGCGAAGCTGTACTACCTCCGCAACCTTCGCGGAAAAGCTGCCCGCATCAAAGAAATCCGATAATCGACATTCGAAAGGGGCCGGCCTGTCCGGCCCCTTTTCTTTTTGCCTCAGTCTTTCATACACTCTATAATGGAATCAGATTGAACAGGGAGGCCAACGGGATGACAGAAGAGAAACAGAAAAATGAACTCTGGGAATGGACGAAAGTTCTTCTTATCGCGTTCGGGCTGGCTGCCATCATCCGGTATTTCCTCTTTACGCCGATTGTCGTAGACGGGGAGTCCATGATGCCGACGCTCGAGGATGGAGACAAGATGATCGTCAACAAAATCGGATATACGATCGGTGAGCCGGAACGATTCGATATCGTCGTCTTCCATGCGCCGGAACAGAAAGACTACATCAAGCGGGTCATCGGGCTCCCGGGCGATCATATCGAATACCGGGATGACCAGCTTTATATCAATGGGAAACCCTATGATGAACCGTACCTCGATAAGAAAAAGGAAGCCGTTACGGACGGAACGCTGACCGAAGACTTCACGCTCGAGGAAAAGATCCAGCGGGAAACCGTTCCGGAGGGCCATGTGTTTGTCATGGGAGATAACCGGCGGTACAGCAAGGATTCCCGCCACATCGGCGTCATCCCGTTCGATGAGATCATCGGCAGCACGAGCCTGATCTTCTGGCCGATGGAAGATATCGGGTTCGTCAAGTGACGGAGGTGTGATTCATGACAATCCAATGGTTCCCGGGACATATGGCGAAGGCAAGGCGGGAAGTGACCGAACAGCTGAAGATGGTCGACATCGTCTTCGAACTGATTGATGCCAGGCTTCCGCAGTCTTCCAGAAACCCGATGATCGATGACATTATCAGCCGGAAACCCCGTCTTGTCATCCTCAACAAGAAAGATATGGCAGACGATGCCGAGACCGCCCGTTGGCTGGAGAAGTTCCGGGGAAGCGGAACCGAAGCGGTGGCGATCAACTCGCTTGACGGAAAAGGCCTGCAGCAGGTGAACAAGGTGGCCCAGCAGATCCTCAAGGAGAAATGGGAACGCATGAAGGCGAAAGGAATCCGGCCGAGGGCCATCCGCGCGATGATTGTCGGCATCCCGAATGTCGGAAAGTCGACGCTCATCAACCGGCTTGCCAAAAAGAATATCGCCAAGACGGGCAATACGCCGGGCGTCACCAAAGCCCAGCAGTGGATCAAGGTAGGCAAAGAACTGGAACTCCTCGATACGCCGGGCATCCTTTGGCCGAAGTTCGAGGACCCGGAGGCCGGCTATAAACTGGCGCTGACCGGGGCGATCAAGGATGCCATCACCGACCAGCAGGAGCTGGCGGTTTATGCGCTCCAATTCCTCGAGGCACATTATCCCGACCGTCTTGAGGAACGCTATGGCTTCCGGTCGCTGGACGGCGACATACCGGGTGCCTACGAGCGGATCGGCGAGCTCAGGAAGGTCTACGAAAAAGGCGGCACGATCGACTATGATAGCGTGTCCGAGCTGATCGTTCGCGATATCCGTGACCAGCAGCTCGGCAGACTGACGTTTGATTTTGCAGACGACGAATGAACAGGCACGCCGCCGAAAGGGGGCGTGCCTGTTCATTTCCGCTTCCAGAGAGACGGGAACATACATAAGACAGGAAAGGCCTGATCAACAGTGGCGAAATTAACAATCAGTGAAGTGAGGGCATGGCTTGAAACGGCCGAAGAGGGGGATCCATACTTCCGCGAGCTGAAAAGCGACAGCCGTGCCGGCATCCGCAAACTGCTTGCTTCCTATGAGCGCAGAAAGGATAAAAGACGCCTTGAGCTTGAGCGGCATCTCGAAAAGGAACGATTCGACAACGGGTTCCGACTAAGCGCGGAGTCACCCGTGGCAGGCGTGGATGAAGCGGGGAGGGGGCCGCTTGCCGGTCCGGTGGTGACGGCAGCCGTCATCCTGCCGCCGTCGTGTCCTGAACTGTCGGGGCTGGATGATTCAAAGGCGATTTCCCGGGAGCGTCGGGAACGTCTGGCCGCTGTGATCAGGGAGCATGCGATCGCCTGGTCCGTCCACATTCAGCCGGCGGCGGAAATAGACCGGCTGAACATCTACGGGGCCACCCGTGAATCGATGGAAAAAGCGGTGGCCGGGCTGTCCGTGAAGCCGGAAACAGTCATCGCCGACGCCATGGCCCTCGAAGGGGAAGTCCCATGCCATCCGGTCGTGAAGGCAGATGGGCTCAGCCTGTGTGTGGCGGCGGCATCCGTACTGGCCAAGACGGAGCGGGATGCCTATATGAAGAGGCTGCATGAACAATACCCCGCATACGGATTCGACCGGCACTCCGGCTATGGAACTGCCGCTCACCTGGAAGCGCTCGAAGCGCATGGCCCATGTCCGGAACACCGGAAGACTTTCGCGCCGGTGGCCGGATTCCTTGTCGGAACCAGCGGAAAAGCGGTTCAGGAAAAGACAATTATGGACAACCTATGACGGGTTGATTACAATGGGGGATGGCAAGAAACTATTCAGCAGTTCGATTGGAGGATGTAAGATGAATATCCATGAGTACCAAGGGAAACAGATTCTTCGCGACTACGGCGTCGCGGTACCAAACGGAATCGTTGCGTTTTCCCCTGAAGAGGCTGTCAAGGCGGCCAAGGAACTCGACACCAATGTATATGTCGTAAAAGCGCAGATCCATGCAGGCGGACGCGGAAAGGCCGGCGGCGTCAAAATCGCAAAGACGGTCGACGAAGTACGCGAATATGCGAAAGAGCTTCTCGGCAAGGTCCTGGTGACACATCAGACAGGCCCTGAAGGTAAAGAAGTCAAGCGCCTCTACATTGAAGAAGGCTCTGACATCCTCAAAGAGTACTACATCAGCCTCGTCGTTGACCGTGCAACAGACCGTGTTGTCCTCATGGGCTCCGAAGAAGGCGGCATGGACATCGAAGAAGTGGCGGAAGAAACACCGGAAAAGATTTTCAAGGAAGTCATCGATCCGGTTGTCGGCCTGACCGGATTCCAGGCACGCCGCATGGCATTCAACATGAACATTCCTTCGAAGCTCGTCAACAAGGCAGCGAAGCTTTTCCTCGGCATCTATGAAGCTTTCATTGCAAAGGATGCATCCATCCTTGAAATCAACCCGCTCGTCGTGACCGGCGATGACCAGGTCGTGGCACTCGATGCGAAGTTCAATTTCGACTCGAACGCCCTTTACCGCCATGCTGACATCGTTGAGCTCCGCGACTTTGACGAAGAAGATCCGAAAGAGATCGAAGCGTCGAAATATGACCTCAGCTACGTATCCCTTGACGGCAACATCGGCTGCATGGTCAACGGTGCAGGACTTGCGATGTCCACAATGGACACCATCAACTTCTACGGCGGCAAGCCGGCCAACTTCCTCGACGTCGGCGGCGGCGCGACTGCGGAGAAAGTTACCGAAGCGTTCAAGATCATCCTTTCCGATGAAAACGTCAAAGGGATCTTTGTCAACATTTTCGGCGGCATCATGAAGTGCGATATCATCGCAGAAGGTGTCATCCAGGCAACAAAGCAGCTCGGCCTTGAAGTGCCACTTGTCGTCCGTCTTGAAGGGACGAACGTGGATGCGGGCAAGAAGCTTCTGAACGAATCCGGACTGAACATCACTGCAGCTGATTCCATGGCGGACGGCGCACAAAAAATTGTCGAACTCGTAGGCTAAGAAAGGCGGGAAAACGATGGGCATTTATGTCGATAAGGATACAAAAGTACTTGTACAGGGAATCACGGGCTCTACAGCCCTCTTCCACACCAAGCAAATGTTGGAATACGGCACGAAGATCGTTGCGGGTGTGACGCCAGGAAAAGGCGGCACGGAAGTTGAAGGCGTACCGGTTTTCAACACAGTCGAGGACGCAGTAAAGGAAACGGGCGCAACCGTCTCCGTCATCTATGTTCCGGCTCCGTTCGCGGCTGACGCGATTCTTGAAGCGGTCGACGCAGAGCTGGATCTTGCAATCTGCATCACCGAACACATTCCGGTGCTGGACATGGTTAAAGTGGTCCGCTACATGGAGGGCAAGAAAACGCGTCTCATCGGACCGAACTGCCCGGGCGTCATCACGGCGGACGAATGCAAGATCGGAATCATGCCTGGCTATATCCACAAAAAGGGCCACGTAGGCGTCGTATCCCGTTCGGGAACCCTGACGTACGAAGCGGTTCACCAGCTGACCGAAGCAGGTGTCGGCCAGACGACAGCAGTCGGCATCGGCGGAGACCCTGTCAATGGCACAAACTTCATCGATGTACTCAAGGAATTCAACGAAGACCCTGAAACGCTCGCGGTTGTCATGATCGGTGAAATCGGCGGAACGGCCGAGGAAGAAGCGGCAGAATGGGTCAAAGCGAATATGACAAAGCCGGTCACAGGCTTTATCGGCGGACAGACCGCACCTCCAGGAAAGCGCATGGGCCACGCAGGCGCCATCATTTCCGGCGGCAAGGGAACTGCAGCCGAGAAAATCAAGGCGATGGAAGCAGCAGGCATCAAAGTTGCCGAAACACCATCCGTCATTGGAGAAACAATGATCAGCGTCCTGAAGGAAAAAGGTCTGTACGAAAAGTGCAAAACCCACTAAAATGAAAGTGCGGCACATCCAGTGCCGCGCTTTTACTATTTCCGGAGACTTTGCGGGACAGGAGGTCATGGTTATCGATCGGTTTGAAGATCGTCTGCTGGCACTGCACTATGTTTTTCCGGCACCGTTGAACCGGTTTGGCCGGCTGCTTGCGGCCGATCCCGGGCTGGAGGCGCTCCCCGATATGGGAATCGCCGAGCTGGCATTTTTACTGGACCTTGACACGGACAGAGCGGAGCTTCTCAGGAAGAAGCTCCGCCTGCATGCGGACCCCCCATACACAGAATTGTATGCCGCGAGCTCCATCACCCCCATCTTGTATAGCCACGTCCTCTACCCCCATTCACTTACCCAGCTGATCGATCCGCCGGCTGTTCTATACACCGCGGGCGACACATCTCTGTTATCCATGCAGAACAAAGCGGCCATCATCGGTTCGAGAAAAGCGACCGCCTACTCACGCATTGCCATGGAGAAAATCATCCCGCCGCTCGTCGGGCAGGGCTATGCCATCGTGAGCGGCCTTGCGATGGGTGCCGATGCGATGGCGCATGAGGCGGCCATCCGCCACGGCGGAAAGACGATCGGAGTCCTTGGAACCGGACTATCCCACCGGTACCCGAAGCAAAACAACGGCCTCTATGAAGTGATGCAGACCGGCCATCTTCTCGTTACCGAGTACCCGCCTTATGCCGGCCCGAAAAAGTGGCAGTTCCCGATGCGGAACCGGATCATCAGTGGTCTTTCCGATATTATCATCGTTACCGAAGCGGCCCGCCGGAGCGGGACGATGAGCACGATCGACCATGCATTGGAGCACGGGAAGGATGTTCATGCTGTCCCGGGTCCGATTGATTCGCCGCTTTCCGCCGGCCCAAACCGGCTGATCCTGGAAGGCGCCGCGCCCGCTCTGGATGGCTATACAGTCCTGGGCGGGCCGCCAGGGGAACCGGTCTGAATATGAAGGCGGCCTGCTTCCGCGGAAAATGAGAGGAGCCGAAAATGGTTGCAATTATATAGAAGATAGTTTACATTTTCCATCAGGACTTTCTTTAGGTAACGTTCACCTCGAATGGAGGCACATCAATGGCACCAGATTATTTGGTCATCGTCGAGTCGCCTGCGAAGGCAAAGACGATTGAGAAATATTTAGGGAAGAAATACAAGGTAAAAGCATCAGTCGGCCATGTGCGGGATCTCCCGCGAAGCCAGACCGGCATCGATGTTGAAAACAATTACGAGCCAAAGTACATCACGATCCGCGGAAAAGGCCCGGTTCTCCAGGAACTGAAAAGTGCGGCCAAGAAAGCAAAAAAAGTCTTTCTCGCATCCGACCCCGACCGCGAAGGGGAAGCGATCGCATGGCACCTCGCACATTCCCTCGGCATCGACGAAGATTCCGAATGCCGGGTCGTGTTCAACGAAATCACAAAGGATGCGGTCAAAGAAGCATTCAAGCATCCGCGCGCAATCAATCGCGACCGGGTCGACGCCCAGCAGGCACGCCGCATCCTCGACCGTCTGGTCGGCTATAACATCAGTCCGATCCTCTGGAAAAAAGTGAAGAAGGGGCTCTCGGCGGGACGGGTCCAATCCGTTGCCCTCCGACTGATCATCGACCGGGAAAATGAGATCCGGAACTTCAAGCCGGAAGAGTACTGGTCGATCACCGGGCTGTTCGGCAAAGGGAAAAAAGAGTTCACGGCCACGTTCCATGGTGACGGCAAAAAGAAAATCAAGCTGCCGGACAAACAGACCGTCGATACGATCCTTGCCAAACTGGACGGCCATGACTTTGAAGTCGCCGAGCTGGAGAAAAAAGAGCGGAAGCGCAACCCCGCTCCGCCCTTCACCACATCCTCCCTCCAGCAGGAAGCGGCACGCAAGCTGAACTTCCGGGCGCGTAAAACGATGATGCTCGCCCAGCAGCTTTACGAAGGAATCAACGTCGGCAAGGAAGGAAGCGTCGGTCTCATCACCTACATGCGTACCGACTCCACCCGGATCTCGGACACCGCGAAAAAAGAAGCCGGCGATTTCATCCTCTCCGAATACGGGAAGGACTACATGGCGCCGGGCGAGCGGACATCCAAGCAGAAAAATGCCCAGGACGCGCACGAAGCGATCCGGCCGACCTCTGTACTGCGTACTCCGGCTTCTCTGAAGGCCGTCCTCTCGAACGATCAGCTGAAGCTTTACCGGCTGATCTGGGAACGGTTCATTGCGAGCCGGATGGCGCCTGCCGTACTGGATACCGTGACGGCCGACCTCAGGCAGGGGGAGGTCGTGTTCCGTGCAACCGGATCACAGGTCAAATTCCAGGGCTTCATGAAAGTCTACGTCGAAGGCGAGGACGACAAGGAAGACGTGAAGCAGAAAATGCTTCCACCCCTTGAAAAAGGCGATATCGTCAAAAGTCTCAAGATCGATCCGAAACAACACTTCACCCAGCCGCCTCCACGGTACTCGGAAGCACGTCTTGTCAAGACGATGGAAGAGCTCGGCATCGGCCGGCCTTCAACCTACGCACCGACGCTTGATACGATTCAGAAACGGGGCTATGTTTCTCTTGATGCCAAACGCTTCATCCCGACCGAGCTTGGGGAAATCGTCCACTCCCTTGTCAGTGAGTTTTTCCCGGAAATCATCGATGTCGAGTTTACGGCAGAGATGGAGAAAGACCTTGACAGCATCGAGGACGGAAAAAACGAATGGGTCAATGTCATCGATTCCTTCTACAAGGATTTTGAAAAGCGGCTGAAAGTTGCCGAGCAGGAAATGGAGAAAGTGGTCATCAAGGATGAGCCGGCCGGCGAGGACTGCGAGAAGTGCGGTTCCCCGATGGTCATCAAGATGGGCCGCTACGGCAAGTTCATGGCTTGCTCGAACTTCCCGGACTGCCGGAACACCAAGCCGATCCTGAAGAAAATCGGCGTGGCCTGCCCAAAATGCAAAAAGGGAGAGGTCGTCGAACGCAAGAGCAAGACAAAGCGCATCTTCTACAGCTGTGACCAGTATCCGGACTGTGATTTCATCTCATGGGACAAACCGGTTTCCAGGCCCTGCCCGAAATGCAGCAGCATGCTGGTAGAGAAAAAGCTGAAGAAGGGCAAGCAGATCCAATGCTCGGAATGCGACTATAAAGAACAACCGCAACAGTAAAAGGAGACACGATTTAACATGACACCAGTCGTCAACGTTATCGGCGCGGGCCTCGCAGGCAGTGAGGCAGCCTGGCAGATCGCCAACCGCGGCGTCCGGGTCCGCCTGCATGAAATGCGCCCGGTCCGGCAGACGCCGGCACACCATACCGGCCAGTTTGCAGAACTTGTGTGCACGAACTCGCTACGTGCCAATAACCTCACGAATGCGGTAGGCGTCCTCAAAGAAGAAATGAGGATTCTCGATTCCGTCATCATGCAGGCCGCGGATTCCAGCGCGGTGCCGGCAGGAGGCGCATTGGCAGTCGATCGCCATGACTTTGCCGGCCGCGTCACCGAAACGGTCAAAAATCACTCTCTTGTCGAAGTGGTGAACGCTGAAGTGACGGAAATTCCGGAAGGCATCACGGTCATCGCGACCGGGCCGCTCACTTCGTCCTCTCTAGCCGAACAGATCAGCAGCCAGACAGGCGAGTACGATCTTTACTTCTACGACGCGGCGGCGCCGATCATCGAAAAGGATTCCATCGATATGGACAAGGTCTACCTGAAATCCCGCTATGATAAAGGGGAGGCCGCTTATCTGAACTGCCCAATGACCGAAGAGGAGTACAATCGCTTCTATGAGGCGCTCATCACGGCCGAGACGGTCGCCCTCAGGGACTTTGAAGAAGAAAAGTATTTCGAAGGCTGTATGCCGGTCGAAGAAATGGCCCGCCGCGGCAGGGATACCCTCCGGTTCGGCCCGATGAAACCGGTCGGCCTCGAGGATCCGAAAACCGGCAAAACCCCATACGCGGTTGTCCAGCTCCGACAGGACAATGCCGCAGCGACCCTCTATAACATAGTCGGCTTCCAGAATCACATGAAGTGGGGACCGCAGAAAGAAGTAATCCGGCTGATCCCGGGACTCGAAAACGCAGACATTGTTCGTTACGGCGTCATTCACCGGAACATGTTCATCAATTCGCCACGTGTCCTGGAGCGCACTTATCAGCTCAAGGCGCGCAAAGACCTTTTCTTTGCCGGACAGATGACCGGTGTCGAAGGCTATGTGGAGTCGGCGGGCAGCGGCCTCGTGGCAGGCGTTAATGCAGCCCGCCTGGCGCTTGGCGAGGATCCTGTCGTCTTCCCGGCGGAAACGGCACTCGGAAGCTTGGCGCGTTATATCAGTGAAGCAGACCCTGCCAACTTCCAGCCGATGAATATCAATTTCGGGCTTTTCCCCACACTTGGGGAAAAAGTCAGGAAAAAAGCGGAGCGTGCGGAAAAGCAAGCTGGAAGAGCACTGGAAACAATTCGAAATTTCAAGAATACAATTGCACATTGATTGAACAAAAGCCTCTAAATGCCTTATACTTTAGAGGCTTTTGTAGATTTCCGGAGGTGACGGAATGAATGCCAGGCTAAAGCAGGCGGCAGAGGAGTTCCAGGCCTATATCCGCCTGGAGCGAAACTTCTCTCCGCTGACCGTGGAAGGATACCGGAAAGACCTTGAAGAGTTTTTCTCTTTCCTGGAATCCGAAGGGATCGGAGAGCAGGAGGAGATCCGCTATCCGGTAGCACGTCTTTATGTGACCCGGCTATATGAGCGGGGGCTTGAGAGGGCGACCATCTCCAGGAAGATTTCATCTCTCCGTTCGTTCTTCAAATTTGCCAACACGCGCTTCGGCATCGACGACCAGGCATTCCGATCACTGTTTCATCCGAAGAAAGAGGAAAAGCTGCCCAAGTTCTTCTATGAAGAAGAGATGGAGCAGCTTTTCGAAGCGAATGCGGGCAGCTCACCGAAGGAAATCCGGGACACGGCTCTTCTTGAGCTGCTCTATGCCACCGGCATGCGGGTGTCTGAGCTGACCGGACTTACCGTTCAGGATGCCGATCTCGGGCTTGATATTGTCCGGGTCATGGGGAAGGGCCGCCGCGAGCGCTACATTCCCTTTGGCCATTTTGCCGCCGATGCACTCGGCAGGTATGTGGACAAGGCGCGTCCGGCCATCATGAAGGGGAACAAACATGACCGGCTGTTCGTCAATATGAGGGGGACTCCGCTGACTGACCGCGGAGTCCGGCATATCCTGGAGGAAATGGTCAAGAAGGCCGCACTCCATGTATCGATCCATCCGCATATGCTCCGTCATACGTTCGCTACGCACTTGCTCAACAATGGTGCGGATATGCGTTCCGTCCAGGAGCTTCTCGGCCATGCCAGCCTGTCATCGACGCAGGTCTATACACATGTGACGAAAGAACATCTGAGAAAAACGTACATGAACGCACATCCTAGAGCTTAAGGGGGAGAGGCAGTGGACATTCATGCAACCACGATATTCGCGGTCCGGCATAATGGGAAAGCCGCAATGGCAGGAGACGGACAGGTGACACTCGGAAACCAGGTCGTCATGAAGCATACCGCAAAAAAAGTCCGCCGATTGTTCGGCGGCAACGTCGTTGCGGGTTTTGCAGGCTCTGTCGCGGATGCTTTCACGCTGTTTGAACTGTTCGAAGGAAAGCTTGCCGAGTATGACGGGAACCTCACACGTGCAGCCGTCGAACTTGCAAAGGAATGGCGCGGGGACAAGATGCTACAGAAGCTGGAGGCGATGCTGATCGTCATGGACAAAGACACGATGTTGCTTGTATCCGGTTCCGGAGAAGTGATCGAACCGGATGACGGCATCCTCGCGATCGGCTCCGGTGGCAACTATGCGCTGGCTGCAGGGCGTGCCCTTAAAATGCATGCAGGCGAAGAAATGGATGCCGAGCAGATTGCCAGGGCAGCCCTGGAGACGGCCGCCGATATCTGCGTGTTCACGAACCACCAAATCATCCTGGAGGTGATCGGGGAATGAAAATGGAGCAGATGACACCGCGCCAGCTGACCGAGCAGCTTGACCGCTACATTGTCGGCCAGAAAGAAGCGAAGCGGGCTGTTGCGGTGGCAATGAGAAACCGCTACCGGCGCAGCCGTCTCCCGGAGGAGGAGCGCAACGAAATCATTCCGAAAAACATTCTCATGATCGGCCCCACCGGTGTCGGAAAGACGGAGATCGCCCGCAGAATCGCCAAACTCTCCGGCGCACCATTCCTCAAGATAGAGGCGACCAAGTTCACGGAAGTCGGCTATGTCGGACGTGACGTGGAGTCGATGGTGCGCGACTTGGTCGAAGCATCCTTCCGCCTCGTCCGCAACGAGCGAATGGAGGAAGTGGCTGCCCGCGCCGAGGAACTGGCAGAAGAACGGCTTGTGAAGCTGCTTGTCCCTTCCATGAAAAAGGAGAAAACCGGGCAGAATCCGTGGGAGATGCTTCTCGGCCAGATGCAGGACCGCTCGGACGAAGAGGAAGAGGATTCCTCGATCCGCCTGAAACGCTCCGAAATCCGGGCCGAGCTGAAGGCAGGCCGCCTGGAGGACAGGAAAGTCATGGTCGAGGTGACGGAGAACACACCGTCATTGTTTGACAGCATGCAGGGTTCGGGAATGGAACAAATGGGAATGAATATGCAGGACGCGCTTTCCAACCTTCTTCCGAAAAAGAAGAAGAAGCGGGAGATGCGTGTGAAGGATGCCCGGAGGGCACTTGCTATGGAAGAAGCTGAAAAACTTGTCGACCGTGATGAAATCTCTCAAGAGGCGATCGATCGGGCGGAGCAGCAAGGAATCATCTTCATCGATGAGATCGACAAAATCGCCTCAAAGCAGGGAAACGCTTCCTCTGCGGATATCTCACGGGAAGGCGTCCAGCGAGACATTCTGCCGATTGTGGAAGGGACGACCGTGACCACCAAGTATGGTCCTGTCCGGACGGAATTCATGCTCTTCATCGCTGCGGGAGCGTTTCACGTTTCCAAGCCGTCAGACATCATACCAGAGCTGCAGGGCCGCTTCCCGATCCGCGTGGAGCTGGATAAGCTGACGAAGGAAGACTTTATCCGGATCCTTAAAGAGCCTGACAATTCCCTGATTCACCAGTACCGGCTGCTGCTGTCGACCGAGGGAATCGAGATTGACTTTACCGGCGAAGCGATCGGGCGCATCGCTGAGATCGCCGCGGAAGTCAATGCGGAAACGGAAAATATCGGAGCACGCAGGCTGCATACCGTTCTGGAAAAGCTGCTTGAGGACCTCAGCTTCGAAGCATCCGACATTTCGCCTGCTTCCATTCGGATCACACCGGAATATGTCAACGAAAAGCTGGAGAAAATCGCAACGAACAAAGATTTGTCACAATTTATCCTGTAAGAGCACCATTTTGTTTCCCAAAACGATTACAAACCTTTAGAATATTCTTGAATCCATATACCCAGTAGGAGGAATTGTGTTATGTCACTATTGCAAAATACGCGGGAGATCAACTCCATGCTCCAGGCGTCCGCCGGCAAACCGGTTAATTTCAAGGAAATGTCCGAAACACTATCCAAGGTGATCGGAGCCAACGTCTTCATTGTCAGCCGGAAGGGCAAACTGCTCGGCACGGCCGTCCACCAGGAAATCCAGAACGAGCGGATCCAGAACATGCTGGAGGAGCGCCGATTCCCTGAAGAATATACAAAGAACCTCTTTAACGTGACCGAAACTTCTCCGAACCTCGATATCAATGACCCGCACACCGTATTCCCGGTCGAAAACAAGGATCTCTTTGAAGAGGGACTCACGACCATCGTTCCGATCATCGGTGGCGGGGAACGCCTCGGCACATTGATTCTCGGACGCGTGAAAGACCAGTTCACCGATGAGGATCTTGTCCTAGCCGAGTATGGCGCGACAGTGGTCGGCATGGAAATCCTCCGGGAAAAAGCAGAAGAGATCGAAACGGAGGCCCGCTCCAAAGCGGTCGTCCAGATGGCGATCAATTCCCTTTCCTACAGTGAACTCGAGGCAATCGAGCATATCTTTGATGAACTGGATGGCACAGAAGGCCTCCTCGTGGCATCCAAGATTGCAGACCGTGTCGGCATCACCCGTTCGGTCATCGTCAATGCACTCCGCAAGCTGGAGAGCGCGGGCGTCATCGAATCCCGTTCGCTCGGCATGAAAGGCACATACATCAAAGTCCTGAATGATAAGTTCCTCGTACAGCTCAACGAACTCAAATCCAAATAATCTCGCCTGTAACCTGCAAGGCGGACACAAAGAGCCAGGAGCATAGCTCCCGGCTCTTTTTCATTCATTTATGCACTTTTCTTCATCAATACTCTCAGTGTTTATATGAAGCAAGATCCATTTTTCTGAGCCACTTCCCGTGTGCCAACCCTGAAGAGTGTTTTGTGTTGCAAAACAGGTAAGTGCGTGGTATAGTGACCAATGGTGCGATTACACACGTATCCTGACGGATGGGCCGGTGCCGCAGAGGCTGCCCGCCGGGTGATGGATGCGGAGGACCAAAAAACCAATCGGAGGTAACAAAAATGGCAGTAATCACAATGAAACAGCTTCTTGAAGCAGGTGTCCACTTCGGTCACCAAACACGCCGCTGGAACCCGAAAATGAAGAAATACATCTTCGTTGAGCGTAACGGCATCTATATCATCGACCTTCAAAAGACGGTCAAGAAACTCGAGGAAGCATATGACTTCATGCGCCAGACTGGTGCGGAAGGCGGCAAAGTGCTCTTCGTTGGAACGAAAAAACAGGCTCAGGACGCAATTCGCGAAGAAGCGGAACGCGCAGGCCAATACTACATCAACCAACGCTGGCTCGGCGGCCTTCTGACGAACTTCGGTACGATCCAGAAGCGCGTTGACCGCATGAAAGCAATCGAACGCATGGAAGAGGAAGGAACTTTCGATGTCCTTCCTAAGAAAGAAGTTATCCAGCTCAAGAAAGAACACGAACGCCTCGTCAAGTTCCTTGGCGGTATCCGTGACATGAACGGCCTTCCGGACGTCATGTATGTGGTCGACCCTCGCAAAGAGCGCATTGCCGTTGCGGAAGCACGCAAGCTGAACATCCCAATCGTCGGCATCGTCGACACAAACTGCGATCCGGACGAAATCGACTACGTCATCCCTGCAAACGATGACGCAATCCGCGCGGTACGCCTTCTGACTAGCAAGATGGCAGATGCTCTCGT
This sequence comes from Bhargavaea beijingensis, assembly GCF_900101985.1. Classification (GTDB taxonomy): domain Bacteria; phylum Bacillota; class Bacilli; order Bacillales_A; family Planococcaceae; genus Bhargavaea; species Bhargavaea beijingensis. The sequence continues at coordinate 127,235 of NZ_FNAR01000007.1, forward strand.
CGAATCAAAACAAGGCGAAGAAGAAACGGAAGTCGAAGCTCAGGGCGAAGAAGTCGCAGCAGAGTAAGACCGTATGTTCAGGCGATAAGCGGCTCTCCAGTCCTTATCGCCTTTTCTAAACAAATTGAATCGACCGGGAGGAATGACAAATGGCAGCAGTAACAGCACAAATGGTTAAAGAACTTCGTGGAAAAACAGGCGCAGGCATGATGGACTGCAAAAAGGCCCTCACCCAGACTGACGGCGACATGGACGCGGCAGTGGACTTCCTTCGCGAGAAAGGCCTCGCGAGTGCAGCGAAGAAAGCAGACCGTATCGCGGCTGAAGGTACGGTATCCGTTGAAACTGACGGTAACAAGGCGGTCATCTTTGAAATCAACGCTGAAACAGACTTCGTTGCCAAAAACGATGCTTTCCAGCAGCTGGTTTCGGAAATCGGCACTCATCTTCTTAAATCAGAACCGGCATCCCTTGAAGAAGCACTTGCTTCCGAAATGGAAAACGGCCTGACTGTACAGGACCACATCTCCAACGCTGTGGCTAAGATCGGTGAGAAAATCACGCTCCGCCGTTTCGAGATCTTCGAAAAGACGGATAACGATACATTCGGCGCTTACCTCCACATGGGCGGCCGCATCGGCGTTCTCCTTCTGATCGAAGGCTCTTCGAACGAAGAAGCTGCAAAAGATGTCGCGATGCACATTGCGGCGATCAATCCGAAATACGTTTCCCGCGACGAAGTTCCTGAAGAAGAAGTCGAGCGCGAGCGCAAAGTCCTCACAGAGCAGGCACTTAACGAAGGCAAGCCGGAAAACATCGTTGCGAAGATGGTTGAAGGCCGCCTTGGCAAGTTCTTCGAAGACGTTGTCGTTCTCGACCAGGCATTCGTCAAGGATTCCGACCAGAAAGTCCGTGACTTTGTGAAGTCGACCGGCGGCACACTCAAGTCGTTCGTCCGCTATGCAGTAGGCGAAGGCATCGAGAAGCGCGAAGACAACTTTGCCGACGAAGTCATGAACCAGGTCAAAGGCAACTGATCCAATACCATAATTGGGAGGGGAACACGAATCAGGTGTTCCCTCTTTTTCGATAAAAAACAGAGATGATGGAGGAGACCTCATGAGCGTACCGAAATATAAAAGAGTCGTCCTGAAGTTAAGCGGGGAGGCACTGGCTGGAGAGCAGGGCTTCGGGCTCTCGCCGGCAATCATCAAATCTGTCGCCGAACAGGTGAAAGATGTTGTCGACCTTGGCGTTGAAGTCGCCGTTGTCGTCGGCGGGGGGAACATCTGGCGAGGCAAAGTCGGAAGCGAAATGGGTATGGACCGGGCTACAGCCGACTACATGGGGATGCTCGCCACAGTCATGAACTCTTTGGCCATGCAGGACGCTCTGGAAAAGCTCGGAATCGAGACGCGTGTGGCCACTTCAATCGAAATGCGGCAGGTTGCTGAACCGTACATAAGAAGACGTGCGATCCGCCACCTGGAGAAAAAACGTGTCGTCATTTTCGCTGCCGGGACGGGCAACCCATACTTTTCGACCGACACGACCGCCGCTCTCCGCGCGGCCGAAATCGAGGCCGATGTCATCCTCATGGCTAAAAACAATGTGGATGGCGTCTATAACGACGATCCGAAGACCAATGCCGATGCGGTGAAGTACGAGACGCTCACTTACCTTGATGTGATCAAGGATGGTCTCCAAGTGATGGATTCGACGGCTTCCTCGCTTTGCATGGACAACGACATTCCGCTCATTGTATTCTCGATCATGGAACAGGGGAACATCAAAAAAGCCGTCCTCGGTGAGGAAATCGGAACGATTGTCAGGAGGAATGCATAATGGTGAACAAACTGATTGAAGAAACAAAAGACCGCATGGCCAAGTCCATCCAGTCGCTCCGGCGCGAAATGGCTTCGATCCGCGCGGGCCGTGCAAACGCGTCCCTTCTCGACAGGATTTCTGTCGACTATTACGGAGCGCCGACACCGGTGAACCAATTGGCCGGAATTTCCGTTCCGGAAGCGCGCCTTCTCGTCATCCAGCCTTATGATAAATCAATCATCGGCGATATTGAAAAGGCGATCCTGAAGTCGGACCTCGGCCTGACGCCGGCAAATGACGGCAACGTCATTCGCCTGGCAGTGCCGGCATTGACTGAAGAGCGCCGGAAAGAACTTGTCAAACTCGTCAAGAAAGACGCGGAAGAGGGCAAAGTCTCCATCCGCAATATCCGACGGGATGCCAACGACTCCCTCAAAAAGCTGGAAAAGGGCGGCGAGATCACGGAAGATGATCAGCGCGGCTACAGCGAGGACATCCAAAAGATGACGGACGATCATATCCGCCAGATTGATGAAATCGCCAAGGAAAAAGAAGAAGAAATCATGGAAGTCTAACGAAAGAACCAAAACCCTGCAAGGGCGTCCTAAACTAAAAGGACGCCTTTTTTACTTGTTGAAAAACTGCTATGATAGTAAAAGCATCGATTCCGAATTGCTGTTGAGTGGAGGAAATCTGATTATGTTGGATAAATTGATCCGCAAAAAGGGCGGCGAATCAAAGGTCGAAAATGGGGAGCGTCCCGAACTGGACAAAACCATGATTCCGCGGCACGTCGCCATCATCATGGACGGAAACGGCCGGTGGGCAAAAAAGAGGTCGCTTCCAAGAATTGCGGGACACCACGAAGGGATGAAGACAGTCCGAAAAATCACCAGGGAAGCGGACCGTCTCGGCATAAAAGTGCTCACCCTTTATGCCTTCTCCACGGAGAATTGGAAACGGCCGAAACCCGAAGTGGAATTTCTGATGAGGCTTCCGGAAGAGTTTCTCGGAACTTATCTGCCTGAGCTCGTGGAGCGCAATGTCTGCGTCCGGATGATGGGCGATCATGCCCATCTGCCGATGCACACCCGGCGGGCCATCACGAAGGCGATGGAAGCGACCGCAGAAAATGACGGCCTGATCCTGAATTTCGCGATGAATTACGGAAGCCGTGCTGAGATTACTGAAGCTGTCCGCTCGATTGCAAGGGCGGTGGCTGAAAACCGTATGAGCGCAGAGGACATCAATGAGTCGTTGATCACCGGCGCTTTGATGACTGCCGAACTGCCGGAGCCGGACCTCCTGATCCGTACTAGCGGAGAAGTCCGGCTCAGTAACTTCATGCTCTGGCAGCTTGCTTATACAGAGTTCTGGTTTACTGAGACGCTCTGGCCGGACTTTGATGAGAGCCGTCTTCAGGAGGCGATTGCGGTCTACCAGGCGAGGAACCGCCGCTACGGCGGAGTTGACAAGGAGGACACGGAGTGAAGACCCGAATTATCACGGGGGTGGTGGCCGCCCTCCTCTTTATCCCGCTCGTCATCATCGGGGGGCTGCCGTTCACGTTGGCGGTTTTCCTGCTGGCGGCAATCGGGATGTATGAATTGCTCAGGATGAAGAAGATTCCCATTTTCTCCATTCCGGGACTGCTTGCTGTGCTTGCCCTGTTCAGCTTTTTGCTGAAACCTGAATGGGCGGCTGCAATCACGGAGTATACCGGTTATACCAAAATTGAAGTGGCCTATATGACCGTCCTTCTTCTTCTGGTATATACCGTCGTTGTGAAAAACCGGTTCACATTCGAGCATGCAGCATTTACCGTGCTTGCCATGCTTTATCTGGGAATCGGCTTTTACTACCTGATTGTCACGCGGGACGCAGGGATCGAATATATCATTTATGCGCTCATCGTCGTCTGGCTGACAGACACGGGAGCTTATTTCACAGGCCGCAGTTTCGGCAAACGGAAGCTCTGGCCCGAAATCTCGCCGAACAAAACCGTCGAGGGCTTTGTCGGCGGCATTGCAGTTGCAGTAATCGCGGCTTGCTTATTCCAGCTGTTCATGCCGGTGACCGGGTCGTATCTGATTCTCATCGCAGTGACGATCATCGCTTCGGTGACAGGACAGATTGGCGATCTCGTGGAATCGGCACTCAAGCGGCATTACGGGGTGAAGGATTCGGGGAACATCCTGCCAGGCCACGGCGGTATCCTCGATCGGTTCGACAGTCTGCTATTTGTGCTGCCTGTACTGAACCTCCTTCATTTTGTCGGATGAACGGAAAGGAAGTAGCATATCATGGTTAAGAAAATCAGTTTATTGGGCGCCACCGGCTCTATCGGAACTCAGACGGTCGACATCGTCTTATCGGATCCGGGGCGCTTTGAAATCACGGCGCTTGCAGCCGGCAGAAATCTTCCTAAGCTCCGGGAAATCCTGAACCAGATCAAACCTCAGTTCGTCTCGGTTTCGGCAGAGGCGGATGCAGAGACGCTGAGGGCGGAATATCCCGGCATCCGATTCGGCTCCGGGAGGGAAGGCTTGCTTGAAGCGGCTGCGGGAACGGACGCCGACATCATGGTCGGTGCAGTAATCGGCAGTGTCGGACTCGAGCCGACACTTGAGGCGATCCGCAGCGGACGGGACATCGCCATCGCGAACAAAGAGACGCTGGTGGCGGCCGGTTCAATCGTGACGGCAGAAGCGGACAAGCATGGCGTCCGTCTGCTTCCTGTCGACAGTGAACATTCAGCTTTGTTCCAGGCGTTAAATGGCGAGGACCCGGAACGGGTGGACCGACTGATCCTGACAGCCTCCGGCGGCAGCTTCCGGGACAAGACAAGGGATGAGCTGGAAGGCGTGACTGTCGAGGAAGCGCTCGCCCACCCAAACTGGACGATGGGAAGCAAGCTGACAATCGATTCCGCGACGATGATGAACAAAGGGCTGGAAGTGATCGAAGCACACCATCTTTTCGGTATGCCATACGACCGGATTGATGTCCTTCTCCATAGGGAGAGCATCATCCATTCCATGGTCGAGTTCGAGGATACAAGTGTGATGGCGCAACTCGGATCGCCTGATATGCGGGTGCCGATCCAGTACGCACTTACTTATCCGGACAGGCTCCCCAGAAGGGGGACCGAAAGGCTGGACCTGGCCAAGATAGGCCTGCTTCATTTTGAGGAAGTGGATACAGACCGCTTCCCGGCGCTCCGTATCGCCTATGAATCCGGCAAGGCCGGAGGAACGGCGACGACTGTCATGAATGCGGCAAACGAAGTGGCGGTCGCCCTCTTCATGGAAGGGCGCATCACCTTCACCGAAATTGAGCCGCTTGTGGAACAGGCGCTGGGACGGCACGACCTCATTCAGGAACCTGACCTTGAAACGGTTCTAGCGGTAGATGCAGAGACGAGAAAAACCGTGCTCGATGTGGTAAAATAGGACGATATGAATTCCGGCGAAAAGCCGGATGAAGGTGGGTGCACATGCAGACAATCCTTGCATTTATTGCCGTTTTCGGTTCGCTCGTCTTCTTCCATGAGCTGGGTCACTTCCTTCTTGCCAAGCGGTCCGGCATCATGGTGAGGGAGTTTGCCATCGGTTTTGGTCCGAAACTTCTCGGGATCAACAAAGGGGAGACCCTTTACACGATCCGGTTGCTGCCGCTCGGGGGCTATGTCCGTATGGCTGGCGAGGATTTCGACAAGGTCGAGCTCCAGCCGGGCCACCGGATCGGGCTTCTTCTGGACAGGGAAGGCCGTGCCGAACGCATCGTCCTGAACCAGAACGACCGGACACCGGATATGCTCTACATGGAAGTTGAACATGCCGATCTCGAAAAAGAACTCTATATAGAAGGATACGATGAAGAAGAACAAAGGGTCCGCTATCCGGTATCCCGGACGGCGATCATTTCCGAAAAAGGGACCGAAACCCTGATTGCGCCGCACGACCGGCAATTCGAGTCGAAGTCGCTTGGAGCCCGTTCGGCAACAATCATCGCCGGTCCGCTTTTCAACTTCATCCTTGCGTTTTTCATCTTTGTTGTGCTCGGTCTGATTCAGGGGGTCCCGAAAGACGATCCGATCATTGCGGATGTGACCGATGATGGCCCGGCCATTTCTGCCGGCATCGAGAAAGGGGACCGGATCGTATCCGTCAACGGACGTGAAGTGGGAACCTGGAATGCCTTCTCTGCCATTATCCAAGACAGCCCGGGTAAACAGCTGACAATCGGAGTTGAGCGGAGCGGCACGGTGGAAGAATATCATGTCACACCTGCGTCCATCGATGTTGAAGGCCAGACAATCGGGCAGATCGGGGTCCTGTATGAACCGCAGTACGAGAAAGATGTGCTCGGCACTGTGGCCTACGGGGCTGAACAGACTTGGTTCTGGTTTAAGCGGATCTTCCAGCTTCTTGGAATGCTCGTTACCGGCCAGTTCACAATCGAGGCGCTTTCAGGCCCTGTCGGCATTTACCAGGCGACGGGTGCGGTTGCACAGGCAGGAATCTTCAACCTCATGAACTGGGCTGCCGTCCTGTCGATCAACCTTGGCATCATGAACCTGCTGCCGCTGCCTGCACTGGATGGAGGCAGGCTGATGTTCTTCGGTTTTGAAGCTCTTAGGGGCCGTCCGATCGACAAGCAGAAAGAGGGCATGGTCCATTTTGTCGGCATCATGCTGCTCATGGTCCTCATGATCATCGTCACCTGGAACGATATCCAGAGATTTTTCTTCTGATCCATACTATTGAAAATCCGGGGTGCTATAACGATGAGACAAAGCAAAACGTTCATACCTACTTTGCGCGAAACGCCTGCTGATGCGGACCTCAAGTCCCACCAGCTCCTGTTGCGCGCAGGATATATCAGGCAGAATACGAGCGGAGTCTACTCCTACCTGCCACTGGCCAAGAAGATGCTCACAAAGATCGAAACGATCGTCCGTGAGGAGATGGATGCAATCGGCGGTTCGGAAGTGCTGATGCCATCACTCCAGCAGGCGGAGCTCTGGCAGGAAACGGGCCGCTGGTACACTTATGGGCCTGAACTGATGAGACTCCAAGATCGTCATGGCCGGGAGTTCGCGCTCGGACCGACCCACGAAGAAGTGATCACTTCGCTCCTTCGAGACGAGGTCAAATCCTACAAGAAACTGCCGCTGACCCTTTACCAGATCCAGACGAAGTTCCGTGACGAAAAGCGTCCCCGCTTCGGCCTGCTCCGCGGCAGAGAGTTCATCATGAAGGATGCCTATTCCTTCCATGACTCGAAGGAAAGCCTGGATGAAACCTATGAGGACATGAAACAGGCTTATACGAACATTTTCACAAGACTTGGCCTGAACTTCCGCGCGGTCATCGCTGATTCCGGTGCAATCGGCGGAAAAGATACACATGAATTCATGGTGCTTTCCGATGTCGGTGAAGATACAATCGCCTACAGTGATTCTTCCGGCTTTGCAGCGAACATCGAGATGGCCGAAGTGAATGTCACTTATCCGGAACCGGAAGGCGAAGAACTTGAGATTGAGAAAGTCGACACGCCCGACGTTAGGACAATCGATGATGTCGCCGCTTTCCTGGCTGTTCGTCCGGAAGATTGCATCAAGACCCTGGTGTTCATTGTCGATGATGAACCGGTTGTCGTCCTGGTCCGTGGAGACCATGAGATCAACGACATCAAGGTGAAGCACGCCCTTGATGCCACGATCGTCGAAATGGCCACGCCGGAACAAGTCAAGGAAGCGACCGGAACGGAAATCGGTTCGCTTGGCCCGGTCAAGCTGCCGACGGGCCTGAAGGTCATCGCGGACCATGCCGTACGCTATATGCGCAACGCGGTTGCCGGCGCCAATGAAGACGGCCGCCATTACCGGAATGTGAATCCGGAGCGTGATTTCTCGGTGGATTCTTATCAAGACCTCCGGTTCATCATGGAAGGTGACCCGTCTCCGGACGGTCAGGGTTCCATCCAATTTGCAAGAGGGATTGAAGTCGGCCATATCTTCAAGCTGGGGACGACCTATTCCGAGCCGATGGAAGGGATGTTCCTGGACAACAATGGACGCCAGCAGCCGTACGTCATGGGCTGCTACGGTATCGGGGTATCGCGCATTCTGTCCGCCATGGCGGAGCAATTCAACGATGAGGATGGCCTGAAGTGGCCGAAAGACCTTGCACCGGCGGATATCCATCTGATTCCGATCAATATGAAGGATGATACCCAGCGTGAACTAGCTGAAGAAATGTACGGCCTTCTGTCCTCGTACCGCTACAAGGTGCTGTTCGATGACCGCGCAGAACGTCCGGGCGTCAAATTCGCGGATGCAGATCTGATCGGACTTCCGATCCGGCTGACGGTCGGCAAAAAGGCCGCTGAAGGCATCGTGGAAGTAAAGTTCCGGGCAACCGGAGAAACCGCGGAATGGAAAAAAGAAGAACTTACGGACAAACTCCGTTCGTTCTTTGGATGATCAACAAGACGGAACCGGAAGAACGGGAAAGCCCTCGGGCTTTTCCCTTCTTTTTTCGGTTCTGGCGGAAAGGGGGAATATCCTGTGGAACAAGACCCGAAAATGCGCTTTAAGATTCTGCTGCAGCACATCGGCATGACAGAGGATGCAGTTGTCCGCCACTTTGAAGGTGCAACCCTTGAGCGGCTGGACGTACATACAAAATCCCGAGTCTGGCGGTTCCGGGTGACTGTGCCGGCAATTCTTCCAGCTGCGGTCTTCAGGGAGTTCAGAAAGCGGATTGATGCCACATTCTCGCCAATCGCGCGTGTTTTGCTTGATATCCGCGCTGAAGACTCGGCATTTGATGAACAAAGCATCCGTGACTACTACGAGCTTGCCGTCGGAGAGATTGCGGACATGTCCCCGCCCGTTCGTGATCGGCTCTCTTCTCAGCTTCCTGCATGGAATGGCCAGACGCTCGTGCTGAAATGCGGCAATGAGCTCGAATTGCAGACAATGAAGGGCAAATACGGCAATCTGCTTTCGGAGTCCTATGGCTCGTTCGGATTTACCGGGCTGTCTGTTGACTTTGCTCTCGGAGAAGAAGACAACGGCGAAGAAGAGGCGCGCCGCGCCTTTTTCGAACAGCGCAGGCTGGAAGAGGAAGCTCTTGCCAATCGTGCGCTGGAAGACATGAAAAAGCGTGAAAAGGAGAAAAAAGAATCAACCGGGCCGGACGGGCCATTTTCAATCGGCCTGCCAATCAAGCCGGATGAGCCGATCACGGGCATTCGCCTGATCCAGGACGAAGAACGGAAAATTACGATTGAAGGCTTTGTCTTCGATGTGGAAGTCCGCGAGCTCCGAAGCGGCCGCTCTCTTCTGACGGTTAAAGTGACCGACTATACGGATTCGATCCTGGTGAAAATGTTTTCCCGTGACAAGGAAGACGCGGAAATGATGACCGCCCTCAAAAAGGGGGCCTGGATCCGCGCAAGGGGATCGATCCAGAATGACACCTTCATACGAGACCTTGTCATGATGGCGAATGACATCATGGAAATCGCCCCCCGTGTAAGAAAAGATAAAGCACCGGAAGGGCGGAAGCGCATCGAGCTTCATGCACATTCAAACATGAGCCAGATGGATGCAGTCATGCCCGCTGGAGAGCTTGTCGCCCAGGCAGCCAAATGGGGCCATCCGGCAATTGCGATTACGGACCATTCCAATGTGCAAGCATTCCCGGATGCCTACTCGGCCGGAAAAAAGCACGGCGTTAAAGTGATTTTCGGGCTTGAGGCAAACCTCGTCGATGATGGAATACCGATTGCCTATGAAGAAGTCAGCCGGGATCTTGAAGATGCTGAGTTCATCGTATTTGACGTAGAGACAACCGGCCTATCCGCGGTCTACGACAAGATCATTGAACTTGCTGCGGTCAAGGTGAAGGGCGGAGAAATCATCGACACCTTCGAAAGCTTTTCCGACCCGGGCCATCCATTGTCCGCGACAACAATCGAGCTTACCGGGATCACCGATGATATGGTGAGCGGCGCTCCGGCCATCGAGGAAGTGGTCCGGCGGTTCCGCGACTTTGCAGGGGACGGAATCCTGGTCGCCCACAATGCCACATTCGACATGGGGTTCCTTTACGAGGCCTACAAGCTTGCAGGCGTGGAAGAGCGCGAACATCCTGTCATCGATACTTTGGAACTGGCGAGGCTCCTGCATCCTGAGCTGAAAAACCATAGGCTGAATACGCTTTGCAAAAAGTTCGGCATCGATCTCACCCAGCATCACCGGGCGATTTATGACTGTGAAGCGACCGGCCATCTGCTGATCCATCTTCTGAAAGAAGCGGAGCAGGATTACGGCATCAAGCGCCACGATGAATTCAACCTGCATATTGGTGGGGGAGAATCATACAAGCGCGCCCGTCCGTCCCACTGTACGATACTCGTCAAGGATTCGGTCGGCCTGAAAAACCTGTTCAAGCTTGTTTCCCTCTCGCACACAGAGACCTTTTACCGGGTTCCCCGCATCCCGAGATCGGTTCTCCAGCGTCACCGGGAGGGGCTGCTGATCGGATCGGGCTGTGACAAAGGGGAAGTGTTTGAAGGACTCATGCAGAAGCCGCTTGATGAAGTTGAGCAGATCGCAAAGTTCTATGATTATCTGGAGGTGCATCCGAAACCGGTCTATCAGCATCTGATTGAACTGGAGCTGGTGAGGGATGAATGGAATCTTGAAGACATCATCCGGAAAATGATGAAGCTCGGAAAGAAGACCGGAATACCCGTAGTTGCAACGGGGAATGTTCATTATATCGACGAGCACCAGGCGGCTTACCGGAAAATCCTTGTCGGTTCGCAAGGCGGAGCCAATCCGCTGAACCGTCATAGCCTTCCGGATGTCCATTTCCGCACAACAGATGAAATGCTGAAAGAATTTGAATTCCTCGGAGAAGAAAAGGCGGAGCAGATCGTGATCGACAACCCTCAGAAGATCGCTGACCAGATCGGCGAAGTTCAAGTGATCAGGGACGAACTGTATACACCGGTCATCGAAGGGGCAGACGATGAAGTCCGGAGCCTGACCTATACGATGGCCCACTCCATTTATGGCGAGGAACTGCCGGATATTGTCACCGAGCGGATCGAGAAAGAGCTGAAATCGATTATCGGACACGGTTTCGGGGTCATCTATCTGATCTCGCATAAGTTGGTCAAAAAGTCGTTGGACGATGGCTACCTTGTCGGGTCCAGGGGATCGGTCGGTTCATCGCTTGTCGCCACGATGATGGAAATCACCGAAGTCAACCCGCTTCCGCCCCATTATGTGTGCCCGTCATGCAAAAAGTCGGAATTTATCACAGACGGTTCCATTGGCTCCGGATTTGACCTGCCGAGAAAAAATTGCGAAAACTGCGGTGCCGAGATGACAAAAGACGGCCATGATATCCCGTTCGAAACGTTCCTCGGCTTCAAGGGAGACAAGGTTCCCGATATCGACTTGAACTTCAGCGGCGAATATCAGCCGAGGGCTCACAATTATACAAAAGAGCTGTTTGGTGAAGACTATGTATACCGCGCGGGAACCATCGGAACCGTTGCCGAGAAGACGGCATATGGTTATGTGCGCGGATATATGAACGATCACGACCTCACGATCAGGAACGCAGAGATAGACCGGCTTGTCCAGGGGTGCAGCGGTGTCAAGCGGAACACCGGACAACACCCGGGAGGGATTATCGTTGTCCCGGATACGATGGATATCTATGATTTCAGCCCTGTTCAATTCCCAGCCGACGATCAGGATGCGTCGTGGAAGACGACACATTTTGACTTCCATTCAATCCACGACAACTTGCTGAAGCTGGACATCCTCGGCCACGATGATCCGACGGTCATCCGGATGCTTCAGGACCTGTCCGGCCTGGATCCGAAAAAGATTCCGGTCGACGATCCCGAGGTGATGAAAATCTTCAGCTCGCCTGAATCACTCGGCGTCACCGAGGAGCAGATCGGGTGCAAAACCGGTACGCTGGGTATTCCCGAATTCGGCACTCGCTTCGTCCGCCAGATGCTGGAGGACACGCGGCCGTCCACATTCTCGGAACTTGTCCAGATTTCCGGGCTGTCCCACGGAACTGACGTCTGGCTCGGCAATGCGCAGGAACTGATCCACAACAAAATTTGCGTGCTGTCCGAAGTGATCGGTTGCCGGGACGATATCATGGTCTATCTGATGCACAAAGGGCTTGAGCCTTCGCTTGCGTTCAAGATCATGGAGTCGGTCCGTAAAGGCCGGGGACTCACTCCCGAGTTCGAGGCAGAAATGAAGAAAAACGGGGTGCCGGACTGGTACATTGATTCATGCAAAAAGATCAAGTACATGTTCCCTAAAGCACACGCCGCTGCTTACGTTCTCATGGCGGTAAGGATTGCATGGTTCAAGGTCCATAAGCCGCTGCTCTACTATGCGGCATACTTCACCGTCCGTGCATCAGACTTTGATCTGATAGCGATGAACAAGGGCTCCGCGACGATCAAGGCCCGCATTGAGGAAATCGAGGCGAAAGGCCTTGATGCATCGCCCAAAGAGAAAAGTCTTCTGACCGTGCTGGAACTCGCGCTGGAAATGTGTGAGCGCGGGTATAAGTTTGGAAAAGTGGATCTCTATAAATCTAAGGCGACTGAGTTCATCATCGAAGGGGATTCGCTTATTCCGCCATTTAATGCGGTGCCGGGTCTTGGGAATAACGTGGCACGCGCGATTGTGGAGGCAAGGGAAAACGGAGAGTTTCTGTCCAAGGAAGATCTCCAGCAGCGCGGCCGTGTCTCAAGGGCCATTATCGACTACCTGGATGAGCTCGGATGCCTTGAAGGCATGCCAGAAGCCAACCAGCTCTCGCTTTTCTGATTTGTTGCAACACCCGTGCGGCTATGATAAAATGGATTCAACAAGTTCGGATAGTCGCGCACAGAAGAGTGGGGTTCCCCGCTCTTTTCTGTTTGTCGGGATAAATTTCCTGTAAATAAGGAGGTCCTTATGAGCAAAGTCACACAAGAAGTCGAAACGTTGGTCGCGCCGATCCTCGAGGAGCAGGATCTGGAACTTGTCGACATCGAATTTGTTAAAGAGGGACGCGACTGGTTCCTCAGGGTGTTTATCGATACGCCTGGAGGCGGCATCGACATCGAGCAGTGTGCAGCAGTCAGTGAACAGCTGAGCATCAAGCTTGATGAAGCGGACCCGATTCCGCAAAACTACTTCCTGGAAGTTTCTTCTCCGGGAGCCGAGCGTCCGCTCAAAAAAGAGCAGGACATGGAACGCGCAGTCGGCCAGTACGTCCACATCAGGACGTATGAGCAGATTGACGGGAGAAAAGAGTTTGAAGGCTACCTCCTCGCCTATGGCGGAGAGGGAGCGGAAATTGAAATGAAAGTGAAAACACGCAAAGTGATCGTGCTGATTCCGAAGGACAAAATTGCATTTGCACGTTTGGCCATCGATTTTTCGGCATAATGTCCGGATAGGAGTGAAATACAGATGAGCAGCGATCTTCTGGAAGCGCTCAACGCCCTTGAAAAACAAAAGGGCATTTCTAGGGATGTACTTGTCGAGGCGATTGAAACCGCCCTCGTCACTGCATACCGCCGCAATTTCAACCAGGCGCAAAACGTCAGGGTCGACCTGAATATGGATGCGGGTACGATGAAGGTGTTTTCGCGCAAGGATGTCGTCGAGGAGGTCGAGGATGACCGCCTGCATATTTCTCTTGAGGAAGCACGCAAAGTCAACCCGCTGTATGAAATCGGCGACGTGCTCGAAGAGGAAGTGACCCCGCGCAACTTCGGCCGGATTGCGGCACAGACTGCAAAGCAGGTCGTTACACAACGCGTGCGCGAAGCGGAGCGGGGTATGATTTACGATGAGTACGTGGACCGCCAGGATGACATCGTCAACGGCGTCGTCGAACGTCTTGATCCGCGGAATATCTACGTGAGCCTTGGTAAAGTGGAAGCGGTTCTCCCGCAGAATGAGCAGATCCCTTCCGAGACTTACCGACCGCATGACCGCATCAAAGTGTATATCACGAAAGTGGAACGTGCTGCGCGCGGCCCGCAAGTGTTTGTTTCGCGGACGCATCCCGGTTTGCTCCGCCGACTGTTCGAGATGGAAGTGCCGGAAATCTATGATGGCATTGTCGAGATCAAATCGATTGCACGCGAGGCCGGCGATCGCTCCAAAATCTCCGTCTATGCCCATGATGAAGATGTCGATCCGGTCGGCTCCTGTGTCGGTGCGCGCGGTAACCGCGTACAGACAATTGTGGATGAGCTGTCCGGAGAAAAAATCGATATCGTGGAATGGTCCGAGAATCCGGAAATCTTTGTTGCGAACGCATTGAGCCCTGCCAAAGTGCTGGATGTTCTCGTCAATGAAGAGGAGAAATCGACAACGGTCGTTGTCCCGGATTATCAGCTTTCTCTCGCCATCGGCAAGCGCGGGCAAAACGCCCGCCTTGCTGCAAAACTGACTGGTTGGAAAATCGATATCAAGAGCGAAGCGGATGCAACGGAACTTGGCATCTACCCGCGCACGGTGACCGATGAGCCGGAAGGACAATGGGCCGAAGGCGGCGATGACCTGTATGACGGACAAAGCGACTCCGATGATCTGGAGACGAAAGACATCGACCTGTATGAAGTTGTTCAGGCCGAAGACGGAACTGAATCGAAAGAAGACTGACTCTTGAAAGGATGGGAGCAATGGGGAACGGCAAGAAAATCCCTCTCCGGAGATGCTCGGCAACCGGCGATATGTTCCCGAAAAAAGAGATGATCCGTGTTGTCCGGACAAAAGAAGGCGAAGTTTTCGTCGACCCGACCGGCAAGAAGTCAGGACGCGGAACCTACATCTCCAAATCGGAAGAAGCTGTGGAAATGGCGAAAAAGCGGAAATCGCTGGACAGCCAGCTGGGTGTCAAAGTTCCTGAAGAAATCTATGATGAGGTTCTGCGCCTCATCTTGAGAGAAAAACTGCTATGAATGAACAGAAGATTTACAGCCTATTGGGGCTGGCGGCGCGCGCTCGCAAAATCGCGACAGGCGAAGACCTCGCCATCGACGCGATCCGTTCGGGGAAAGCGAAGCTTGTCATTTTGTCTGCCGATGCTTCGGACAACACCCGGGGCAAAGTTACAGATAAGGGTGCCCATTACGGAATTCCAGTGTATGTGTTCGGGACAAGGTACGAACTGGGCCATGCAATCGGAAAGGAGGCGCGCGTCACACTGGCGATCTTGGACAGCGGCTTTGCGAAAAAGCTGTCCGGCCTGCTTGAGGAACCAGAGGAGGACTGACTGAATGACGAAAATGAGAGTTCATGAATATGCGAAAAAGGTAAACAAGTCGAGCCGTGAGGTCATCGACGAACTGGACAAAATGAAAGTGGATGTCAAGAACCACATGTCGGTACTTGATAGCGATACAACGGCTAAACTTGACCGTAAATTCGGCCAGGGCGGCAGCCGGCCAAACAACCAGGGCGGCAACCGCCAGGGCGGCCAGGGCAGCAGCAACCGTCCGGCATCCCA
>NZ_FNAR01000043.1 GCF_900101985.1 Bhargavaea beijingensis
GCCATATACGCCACGTTCTCAGTTGGCTATGGCAGGAGGAATCCCTTACAATGTGGTCAATGGTGTACAGTTGAAGGATCAACTGATTACAATGGCAAAAGCTGAAAGTGGAGTTAGTGGAGTAACAGAGAAAGTTGTTACTAAGGGTACGGGTAAATATCAAGTTGGAGCATATAAAGATATTAAAGGAGTAGAAGGACTTGATGCCCATCATGTAGGCCAGAAGGCAGCAATGAAGAAATTAGTAGATAATTATGATTTAAATACTGCACCTGCAATTAATGTTCCGAAGGTGGGGCACACCATTAAAGGACCTAATGGAATAGTTTCAAGAAGTACAAAAGGAATAGATAATCCTAGACAGTTATTGGCAAGAGACATTATGGAACTTAGAAGAGTCTATGATGACATGCCGAATTCTGCTTTAAAAGAACTTATTGAATTAAACAAAAAAATGTATCCGGAAATGAGGAAATAAAATGAATGATATTTTTGTTAAATCACTTTATGAGTCTATCGTTAAAGAGAACCTTCAGCTATACCAAGACTTGTATGAAACAACGAATATTACTTCTAAAACAGATGATTATTGGAAGAAGGCTATTGGTTTTTACGATAGTTTAACTGACGAAAATAAAGATACATTAATGAAGGTAATTGAACAAACTATGATTGATACGATTTCAAACATGTTAGGAGTAATTGATGGAAGTTCGACTTTAAAAGATTGTTCGTTAGAACCTAAATTACTGCTCGGTTCTATTGATACGGAAGGAGAACTGCAAGATTCGTTTTTAGAATTCATAGAAGAAAGAGATAGTAACAGCTAATTGGATTTTTTTATGACTGAGGTCTTCATCAAGAGCACAGTTAAATATAGTTTAAATGAATTCGATTACCTTGATTGGCTAAATGCCTTTCAAGGTTTTTTATTTTAATTTAAGAACTGGTCGATGGCATAGCGAATGCATTCTCAAATCCAGGAGACACCTATAACACCATTAAAACGGCCATTTCGGAATCCTATGAACGAGATAGGGTCAATGGCGATGCCAATTCGCGTGCACATTGGGTTACTTACGCTTTAGGGACGGTGGCAACGTCTATTGT
>NZ_FNAR01000014.1 GCF_900101985.1 Bhargavaea beijingensis
GTCTGTTCATTCGATTATATAAACAGGTACGGTTTGCCTCAATAAGCCATATGGCGGATTGAAGCGGAGGGCCCGAGACACCTGCGGGAAAAGCGTTAGCCGAAGACCCCGCAGATGTTGCGCAACGCTTTGCGATGCGCACAGACGCCAGTCTACGTACTGGCGCCGGCTAAGGCAACGCCCGCGGACTAGCGGACGCCGTCACGAAGAACGGCGTCTGTGGCCAAAAGCGACAGCGTTGGCCAACAAGGGCCCGCATCGGAAATCCGGAGGATTTTATGGAAAAGAAAAAAACTGCAGACAAAGGAGTAATATACTCACTTTGTCTACAGTCTGAGACGATGTGATTAGCATCGTCTCTTTCCTTTATTTACGACTCCACTTAGAAAGCCAAACAAGGGGAATAATAACCACAAAAGGTAAACCAATACCTATAAAAGTAAAAGGTATAAGGTATGAACTCAGATCGAAGATCCCTAAAAAGCCGTTAATATCACTTTCTACTCCAAATAGATACGCATCCGAGACGATATTAGCCAAAAATATCATAACGAATCCAGCTATAGTTAAAGAAAGCCCAAAATTAAAAGCTCGATACAATATAATCCCCCCTCTTTGAAAGTAATTTTATCTACTATATAGATTAGAAACTCCTAGAATGCTAGAGCAATTTCTCGCTCAACTAGATTATTCTTGCTGACCAAGTAGGTTAAAAACACTCATCCGCCTCTATATTTCTACTATATCACAAACCTTTAACATTCTATATTTTTACCACAATCACCATATCCTTCTATAACGATCTCTTCCCGACGCGTTATTAGCTCGTTAGAACGGAGCAAGGTCTTGTGACGGCGCCCATAGTAGTGTGCTAAGTCTGTTGCTTCGATTGATGGACATGCCATTGTTGACTTGATGGAACAGTCCGCAAACGCCCTAAATCTATAAATTTGGGGAGGTTTTGGGGGAGTCCTTTCCTCAAATGTTCGCCAAACCCCTTCTACCAATAGGTTCCCGGGACCCCTCCGCAATATGGTATAATATGACGAGATTTTAAGGGGGGATCCTGTGGAGAGAAAAAATCCATTTAACTATATAGAAGAGAAAGTAGCGGAGTTCCAGAAATCTCAATGGGGCAGACGGCTCAGGATCGGATCAGGCGTCGCCTGGAACCTTCTCCTCCTCTTCGCAGTCACGGGCGTCCTGCTCGGGATTTTCGCCGGTTCGGCAGGGGCGGGTTATTTCGCCTCACTCGTGAATAAAGAACCGCTTCGCACAAAGGAAGAAATGAGGCAGACCGTCCTGACCTATGAGGAGACGTCCGAACTGTATTTTGCCGACGGGGTTTACCTCGGCAAAGTCAATGCCGACATCGAGCGCAGAGAGACCAAGCTTGATGACGTCTCCCCTCATCTCATCAATGCGGTGCTCGCGACAGAGGACGAGTACTTTGATGAACATGGCGGAATTGTCCCGAAAGCGATTCTCCGGGGACTGTTCCAGGACGTGACAAACGCCGACTCCCAGACCGGGGGCTCGACACTGACACAGCAGCTGATCAAAAACCAGATTCTCACGAATGAGGTTTCCTACGAACGGAAAGCCAAGGAGATCCTGCTGGCGATGCGTCTTGAAAAGTTCATGAAAAAGGAAGAGATCCTGGAAGCATACCTGAACATCATTCCGTACGGACGGAATGCATCCGGCCAGAACATCGCCGGTGTCGCAACCGCAGCGGAGGGATTGTTCGGTGTCACCCCAAAGGAACTCAACCTCCCGCAGGCGGCTTATATCGCGGGACTTCCTCAGGCACCGTTCCTATACACCCCGTTTTATTCGGGACAGCGGGGAATGAAGACGCCGGAAGAACTGGAACCGGGCATCGAGCGGATGAAAACCGTTTTATATCGGATGAAGGAAACCGGCTATATCTCAAAGGATGAGTATGAGCAGGCTGTTGTCTACAACATCACAAAAGACTTTAAAAAGCCTGAGAAGCGCGCGACGGAACGATATCCGTTCCTGACGCCTGAAATCCAGCTAAATGCCGTGGAGATTCTTGCAAGAATCCTCGCGGAAAAAGACGGAATCGACCCGGCAAGGCTTGACGAAGAATCCGAGCTTCTTTCCAAGTATAAGCAACTGGCCAGCCGGGACTTGGAAACAGGCGGATACCGGATCCACTCGACAATCCAAAAAGATCTGTATGACCGCTTCCAGGAAATAAAAAACAATTTCGAGTATTACGGGCCGACACTGACCGAGACAGAGGTCGACAGCGAGACGGGCGAACCGGTCGAGAAGTTGAATCCTGTCGAAGTCGGCTCCGTGGCGGTGGAAAACGGATCCGGCCGCATCCTTGCTTTCGTTGGCGGACGTGACCATCAGATTGAACAGACCAACCACGCCACCAATGCTTTCCGGCAGGTCGGATCATCCGTCAAGCCGCTTCTCGTGTACGGTCCCGCGATTGAATTCGGATTTATCGGGGCCGGCAGCCCGGTCGTGGATGTCTGGGCCAATATCGGCGGCTGGAAACCGAAAAACTTTGTCGCTTCCCGCCAGTACGGGATTGTCCCTGCACGCGAAGCGCTGGCCAAGTCGTATAACCTGGCTGCCGTCCGGACGCTCGGCAAGATTGCAGACAAAGACCCGACACAGTTTCTCGACAAGATGGGTTACGATCGCATCCAAGATTTCCAGCGGAACGTCCCTTCCGCCGCACTGGGAGTTTACTCGGCATCTGTCCAGCAGAATGTAGGCGGGTTCTCCACCCTCGCCAATGGCGGTAAGTATGTAGAGCCTTATATGATTGAGCGGATTGAGGACAGCGAAGGAAACCTTGTCTACGAACACAAAGCCGAGCCGGTCGAGGTGTTCAGTCCGCAGACCGCTTATATCGTGACAGATATGCTCAGGGATACCACCACATCCGGCACGGCTACCGTCATGAGGCAAGATCTGAACTTCCGTCCCGATATCGCTGCCAAGAGTGGTACGACCAACGATTTCAAAGACGTCTGGATGATGGGCTACAATC
The DNA here is from genome assembly GCF_900101985.1 of Bhargavaea beijingensis. Lineage (GTDB taxonomy): Bacteria > Bacillota > Bacilli > Bacillales_A > Planococcaceae > Bhargavaea > Bhargavaea beijingensis. The sequence continues at coordinate 3,041 of NZ_FNAR01000014.1, forward strand.
CGAACGTCACACTCGGTGTCTGGCTCGGCTATGACAATCAGCAAAAGTATAGCCTCAGCAGAATGACATCACGCGACCTGCAGCCGAGCACACGGGTAAACAAGCTGTTCGCGCGTCTCATGAACGGAATGAATGAGGTGTCACCGGACATCGTGGCGGCCGGAGAACGGTTCCAGCAACCGGAAGGGGTCGTCACCCGCTCGTTCTGCGGCATCTCAGGGCTTGCCCCATCAAAGGCCTGTCAGGCTGCCGGCCTGGTAAGAGCCGATTTGTTCAACGCGCACACATTCGTTCCGAACAAACCGGACGATAGCTTCGGCGGAACATCTGGAGGAGCATACGTCGTTGCTGGCGGCACGCGCTATCAGGCACTGCCTTCAACGCCTAAGGAATTTGTCCGTAGCGGCGCTGCAGGCATCAGCAAGAGCTTTGTGGACCGCATGCTCGCCCCTTACGGCGGCGATCCGGCCGGGCTCTTCCCGAGCGGTTCCAGGTTCGGAAGCAATATTGTTTCTTCCCGAAGCTACAGCGGGATCGCCGGCGCACCGGTCGCACCGGGCGCTGCTCACTCAGGAAACAACATCACCTGGAGCAATTCCCCATCCGCAGATGTGGTCGGCTACTATGTATATAAGGACGGCTCCAAAATCGCATCCGTGGCTTACGGCGGCTCCTACAGTGTCAGCGCATCCGCTCCGGGCGCCTATAGCGTCCGTGCCGTCGATATCACCGGAGAACTGTCCGGCCCGTCAAATGTCATCAAGATCGATGCTCCTGAACCTAAGGAAGAACCAAAAGACAAAAAGCCTCAGGAAAACAAACCTTCAGGTTCCGGAGACGATAAGAAACCTGCTGATAAAAAAGAAGAGAACAAGCCGGAAAAAGACAAAACGGATAAAAATCAGGACGGTAACAAAGATGACAGCAAGGATGATGGCAATAACGGAAATGACAAAAATAATGGCGAGGGCAATGGAAATAACGATAACGGCGAGGACAGCGGCGACGGCGCCTGACTCCCGCCCCCCCTCACCCGGCATCCAAATATGGATGCCGTTTTTTTATTGATCGCAATTGGCTGAACGCGAAAACTGCAGACAAAGGAGCTGTCGCTCGCTTTGCCTGCAGTCTGCGCATGATATCTATCAAGGTTTGCATAGAGTTTCATCCGGGCGAGTTAACGCCCAATCTGAAACACCAGGCTTGCCTGCCTGATTGGTTCCATCAGTCTTCCATTGTCGACAGGTCGCCTGTCGGGAGGTCAAGTTCCCAAGCTTTCAGGACCCGGCGCATGATCTTGCCGCTTCGGGTCTTCGGCAATTTGTCTTTGAATTCGATTTCCCGCGGAGCCGCATGGGCAGCAAGACCCTTCTTGACGAACTGCCGGATGTCTTCCTTGAGCTCATCCGTCGGTTCGTAGCCATCATAAAGGGCGACAAATGCTTTGATGATTTCGCCGCGAACCGGATCCGGCTTGCCGATAACACCGGCTTCCACAATTGCAGGATGCTCGATCAGTTTGCTTTCGACTTCAAACGGACCGACCCGTTCTCCCGATGTCATGATGACATCGTCTACACGCCCCTGGAACCAGAAATAGCCGTCTTCATCCATATAGGCCGAATCGCCGGATACATACCACTCGTCGTTCAAGAAGTATGAATCATATTTTTCCGGATTGTTCCATATTTTCCTCATCATCGCCGGCCATCCTTTTTTCAATGCGAGGTTCCCCATCGAGTTAGGTGGCAGGACGTTGCCCTGGTCGTCGACAATAGCCGCTTCAATGCCCGGGACCGGCTTGCCCATCGAGCCCGGCTTGATCGGCATCGAACCGAAGTTGACAATCATCTGGGCGCCTGTTTCCGTCATCCACCAGGTGTCGTGGATGCGCTTGTCGAATACCTCAAGTCCCCATTTCACGACTTCAGGGTTCAGCGGCTCCCCAACCGATAGGACATGGCGGAGGGATGAGAGATCGAATTCCTTGATCAGTTCGTTTCCGGCACCCATTAACATGCGGAATGCGGTAGGCGCGGAATACCAGACCGTGACACCATAGTCTTCGATCGCCTGATACCAGTCCTCCGTCTTGAACCGGCCTCCGACGATGAGCGATGTCGCACCGGCTAGCATCGGCCCGAACACACCATATGCAGTTCCTGTCACCCAACCCGGGTCGGCTGTACACCAATACACATCCGTTTCTTTCAGATCCAGCACCCATTTGGCGGTCTGGAGCTGCTGAACCATCGCGTACTGAACATGGAGAACGCCTTTCGGGCGGCCGGTCGATCCGGATGTATAATGGAGAACCGTCCCGTCTTCCTTGCCGAGCCATACCGGCTCGAAATGCGCGGATGCTTTCTTCAATTGCTTATTGAAATCCACAATCTTGTCCGTTTCTTCGATGTTTTCTCCGACCAGGAAGACTTTCTCGAGTTTTGGAAGCCGGTCTACCGGGACTCGCCCCAGAAGATCGGGAGTCGTGATGATCGCCTTTGCCTCCGAATCATCAAGACGGTCAAATACAGCCCCTTCCATGAACGCCTCAAACAGCGGACCGACAATTGTCCCAAGCTTGAGCCCGCCGAGAAGGGCAAAGTACAGCTCCGGAGAGCGCGGCATGAAGATGAACACCCGGTCCCCTTTAGCGAGCGTTGAATGCATTTTCAGAACGTTCGCGGCTTTATTCGTCATACGTTTCATCTGATCATACGTATATGCTTCTTTCCGATTCTGGTCTTTATAGTAAAGGGCCACTTTATTTTTCCGGAATGAATCTGCATGGCGATCCACGGCCTCATAGGCAATATTCACTTTTCCGGTCTGGTACCAGCTGAATTCCTTTTCCGCATCTTCCCACTTGAAATTTGCGGCGGTCTTTTCATAATCCGCCAGATTGAATCCCCCACCGCTGACAGGAATGATGTTTTTCTCCATCGTTGCCATATGATCACCCTTTCGCAATACGTTTACACTATCATTCTACACGAAATAGGTTATGATGTGGCAATATTTTAACTTTTTAGTCCGGAATAAGCCTTTAGTTCTTCCATCTGAGGTGCAGAAAACCTGGCGCCTCTTTGCGCCGACAGACCTTCCCGTTACGCTCTGATCTCTTTGGAGGCATGGAGGATCAGATTTTCAACGAAATTTCCGAAATGGGCAAAGCGCGGGTCTTTGGTCTGTCCGTTTCTGAAACGGTAGTAGATTTGCTGGCAGATGACCGCGAGTTTAAAATAGGCGAATGTCAGATAATAATCGATATTGCTGATGTCCCTGCCGCTCTTTTCCGCATAGGCCCGGATAAACTCCTCTCTCGTATAAAATCCTTCCATTACGGTGACCGGAGGCTTTCCGAGACCTTTCCTCAGAAGTTCGGGATCATCCGCTTGTATCCAGTAACTCATGGCTGCTGCCACATCTGCAAGCGGGTCGCCGACAGTCGCCATCTCCCAATCAAACAGGCCGGTCATCTCCGAAAAGTCCTCTGAGAACATCGCATTATTCAGCTTATAATCATAGTGGATCACGGCAGGCGTGCCGGATTCAGGTATGTTTGACGACAAGTAGTCGATGAGCAGACCAACTCCGGCCACATCGCCGGTCTTTGCCCGATTGTATCGACCGATCCAGCCTTCCACCTGGCGGTTGATAAAGCCGTCCGGCTGTGCCATACCGGCAAGCGCAGTTTTCCGGTAATCGATGTGATGAAGCTCTGCAAGCCGATCGACCATCAGCTGTGAGATTTTCTTTCCGAGCCCAGGCGTATAGTTGATGCCGTCCGGAAAATCGGTATCCAGCACAATGCCATTTCTGCGCTCCATGATAAAAAATGGACTGCCGATGACCGTTTCGTTCTCTGTGAAAATGTAAGGTTTTGGGGCAGGGATAAAAACCGTGTTGATCGCTTTGAGCACTTGATATTCTCTTTTCATGTCATGAGCTTTGGGCGCGACCGGTCCCAGTGGCGGACGCCTGAGAACAGCTTCCCAATCGCCAATCCGGAGCAGATACGTCAAATTGGAGTGACCGGCGCTGAATTGGCGGACATCGGGCTCTCCTTCAGGGGCTTCCGGCAGTCTTTCACGGATAAATGATGTCAGCTGGTCCACATCAAGTCCTTCTCCCTGTCTTACCGCAATCGTCTCACTCGTCATTCTTCGTTCCTCCTTTGCATCCTGTCCGGCCGATAGGCAGACAGCAAAGCGATCAATGATTTTCGGGCGTTCCATTTTCTTTTACGATGCCACCCAGGACAAGACTGGTGTAAATTGCCGCCAATTCAGAAGGTTCAACCTCTCCATCCGGCTGGAACCAGTTATAGCTGTAGTTCGCCATTCCGAGAACGGCGAACGCGACCATGTCCGAACGCAGATTGGGTTTAAACTCACCGGCCGCAATTCCGCTCCGGATGATTGACTCGATATTAAGGCGGTAACGGTCCCGCTCCTTTTTGATGATCCGAATATTCTCTTCTGCAAGATGGCGGATCTCCCTAAAAAAGACTCGGCCTCTCGGTCCGTTTTTCCTGATGTCACCGATCAGCATTTCAATCACGGCATGGAGTTTCTCTTTGTTTGAAGTGCTATCATTCACTATCGCTTCCTGGCGCTTCAGGAGATCTATGATATATTCCAGATGGATTTCCTTCAAGAGCTGTTCCTTGCTCTTGAAATAATAATAAAAAGTCCCCTTTGTCGCGCCGATTGAGTCGGCGATGTCCTGGATCGTAGTCGTACTGAAACCTTTTTGTTCAAAAAGGGAAATACTCGCTTCCGTTATTTTTTCTTTCATTTCTCATTCTCCGTCCATTTCTCTTTTGCGGGGATTTACAGCACTATAAGACCGGACTTCCGGATCCGGCGCCAAATGTTGGCTGGATCAGAGAGCGTGCATCCCGCCGTCCACAGTCAGGATATCGCCGGTAATATAATCCGATGCCGGAGCGGCAAGAAACAGGGCCGCCCCTTTCAAGTCCGAGTTGTTCCCGAGCCTTCCGAGAGGGGTGCTCTCCATGATGAAATCTTTGCCTCTTTCGATGAGAACTTTTGACATCTTGGTCGGGAAAAATCCGGGTGCGATCGCATTGACATTGATTCCATGGCGCCCCCATTTAACAGCCAGATCCTTTGTAAATGTCATGACCGCCCCTTTGCTCGTATTGTAGCCGATTGTCTGCATGAACGGATGTGTCCCTCCGAAACCCGCGATTGAGGAAATGTTGATGATTTTTCCGCCCTTTTGCGAAATCATCACTTTTCCTGTTTCTCGGCTCATCAGGAAAGTGCCGGTTACATTGACATTGAGCACTTTTTCCCAAGCTTCGATCGGCATTTCCTCGGCCGGTGCTGCCCAGCTTGCTCCGCTGTTGTTTACAAGAATATCAATTCGTCCGAAACGTTCCCTTGTACCGTCCACAACTTCTTTGACCTGCACCGGGTCCGTCACATCGCACTTATACGCAAGAGACTCGACTCCCAGTGTCTTTAGTTTAGTACTCATTTCCTCACAGGACTCCAGGCTCCTCGAGCACACGACTACATTTGCGCCTGCCTCCGCATATGACTCCGCTATCTGGGCGCCAAGCCCCCGCCCCCCGCCGGTCACGATTGCTGTTTTGCCGTCCAGTCTGAAAAGATCCAGTACGCTCATTTAGATAAACCCGCCTTCTCCATATATTTTTTCATTTCCATCCTGCCGACTTGCTGTGAATGGACTTCATCCGGACCGTCGGCAATCCTCAGGCTTCTCGCACCCGCATACATCGCCGCAAGCGGAACGTCTTCACTTACTCCTGCTCCGCCGAATGCCTGGATGGCCCGGTCAATCACTTTGGCTGCCACGTTCGGCGCTACGACTTTAATCATGGCGATTTCAGCCTTTGCCTCTTTGTTTCCGACCGTATCCATCAGATGTGCCGCTTTCAGTGTCAGGAGTCTTGCCTGCTCGATCTCTATGCGTGAGTCTGCAATCCATTGCAGGACGACTCCATGGTCGGAAAGCTTTCTTCCGAACGTCTCCCTCTCCGCTGCCCTCCGGCACATCAGCCCAAGCGCGCGTTCTGCGGCACCGATCAGCCGCATGCAATGATGGATTCTTCCGGGACCGAGTCTTCCCTGTGCGATAGCAAACCCTTTGCCCTCTCCCCAGATCATGTTTTCCGCTGGAACCCTGACATCCCGGAAGGTGATTTCCGCGTGCCCATGCGGCGCGTCATCGTAACCGAACACCGGCAGCATCCGCTCGACGGTTATGCCCTCAGCATCTGCCGGAACGAGAATCATCGACTGCTGCTCGTGTCGGGGGCCGTCCGGATTGCTTTTCCCCATGAAAATAAACACTTTGCATCTCGGATCACCAGCACCGGATGTCCACCATTTCCTGCCGTTCAGTATGTAGTGATGTCCTTCACGGCGAATGCTGGACCGGATATTCGTCGCATCGCTTGACGCCACATCAGGCTCAGTCATGGCAAATGCGGAACGAATCCGTCCTTCAAGAAGCGGGAGGAGCCATTTTTGCTTTTGTTCCTCCGACCCATACTTCGCAAGGACTTCCATGTTTCCGGTGTCCGGCGCGTTGCAGTTGAATACTTCAGGGGCAATCGCAGACCGGCCCATGATTTCACAAAGAGGTGCATACTCAAAATTCGTTAGTCCTGCCCCGTACCGTTCATCGGGTAAAAACAGGTTCCATAGCCCCTGTTCCTTCGCCTCTCTTTTCAGTTCTTCGATGATCGGAGGAACAGCCGACCACCTGTCCGTCCCGGCGTACAACTGCTCCCGGTAAACAGATTCACTCGGATAAATCCGTTCATTCATAAAAAGGGTCACTTGAGCCTGCAGTTCCTTCACTTTTTCAGAAAATATAAACTCCATTCAAAACACATCTCCCCATCATTATACTAACCGGTTGGTATGTTTAGAATATTACGACTTATCTTAATCGTCAATTCAATGATTCCGTTTTCCTCATGCAGGGAAAACAGAATGGAATCGGTACAAATTTCGGATTCGCCATTTCCCGTTCATAAAAATGGGAAGATTCACTCCCCTTGACTGCATGCATTCATGTATAATCTGGAATAGCCACTATAACGAGGCGGTGACAATTTGGAACATGTGAAAACCTACTATTCCGAGGAACTGGCCCATCCATCGGGTGACCTGGTCATCGAGGGGCCTGTCTCCCCTGAAACCTTGGAATCGCTTGAATTCCATGAGGACCTGGTTGCGTTCCGGCAACCGGAGCAGCAACACAGGGCAATCGTGGGCATCTCCCGATTGCCGGAGGGGCGGATTATCATCGCACGCCATGAAAACACGATTGTCGGGTATGTGACATTCCTTTATCCGGATCCGCTGGAGCGGTGGTCGGAAGGGAAAATGGACAACCTGATTGAACTCGGTGCCATTGAAGTGATTCCGGCCTTCAGAGGTGGTGGAGTCGGTAAGCAACTGCTTAAAGTTTCCATGATGGATGATCAGATGGAAGACTACATCGTCATTACAACCGAATACTACTGGCACTGGGATCTGAAAGGCACGAACCTGAATGTTTGGGAGTATCGGAAAGTGATGGAGAAAATGATGAATGCCGGAGGGCTCACTTATTACGCGACGGATGATCCCGAAATCAGCTCGCACCCGGCTAACTGCCTGATGGCCAGGATCGGAGGCCGTGTGGATCAGGAATCGGTCCAGAAATTCGATCAGCTCCGGTTCATGAACCGGTTCATGTACTGACTCATTGAAGGGGGTTATCGGGGATGATTCTTGAAGAAATCATGAATACGGAAGTCGTGACGCTAGGTCCCGGCCATACCATACGTGAAGCGCGTGAGCGGATGGAAGACAAAAAGATCCGCCACCTGCCGATCGTGGATGATCAGGGGGAAATCATAGGCATTGTCTCGGACCGCGATCTCAAAGAAGCCATTCCGTCATCGCTGATCGGAAAGCAGGATCTGTCTGTCTATGACACCCCGCTTTCGGAAATTATGACGCAAGATCCGCTGGTCGGGCACCCGCTAGATTTTGTCGAAGAAGCGGCCGTGATCTTTTATGAACATGGCATCGGCTGCCTGCCCGTCGTCACGGCAGGAAAGGTGGTCGGCATCATCACGGAAACTGATCTTCTTTACCGCTATATCGAACTGACCGGTGCCAGTAAGCCAGGTTCCCAGATTGAAGTCCGAGTACCGGATGTTGCGGGGGTCCTATTCGGTGTTTCCAAAGTTTTCTACGACCACAACGCGAATGTATTGAGCGTGCTGGTCTACCCGGACAAAGAACGGCTGGATCACAAAATTCTCGTCATCCGGGTCAAAACGATGAATCCGCTCGAAATCATCGAAGAACTGCGCAAGGAAGGATATGACGTGCTATGGCCGAATCTCCCCGGAATGCAGCAATGAAACGGGCAGCGTTCGTCTATTCCGAGGGGCAGCTCGATTATAAATTCTCGGAGACGCATCCGTTCAATCAAAAACGGCTCGTGCTGACGACAGACCTTTTGCGCGCTATTGATGCCCTCCCCGACTCGGCCATTGTCCAACCGCGGGTGGCGACCGATGAGGAACTGGCGCTGATTCACGATGAACGATACATCGAAATCGTGAAAAAGGCCGGAAGCGGAGAAATCGATCAGGCCGTTGCCGAGAATTACGGAATCGGCACGGAAGACACGCCCATTTTTCCTGATATGCACGAAGCAAGCGCGCAGCTGGTCGGCGGCACGCTGACTGCCGTGGATGAAGTGATGGAAGGACGTGCCTGTCGCGCGGTGAATCTTGGAGGCGGACTGCATCACGGGTTCCGCGGCAAAGCATCCGGATTTTGTGTGTACAATGACAGTTCAGTCGCCATCCGCTATATGCAGGAAAAATACGGAGCACGTGTCCTTTACATCGATACTGATGCCCACCATGGAGACGGCGTACAATGGAGCTTTTACGATGACCCGGATGTATGCACCATGTCCATCCATGAAACGGGGCGCTATCTGTTCCCCGGCACCGGCTCGATCACCGAACGCGGTAGCGGCCAAGGCTACGGCACTTCATTTAATTTTCCGGTGGACGCCTTTACCGAGGATGATTCATTCCTTGAGGTATACCGCACATCTGTGATGGAAATCGCGGAGTTTTTCAAACCCGACGTGATCCTTACACAAAACGGTGCGGATGCCCATTACTTTGATCCGCTCACCCATCTGCATTCGACCATGAGAACCTACCGGGAAATTCCGAAAGTGGCCATGGAACTTGCGGACAAGTATTGCGACGGCAGGTGGATTGCCGTCGGAGGCGGAGGGTATGACATTTGGCGCGTCGTGCCGAGGGCCTGGTCGCTGATCTGGCTCACCATGAGCGAGTCAGACATTCCGACGGGCCCGCTCCCGAAAAAGTGGCTGGAACAATACGGCCCGGAAGCGCCTGTACCGCTGATGCCCGAATGGGATGATCCGGATCCGCTGTATAAACCGATTCCGCGCAAAGCGGAAATCGAAGAGAAAAACCGGCTGATGATGGGGAAAGCCCTCCATATCATCCGGAGCGAAAAAAAATGAAAAGGAGTTGCCGGAATGCCGGCGACTCCTTTTGGTTCAGTCATTGAATTTTGCTGATTCCCGCACTTCCATGCGATGCGGAAGGATAAAGGTCGGATCGCCGACTTCCTCATTGTTCATATACTTCGTCAGCAAGCGCATCGAAACGGCGCCGATGTCATAAAGCGGCAAGACTACCGAAGTGAGCCGCGGACGAACCATCCTTGAAAGCTTCGTGTTCTCGAAAGCCACCACTTCCACATCATCGGGCACACTTTGGCCGGCATCCATCACTCCATGGATGACCCCGATCGCAAGCTCATCGCTTCCCGCAAATACCCCAGTCGGCCGCCGATCGGTCGCATGCCAGGCTTCAAGTGCGGCATCATACGAGTCTTCCACCTCAAAGACAAGCCCTTGGTCATACCCGACACCCGCATCCCGCAGGGCATCCTTGTACCCTTCCAGCAGGTGGTCACGGTTAATGGTCGTATCAAGCGGCCCGGTGACGAGCGCCACTTCCTTATGCCCGTTCTCAAGCAGATGTCCGACTGCCTCGCGTGCAGCGGATCGGTAATTGATATTGACGGACGGAATCACACCCTTCTCATCAACGGTTCCCGCCAAGACGACCGGTACCGTAGACCGGCTGATTTCTTCTCTGAGTCCAGGAGAGATCTGATCACTCATAAGGATAATCCCGTCCACCTGCTTGCCGAGCATCGTTTCGATCAGGCGGATTTCTTTGTCCTCATTCTCGTCGGAGTTCGACAGGATGATATTGTATTCATACATCGTGGCGATATCACTGATCCCGCGGGCGAGTTCAGCGTAAAATCCTTTCGATATATCCGGGATGATCACGCCGACCGTGGTCGTCTTTTTGCTGGCCAGGCCTCTCGCCACAGCATTCGGGCGGTAACCCAACTTCTCTATGGCTTCCTTTACCCGCTTCCGGGTGGCCGGCTTTACATTCGGGTTGCCGTTAACTACCCGGGATACGGTCGCCATTGAAACATTGGCTTCCCGTGCCACATCATAAATCGTCACTGTCATGAAAAGATCCCTCCGATGAAAACACATCTTATTTCTTTCATTTTACGACAGTTTCTCTTTAACTTAAACGAAAAAGCCGGAACTTTTCGTTCCGGCTCCCTTTTATGCCAGGATAGCATGGGTTTTCATGAATTTTTGAAGTTCGCTGTAGAATTCATCGAACTGCGCAAGGTTCATCTGCTGTGCAGAATCCGATAGTGCAACTGCCGGATCAGGGTGAACTTCTGCCATGACGCCATCCGCACCAACTGCAATTGCAGCCTTGGCCGTCGGAAGCAGTAAATCGCGCCGGCCAGTGGAGTGGGTTACGTCGACAAATACCGGAAGATGCGTTTCCTGCTTGAGAATCGGAACAGCCGAGATATCGAGCGTGTTGCGTGTGGCTTTCTCATAGGTGCGGATGCCGCGCTCACACAGCATGATCTGATCGTTGCCCTGGGAAATGATGTACTCTGCCGCATTGATGAATTCATCGATGGTTGCGGCGAGTCCCCGTTTGAGCAAGACAGGTTTGTTCACTTGGCCGGCTGCCTTCAGGAGTTCGAAGTTCTGCATGTTTCGGGCACCGATCTGGATGACATCCACGTAATCCAGTGCTTCCTCAAGATGACCCGGAGTCACGATTTCAGAAACGACCGCGAGCCCGTTTTCAACAGCAGCACGCTTCAGCATCTTCAGGCCTTCCAGCCCGAGTCCCTGGAAGTCGTAAGGCGACGTACGGGGCTTGTAAGCACCGCCTCGGATCAGTTTCTGCCCCTTGGCGGCAAGTGCAGCCGCTACGGTTGATACCTGCTCATAAGATTCGACGGCACACGGTCCGAAAATGAAGGTCGGCACGTCTTTGCCGATGCGCGCCCCATTCACTTCAACGATCGTGTCTTCCTGCTTTTTCTTGCGGGAAACGAGCAGCGCTTTGCGGTGATCGTCTTCCTGAAGTTCCAATGCGGTCTTAAAGATTTCCTTGAAAATATGGTCAACAGTCGACTGCGGCACAGGACCGTTGTTGTTGTCTTTCAAAAGGTTCAACATATGGCGCTCACGGAGAGGGTCATAACGGTTGACACCTTGCTTTTCCTTAACTTTACCGATTTCCTGGACGACTTCTGCACGCTCGTTGATCAGGCGCAGGATTTCCAGGTTTAATTCGTCCACCTTGCCCCGAAGGCTTTCCAGATCATTCAGGCCCATTCCCGTATCCCCTCTCTTATTGGATTAACTGTAGCGGCATCCCAATGCCTTTTACAGATAATGAACCCATTATAGTAGAGGATGCACGTTTTTGTCACGTCTTATTTGCTGAATAATAATACTTTTCGGATGTAAGCGATTACATCTTCAAGCATAGGAAAAGCCCGCCTTGGCGGACTTTTCTTTTAAGTGTTTTTGTTGTCTTTTTTGTCGTTCTCGATTTTCGAAATATGGTTCATGGCCATGACTTTGTTGTCACCGGCATTTTCTGAGTTGTCATAGCTGTATGGCGTATTGCCGCTGTGCTGGCCTTTTGTGCTCGGGTCATTTGGCGTATTGTTTGAAGTGATGTCAGGCTTCTTTTTATTGCCGGGTTTCTTGGTGCCATTTCCTGACTGATTGTTCTTGTCGGATTTCTTCACCATGTCTTTGGCTTCTTTTTCCTTTTCTTCTACAGCGGACTTTAGCGCTTCCGCGGTGGAGTTGACTTTGTCCTGGCCGCTTTCGATGGCCGATTCCACTTTTTCGGCAACCGTGTCGATCAATTCGATCGGTTCTTCCCCTTCAGAGGAAACTGTGCCGTCATCCATCGGAGCGTTCTGGCCTTTCTTCGACTTCACCTTGTCCACGACCTTGCTTGTCTGGTCTTGGACCTTTTTGGTGAGGTCACCGGTTTTCTCCTTGACTGATCCTGTAAGATTGGAGGTTTTGTCTTTTGCGACGTTTGTCAATTCGATACCTTTTTCCTTAATGGTCTCTGCCTGGTTGCTCACATCGCTGCGCAGTTCCTTCCCTGTCTTCGGAGCCAGGAGAAGCGCTGCGCCTGCGCCGATCAGCGCACCGATCAGCGCGCCAGCGATAAATCCGCCGCTGCCGTCTGCTTTTTCATCCCCGTCTTGGTAGAAGGAATCACTGTAATTGTTGCGGTAGCTGTAATCGTACTGGTTCGGGCTGTACATGTCATAGGTTGCCGGCTTGCTGCCCGGATAATCAGTGGCATAGTCGGCAGTGACACCGGATGCGGCCGCCTGTTCCTGCGCTTCATAATAATCGCGGTTCATGCCCGATTCATTGTAGTTCGGTTTCAGCTGTTTGTCTTTGCTCATGTTTGTTCCTCCTTTAGATTAATGAATACTTTTTTGCATAGTTGCCTGTCTGTCAGTAATCGATTTTTTCAGGTTCGGGCAAACGCTTCTGGGCCTGTGCAGAATATCGGTTCCAGCCGTCCTTGTCCTTGCCTGTGCCCGTACGCTCTTTCCATTTATCACGGATTTCCATGACGACATTGCTCCATTGAACGACCTGGGCAATCTTATCTTCGTTACGCTCCACTTCGGCCGCGACAGACGATGTGATCCTGCGTACGGAAGAGTTGAGGTTTCCGACAGATTCACCTACGCCCTGTACAGCCTGGACAACTGTGTTGAGCTTTTGGCTCTTATCCTGGATATCCTCCGCCAGCAGATTCGTCTTGTGGAGCAGCTCAGTTGATTCCTTAGTGAGCCCCTGAAGCTGGCCTTCGAGACCATCCACCGTAGATGCGACGTTATTCAGCGTCTTTTTCACGGAGTTGAGGGTCACGGCCAGGGCGATGCATAAAATCAGAAAAGCAACGGCCGCTACAATCGCCGCAATGTACAACAAATTTTCCATGACATTTCCTCCTATTCATGATGCCTGTTCCATACTAACGTTGTACCCCTGTCCTATTGGGAATAAACGCTCCTTCCACCTATTCAACATCGATCACCGCGACTCCTTCCTAATCAAAGAATTTGCACGCCGGATTTATATAGGCGGAACTGTCCGAAACATTCACTTCCCGAAGCGGTTCCTGCAAAAACCGCAGACATAAAAGCCATCACTCCGCTTGATCGGAGTGATGGCGCAGAGGAGCAACTCTGTTTAGGCTGTTTTTCCATCCTTCACGAGTTCTGTGAAGGCTTTTTCATATTTCTGCACGTCACCAGCTCCCATGAACAGGAGGACCGCATTTTCGTGCGCAAGAAGCTGATCGACTTCACCGTCATGGATCGTGCGGCTGCCTTCTATCTTCTCTGCAAGGTCTTCCGCTTTCAGGTCCCCGTTATGTTCGCGTGCCGAGCCGAAGATTTCTGCGACATAGACCGCGTCCGCCAAGCTGAGACTTTCCGCGAACTCATCCATGAATTTAGCCGTCCTCGAAAAAGTATGAGGCTGGAAGATCGCCACAAGCTCACGTCCGGGATATTTCTGCCGGGCCGATTGGATGGTCGCACGGATCTCGGTCGGATGGTGTGCATAATCATCAATGATGACTCTGTTTCCGATCACCGACTCGGTAAACCGCCGCTTGACTCCGCCGAACGTATCCAGCCGCTCCTGGATGATGTCGGCAGGAATATTCTCATACTGACAAAGTGAAATAACAGAAAGGGCATTCAGCACAGCATGGTCTCCCGGCTGAGGCACGTGGAATGTCTGGTAGGCTTCATTCCTGACCCTGACATCAAATGTCGTTCCGGTTTCGTCCCGCTGCAGATTATGGGCAACAAAGTCATTTTCAGGCGAAAATCCGTAATACACGACCGGAACGTTAGCCTGGATACGCTGAAGCTGTTCATCATCCCCGCAGGCAATGATGCATTTCTTCACTTTAAAGGCCATTTCCTGGAATGCGTCAAATACATCGTCGACATCGGCAAAGTAATCCGGATGATCGAAGTCAATATTCGTCATAATCGCGTAATCCGGTTCATACGCAAGAAAATGACGCTTGTATTCGCAGGCTTCAAGCGCGAAAAACTTCGCGTCGGGATCTCCCTTCCCTGTCCCATCCCCGATCAGATAGGACGTCGGGCCGTAGCCGGCCAAAACATGGGCGAGAAGGCCTGTAGTCGATGTCTTGCCATGTGATCCGGTTACCGCGACTGAAACAAAGGAATCGATATACGTTCCGAGAAACTCGTGGTAGCGGATGACCTCGAGCCCCAGCTCACGTGCTCTGGCCAGCTCGGGATGGCCGTCCGGAAACGCATTGCCCGCAATGATGGTCAACCCTTCACGGATATTTTCCGCATCAAAGGGAAGGATCGGGATATTCCGTTCCTTCAGGGGTTCTTCGGTAAAGAAATAATTGTCGACGTCAGAGCCTTGAACTTGATATCCGGTGTCGTGCAGGATCTGGGCAAGCGAACTCATGCCTGACCCTTTGATTCCGGTGAAATGATAAACTGTCATGCTAAACCTCCCGGGATTGAAATCCCTGTGTACGGCGCAAAAGGCCATATTCCGATTATACCATCAAACGAGTGCTCGTCAGATGCACCATTTGCTTTATTTTTTCCATCCGTTCATATCGTATGCGCAGGTCCGCCCGGCTGTTCGATAGCCGCAGCCGTTTCCTGGGTCAGATAGACGTCCCTCGGCTTACTGCCCTTCTGAGGGGAAACGAATCCCCTGTCTTCCAGCATATCGATCAGGCGGGCCGCCCGGTTGTAGCCGATGCTGAATTTCCGCTGTAACATTGATGTCGATGCGCTTCCCGCCTCAGCAATAAACCGGCAGGCATCTTCAAACAGCGGATCTTCGGATTCGTGTGATTCCGCCTTTTTAATCAGCTCTTCCTGCCTGAACAAATAATTCGGCTCTCCCGACCGGCGGACATATTCGGTGACCCGTTCAATTTCATCGTCAGTGACGAACGTTCCCTGAAGACGGGCGGGCGCGGACATGCCATTTCCGAGGTAGAGCATGTCCCCTCTTCCGAGTAGCCGCTCGGCCCCCGGAACATCGATGATCGTACGGGAGTCCACCTGCGAGGATACGGAGAAGGCAATCCTTGTCGGGACATTGGCCTTGATCAGCCCAGTGATGACATCCACGGAAGGCCTCTGTGTCGCAATCACCAGGTGAATTCCGCATGCACGTGCTTTCTGCGCAATCCTGCAGATGGATTCCTCCACTTCCGCCGGCGCGACCATCATCAGGTCGGCCAACTCGTCGATGACAATCAGAAGGTACGGCAGCTTTTTGCTGAATTCGCGGTGTTCCTCCGCCTTTTGATTATATCTGGCGATGTCCCGAACGCCGGCATGGGCAAACAGCTCATATCGCCTCTCCATCTCTTCCACTGCCCATTTCAGGGCGGCATTTGCCGCTTTGACATCCGTGATAACAGGGCTGACGAGATGCGGGATCCGATTGTAAGGTGCAAGCTCGACCATTTTCGGGTCAATGAGCAGAAGCCTCAGCTCATCCGGGGTCGCCTTATAAAGCAAGCTCGTAAGAATCGAATTGATGCAGACCGACTTTCCTGATCCTGTGGCACCAGCGATAAGGCCGTGCGGCATTTTCCTGAGGTCGATGGTCGAAGGCCTTCCCGCAAGATCCAGGCCAAGTACCGCTTCAAGTGGAGAATCCGATTCCTCGAACGCCTGGGAGCCGATGACTTCCGAGATTCTGACCGGGCGGGCTACCCGGTTGGGGATCTCGATGCCGATCGAACTTTTTCCGGGGATCGGCGCCTGGATCCGGATATCCTTGGCGGCAAGTGCCAGCTTCAGGTCATCCTGCAGGTTCCGGATCTTGCTTACTTTCGTGCCTTGGCCGACCTTCAGTTCGAACTGAGTGACCGCGGGCCCCTGGACCATGCCAATCACTTTGCTTTTGACCGCAAAATAGGACAGCGCTTCTTCCAATTTGGCCGCCTGGGATTCCATCCATTCATAATCCTGTGATTTGGCCTCCGGCTCGACGAGAAATTCCTTATCCGGAAACACATAGTGCGGCAATTGTTCATCCGGAACAGATTCATGGACCGCCGGGACATTTTCCGGCTCTTGCGGTGTTTCACCGGTCATTCCGGCGCCGTGTGTCCCACTGTCCGGAACCGGTGTTTCTGCCTTTTCCGGCTCCCTGCTGCGGTCGGGACCGGCAGGACGGCTTTCTTCTGCACAGTCGGCCGGTTGTTGTCCGGCCGATCTTATGGTTGGTGGCTTCAGTCCTTTTAGCCGCTCCAGCTGTTCGAGTCGCTGACGGTCGGATTTCAGCATGACAACGTTAAATGGAGTTCCGGTTTTTCGTTTGGGCTGATGGTTTTCCTGTACGGAAACGGCCGGCTCGGTTTTCTGGTCCAGCTGTCCGGTTTCTTCCGTCCGCTTCTCCTCCTGCAAAGAAGGAGGACATTGTTCTTTCATCTCTTTCTGCTCCGGCATCGATTTTGCAGGTGCGGCCGCCGGTCCTGAGTTTTCTGTTTCCGGATTTTGTACAGCTGATTGCTGTGCACGGGACTTTGGCAGATCCGATACTCGCGTGATGACAACCTCTTCCGAAAGTTCGTGTTCCGCTGCGTTTTTATCTTCTGAAGCGAGCGGGGCTTTTGTCGGTTGGGTAGTTTCCCCGCGGCCAAATGGCCTTTCCGTTTTTTTGCCGGGTTTCGGGAGAGGCAATGAGGAATCAGGGCGGTGTTCATCGATCAATTGATCTGCACTGCGACCCCCACCGTCCGACTCCCGCTCACGGATCAGGTCGGCGAGCCCGGTTTCGGGAGGCGCCACGCTTGTCGGCCTGGCGGGCGGCGCGACCGGTTTTTTGTAGCCGTAGACCGGCGACGGTACGTCGGACGGCATAAACCCGCGGGTCCTCTTCGGAGGCTTGGGGCGTTCATCCAGAACCGGTGCCACTTTCCGGCTTGAAGGCCGGACCGGTGTTTCCTGTGTTTCCGGGCGAACCGGCTCACGCTGGATCGGAGCTTCCGTGAAGCGGGGCTCCTCCCTCGTCCCCCGGTTTTCCGGCCTGCCAGCCCGGAGATGCTTCGGCAGCGGCAAGCGGCCGCCGGATGGTGCAAACGGCTCCCTTGTCGTGCCCGTACGGTTTTCCCTCGGCGGAAGAGGCGCGGGAATCGTGTCCTCTTCAACCGGCTCTCCATCGTCCGGAATAAGCGGGAAGCGGAACTTCGGACGTCCGACATCCGCTTTTTCTACAAAGTCAGTTCGTTCTATGTAATCGGTTTTCTCGAGTTCTTCCGACTGTTCTTCTTCGGTGAATTTGTTCAGAAGTCGTTTAAACCAGTTCAATAGATATCACTCTTTTCACTGTCAATCACTTTATTCTATCAGCATGGAGGATTTCAATCAAACAGTCACCTGCGCCTCGGGACACACAAGTCCGGCAGGAAATAAGCAGCAGCGGTTCCGCACGCCTTCATGGTGGAAGACGTGCGATACCGCTGCTGAACAGTTTAAACGCTTATCCGGCCAAAGAAAATAGTGCTTCAGAACCGGAATGGCTCACCAGGTGTATGCTCACCCTCAAGAACCAGGATGCCCTTTTCCTGCGGTGCATCCGGGAGAGCCAGTTCTTTTGCGGAACAGATCATGCCGGACGACGGCACTCCGCGGAGCTCTGCGTCTTTGATGACCATTCCCGATGGCATCACCGCACCCGGTTTGGCTACCACAACATGCTGGCCTTCATCGACGTTCGGAGCGCCGCAGACAATCTGTAGTGTTTCCGCGCCGACATCCACCTTGCAGATGCTGAGTTTGTCTGCATTCGGATGCTTTTCTTTGGAGATGACGTACGCGACGACAAACTTTGGAGAAAGATCAACCTCAAAGGAAAATTCCGCTCCATTTTTCGAAAAGGCTTCCTTCAGCCGTTCGAGGAACGCCTCGTCCGCCTCGATCTTTCCATTGCCTTCCACGTTCATATATTCCGAAGCACGGAACAGGTTAAAACCGGACACTTCATCTGACGCCGCGTCACGGATCAGTGTAATATCTCCGGTCGTGTCTGCCTTGATCTCATCTGGAGTGTCCGGCACAAGCTGGACCATCAGGACATCGCCGACGCCGCTGTTGTTATAGAATACATTCATTCTTTTTCTTCCTTTCCTTCCGGCCGGTTTTTCGCAAGGATGAAAATCGGCTCGAGTTCTCCGTTTTCGCAGATGAAGGACAATGATGTCACCGGTACCCGGCCGACTGTGAAGTAGTGCATTGTCAGCTGGGCAAGGACATCATAGCCGGTGTCGTTTCGGATGTCCCCGATAATGAGGACATCCTGATGGGGGACGGATACGGTCATGACCCCTTCGATTTTTTGCTCCATTTCTTTCAGGAATGGTTCATTCAGGATCCGGCTCGCATCATAACCATCGTTGTTATTCACGAAATAATAGATGTTCCCGGCAACCTCATCCCGCTTGACATCGGTCGGAAGCTGCTTGACCCGGAATCGTGCCGATTCCTTCATGGCCTGGTCTGTCATTCCAAGGCTGTCCAGCATCGATTCATCGATCAGCCGGTAGGTCTGTCCCAGATCGAGTGCATAGAAAATTCGCGTCTCGGCGGTGTGATCTGTCGTGATGAACCGGTTGCCTTCCTTGGACTCGACCGGGAAGGACGTCGAGCGTATAACCGGATAGATCCGGCCCTCCCCGCTAAACCCTTCTTCTGCCTCGCGCTCCATTGCCGAGAAGGTTTCGTTGATTGTGTAGACTGCTTCATCTAGAGCGGTGTCCGGATTGTTCTCAATCTTGGCGAGAAGCGGCGGCAGGCTCAGCTCAAGGCCTTTCCCCAATGTCTGGTGCTTCATTTTCAGCCGGTTGTTCTGTCGGTCGAAGTCCCAGGAAAACCGTTTTTCTCCCAGCCTTCGCTTTAGCTCGCGCACCAACTCCAATGCATTCATGGACCCGCCTCCCTTCCGGACAGGGCGTCCCCCTGTCCCGTTTTTATTCTTTCGCGACCGCTCCGTCTTCATAATTCACGGACCGGACAATTTCCATCATCGTTTTCAAGTTTGTTTTGATCTCTCCCTTATCCGAGAGAGTCGTGATTTTCCGGCCGCCGCTTCCGGCGACCAGTTCCACTCGCTCGCCTGATGCAGCGGCGGCTCCGGCAAAGCCGAAGGTGCCAAGATGTTCAAACGTGCCGGTCTCCAGTATTTCTCCCGCCGGATCTGCATAGAGAAGATCATAGAACAGCCTGCTGCCCTTTCCTTCGTTCGGATTAATAAAAAGCACATAGGTATCGCCGCCTTTTTCAAGCACGATATTCTGCTCATCCGAACCTTCCTGCACCTTAAAACCAAACGGCTTATAGAAGCTGGCCTTCCCTACTTGGGTGTTCGGATGCTTGGTTTGATCTTCAAACACCTTGGCGGCCCTCTCTATTCCTTCGGAAGTCTGTTCTTCGATTGTAGCCGAACAGCCGGCAAGCATCGCCGCCAGCGTGAATCCGGCGGTGAAGCGAAGCCACTTGCCCATTCTCGTCCCCCGCTTCCGTATGTTCATCCCCATCATTTTAAAGTTGTTCCCGGCTCCTTGCAACTTACTGCCCCTGCCGCCTTCCCCTTTGTCCTGAAGCAAACCTCCACTGCCCTGCCAGCAGCAGCACGATCTGACTGAACATGGCTGAACGGCTGACTGTACCGTCTGTGAAGACACCGACCGCGCCTCCGGTTTGCCGGATATCCTCCTTCGATGTGAGTGCCTCCATGACAGGGCCGAGTTCCTTGCCGCCCCGGACAAGCACTGCCACTTCATCCGGCAATGGAATCTGGGCACCCCCCGCCGTGAACACTGTTCTATCCGGAAGGGCAAGCGCCCCCCAGTTGCATATGTAGAGCCGTCCGTCCAATTCCTTCACACCGCCCTCGAGCCCGATGCTCAAATCATGGGGGCCGGTCTTCAGGGCTGCGATGGCCCTGTTCCTGGCACCGGTCAATGTTTCTTCGTCTCCGAATGGCTGTGCCGCGACACCAGACTCCGTACCGGCACCTGTAACATCCGCCTGGATGCCGAGCGACTCGAATGCATTCTTCACTGCTCCAATTTTCGCCAAGTTGGACGAACCGACAACTATTTTCAAAGTTTGTACCCTCCAGTTTTCATTTAGAATGCAGAAAAAAAAGGCCGGTTCGGCCCCTTTCCTTATTCATGAATGGCTCCGGATCGTCTCGACAGTTGTCCGGTCGAGTGAACGGACCAGCTTGACCAGCAGTTCACGCGCTGCCGCGTAATCGTCAGTGTGGATAATCGATGCCGCGGTATGGATATACCGTGAACAGATGCCGATGACCGCACTCGGAATGCCTTCATTTGATAGATGGACGCGGCCGGCATCAGTTCCGCCCTGGGAAATAAAGTACTGGTAAGGAATCTTATTCGTCTCCGCCGTATCCAGGATAAACTCGCGCATCCCCCTGTGGGTCACCATCGAACGGTCGAAAATCCGAAGAAGGGTTCCCTTTCCCAGCTGGCCGAATTCGTTTTTGTCTCCGGATGCGTCATTTGCAGGGCTGGCATCCAGCGCAAAAAAGAGATCCGGATCAATCATGGCAGCAGCCGCCTGGGCACCGCGGAGACCGACTTCTTCCATGACGGTCGCTCCGGAATAAAGTGTATTCGGCAACTCTTCTCCCTGCACTTCCTTGAGCAGCTCGATTGCCAGTCCGCAGCCGTACCGGTTATCCCACGCTTTCGCCAATATTTTCTTCTCGTTGGCCATCGGCGTGAACGGGCAGACCGGTACGATTTGTTGGCCTGGACGGATGCCGATCTTCCCCGCATCTTCCTTATCGTCGGCACCAATGTCAATCAGCATGTTCTTGATGTCCATCGGCTTATTCCTCACTTGATCGCTCAGAAGGTGAGGAGGAATGGATCCGACTACACCGATCACCGGTCCGTTATCCGTAATAATCTGGACCCGCTGGGCAAGCAGCACCTGGCTCCACCATCCGCCAAGCGGCTGGAAGCGGATCATGCCATTATCCGTGATGGCGGATACCATGAACCCGACTTCATCCATATGGCCGGCCACCATGACCTTGGGCGTCCCTTCTCCCCCGTTGCGGACACCGAATACTCCCCCGAGCCCGTCCTGCATCACTTTGTCCGAATATTTCTCAAGCTCCTGCCGCATATACTTCCTGACGGCGTGCTCATTGCCCGGTGCGCCCGGCAGCTCTGTCAGTGTCTTGAACATCGTCAGTGTTTCATTCTGCATATTTGTGGCCTCCCCTTCAGTCAGCTCTCTTTCTAATTGTAGACGAAGGAGGCCGGGGTTTCCACAGAAAATCCTTCGGGCTCCGAAGAGGATTCCGGAAGAAAACTTGCTCAATCACCGCCCCGGTTGTTATACTTGGTGAAAATGCGGTCTACAGGAGGGAAATGGATGAACGTTCGTGATTTTGCCATTGGCGCCGTGGCCGGTGCCGTTGCTGGTGCAGCCGTCGTGGAAGCAGTTAACCGCGCCGACCGCAATGTCTCGCCGGATAAGGTGCTTGAACATGTAAAAAGTGCATTTAAAAAAGAAGGCCCGATTGACGGGGCCTGGATTGTCATGAAAACAGAACCGTTCCGCCAGAAAGCCGTTGAAATGGACGTATACCGCGGCGGGCTCTCCCGTGAAATCGGCGGTGCCTATGAACAGTACGAATTCGCTGCCGATGCGAAGACCGGTACTGTTGTGGAGATTAATAAAATCTGAAAAAAGCTGCAGCCCGGCACCCGGTCTGCAGCTTTTTTCATGTTCATGGTTGTTTCTGCTCGGACGCTGTGCCCGCCGGTATTTCAAAAGGAGTGCGCTCCATGCTGTCTGTAATTTTCTTGCCGCTTTCGTCCCACTGGATCATTCGGTAAAAGGCATCATGATAGAAGATGAACCGGTATCCGTTTTCAAGCGCTTCTTTCATGAGACGCTCTTTTGAATAGATAGAATCCATCGGGTAATCATCAAATGCCAGGACCCAAAGCGGATTCTGATGCGCGTGGGTCGGCATCAGGTCGGCCATATGGATCAGCGTTTCCCCGTTTTTTGTGATCTTGATGATTGCGTGTCCGGCACTATGGCCGCCGGTATGAATCATCTCGATTCCGGGAACGGCCTCCACCCGATCTTGGAATGTCTTTACCTGGTCCTGGACAGGCTCCCAGTTTTCCCGGAAGTATGTATTCCGTGAACGGATATTCGGCTCACGCATCTCGTCCCATTCAATCTGCGAGACATGGATTTCCGCATTCGGAAAGACGGAAGTGTAACCGTCCCCTTCACGGCGTGTGAGGCCGGCCGCATGGTCATTGTGCAAATGCGTCATCAGGATGATATCGATGTCCTCAGGCGTCAGGCCGAGCTCACCCAAGCTATCTTCGATATTCGACTCCCTGGTGACGCCGAGGTTGCGGACCTGCTTTTCCGTCAGTTTGCCCGACCCGAGCCCTGACTCGATCAGAATGTTTTTGCCGTGCGTACGCACGAGGATCGGCTCCGTCGCCAAGGGGATTTTGTTGTCCCCATCCACTTCGTACTTTCTCGACCATAACACCTTCGGCACCGGCCCGAACATTGCGCCCCCATCAAGCCGGTTGAATCCCCCGTCCAGCCAAGTCAGTTCGATTCCGTGAAATTGATAATGATCCATGTTGATTTCCCCCTCTTCCTGCTTAATTCCCTTCGTTCCTGAATGCGGCTTCCAGCCGGTAGATCGGCTGGCCCTTGGAGGAGAACTTCTCCTCGTACTCCGTCATGATGTTCCATTCCGGTTTGTCCGCGTGCAAATCCAGTGATACATCCGCCAGCCGCATGCCATAGTCCGTCATGTTCATCAGAGAGTACTCGAACAGTCCGCGGTTGTCCGTCTTGAAATGTACTTCTCCTTCCGGAAGCAGAATCCTTTCATAACGGGTGAGAAAATTGTCGTGGGTCAGCCGACGCTTTGCGTGACGCGCTTTCGGCCACGGATCGGAGAAGTTCAGATAGACACGGCCGACTTCCCCTGGAGCGAAAATATCCTCCAGCCGCTCGGCATTCACATTCAACAGGCGCAGATTGGCAGGCTTGCCCGCCTCGTCCGCCCGCTGAACCGCCGTCACGATAATGTCGCGGAACATTTCAATGCCGATGTAGTTGATATCAGGATTGGCTTCCGCCATACCGGTGATAAACCGGCCCTTGCCGGTTCCGACCTCGATGTGGATCGGATGTGAATTAGAGAATTCTTCCGCCCAGCAGCCTTTCAGCTGCTCGGGCTCCTGGATAACCACGTCCGGATATTCATTTATAAACGATTCCGCCCATGGTTTATGGCGTGCTCTCATGTTAGATCCCTGACCTTCCTGTTCGTTGTTGTCCCGCGAGGCGCCACGCTCCCGGCCGGACCGAAAACACGACCGGACGGCCCGGTTGCGTGTCGCCGGCATCTTCGCCGTCTGTATGGAGTGGCACTTCGCGATCCGCCTTCAAGGAAAACTGGCGGCCTTTTCTGCTGTCCACTTCCCTGAAGACCGTATGGGCGCCAAAAAAAACACTTCCGAAGACCAGCAGCAGTTTTACCCGGGATAGGCGGCTGACGACCGTCAGTTCAATAAGACCATCAGCCGGATCCGATTCCGGGGAGATTTTCATGCCCCCTCCGAAATATGGCTGGTTGCTAACTGTGGCAAACCAGACATCGTGGTAGTCCATCTGTTTTCCATCAGCCGTCACTTCCAGGCTGAATGTCCGGAATGCGCACAGTGCCCGAACCGTATAAAGAGCGTATACAAGTTTTCCCAGCCCGGTACGGTTCAGGAGAGGCTTGAACGCCGACCTGCCGGTGCCCCTGGAGATTTCGGCATCAAAACCGATTCCTGAACTGTTGACGAAAATGAAACCATCCCCGAAGTTGACCATGCCCAGATCAAGGGACGGGGGTGCAGTCCTCCCGCCTAGATAAGCCACGATCTCTTCTGCAGTCCTGAATGAACGATAACCACGGCCAAAATCGTTTCCTGAGCCTGCACTTACCGAACCTACTATAACATGGTCCGCACCGGCGGCGCCTGCAAGGATTTCATGGACGGTGCCGTCACCGCCGAATGCAATGAGAAGGACTTTTTCTTTTTCCCCTCCAGCGGCAAAACCCCGGGCGATTGCCTTGGCATGCCCGGGGCCTTTCGTCATGAGTTCCCGGAAAGGGAATGTCAGCGTCTTTCTGAATGCCTTCCAACGACTGAGGGCTCTTCCACCCCTTGCTGCAGGATTGACAACGAAGACTGCCTTCATCCCATCAGCGCGTTGCGACCGGCTCGGGGAGCTTCGCTTCAAATGCCTCCATGAGCTTTTCCGTGACAGGTCCCGGACGTCCGTCGCCAATCCTGCGTCCATCGATTTCACTTACCGGAAGGATGCCGTTTGTCGTCGAGGAGAGGAAAAATTCATCCATCGAGTAGACATCTTCAAGCGACATCGGCTCCTCTTGGACCGGTTGCCCGAGCTCTTCACAGCACTGCATGATGACGCGGCGCGTGATGCCGTTCAGGATGAAGTTAGACACCGGATGGGTATGGATCACGCCGTCCTTCACACCGAACAGGTTCGAGGATGAACCCTCTGTGACCGTGCCGTCCCGGTGCAGGAGCGCCTCGTAGCATCCCGCTTCATAAGCTTCCTGTTTCGCCATGACGTTGGCAAGAAGGTTCAGGCTCTTGATATCACAGCGCAGCCAGCGAATGTCTGCCACCGACTTGAGTTTGGCAGGCTCTGCCGCAGGTGCGTCATCCGGATAGGATTTCGTATAGGCAGTGATGACGGGGGTGATCGCCTCACCCGGAAACTGGTGGACGCGCGGTGCGGCTCCGCGTGTGGCCTGGATGTACACATGGCCCTCCTTCACGCCGTTGTCGGTGACGAGCCGGCTCAGGTTATCGATCATCTCTTCCTGCCCATAGGGGAGCGTCATCCGGATTTTCTCTGCTGATTCATAAAGCCGACCGATATGTTCTTCCGCGGTAAACATGACACCGCCATATACACGGATCACTTCGTAAACGCCGTCTCCGAAGTAGTAGCCGCGGTCTTCAATCGAAATGGTCACTTCATCATCTTTCACAAAGCGGTCATTCATCAGATACATGGACATGTTTTTTAATCCTTCTTTCATACGAATTAGTTGGTTTTGTCCGTTGACTGTACACCTGCAAGGGATGCGATGGCATCCGCATAGATTGCGGCCGCCTTCACGAGATCTTCAACATCCACATACTCGTCCGTCTGGTGGGCGACATCCGGCCTTCCCGGGAAGAGCATGCCGAATGCGACCCCTTTCTCGAGCGTGCGGGCATAGGTGCCTCCGCCGATAGCGAGCAGTTCCGCCCGTTCTCCGGTTTGCCGTTCGTACACTTCACTGAGCGTACGGATCAGCGGGTCGCCGGCATCCACATGATGGGGGGGAGAATCGGATGCGATATCGAGCGTGAAACCGGACCCTTCAAGGGCTCCACGGCATTCGGCCAGCCTATCCTCTTTCGGATACGTGACGGAATAACGCATGCTGACGGAAATCTCGCCGCCCTTTGACCCATTATACGTCAGAATCCCCGCATTAAGTGTGGTCTCCCCGGAAATTTCGTCGGAAAAATCCAATCCGAGCGCATGTCCCCTCGACCCATCACCGAATGCCTGAATGACAAAGGACGTGAATCGGGCGGAAGCCCCCTCCATAAAAGGATCGAGGAACTGCGCAAGCAGTACTCCGGCATTGACCCCGTCTTCCGGCTCCATGGCATGGGCGGCTTTTCCGTGAAGGGTGATGAGGCAGGAGTCGCCGTGCATGGCAAGTTCACCTGAAGATCCGGTAGCCTCAAGAAACGCCCGGAACCCTTCCTCAAACCCATCCATGGATTCGGAAACCGAAATTTCAGCACTGGCTTTTTCAGGAACCATATTTGTCCTGTCTCCTGAATGGAAGGAACGGAGCGGCCCCTCATTGTCTCCGGGCAACTGTGAAAAGATCAGGTCCGCAATCCCTTTTTCCGCATGGATAATCGGGAAGTCGGCATCCGGTGCAAAGCCGATTTCCGGCATTTCTTCCGCTTCAAAATAGCGTTTCATGCAGCGGAACTCACTTTCTTCATCGGTCCCGACAATGAGCCGCACTTTTTTGTTGAGGGGGAGGCCTGATTCCTGAACCATCTTCAATGCATGGAAGGCCGCAACCGTCGGGCCTTTGTCATCGATCGCACCCCTGCCGTATACTTTGCCGTTCCGCTCGTGTCCTTCGAAAGGCGGTGTCTCCCAGCCGTCTCCGGCAGGCACCACATCCACGTGGCATAATATGCCGAGGAGCCCTTCTCCTTCGCCGATCTCAAGATGTCCTGCAACGCCGTCAACCTCTTTGATCGACATGCCGGTTTCCCTGCCACGCTCAAGAAGCCAATCCAAAGCCTGTTTGGGACCGGGGCCGAATGGAGCCTCTCCGGTTGAAGCCGATTCATCCAGCACACTTTTAATCGAAATAAGCGACTTCAAATCTGAAACGATCTCATTTTCCGCCTGATCTGCTTTCCGTTTCCAATCCATACGGCTCATGCCTCCCTTTTCTTATTGCCATTCTACACAACCGGCGGAAAATTGAAAGCAGGCCGCCATTTGTAATCATCCTGTAAAGTAAATGTAAAAAATGTTGGATGCATTGGAATACTCAAACTATTATTGTATAATGATAGCGAGCGAAAGCGCTCAAAATGAGTAAAGGATGTGTACGCCCTCAACCGAAAAGTGTCGAGCAGAGCTCGAAGCTTTAGGTCGTCCGCTGGTCTTGACATGGAGAATATGATGAAGGAGTGGTTACGATTTGAAACCGACTACCGACCGGATGCTGACCCGCATTAAGGATGTGTATTTGTACATCCGTGATCAGGGCACCGTTTCGACCGATGACCTGGTCGACGCATTCGGCATCACTCCGCGCACGGTGCAACGAGATTTAAGCGTGCTTGCTTTTAATGGCCTGGTGAGCAGTCCAAGCCGGGGCAAATGGACAACGACGAACAAAAGAGTGAAGCTGTCTTCATAGTGTGTACACATACGAAAAGGACGGTCCCCGAACAAGATCCGGGAACCGTCCTTTTCTGTTTGCAATACCTTTACCTGTTTTTCAGTTCAAGCAGTTCCTCTTCCGTGAGCTCCCGCCATACACCTGCCCCGAGTTCCGGATCGAGCTGTAGTGGCCCCATCGTCAATCGCTTCAGATAAGTGACGCGTTTGCCTCTCGCTTCAAACATCCGTTTGACCTGATGAAATTTCCCTTCAGTGATGGTCAGCTCGATTTCGGATTCGAGTGCGCTGTGCAGGATACGCAGTTCGGCCGGCTTGGTGACATAACCGTCATCCAGCGTAACCCCTTGACGGAAGGCTTCTCCGTCCTCCTCGGTCACTTCCCCTTCGATCACCGCATAATACGTCTTGCCGACATGCTTTTTCGGCGATAGAAGCTCATGGGACAGCTTCCCGTCATTGGTCAGGAGAAGGAGACCTTCTGTATCTTTATCCAGCCTGCCAACCGGGAACGGTTTGAAACGGCGTAATTCAAAAGGCAGGAGATCCACAACGGTGCGATCACGGGTGTCCTCCGTCGCCGAAATAACACCGGGCGGCTTGTTCATCATCACATAGATAAATTCCTTGTAATCCACTGTCTCTCCGAGCACAGTGACAGAACCGCTCTCAGGGTCCACATGAAGGGACGGGTCCTTCACCGGAACTCCGTCCACCGATACCGCGCCCTGCTTCAGAAGCGCTTTGACATCTTTTCGTGAACCGTATCCGGAGTTTGCGAGCATTTTGTCCAGTCTCATCGTCGTTCCCTCACATTCCAAACTTTTTCATCAGCCGGTTCAGACGGTCACCGAACAGTTTCTGTGCCAGTCCAGACCGCAAAGCAAGCACCGCATACACTGCAGCCCCGACCAACGCCGTGATCAGTGTATAAAGGAAGGCGTCCCCTTTTCCATCTACAGAACCGAAAAGGTACAGTCCTTTCAGCACTAGCCACGCTGCCACACCCATGACGGCGTTGAACATGACGATGAGGATGAGCCTGTGGATGACCATACGGGACCGGTAATGGAGGGTGTGGACGGCGACCGCGATGTTCAATCCTACCGCTGCACCGTAGCCGATGACCGTAGCCAAGATCGCTCCTTCAGCCTCGAACATCCGGATGAGCGGCATGTTCAGTGCCAGTTTCAGCAACAGGCCGATCATCAAGTTCAGGATAATCCATTTATGGCGGTCAATCGCCTGGAGGATCGATCCGGATACCGAGTAGAGCGCAAACAACAGGGCTGCCGGCGCATAGTTTCTCAATATATCCGCCCCGGTCTCGCTCTGTTCGAACAGCAGATGATAGAGTTCGTCCGAAAGGATCATCAGCCCCGTAATCATCGGCAATGTCAGGAAGGCGATGATCTGGAAAACCTGGTCAAGCGACCGGGTCATGCCGCGCCTGTCTCCTTTTGTATAATAGCTGGTCACGATCGGGATGATCGCCATGGAGAATGCTGTCCCTACCATGACGGGAATCATGACGATCTTGTGCGTCGAGAAGTTCAGCATTCCCAGTTGTCCGTCCGATACGGATCCAAGCCCGATCGACGCCATCGCCTGGTTGAACGTGAGCATGTCCACAAGTTGGAACAGCGGGTTCGCCAGCCCGACCAAGACAATCGGGAAGATATAAACGATCAGCTCACGATACATGTCCTTAAGCCGGATATCCGACCTGACCGTGCTTTCCGCGAGAAGGCTGTCCATTTTCGGCTTCTCCCGCCGCCAATAAAAGTAGAGAACGGCAAGACCGGCAACCGCTCCGATGAACGCCGCGAACACAGCGAACGAGATGGCAGTTTTTTCAGAGCCTTGAGTGAAGTTGATGACGATGTAGACCCCGGCGAGAACGAACAGGATCCGGACGATCTGTTCGACAAGCTGAGAAACGGCCGTCGGCGTGAACTGCTGGTAGCCTTGGAAAAATCCGCGGGTCAGGCTCATGAACGGCACCACTATGAGCGCAAAACTGACGAGCCGGATGACACCGGCAATGTCATCGACAGTAAACACCTGTTCGTCACTGGCACGGACAATCTGTGCAATCGGATCTGCCAGGAAGAACAGAAGAAGAAAGGCAACCACACCGGAGCCGATCATGATTTTCTGACTGGATCTGAGCAATTTGCGCCCTGCTTCATAATCGCCAAGTGAATTGTATTTCGAGACGTATCTGGAAACCGCGATCGGCATTCCCGATATCGCAAATGACAGCATGATGTTATAGGGGATATAGGCATACTGATAGAGGCCGAGGTTCTCCTCTCCGACCATCGCATACAGCGGGATGACATACAGCAGCCCCAATGCCTTGGATAGGAACAGGCCGATCGACAGGATCGCCGTCCCTTTGACTAGATTCGATGACATGTGACCCTTCCATTCTTATAAGCTAAACTCCAGTTTACTCCGCTCCGGCCAATATCTCAAATTCTTTTAAGGAAAACGGTGTATAATGGTGGCCGGGTAAAGAACGACTTCGGTCAGACACTTGACTCATCATCTTACCAAGCATCCGAAAGGAGCATCGTCCTATGTACGACGTGATTGTAATCGGCGGAGGTCCTTCCGGGCTGATGGCCGCCGCTGCCGCCGGAGCAGAAGGCGCCGGCGTACTGCTGATTGAAAAAGGAAATAAATTAGGCAAAAAGCTCGCCATCAGCGGCGGTGGCCGCTGCAATGTGACCAATAACCTTGAATATGAAGAAATCATCCGCCATATCCCCGGCAATGGCCGTTTTCTATACAGTCCCTTCTCGGTGTTCGACAATAAAGACATCATTCGGTTTTTCGAAGGGCTGGGTGTCCCGCTAAAGGAAGAAGACCACGGCAGGATGTTCCCGGTATCAGACCAGGCCATGGATGTCGTCCAAGCCCTGACCGGTGAACTCAGCCGCCTCGGCGTCAAAGTCCGATTCGGGGCACGCGTGGAGAAGCTCCTCATGGATGATGAACAAATTCTCGGCGTCCGGCTCGAAAACGGCGAAGAGGTCCGTTCCAAAGCGGTCATCATCGCTACCGGCGGCAAGGCCGTACCACAGACCGGATCGACGGGAGACGGGTACCCGTGGGCCGAGCGCGCCGGTCACACCGTGACAGAACTCTACCCGACGGAAGTTCCCCTTCTTTCGAACGAACCGTTCATCCGATCAAGGAATCTGCAGGGACTCGCTCTCCGAAACACGGCAGTGACTGTCCTGAACAAAAAAGGCAAAGCGCTTGTCACCCACCGCATGGACATGCTGTTCACCCACTTCGGACTGAGTGGTCCCGCCATCCTGCGGTGCAGCCAGTTTGTCGTGAAAGAAATGAAGAAAAACGGCGGTAAGCCGGTCACGATGCGAATCGATGCACTACCTGACGAGAATGCGGAAGAAACGTTCCAGGAACTGGTTCGCTCCAGCAAGGAAGAGCCTAAAAAAGCCGCGAAGAATTTGTGGAAGGGGCTCGTTCCTGAACGGTGGCTGCTCTTTCTCATGGAGCGCGCGGAGATCGACCCAGCCGCTCCCGCCGGACAAGTGGCTCACGAAAAACTTCGCAACCTCTCGAAGCTCCTTCATTCATTTGAAATGTCCGTAAACGGAACCCAGCCGATCGAAAAGGCATTCGTCACAGGCGGCGGCGTCTCAGTCAAGGAAATTGGACCGAAGACGATGGCGTCCAAGAAAAAAACAGGCCTCTACTTCTGCGGCGAAGTACTCGACATCCACGGCTACACCGGCGGCTACAACATCACCTCCGCCCTCGTCACCGGCCGAATTGCCGGCATGAGTGCAGGAAAGATGGCCACGGGAAGAGAAGAATGATTGCATTTACTGAAACCGCCTGCTCGATTCAGCAGGCGGTTTTATTCTGCAATCTGGGTCCACTAATGGTATATAATGGGATAGCGCGATGAATCTAAGGGAGGGTGACCATTGATTCCTTATCTTCTGCTGATCGGTTTAGTGATCTTGTTAGGGCTGATTCTCAAAGAAAAACATGCCATTGCTAGACCGCTTGCGAACGGGTTCATAGGAACAGTGGTTTTCCTGATTTACTTTTATGCGCTTGAACGGCTAGCCAACCATTTCATCAACCACTCTCTTTTCACGATCCTTGCAACAATCCTTGCAACTCTTGTCATCGTCATTCCTCTCACGGTGTGGAGTACGAGGAAAATAACCGATTTGTTTAAGGTACAGAATTAAACTGTCGCCACTTTCCCTGAGACACAAACACCCCCGGAGCTGCCCCAGCTCCGGGGGTGTTCGTCTGTTCGGTTTACTTCACAACAATATTCACTAGCCGTCCTGGAATAGCGATGACTTTCTTGATGTCTTTGCCTTCCGTAAGTTCTTTGACGCGCGGTTCTGCGAGTGCGGCTGCTTCGAGGTCTTCCTTCGTGACGTCCGCCGGAACGACGACCTTCGAGCGCACTTTGCCATTGATCTGGACGGCGATTTCCACTTCGTCGTCGACGAGCTTGGACTCGTCATATGCCGGCCACGCTTCATACTTGACTGTATCGCTATGACCGAGGATGCGCCACAATTCTTCGGTGATGAACGGGCAGATCGGCGACAGCATCTTCACGAAGCCTTCCGCATATTCCTTCGGAAGCTTGTCGGCTTTGTAAGCTTCGTTGATGAACACCATCATCTGTGAGATGGCGGTGTTGTTGTGCATGTTCTCGAGGTCTTCGGTCACTTTCTTGACCGTCTGGTTGTAGACTCTGTCGAGTGTGCCGTCGTTCTCTTCGGTGATCTTCGAGGCGAGCGTGCCGTCCGCTTCTGTGAACAGGCGCCATACCCGGTCCAGGAACTTGCGGGAACCGTCGAGTCCGTTTGTTGACCAAGCCTTGGATGCATCCAAAGGTCCCATGAACATTTCGTAGAGACGGAGCGCATCGGCACCGTGGCTTTCAACGATATCGTCCGGATTGACGACGTTCCCTTTCGACTTCGACATCTTCTCGTTGCCCTCACCGAGGATCATGCCCTGGTTAAAGAGTTTCTGGAACGGCTCTTTCGTCTTGACGACACCGATATCGTAGAGCACCTTGTGCCAGAAGCGGGCATAAAGCAGGTGAAGCACCGCGTGTTCCGCTCCGCCGACATAGATGTCGACCGGCAGCCAGCGCTCAGCGAGTTCCGGGTCGACGAGCTGTTCCGTATTGTTCGGATCGATGTAGCGGATATAGTACCAGCAGCTGCCGGCCCACTGCGGCATCGTGTTCGTCTCGCGGCGCCCTTTCATGCCGGTCTTCGGATCGACGACATTCACCCATTCCTCGATGTTCGCAAGCGGGGATTCGCCGGTGCCGCTCGGGCGGATATTGTCCGTCTTTGGCAGCATGAGCGGAAGTTCCTCTTCCGGCACGGTCGTCATCGAACCGTCTTCCCAGTGGATGACCGGAATCGGCTCGCCCCAGTAGCGCTGCCGGGAGAACAGCCAGTCGCGCAGTCGGTAGGTGATCTTCTTCTCGCCCTTGCCGTTTTCCTCGAGCCACTCGATCGCCTTTGCGATGCCCTCTTCCTTGCCAAGGCCATCCAGGAAGCCGGAGTTCACATGCTCCCCGTCGCCGATATAGGCTTCTTCTTTGACATTGCCCCCGGCAACGACTTCTTTGATCGGCAGATTGAATTCTTTTGCGAATTCATAGTCCCGCTCATCGTGTGCAGGAACCGCCATGATAGCTCCTGTTCCGTAAGAAGCCAGGACGTAGTCCGCAATCCAGATCGGCATCTTTTCGCCACTTGCCGGGTTCACTGCGTAAGCACCCGTGAACACGCCCGTCTTCTCCTTGGCGAGGTCCGTACGTTCGAGGTCGCTCTTCGTCTTGATCTTGTCAATGTAGGCATCCACTGCGGAACGCTGTGAATCCGACGTAATCTGGCCGACGAGCGGATGTTCAGGGGCAAGCACGGCATACGTTGCTCCGAAAATCGTGTCCGGGCGGGTCGTGAACGCTTCAAAGGAAAGTTCGGTCCCGTCGATCGGGAAGGTGACTTGCGCGCCTTCCGAACGGCCGATCCAGTTGCGCTGCATTTCCTTCAAGCTATCCGGCCAGTCCAAGTCATCCAAGTCATCGAGAAGACGGTCGGCATACTCAGTGATGCGAAGCACCCACTGCCGCATCGGACGGCGTTCGACCGGGTGGCCGCCCCGCTCGGAAACCCCGTCGATGACTTCTTCATTGGCCAACACCGTACCGAGTGCCGGACACCAGTTGACCGGAACCTCATCTACATAGGCAAGGCCTTTCTTGTACAGCTGGATGAAGATCCACTGTGTCCATTTGTAGTATTCCGGGTCGGTCGTGTTGATCTCCCGGTCCCAGTCATACGAGAAGCCGAGTTCTTGCATCTGACGCTTGAATGTCGCAATGTTCCGGGCTGTGAATTCAGCCGGATCGTTCCCTGTATCGAGTGCGTACTGTTCTGCCGGGAGACCGAACGCGTCCCAGCCCATCGGATGAAGGACGTTATAGCCCTGCATCCGCTTGTATCCGCTCAGGATGTCTGTTGCGATGTAGCCGAGCGGATGCCCGACGTGAAGTCCGACACCCGATGGGTACGGGAACATATCCAGCGCGTAGAATTTTGGTTTGTCCGGCTCATCGACCGTCTTGAAGGTCTTGTTTTCTTCCCAGTATTTCCGCCATTTGCGGTCGATCTCCCGATGATTGTAACTCATGATTTTTGTCTCCCTCCTGAAATAAAAAAACTCCCGTCCCCAAATAAATCAGGGACGAGAGTCGATTCTCCCGCGGTGCCACCCACATTGACGGCAAGCCGTCCAGCTCATCCTTAACGCGGAAAACGGCACCTTCCGGCAACCGCGTGCCGGTGATGCAGACTCGGGGGTGAGTTCAACAGGCCGATCCTGCCGGCTCACAGCGACCGCCGGCTCTCTGGAAGGATCGGGCCGCCTACTAGTCCCCTTCGACGCCCTTGAGTATTGCCATCATTGTACCCGAAACAGATGCTGTGCCGCAAGTGCCTGGAGACGTTTACTATCCGTATGCCGGGTGGTACGATAATGGGCAACAGGCTGCTTAGCCATCATCTTCAATTTTATTCATCTGGAGGCGCTTTGCTTGAACGGAAATCCCCCGACATACCGTACGAAAAAACTGGATCTGAAGCCTGCCACGGTCTTGCTGCTTATCGGCGTCGTGTTCATCGCCTTCAGTCTCCGGTCTCCGCTGACTTCGGTCGGCCCGGTCATCTCGAGAATCATGGAGGACCTGTCCATCTCAGGGACAGTCGCCGGGTTCCTGACCACAATCCCGCTCCTGGCGTTTGCTGCCGTCTCCCCCGTGGTCCCGAAGATTGCGGACCGGATCGGCATGGCCCGAAGCCTGTTCATCGCCCTTCTCTTGCTGGCCATCGGGATCGTCATCCGGTCCTCGGGCGGAATCGTTCTGCTGATTTCAGGGACACTGCTTCTCGGCGTGGCCATCGCATTCGGCAATGTCCTCCTCCCAGGCCTCGTGAAAATGAATTTTCCGATGCAGGTTGGGCTGATGACCGGCATCTACACCGTCTCGATGAACCTTTTCGCAGGGCTGGCTGCCGGTGTCAGTGCACCGCTCGCGTCCGCAACTTCCCTTGGTTGGAGGATCTCGCTCGGCGTGTGGGCCATACTTGCGGTGATCGCAGCGATTGTCTGGCTTCCGCAAGTGGCGAAACGGCCGGTACTTGAAGCGTCGGGACCATCCAGGGGTCCTGCCCCGCGCCCGCTGTGGAAGTCCCCGCTCGCATGGGGGGTCACCTTTTACATGGGGCTTCAATCTGTCATGTTCTTCACGACCGCCGCTTGGGTGCCGGAAGTACTGATGGCCCGTGGAATGGACGCGGAACGGGCGGGGTGGATGTTCTCCCTGGTCCAGTTCTCCCAGATTCCCTTTACATTCATGATCCCGATCCTTGCGGGGCGCATGAAAGACCAGCGGCTTCTCGTCATTCTGATCACCGTCATTTACCTGATCGGCTACGGGGGGCTGTTCTCCGGAAACATGACCGCCGCGGCGCTCTGGATGATTCTGATGGGCGTTGCCGGCGGTGCGTCGTTCGGTCTTGCCATGATGTTCTTTGCACTTCGGACAAACACGCCCTCGGAAGCCGCTTCACTTTCCGGTATGGGACAGTCGCTCGGCTACCTGCTTGCGGCTGCCGGCCCTGTTTTATTTGGAGCTTTCCATGATCTGTCGGGAAACTGGACATTGTCCCTCGGATTCTTTTTGGTGGTCATCATACTGCTGTTCCTGGCAGGGCTGAAAGCCGGAAAAGATGAGAAAACCGTTCCCCTGCAGTGAAATGAGGGGCGGTTCAGGAGCAGCCGGCACGGACGCCGGACTTTCCATGCAGTCGGATGCTTTGCAACGTGCAGGAAGGTTTTTTGCAGAAACGAGCGCAGATTTTCCGGATTGCGGCATGGGGTCACTGCATCGGCCGCAGAAACTTCTTGCCTCGGGCAGGGGCACTTACTCATTCCCGCCGGATAATCACCGGCACCCCGATAAGTGCTGCCTTCCCGGTCTTCCCCTCTGAATTCCCGGTTCTGGCCACCGGGTGGTTACCTGGCCGAACGGAGAGGTTACCTCTCACCGGCCGCCATCTAAAAAAGGCCCCCTGACCTGCCTCGCACTACGGAAGTGCGGGGCATTTTTTTTGGCTTCTGCCGCCCGGCCCGATAGCCCGGCTCTCCATGTTTTGGCGTCACTGGATTCCCGTCTCAGCTGTGCCGGTGATAGCAGGGATCATGGCCGCCCGCTATCCATGCAATCACGTGCAATTCCGTCATTTCTTCTTTCTCTGACAGGACTTGGCCGACTGCTTCCTGCATCTCTACCGGTAACTTGTTTTTCCTCTTTTCCCGGCCCTGTATCAGGCGTTCTGATTTACCTCGCTGACATCCAGTTCCGCTTCGGTGGAAGCGAGGACATCGTCGACCGTGAAGCCTTCAAATACTTCCTTCAGCTTCAGGCCGTCCGGTGTCACCTCGATTACGCACTTCTCGGTGATGACCATGTCGACGACTTCCTTGCCTGTCAGTGGCAGCGAGCATTCTTTCTTGATCTTCGGAGAGCCGTCCTTTGCGGCATGCTCCATGATGACAATGATTTTTTGGGCACCATGGACCAAGTCCATCGCGCCGCCCATTCCTTTGATCATCTTCCCTGGAATCATCCAGTTCGCCAGGTCCCCATTTTCAGAAACTTCCATTCCTCCCAGGATGGCGACGTCCACGTGGCCTCCACGGATCATCGCAAACGACTCCGCGCTGTCGAAGTAAGCCGCGCCATCAATCGCCGTCACGGTCTCTTTGCCGGCGTTGATGAGATCCGGGTCGACTTTGTCTTTTTCCGGGTATGGCCCGATTCCGAGCAGTCCGTTTTCGGACTGGAGGATAACCGTCTTATCGTCAGAGATATAGTTCGCCACGAGCGTCGGCATGCCGATTCCGAGATTGACGTAGTCCCCGTCATGAATCTCTTTTTCTGCGCGCCGTGCGATGCGTTCCCTCATCTTTGCTTTATCCATTCACGCTCTCCCCTTTCCGTCAGCGGGTTGTAAGCCGCTCGATGCGTTTTTCCTGCTCCGCCTGAATCAGCCGCTGCACATAAATGCTCGGCGTATGGATAGTTGCCGGGTCCAGTTCTCCCACATCCACAATTTCTTCCGCCTCGGCGATTGTCACTTTGCCGGCTGCAGCCATCATCGGGTTGAAGTTCTGCGCAGTCTTGTTGTAGACCAGGTTGCCGATCTTATCTGCCTTGGCCGCCCGTACAAGTGCGAAGTCGGCAGTCAGCGATTCTTCAAGAACATAGTCTTTGCCGTTGAAGCACCGGATTTCTTTCCCTTCCGCGATCGGCGTGCCGACCCCCGCTGGCGTGAAGAATGCAGGAATGCCTGCTCCGCCCGCACGGATTTTTTCTGCCAGCGTTCCCTGTGGCGTCAGTTCCACTTCGAGTTCACCGCTGAGCACCTGGCGCTCGAATTCTTTGTTTTCCCCCACATAGGAACCGATCATCTTCTTGATCTGCCGGTTGTTCAGCAGCAGGCCAAGACCCCAGTCATCGATTCCGCAGTTGTTTGAAATGATGGTCAGTTCCTTGACCCCGCTGTCGGCAAGCGCAAGGATCAGCTGTTCCGGAATTCCGACCAGGCCGAACCCGCCGACCATGAGCGTTGCTCCGTCCTTGATATCCGCGACAGCTTCGGCTGCCTGATCATAGATCTGTTTCATGTAATCCCCCTCCGTCCTCTTAAATGAAAGCGTTTCTAATTTCATTTAATCAGAACACTGCCAATGTTGCAATCGAATCAGGATGTTTAGGAGGAAAACGGTAGGGTGGTACAATTCAAAAGCCCGACAACAGTATGCTGTCGGGCTAAAACGTCATTATGGACGATGGGCAGCCGATTGCCGGACTGCCTCCCTTTTGAGGGGTACATCATATAACAAACTCGTCAGGATGGCGAAGCTGAGGATGGAAGTCAGGATGATCAGCATGACCTGTGTGCCGTACAGATCGACAAGCACACCGCCGACGACCGGTCCGACCATGCGGCCGCCCGTCGAGACACTGTTCACGATTCCCTGATAAAAACCTTCACGCCCCGGCGGTGCCAGTGAGTTGGCGATGGTCGGGATAACCGGCCAGACAAACATTTCGCCGAATGTCAGAATGACCATAGATGTCACGAACATGGCAAAGGACTCAGCGAAGCCGACCACGACAAATGAGGATGTGAAAATGACGATGCCGATGAGCATCTGAATTTTCAGCCGATCCTCGAACCGCTTGATGACCGGCCGGATCAGCGGTTGGCCGAGAACGATGAGCGCACCGTTGATCGTCCAAAGCAAGCTGTACTCACCAAGCGAGATGCCCAGGTCAATTGCATGCGTGGAGAGTGTCGTCGTCCATTGGGAGTAGACAAGCCATGTCAGGAAAAATCCGGACAGCATGATTGTCAGGGAATAGAGCGGCGCCTTTTCCCTGATTGTCCGCTTTTCCTTGATGACGGATGTGTGTGTCGCAGGGTCGATTTTGAAGCCCCTGTACGCAAATGCCGCAATCAGCAAAAAGAGCACATACATGACCGTGTTGGCCAGGAAAATGTAGTCGATATTGTAGGAAGCGACAAAGCCTGCCAGTGCCGGCCCGATGGCGACGCCCGCATTGTTTGCAAGATAGATGGAGTTAAATGCCTTCCGGCCGCCCTCGGGCCAAGCCGTCCCGACCATAGCATACATGCTTGGGAAGACGATGCCGCCCCCGAAGCCGAGCAGCGCAAGCAGCCAGACATAATGCGGCCAGCCGTGATAAAAGACGAGACCGACCAGTGCCACAAGCGAGATCAGGATACCGGAAAGGACAGACCGATATCCACCGATCCGGTCGAACAGAAAGCCCCCCAGCATATTGCCGACGATGCCCGCAGCAGAGTTGGCCATGAGGACAAGCCCGGCGACAGACAACGACTTCCCGAGATGGTCGTGCATATAGATCGTGTTGAGTGGCCAGATAAACGAGTTTCCGACCGTGTTGACGAACATTCCGATAACGAGCAGCCAGACGCTTCTTGGCATGTCCCCACCCCCTGTTTATTCAAATTCATCTAAATGATTGTATTCCCGTCGCGTCGCCATTTCAATACGAACGC
Source organism: Bhargavaea beijingensis (assembly GCF_900101985.1). Taxonomy (GTDB): domain Bacteria; phylum Bacillota; class Bacilli; order Bacillales_A; family Planococcaceae; genus Bhargavaea; species Bhargavaea beijingensis. The sequence continues at coordinate 42,351 of NZ_FNAR01000014.1, forward strand.
TTTAAGTCCGAACATTTTCAACTCACTTTGCAATGGAGCGCCTGCGGGTACGGTGATACGATAGTGGAACCCTAGTCTTTAAGGAGTGGATTCAACATGCAATTGGGACGAGTACTTGCCCAGGCAAGGAAACTGATGGAACAGACTGTCCGGCCCGGTGAGACAGTCGTAGATGCCACTGCCGGAAACGGTCATGACACCCTCTTCCTGGCGGAGCTGGCCGGACCCGGGGGACATGTGCTTGCTTTCGATATCCAGCAGGAGGCGCTCGACTCGACACGTATTCGCCTCGGGGCCCTGGCAGGACGTGCGGATCTGATTTTGGACAGCCATGACCGGGTGGCGGACTACACGGAAGGTCCCGTCGGCGGTGCGATGTTCAATCTCGGGTTTCTTCCGAATGTGGGAGACCGCTCAGTGATCACCCAACCGGACACGACGGTCAGTGCCGTCCACAATGTTCTCGGCTTGCTGAAAAAAGGCGGCCTGATCACGGTTTGCGTATATGACGGCCATGAAGGCGGCGACCGGGAGCGCGACGCCCTTCTTGCCTATGCCTCCCGTCTGCCGGAAGCCGATGTCGACGTGGCACGCTATGAGCTGGTCAATCAGAAAGGCCATCCCCCTTTTCTCGTCGCATTCGAGAAGAAAAAGGAATTTAAAGAACCCATTCTGTTGGACTGATAGCCTGCATCCCTGCCGCATATCTTGGGAGGACAAGGGTATAGGATTGGAAGATGAACCGAGGAGGAAACAGAATGCCAGTCATTGAATCGGTCTATACACTCACTCCCGAATATGAAATTGGCCAGAGGGATGCAGCCGGCCTGACAAAACAGCTGTTCAGCGGCAAGTTCAGGGACATCGAACGGCTGCTCCGTGTATTCGATAACGGTGATATCGACACCCGCTATCTTGCCATGCCGCTCGAATGGTACGGAAAGGCCCACCCGTTCGGAGAACGCAACAATCTGTACATTGAACACGCCGTACGCCTAGGTTCCGGGGCGATCGAAGGCTGTCTGCAAAATCGCGGGATGCTAAGAGAGGAAATCGGTTACGAAGAGATTGATGCGATTTTCTACATATCGAGCAGCGGCATCTCGACGCCCAGCATCGAAGCGCGCATCATGAACCTCCTCCCTTTCCGGGATGACGTCAAGCGAATCCCTGTCTGGGGGCTCGGCTGTGCGGGGGGAGCCTCCGGGATGAGCCGGGCGTACGACTATTGCCTCGCCCATCCGGACCACCGAGTGCTCGTACTCTGCGTTGAGTTATGCAGCCTGACTTTCCAGGCGGAAGATTATACGAAAAGCAATCTGGTCGGGGCTTCCCTGTTCGCTGACGGATTGGCCTGTGCAGTCATTTCAGGGGACGATGTGTCCCATCGGGCAAAGGGAACGGTGCCGTCCATCAGATCTACGCTTTCAAAACTGATGCCCGACTCCGAAGACGTCATGGGCTGGGACGTGGATAATGCCGGCCTGCATGTGATCTTCTCAAAAAGTATTCCGTCCATCATCAAGGAATGGCTCGGGCCGTTTGTCCATGAGTTCCTCGAAAACCAGGGACTTTCACAAACCGACATCCGGCATTTCGTCGCTCATCCCGGAGGCAAAAAAGTGTTGCGGGCCTATGAAGAGGCACTCGGATTCGAATCCGGCATGACGGAGATTTCCAGGCAAGTGCTCCGGAAATATGGCAACATGTCATCCCCGACGGTGCTGTTCGTGCTGGAGCAGTTTATGAAACAGCATCCGCAAGCCGGCGATCTTGGGCTTATGGCGGCTCTCGGGCCGGGGTTTTCGGGTGAGTTGCTTCTCCTGGAATGGCAATAAGGAGGCATCGTGATGTTGTTTTGGATTCTTATCGGACTGGTCATCATCCAACGACTCGTCGAACTACGCGTAGCGAAGCGCAATGAACAGAAACTGAAAAGCCGCGGCGCGTTCGAGGCAGGGGCTTCCCATTATCCATACATGGTCGCCATGCATATAGGTTTCTTCATTTCCTTGATTGCGGAAGTGCTTCTGACAGACCGTCCCCTGTCACCGATCTGGCCGGTACTCCTCGCCGTTTTCCTCGCGATGCAAGTATTGCGGGTTTGGTGCCTGGCGTCGCTCGGCGAGTTCTGGAACACAAAAATCATCATCCTGCCGGGTGCCAGCGTCGTGAAGCGCGGGCCGTACAAATGGCTCCGGCATCCAAACTACGTAATTGTCACAACCGAACTGCTCGTCTTGCCGCTTATCTTCCAGGCATACTTCACCACGATCGTTTTCATGGCACTGAATGCCTGGATGCTATCGGTGCGGATTCCCGCGGAAGAACGCGCCCTCCGTGAAGTGACCGACTACACCGCACGGTTCGGGGCGGGCAACAGCCGGACATCCTAATAAAGAATCCGGACCGGAAAACCATTGCGTTTTCCGGTCCGGTTATTTAGATTTCAGGGGCTTTTCCGAGGAACGAGAGGATGGCTTCATTGGTCAGTGCCGCTCCAAGGCGGACTGTCCTGCCGCCCTCATCCACGTCCGGATTGATTTCCGAAATATCGAATGACCGGACAGCCGGATGGCTGCAGGCGGCGCGGATGACCGTCCTGACGGTTGCCGGGTCCAGGCCGAACGGTGAAGGCGCACTGACGCCGGGTGCAGACGCCATATCCAACACATCCATGCAAAGTGTCACAATCACCGTATCATACCGGCCGATAAAGGACTGGATTCTTTTGGACAACTGGGTGGGATCCGACTGCCTGACCGTTTCTTCCGGCAAGTAATCCACATCAAACTCTCCGGCTGTCTCGAACAGGAATCGCAAATTGCCGAAACGCTGTATGCCGATGATGAAGTAACCGGCATTCTGGTCTTCCTCCAGTATTTGGCGGAACATCGTGCCGGATGAGGCTTCTCCGTCATGCGGTCGCAAATCAAAATGTGCATCGATGTTGAGGATGCCGATGCTAGCTTCCGGCCCGAGATGGAGCCTCAGCCCGAGATAATGGCCATAAAGGGTTTCATGCCCGCCACCGAGAATCACTACGCTGGAACCTTGGCCATAGGCCTCCGACACTTTTTCCGCTAGTTCGTCCTGTGCCTCTTCCAGTTGACTGTCACGGCATGAGACATTGCCGTAATCGCATAACGATGCTTCTTCCCCATGCCAGGGCATCGGTGCCAGAGCCGACCGGATTGCATCCGGTGCCTTGGCCGCCCCAGGGCGGCCGTTATTTCTGCGCACGCCTTCATCACAGCAGAAACCGATCAGTGTGACCTCCGCATTTTCCGCGGATTCAGGTCCTGCAACAATCTGATGATACTTAAATCTGTTTTTGTCAGCAGCGGACTCAATTTGCCCTTTCCAAGGTTCGTCCAGTCCCATCTATCCGACCCTCCTATGAAGCCTCGCAGGCCATCCCATCACGGTCTCCATCGAGCCGTTCCAAATAGGCCGGATGCCCCCTTTTCACGCCTTGGGGATACACTGCCCGCAGTTCCCTGCAGTTTGCAAACGGCCATGCGTGCTCCGCTTTTTCCGAATCAAATCCCCGATCGGTCGCATAGTCTGCGATCGACCAAATTCCGATTCCCTTATCCTTTGCCCGTTTTTCTGCCTGTTCAAAACGGTCAAGGTGCCGGGTACTCGGAGGATAGACGTAACCGACCCGGGCGAGCCCCTCTTCAAGAAGCTTTTCCTGTACGTTTTCCCCGCTTACGTAGACGTAGGCAAGAAGACGGCCATACTTATCGGTGCGCTGTCCAATATCAAATTCGACAGCAACCTCGCCATTTGAGAGCAGCTCCCGGTTCCTTTCCTTTGCCTGGTCGCCGAATGGCTGCTTTCCGAGACGGGGATGATTGGTCTCGGGTGTATCGATGAGCAAATACCTGACATTCTGTTCTTTCCCCTGATAGCGGATCTTGATAGTATCACCATCGATGGTCCGGATGAGTTCCACAGGAATCAGCCCCTCCGCAGGGGCATCCACCTGAATCCTGCCCTCGGTTCCCTTCTTGGTGTCTTCTTCCGGAAACTCAGCAACAATAAAATAAATGATGGTGATCAGCAAAAGCAAGGCAGCGGCTCCCGCCGGACTTTTCCACATGCTTGACGTTACATTCTTGGCCATCCTGCAACTCTCCTTCCGGGCCCTGGCGGAAACCGTTTACGGATGATCATTGGCTATTCACGAACTTACATATATAAAAGGAATCATGTAGGAAATGATGCCCAGAAGCAATGTCGACCCTGCATACAGGACAGCAGCGGTGCGCCTCCCATCCTGCCACATCATCAGGATTTCAGCATTCCATGTGGAGAAAGTGGTCAGGGCACCCAACATGCCGTAAACAACAAAGCCGTGCATCGGACTGCCTGCAGCCAGGCCAGAGAAAACGCCTGCCAGAAACGCACCGGCCACATTGACCGCGAACGTGCCGGCGGGAAACCCGCCTTGACGGTTCAGCTTAGCACTGATCAGGTACCGGAGGACCGATCCGACCATTCCGCCGGCAGCAACGGATAACCATCCGATCAGAGTCATGGCTTTCCTCCCCTTGATCCGAAGCGCATACCGGCGATACCCGCAACCAGACCGCCCCCGATCGACAAAATGGCATAAAGAAACGCGGTCCCCCATCTCCCGCCGGCCAGCATGCCTCCCAGTTCCGCACTGAGCGCAGAAAATGTTGTGAACGCTCCGAGAAACCCGGTCTGTATGGCTGCTTTCCATGGCTTCCGGAAAGGAGCGGCCGAAATGAGCGCGCACAGGAGAAAAGCCCCCGACAGGTTCACGATAAGGGTTCCGATCGGAAAGCCGTTATGTCCTACCATCTGTGAAAGGGCCGTTCTTGAAACGGCCCCGGCCATGCCGCCTAGTCCGACGGCCATCCATTCCTTCATCCGGTTCAGCTCCTTTCAAGCAGCCCTCTGCTGATGCACATGGTGAGGTCCAGCTCTTTCTGCTGCTTCGCGAATCTGATAAGGATCCGCTCCCCGCGGACTTCCTCCACTTCTCCATTGCCGAACACCTTATGCCGGACCTTCAGTCCCGGTTTGAGCACTCCACTGTCAGAAATGGCGTCTGGATGTGAGATTGCTGAAGCCCGTTTCCGGATTGGCCTTCGAGTCGTCCCGGGATTTTCTCCGACCGGGCGGCCGATTGCAAGAAGCCCCCTGACCTCGCTGATGAAGCGCGACTCTGTCAGGTCTTTGCCGTTGTCGGCAGAGTAATTGATCAGCTCCAGCCGTTCTTTGGCCCGTGTCATTCCGACATAAAACAGCCGCCTCGCTTCTTCCATCATGACAGGGTCCTTCATGTCTTCCGTAGCCGGGATGGTGCCTTCATTGAGGTCAACCATGAAAACATGCCTGAACTCAAGTCCTTTGGCGCTGTGAAAAGTCGACAGCGTGACCGCACCTTCCTGAGGGTGGCGTTTGGCTTCCGAGACCGCTGTTTTCAGTTCCGCGAGCTTTTCCGCAAAAGCGGTCATCGTCCGCAGCGGCGCCGCTATGACCGTGAGCGTATCGAGCATGCCGGTCAGCGTATCGATGCGGTAACCGAACTTTTCAGAGCGGCTTTTCAGTGATGCCTCATACCCGAGTTTTTCCCGGATCGTCCGGATGACGTCCGCTGGGCGCCGATCCTTCAATTCATCGTAGATTGACCGGTAGGCGGCGAGTTTTCGCCGCTGGTCATCGGAAAGGCTGGCTGCCGAGCGCACAAAAGCGTCGAAGACATTTCCTTCCGGACCGCTCCTGACAAAGGCCTCCACCGCAGAGCGGCTGATGAACAGATCCATCTTGAGGGCGACCCGGGCAAACAGGTCTTTCCTCTCCGGCAAATAAGCTAGCCTCATGAAGTTCAGGAGATCTTCCACGACCCAATGGTCGAAAAACCGGTCATCAGCATCCTTCATATAAAAGGGGATGCCCCGTCGATGCAGTTCCGAAACAAAAGCAGTGGATGAAGAATGATTGCGGAAAAGGACCGCCGCCTCTCCGGGGTTCTCAAGCGCCAGCAGCTCGTAGATGACATAGCGCACCTGCTCGTCCCGGTCGTGGAATCTCTTTAGCTTAACGGGCCCGGCACTGCCGTTTACCGGTTTCATCCCCTTTTCGTAACGCTCTTTGTTCCGTTTGATAAAACCGGCGGCCGTCTGCACGATTTCTTCTGATGACCGGTAATTGGTTTCCATCATGAGAATCTCGGACTGCGGATAATGGTTCCGGAAATCCAGCAGGTATTGCGGGTCCGCTCCGCGCCACGTATAGATGGACTGGTCATCGTCGGCAACGGCACATAGATTGCCGTGGCGGCGTACCAGATGTTCGACAATCCGGTGCTGGGCAAGCGATGTATCCTGACTTTCATCAGTGATTACGTAGTCGAACCGTTCCTGCATCCTCATGCACAAGTCCGGATCCGTCCGGAGCGCTTCTTCTGCAATGGTCAGCATGTCGTCAAAATCCAACAGCAGAAGTCGTCGGCGGCTCCGCTTGAGGGCTTCATATTTCTGGAGAATCTCTCCCGCGCTTTCGACGGGCCCCTTCAGCCCCGTCCACTCCTCTTGGGGAATAAGCCGGTTTTTCACGAAACTGGCGAATGTCCCAATCGACTTCAGTTCATCTTCCGCCGGGTCTTCCCCGGTGACTTCACGGAAGCTCTGTTTCAGGAGGACCGGCTTCGGCGGAACCTGATCCGTCTTGCCTTCGATAAGGGCCCACTCGATTCCCATGTGGTCGAGATGGCGGCGGACGACATCCAGCGCCAGGCTGTGGATAGTAGAGAATGCCGGCGGCTGCAGTCCGGGGAAGAGCTTTGTAAAACGGTCGCGCATATCGTTTGCCGCCGCTTTGCTGAAAGTGATCGGCTTGATCCGCGCCGGGGAAATTCCTTTTTCCGCTATCATATAACCGATCCGCATGATCATCGTCGTTGTCTTTCCCGAGCCCGGGCACGCCAGCACGAGCAGTGGACCGTCCGTTTTCAGGACAACCTGCTTCTGTACGTCATTCAGTAACACACCCGTCTCCGTATGCTTGCGCTCGAAAAAGTCCATTGTATGTATCCATTCCTTCCATTGTTCGCATCCATCCATTCTAATCAAAAAAAGACAGGCCGCGCAATGCCGCGGCCTGTCTTTATTCACCTGTCTCCAGTTTGTCCCGTGCGTCGAATCCGCCCCCGTCCGTATATTCCGTAGCGGCCACCTGGTCCGTCTTCCGGGCTTTGTCTGAATAGGTGCTGCCGGTCCGGCCGGTCATCGAGCCGCCGGACTTCCTGGAGATGAATTCCTGTTGCTCTTGGCTTTTGTTCATCGCTGCCGCAGAGGACTTGGCCATCTGTTCGGGCGTCCTGCTATTGTTTTCAGTCAAGAGAGTCCCTCCTTTGGTTGTTCGGGTCTGCCCTTACTATACCCACCAAAGTCCGCTCTCAACCGGGACACTCACTCCGTTTTCACGATGAAAAAGTAGCTGATATCTCCCTCGGGCCACTCTGCAAATACCGTGTAGCCATATCGGCCGGGCTCATCCGGAATCCTGACCTTTTCCGGTGAGTTCCGGGAATCCGGATTGCCTTCGTCCAGGACGCTGATGCGTACCGATTGAGGCTTTTGAGAAAATACGAGTTCCGCGTCTGCCCCTGTCTGAGCGGACAGGACGCCGGAAAATGATTCATAATCAAACGGATTGCCCGAGGCATCCGCACATGCCGCCGCCCCGTTCCCTGACCAGCAGTAGCTGCCTCGTGCTGCCGTGTACTCTTCCTCGCCAAGCATGACGGTCAGTTCCGGCAGGTCCTGTTCCGGCGGGCCTGCCGATTCCGTACCGAATGCCGAAAAAAATAAAACTGCCAACAGTGCCGCCACCATCTTCCCCGTGTCTTATCCACTCCTTGACGGAACAGACGGAAGGAGTTCGGAAAAGTTACACAAGGTAGCCGAGCGAACGGAGCACACCCTTGATGAATGATTCGGTATATAAGAACACTTCTTCCTGCTCTTGCTCGCGGAAAATATCATGACGGGCGTTTTTCCAATACTTATACTGGAATTCGTCCCGTCCTTTCATCGTGAGCCATGCATGCATCGCATCAGGATCGGCCAGTTCATCGCGCCCTGCGGCATGCAGGAGAACCGGCGGCGAGCCCGGCTTCGGCACGGATTCGCTGATTTCCTTGATATATGTATTTAGTTCGCGGAACCATGCGGCAGTTGCGACCGGGTGATAGAGGTTTTCCGAATCGTCCATAACCGGATCCTGGTTCCCCGTCAACATGCCATCGGTGATCTGATGGTTAAACTTGATGCCGCCGGCGATTTTCCCGAGACCCGAAAGCGGCCCTTTCATCCTTGGCGGCAAATGCTTCAGGCGGAACCACGGCGATGTGAGGATCAGGCCGGCACAAGCCAGGTTGTCATTTCGCGCCATATCCGCAGCCAGAACCCCGCCGAGGCCGTGTCCCAGAACAAATACCGGCAAGTCTTCCGCCATGCCGGTGCGGATGAGCTCCTTTGCATACCTGCGATATTCATAAAATCCTTCATCATGAACCTCCGAGCCCCGTTTTCCGTGGCCTGGCAGGTCCCCGGCGATGACATGCATGCCGGCAGTCCTGAAACGTTCAATTAGCCACGCGTGCCGCCCGTGATGTTCATATGCGCTGTGCATAAGGACGACAGCAGCCGTCGCCTGCCCGTCCGCTTCCCATTTCCACATGTCGGCTCCCCCTTTCCGGATCTTGCCATTTCATTTCTTTTTCCCGTTTCCGGAACATAGGAAACAGGTTTTGTAGTACGATTATGATACTACATGTTGCGATGAAAGAGAGGTTTTTCCGATGATTTATCCGTTCAACGGCACCGAACCGAAAATTGACGAGTCCGTTTTTCTCGCAGATTACGTGACAGTGACCGGTGATGTTGAAATCGGACCCGGCTCCTCCGTCTGGTTTAATACTGTGATTCGCGGTGATGTGAATGCCACGCGCATCGGCAGTAAGGTGAATATCCAGGACTTGTGCATGCTCCACCAGAGCCCGGCCTATCCCCTCATCATCGAAGACGAGGTGACGGTCGGCCATCATGTCATTCTCCATAGCTGCACCATCCGGAAAAACGCGTTGATCGGCATGGGATCGATCATTCTTGACGGAGCTGAAATCGGCGAAGGTGCCTTTGTCGGCGCCGGCTCGCTTGTTCCGCAAGGCAAAAAGATCCCGCCTAACACACTGGCTTTCGGATCTCCCGCTAAGGTGGTCCGGGAGTTGAATGACGAGGACATCCGGGACATGGTGCGCATTGTCAGGGAATATGCCGAGAAAGGCCAGTATTACAAGAGCCTGCAGAAATGAATACTGTTTTGCTTTACGTCGAGTCAGTGACGATGAGTCCGGGTGCAGGCTGTCATTAACGATGCGGCAATCAAAAAAGGGAATCCGCATGTGTGATGCGGATTCCCCTTCATTTTTTGCGTCGATTACCGTTTATCGGGAAGCTTTATCCTTGAGCTGGCCTGCCTTGTCGGTGCGCTCCCATGGGAGTTCAATGTCGGTGCGCCCGAAATGGCCGTAGGCTGCAGTCTGCTGATAGATGGGACGGCGAAGGTCCAGCATCTTGATAATGCCTGCCGGGCGAAGGTCGAATAGTTCCCGCACCCACTCCACCAACTCGGCTTCATCTGCCTTGCCCGTGCCGAATGTGTCGATCGCAATCGAGACCGGCTGCGCGACACCGATGGCATAGGCAAGCTGGACCTCACACTTGGAGGCGAGCCCGGCGGCGACAATGTTCTTCGCGACATATCGGGCCGCATACGCTGCGGAACGGTCGACCTTCGTCGGATCTTTGCCCGAGAACGCACCGCCACCGTGACGCGCGTAACCGCCGTAGGTATCGACGATGATCTTGCGTCCGGTAAGGCCCGCATCCCCCTGAGGACCTCCGATCACAAAGCGTCCAGTCGGGTTGATGAAGAACTTGGTTTCTTCATCAATCAGTTCAGCCGGAACGACGGCATCGATGACCTGCTCCCGGATGTCCTTCTGAATCTGCTCAAGCGTGATTTCCGGATGATGTTGCGTGGAGATGACGATCGTATCCACTCGGACAGGCTGGTTGTTTTCATCGTATTCCACAGTAACTTGTGTCTTGCCGTCAGGACGAAGGTACGGCAGGATCTCTTCCTTGCGCACTTCGGTCAGCCGGCGGGACAGCCGGTGTGCAAGGCTGATCGGGAGAGGCATCAGTTCTGGGGTTTCATCACAGGCAAAGCCGAACATCAGCCCCTGGTCTCCCGCTCCAATCGCTTCCAACTGGTCATCGGTCATCGTCCCTTCCCGGGATTCAAGTGCTTCATTGACGCCCGCGGCGATGTCAGGTGACTGTTCGTCAATTGCCGTAAGGACAGCAGTGGTCTCGCTGTCGAAGCCATACTTTGCGCGGGTATAGCCGACTTCTTTGATCGTGTCACGGACGACTTTCGGAATATCTACATAAGTGGTGGTGGTGATTTCACCGGCTACGAGCACCAGGCCGGTCGTGACAGTCGTTTCACATGCCACGCGGGCATTCGGGTCGTCTTTGATGATGGCATCCAGGATGGCATCTGATATCTGGTCGCAAATTTTATCCGGGTGGCCTTCGGTGACCGACTCGGATGTGAACAGGCGACGGTTGGTCATTGGTTTTCCTCCTCCGCTCCGGCGGTTGCCGGAAAGTGTTACGGTACTCGTTCCCCTGTCAAGTCCGTCCCCGCGGGGTTGAACTCCAAGCCGTTTTGGGCTTAATGAGGTTATGGTCAATCCATTTAAAAAGGGCCTTCCACTCACATTAATGAGGAAAGGCCCGGATTCGCTGACACCTTTCACTCTTATCGTCCAAGGCAGACGCCTTGCTTCAGGTTGGCACCTTTTCGGCCTCCATCATGGAGAACGGCAGGTTGCCGGGTTTCATAGGGCCTGTCCCTCCACCAGCTCGGGATAAGAGTATCCGTACAATTTTCCATAGTAATGAATCGCGCACTTTATGTCAAATACTAAATGAGGAACTCCGTTGCATCTTGACGGTTTATGGTCAATTTCACGGAAACACGGGATTAGTATAGACTAATAAGTAAAATGTGTTATACTAATTCACATCATAATCAAACCGCTTCCGGGCGGGATTACAAGACAAGGGTGGTACAGATGATGATGTCTTCTAAACTGAGCGATAAACTGAATGACCTTCTGGCAGGAGGTTCGATCCGCACACAGCTTTCAGTCGGGGAACTGACAAAGATCGCTGTTGAACGCGGCGAAGCGGTTCTGACGGATAAAGGTGCCGTCCGCGCCACAACCGGAAAATACACGGGCCGCTCTCCCAAAGACCGCTTCATCGTGGAAGAGTCCCCTTCCAAAGAAGACATCGATTGGGGCAGCGTGAACGAGCCGGTCCAGCCTGACGTGTTCGAAAAGCTCTACGCCAAAGTGCTGGATCACCTCGGCACCAAAAATGAACTTTATGTGTTCAACGGTTTCGCAGGGGCGGACCCTGCTTCCCGCCTTCATATCCGAGCGGTGAACGAATTCGCCTGGCACAACCTGTTCTGCCAGCAACTGTTTATCCGTCCTACGGAAGAAGAACTGAAAAAGCATGAGCCGCAGTTCACAATTGTTTCCGCTCCGACTTTCAAGGCGGACCCTGAAGTTGACGGAACGAACTCCGAAGCGTTTGTCATGATCTCCATCGAGCGCGGCATCATCCTCATCGGCGGCACTGAGTATGCGGGCGAGATGAAGAAATCGATCTTCTCGATCATGAACTACCTGCTTCCAAAGCAAGACATCCTGTCGATGCACTGCTCGGCCAACGTCGGTGAAGAAGGCGACGTCGCCCTCTTCTTCGGCCTTTCCGGCACAGGCAAGACGACTCTGTCCGCTGATCCGCACCGTCGCCTGATCGGTGACGATGAACATGGCTGGTCAGAAGAAGGCGTGTTCAACATCGAAGGCGGTTGCTACGCAAAAACGATCAACCTCTCCGAGGAAAAGGAACCCCAGATTTACGGTGCCATCCGTGAAGGATCGGTTCTCGAGAACGTCGTGCTCGACGAAGAAGGCAAGCCGGACTACGATGACGGTTCCCTCACCGAGAACACTCGCGCGGCCTACCCGCTTGAGTATATTGAGGGCAGTGTGATTCCATCGGTTGCCGGCCATCCGAAGACGATCCTTTTCCTGACCGCAGATGCATTCGGCGTGCTGCCTCCAATCTCGAAATTGACGAAGGAGCAGGCCATGTACCACTTCCTGAGCGGTTTCACATCCAAGCTGGCAGGCACGGAACGCGGCATCACCACGCCACAAATGACGTTCTCGACTTGCTTCGGCTCCCCGTTCCTGCCGCTGCATGCGACAGTGTACGCTGAAATGCTCGGCAAAAAGATTGATGAGCACGAAGTGAACGTCTTCCTCGTCAACACAGGATGGACCGGCGGTGAATACGGTGTCGGCCAACGTATGAAACTCAGCTATACGCGCGCCATGGTCCGTGCTGCGATCGAAGGCAAACTCGATCACGTCGAAATGGAAAAGGGCTCGGTGTTCGGCCTGAACATGCCGCTTGAAATTGAAGGTGTCCCTTCAGAAGTACTCAACCCGCGCAATGCATGGGCAGACAAAGAAGCATATGATGCGAAAGCCAAGGAACTCACTGCAGCATTCCGCGAGAACTTCAAGAAATTCGGCACAGTCTCAAAAGAAATTGAAGAAAAAGGCGGCCCGATCCTCTGATCGGCCAGTTGAAAAGCACCTGCGCATCTGTTGCGCAGGTGCTTTTTCATTTACAGAGATGGGAATCAGTTCCCTTTCCCTTTCATCCAATTGCACAAATCCCTGGTGACGCGAGCGGATTCCGCAGGCGGGAAATAGTGATTGTACTCTGCAAAGTACCAGGTCTCCACCGGCTTGCCCGCATCCCTCAATGCCTCCTCCAGCATGATGGACTGCTCGATTGATACATTTTCATCCTGCCGTCCGTGTATCAGCAAAAAGGGGGCGCCGATCTCATTCACATGAAAAAGCGCCGTCCGATCCCGGTATTCTTCGGGAGCGTTGTTCGGCGATCCTCCAATGACGCGTTTCATCATCCGACGAAGTTCTTTCCGCTCCTTGTAGGTAAAGACCATGTCCGAAACACCCGCCCAGTCCACGACGGACGTAATATCCTCCCTCATGATCGCTGTCCATAGGGCCATGATGCCACCTCTTGAAAACGCAAACAGATGAACTCTCGCGGTATCCGTCTTCGGATGCTGTTTCAGCACGTCGACCGCATTGACCGCATCATACCGGTCTCCGCCACCGAACTCGTCAAACCCTTCACCCCCACGGTTACCGCGGTAGTAAGGAGCGAAGACGATAAATCCCTGCTGGGCAAACTGTGCGATCCGGGAGGGCCGCACCATCCCGACATGCTGGATGCCGCCCCGCAAGTAAATGATGCCATCATAGACGCCTTCCGCTTTAGGTTCGGCAAGCAACCCCTTCACCCGGTAGCCTGTCGACCAGTAAGTGATTTCCGTCAGCCGCACCTTCGGGTTGGGAGACGGGTAAGGCCTAGTGTATTCAATCATTCCGTCGTCTTTCATCAGCCAGCACCTTCTTTCGGATCCTGTCCATTCCTTCGTCCGACATATGCATGCTCAGATTGGCAGCGGACTTTTCCCAATCGGATTCTGCAAGGTAAGACGCCCCTTCCGTTTCACGGCGTTTGAAATTCTCATCGGCCGCCAAGATGTCTGCGGCAAACACCCTTTTACAAAAAGGAGGATCGGCATGGACCACATAATCTGCAACAAAAATCAGATTGCCGGCGTGGACACCGGTCTCCTCGTACACTTCCCTGACAGCGGCCTGCTCAATCGTCTCGCCCGGCTCTGCCTTTCCGCCCGGCCACTCGAAGCCCCTTTCCGGATGGACGGTCATCAGCCACCTGCAGCCATCAAACGCTGCGACGATGACATGGGTCGGCACCATCCCTGCCTGATCCTTTTCCCAGAACAGATCGACGCGCTGGCCTGCGCGGTCTTTGTATGTAAACAACGGCACCCCTCCTCTATCACAAGTGTAGCGGACGGGGTGCCGGCCCTTCAACGGAAATAAGGGAGGCTTTCAACGAACTTCTTGGATTCTTCATCCCCGAATTCATGGACCAGTGCATATAGCTTCATCGTGCGCAAATCAATCTGGTGATTTTCCTTATCAAGATGATAAGGGATCGCAGGCAGATGGGCCCGGATAAAGTTTGTCAGTTCCACTTCGCTGATTTGGCTGAACAGTTTGCCGAAAGCATCCTCAACTCGGCTGTCCGCCTCTATGGCAAATTCCCAGGGCGCCACATTTGGACCCGGATACACTTGTCTGTGAAGAATTGAAACATATAATTTGTTTTTCTTCATGGCCATCCTCCTGGCTAAGCTTTTCCCATTAGGATGTTCTTCGAACGTTGATTCATGCGCAGCTGCACTGGGGTATTTCGAATCCCAATCCGGTGATGGTGACTTTTTCCGTCATGAAGCTTCCCGAACAGAGGATGCTGCGATAGATCGTACATTTAAAAAATCAATCAGTTCCAAAGAAATCCATCCCGGAACTGATTGATCTGCTTTCGATTAGTTGTTTTCTTCGCCGAGGAAGGCGTTGAGCATCCATTGGTGCTTTTCGATGCTCTGGTAGATCGAGTTCAGAAGGTCTTCCGTCATGTCATCCTCTTCTTTAGCGGCAAGGTCCATGCCTTTTTTGAGGGAGTCCATGATCTTGTCGAAGTCCTCTGTGACTTGCTTGACCATGGCATTGGCGGATTCGTTTCCGCTGGCTTCTTTTACGACGGAGTTTTCCAGGTGGTCCTTCAGGGTTGCGAGCGGCTGCCCGCCGAGCGTCAGCATCCGTTCCGCGATCTCATCCATATGTAGAGTCGCCTCGTTATAAAGCTCTTCAAACTTTGCGTGGAGGGTGAAGAACTGTGGGCCTTTTACATACCAATGATAGTTGTGAAGCTTCGTGTAAAACACCGACCAGGTCGACACTTGGACATTTAGTTCATCAAGCAGTTCTTTGGACATGCATCAACACTCCATTTCGTCATCAGTCATTCTTCTGTTCATGTTCCCCAACCCGCGCTACAATAAACATGCCTACGATTGGAGTGCAGAAAATGAAACACTTATTTATATGGCTCATTAAATTTTACCGGAAAGCCATTTCACCGTTTACTCCGCCAAGCTGCCGGTTTCATCCCACCTGTTCCGCATATGGACTTGAAGCGTTCGAAAAGCATGGAGCCGTCAAAGGGTTCCTGATGACCGTCATCCGGATTTCCAAATGTCATCCGTTTCACGAAGGTGGATTTGATCCGGTTCCGGACAAGTGGCCCGGCAAAAAAAGTTCTTCAAAATAAGTTACGGGTTGCCAAGCCACCATGGATTGCGGTATGATACAAATCGTACTCATTACGATTTAGAGGTGGAACATGAAACGATTGATTCTTATCCTGGCCGCATCCTTGCTTGTTTTGGCCGGATGCGGCAGCGAGAATAGACCCGGCAAAGGCCAGGAAGGCGAGGACACGATGGAGAACACGGTCAATGTCAAGACGACCGTGTATCCGCTTGCCTATTTCACGGAGCGGATCGGCGGAGATTCCGTGAGCGTCTCTTCGATTTATCCCCCGGGAGCAGACAGCCATACATTCGATCCGACTCAGAAGGACATGATCAGCCTGGCGAAAAGTGATTTGTTCATCTATACCGGGCTCGGACTGGAGGGCTTTGTCAACAAAGCGGAAAAGACCTTGGCTGGCGAAGACGTCCGGCTGGTCGCCGCAGCTGCCCACATCTCCGATGATCAGCTTCTTCATGGCCACGGCCATGAAGAAGACCATGGATCCGATGAAGAAGGCACAGGCCACGAAGGTCACGACCATACCGGCGTGGATCCTCACGTCTGGCTCTCCCCTGTCCTGGCTGACCGGATGGCGCTATCCGTAAAGGAAGCTCTCTCGAAAGAGCTTCCCGAGAAAGAAGATGAATTTGAACAGCGTTACAAGGAGCTCTCGGCCGAACTCAAAGATTTGGACGGGGAATTCCGCGACATGGCGGAAAGCGCAAAGTCCAAAACATTCTTTGTCTCCCATGCAGCATTCGGATACATCGCCAAGGAATACGGCTTGGAGCAGGTATCAATCGCCGGCCTGAATCCGCAGAGCGAGCCTTCACAAAAAGAATTGGCCCGTATCGTCGATCACGCCCGCGAAAAGCAAGTCAGCACCATTTTCTTTGAGCAAAACATCACCTCAAAGCTTACCCAAGTGATTGTAAATGAACTCGGCGCTAAATCCGATGTCCTCCACAACCTGAGCGTCCTGTCTCAGGAAGATATCGAAAAAGGGGAAGATTATTTCTCCCTTATGGAACGCAACATCGAGCGGCTCGCCAACGCATTGAATCCTTAAGAATGAAAAAAAGCCATCCGGAAAACCCGGATGGCTCAGACTGTAGACAAAACGGACCCAAAAGAAATCTTTTTGGGTCCGTTTTGTCATTTTCGTGGATATTTCGCATGTTTTTTCCCATCCCCCCCTTGGAATGACCGGCCGTCAGGCCGGTTCCGGTGACTCCCAGGTCCAGCAGGCCAATCTTTTCAGATTTAAGGCAGCAAAAGTAAGCATCGCCTGCATGGACATTTTTTCCTTCCCGCGAAGGGTTGTCCATCGCATGCCACACTTCTCCTTGGCATCTCCGAAACCGCGCTCTACGGTCTCTTTCCGCCTTGCATAGATTTCTTTGTTCTCCGGGGTGAGCCGAATGGCCTCTGCATGATCGAGG
>NZ_FNAR01000028.1 GCF_900101985.1 Bhargavaea beijingensis
TGCAGAGGCCATTCGGCTCACCCCAGAGAATAAAGAAATCTATGCAAGGCGGAAAGAGACCGTAGAGCGCGGTTTCGGAGATGCCAAGGAAAAGTGTGGCATGCGATGGACAACCCTTCGCGGGAAGGAAAAAATGTCCATGCAGGCGATGCTTACTTTTGCTGCCTTAAATCTGAAGAGATTGGCCTGCTGGACCTGGGAGTCACCGGAACCGGCCTGACGGCCGGTCATTCCAAGGGGGGATGGGAAAAAACATGCGAAATATCCACGAAAATGACAAAACGGACCCAAAAAGATTTCTTTTGGGTCCGTTTTGTCTACAGTCTGGGAGAATTCCGCTTGGCGGAATTCTCCCTGTTTTCCTCAAATACAAAAAGAAAACCGGAGCCTCTTGGGCTCCGGTTTAAGCTTCCATGAAGAACTGTTTTGCCTTTTCGACAAACGGCTGGTCTTCCGGAAGCAAGTCGTCTTCATAAAAGATTGCGTCGACCGGGCAGACCGCTGTGCAAGCTCCGCAATCGATGCAGAGATCCGGATCGATAAAGAATTGGTCTTCTCCTTCGATGATGCAATCTACCGGACATACGTCCACGCATTCACCGGCTTTTTCGCCGATGCACGGTGCCGTAATCACGTGTGTCATCTTCATCACTCCTTACTTATTCAAGTTACCATATTTCCCGCTGTTAAGCTCCAAAAAACATGAACTTGTCAAAATTTCTCCCGTTTCGCCACTCCCCAAACGGGAAGTACATTGGTGTACAAAGATTCCGGCTTAATATAGAAGGGATGGCAGAGTATCCGTCTTGACCTGATATGCCGGCGATCTGCGGATTCATTGAAGCGGCGATCAGCCGGAACTCGCCGTTCATCAGCAGCCGGTGCCGGATAAGTGCCGGAAGCATGATCACAGACACTGCTGCAAGGCGCAGAACCGCGCATAAAGTGTTCGAAGCTTTCCGGAATGCCGCATAAGCCATTGGGTAAAATCACATGTTGAGGAGCGACTGCAGGCAGGGAACCCGGTTCCCTGCCTGTTCCTCATTGTACATACGTTTTCTGGAAAGCGGGTACGCTAACAGTAATCCACCTAAGGGAGGCACTCTTATGTCATACAAGAAATTCTTTATTCCCGCCAGTGCGCTGATCCTGCTTTTATCGGGATGCGGTGCGAACAACGAGCAGGACAGTTCACTGCCGGAAGAAGACCCGACCGGCCAGGAACAGCAATACGACCGCGAGGAATCCAATGATCCATACGACATGCACCATTCGGATGACCGTTCACATATGCACGGTATGCATGGAAGTTCCGGAGAGGTCCCTGAAGGTCTGGAAGCAGCGCAAAATCCGAAGTTCCCGGTCAGTTCCGAAGTGGTGATGCATGCCGATCATATGCCCGGGATGGACGGAGTGAAGGCGACCGTCAAAGGCGCCTATGACACCACCGTGTATTCGGTCACCTACACACCCGCCGACGGGGGCAAGCCGGTCAAGGGACATAAATGGGTGATCCACGAAGAACTGGAGGACCCGGGTAAGGCACCGCTCAAGGAAGGGACAGCTATTACGATGAAGACAGGCCACATGCCCGGCATGAAAGGTGCCGAAGCGATCATCGAGTCCGCCGAGCCGACAACCGTTTATATGGTGGATTTCGTGTCCGGAGAAGACGGCAAAACCGTGGACAACCATAAATGGGTCATTGAGTCCGAACTGTCCGAAGCAAAATAAGGCATGAAAAAAGCAAAGGGAATGCCTTTGCTTTTTTGGTCTTTAATCTGCAGCCGGTGAGCCGATGACGACTTTTGCAGGGAGAAGTTCAACCGGGTTGGCGATGGAATCTCCGACCGGGCAATGGGCTTCAAGGAATTCTTTGAACGCCTGAACTTTTTCCTCTGCGGCATCCGTATCCAAGTAAAACACAGGCGTGATTTTCCGGAAACCGGCACGGACGTCTGATTTTGCGAGGAAACCGTCGATGTCCAACTCCCCTTCCAGGTCCACACGGAAGCTTTTCAGATCGATACCGAACTTTTTGGCGTATGTCCTGGCGACAATCGCCTGGCAGGCGCCCAGTGCCGACAGCAAAAGTTCCACGGGGTTCATCCCCTGGTCGGTCCCTCCAAGCGCTTCGGGTTCATCGATGATCAACCGATGTCCGCGTGCCTCGACTTCCACCCGGACATTTTCTTTTAGTGTCGCCGTCGCTTGCACGTTTAAGATTCCCATTCCACGTTCTCCCCTTTACCGTTCATATCCTAGTTATTCAATCAGGATTGTTGTTCATGTTATCATAATCTTTCATCTTGTCAAACACTTATCGGAATGATTGTCCGGTTTGTTTTGGGGAACTAGTATAGATAACGGCAGAGTAAAGCAGGTGATCAGATGGAACTGTATACAATCGGGCACTCTACACATAACGAAAAGGAATTCTTGAAGCTCCTTCATGATGCAGGCGTGGAACTGCTTGTGGACGTCCGGGCCTTTCCCGGCAGCCGGAAGTTCCCCTGGTTCAATACCGACCGTATGAAGGCTTGGCTCCCGGAAAATGGAGTCGGCTACATACATATCCGCGAGCTTGGGGGCCGTCGGCGAAAATCCAAAACGGTCGGTGATGAAGTCAATGCAGGCTGGAACAACCGCTCCTTCCACAACTATGCCGACTACACACAGGAAGGCGAGTTCAAACAAGGGCTTGAAAAGCTTCGGGAAGCGGCGGCGGACAGGCGGGTGGCAATCTGCTGCTCGGAACGCCACCCCGCTCGCTGCCACCGCATGCTCATCAGCAATTACGCCGCCCTTCACGGCGGCGATGTGTTTCATATCTTGGACGGAAAAGAAAGAAAGACCGTCATCGAGCTCCACCAGCTTGGCCGCTGGGGCGCGGAGCCGGTCAAGCGGGAGGACGGCGAAGTCGTTTATCCGGAGATCAACGGACAAGAATCCGATGCGGACTGACGCATCGGATTCTTGTTTTATTCAGATCGCTTCGTCTCCATCAACGCAGCCATACGTTCCGAGTCGGGATTTCCCTCCCCGCGCAGGCCGTCGATGATGTTCCTGTAATCCGCATTGTTCCGATTTTGGCTTAATTTATAGGCCGCCTGGATTTCATTGATCCTGATCGTAAAGCCGACAACAGCGTTTTTCTGCATTTTCGTCTGCTCGGACAAGGTTTCCCACAGGACAGGATTTTCCCGGTGGTGCTCGTATTTCCTCATCAGCAACGACAGCTCTTCCTCCAGTTCCTTTTCGTCCATGAGACGGGCCACGCCATAAAGATGGACGGCCTGGTAGTTCCAGGTGGACACATTTTCATGGGTATACCAGGATGACGAAACATAGGCATGCGGGCCTTGGATCATCACGAGCGCTTCCTGGCCCCCAATGGTCGTCCACTGCGGATTCGCCTTCGCGAAATGCCCCGTGACCGTCCACTCTCCTCCGATCCGGCGGAACTGGAAAGGCAGATGGGTCGCGACCGGCCTTCCCTCATGGACCGTCACAATCGACCCGAATGCGTGCGCCTCGACAAATCCTCTGATTTCCTCAAAGTCAGTGACCTGAAACAGCTTTGGTATGAACATCAAAATCCCCCTTAGTCCAATCGCATTTGAGACTCCAAGTACTCTCAACATCTTCTACTACCACTTCATCTGATTTCTACAGTCACATCTGTTCCCCCACTCATTCAATAGCTTCGCTTGTTTCCTTTCTTTACGCACTCCCAGTCTTTCTCCACATTCTTTCTGACCCGCCTGAGCAGCCGGAGAAGAATGTCCGCTTCATCTTCTGAAAACCCTTCAAGTGCAACCGAATTGGAGTGCTTATGCTCCCTCATGATGAACGGGTAGACTTCGAGGCCTTTCTGGCTCGGAAAAAGCTTCTTGATTCTCCGGTTGTCTTCATCATCCCGTTTTTCGATGAGCCCCTTTTCTTCCAGCTTCATAATAGCGCGTGCAGCCGTCGTCCTGTCGACTTTGATCATCTCGGCAAGCTTTTCCTGGATGATGCCAGGATGCTCGCAGATGCTTGTCAAGTACAGATACTGGCCTTTTGACAGATCGATCTCCTTGAATTCAATGTTGCTGACGGAATCCAGCGACCTGGCGATCATCCCGATTTCCTTGAGCAGTTCCATTCAAACCCTCCATCGTTGCATTTGCAACATGTCTCTTGTCCGTACTTTACTTTTAAGTAAGTGCAAATGCAACATAATTTTCTGTACACAAAAACCGATGTCCGGTTCACATCGGTTCGATTGCTGATTCATTAAAGGGATCCGGATACCGGACGACGCCGCTGACGTGATCCAACGCCCCTTCTTGCAATTCCATGGCCATGAACGCATTGTCGGGAACATCGAACGGCGGACGGATCCCCCACTCCGATGCTTTCCTGAAACCGAACCTCGGATAAAAATCCGGATGGCCGAGAACGATGACCGAACGGTATCCGAGTTCCTTTGCTTTTGCCAGGGCAGTCCGGATCAGACGGCTTCCGATCCCCTGTTTCTGATTGCTTGGAAGGACGGATACCGGCGCCAGCGCCAGGGACTCTTCGGTGTTCGCCCCGTCAATGATTGAAATCCTGGTCAACAGGATATGTCCGACAATCTGTCCCGTTTCATCCTCCACCACAATCGACAATTCCGGAATATAGGCATCCGATACTCGGAGCCGTCCGACCAGAACATATTCGTTCTGGTCGCTCATTTCCGCATCCTTGAAGGCTTCGGCCACCACTTGCCTGATTGATTCAAAATCCCCCGGCATGCTTTGTCTGATTAAGATGTCCATTCGCCATCCCTCCTGCAATCAGTATTTTTTCTACATAGACAATCGGCTTTGGCACGCTACACGGGAGGCGCTGTTCACGCACCTGCTGTGTAGGAAGCGAATTCCCTGAAGGGTATGCCAGATATACGGTCCTCTTCGGTGAATGGTTCCATCTTGGAGGACAGAAAAGCGATCCGTCCCAATCAGACGGACCGCTTTCATCCTGACCGTTCCGGTTTCGCCTGGCGCTGTTTCTCACTTTTATCGACAATCGATGCCCCGACCAGATCTCCGGTGATATTCGTTGCCGTCGCGCCCATACCGAGGATCGCATCAATCCCTGCGACAAGCGCCACAACTTCAATGGGCAGCCCTGCCTGTGTGAGGACAATCGACAAGGCGATGAGTCCGGCGCCCGGGACCCCTGCAGTCCCGACAGAAGCGAGTGTGCCGGTCACGATGATGCCGAGGATGGCCGAGAAGCCCAGGTCCAGCCCGACAATATCGGCGGCAAACACGACCGATGCACCGAGCCGGATAGCCGCTCCGTCCATATTGACAGTCGCTCCGAGCGGCAAGGAGAACGAGGCGACTTCATCACTGATGCCGGCTCGCTTGGCGGCCTTCATGGTGACCGGAAGTGTGCCCAGGCTGGAGGACGTCATAAACGCCGTGCCGATTGCGTCCTTCACGTTTCTGAAGAACTCCCCGATCCGGACGCCAAAAAGTTTCATGATGACAAAGTAGACCAGAATGAATTGAAGCGCAATCCCGCCGTAGATGACCACCGTCAACTTGCCGAGGGAAATCAGCGTTTGCAGTCCCTGCGACCCGATCGCCGATGCCGCAATGGCGAAGATGCCGATTGGCGCGTACTGAAGGATCCCGTTCAATACACGGAACGTCACTTCACTCAGGCTGACCGTCAAATCGCCAAGGAGATGGCCCATTTTCCGGATCCGTTCCTCTCCGGAGTGCAACATCGAAGAAATGGATAACCCGACGACGACCGAGATGAAAATCAGGCCGAGGATGTCCGCGTTTGCCAACGCGGAAAATAGGTTGTCCGGGACAATCCCGAGCAAGGTTTCCGTGACCGACGGCCGCTCCGGCACATCCACTTCAGCATTCGGCAATGTCAGCCCGACACCGGGCCTGATCAACAGCGCCAGCAGGATCCCGACTATAATTGCGATTCCCGTTGTGATGAAATAAAAAGTAAACACCTTGCCGCCGATCCGCCCAAGCTTTGCCGGATTCAGCTGGTCCACCGCCGCAATCAGCGTGAAAACGACGAGCGGGATGACAATCAGGTTCAGCAGCCGGAGCAACAGCTCCCCGAGAGGCGACAAAACGCCCGCCGACTCCCCGAAAATCAATCCGACGACAATGCCGAGCAGAAACCCGGCGGACATCTTCATCATGAACGACCGATCCCGATAAAATCTCCAGATAGCCCCCAACTTCAGACCTCCCCTCCTCTTTCTTCAGCCGGCCGGATAAGTGTCCCCATAATTATTGGCTCTTTTAAATCATCCCCTTCTTTGGAGGAGACAAAACAACCCGCAAACCCCGCGAACCGCCGATTGGAAGGCTGGTCGTTAACGCCCAATTAAAAAGCCCGGGGGACGCATCAGCCGCCCGGACAATGACCACATTTGCACCCTCGGGTCGCCTTCGGTAACACTCACCGGCTGTTCGGTAACACTCGGGCGCGCTTGCGTAACACTCACCTTTCCCTTGATATCCGCTATCTTCCTTCTACAGTTCTTCGACCTTCACTCACGGCATCATAAAGGGAGGCGAGCCCGGGAACCTTCCATCGGACAGGCCGTCCTACAACACATCACCATGGAAAGACAGGAGGCACCCTTCACCATGACCGGCATGACATCCAGACAGACGCAGTCCCGCCTCGTCGACCTTCTCTTTTTCTTGCTCGGCAGCCTGTACGTGGCCGGCATCGCCGCGTTACTCATTTATGTAATCAGCAAAATGGTTTCCTTCTTCTAAAGGAAGAGCCGATGCCCGCGGGCATCGGCTCTTTTCGTATCCTGTTTTAACATTCCGTACCTCTCTTCCGTGTTAAAGCTTTTTATTTTTTGTTCCAGAATGATTGAGTTGAGATACCACCCACTTCTACTAGTTCCGTTAACGTTCATGAAGTGGTTAAGATAAAAAACCGAATAATGAGCATTTCCGCTTCAGGCGATTGCTTACCAAAACTGCGTTTTGGTCGCAGGAAGAGCTTTGCCGCTCAAAGCTAGCGTCGGGTTTCCTGCGACCAAAAGCGACAGCGTTGCGAACATTGAGCAGCATCAGCGGGATCTTCGGCTCATACTATTCACGCTGGAGTAGCCGCCTTCCGCTTCAATTCATATCTAAAATCCGAGTAATTAATAACACATCATTCAAAACATACGCCTATTTATTCTAGATTGCCCTTTATAAAATTTACTCATATAACTAATTTAATCTTTGATGACAAGCAAGTCTCTATTAACTATCCATCTTTTTCAATATTTTTCTTAACAAAAAGATTATATAGATGAAGAATGGGATTGTAATAAATATTATGATTAGCTCCAAAGCTCCGGCAATAAGATCTAAAGGGGTAATTATATTCATTCAGTTCATTTCTCCTATTCTAACTTAATCCTGATAACTGTACTTTTGATTGACATATACAGTCTTTTTTGTTTTATTCCACTTTGCTAACTTAATTGTACTGAAAATTTGAATATAACCGTTATTAACTTTTCCTGTAAGTTTATAAGTGCCTGTTGCATTCATGTCATATCCAACCTTTTCAGCTTTTGCATCTGTAACCTCACACGATGCATCTACATTGGTTAGCGCAGTCCCAGTTGTACCTGCAATTGAACAATAACGCATTTTTAATCCATATGTTCCTACTGAGTAATGGTTACCTAAATTTAATGTAGCGACAGTAACACCCAAAGATTTTAATTTTACCCAAGCTGTATATTTCCGGTCCCCATATTCCTTTGTTTCGTTACGATATGGTCCCGCTTCTAGTGAAAGTAGCGTAATCAAAGATTCAACGTTGTCTTCAGAAGAAAGTACAATTGAAGAACCATCGCTTAATTCAAACTCTTCTTCTGCATCGTCTGCATTGGCCCGCTTTTCATCTGTCCACGGTTTCCATCCTCCTCTTTCCGCTCTCCCGGAGTTTCCCGGCCGGCCTGCAGGTTTCATCTCACCCAGGACATACGTTCCTTCTTTCACTGGAGATACCCGGAACCGCCCGCCAATCTGCAGGCGAGCTGGAGATTCAGAAGGATTTCCGGATCGGCAAGATCGGCATCCAACAGACGGGAGATTTGCTTGATCCTGTACTGCAGGGTATTCGTGTGGATATGAAGCTCTTTTGCCGCCTGGCCCGGACGCTGGAGGTTCCGGCAATAAGCCTGGAGGGTCTTTGCAAGCTCGGTCCCTTTTTCCCTGTCATACGTGCAGATCGGCTCCAGATAGATGTCGATGAACGAGCGGACTTCCTTGCCGCTTCCCGAGATCAGCCGTTCCAGGAGAAATTGTGAGCCATCGGCAATCCGCCCGCTGAAACCGGTCTCTTCCATGAGTTTGAGCGTGGCGATGGAGGACTGCAGTTCTTCCGGCAGTTTCTCGATGCGCCGAACAAGCCTCCCCGCTCCGAATCTGGTGATCGCTCCGCCTTTCGTGACCGCTGAAAACTGATCGATGTCTTCGGCGATCGCCGAAAGCCGCCGGTACACCCCCTTGTAATCCGCTTCGTGCCGGACGGAAAGCAGCAACAGATAAACCTGATCACGCAGGACGACCAGACTTCCCGGAAAGGCCCTGCTCACTTCCAACTCGAGAAATGAGGCGATTTCATTTTGTTTCATGAGTTGATCGACCGGTTGGACCGCTCCCACATTCCCGATCCGTACGGCTACCGGAAGGAATGCACCGGACGTGTCCAATCCGAGGCTTTCCGCTTTGGCCAGGAAATCCTCGGTCAGTACGCCCTTCATCAGGTGGTCCATCAGTTCCGTCTTGTACTTGTGCTCCGCCTGGCGCATGGCGGACCGCCTGTTGATTTCGAGCGCAAAAAACAGGAGGCTCTGCTGGATGAAATAGTCGTCGGTCTGCCGGAGTCCGGTCCGGCTATCCGAGTAAATCAGCAGTTTGCCGAGCAGCTGGCGTCCGTCCCTGATCAAATATTCGTGGAGCGGCTTCGGGTGTTCCGGATTGCTTGAGGAGTTATAGACCTCCCCGTAAACGGTCAGCAGAGAAAGCGGCTTGCCGATCACGGCCCCCAACTGCTCCAGCATGACGTCGGGTCCCTTGCCGGAGTTCATGTTGACCAGCTGTTCCTGCTGGTAGTCGATCATGCTTTTGAATATCTGGTTTTTGATTTTGATGTCTTCATACAGCGCCGCTCTTTCCAATGCGGTTGCCGCAAGTCCGGCGATGGTTTCGAGGAGTCCGACATCCGAGACAGAGAACGTCCCTTTCTCGGCAAAGCCGTTGAGTGTCATGACGCCGATGCATTCCCCTTTCGCCGTGATCAGCGGAACACTCATCGCCCGGTACGAGTTATTGCTCGGATGCCTCGCCATGGAATGATTCAGCAACCGGCGGTTTTCGGATCTCATGGGGCTTGGATAGCCTAGGATTTCTGTCCGGTCCGAGAGGAGGATCGGTGTTCTCTTCTTAAAGCAGTCGCCTGTGAATGACTCGCCAGGCAAGAGCCTGATCTGCTCGACGATTTCATCGAAATTCACATAGGCGCGGCATAAGAGGAGCCCCGACGGCTGATCGTATAAAAACAGAGCACCGCCATCCGCATCCGGAATTGCCCGGATGGATTCGGAAAGGGTAAGCTCAAATAGTTCATCAAGCTCCAGTGTGGAGTTCACGGCATTGGCCACATTGATTACAGCAGCCGACCTGGCTGACGAAAGGTGATGTTCGGGGGTTCTCACCATCGGATCCCTCCTTTATGCATCAATCGTAGCACTATTCCGAACAAATAGAATCCGCAGTCGGAAGTTTTCTATAAGATTCAATCAGAAAAAGACACCCTGCAAGGGTGCCTTTCGGGAAGATCGAATCAGTATTGATGCACAATCGCCATGAACGTTTTTGCCGTATTCAGCATCGCCGATTCGTCGAAGTCGAACTTTGCATGGTGATGAGGATACGCTTCCCCTTCGGGACGGGCGCCGGCGAAGAAGAAGGATCCCGGAACGTGCTGCGTGTAATAGGAAAAGTCCTCTCCCGGCATGACCGGCGGCGTTTCCAGTACATTTTCCCTATCAAAGACGGATTCCATCGCTTTCTTGACGATTGCCGTTTCTTCCGGATGGTTCCACAGCGCATCGTAGCCGCTTTCCAGTTCGACTTCCGCATAGGCATCCAATGCATCGGCGACACGGGAAGCGATTTTCTCCAGTTTCTCCCGTGCCATTTTCCTTGTTTCCGGTGCGTACGACCGGATGGTCCCGGTCATGATTGCCTCACCGGGGATGACGTTATTGGCGTCTCCCGAATGGATGGAACCGACGGAGACGACCAGCTGTTCCAGGGGATCCGTGTTCCGGCTGACGATAGTCTGCAGCGCCGTCACGATATGCGAGGCGACGACAATCGGGTCGACCGCTTCATGGGGAACCGCTCCGTGCCCGCCTTTGCCGCTTACCGTAATTTCAAATGTATCGACTGCCGCCTGGATAAACCCTTCCCGGTAATACATCTTTCCTGCCGGCATCATGCTCTGAAGGTGACAGCCATAGATGGCATCCACATTTTCCAGGCAGCCGTCTTCGATCATCGCCATGGCGCCTCCCGGATAAAGTTCCTCGCCGAACTGGTGGATCAGAACGACGTTGTGGCGGATCCGGACCTTGTTTTCGACCAGGCTCTTGGCAAAGCCGAGCAGTGCCGCCGTATGCCCATCGTGGCCGCAAGCATGGGTGACTCCGGGGTTTTTCGACTTGTACGGGACATCTTTCTCATCCTGGACCGGAAGCGCATCAAAGTCCGCTCTGAACGCAATCGTCTTGGCGGGCTCTTCCACGCGGAAAGTCGCGACCACTCCCCGCCCGCCGACCTCTGTTCGGACGTCCAGCCCGAGGGCCCGGTAATAATCCGCGATGAGTTTCGGCGTCTCCACTTCCTGGTGCGACAGTTCCGGGTATTGGTGCAGATGACGCCGGATTTCGGTCATTTCCGAAAGCAGCGCCTCAACGGTTTCCAAGCACGCCTGAAGTTCATTAGCCAACGGCGGGTTCAAGTTGGTTTGAAGACTCATGGACACATTCTCCCCCTTTGTATACGGAATGGATCTGACGGAATGCACGGATGTCGGTTTCCGGATCCTCATCGAGAATGACGAAGTCCGCCGCTTTTCCTTTTTCCAGCGTTCCGACCGTTTGATCGACGTTCAGGGCTTTGGCTGCCTGAAAAGTCGCCGCAACAATGATGTCCTTCACGTTCATGCCGTAATCGTGCATCAGTTCCAGCTCTTTGGCAAAGTCGCCGTGAACGTTAAACGGTGTTCCGGCATCCGTGCCTGCTGCAATCTTTACACCCGCGGAAAGTGCTTTTCGGAAGCTTTCCCGATGGTCGTGGAAGCAGTCCACCGCTTTTTTCACGGCATGGGCCGGGATTCCGCCCGACTCCGCATGCTGGACGATGTAATACGGAGCGGCAAGTGTCGGAACGAGAACCGTGCCGTGCTCGATCATCAGTTCGATGGTTTCATCATCAAGGAAAATGCCATGCTCGATCGTGGTGATTCCCGCCCGTACCGCATTCCGGATGCCCGCCGTCCCTTGCGCATGTGCCGCGGTCGTCTTGCCGGCATGGAGGGCTTCCTCGACGGCCGCTCTCATCTCGTTCTCGGAAAGCTGCGGCGAACCCGGATCGACGCCCGGCGTCATCACGCCGCCTGTCGCCATCAGCTTGATGACGTCCGCTCCGGCTTTGAGCGTTTCCCGCGCCGCTTTTCTGACGCCGTCTTCTCCGTCCGCTTCGGTGGAAAACGGATACCCGTGCCCCCCTGTCATGACGATGGCCTGTCCGGAGCCGTAAACCGAAGGTCCCTGAATGAGGCCGCTTTCGATGGAGTTCCGGTAATCCAGGTCAATATGCCACTTGGAGCCAAGGTTCCGGACGCTGGTGACGCCCGACTTCAGCTGCTTTTGGGCATTTACATGGTGACGGTATGCCGACAGAGCAGGCGTATCGCCGGCCACCTGGGCAAAAGGATCTCCGACCCCGTCCATCCCGAGATGCAAGTGCATATCGAACAGGCCGGGGATGACGGTCTTGCCGGTTCCGTCGATGACGGTTCCGGCTTGCAGACGGTCCGCCTCTTCGCCTGCGGCAAGGATCGTCTTTCCTTCAATTGCAATCGATGTATTCACCTTTTTTTCCCCATTGCCAGTGTACAACGTGACGTTCTGTAGTTTGAGAACCACGGAAACTCCCCCTTAGCGATTGTTTATGGCAGCATGATGGCGCCGCCGGGCCCGAGCGGCAAGCCGAGCAGGAACCAGACTGAGAACAGGATAATCCAAAAGATCGCGAATGCGATGGAATACGGCAATAGCGTGGCAATGAGCGTGCCGATCCCGATGTTTTTGTCGTACTTCTTGGCAAATGTCAGGAGAATGGCGAAGTAAGCAAGCATCGGGGTGATCGGGTTCGTGATCGAGTCCGCCACCCGGTAGGCCACCTGTGTCACGGCCGGATCGTAGCCCATGAGCATGAACATCGGCACGAACACCGGTGCAAGAAGCGCCCACTTGGCCGAAGCGCTCGCAATCAGCAGGTTGATGAGCGCTGCGATGACGATAAACCCGAGGAACAGGGACAATCCTTCAAAGCCGATCCCTTTCAGGAAGGCAGCCCCCTTGATGGCGATGATCGGCCCGAGGTTGCTCATTCCGAAAAACGCGATCATCTGGGCAGCCACGAAGGCAAGGACGATATAGCCGCCCATCCCGGACATCGCCTTGGTCAGATGCTCGGCCACGTCTTTATCGTTTTTCAGCGCCCCGGATGCAAACCCATAGGCAAGCGCCGGAAGAAGGAAGCCGAACAGCATGATCGGAACGATTCCAGTCATGAACGGGGAAACGATGATCCCGTTTGTCTCCGGGTCACGCAAAATGCCGTTTTCCGGAACGACAAGCCATAGAATCAGGGCAGTGTACGCCGCAAGGGTGATCGCCGCCCAGAGAAGGCCCCGTTTTTCTTCCGGGGTCGTCTTTTCGAGCTTTTCGATTTCCCCCTGGAACGTCCCCAGCCTCGGCTCGACGATTTTGGTCGTCACAAATGCCGCAACCGGGATGAGGACAAATGTCGATGCAATCAGGAAGTACCAGTTGATGGCCGGGTTCCCGACATAGGAAGGATCGATCATCTGAGCGCTCGACTGTGTAAAGCCGAAAATCAGCGGATCCAGCATCGAAACGATCAGGTTGGCACTGAACGCGCCCGTGACGGTCGCATAACCCGCGACAAGGCCCGCGATCGGATTACGGCCCAGTGCCGCAAAAATCATCGCGGCGATCGGAGGAAGCACGACTTGTGCCGCATCGGCAGCCGTATTCCCGAGAACCGCGATCAGCAAAATTGTCGGCAAGATGATTTTGGCCGGCGCATTCAGAATCGTCGTTTTCATGAATGTGGTGACGAGGCCAGTGGACTCGGCAAGCCCCACCCCAAGCATGACGACGAGTACAAGCCCGAGCGGCGGGAATCCGGTAAAGTTCGGAACCAGTGTGGTGACAATGCTGCGGATCCCTTCCGCATTCAGCAAGTTCACGACTTTGATCGTCTCACCGGTACCCGGGTGGACGGCGGAAGTGCCAAGCATTCCGAAAACTGCGGATGCAATGAGAATCAGGACGGTAAACAGCGCGAACAACGTGACGGGATCCGGCAATTTGTTGCCGGCCTTCTCCACGCCATTCAGCACCCTTTGGAAAAAGCTCGGTTTTTTGGGCTGGCCGAGCTCTTCTACGCCTGCAAGTTTAGTCAAAACAAATCCCCCCTTTGAACAACGAATTGTTTAAATATTAACGCAATAGTTCCGTAGAGGATATGGGCGATACCCCAAAGATCGGGCTTCGGGTTTGTGGGAAGCAACAACGACTTTTCCAATTTGCCTGTCATCACTTCGGAAAGTGCAGGCGCTGTGCGTACAAAACGCCTGCACTGCGATTATCCGGCAACCCTCCTGAGTGGATACCCTGCGTGCACGGGTGATGACCTCATCCGGATGTGAGGCTCTTGTACGCGGACATGGTCACGTTCGTGCCCGGTGCATATAAAAATGCCCTGGAAGCGTCGGCTTCCAGGGCATGGTTCTCATGATTCGGTTCCGTATTTCCTATCCAGTTCCTCATACTTCGCTGCATAATCATCTGTAATCTTATCGAGTTGCTCCTGTTTATCGGAGATTTCTACGGATAGTTTAGCAGACTTTTGCTCAAAGTCCTCACCGGGTTCCGCAGTCAGATCAAACAATTCAGAGAGTGTTCCGAAGGAATCAATCAGCAGACCCAGCTCTTTGTCTTTCAAGCCGTTCAGTTCCTTAAGCTCGTCGTGGGTCAGACGGCCCTGCCAGTCTTCCGACAATGCCTTGGATTCCTCAAGCATCGGAATCATTTCTGTTTTTAAATACTGATTGGCTTGCTCAGGATTATCCAGTATGGCATTCAACTGATTGCTCATCATGATCAGTTCCATGGAATTCTGGTAGATCGGAGTGCTTCCCTTTTCTTTGTATTCCTTGTATTCAGCAGCAATTCCCGGACCGCCGCAAGCCGCCAGTGCGAATACCAGCAATAGCCCCATCAGCCGGATCAGATTTTTCATGATGCACCTCCAATTCACCGGTCTATTAATCGCGGTGCCGCCATACGGCCCGAATCATTGTTCATTGACGAGTGCATCGATTTGCCGGTCCATTTCCACTCCGGTTCGGTCTATTTTTTCTTGCAGCTCCATGTTCTCCTCATGGATCTTAACAGCCTTTTGGTACGTTTCTTCGGTCACCGTATCAACATTCGCCGTATCAACATCGATTGCCGATAACTCAGCGCTCTTATGAAGGGAATCGAGCGTCAGATTCAAGTACTCGATCGTGGTCTCATTCAGTTTCTGGATTTTTTCATTTACCAGTCCATCATGGGCATCAGTAGCAATTTTTCGAGTCTCTTCCATAAAGGGAATCACTTCTTCCTCCATATAACGGTGGGATTCCTCGGGTTGTTCGATGATGGAAGCAGAGTGGTTGAACATCTCTGCGAACTCGAAGGATCGCTCATCCAGAGGCTCGAGGACATTCTTCCGATAATCTTCAAATTCTTTTTCCACACTGATATTCGGTGATTCTGCTCCGGTGCCGCTGCTGCAGGCAGCGAGGAATACAGCCAACAGACCAACCAGAAATAATGATCGTTTCATTCCTTTCACTCCTAATCTTCGGCGATTTCATCCTGTATATCTTAATACAGTGTGATGGTCCCGTCCGTCTTGAGCCGGAACAGTTTGACGCCCGACGGTTTTTTTCCTTCTTCTCTGATGGTCAGGAGAACTTCCTTTTCACCTGCTGACGGTTCCGGTGCACTTTTGATTTTTTCCCTTCCGGGAATCTGGTATTGCGCAAACTGAGAGGCAGAGATTTTGATCACTTTCGTCGACCTTCTCTTTTTCCTGCTCGGCAGCCTGTACCTGATCGGCATTGCTGCGGCATTCATCTATGTCGTCAGCAAAATGGTCCACCACTTCTAAGACAAGAGCCGATGCCCCCGGGAACCTGCTCTTATCGCAAATTATTTCCCGTATTTCTGTTCCAAATCGTCCACTTTGGCATTGTACTCTGTGGTTCTCTTATCAATCTGCTCCTGCAGCTGCATGATCTCTGCATAGACCGCTTCGGACTCCTCATACGATTCATCGCTGACCGGCGGGATGTGCAGTTCAAGGAACTCCGATTGCTTATTGAACGAATCGATCATCAGATCCAGTTGATCGATCGTAACCTGATTCACTTCTTTGATATCCTCGTTGACCAGGCCGTCCTGCAGCTTTTCGGCAAACCCCTGTGTTTCTTCGATATGGGGAATCATCTCGTCGGTGATATAGTCACGGGCCTTTTCCGGCTCAGGAATCATGGCGTTAAGATGGCCACCCATTTCGGCGAGTTCCAAAGATCGCTCATGGAGCGGCTCGATCCCTTCCTTCCGATATTGATCGAACTCTTCAACGGGGCTTGGGCCGCCACTGTTCTCGGAATTGCTGCAGGCGGCCAGGACTATCAAGGCCAGCGTCAGCAAACTGACGATGATACTTTTTCGGTTCATTCTTCCTCACTCCAGTACTAGCTTCTATTCAATCGGTCACTTAGTTAGCCGCTAATTCCTCTACCCGCTTTTCGTACTCGGCTGATGTACGGTCGATCTCTTCTTGTAACTCCATAAGCTCAGCATAAATTTTTTCTGTTTTTTCATAAACGGCCTTCTCGTCCTCAATTGGTGGAATATTCATTTCAGTCATTGATGCTGTCATCGTAAACGATTCAAGAGTCAGCTCAAGGTTTTCAATCAAGATTTCATTTAACTCTTGAATCTCCGGATTAACCAGCCCATCCTGTGCTTCCAAAGCCAAGTCCCTGGTTTCTGCAGCATAGGGAATCAATTCTTCATTTATGTAGTGAAACGCTTCTTCCGTCTCTTCGAGCATTGTTGTATAGCGTCCGCCCTTTTCTGCCGTCTTGATCGCCCGATCGTTTATAGGTTCAATTACTTCCGCTCGGTATTCCTCAAATTCATTATATAAGCTGATTTGACCTGTAGTGGTGGGATTGCATGACGCCAGAGACAGTACCAGCAAAACAGCCAATATTGAATGAATATAGTATTGTTTCATTTAATTCTCTCCATCATCAAGCAGGACCAAGATACTGTCCATTATTTGCAGCAGTTCAATCATACCAAAAAAAACGAGTCGGTCGCTTTTTACGACCGCCCGCTTCAATCAGGTCCTACCCAACACCTATAATCTGCAGAAGGATGTAAAGCAGCGGGATGGTGAACATGCAAAGAATGGTCGAGTAAATCACACCATATGAGGCGAAAACAGCGTCTGCCCGAAATTTTTGTGCATACACCGTAGTGGTCGTGGCGCTCGGCATGCCGGCAGTCAGCACGGCAACGAGAAGAAGCAGGTCAGGAACTTGAAGAAATAGAAAAACCAGCAGAGTCGTTGGGAGTACCAGCAACTTCATGATGGAAGCAATCCAAAGATAAAGGTTGCTGCTGTATCGCCTGAAATCAGCCATCTTCGTGTCCGCAAGCAAACTCCCGATCAGGATCATCGACAACGGAACCGTCATTTGCCCCACGTCCTCAAATGTCCTCAACAGCATGTCCGGCCAGCTGAACGGCAGAAACAACATGACCAATCCGATCAGCGTGGCAAGAATGCCGGGATTCAGGAACAGCCTCGGCCAATAAACGTCCGCTTCATGCCGGGTGAACAGATAGATCCCGTAGGACCAGATGAGCACCAGGTAAAAGATGTTGAACAGGGTCAGGTAAATCACTCCCTGCTCCCCCATCAGCATATAACTCACCGCAACCCCGATGAATCCCTGATTGCCGAAAACGATGAGGCTCTCATACACGCTCTTCTGTCCATCAGGCAGTGCCGCCCGCTTCCTCAGCCAAGCACCGATCACGATGGAAACCGACATGACGTAAACCGACATGGCGACAAGCCAAGTGAAATCCACCAAGAGCTCTGCAGAGAATGTCGTATTCAACGAAAACAAAATTAACGCCGGCAGCGTCACATACAGCATCAGCTGAGTGATCACGGGATTGGCAGAGCTGCCGACAACATTCAGCTTCCTCGCAATAAAAGCGATCATCGCCATGAGATAAAGCGGAACCATCGTCAGCACAAACGCGGAAACGGACAGGCGCCCTCCCCCTCTCTTCATTTTGTAGTATATGAAAACTTAAGTGTAAAGGTTCTAGCACCGAAACATCTCTTATTCTTTGCTAAGATGTTTATGATAGGAGAAATCAGGTATTCTATATATAGTAGGAACTAATGTTCCTAGCACAATATACAGAAAGGGGGTGTAGTAATGGGCAAGAGAATTACTGTTACAGCTCAAAGTCGCTCAGGCAGGAACCAACGATTTAAGGATAACAGTCGAAAACAGTCAATGACCCTTCAAACATTTGTGCGAAAAATCGAAACAGGTAAATATCCTAATTACCATATTAGGAAGATTAACGGGATTAAAACTCCTGTGTCGAATCCTGATAAATCAACGAACAATAACCTTGGATAAACAAAGAAGGTTGTTAAAAAACTTGCATCCAGCATTATATGGCAAAAGGCATAGACGCCGGGAGACACCTGCAGGAGAAGCCGGGCTGTCGAGAACCGCCTTACGCGGGGCTCGGCGTCGGACTGCGATAAGCGACCAGAGTCTGTCCCGTTTGTTGTATTTAATGAATTATTGGACAGCCCTTTTAGCATCCTTCTGTAGATCTGGTGGTTAACCAAATCTTGAAGGTTTCAGAACCCGACAAAGAGGGAATCCCTTGTCAAAAGACCCCCCAATTTATAATGACAGGTACGTATAGTTCTCCATTTTCAACATATAGGTAAAAGGACCGCCCACTGCGGGAACAGTAAGCGGTCTCTAATAGCAGGCTCCCTTCAAGGGGGCGGCATCAGAGGAGATAATCCATCCGTTATGAGCCGTCAACTCAAGGATGGATTATTTTTTTGGTGAAATGACAGAACCGCCATGATAAATGCCCCGAACGAAATCAAAAAACCATACACACACTCAGGTTTAACCTGCCTTCTTCTCCAATAATATATGGATCAGCTGAGCACGGTCGACAAGGCGAACCCCGTTGCTCGAGGCCAGCTCCCTTGCGGCTTTTGTGTACTGGCTGTTGGTCACCACCCAGGCGTCTTCGGCCTTGTAATGACTTTTCGCCGCAACAATTTTCCTGCACAGCCTTGATGCCGACATTCTTCTTCCACCGTTTTGCCTGCACCACAATCCTCTTGCCATCCCGCTCCATGACAAGATCAACCAAAATCATTTTGGCAGGGAGTCCGGCGAACCTTATAACCTCTTGCCTCATACCGCAGCTTCAGAAACTGCTCGAACTCCTTGCCGCTAATCTCATCCACCTGGCGGATGCCGGACGCATTCAATTTCCGCACTTTCACCAATCCAAACGCAAACACGATCAAAATCAATCCGACCAAACCACCGAAAAAGATAAAAGCTGCCGCTTCAAAGGATTGTGTGTTTATGTATGTCAGACCACCGGCCGCAAACAGCCGGCCGGTCAACCCGTTTTATAATTGATTACTCTTTGTACGAGCCATCAGGTTCCTCTTTCACGCTTTATTCGCTGCCTGCAAAATAGTCCTCATCCACCCGCTTGACGACAAACGTCTCGGAGGGGCTGACGCCCAAGCCATAACGGAACATGTAGTCCACAAGCTGCTCGCCATCAATCAAAACGATCTTCTTCTCAATCATGTCAACATACTCACGGGCACCGTTGGAGAATGTTGAGGTGGTGATGAACACGCCCTTTTTCGCCCTCATCCCTTCGAGGCTTCCGGCAAATTTCTGGATTTCCGGCCGCATCACCGAATTCGCCCAGCGCTTCGCCTGAACGTAAATCATATCCAGCCCCAACACATCCTCTTTGATGACGCCATCGACTCCACCATCACCTGTACGTCCCAGCACACCAGTGGCTTCTTCCACATCACCGCCATACCCCATCGCCACCATCAGATCGACGACGACTTTTTCGAAGAAGGAAGGCGTTCCGGTACGAAGCCGCTCCAACAACTCGTCCATGACGCTCTGCTTTAACAGGCGATATTGTAGCCTGAGTTCATCCACCGGATCAGCTTCTTTTTAATCGGGATCGACAGGGGAAAACGTGATGGGTACACTCTGCGGGGCAGGTTTACCTACAAACGTTTGAAACTCGGGATAACGCATTAGAAACTTCTTGTCCAAGCCCTTAACTGGTTCTTCTTTTAACAGGCTAAGACCCCGTTCAGTGATCCGGATCTTTCCGCGCCCGGCTGACTCCAGCAGTCCGGCTTTTACCAAATATGTTTTTGCCCATCCCACCCGGCCATCTACTAAACGCGTACCGCTCGCCGTTAACTGTTCCCTCTGCTCCGCGGTCAATCCAAACCGGTCCGCCATGGCTTGATAGGCATCCTTCATTGAATACACCTGCCCGTCACCCGCCCACTCCAGAAGCGGGTACATGAATTCTTCATAGCTTGGCAGTTTCAACTCATCACCTCTTTAGACGAACATCTGTTGCAGTAGACCTTTTTTCTGTTCTTGTAATGCAGATAGCTTATCGTTTTCATGTTTTATCTTAGTATCAAATTTCGAAAGAAAATCAGCTATTTTTACTTGTTCATCATAGGACGGGATGGAGTGAATAGTACTAAAGAAGTCTCCTACTGCAACGTTTAATAATCCATGATTCCTTGCGCCTTCAACTGATATCATGGAAACTTCCTTGTGCCATAGAGTTGTCTCAAAGTATTGTTCAAGAAAATCCGAGTAAACTTTTGCTTTAGGTTTAAAGCAAATATATAAAGTTGATAATGCACCCTGTTCGTAATTATTCAATCTTTTTATTGCTCCTAGAGGATAGCCAGCTGAATAACTTTTGTTGTAGGCAAACTCTCCCTTTTTCAACAAGAAGTATCCCTCGAGGTTTGTCGATGCCACTGTATTATTAAAGAAAGTCACTTGATCAACTAGACCATGTTGTGCGGAAATGGTCAGTGGTAATGAAGTAACAACCCCTTTGTTTTTCCTCGTCACTCGCTCTACGATCTCGTCCAATCTATACCGTTTCCACTCCGGAAACAGTTCCTCATTCTCATCAGTAAACCGCAATTCCCGGCTGAAGATTGTCTGCAGCAAGCCCTTCTTCTGTTCTTTTAGCTCATCAATTTTCTTGGTTTGCAGTTCTATTTGTAGGTCTAGTTTCTCGAAAAAATTGGCTATCTTTATTTGCTCTTCTAATGAAGGTAACCGCAATTTTAACTTGGACAAAGAGTCTTTATAAATATGTACAACCGAAGCACCTTGTGCCCATCGCACAAGTTGATTCTTTCTTGAGCTATTTATTTGGTAACTGATGAAATTACCGTTATCTTTTTTAGGCGTAAATATATTAATATCACCTCCAAGTAGAACCTCATTTTCGTTTAATGAGCTAGCGGTAGCTATATCTTCTGCAGATTCGCCAGAAGCAGGAATGAGAACATCATTCTTTTCTCCGTAAACCGATTTATTAATCAGTTTATTTGTACGGCTTTTAATTTCATTTATTACAGGGCCATATGTCGTATAAAGTTCACCATACAATACACAGGGCTTTCCTTCTTCACTTAAGTCAGACTTAGATAGATTAGATCCTTTCTTAAAAGTCCCAACTTCACTCATCGCATACTCTTCCCAAGCGCCTTCAAACCCCTTAAATCTCAACTTCGGTACGTTCACTAATTCCCAACTCCTCAAAGTACTTCTCAAGTTCCCGGTCAATCTCTGCAATTTCAGCGTCAATTTCTTTCAGCTTTCTCGAGACTGCCTGCAGGTCGACTGGCTCTTCTTCTTCGAAGGTATCGACATAACGCGGGATGTTCAGGTTGTAGTCATTCTCCCGGATTTCATCCAGCGTGGCTGCGTATGAATATTTGTCAATCGTTTCGCGGTTAAGGTAGGTGTTGACGATCTTTTCGACATGTTCGTCGGTCAGATTGTTTTTCGCCTTCGCTTTTTCGAACTCTTTGGAGGCATCAATGAAGAGAACGTTGTCGTCGGCTTCCCGGCACTTCTTGAACACAAGAATACACGTAGGAATTGAGGTCCCGAAGAAGATATTCGCCGGTAGACCAATAACCGCGTCCAGATAATTTTTCTCTTCAATCAGGTACTTCCGGATGACGCCTTCCGCCGCTCCGCGGAACAAAACGCCATGCGGTAGAACGACGGCCATCGTGCCGTTATCGTCCAACTGATGGATCATATGCTGAATGAACGCAAAGTCGGCCTTCGACTTGGGTGCCAGCCTGCCATAGGCGCTGAACCGCTCATCATCCAAGAACTTCTGGTCTGCACTCCACTTCGCAGAGTACGGAGGGTTTGCGACAACCGCTTCAAACCGGAGGTCGGTGTGCTGTGGCTCCTCGAGCGTATCGGCGTTCCGGATGTCGAACCGCTGATAGGAAACGTCATGCAGCAGCATGTTCATGCGCGCCAGGTTGTACGTCGTCGATGTAAGTTCCTGGCCGTAGTAGCGGGCGACTTCAGCTTCCCTGCCGACACGGAGAAGAAGCGAGCCGGATCCGCATGTCGGGTCATAGACGCTCTTGATGCGTTCTTTTCCGGCTGTGACGATTTTCGCGATGATCTTGGAGACCTGCTGCGGGGTATAGAACTCACCCGCTTTTTTCCCGGCGTTCATCGCGAACTGGGAGATCAGGTATTCATACGCATCCCCAAGCACGTCGATCTCCACATCATCATGGAGGAACGGGATGTCATTGATGTTCACCATGATGTTGCCGATCAATTTGGAACGGCTTTTCACGCCACGTCCTAGCTTGGACGAGCTGAGGTCCATGTCGTCGAACAGGTGCTGGAAATCATCCTGCGATTCTTTTCCGAGGGTGGATTCCGTCACCGCGGTGACCGCCTTCCGGAGAAGTTCGGTATCAAAGTTGCCGTTTTCCCCTTTCAGGATTTCGGCAACCATCGTCGAGAACAGGTATTCCGGCGGGATGAAAAAGCCAATCTGGTCGACGAGCTCTTCCTTCAGGTCATCACGGATTTCTTCATCCGCATAAGCTTCTGCATAGGTGATGCCGTCTTCTTCAAGCAGTTTGGATGCACGGGCTTCCACGTTCTCCGACAAATAGCGGTAGAAGATGAGGCCGAGGATATAGTTTTTGAATTCGTAGGCTTCCATCGTTCCGCGCAGGCTGTTCGCCATATCCCACAGTTTTTTGTGGAGTTCCGCTTGCTGTTGTCGCTGTTTTTCTGATGTCGTCATGATGTTCTCCCCTTAAAAATAAGAGGCCGTGGCCTCTCACATGTATTTCTCTGTGTTTTCTCTGATGAAATCGATGATTCTTCGGACAAGTGTCCGCTTTTTCTTGAACGGGGCTTTCACCGAGTCGCTGATTTTCGACTGGGGCAGAAGATAGCTATATTCATACTCCCGGATGTAATCCTTGATCTGGTCAGGCGGGAGCTCGACTTCTTCCGCAAACTCATCGATTTCCCGTTCCCTCTCTTCTTCCTCATGCTTGTGGTACTCGTCGTCGATTGACGCATCCGCCGGAAGGTCCGGTACAACCCTGTTCAGGAAGCTTTTCAGAAGGTCGATCTTCTTTCGCAGATCCGGACTGTCGGACCGGTCGATCTCTTCCTCGATTTTCTTGATCTCCCAAGGAAGGCTATCTTTGTCCTTCAGGTCGAGGTTTCGGATCAGGTTGAGGATATAGTCGACATTGATCTTGTCGGAGTGCATCAGTTCCAGCTCGAAGTCGATGTCCTGGAGGATGGAGACCTTCTCCTTCTGCACACGCGCCTCATCCACGACCTTCAGGTATTTGCTCTTGAAGTCCAGGTACTCCTGCTCCCCAATACCGATCGCCCCTTCGTCGAACCGGAACTCGGTGAACGTCTTGAGCCGGACCAATACCCTGGTAAGCTCGCGGAATGCCACGATAAACCCCGCCTTTTCCGTTTCACCTTCCAGAAGATCGACCTCGTCGGGCGTCTTTGCTATTTTAAGAAGTTCGGTGAGCGCTTCCTCAAACTTTTTCTCGTAGTACTCGTACGATTTCATCAGCACATCATCCGCCGAATCGGTCTGCGAGAACAGCTTGATCGCCTCATCCGTGTTTTTCTTGAGATTGCGGTAGTTGACGATGTTGCCGTACGGCTTGGACTTTTTCTCCACCCGGTTCGTCCGGCTGTACGCCTGGATGAGATCATGGTATTTCAGGTTCTTGTCGGTATAGAGGGTGTTCAGCGTCTTTGCGTCAAAGCCTGTCAAAAACATATTCACGACAATGAGGATATCGATCTGGGCGGACTTCACTTTTTTCGAAACATCGGTGAAGTAGCTGCTGAAGATTTCCGTCGAGAAGTTCGTATCAAACAGCTGGTTGTAGTCACGGATCATCCGGTCGAGGCTTTCCCGGGAATGCTCATCCGCACCCTCCGATTCTTCATTCGGATTGTACGTGAAGATCCCCGCGATCTTCAACCCATCCCGATTCGCTTCCCGGAGCAGGTCATAATACTTCACTGCCATCGGGATGGACTGGACCGCAAAAATCGCCGTGTACTTCCCGTCCGCCGATTTCCGACCATGGATGTCCAAGATATGACGGGAGACAAGTTTCATCCGCTCCTCATCCATCCATACTTCCTCTGTATTGATCGCTTCTGCGAGCGATTCGTCCGTCTCATCATAGGCACCCTTGAAAGTCGAAATATGCTCCACGGAAAAACCGAGCACATTGCCGTCGCGGATCGCATCCTTGATGAGGTAAGAGTGCAGCATTTTATCGAACAGGTCGGCAGTGGTCCGGCCGTCCTGGCTCTTGTTTTCTTCAAAGCGGGGCGTACCGGTAAACCCGAAATACTGCGCCTTTTTGAAATGTCGGTTGATCATGGTATGCATCTCGCCGAATTGGCTCCGGTGGCACTCATCGATGATGAAGACCACCCGCTCATCACGATACTCGCCCATTACGTTGGCATAACGGGGATTGCGGATCGCGTTCGCCATCTTCTGGATCGTCGTCACGATGAAAGGCTTGGTCTTATCCTCGAACTGAGCGACCAGCGTATCCGTGCGATCGGTCGTATCCACGGAGTCCTTTTCAAATTTATTGAACTCGGCGATCGTCTGGCTGTCCAGGTCCCGCCTGTCCACGAGGAAAATCACCTTTGCAATGCCCGGTTCATTGGCGAGGATCTGGCTCGCCTTGAATGAGGTGAGCGTCTTCCCGGATCCGGTCGTGTGCCAGATAAAACCGTTATTCCGTGTCTCGGTCGCCCGGTTGATCAGCGCTTCGACCGCATACACCTGGTAGGGCCGCATAACCATCAGCACCTGGTCGGTTTCATTCAGGACCATGTAGCGCGCAATCATCTTCGCAAGGCGGCATCGCTCCAAAAAGTCCGAAGTGAACTCCTGCAGATTGGTGATCAGCTTGTTGTACCGGTCCGACCAGAAGAACGTATGGGAGTATAAGATATCCTTGTCGGAGTTCGAGAAATACTTCGTGTCCACCCCATTGGAAACGACAAAAATCTGGATAAAGCGGAACAGTCCCCTGTAGGCATCCCTCCGGTAACGCATCACCTGGTTGAACGCCTCGCTAAAGTCCTTGCCGCGTTTTTTCAGCTCAATCTGAACAACCGGCAGACCGTTCACAAGAAGCGTAACGTCAAACCGGCTCGTGTATGTACCCCTGACCGTGGTCTGTGTGGAAACTTGGAACTTGTTCTTGCACCACTCGCGGGTGTTGAACAGTTCGATTGCCAGAATAGTCCCGTCTTCACGCTCGATCTCCTGCTTGTCCCGCAGGATCTTCGCAGAATCGAAAATGCTTTTGCCGGAAATCTGCGTCATCAGCCGGTCGAATTCTTTATCGGTCAGTTCATTTCCATTCAATTTCGCTTGATTAAACCGGTTCACCTGCTGGCGGAAATTCAGGACCAGCTGTTCTTCATCAGGAATCTGGATACGCTCATAGCCTTGGGAAACGAGCTGCTCGACCAGCTTCCGTTCGAGTTGTGCTTCCGATTGATATGCCATTGCCTTCACGCCTATCTTGGATTCATACTATTTTCCTATATTTTAACATGAACCGATAAAATTCGATAGTGGCCTGATGGAATGATCCCCTCCTCGGCCGGTGGTTGCTTTCCGCGGGCCGAGACTCGTAAATACGCCCGGCCGGCTTTCCCCCGTTCTCTTGTGAATGTTCTACCTTGCTTAACACTTGTAAGGGCTTTCTTAACACTCACAGCACGTTTCTTAACACTCGCCGCACTTTTTAAAAAACTAGCCTGAGTTGCACGGAAAAACTGAATTATGAGGCTTCTGCTTATAAGTGCCCTCAAGTTACGCGGAAATGGATGCACTAAAACGGGGCTCGTCAGCTTTGCCGCGATTATTTTTCCGCACAAAAAAACCGCCTCCATCAGGAGACGGCTTTGTGCCCAGCGACGTCCTACTCTTGCAGGGGGAAGCCCCCGACTACCATCGGCGCTGAAGAGCTTAACTTCCGTGTTCGGGATGGGAACGGGTGTGACCTCTTCGCCTTCATCACTGGACCTTGAGCTTGTTCGCTCAAAACCGGATAAACGAGACATTGTAACGTACCGAAACCTTTTCACGTGCCATGAGGAGAAGTCCTCGATCGATTAGTATCCGTCAGCTCCATGTGTCGCCACACTTCCACCCCGGACCTATCCACCTCGTCATCTTCGAGGGATCTTACT
>NZ_FNAR01000019.1 GCF_900101985.1 Bhargavaea beijingensis
GGACTACCTCGATCATGCAGAGGCCATTCGGCTCACCCCGGAGAACAAAGAAATCTATGCAAGGCGGAAAGAGACCGTAGAGCGCGGTTTCGGAGATGCCAAGGAGAAGTGTGGCATGCGATGGACAACCCTTCGCGGGAAGGAAAAAATGTCCATGCAGGCGATGCTTACTTTTGCTGCCTTAAATCTGAAAAGATTGGCCTGCTGGACCTGGGAGTCACCGGAACCGGCCTGACGGCCGGTCATTCCAAGGGGGGGGATGGGAAAAAACATGCGAAATATCCACGAAAATGACAAAACGGACCCAAAAAGATTTCTTTTGGGTCCGTTTTGTCTACAGTCTGAGGCCCTTTTTAAAGGGCCTGTTTTTTTATGTTCTGTATAATATTGTGTCTGATCTTGCACGATGATCAGCTGCGTTGCCTTCTTCCCCAATCTTCATGGATCGATCACTATTAACGTGATGTCATGCTGCGCCCTCCGCATTTTTGGGACTCCAAATTAGAGAAAGCGTCAAATGAAAAATCCCGCCATTCCAAGAATGGCGGGAGTCACTATTAAATCCCGAGCGCTTCGGTCTCATCTTTTGTAAAAGCCCGTGATCGGGAGAGGAATCGCTTCCCCTCCACCCCTTCCAGGGAGAACATGCCGCCGCGTCCGTCTACGACGTCGATGATGACCTGGGTGTGCTTCCAGTAGTCATACTGGTTTTTGTTCATGTAGAACTTGGCGCCGCCGATTTCGCCAAGGAGGACGTCCTGGCTGCCGATCAGCAGGTCGCCTTCGGGGTAGCACATCGGGGATGATCCCGCGCAGCAGCCCCCGGACTGGTGGAACATGACCGGCCCGTGCTTTCCCTGCAGTTTCCGGATCAGTCCGATCGCTTCATCCGTTGCGGTTACGCGTTCGACCATTCGGAACCCTCCTCCCGGATCAGAAGAAGCCCTGTTTGCTTTCGTCGTAGCTGACGAGGAGGTTCTTCGTCTGCTGGTAATGCGAGAGCATCATCTGGTGCGTTTCTCGGCCGATGCCGGACATTTTGTATCCGCCGAATGCCGCGTGTGCCGGGTAGGCGTGGTAGCAGTTCGTCCATACACGGCCCGCCTGAATGCCGCGGCCCATTTTGTAGGCGGTGTTCATGTCGCGGGACCAGACGCCCGCTCC
Organism: Bhargavaea beijingensis; assembly: GCF_900101985.1. Taxonomy (GTDB): domain Bacteria; phylum Bacillota; class Bacilli; order Bacillales_A; family Planococcaceae; genus Bhargavaea; species Bhargavaea beijingensis. The sequence continues at coordinate 1,165 of NZ_FNAR01000019.1, forward strand.
GAGACCGTAGAGCGTGTCGTTCGCGATTTCAAGGGCTTCTTTGGCGTCCTTGAACGTGGTGACCGCCACGACCGGCCCGAAGATCTCTTCCTGGAAGATGCGCATCTTGTTATTGCCTTTGAAGACCGTCGGCTTGACGTAGTAGCCTTCCTCAAAGTCACCCTCCAGCGAGTTGCGCTCGCCGCCTGTCAGGCATTCTGCGCCTTCCTCTTTTCCGATCTTCAGGTAGGAGAGGATTTTCTCCAGCTGTTCGTTGGATGCCTGGGCACCCATCATGACGTCCGGATCCAGCGGGTTGCCGGTCTTGATCGCCTCGACGCGCTTGATGGCGCGCTCGATGAACTTGTCGTAGATGGATTCCTGGATCAGAGCGCGGGACGGACAGGTGCACACTTCGCCCTGGTTCAGCGCGAACATGACGAACCCTTCGACCGCCTTGTCGAGGAACGCATCGTCTTCATCGAATACATCCTCGAAGAAGATGTTCGGCGACTTGCCGCCCAGTTCGAGCGTGACCGGAATGAGGTTTTGGGACGCATACTGCATGATCAGGCGGCCGGTCGTCGTCTCCCCGGTGAATGCGATTTTGCTGATGCGCGGATTGGAGGCAAGCGGTTTTCCGGCTTCCAAACCGAACCCGTTGACGACGTTGACGACGCCTGCAGGAAGCAGATCTTCGATCAGCTCGATCAGCACCATGATCGAGGCCGGTGTCTGCTCGGCCGGTTTCAGGACCACGCAGTTTCCTGCCGCAAGTGCCGGCGCGAGCTTCCAGACCGCCATAAGGATCGGGAAGTTCCACGGGATGATCTGCCCGACCACACCGAGCGGCTCATGGAAATGATAGGCGACCGTATTTTCGTCCACCTGGCTGATGCCGCCCTCCTGGGAGCGAAGTGCGCCCGCGAAGTAACGGAAATGATCGATGGCCAGCGGAATGTCAGCGTTCAGCGGCTCACGGACCGCCTTGCCGTTGTCCCATGTTTCCGCGACGGCCAGCTTCTCGATGTTTTCTTCCATACGGTCCGCGATTTTCAGGAGGATTCCGGACCGCTCCTGGACGGAAGTCTTGCCCCAGGCATCCTTGGCGGCATGCGCGGCGTCAAGCGCCTTTTCGATGTCCTCTTCTGTGGAACGCGCCACTTGCGTGAACACCTGGCCTGTCACCGGTGTGATGTTGTCGAAGTACTCACCCTTTGCAGGAGGCACCCACTGGCCTCCGATATAGTTGTCATACTTCTCGCGAAAGTTGACTTTTGCACCTTCCGTGTTCGGCTTCGCATAAACCCGGGATTTGATCACTTCTACCATTTGTTCATTCCTCCCTTTCTTGTATGCGCTTTCTTCCTGCCATTTTCTATATTGTCAGAAAGCACAGAACTTTTCAAGTTCTATCTCCTCTATACCGGAAATCATGTTCCAGGACACCTAGAAATAGAACCGCAGCCTATATATACATATGTGGCGCGGTCCCGTTTATGACAGAAACTATTAAAGTCGGAATGTTCAGTTCAATTAGAGTTCTATTCCAAAGTATTCGGCCAGGGGTTGCTCTCTGCCTTCTTCATGCCACGTGTTGTATTTTCGGAACACCGCATGAGCGCTCCCGTTTTCCCTCTCGACGAGTTCACAGACCGCCAAAAAACTGCGCCAGTAGTCGAACATGATGGAGGGGAGCGTTCCTTTGTAGGAGGCCGCTCCAAAGTCATCAATCGAATGGTTGCCGTAGCGATGTTTCAGCGCATCGTAAAGGGACTTTTCTGCAGCTGTCACTTCATTGAAGTATGGATCGCCGAGCAAATGCCTTCTGGGCAGATAAAAGCACATGCCTTCCTCAAACCAGATCGCATCCGTGCGCTCGTCCTCAAATTCGTCGGGGAACTGGTCCAGATGATGGGTCAGTTCATGGGCGAGGATATCCAGCAGCTGCGCTTCGCCTGCCGATTCATAAAATACCCTCACATCCGGAAGGTCCTCCCCGTCCATCTGTTCGAGCATGATGCGTTTCCATACGACCTGGTCCGGACACATGAAAATCAGCTCTTCTCTCGTATATGCAGGAATGAGGACATGTCCGAACACATCGGTAGCCAACTTGCTGCTAGTCCACACTACCGCCTTCGGCACTTCAGTCAGCCCGAACGCATTGCAGAGAAACGCTTTGTAGGAACCTAGCCGCATCATGAGCCGTTTGACCGTCGCTTCGTAAACTTCCCCTTCCCCCGGCGTTTCAAAAGCGAAAATTGATTTCATTCTATCCCATCCCCCTTATCCAGACGCAGCTTCATGCCTTCATGCGTTGTACAGAATCCGAGGCTTTCGTAGAACCGGACGGCATCCGGACGGCCTTTGTCGGTAGTGAGCTGGACAAGCCTGCATCCTTTTTCCTCCGCAAGCCCGATGGCATGGCGGATCAGTCCCCCGCCGACACCGCTGCCCCTCATGGAGGCAGCGACCCTGACGCCCTCGATCATCGCCCGCCAGCTTCCCCTGTACGTGAGGGATGGGAGAAACGTGAGCTGCAGGACACCTGCAAGGTTTCCGTTTCTCTCTGCCACGATCAGTTCATTGTTCGGGTCCTGGCTAATGGCGAGGAACGCCTCTTCGTATGAACGCTCAAGCGGCAGATCAGGATTTTCACGCGTTCGACCCAGATGGTCGTCCGCCAGCATCCCGACAATCCCCTCAAGATCGGCACGGACCGCGGAGCGGAATATCTGATTTCCCTCTTTCATAAACAACTCCCCCTCTTCCCTTCAACGATACCGGAATCCGGGCAAAGAAAAAAGCACAGAAAATGAATTCCGTGCCGATAGCGTCAGGAGACGTCCTTTTTGATTTGTTTGCTGCGGAGCTGTCCGCATGCCGCATCGATGTCGGTGCCCTGCTCGTGGCGGACGCCGCATTGGATGCCCTTGGCTTTCAGCGTCTTTTCAAACGCGGCGATCGCCTCAGGAGTGCTGCGGCTGTAGCGGTCATGCTCTTCAACCGGATTGTACGGAATCAGGTTGACGTAGCTGAGGTGCTTTTTGTTCTGCAGAAGCTTGGCCAGCTGCTGCGCTTCCTCGACGTGGTCATTTACATCGTGAAGGAGGATGTATTCGAACGTGATGCGCCGGTTTTTCTTCGACAGGAAGTAATCGATGGCGTCCATGACCTGCTCAAGAGGGAACGCCTTGTTGATTTTCATGATTTCCGTGCGCAGCTCGTTGTTCGGCGCGTGGATCGATAGCGCGAGGTTGACCTGCAGGTCCTCGTCGGCAAACTTGCGGATGCCCTTCACAAGGCCGCTTGTCGAGACGGTGATGTGGCGCGCCCCGATGCCGAGCCCATTCCCGTCGTTGACGACGCGGAGGAAGTTCATCAGGTTGTCGTAGTTGTCGAACGGCTCGCCGATGCCCATGACGACAATATTGGAAACCCGCTCCCCCTTGCCGAGCCGGTCAAGATGCTCCTGGACATTCATGATCTGCTCGACGATTTCGCCGGCGGTCAGGTCCCGGCTTTTGCGGAGAAGCCCGCTCGCACAGAAGCTGCAGCCGATGTTGCAGCCGACCTGTGTGGTCACGCAGACCGATTGCCCGTAGCTGAAGTGCATCAGGACCGTTTCGATCAGGTTGCCGTCCGCCAGGCGGAAAAGGAACTTGACCGTGCCGTCCGCGGATTCCTGTTTGACCGCGATGTCCATTGTCCGGATGGTGAACGCCCCGTCGAGAATCTCGCGGCATTCCCTATTGACGTTTTTCATTTCATCGAAAGACTTGACCCTTTTCTTGTACAGCCAGTCCCATACCTGTGCTGCACGGAACTTTTGCTGGCCGTATTCTGCCATCCATTGTTGAAGCTGTTCGAAGGTCAAACCGTAAATCGATTGTTTCATTGTATATCCTGCCTCATTCCGTTGAAATTCTTTTTTTATCCTATACGATGCAGGAAGATCCGACAAGTGTTCAGACTTGACTCTTTCTGCCTGTTTTATTGACATACATGGCGTGGTCCGCCGCATCAACAAGAGACTCGAGGTCCACGCCGTCCGCTGGTGCCACCGCAATGCCAAATGACACGCCGATTGACCGGCCTCCGGCATACCCGAGTGAATTCATCCGGGCTGTAATCTCTTCGGCGCCATGGATTTTAAAATCCTCATCGGCATCCTTGGAGATGGCGAGGACTTCGTCCCCTCCCCACCTGGCGATGATTCCCCGGCTGCCGATGAAATCCGTCAGAGTGTCTGCGAAATCCCGAAGCACGGCGTCACCGGCTTCGTGCCCATACGTATCGTTGATCTCTTTGAAGTCGTCAAGATCAAACAGGACAACTGCGTACCCGGGATATCCAGAAAGCCGCAGTTTTCTGACATGGTCAATCAGCGAGCGGCAATTGTGGGCACCTGTCAGCGGATCCCGTCCCGACAGATAATCGGCACGGTCATAGTGGTAACCGACTGTGTAGGCGACGGCAAGAAAAACTGCCGTCAGCAAAAAGAACGTGCCGTCGAACGGCAATTCATAATAGACATGATAATAGAAATAACGCATGATGTTGAACAGCGCAACAATGCCGGTTGCAATGAGCCGCCCCCTCCAGCGCATGTCCATCCCCCCGTCCGAAACTGCACAATGCCTTTCATTATACCATAAAAAAGGAAAATACCCTGAAGGCTGAAAAAACTGAATGTGCTTGTGCTCTGACAGACTGGAACCTCATGGCCTATCATGACGTATAGATAGCATCGATTGGAAAGGAGCCGGTTTTATGGCACCAACAAACTCTAAAAAACAGGACGGGCTAAAGCCGTTTATCCGCCTGATCCGCTCCACAGGCATTCCAAAAGCCGCGTTCGGCGTCGGAATCGCCGGTTTTCTCATTACAACCATTGTCGGGCTAGCCATTCCACTTCTTACCAAACAGCTGGTGGACGGGTTTTCCCTGGCAACCCTCAGCCCCATGCTGATTGCGGCCATTGTTGCCGCATTTCTCATCCAGACTGTCATCGACGGGATCTCGACTTATCTCCTGAGTTACACCGGGCAGAAACTCGTCGCGGACTTGCGGGGGAAAATGTGGCGCAAGCTGCTCCGGCTTCCGGTCTCTCATTTCGACGCGGAGACAAGCGGCGGAACAGTCAGCCGGGTCATCAATGATACAGGGATCGTAAAGGAACTCATCTCGAACCATGTACCGCAGTTTATCAGCGGCATCATCTCCATTATCGGCGCGGTGGTTCTGCTGCTGATCCTCGACTGGCAGATGACACTCGTCATGCTGATCTCCATCCCGGTCACAATGGCGCTCATGATTCCCCTCGGCCGCCGCATGGCCAAGATTTCGCGCGGTATGCAGGACGAAACCGCTGCCTTCAGCGGCAGCATTCAGCAGACCATCAGTGAAATCCGCCTGATGAAGGCATCGAACGCCGAAGAAGATGAGGAGAAAAGAGGCACAGGCGGGATTCATAGGCTGTTTGACTTCGGACTCCGGGAGGCGAGGATCAACGCGATCATCGGCCCGCTGATGGGCCTGATCATGTGGGTGGTCATCGCGTTCATCATCGTCTACGGGGGGATGCGCGTCGCGGACGGCTCGATGTCCACAGGCACGCTGGTCGCTTTCCTGCTGTACCTTTTCCAGATTGTCTTTCCTGTTACGACGTTCGCCATGTTCTTTACGCAACTGCAGAAAGCCAAGGGAGCCACGGAACGAATTATCCAGATCCTCTGCCTTGAGCCGGAGCCGGGACAGAACGGGGCCAATGTGGATGTTTCAGGTCTCCCGATCATCGTGGAAGATGTCAGCTTTTCCTACCAACCCGAAGAGCCGATCCTCAAAAACATTTCGTTCCGCGCGAATCCGGGTGAAATGATCGCTTTCGCCGGACCGAGCGGCGGAGGCAAATCCACGATGTTCGCTTTGCTTGAACGGTTCTACGAACCGGACAGCGGGGTCATCCGCGTCGGGGATACACCGATCGCTGCCCTGTCACTCGATAATTGGCGGAGCCAGATCGGTTATGTCCCGCAGGAAAGCGCGATGATGTCCGGCACGATCCGGGATAACCTTCTCTACGGCCTTGAACAGGACAAGATCTCTGAAGAAAAAATCCGGCAGGCATCAGATATGGCGTTCGCCTCGGAATTCATCAAAAGTTTCCCTTCCGGACTCGACACCGAAATCGGTGAGCGCGGCATCCGGCTTTCCGGCGGCCAGCGACAGCGCATCGCCATTGCCCGGGCGTTTCTCAGAAATCCGAAAATCCTCATGATGGACGAGGCGACGGCAAGCCTGGACAGCCATTCGGAGGGGATTGTCCAGGAAGCCCTTCAACGCCTCATGGCCGGGCGCACGACATTTGCCATCGCCCATCGACTGTCCACAATCGTTGATGCCGACCGCATCATTTTCATTGAAGATGGACGAGTGACCGGAACAGGAACCCATCAGGAGTTATTGGACTCCCATCCGGTCTACAGGGAATATGCCGGGCAGCAGCTCATATGAAAACATTTCCTTTGACTTGTTATCATGCATCTGATATTATTAAAACTTGTGATGTTTCATCTTGAACGGAATCGGTTAGAACTGGCGTCCATTCGCATGATGCGGAGGACACTCATTCACGCTGGCGCGGCTATAGGGCCGCAAGGACGCAATAGCAGGTAGGGATTGCGTTGCTTGGGTTAGCATGTGAGTGGATTCATACCGCGGCAAAGAACCCCTTAAGCTAAACGGGGGAGAAAAACGGAAAACGATTGGCTTCAACTGAACATTGCCGAATAAAAAAAGGGATGCTCCGCTTACGCGGACGCATCCCTTTTCCAATTCCTTTATACGATTACATGAACATGCCGGCGATCGATGCGCTAAGCAGGGATGCAAGCATACCCGCCGCCACGGCACGCATCCCCATGCGGGCGATGTCCGGGCGGCGTTCCGGCGCCATCCCACCAAGACCGCCGAGCAGAATTGCAAGCGAGCTCAGGTTGGCGAAACCGCAGAGTGCGAAACTGATGACCATGACCGTCTTATCGGAAAGCTCGGCAATTTGAGGGGCAAACGATGCGTATGCCACAAACTCATTCAGCACAAGCTTCTGGCCGATAAAGCTTCCCGCCTGCACGGCCTCCTGCCATGGAACACCGATAGCGAACGCAAGCGGCGAGAACACATAGCCGAGGATGCTCTGAATCGTGAGATCCTCTGCGCCGAACCAGGATCCGATTCCTCCAAGCAGACCATTCAGAAGGGCGATCAGTGCGATGAATGCGAGAAGCATCGCACCGACATTAAGTGCAAGAGACATTCCGTCCCCTGCTCCTTTTGCTGCAGCATCAATGACGTTGGTCGCACCCGTATCTTTTTCCATGATGAATTCATCATCTTTCGGCTTTTCTTTTTCCGGCATGATGATTTTCGCCATGATCAAACCTGCCGGGGCCGCCATAAAGCTTGCCGCGATCAGATACTCGAGCGGAACGCCCAGTAGCGCATATCCCGCCAGTGTGGAACCGGCTACGGAAGCAAGGCCCCCGGTCATGACTGCGAAAAGTTCCGAGTTGGTCATGTTCTTCAGGAACGGACGGACCACGAGTGGCGCTTCCGTCTGGCCGACAAAAATATTCGCAGCTGCAGAAGTGGACTCGGTCTTGCTTGTCCCAAGCAACTTCGAAAGTCCGCCGCCGAGCAGTTTGATGACCCACTGCATGATTCCGAGGTAGTAAAGAACGGAAATCAGAGACGAGAAGAAGATGATGATGGTCAGCACCTGGAAGGCGAAGATGACACCCAGCTCTCCATTGCCGTCACCGAGCGGCCCGAACAGGAACTTAATCCCTTCACCTGCATAGCCGATCACGTTGTTGACGGCGTCTGTCACATTCAACAGGATTTTCCGGCCGATTTCCGACTTGAGGACGATAAACGCAAACAGAAGCTGAAGCGCAAGACCGCCGATGATTGTCCGCGGGTTGATCGCTTTTTTCCCGGTTGAGAAAAGAAATGCAATACCGAGAACGACGGCCATACCCATCAGGCCCCACAAAATATTCATGACTAATCCCCTATCATTTCAAATCCGCCCGCCGCGGGTGGAAGGCGGATCGATTAATGTTGTCTGACATCAGACATTCTCGTTACTAAAGGTATCAAATAGGCTATACAATTGTAAATGCTTAATGTCCTACTAATTCATTTCCGCAATTGCTTAAACCGTCCGAAATCAATCGCATTTCCACCATTCCCTGAATGGTCGAGCCATAAACAGCAAGAGCCGGCAGTCCGCTCTTCCTTTTCTGAGCGGATTGCCGGCCTATTCGTAAATTCTTTCTTTTGAAAAGCCATGCCCCAAAATTTCGGAGGCATTCAGGAAAACAACAAAGGAAGCAGGTTCTTTCTCATTAAGCATTTTTTTCAGGTACACCGCTTCTGACTGTTCCGCGACACAGAGAATCATGGTTCGTTCGCGGTTGGAATGTCCGCCGGTCACCTTCAGCTTTGTGAGCCCCCGGTCGATTTCATCACGAATGATCTTCCTCACTTCTTCTTCCCTCTCAGTAATGATGAGGATCAGTTTTTGAGGCGAAGACTGCAGCTGGACGAAGTCGATGACTTTGCTCGTTACATAGATGGCCATCAGGGCGAACAGCGCAAGTTCGAAATCAAAGACGAACGCCGAGGCCAGGACAACCGCTCCGTCCACGATCAGCTGGGCGAACCCGCTTGAAATCCCCGTAAACTTTTTCAGGATCTGCGCAATCAGCGCCGTCCCGCCGGTGGAGCCGTTGCCCCGGTAGACGATGCCAAGCCCCACCCCCAAAAGGATCCCCCCGTAAATCGAGGACAATAGCGGATTTTGAACCCCTAAGTTGAGATCGGCCGTCAACCAGATGGTGAACGGGACGAATAAAGTGCCGACAAGGGACTTCATGCTGAAATCCCGCCCGGCCAGGATAACCGCGAGGATGAACAGCGGAATGTTGATCAGCCACTGCACATAAGCGGGGTTCGCGCCATAAAGTTCATAAATGATGGTGCTGATTCCGGATACTCCGCCGGCAGCCAGCCTGGCGGGCAGCAAGAATAGATTAAAACTTAATCCTACAAGTGCCGATCCAAAGAGGATCAGCAGATAATCGTTGAATACAGTTTTACTGAATGTCTTCATACCGGTCCCCTCCCTTTTGCATCCCATCTATTTTAGCAGTCCCGCACAAGATGGGATTTCTGAATTCCTTTAGCTGACTGATGGGATAGACTGATGCGAGCGGTGATAGATATTATTTTGCTAACGAATGAAAAGCCGATGGGCCACGCATCGGAAATCCTGAGATTTAATAATGTGAAACCGCACTGCCGAAAGGACAGTGCGGTTCATTCTGTATTTAGGAAGCTTCCTGCGCGCTTTCTTTCACGAGATCAGTGCTTTGGTCGGCTGCCGGTACGGATACTTTGGACGGAAGCATGTTGAAGACGATGTTCAGCACAATGGCGGTGAAGCTTCCGGCGACGATTCCGTTGCTGGTCAGAATCTGCACGCCTTGCGGCAGAGCGCTGAACAGATCGGGAACAACAGAAACGCCGAGGCCGAGGCCGACCGAGCAGGCTACAATCAGAGAGTTTTCCTGAGATTCGCCCATGCATTTGCTCAGCATCTTGATGCCTTGTGTGGCCACCATGCCGAACATCGCAAGCATCGCTCCGCCGAGCACCGAAGTCGGGATGATGGTCGTGATGGCCGCGACTTTCGGCAGGAAGCCGAGTGCGATCAGCATGACCCCGGTAATAACAATCACACGGCGTGACTTGACTCCGGTCATCTGGACGAGTCCGACATTTTGGGAAAACGCTGTATAAGGGAAGGCGTTGAAGAAGCCGCCGAGCATAACCGCAAGCCCTTCGGCACGATAGCCGCGGGAAAGATCCTTTCTCGTAATCTTCTTGCCCGTAATATCGCTCAGCGCATAATAGACGCCGGTGGATTCAACGAGGGAAACGATGTTCACGAGGCACATCGTGATGACTGCCGGCCAGACGATTGACGGAGTACCCAGATAAAACGGCTCAAGCATATGGAACATGGATGCTTCGCGGACATTGGAGAAACTGACCATACCCATTGCCGTCGCCATGAGCGTTCCGGCCACCAGGCCGAGAAGGATGGAAATCGCGCGGATGAAACCGGTCGAGAATTTATAAATCAGGATGATGATCATCAGTGTCGCAAAAGCGAGGGTCACATTGGCGGCCGACCCGAAGTCTGCGGAACCTTGACCCCCGGCCATGTTATTGATGGCAACCGGGATGAGCGTCAGGCCGATGATCGTGACGACCGTACCAGTGACGATCGGCGGGAAAAACTTCCTCAACATGCTGAAGAACGGGCTGATCAGCACAATGAACAAACCGGAAAGAATGATGGAGCCGTAAAGTGCCGACAGGCCATACTCGCCGCTGATGGCGATCATCGGACCGACCGCCGTGAATGTGCAACCGAGCACGATCGGCAGTCCGATGCCGAAGAAGCGGTTGGAGGCGAGTTGCATCAATGTTGCCACCCCGCTCAGGCAAATGTCCACCGCGACCAGATAAGTCAACTGTTCGGCACTGAGTCCGATGGCGCCGCCCACGATGAGGGGCACGAGGACAGCGCCCGCATACATTGCGAGAAGATGCTGGATACCAAGCGTCGTTTCACGGATCCCCTGCTTCATCGTGTTTCGGCCTCCTCACGGAAAACGGCTTTGCCGTCCGCAAGAGAGTCGATGATGGCGAGTGATTCGACCCGCACGCCTTGACTGCGGAGCAGCCTGCCGCCCTGCTGGAATCCCTTTTCAATCACGATGCCCACTCCGGCGACCGACGCTCCGGCCTGATCTGCAATTTCCAGAAGGCCAAGGGCTGCCTGGCCGTTTGCCAGAAAGTCGTCGATGATCAGGAGCCTGTCATCCGCGGTTATATATTCACCGGAAACAGAGATGGTGTTCACCGTCTGCTTGGTGAACGATTTGACTTCCGCACTGATCAAACCTTCCGTGAGGGTCAGCGACGCCCGCTTCCTGGCAAAGACGACCGGAATCCCCATGATCAGCCCGGCCATGACAGATGGCGCGATGCCTGACGATTCTATGGTCAGAATCTTGGTGATTCTGTCATTTTTAAACCTGCGGGAGAATTCTTCCCCGATTGCCTGCATAAGCCCGGGGTCGATTTGGTGGTTCAGGAAAGAGTCCACCTTCAGCACTTCTTCCGAGAGCACACGTCCTTCTATAGAGATCTTTTCATGAAGCTGTTTCAACATGATTCCTCCCGTTTGTTTACCACGGCGCTCAACTGGCATGATACCGAAAAACCGGCGGCCGATGCCCTTTTGAGGGGCACGGCCGCCGGCTGAGTGATTCCGGTGGAAAAGAAACAAGACGGGGGCTGTCCCCCCATCCCGATTTCCTCTGCCTCTCATAGTCAGCCCGTTTACGGCGGGCCGGTAGAAACTTGCAGGCCATATCCCTGCGATTATATGAGCGTCTGATATTGGTTGGGCTTAGTATATCACGGCAACAGAAGTTTTCAAGCAAGACTTCAATAAACGGAATTCACCGAAAACGGGAAGCGTTTTCCGATGCCTTATGGACTGCGTTCTGTTGTGAATGCCACTTTTTACAAAGGCGCAGTCTGGCGTTCATCCGGCAAGTATAGGGAGACCAGCCCAAGAATCGGCAAAAGGCTGATGATGAACATGGTCGTATAGACCCCTGCCAAATCCATGAAGGCACCGATCGCGACCGAACCGATTGCGCCCATGCCGAAGGCAAAGCCGACGGTCAGGCCGGCCATCGTTCCGATTTTCCCCGGCACGAGCTCCTGGGCATAAACGACAGCGACCGAGAAGCTGGACATGAGCACGAATCCGACGATACCGAGCACCGGCGCAACCAGCCAGATCGGCAGGTGAGGCAGCGCAACGGCGAGCGGGATCGGAATTAGGGCAGAGGCCGCGATGACCCGCTTCCTGCCGTACCGGTCCGCGAAAGGCCCGCCGAAAAAGGTTCCGGCTGCGCCGAGTGCAAGGAACATGAAAATGAAATACTGAGCCTGGCGGACGGTCAGCCCGTATTCGCCGGTCAGGTAAAAGACGTAGTAGCCCTGCATGTTCACCACATAGAATGACCGGACAAAGATGACAATCAGGAGCAGCGTGAGGCCGGCTTTGATTTTTCCCGGCGTCAGGCCGGAAACACCGGAAATCCGGCGTTTCTTGCCTTCAGCTGCTTCATTCTCTTCCCTGAGTCGATTGCTTGTCCAGCGACCGACACGGGCCAGGATGAGGACCCCTGCCGCTGCAAGAATCAGGAACCAGGCGGCCCCCGCCTGCCCGAGCGGGATGAGAATCAGTGCCGTAATGACCGGTGCCAGGGCCTGTCCGCTGTTGCCGCCGACCTGGAAGATGGATTGGGACATGCCGCGCTTTGCCCCGCCTGCCAGATAGGCCACGCGGGATCCTTCCGGGTGGAAAATCGCCGAACCGAGGCCGAGGAACATGGACGCGATAAGAAGCATCCAGTATTCGGGTGAAAATGCCAGCAGCAGAATTCCGATGAAGGCGAGCGCCATGGCTGCCGGCAACATGAACGGGCGCGGTTTTTTGTCGCTGATGATCCCTATCACCGGCTGCATGACCGATGACAGCATCTGCAGCACAAAAGTGATCAGGCCCAACTGAACATAACTGTAGCCATTTTCTGCCTGCAATATCGGGTACATTGCCGGCACGACGGCGGAAATGGCATCGTTCAAAAGGTGGCATCCGCCGATGGCGAACATGACCGGATAAACGGGATCCGGCGCCCGTTTCAGTGTTGCAGCCGTTGACGCCATAGTTGTCGTCTCTCCTCCTACTCCCGGGCGATCGCCTTATCCGGGCTATAAAGTGCAGGATCGATGTCCAATGTCTCCCCCGTTGCCATTTTGGCAAGCTGTACGCCCAGATACGGGCCTACAGTCAGCCCTGATGAGCCGAGTCCGTTTGCGAAATACAGCCCGTCGATTCCGCCAAGCCGACCCGCTACAGGCAGGTTGTCCGCCGTAAATGGCCGGTAGCCTACGTTCACTTCCTCGAAAACCGCTTTTTTCAAAAGCGGTGCGGTGACAAACGCCTTGTCCAGCATTTCATGGATGGCCCCTGCAGTCGGGAACATCTCGAATTCGTGTTCGTCCTCATGGGTCGTTCCGACGATGATCTTTCCATTATCAGCCGGCACGATATAGTGGCGGCGCGGCGGCATGATGACCGGCCAATCATCTGTAGGCTCATTCTCAAGACGCAGATGGAGGATCTGGGCTTTCTGGGCGTGGACGTCAAGCTTCAGCCCGATCGGCGCCACCGCTTCCGCCGCCCAGGCTCCTGCAGTCACCAAAACGGCGTCTGCACGTATCAGTTCCCCGTCAACCATCGCTCCGTTCACTTTCCCGTCTGCCGCGGAAACGACCGCGGAACCATGGACAATTGCCGCGCCATGCTTTTGCGCCGCAGACAGCATTGCTTTCCGGAGTTGGCCGCCGTTGACTCTGGCTGCCCCGCTGATCCGGACGGAGGCAAATTCCTCGCCGAGCATCGGGACAATCTCTCTTGTTTCCTCTTCGCTGAGCCTTCGGATCTCCCCGATTTCCGGGGCCCCGACTCTCCGGGTGACCGCCCGTTCTTCAGCCAAGTCCAGCACGGCCGGGTCCGTATGTACGCTTACCGCGCCGACACGGCGGTAGCCGGTTTCCGTCTCGCCGTCTTGTTCGAGGGAGCGGATCAGCTCCGGATAAAAGGCCGCTCCGCCTTTGGCAAGCGCATACCAGGCCTTATTACGGCGCTGCGACAGCCACGGACAGATAATGCCCGCAGCGGCTCCTGTCGCCTGCCCCGGCTCTCCGCGGTCAATCACGGTTACCGCATATCCTGATTTTGCAAGTTGATAGGCGGCGGAAGCTCCCAGGATTCCCCCGCCTATGATGATGACTTGATTCATTGGCAACACCCGATTTCTGATTGGATTCCTGTTCTATTGTAGCTGAACCGCCCACACAGGCAAACCGTTCCGGCCCCATTGCCGCATCCCGCGAAACATTTCGGGTATAAGAGTCGTATACAGATCAGACAAAACGGACGGAGGTTGCTTATGGAATCAAGACAATGGCTTGAACAGGAACTGGAGCAGATCCGCAAATGGGAGAAATCGCAGGGAAAGAAGAAAATCTGGGACCGGATCGGCCGGATTCCCTTCGCCCTGCTGGACAAGTTGACCCCTGATTTTATCCAGGACAAGGTCGGAAAGGCGCTGGATGAGCTGGGCAAATTTGTCCAGACGGGCGGAGGGTATCTGAGCTCAGAAAAATCGGTCGCCAACTATTTCAGCAACCAGCAAGTCCGCACAATTTCAGATGCGGCCCGGATGCCGGTCTCCGCAATGGATGAAGCCGCGGACCGTGTCGCCGGCAACAGGACGAAGATGGCGACCGTACAGGGGGCATCGACAGGCTTTGGCGGCATTTTCACCTTGTCGCTGGATATTCCCGTCCTGCTCGGTCTTCAGCTGAAGACCCTCCAGGACATCGCCATGTGCTACGGATACGATCCCACCGATCCCACGGAGCGGCTTTTCATCGTCAAGGTCATGCAGTTTGTCACATCTGACAGCCACGGCAGAGAAGCCACCCTGAAACAGTTGGATTATCTGGACCAAGGCAGCGAAGAAGCCCGCCGGGAGATCGTCTCGGAGCTGAAGGGATGGCGGGAAGTCGTCATGTCCTTCCGTGACCGCTGGGGAATGAAAAAAATGTTCCAGCTGATTCCGGTTGCAGGGCTCGTTTTCGGGGCCATCACCAACCGGAACACAATCTCCGAACTCGCCGAAGCCGGTACGATCCTTTACCGCAAACGCCGCATCCGGGAGCGGCTGGCTTCATTGAAACAGCGCAACGCGTGATCCGTATTCCCATCCGGACGGCGTGACTATACGTTCGCCCGCCATTGCATTCCCACGAGATGTCGACGGCGATATGACTTATCCGCAATCTGTTGGAAGACAAAACGCCTGCCGGGCCGGCAGGCGTTTTTCATTCGGATCAGGAGGCAAGACCATCCAAGAAAGCCTCGATCTCTTGTTTTGTCTTGCGGTCCTTGCTGACAAATCGGCCCGTCTCTTCACCTTCGCTGAAGGCGATAAAGCTCGGGATTCCGTAGATGTCCAGTTCTCCGCACAGATCGATGAATTCGTCGCGGTTCACAGAGATGAAGGTATACTCCGGATAGTCCGCTTCGATCATCGGCATGAACGGGTCAACAAAGCGGCAGTCCGGGCACCAGCCGGCGGTGAACATGAACACTACGCGCTCTTCCTGTTTCAGTTCGTCAAACTGTTCAACTGATTTCAATTCTTCCATCCTAATTCCCCCTTTTGATTACTCGGCGACTGTGACGTCGGACACTTGGAAGAAGCCGTTTTCGTCGATGATGACCTTATATTCACGGTTTACTTGTGTCTCTTCCACCGTCCCGTCAGCTGCGGTCGCCTCTTCTGTTTCGGTCGAATGCACGATTGCATAATCGTCTATGATCTCAACCGATGTGACGTCCTGTCCGGTCAGCTTGTACGTGATGCCGCTGTCGGCCAGTTCCTTCGCCTCTTGAGTCAGTTTATCATAGGCAGGGCTTTCAGGCAGGACAAGGTCTGCAACCCAGAAGAAGTCACCTGCATCTTTCATCAGTGAATGGAAATGGCCGAAGCTGAGTGCAAAGTTTTCAAGGGCGATTTCATTGAGTGTATCGCCTTCCCAACCGCCTTCAAACTCGTCATCTTCCGGAGAAGCGGCCCCGCCCTCGAACTCATCGTACGTACCGAAGACGCCGACGACCTGATCCGGGGACATCGGGCTCGCTGCCCACTGGTCAAGCAGTCCGGTCATGCTGTAAAGAGGAATGGCAAAGCCAACGAGGCTGTTGTCCTGCATGACAAGGGAGTTGATGCCGACAACCTTGCCCGTCTTGGCATCGATCAGCGGTCCTCCGCTGTTCCCCCGTTCGATTCGTGCATTGATCTGATAAATATTTTCATAGATAAAGCCCAACTCAAGATTTTGGTCATGGGCGGTCAGCTTGCCTGTCGTAACCGTATTGGAAAGACCGTGCGGACTGCCGATTGCGATGACTTCTGTACCGATCGGCGTCACATCATTTTCCAACTTAAAAGGTTCAATATTGGAAAAATCATCCACCTTGACCAATGCCACGTCAGAGCGGTCCGAGATACCGATGACCCGGCCTGCGGCTTCCTTGCCGTCACTGTTCCGGACCGTGACATCCGTGAAACCGCTCACCACGTGAGCATTGGTGGCAATGAGCCCGCCCTTTTTATAAAGAAAACCGGAGCCGATGTTATCATCGGTCAGAATCGTGAACACCTTCGGCAGCGATTCTTTGATGATCTGCTGGGCATCCCGCTCCTGTCCGGCAATCTTCTCAGGGAGAATGATGGCTTCCTGGGCGACAGCATTGTCTTCCTGTATCGCGCGTTCTACGGTTCCCTCACTGACAACCGGTTCCGCAACATCTTCCTTTGTTGTTTCCTCAGCCGGTTCATCCTCTTCCGGAACTTCTTCCGGCTGGTCCTCCTTTTCGTCCGGGACGGGTTCATCCGTCTCAGGCAAAGTCTCTTTGTCCGGCGCAACCGGCTCCGTCTCTACGGCCGCATCTTCGTCCCCCAAGAATTGGAGCGTGGCGAATGCTCCCCCTGTCAGAAGGAATAAGGCCGCAACCGCACTGGCGACGATGCTTTTCCTTTTCTTTTTCCGGTTGCCGCGAGTCATCCGATTACCGCATTCCGGGCAAGTCCCTTCAAATTGGTCCGATTTATGTCCGCAATTTGGGCATTTCATTGTATGTTCACTCCGTCCGCTGCTGGATATGTAAATTTTTGTTGTTGATAACCGCAAAATACGACAATTAATCCCCATTCTATCATGGATATGGGAGGACAAGCACTGGAAAATCGATTGATTTTCAATTATCGCCCCCGCTTCCGCTATCGGTTATACTGGGAACTGACAAGGGGTGTTGATGATGTGTCTCGTATTACTTAATCATGGCAAGCATCCGGTCTATCCGCTGATTGTGGCGGCCAACCGGGATGAGTTTTATGACCGGCCGGCTGCACCGGCCCATATATGGGAACAACCCGCCGGCCTTGTCGCCGGCAAGGATCTGACCGGCGGCGGAACTTGGCTAGGGCTCACCCATTCAGGCCGATTTGGGGCCCTCACCAATGTCCGGAGGCCGGATGTGCCACCCCCTCCGGTTGCGAGGACCCGAGGCGGCATCGTCACGGATCTTCTGGATGATTCGGTACCGATTGAACAGACATTGGAACGCCTTTCTGAACAGGGGAATCAGTATGACCTTTATAATGTCATCGCAGGGATGCCAGGTCGTCTAGTTTATGAGACGAACCAGTCTCCGGGAAGTTTCAGCGAGATTCCGGCCGGTACCCACGGTCTCAGCAATGCCATGCTGAATTCGCCGTGGCCGAAGGTCGAACACGGGGTTGAGCTTTTATCGAGGATTGCCGATGATGTCTGTCCGATCGACCCGGATGCTCTCTTTGAAATCTTGGGCATAGCGGAACCGTTCCCGGATTCCCATCTTCCGGACACCGGCGTCGGTCCCGATCTGGAGCGCTCTCTTTCCCCGCTCTTCATCCACATGAGCGGTTACGGCACCCGGTGCCAGACTGTCATCCTTGTCGACCGTGACGCACGCGCAACTTTTATCGAACGCAGCTTTGTGGACGGAAAATGTACGAATGAAGAACGCTTAACCTTCCAAATTCGCTTCCAGAGGTAATCAAGGCATAGGAAAACCGGCAGGCCCCCTAGTGGGCCACTGCCGGTTTTCTTACATCAGGGCTTCTAAAATCACGGCAATCGTGATGCCCGCAAGAGCAACCCAGAACGATGCCCACAGCGGTTTTTCCGTATCGTACGGATATGGACGGCTGTCCGGATAATGCTTGGCCAATGCAAATCCCCCCTGTCTGACGACAAGATCATCTGCATGTATGATTCCCTGAAAGAATCCTCCCAAAACAGCCTGTTCCAAAGGTTTCTTCATTTATTGTGCCGTGTAGCCGCCGTCCAGAACGACCGCCTGGCCGGTCATCCCTTTGGCATCGTCGCTTGCGATGTATTTGGCAAGCGAGACGATTTCCCCGATTTCAATCAGGCGTTTTTGTGGGATCAGCGGGTAAAGCACTTCTCCCAGCACTTGTTCCACAGAGATACCTCTCGTCTTGGCGAGATCGCCCATCTGGTTTCTGACAAGTTCCGTATCGATGTAGCCCGGGCAGATGGCATTTACGGTAATCCCGTCCTGAGCGGTTTCCAGTGCTGAAACCTTGGTCAGGCCGATGACGCCATGCTTTGCAGAGTTGTAGGCCGCCTTACCGGCAAATCCGATCAGGCCGTTGATGGATGCCATATTGATGATGCGGCCCCATCCCTGTTTTTTCATGTGAGGCAGCACATGCTTGGTCGCCATGAACGGACCGACCAGCATGATGTCAATCAGCTGGCGATATTTGTCCGTCGGGAACTGTTCAAGATCGGCAACATGCTGCATTCCGGCGTTGTTGATCAGAATATCAATATTGCCGAAACGTTCCACCGTGAAGTCGATCGCTCGGATTACGTCCTCTTCATTTGTGACATCACAGACAATGCCTTCGGCGTCATCGCCAAGCGTTGAAGCCGCTTGTTTGACGCCTTCTTCATTCATATCAGATAGGACGACTGTCGCCCCCGCTTCGGAAAATCCTTTTGCAATCTCAAATCCGATTCCCCTTGCGGCCCCTGTAACCAGCACTACCTTTCCTTCCATGGCATTCTCCCCCTCAAGAATTTGTAACCGAACCGATAAACTGATCAAACCGTTTCCGGTCGTCCAGCCGCCTGTTGCATTCCATGCTGTCCGTGCAAATATAATTGCCGCGCTTCGTGTACGTCTCGCCTCCGGCATGACGGGTCTCGGTCAGAAACATCCCGGTCTCATCGATTCCGCTGCAAATCGAACAGACCCCTTTTTTGCCGGAGGGGCGGAATTGTCCGTAAAGGCCGGTTAATCCGCCATCCTCTTCAAAAACGATATATTTCCGGTTCGTGCCCGGGTCATTCCAGCCAAGGTATGTCAGTTCTTTACGGACGGCCTCTGCAAACTTCGGCATCCGCAAATTTTTCACTTTCGGGAACAGCTTCTTTACCTCCTGGTCTGTCACTTCTGCCATCGGACTCACAAACGAGAGCAGTCGTTCTTTAAATCGGTCGAAATCTTCGCGTTCCCTGATGGTTCCGATTGTCCGGATCACATCCGACAATTCAACGGGCAGATTTGCCGCGGACTGTTCTGCCCGCTCAATCGCCATCTGACTGACCGCGGCAAGCACATCCTCATCATTGGCATGCATATGGCCATTCATCACGTTCCGGGCCTGCCTGAGAATAAAATGATACTCGGAGCTGGTGATGGATTCCTGCATGAAAAGACACCCCCTTCTAAATAAAAGTGTACACATTTCACATCATTTTGTCCGTTCAGATCATGGTGTAACCGCCAATGAATTGAATATTCAGATAAGAAAACGATGATTAGTTGGCGAATAGTGATACGGAAGCAGCGCTTGAAGTATGGACACGCAATTTGAAAAATGTGACCGCCATTTGCACTATAGACGCCTTAAAAAACCGTCACCCGGAGTTCCGGTGTGACGGTTTTTAGGATGAGCTGGCTTAGCGGATGGATTGTTCGTAGAATGCCTCTTTCGGTACTGGTGTTTCCTCGCGCTTCTTGTTTTTTGGGTGCTGGTTATCGAAGCGGGCGCGGTCGTATACGGCTGCAGCGACGATTTCGGCAACATCCAGCAGCTTTTCCTTGCTGATTTTGTCTAGTGTGTCCTGCGGCGTATGGTACCACGGCTCAAGCGGACTGTGGATAAAGAGCGCTGCCGGGATGCCTGCCTGGTGGAAAGGCACATGGTCACTTGAACCGCTTCTTCCGAGAGTTGTCGGCTCACCGTTCAGTTTCTTGCTTGACTTGTGTGTCAGCTCCGTTACAAGGTTGGGTTCGCCGTCCACGGAAGCGACCATCAGGTCACCTGCGTCGCGGCTTCCGACCATATCCAGGTTGAAGTTTGCGATGATTTGGTCCTTTTCTTCTTCAGAAAGCTCGTTGACATAATGATGGGAACCGATCAGGCCCAGTTCTTCCGCCCCAAACGAAGCAAAACGGATTTCCGTGTCGGATGGCAGGTCCTTCATCACACGTGCTAGTTCCAGTGTCACCGAGGTACCGGAGGCATTGTCATTGGCGCCCGGCGCACCGGGGACGGAATCCATATGGGAGCCGATGACAATCACTTCGCCCGTATCCTTCTTTTTGCTGGTCGGATGCTTCGTGGCGATTACGTTGTGGGAAACGTGCTCACCGGTTTTCGCTCCTTCTACAACTATCCGGGCCTCTGAACCGGCGTTTGCTTTCACATGCTTCAGAAGTGCCTGGCCCTGTTCATGCGAAAGTGAAACGGCCGGGATTAAGCGGTCGTCGTGGCCTCCCAGCGTACCATTCAGTGCACCCGGGCCACTGTTATAGATAATGACTCCCGCGGCTCCCGCCTCAGAAGCATTGACGATTTTGTCCGCGAAGCTGAATTCTCCTCGCTGAACAACCGCAATTTTCCCTTTTGCGTCGACGCGTTCGAAATCTGCCGGCGAGCCGATACCTGCATCAACGAGGCCTGCCGTTACATCACCGGAAACTCCATAAGTGAAATTACCCGGATTAAGTCCCTGATCAAAGCCGGGGACATTCAAGTCAATACGGGTAGGTTCCGTATAGCCGGTGTATGTGAACGGCTGAACTTCCACATCATATCCGTAAGACTCGAACTCCTCCCTGAGGTAATCCACCGCCCTGTTTTCAACATCTGTTCCCGCCACTCGGGGCTCTTCGGAAAGTGTCGCGATGTGATTGTAGATCCGGTCCACATCAATTTTCCGGATCGCCTTTTGATCAAACTGATCAAGCGCTTCCTGATACCC
This sequence comes from Bhargavaea beijingensis, assembly GCF_900101985.1. Lineage (GTDB taxonomy): Bacteria > Bacillota > Bacilli > Bacillales_A > Planococcaceae > Bhargavaea > Bhargavaea beijingensis. The sequence continues at coordinate 22,285 of NZ_FNAR01000019.1, forward strand.
TGCTTCGATCGGCTTGGCAATGACCGCTGTGGGAATCGAAGCTCCGACTGCCAGCATTGCCGTGAGTGTAAGTGCGATTGTCTTCTTTTTCATTCATTGGCCTCCTTCAACTCATAATTCAGACAGTTCTATCATAGCAAGCACACCTCCCCTTGAAATCAGAATAAAGTGCTGGTTCAATCGGCTCGGATTCCAACTGCGTTCACTTTTCTCATAGATCGAATGAACCAGAAGGAATGACTTTAAAAGCTTGGTGAAAAAATATGGACAGAAGGGTTGCGTCTCTTTTCCTGAGGTGCTATAATTTCTTTTGTCATCAAAACATGGAGATGTACCCAAGAGGCTGAAGGGGACTGACTCGAAATCAGTTAGGGCGTTCACGCGCCGCGGGGGTTCAAATCCTCTCATCTCCGCTAGCGGCACCGGCTTTCCAAATTGGAAGGCCGGTGCTTTTTTGTATAGTCTGATTCGGATTCCACACCCTATACTGATCAATATTTTTAGGGAGTGGTATCATTTGGACGGCCTAAACGAATACTTCGTCACCATTCTGCGCTCGCTGTTCGCATTCTTCGCTCTTCTCCTCCTTACCCGTGTGATGGGTAAAAAACAGATGAGCCAGCTGACTTATTTTAATTACATCGCGGGCATCACGATCGGTTCAATCACGGCCGATTTGGCAGTCAAACCGATCGGGAATGATACCGTCCATGACTTGATCGCTTTATTTGTCTGGGGCGGTGCGGTCATCCTTCTGGGAATTGCCGGTCTGAAGTCCAAAAAAACACGGCTTTTTATTGATGGTGAGCCTTCCATTCTGATCCGTAAAGGCATCGTACAGGAGGAGGTGCTGTCGCAGCTCAGGCTGAACATGGATGACCTGAGCATGCTGCTGCGGAGGGAACAAGCATTTTCCGTATCCGGCGTGGATTATGCCATTCTCGAGCCGAACGGCCAGCTCAGTGTCATGATGAAGCCCGGACAACTTCCGGTTACAAAAGGGGATTTACAGATTCCTTCAAAGACCCAAAGGAACCTTCCGACAACCGTCGTGCTGGATGGTCAGATTGCCAGCCATGAGATGAACGAGCTCGGCTTATCACCTGATTGGCTCATAAGTGAACTGAGAAAGCAAAACATCACCTCCGTTTCGGATGTGTTTTATGCAGAATATCTGCCGGACGGGACATTAGCCATCCAAAAGAAAAAGGAGCGCTGATTTCGCTCCTTTCAGACGACCCTATCATCCTTTTCATGCCCCACCTTCCGATATCTTCTTTGGCATGCTGGAGAACCGGTTCATAAAAGCGGCAAAAAAGAAGCCCCTCGCTGAGGCTTCTCTTTCTAATTTATACATGCTGAAGTTCCGATCTCACTTCGGCCGGCTCTTGCTTGCCTCCGGTACCGCCGCCTCCCTCGTCGATCTTCGCGATAGTAAAGCCGGTAAACGCGTAGATGATGGAGATAATCGGGCAAAGGAGGTTCACCAGGGCGTAAGGGCCATATTCAACGACACCGACTCCGAGTGTGCCGAAGATAAATACGCCGCACGTATTCCATGGGATAAAGACCGATGTGAGTGTTCCCCCGTCTTCAAGAGCACGCGAAAGGTTTTTCGAAGCGAGTCCCATCTTCCGGTAGGTATTCGCGAACATCCGGGAAGGAACCACGATCGAGATGTACTGCTCGGCGCAAGTCGCATTCGTGATGAAAGCGGCACCGATCGTGGAAGCGATAAGCGAGCCAGTGTTCCGGACGAGTTTCATCACCTGGTTCATGATGGACTTGAGCATGCCCGAGTACTCCAGGATTCCGCCGAATGTCATCGCGACGATGGTCATGCTGACCGTATACATCATTGATTCCAGCCCGCCCCCATTAAACAGGTCATCGACCAGTGCATTGCCGGTTTCAATTGCGTAACCTTCCTGCAATGCGGTCAGGGCTGCCGTAACCGTGTCTCCCTGCACGAACAGCTGTGAGAGAAATCCGAGCACCGCACCGACGACAAGCGCCGGAATGGCCGGGACCTTCATCGCCACCATTCCAATGACCAGAACAGGGATGAGCAGGAGCCAAGGCGAGATCAGAAAGCTTTCCTGCATGACCGAGGCGGTCGTGGCAATTGTTTCAGCATCGATGTTCCCGCTTACATTTTGGCCGAGGAATGCATACACCCCAAGAGCAATGACAAGTGCCGGGATCGTGGTCCACAACATGTGCTTGATATGGTCAAACAGGTCCGTATTCGTGAGACCCGATGCCAGGTTGGTCGTATCCGAAAGCGGAGACAGCTTGTCGCCGAAATAAGCCCCCGAAATGACCGCCCCTGCCACCATCCCCGGGGAAATTCCCATGGCCATCCCGATGCCCATCCCCGCCACGCCGATTGTCCCCATCGTGGACCAGGAACTTCCGATCGCGATGGAAGCAATGGCGCAAATCAGGCAGATGGCGACCAGGAAATACGAAGGATTGAGAAGTTGAAGCCCAAAATAAATCATGGAAGCGACAATACCGCCGCCCATCCAAGAACCGATAATCAGCCCGACAAGGATGATGATGACCACCGCCGGAAGTGCCAGACGAATCCCTTTGTACATCATTTCCTCGATTTCCTTCCACTTAAATCCGCCTTTCAGCGCGACAAGCGCCGCTGTTGCCGTTCCGACGATCAATGGAATGTGCGGTCCCTGTTCAAGGGCGACAACGGTGTAAAGCATAACACCAATCATGACGATTAAAGGAAGCAGAGCCCAGAAAATGCCGAAGTCCCGTTGCTTGCTGTCGCGATCTTGCTGATGATCATTTGAATTCATCGGTCTGAACCCCCTCAGAAAAAATATGAAAGCGCTGTATCGATCATAGTCGAAAGATTTTTAATGGTAAAGGCAAAATTCATGGCAAAATGTCAGGAAATTTTGCATCATCGGAGTATTCGTCATCTCATCCGCATTCTTTCCATGCACATTTTAAATTTCCCCTTTTGTCTGACTGACGTTTCGTGTATAATAAATAACGTCGTTATCTCTCATGTCCTGGTAGCTCAGCAGGATAGAGCAACAGCCTCCTAAGCTGTAGGTCGGGAGTTCGAATCTCCCCTGGGACGCTATTAAAAAGCGCCGATCCTCAAGGATCGGCGCCTTTTCTATATGGTCAGCTGGTCAGGAAACGTGTTGATCGAACTTCTGATACCTGTTCAGCAAGTTATCCAGTATCTGGCTGCATTCGACGGTTTTCGGATGAGTGAGCCCGAACTGTCGCGCTTTCCAGTACATGATTTTTCTTCTGCAGTAAATCCGATTTTTCAAAATCTTCTTCGACACATCCATGTTCATTTTGCCTCCATGTTTTGTATGATTATGATGGTTTAAAGCAGCCTGTTCATCATACAACGCGTATAATGCAATGTTTGTCGAAAAACAGCAGGATTGTGAAATTCAATAAATGTTCACAATTGCACAGTCTAAATTTCCATTATTCCGGCAAAACAGCAAAGCCGAAACAGGTTATACACCTGTTTCGGCTTTGCTTCATTCTTCATTATTCACTTTGCATCAGGGAAGGTTCTTCTTATCAGATCGCTGAATTCATCAAAGAACCCTTCCACAGGGTCGCCCTGTTCGATTCTCTTCCCATAATCCTTGAACTGCTTTGTGAAGTCCGGGTCAGCGGAGACATACACTTTTTCCGTGTCCGGCTTAGCTGCCTTCACTTCGTCGCTGATTTTCGTTTTCAGCTCATCGGTTTCATCGGTTCCCTCAGCAAGATCGACTGCCACATACGCATTGTTTGCTGACAACAGGACGGTTGCGCCTTCGACGCCTTTCACGGTGGCGACGCGGTCAGCTATTTCACGATCATGCTCTAGGTTGTTTGCATTCCCATCCCCTACATTATTGCCGTTTTGATCATCCATTGCGCCGTTATCCGGATTGCTGCCGTTTTGGTTCTTGTTCGTGTCCATTCCGACATCGTTTTCCTCGTGTCCATTTGACGTCGTGGATGGATCCTCATTATTCCCGCCGCAGGCAGCAAGGCCGAGCAAGAGAGTGAGGGATGCAAGACCCATTAAAAACTTGTTCATGTAATTCCTCCTTTCCTTTTTTCCTATGATGGCTTTTTGCTCCCCGATTATGTAAAGAATTTTACTTTCCTTTTGAACCGCTTCAAATGAAAGCGTTTTTAATAGTAGATACTTTTTAAATTGCCTTGAAAATCAAAAATGTCCATGTATAATTTTCTGTATTATTCATCATCGGCAAGTTGCACCAGGAAAAGGAGAGGGTCGTGTTGGCTGTACAATCAACGGAACTGATTTTGGATGAATTAAAAAAACTGCTCGGTGAGGAGCGTGCGACTTCGAACGATACCGTCCGCGATCTGCACGGGAGAGATGAATCCTACCATGCCGTCCGGCCGGCGGACATTGTCGTTTTCCCCGAAACGACCGATGAAGTGAGTGCAATCGTCAAAACGGCCGCCAAGCACAAAGTACCGATCGTCCCCTTTGGCCTCGGCTCCAGCCTCGAAGGCCATGTGATCCCCTATAACGGAGGAATCACAATCGACTTTTCATTGATGAACAAGATATTGGAAATCCGTGAAGATGATTTTCTTGTACGGGTGCAGCCGGGAGTCACAAGAACCCAACTAAATAAGGAACTGAAAAAACGGGGCCTTTTCTTTTCCGTCGATCCGGGTGCCGACGCTACACTCGGCGGCATGGCAGCCACGAATGCCAGCGGCACGACAACGGTGAAATACGGAGTCATGCGGGACCAAGTGCGTGATCTTGAAGTGGTTCTTGCAGACGGATCCGTCATCCATACCGGGAGCCTAGCGGCCAAATCTGCGTCCGGTCTTCACCTGAACGGCCTGTTCGTCGGTTCTGAAGGGACACTCGGCTGTTTTACCGAGCTCACCCTCCGCGTATATGGGATTCCCGAGCAAATCGCCGCGGCCAGAGCCTCTTTCCCGACAATCGATGACGCCGTCACCGCAGTTGTCTCGATCCAGCAGGCCGGTGTGCCGATCTCCCGTGTGGAATTGGTGGACGAGCCGTCGATGCAGCAGGTCAACCGCCATGCCGGGACCGATTACCCGGTGAAGCCGACTTTGTTCCTCGAGTTCAGCGGCAACGTGGCCGGACTCCGTCAGGACATCGAGTTTACAAAAGAAATCGTCTCTGACCTCGGTTGCGACAACCTGGAATTCGAGATGGATCAGGAAGGCATGAACCGGCTGTGGGAAGCAAGGCATCATCTTGCCTACTCCTACATCCACAGCAATCCGGGACGCAAAATGATGGTCACCGACGTCTGTGTTCCGATTTCCGAACTTGCCGGAGCGGTGCACCACGCACGGGAAACAGTGGACAGGATGGGGCTGATCGGCGGTATCACCGGCCATGTGGGCGATGGCAACTTCCACATCATCCTCATGATCGATATGAACAATCCGGAGGAAGTAAAGAAATCCGAACAGTTAAACGAAGCAATCGTCAGTTATGCTTTGGACCGGAACGGAACCTGCACCGGTGAACACGGCGTCGGCGTCGGAAAGCTGAAATACCAGGCCCGTGAACACGGTGCTGCTTTGGCGGTCATGGAAACGATCAAGCGGGCGCTCGATCCGGATCATCTGATGAATCCGGGCAAGCTGTTCAGCCCATCAAAGGAGGATGCCTGACATGAGAGTATTAGAAGCCATCAGTTCATTTGCCGGACGGAACTTCGCCTTCTTTGTTATTGCGGCCGCTGTTATCGCATTCTTGATCCCCAATGCATTCCTGCCGTTTGGCGCCTATATCACCATCCTGCTTGGGGTCGTCATGTTCGGCATGGGGCTCACCCTGAAGCCGGTCGACTTCAAATTGGTCTTCACAAATCCGATTCCGGTCATCACCGGCGTGCTGCTCCAGTATACGGTCATGCCGCTTACGGCTTTTATCATTGCCACACTTCTGCAACTGCCGGCTGAACTGGCCGCCGGCCTCGTTCTCCTCGGCTGCGTACCGGGCGGAACAGCTTCAAACGTGATGGTTTATCTGGCCAAAGGGAATGTGGCGCTGTCTGTCGCGATGACTTCGCTCTCGACGCTCCTGGCGCCGATTGCGACTCCGGCAATTCTGTTGCTGCTCGCCGGGCAATGGCTTCCAGTCGATGCAAAATCAATGTTCCTATCCATCGTCCAGGTGATCATCGTGCCGATCGCACTCGGTCTGGCAGTCCGGCGATTTCTTCCGGGACTCGTCCGGAAAAGCATCACTGTCGTTCCGCTGATTTCGGTGATTGCCATTCTCGTCATCGTCATGGCCGTCACGGCGGCGAATGCAGGAAACGTCGCGTCTGCCGGTTTCATCGTCTTTGTCGCGGTCTTCCTTCATAACAGTGCCGGTCTTTTGTTCGGCTACCTGCTTGCCAGGGCATTCGGTTTGAATGAGAACGATCGCCGGGCAATTTCGCTCGAAGTCGGCATGCAAAACTCCGGATTGGGCGTAGCGCTCGCAACCGCTCATTTCAGCCCGCTTGCCGCTCTGCCGAGTGTATGGGGGGCCATCTGGCACAACATTTCAGGACCTGTCCTGGCAACGTTCTGGTCGAAAAAGAGCGTCCAGGAAACCGATCCGGTTGTTCCCGCAGATGCTGTCGCCAAATAGACGCAGAGACCCACTGCCGCTCCGGCAGTGGGTCTCTGCGTTAATCCATCATTTCCGCAAGCAGTTCGTAGGAGTGGATGCGCTTGTCGGTATCATAGGCCACCGTGTTGACGATGAGTTCGTCCGCCTGCGTTTCCTCGATCAGCCGCAGCAATCCTTCCCGGACCTTGTCTTTCGTGCCATACAGCGTAGTACGGGGATCAAGTGTCTGCATAACATACTGGCGCTCATACGGCGTCCAAAGAGCTTCCATGTCCTCCACCGGCGGCTTCATCTTGCCGCGGCTATTCCGGATGATGGACAGGAACTGCTGCATGTGTGTTGTGATCAGATACTCCGCTTCTTCCTGCGTATCGACGATCAGGACATTGACGCCCGGCATGGCATAAGGTTCAGCCAGCTTCCCGGAAGGCTCGAATCCGCTTCTGTAAAGTTCGAATGCGGCATCCATATAACCCGGTGCAAAGTGGCTGGCAAATGAGAACGGCAGGCCTTTTCTCGCTGCCAGTTGGGCGCTGAACCCACTCGAGCCGAGCAGCCAGATCGGAACATCCCGGCCGTCACCCGGGAATGCGCGCACAGGCATGTCCTCCCCGCCCTCGAAATAGGCTTCCAGTTCCGCCACATCACGCGGAAACTCATCCGGCCCGCCTTTTAAATTCCGCCGGAGCGCCCACATCGTCTGCTGGTCGGTTCCGGGAGCGCGGCCGAGGCCGAGGTCGATACGTCCGGGATACATCGCATCGAGCGTCCCGAACTGCTCGGCAATGATCAGAGGCGCGTGGTTCGGCAGCATGACCCCGCCTGATCCGACACGGATCTCCTTCGACTCCGAGGCAAGACGGCCAATCAGAACAGCCGTCGCGGAGCTCGCGATGCCTTCGAAATTATGGTGCTCGGCGAGCCAGTATCGGTTGTATCCCAGTTCATCCGCACGGCGGATCAACTTTGCGCTGTTCTCAATCGCATCAGCCGGCGTGTCTTCTTCACGGACCTGGACCAGGTCGAGGACAGACAACGGAATGCCTTCAAATTTCTTCGCGTTTTCTCGGATCAACTTCATCGGATCAACTCCCTCTCTCCTCTTTATCTTAACGCCCGATCCAGCGGAGATGCCAAGAAACTGCTTAAGATGAAAATAATTTCATTATGTAAACATTCCTCCTTCCGCTGACAGGAAGGAGGAATGTGATTTTCGTTAGGATAAGGCCCGCCGGGTCACTTTCTTGCCGTCACAGGAAAAGCAGATTTTCCTTCCTTCCACGACTGTTTCCATGTGGACGGTCCGTCCCCAGAGAACATGCAGATGCGGCAGCACATGCTCGAGATAAGGAAGATCGAGTTCGGTTCCCTCATACCGGTGAGTCAGGTACAGTTCCCCGTTCCGCAGGTAATCGCCGTCCTCCACAACGATGTAAGGGAAGCCTCCGTTTACCCTTGAGGAAATGAGCCGTTCGCGTACTTTTTCGAAATCCTTTTCCGTGACCCTGTATTCCTGGCCGCGCTTGCCGAACAGATACAGGTCTTCCTGCTCCGCCAATTCCTTTGTCAGGTAGTTACGGATAAACGAGGTATCCGACTCGATTTCCCTGACTTCGTACAGCTTTTCCCTGCCGCTTCCGGGCCGGATGCCCCGTCTTTTCATCTGGTCGTCCGGGTGGTCATACTTGCGCTCGATGTCTTCGAAAATCCGCAGGCCGAGCGTGTAAGGGTTGATCGAGGTCGCGGACGGCTGGATGACCCCGGCATTCAGCTTGGAGAATTCAATCGTTTCGGCAGGGGTCAGGTCAAGCTCGCGCATGATACGCTGATGCCAGAATGTCGCCCAGCCTTCGTTCATGATTTTCGTTTCCAGCTGGGGCCAGAAGTAAAGCATCTCTTCCCTCATCATCGTGAGGATATCACGCTGCCAGCTTTCCAGGTCCCGCCCGTGCTCCTGGATGAAATGAAGGATGTCCTTTTCCGGGCTTTCAGGGATTTTCTTTCTTGCCGGGCTCTCCTGGCGGGCATCCTTTCCCTGGGTCCGGTCAAGCGCCCATAGGTCGTCATATGGAGAGGTTTTCACCTCCGGAACTTCATCCGGGTCTTTTTCATTACTCGCAATGATCAAAGACGGATCCACATGTTCCTGGACGGTCAGCACCGCATCGAGGAAGCGCTCCACACGGTCCTTGCCGTACGTCACTTCATAATCCGCAATCCGGTCCGCCGTTGAGGACATGCTTTCGACCATGTCGCCCCGTGTGTTGGCGAAGCGGACATTGTTCTTGAAAAAGTCGCTGTGCGCCAGCACATGCGCGACAATCAGCTTATTCTGGACAAGCGAGTTGGAATCAAGAAGAAATGCGTAGCACGGATCCGAATTGATGACGAGTTCATAAATTTTGCTGAGTCCGAGATCGTACTGCAACTTCATTTTGTGAAACTGCTTGCCGAAGCTCCAGTGGCTGAACCGGGTCGGCATTCCGTATGCGCCAAATGTATAGATGATATCAGCCGGGCAGATCTCATAGCGCATCGGATAAAAGTCAAGCCCGAACCCTTCCGCAACCTCGGTGATTTCAGCAATGGCCCGCTCCAGTGCTTTCATATCGGTCATGATCCGATCGCCTCCCCTTTCCGGAAGAAGCTTTTCAGCGCATGGTACACATCCGCTTTTTCCTTTAGTACATAGTGCCTGAATTTCGGATCGTCCACCGTCCGGAGTGCCGTCAGCATCGTCGAGTAGCGGCTGTGTTCGTTCACTTCCCCGTAGCCGAACATGCGGGAGACCTCCAGCATTTCTCCCACCAGGCGGAGCACTTCTTTATTGTCCGAGGTCATGTTCTCGCCATCCGAGAAATGGAACGGATAAATGTTATAGCGAGCCGGGCTGTACTTTTCCCCGATCAGCTCCATCGCCATCCGATAGGCGGACGAGCAACGTGTGCCGCCACTTTCCGCCTTCGTGAAGAATTCCTCCTCGGTCACCACCTTGGCCTCGGTCTGGTGGGAGATGAACTCGATATCGACCGAACTGTATCGGGTCCGCAGAAAACGGGTCAGCCAGAAAAAGAAGCTTCTCGCCATATACTTCTCAAATGCGCCCATCGAGGCACTGGTGTCCATCATGGCGATCACGACGGCACGGGATTCCGGCCGTTTTTCATCTTCCCACGTCTTGAATCGGAGGTCGTCGTCCAATATCGGCATGATCCCGCTGCGCCCTTCCATCGCGTTCCGTTTTATCGCAGAGACGATGGTCCGCTTTTTATCGATGTTTCCGATGAGGCCTTTTTTACGGATATCATTGAATGTAATACGCTCAGTAATGATGTCCGCCTGTTCCTTGCGTTCCATGTTCGGCAGTTCCATTTCTGAAAACAGGGCTTCCTCCAGTTCCGCTACCGACACTTCCGCCTCGTAGACATCTTCACCCGGCGCATCTCCCGCTTCCTTGCCTTTGCCCTGTCCCGGGCGCCCGCTGCCGTCTTTGGCGATGACATCACCGACCTGGCTGTCTCCCTTCCCCTGGCCGACATGTTCCGACTTGGAATGGTTATAGCGGATTTTATATTCATCGAGCGAGCGGATCGGGATTTTCACTACTTTGCGCCCGTCCGACATCACGATATTCTCTTCACTGATCAGATCTGGAAGATTATCCCGGATCGCCTTCTTCACCTTGTCCATATGACGTTTCTGGTCCTCGTGGCCTTTCCGGTGGAGGCTCCAATCATCCTGCGACACGACAAACCGGCCATATTTGTTCATGCTCCACCCGCCTCTCTTCTTTTTGAGTTTCCATTATCTTATGCAGTACGGAGCGGACGCTTGACAATGTTCTGAATTATGAAAGAATATAATCGGGTTTTGGGCAACCGCCGGGCCAATCAGAAAGAAAAAAGCAGGAGCTCCGCCATGACTCGCGGTCCGGCGGGCCTCTGCCTGACAATCTGGATTTCTTATCGTCAATGATGAACCGGATTGCATTCCGGACCCGAAGTTTATCGGTTCAATAGGCTCCCGACATACCTGAGCAACTCGTTTGCAGACGTGCTGTTGTAGCCGTGTTCGTCGATGAGCCGTCCGACGACTTCGTTGACTTTCTTGAGCTGCGCTTCATCCGGCGTCGCAGACGAAGTGGTAATTTTCACGACGTCCTTCAGGTCCGCAAACAGCTTTTTCTGGATGGCCTCCCGCAGGCGGTCATGGGAGTTATAGTCGAACCGTTTGCCTTTTCTCGCATAGGCGGAAATCCGGATGAGTATTTCTTCACGGAATGCCTTTTTTGCGTTTTCCGAGATGCCGATCTGCTCCTCGATCGAGCGCATCAGTTTTTCATCCGGCGGCAGTTCCTCACCTGTGAGAGGGTCGCGCAACTTGTTTTTATTGCAGAACGCCTCGACATGATCCAGGTAATTATCCATCAGCGTCTTCGCGGATTCTTCATAGGAATAGACAAACGCCTTCTGGACTTCCTTTTTCGCGATATCGTCATATTCCCTGCGTGCAATGCCGATGTACTCCATGTAACGGGTCCGGTCTTCTTCACTGATTGATGCGTGGTCGGCCAGGCCGTCTTTGAGTGAACGCAGCACATCAAGCGCATTGATGGCCGGTACATCTTTCCGGATGATGGCGGACGAGATTCGGTTGATGACATATCGCGGATCGATTCCGCTCATGCCTTCGTCCGAAAACTCTTTTTTGAGTTCGTTCACATCAATCGCACTGAAGCCCTCAACGTTTTCACCGTCGTAGAGACGCATCTTTTTCACGATGTCGGCGCCCTGTTTCCTCGACGGCTTCAGCCGGGTGAGCACCGAGAAGATGGCCGCCACCCTGAGCGCATGCGGTGCGATATGCACATGGGCCATGTCACTGTCGGAAATCATCTTTCGGTAGATGCGCTCTTCCTCCGACACCTTCAGGTTATACGGCACCGGCATAACGATGATCCGCGAATGCAACGCTTCGTTTTTCTTATCTGCAATGAACGACCGGTACTCTGTCTCGTTCGTGTGGGCGACAATCAGCTCATCGGCACTGATGAGTGCAAACCGGCCCGCCTTGAAGTTGCCTTCCTGGGTGAGCGACAGCAGATGCCAGAGGAATTTCTCATCCAGCTTCAGCATTTCCTGGAATTCCATCAGCCCCCGGTTTGCCTTGTTCAGTTCCCCGTCAAACCGGTATGCACGCGGATCGGATTCAGACCCGAACTCCGCGATGGTCGAGAAGTCGATGCTGCCGGTCAGATCCGCGATGTCCTGGGATTTCGGATCGGATGGCGTGAACGTTCCGATGCCGACCCGCTTATCTTCTGACAGGAAAATCCGCTCGACAGGCATGTCTTCGATCCGCCCGCCGTATTCCCGCTCCAGCCGCATCGAATTCAGCGGCGAAAGCGTCCCTTCAATCCGGATTCCGTAAGCCCGGCGGAAATCTTCACGGAGGTGAATCGGGATCAGATGAAGCGGGTCTTCATGCATCGGGCAGCCCTTGATGGCATACACCGCTCCCTCGTCTGTCCGCGAGTACGCCTCCAGCCCCCGTTTTAAAAGAGTCACAATCGTAGATTTACCGCCGCTGACGGGTCCCATCAAAAGCAGGATCCGCTTGCGCACATCGAGCCGCTTTGCAGCGGGATGGAAATACTCCTCCACGAGCCGCTCCACCGATTCCTCGAGGCCGAAAATCTGCTCCCCGAAAAAGCCGTACCTACGGGTTCCTTCAATTTCCGTGATTCCGTGGCTCTTGATCATATTGTAAACACGCGAGTGTGCATTCTGCGCCACTTCCGGCCGCTCCTTGACAATCTCCAGATATTCCGCGAATGTCCCTTCCCACTTTAGACGGTCCTCTTCTTCACGATGTCGTTTTGCCTTCTCCAGGATGTCCAACTGATCGCCTCCAGTCAGTGCTTCGTTTCTTACAACGTATGCGGCGGACGGGCCGTTGATGATGCCGGCGCAGAACTGGGGTTGGATGCAGTGAAATGATGGAGGGGGACGTGAATTCTTTGAGTGCGGTCGCGAATCCGTCCAATAGAAAAAACCGGGCGCCGGCCCGGTTTCGTCCCTTATTCATATTCTTTTTCAATTGCCTTGTCGCTTCGCTTCGTATCGATGTGGCGTACGTAGGATTCAATCTGTTCCCGCTTCGGTTCGAGGAATGGCGGGAGGGCGAGCTTTTCGCCGAGGGTTTCATACGGCTCGTCGTCCATGAAGCCCGGCCCGTCTGTCGCGAATTCGAACAGAATCCCCGGCGAGACACGCGCATAAAGGGACTCGAAATAGAAGCGATTCACATAGCCGGAAGTGCTGAATCCCAAGCCCTCCATATGGCTGATCCAATCTTCGAGCACGGAGCGGTCCTCAACACGGAACGCACTGTGGTGGATCGTTCCGAATCCTTGCATCCCTCGCGGAAGAACCGCATTGTGCTCGATGATGACCCGGGCGCCATTGCCGCCTTCCCCGACCTCAAACAAATAGAAAGATCCATCCTTGGCCACTTCACGGAAACCGAGCGCCTTTTCCATGACCTGTTTCATATAGTCGATATTGCTGACGCGCAAGATGATCGGGCCGAGCCCCGTGATGGCATATTCAAACGGAATCGGCCCATTCTGCCACGGAATGCCCGCCGCGACGCCAGTATCTCCTTCGTCGGAAACCAGCTGATACAATTGGCCGTCAAAATCGGTGAACGGCAGGACGTTGCGGTCGAACTGCTGCCTGATGCCGTCGTGCTTGATCTCAAGACGGTCAAAGCGCTTGACCCAGTAGTCGAGTGCCGCGTCATCCGGCACGCGGAACGAAGTTCTGTGGATCTCATCAGTTCCATGGGTCCCCTTCGGAATCCCCTGGAAATCAAAGAACGTCATGTCAGTGCCTGCGCTTCCCCGATCATCCGCGAAAAACAGGTGGTACGTGCTGATGTCATCCTGGTTTACTGTTTTTTTCACGAGGCGCATTCCGAGCACGTATGTGAAAAACTCATAGTTCTTTTCTGCTGAGCTCGTAATTGCGGTTACATGGTGCATTCCTTTCAAGCTTTCCATATTGGTTGCCTCCAATGATTTTTATCTTGAATTCAAGATAAGTATACGCTGCTTATTCCGGTTACTCAATTCTTTTGCCCAAAATATTGAACTTTAACCGTTCTTCCGTCATCATTAACAGTATGACCACTACAGAAATGAAGGATCATCATATGGAAGAAAACCAAATCAACCCACTTGAGGCTGCATCCGCCCCCGAAGAGGAGAACGTTACCCGGATCCAGCTGGATAGCAAACAAATCATCCTGATTGGCACGGCCCACGTTTCAAAACTCAGCGCCCGGCAAGTAAAAGACGTCATCGACCGGGAACAGCCCGACACCGTTGCGGTCGAGCTGGACAAACAGCGTTTTGATGCCATCACGAACGGCAACCGCTGGGAGGACATGGACATCTTCAAGGTCATCAAGGAAAAGAAAGCGACGCTTCTTCTGATGAACCTGGCCATCTCCTCTTTCCAGAACCGGATGGCGAAGCAGTTCGACGTCAAACCGGGCGCGGAGATGATCCAGGGAATCGAATCCGCGAAGGAAACCGGCGCCAAACTCGTCCTTGCCGACCGCAACATCCAGACCACGTTTTCCCGCATCTGGGGCAACCTTGGCCCAGGCGGCAAGGCCCAACTGCTCACCTCGGTCATTGCCGGCATCTTCAGCCGTGAAGACATCACCGAAGAAGAAATGGAAAAAATGAAATCACAGGACACACTGAATGCGGTCCTGGCCGAATTCACTGAAGCGTTTCCCCGGCTGAAAACTCCGCTCATTGACGAGCGCGATCAGTACCTGGCCGAGAAAATCCGTACTGCACCGGGCAAGAAGATCGTCGCCGTGCTTGGGGCGGCACACGTCCCCGGGATCACAAAAGAGATTCACCGAAAACATGATCTGAAAAAACTGACCGAAAAACCGCCAAAACCGGTTTGGCCGAAAGTTGTCGGCTGGGCGATCCCGCTCCTGATCATCGGGATCATCGCCTACACATTCCTGCAAAACAGCGATGTCGCCACGAGCCAGATGCTCAGCTGGCTGCTGTGGAACGGTTCCCTTGCGGCACTCGGAACGATCCTTGCAAAAGGGCATCCGCTTGCCGTTCTGACCGCTTTTATCGCGGCGCCGTTCACTTCCCTAAACCCGCTGCTCGCCGTCGGATGGTTTTCGGGGCTCGTACAGGCCTACTTCACCCGCCCAAGCGTAAAGGATTTTCAAAAGCTCGCGGATGATGTGTTGAGCGTGAAGGGCTTCTGGGAGAACAAAGCCACACGTGTCCTGCTCGTCGTCGTCCTCGGCAACATCGGCAGTTCGCTCGGCACCTTCATCGGAGGGGCTGATGTCGTCAGATCGTTTTTCCAGCATATCTTTTAAATGCCAAAACCCGTACAGGTTTTTTTACCTGTACGGGTTTCTTTGTAGTGTTGTACGGTTATGATGAGGTCTTTCCGGACCTCGGTATTCCTCAGATTCGCGGCAATCAGAAAAGAATCTCCGGTTGAAGGTTGATACAGGGCTGACCTTCCGGCTTACCTCCTCAAACCTCTGTACCGGCAAATTCACGGATTGCTTCCAAGAACGGGTCCCCGTACTTCGCCAGTTTGTTTTCCCCGACGCCGTGGACTTCGAGGAAACTATCCTCATCAACAGGCTTCCGGGCGCACATGTCCTTCAGCGACTTGTCCGAGAAGATGACATACGGCGGAACCCCCGCTTCATCGGCAAGAGACTTCCGCAGATCACGCAGCTTTTCGAAAAGAGGATCGGCATCGCCAATTGCAACGGTCACGACTGCCTGCTTGCGCGTGACACGTTCGCCACCCGTCAAGACTTCTTTGCCTATCGCAGTGACGAAGATGGTCGGAAACTCTCCCTGGCTCACCCCGATCAGGTCGCGTGAAATCATGAAATCAATCAGGTTCGTCGCTTCCTTCATGCTGTAGTCGCCCTTCAGGATGCCGTAGGTCGACAATTCTTCGAAGCCTCTCTCCTTTACCATCTTGTCTGCAGATCCGCAGAGCACCTTGGCTGTGATGGCCTTGCCCCACCGCTGGCCCATCCGGATGATGCAGGAAAGCACTTTCTGGGCATCTTCCGTCACATCGATCTGTTCCCGGTCATCGGTGCAGTTTCCGCAGCGGCCGCATTTGTCAGTACCCGAATCTCCGAAGTGACGCACGATGTACTGCTGTAGGCAGTCTTCGGTATGGCAGTAGTCCACCATTGACTGCAGCTTTTCAAGCTCGCGCGGGATGCCGTCACGGTCGTCCGTCTGGTCAATCAGAAAACGCTGCGTCTGAACGTCCTGCGGAGAATACAGCAGGATACATTCGCTCGGCAATCCGTCCCGTCCGGCACGCCCGGCCTCCTGATAATAGCTTTCCATGTTTTTCGGAACCTGGTAATGGATGCAATAGCGGATATTGGACTTGTCGATGCCCATGCCGAATGCGTTTGTCGCGACCATGATCCGCGCCTCGTCAGTCAGGAACGCATCCTGCGCATCCCGCCGCTCTTCCTCAGAAAGCCCGGCATGGTATCGTGCCACCGGCAGTCCCGCTTTTTTCATGTTTTCATATAGGGAATCCACGGTTTTGCGTGTAGCCGCATAAATGATTCCGGCTTCTTCCTGGTTTTTCTTCAGGAAATCTTTGACGAATTTGCCGCGGTCCTGTCCCCGGACAACTGAGAAGGAAAGGTTTTCGCGCTCAAATCCGGTCAGAACCGTATTGGCCTCCGGTATATTCAGCTGCCGGCAGATGTCCGCCCGTACTTCGGGAGTTGCCGTGGCGGTCAGCGCGAGGATCACCGGCCGCTCGGGCAGCGCTTCGACAACACTGCCGATCAGCCGATAGCTCGGGCGGAAATCATGGCCCCACTGCGAGATGCAGTGCGCCTCGTCAACCGCCACCATCGGGATATCCATCCGGACCAGGTCCTGGAGAAAGAAGTCAGACTCGAATCGCTCCGGCGCAACATATAGAAGTTTATAGGCCCCCGCCCTTGCCCGCTCCATCGTATAGCGGAATTCATCGAGCGACAGCGTGCTATTAATATAGGCCGCAGGGATGCCGATTTCATTCAGTGCATCGACCTGGTCTTTCATCAGCGAGATGAGCGGGGAGATGACGAGTGTCGTGCCTTCCCTGACGAGCGCAGGAATCTGGTAGCACACCGACTTCCCGCCGCCGGTCGGCATCACACACAGGGTGTCCTCGGCGGTCAGCACCTGCCCGATCACCCTCTCCTGTCCCGGCCGGAAAGACGGATAGCCAAAATACGTTTTCAGTTGTTCATGCGCCTGCTCAAGCATGGTTGACACTCCAATCATGAAGGACGCCGCCCGATTTCCTCAAGAAACCGGCGGACGTCCTTTCTGCTTTTCAATATCATCACTTGTTTGTCAGGACCGAGGCTCTCCAGTTTTTTGAGAACTCCCGGCCTTTTATATTTCCGATAATTCCAGACCCATTTGACAAATTCAAAATCGAGTCGTTCCGGGCAGTCCTTCTGCATGTCCGGCCTGGTTTTTCCGTGATACCGGATCCGGCGTCGGATGATTCCATACATGCAGACGCGCCTCGGCATATCCATGAAAATGACCGTATCGGCAGCCTGCAGCCGAAGATCCATCGTTGCTCCGTAGTTGCCGTCAACAATCCAGCGGTCCCCGTCAAAGAGGTCCCGTTGAATCTCCTTTTGTTCATCCCGTGTCGTAAGCTTCCACCCCGGCTTCCACAGAAGCGCATCCAGATGAAGGACGGTGGTGCCGAGCCGTTCCCCCAGTTCCCGGGCAAGCGTTGATTTACCCGCTCCGCCCGGCCCGATCAGCATGATCCGGTCCATGACGATCCCCCGATTCTTCAGTGTGACTCTCATTATAACGCATCGGCCCCCAGGTTCCCATTCTCTTATTTGATTGGGAGACAGCGGGTTTTACGGCCGCAACTCCCGAATTCGCGACCGCACCTCCTGAATTCCTGTCCGCCTCCATTTCCCGTCCACCCCGCTGCCCGGCACACCAAAAAAATCCCCATCAAAAAGCACCAGCATCTGCCGGTGCTCCTTTTGCCTTAATGAACAATCCCGCTCCGGTCTTCCGATAGCCTGGCGATTGTTGTTTCGTATTCATCCGCAAGCTTCTCCACAATTTCGGCGACGGTTTCACGCTCGGTGACGTTGGTGACTCCCTGTCCGGCCGACCAGGCATCCCGCCAGGCCTTGATCTCGTCTTCACCGGAAAAATCGAGCTTGCCCGAGGTCCCCTTCAGGTTTTCCGGGTCAAGCCCCTGCTTAACCAGAGAAGGCGTCAGGAAGTTGGCCGGCACTCCGCTGATGGCATCAGTGTAAATGATGTCCGCCACCGTTGAATCGATCACCATCTGCTTGTAGTCTTCGAACGCACCGCTTTCCTCCGCTGCGAGGAAACGGGTGCCGAGATAGGCGTAATCCGCACCCATGGCCCGTGCCGCTGCCACGTCCGCTCCCGAGGACATCGCCCCGGAAAGGATGATTGTCCCGTCGTAGAACTTTTTCACCGCCGAGACAAAAGCAAACGGATTCAGCAGGCCACCATGCCCTCCTGCGCCCGCGCAGACGAGAATCAGGCCGTCAACGCCAGTCTGGGCCGCTTTGCTCGCATGCCTGACGTTCGCGACATCCGAATAAACCTTGCCGCCGTAAGCGTGAACCACTTCCACAACCTCTCCCGGATGGCCGAGGGAGGTGATGACGATCGGCGGTTCGTATTCCCTGATCAGTTCCAAGTCATCCCCATAACGCTGATTCGCTTTTTTGTGGCAGATGAAGTTGACTCCCCAAGGCATGTCGCCCAGTCCAACCTTTACTTGATGCAGCCATTCCGCGCACTTTGAGACCGGCCTCGCATTCAGCAGCGGGAACGTCCCGATGACGCCCGCCTTCCCCGATTCGATCACCATTTCCGGATTGGACACCAAAAACATCGGCGCCACGATCACCGGCAGTTTCAGCATATCCCCCACCCCTTTACAATCGATTGAAAACATTGACTCTTCCTTCATTTTCAACTTCCGGAGAACGACTGTCAAGGAAAAATGAATGAATGTTCATTCTTTAATGCGTACCATTCTATTTCCATCGACAATAAATTGTAAGATATCACTCAACGCTTTCCCCTACAAACAAACAAGGAAATCCGCTATAATGGGCTTATTCTGACTTAGGAGTTGACGGTCTTGAAGCCGATTTCCAAACTACCTACCAAAGTGTTTCTTGTCGTATTGCTACTCGTCACGACGGTCGGTGGTGCCGGGTGGTTTTGGTATAACAGCACCCGGCCGGCCGAGGTCCCGTTCGCAAAAATCCAGGAACTGGTCCAAACTGACGCCGGCGCGATGACTCTCACCGAATCGGCTTCCGGAACACTGACACTCAAGACGCCGGACGGCACGTATCGCACGAACGTGCCGCCAAACAGCCAGAGCGTCGAACAGCTGGTTGTCAATCACGCGGTAAATTATGAGTACTCCAAGCAAAGCACAGCAGACCGGCTGCTCCTCGCCGGGATTTTAGGCGTGATCGCGGCAACGTTTTTCATCCTTTACCGAAAGGGTAAGCTCGGCACAGCTTCCTCGATGAAGCAGAGTGCGGCAAAGGCTGCTCCGCTCCCGGATGTCACACTTGACGATATCGGCGGCATCCCGGATGAGATGAAAGACGAAATCGGACAGGCGCTTGCAGTCCTGAAGGATCCGAAGGCCGCTGAAGAAGTCGGTTTGACGCCTCCACGGGGCATCTTGCTCTACGGGCCTCCGGGCACCGGGAAAACGCTCCTTGCACAGGCCATTGCCCGGGAAATCGGGGCGACCTTCTTTTCCTCAAGCGGTGCGGCATTCACCGAAATGTTCGTCGGCGTCGGGGCTTCCCGCGTCCGCACCCTTTTCCAGAACGCCCGCAAACAGCGGCCGGCCGTCATCTTCATCGATGAGGTCGATGCGCTTGCCGGAAAACGGAAGCAGCACGGCGGCGAGGAATCGGAAAAGACCCTTACCGAACTTCTGGTCCAACTGGACGGCGGCAACGACAACGACGGCATCCTATTTATCGCGGCGACGAACCGGAAAGACATGCTGGATGATGCGTTCGTGCGTCCGGGAAGGATCGACTTCGAGTTCCAGGTTCCGCTTCCGGACACCCAAGGACGCCGTGAAATCATCGACATCCATACAAAAGGCAAAGTTTTCGCTCCGGAAGTCGCCGCATCATTTGACGCGCTGGCGGAAAGCACATCCGGCTTTTCCGGCGCCGAGCTGAGCTCCCTCTTCGAGATGGCGAGCCGGCGGGCACTGCGGGACGGCCGGACCGAAATCGCGAAGCCGGACCTTGACTTTGCGATCGACCGCACCATTCTCGGCAGCACTGCCCGCTCGCTGAACGACCCCCGAACAAAGCGCCGTGTCGCCATCCACGAAGCCGGACATGCACTTGTCCAGGCACTTACGAACCCGGGCTCCGTCCGGAAAGCGACCATCATTCCCCGCGGCATGGCCCTCGGCTACGTTGCGCCGCTGCAGAAGGAACTGCATCTTTCGACCGTGAGCGAGCAGCTTGACCGCGTCGCGATGATTCTCGCGGGCGGCGTCGCCGAACGGATCCACCTCGGCGAGCACAGCATCGGCGTCGGCGGCGACGTCCAGCAGGCAAAGCATCTGCTCGAGGAAATGGTGGACACCGGCCTTCTTCAAGAAGGGTTCCAACTCACGTTCAACAATAACGAAAAAGAAGCGCGCATGCAGGAACTGTTCAACGAAGCGCTTGAGATGGCCGAGTTGCTCATCAAGAGCCACCCGGCCGAATACGCACGGCTCGTCGATGCGCTCATGACAAAAGAAACGATCGACGGCGATGAAATCCAGGAAATTGTCGGATACAAGAAAGTGGTCCGCGACGACCTGGTTGCCTTTGAAGCATAAGTGAACGCCTCCCGGTGACGGGAGGCGTTTTGCGTTGCAAGGCGTTTCAGTCCATGTCCTTATGCCTGAACGGGCACTTGCCTTCGATCGGAATCGCATCGTCGCCGATGAAGAACTGTTTCCATTCGTTGTGTGTGGGATCACCGAAGTGGCTGATGTCCGGGTGCTTCGGCAGGTTGTCCCATTTCTCAACACGCTCGCGGACTTTTTCACGTGAATTGATGCCGCCGGGCTCGGTCCCTTCCAGCCCCTTGAAGATTTTCCTGGGCTGGAATCCGAGAACCATCGCATTGCCGAGGTCGCGCGTCTTCCGCTGCTTATAGGCCGGTGCATTGCCGAAGACGAAAATCGGTTCTCCGCCAAAGCGGAAATCCCACAGATGATGGTCCGGATCCTTCGGTGCATCCTCCGGCCATTCCACCGGGTCCTGTTCGTGCAAGTACTGGAGGATCTCCCAAAACTCTTTCCGGTAATCTTCCAGCGTGCCCTCTTCCTCAAACGGTTCAACAAACACAAAGAATCCATGTCTCTTGTGCTTCGGTTTTTCGAAAAGCTTCAGGAATTCCGTCAGTGCCTGCGGCAGGTTGGACCAGTCCTCCCTCTCAATATAGGCATACCGCAACTCCCCGCCAAGTTCTGCAGCCATCCCGAAGTAGCAAGGAAACGTTTTGTTCGTCACCGTTTTCCGGAATGTATCATATTCACGCAGCAGCCATTCAGGGAGATCCTTCCTGGTGCTGAAGTCTTCCTTTACAAGCATCTTATTTTCCAATGTGTTCATGATGACCCCTCCGTCTGTTGTCTATACTATTATGCCCTTTTTGACCCGAACAAAAACGGTTTTGATAGGAATCGGCCGGTGATGTGCAGAACTACTATAAGTGACGGACGAAGGAGGCGGCAAATGAAAGGCAGGATGGTCAAAAGGACATTTAGGTTGGTGGGCATTAAAGGGAAAGGGGCATTTGAGGAATTTGGCGCGATTGTTCCGGGCGTCGCCCGCGAAGTCATGTCGCGGTCGGGGGAAATCGGGCCGGCAGCAGTTACTGAAATCGCTATATTCGAGCCTAAGAAAAGCGTTGACCAACCGGAAGGAGAATTTTGCGTGGGCCTGATGGTGGAAGGTCCCGCACGGAACGTGCCCCTCGGAATGAGTTATTGTGAAATTGAGGGGGATTACGCCACGGCAAGAGGAAAGATGGAAGGCCTAAATCAGTTACACACTGATTTGCTGAGTTGGGCAGCCTGCAACGGGCATCAGATGGACACAGAAAAACGGATCATCGAAGTTTATTATCCGGCAGATTCCGGCGAAGAAGTCGAGATCTTCTTGCCGATGCTGGTCAGCCGTGCAAACAACCGATCTTCTCTTTATTCGTGAATGTTAAGCTTTTTTCTTTGAGTGTTAAGTAAACCGGTTCGAATGTTAAGCAATCCTCTTTGAGTGTTAAGCAACACCGGCCTTTCCGATCAGGCGCATTACAAAAAGCTCCCGCAGGGGGAGCTTTTTAATGATTAATTGCGGACGGCCGCTTCTTCACGGATTTCCGTGACCCAGTTGAACGGATCTTCTTTTAAGCCGCTCTGGAGCCCGGTCAGCTCTTCATAAAGTTTGGACGACAGTTCGCCGGCCTGGCCGCCGTTGATGGTGAAGGCTTCCCCTTTCCAGCTGAATTCGCCGATCGGAGAAATCACGGCCGCTGTTCCGGTACCGAATGCTTCCTTCAGGCGTCCTTCCTGCTGGGCGGTTTTGATTTCCTGCATCGAGATCCGGCGCTCGGTCACCGGAATGCCCCAGTGCTTCAGCATCTCAATGATCGACTTGCGCGTGATGCCGCCGAGGATGCTGCCGTTTAGCGCCGGTGTGATGACTTCGCCGCCAATTTTAAAGAAGACGTTCATGCTGCCGACTTCCTCGACGTATTTCTTTTCCACGCCATCGAGCCAGAGCACTTGGGAATAACCCATCTTCTCCGCCACTGCTTGCGCCTTGAGTGAAGCGGCGTAGTTGCCTGCCGTTTTCGCCGCGCCTGTGCCGCCTGCCACCGCACGGACGAATTCGTTCTCGACAAGGATTTTTACGGGAGCGATCCCTTCCTTGTAGTACATCCCGACCGGAGACAGGATGATGATGAACTGATACGTGAGCGATGGCGCGACACCGAGATGAGGCTCGGTCGCAATCATGTAGGGGCGGATGTAGAGGGAGGTTCCCTCGGCTTCAGGCACCCAGTCCCTGTCAATCTTGATGAGCGTCTTTAGGGCTTCCAGCGCATGTTCCTCATTGATCTGAGGCATGCACAGACGGTCGCAAGATTCATTCATCCGGCGGAAGTTTTCTTCCGGCCGGAAAAGTCGGATCGCGCCGTCTTTAGCACGGTATGCTTTCAGGCCTTCGAATACGGTCTGTCCGTAATGGAAGATGATCGCGGACGGATCGAGCGTAATCGGCTCGTACGGGACGATCCGGTGATCGTGCCAGCCAATCCCCTCCGTGTAATCCGCGATGAACATATGGTCTGTGAAGTTGCGCCCGAAAGCAATGCCGTCCGTGGATGGCTTGGCTTTGCGTTTTTGGCTTTCATTGATGCTGATCTGCATGTTCTCCATCAAACATCTTCCTCCTCGATATTCAAGGTACGCGATATATCGTATACTCATGAAAAAGAAATAATGACCTTATTATACATATTTTCAGACAGATTGAAATACTTTTGCACAAAATATTTATTTCACAAAAATATGTCCGCGGAAATATTCAATAACAGCCGTTTTTTTGCTGGTATGCCCGCAGAATCCGTTTGATTGCACGGAAGAGACACTTCCGGCGCAACTTTTTGCAAATGGAGTAAAGGCAATCGAACCGTTTAAACGGATGCACGAAAAAACCGGCACCCGCCCGGTACCGGTCAGTTTTCGTTTATGCAACTGCAATCTTTTCGGCCATCTCTTCACTCGGCAAAACAAGTTTCGGGAAGCGTTCATAGACAGGCTCCAAGCTTGGCCACAATCTCTTCAATCTCGGCCGGATCACTGAACGGATAATGGAAATAGTACGAACCCCGCTCGGTTTCGAGCAAGACTTCAAACACCTGCATGACCTGTTTCCTGACCGAGTCCTCATCACCCATCAGCACTTCTTCCGCCCCGAACCCGTTTTCAGGCGACTGGCTCACGAACAGGTTTCCCGGATGCACCTCCGCATCGAATCCCATCGCCGCCGCTACAAATTCATCGATGGTTTTCAAGGTTTCCAACCACATCCCCTCCCGTTTCATACAATATTCCCATAAAACCAGACAAAAAACCGATAAAAACAGGATTTTTGGAAATTAACAGAGTGAAGTGTGTTTTTCCGGCCTGAACATCGGCCTTCACGCCAAAAAAGAGGACCGTTCCGGACGGCCCTCAACTCATTACACTTCCGCCCCTACAGGCGCCTGGTTGACCAGCATTCTGAATGTGCCCGCAATGACCGTCTCGTCATTCTGGTTGACGATCTCCGTCTTGCAGGCGATGACCCCAGTGCCATTTTTCCGCTCCTGCTTGTCGTCGGCTTTCATCCTGACTTTAATGGTGTCGCCGATGAATGTCGGGCGGACAAATCGGATATTGTCCATTCCGTAAAATGCGGCGATGATCCCCGGCGTGAAATTCATCAGGCCGGTCGCAATGGACAGAACGAGCATGCCATGTGCGATTGGCTTTCCGAATGGGGTATTCCCGGCATATTCGCGGTCCATGTGGAGCGGATAGAAATCTCCGCTCACACCGGCAAAGTTCACGATGTCCGCCTCGGTGATCGTACGGCCGCCAGACACCCATTCTTCCCCGACTTCCACTTCGTCATAATGTTTATTAAACATCCCATTCTCTCCCTTCAGGAATTCACTTGCGGTTCATGCAAGTGCTTGTACTGGTCCCTCAGCCGGAACTTTTGCACCTTGCCCGATGCAGTCCTCGGCAGCTCATCCAGGAAAACAAAAGAACGCGGTTTTTTGTATCGTGCCAGCTTGCCTCCGGCGAACTCAAGGAGTTCCTTTTCCGAAACGGACCGGCCGGGCTTCTTCACGATGACTGCACAGACCGTCTCGATGAATTTCGGATCCGGGATTCCAATGACGGCAACGTCCTGGACGGCGTCATGCCGGATGAGCACATCTTCCACTTCCACCGGATAGATGTTTTCCCCGCCGCTCCGGATCATGTCTTTTTTGCGCCCGGATATTGTCAGGTACCCCTCTGCATCAATGACCCCCAGGTCTCCCGTATGGCACCAGCCATCCACGAACGTCTTGGCGTTGGCTTCCGCTTTGTTCCAGTATTCCGAGACGACAGCCGGGCCCTTTGTGCAGATTTCACCGATCTTTCCGGCAGAGAGCGTGCGGCCCTCGTCATCGACCACCTTCACCTCGGTGAACGGCATCGGTTTGCCGGCGGTGTAGCCTTTGGTTGCTGCATCCGACGGATCGAGTGAAACGGCAATCGGCGTTCCTTCCGTCAGGCCGTATACCTGAATGAGCCCGATATGCGGGAATAGCTCGTGAAGCCGGTCAATTGCCCAGGAAATGATCGGGTCGCCTCCCGAATAAATTCTCTGCAGGGAATCCAGCCGGTACGATTCAATATCACTCAGTTTCAGCATTTCATAGATCATGAACGGAAACAGGAAAATATCCGACACCTGCTTTTCTTTGATCACCTCAAGTGTCCGCCTGATTTCGAAGTTCCCGCTCCGGGAGATCACGACCGTCCCGCCGGACAGCAGGACGGCCAGCGCCACGTCTTCCATCGCCCCGACATGGTAAAGGGGTCCCGTCGTCATGCCGACCGTGTTGCCGTCAAAGTTCCATTTCAGCGACTGCATCGCAGCGAACCAGATGGTGTTCCTGTGTGTCCAAAGCGCGCCCTTCGGCCGGCCGGTCGTTCCGGACGTGTACATCAGCATGACCGGATCGGTTTCCTCAATTTCAGGACGCCGGTCCAGCATCTTGTCCCCTTCTCCAAGGACTTCCCAGCTTTCCGCCCAGTCCGGCACCTTATCGGCGTTCCTGTCATAGCAAATGAACGTCTCTACGGGAGTACAGCCTCTGATCGGCTCCAGCCGTTCTGCCAGTGACGCGTCAAAACAAAGCACCTTTGAACCGGAGTCGTTCAGGAT
This sequence comes from Bhargavaea beijingensis, assembly GCF_900101985.1. Taxonomy (GTDB): domain Bacteria; phylum Bacillota; class Bacilli; order Bacillales_A; family Planococcaceae; genus Bhargavaea; species Bhargavaea beijingensis. The sequence goes on from NZ_FNAR01000019.1 coordinate 48,095, forward strand.
ATACGCCAGCTCCTCTGTCTCCAGACGGAAATTGATCCTGACTGCAATCCCGCCGATCTTGGCAACCGCAAAATAGACGGCAAAGTACTCCAGCGAATTGAACAGCAGAATACCGACGCGATCTCCTTTGCGGACACCTTTGTCCAGTAATGCATTGGCATACCGGTTGGTGGTCTCGTTGAGCTTTCCGTATGTCCAGGTTTCCCCGGTTTCAAGCGCCAGGGCATCCTGGTCAGGCTTGAGCGTCTGCAGACGGGATTCCACCCGGTCCAGCAAATATCCGACTTCCATGTGCGGTCCCTCCTATCCGTTAGTCCTCAGCCTTCCATCGCCTTCAGCGGAGGCTGTTCCACTTCAGCTGTTTCCTGAGTTTGTGTCAGAAGCGAGACCAAAACAAAGCCGATGATCGAAATGACAAGAGAGATGGCTCCCACCACGACGCCTTCGGGAAGCACACTGATGCCATACTTTTTGAGGATTTCAAAAGTGAAGTTCAGGAATACCCCAAGAATGATGCTCGTGACCGCCCCCTGTTTTGTCGCCCGCTTCCAGACCAGACCGAGCACGACTGCAGGGAATACGGCTGCCGCGAAGGTTCCCCAGCCGAAAACTCCAAGCAGCGCAACGAGCGTATCCATATAGAAAGAAAACAGCGTGGACACGACGAGCAGAGCCAGTACGACAATCCGGTTCCAGAGCAGCTCATTTTTGACTTCCTTTCCGAATGCCCGCGGGATATCCCGGACAAGACTCGCTGCACCAAGCGTGACAAAACCTGAACCGGTGGACATGATTGCGGCGAGTAGTCCTGCAAGTACGAGACCGCCAATGATGGAAGGCGTATACGCCGTGACAAAGACGACCAGTGAATCATCTGCGGATGCAACTTCCGGGAACCGGCCCTGGATCTGAAGCGAGCGAGCAGTCAGTCCGATGCTGACAACGAGAAGCACGGTAATCGCATAAGCCAGTCCGGCGGTAAACGCACCCCAGCGAAGTTCCTTCGCGCTCTTGATCATCAGGAACTTATTGATGAAGTGGGGCTGTCCTGCCGCACCCAGGCTGAACAGGAGGAACCAGCATGCAATCGTAATCAACGGAAAATTGCCGAAGGGAGAAGCAAGGAGCGGGTCGGATGACTGTAACGTTTCCGTGATGTTCTGCATACCGCCGCCGAGGTTCAATGCGAAAAAGAAAATGATGATTGAAACGACAATCATGATGACACCTTGGAACAGGTCGGTATAAACGGAAGCGATAATCCCTCCGCCGACCGAGTAGAAAGCAAGAATCCCGAGACCGATCAGTGCCCCGACTGCCGGTGAGACGCCAAAAATCGAATGCATGATGACACCCATCGCCTGCACTTGCGTGCCAAGATACCCGATGACACCGAGCGTGATCGCGAAGCCGAGCCATCCGCGGACGGAGCGGCTGTTGTAGCGTTTCTCCACCACGTCTCCGAGAGTGAAAACATCCCCGTGCTCACCCATCATCCAGATCCGCTTGCCGACCAGGAACCAGGTCAGGGCAAAGCCGAGCGGAGCTGCAATGAGGACACCTGCGGCAAAGCCCATCCCCCCTGTAAAGGTCTGTCCGGCCCCTCCTAGAAGGCCGAAGCCGCTTTGTATGGACGTGAACGCTGCAATGGCCATGACGAACATGCCGAGGCTCCTGCCTGCCACAAGAAAATCACTGGCTGATTTTGTCCTTCGTGTAGCCCATACACCGATCAGAATACAGATGACCAGATAGAACGCAACAATGCCGATGATCGTGACGTTCATTCAGCAGCCTCCCCTGTCCTGAATTCTTGTTCCATCTCCGCCACGTCACCCGGATCAAAGATCAGGGCATAAATCAGAGAGGCAAGGACGGCCAACGGCAGGATGCCGAGCAGATAAATCGCAAGACCCGGAGTCATGCCCAGAACATAGGAGCTCCCTCCAGCCGGGTCATTCCGTGTAATGACGTCCAGAATGATAAACAACGCGAGATAGCCTCCGGCAATCAGGATCGGAACCCAGAGCATTCCCGGCCTTTTTTTGACTACATTCCACATTCCCACCGTAATGGCCACACCGATGACAACCAGATACGGATAAAGAATGAGCCTCCATGATTCCAGGAACATGCCGACCAATGACAACCCAATCAGTCCGGAAAACAAATACATGATACGGTCCCGGAGGACCATCTGGTCAGGAAACTCGAGAAGGCCATCGACTTTTCGTTCATTTATGATCTTGTAGAGGATCTGTATTCGGACCGTGGCCGTCCCAGCATCGATCCGGTTGTTCTCATCAAACTGCCATTTCTCCAATACACCTTTGGCATCCGTTCGATGCGTCGGACCATCGAAGAGGTCCATACGAACTTGGCTTACCGATGGTTCCTTGGCTTCGGATTCTATGATAAGGTGCCTCATTTTTCGACTTTCGGCAAGAACTACGAACGACGTTTCAAGGACACGGATCTATTTGAACAGATATTCTACCGG
>NZ_FNAR01000022.1 GCF_900101985.1 Bhargavaea beijingensis
TCCCCTTGGGGGCGGGTGCTTTTTGGATCCGGGGATGTTGGCGGTGGTGTTGGATGGGTCGGGAGATTGCACTATAGGACGCGGAAATGCAATATGGGTCGGGAGATTGCCGTATGGGTCGGGGGATTGCACTATGGGTCGGAAGATTGCACTATGGGACGCGGAAATGCAATATGGGGTGCGGAAATGCGATATGGGTCGGAAGATTGCACTATGGGACGCGGAAATGCAATATGGGTCGGGAGATTGCCGTATGGGTTGGGGGATTGCACTATGGGTCGGGAGATTGCCGTATGGGTTGGGGGATTGCACTATGGGTCGGGAAATTGCACTATGGGACGCGGAAATGCAATATGGGGCGCGGAAATGCAACATGGGTCGGGAAATGCACTATGGGACGCGGAAATGCACTATGGGACGCGGAAATGCAACATGGGTCGGGAGATTGCACTATGGGACGCGGAAATGCAATATGGGGTGCGGAAATGCAACATGGGGCGAGGAAATGCAATATAACCACTACAGCTAAACGGTCCCAGTCGGACGCCGCCCCTCCGATGAATACCTTTTCGCCGCGTTGACCATCCTCCTGAAGAAGGAGGATGATTGAAATGAAGAAATGGATATACGCATCAGCAGCGACAGTTGCAGTGCTTGCCGGATGCGGCATGCAGACGGGCGAGGAAGAGGTAAAGATTCCGGTCATGAGCGAGGGAGTCACCACCGCAGTAGAGTCGGACCTGATCAATACCGAAGGGGAGACGGTCGGAACCGTCCTCCTGACAGGAGACAAGCAGGGAACGGGCATCCGGATTACGGCGGAGGGGCTTGAACCCGGAACCAAGGCCATTCATGTGCACGAAAAGGGCGACTGCACGCCGCCCGACTTCAAGTCCGCGGGGGCCCACTTGAACCCGGAACATAAACAGCATGGGTTTGAAAACCCGAAAGGCTTCCATGCCGGAGATCTGCCGAACATTGAAGTGGACGATGAGGGCAAGGTCGATCTCGAAACGGTTTCACAGTATATCTCCCTGAAGGAGGGCCATCCGGGCTACTTGCTGGATGAGGACGGCAGTGCGGTCGTCGTCCATGAAGGACCGGATGACTACAAGACAGACCCGGCAGGAAATTCGGGTTCCCGCATCGCCTGCGCAGCATTCAACAAAAAATAACCAAGCAAAAACCGCACGCCGGCCGCGTGCGGTTTTCATATGCTCATTTAAACAGGAAGTTCTCCGTATAGTATGGCTGGTCTTCTCCATTGAAGGCGACACCGACGCCGAGCATGCGGAAGTCTTCGTTCAGGATGTTTTTACGGTGGCCGAGCGAGTTCATGAGCCCTTCATGGGCGAAGATGCTGCTCGGCTGGCCGTAGGCGAGGTTCTCTCCGGCGCCCCGGAACTGGATGCCGTCTTCCGCCATCCGGTCGAACGGCGATTGGCCCTGCTGGTTTTCATGGGCGAAGTAGTCATTCACCGCCATGTCCTCGCTGTGCTTGACCGCAGTGGCGGCAGTGCGCCCGTCCCAGTCGAGGACCCCATAGCCGTGCGCCACTCGCGCGGCGTTCGTCAGGTCGAACAGCTGGCGCTCGAACCCTTCCTTCAATTCGGGATCTGCGGCTCCGTAAAGGGCGCCGTGCGCCTGCTCGAGTTCCTTTTCGATGATTTGGACGGCGGTGACGGTATCGTTCCGGTGGAGATCATAAAAGACGGTGACATAACTGTTGTCGATCTCGAACACGTCGTACTCGCCGTTGCTTTGGATCAGAAAAGCACTGCGCCCTTTGACGATGCGGTCGAGCGGGCGCCCGTATTCCGCCCGGACGGAAGCTTTCCGGGAACCGTAGGCGATGCCGCTCGTGGAGGCGATGATGTCCTGGTTGGTGTACAGGCCATTCACGCGGCCATCACCGTCAAATGACACCATCGCGAAATTGTGGTAGCCGTCATGGTAGGCGTGCCATTCGGTGCCGTATTCGTTCGTCGTGGAGCGGGCGGGTTCACCGAGCTCTGCCTGGACAAGCTCCCGGGGGTCCCCGATTCCGATATTGTGCACGGTGATCGGAACGGACTCCGGCCGCTCGAGCTCCGGCTTTTCAGCCTCCGCGCCGGAAGACTGGTGGGCACGCTCGTCCTTGACGGACTGCTCCAACTTCGCATAAAGCGAATTGGCGCCTTCATTCAGCTTGCCGATGGCCAGATCGACCGCTGGCTGCCCGCCGATGTCTGCAATCAGCTTGTCTGCCCGGTCAAGGAATGACAGATCGACGACGCGGGACAGCGGTTCTTCCCAGAGCGGGCGGGCAAGAAAGACCAGGACGGCAAAAAGAATCAGTCCGAACAACCGTCTCACCATGCACAATCACCTCCTTTATCTTTCCATTTTACCACCCGGACATCCTGTTCATGCATGAAGGCATAATAAATCCCGGGTGCCACAAAAAGTCTTTATGATAAGGACAGCAACCATGAAGAGGATGTTCCTTTCAAAAGAAAACAAAAAGACCCGATCGGGGTCTTGGAAAAAGGCGGACGGTCAAAGCCGTCCGGTATATTCTTCTTTCAGGAAATCGCGCACTTCATCCAGCGGGAGATCCGCCCGGACGACGCCTGCGGCTCCAACCGCGACTTCATATTCGTCGAAATAAATCGAGAGCCGGTCATTGCGGATTGCCCATTTCCAGGAGGTCGGATCGTTCAGCGCCATTGCAAGCAAGTCGTTGAAGAGTTTGTCTTTCAGCTGTTTCTGCTCCAGCAGGTGCTCTTTCACCATTTTCTGGAGAACCGGGCCGTCACGTTCGAGATCGAACAGGTCCGCCAGTTCAACGATTCGGCCCTCGGAAGGATCGATGTTAAACGGCTTGATCTTCATCGTGCCGTTTTCGCCGCCGGTGTACTGATACGACGTGTAGAGCAGGCTGTAGAGACTGCCGTGATGGGGCAGCTTTTCCGCTGTCAGCCTGAGTTGGGCCCGCTCGCCGTCTGCAAGCAGAGTTTTATATTCATCGACACTGTCTTCAAAAAGGTCTTTCTGCTCGTCGATCCACTTGGTGATCGGCTTTTCTACTCCTTGATGATCCGCCGTCACCATATTGATGTCCATCGTATACCATTTTGTCTGTTCCGTAACCGTCTGAAGCTGAAGGCCGGGAGTTTCCGGAAGTTCCTTCGTTACGGCCGCGTCCGCGATAGCCGGGTTTTCGCCGATCCCATCCGGCTTACCGGTCTGCGAAAAGGCGATTCCAAGCATGGCGGTAAGGGCCAGCATGGCCGATAGGGTCCATGCTGGCCAGCCGGGCCGCTTCATTCGCGTTTTCATAAATGTAAATCAGCCCTTCTATTTTTTGGCCGCCTGTTTTTTATATGTTCGGGCGACCCCCCTAATAACTCGTACAGTATACCATTGATTTGCGCCTGAAGGGAGGGGAAATGACAAAAGCATGCAAGGATGCGGGGTTTGTGAAAATATCTCGGATGGAAATGGGGTTCTTATCAACCTCCCGACCAACAATCAATTCAAGCGGAATACTTTTCGGAAAGAAAAGGCCTCCCCGCACTCAGGGAAGCCTTTCAATGATAGGACCGCTTAAGGTTTCAGGATGACTTTTGTGCATTCATCCCCATGTTCATAGAACGTCTTGTACGCAATAGGCGCTTCCTCGAGGGGGACGATGTGGGAGATGATTTCGGTCGGGTCGAATTGTTTTTCGGTGATCATCCTGAACAGCTCCGGCATGAGGTGGGGCACGGGCGCCTGGCCGGACTTGATCGTGATGTTGCGCTCGAAAAATCGCCCGAGCGGGAAGGCGTTGTACCACAGGCCATAGACGCCGGTCAGCTGGACGGTGCCGAATCGCCGCACGGCGCGGTGGGCAGTACGGAGCGCGGTGAGCGAACCGCCGTGGAGTTTCATCTTGTGCTGCACCTTTTCCGGAACGGTCTTTTCTCCGTCCATTCCGACGCAGTCGATGACGACATCGGCGCCGCCGGATGTGAGTTCTTTGAGATAGTTGCCGGTCTCTTCCGGGTCTCGGTAGGTGACCGTTTCAGCCTTGTTCATTTCTCTCGCCTTGGCCAGCCGGTACGGCACATGATCAACGGCGATCACCCGCTTGGCGCCCATCATCCAGGCGAACTTCTGGGTCATGAGGCCGATCGGTCCGCTGCCCAGGACAATGACCGTGTCGCCCTTTTTCACGCCGGAGTGGAGCACGCTCCAATAGGCGGTCGGGAGAACATCCGACATGAAGAGGACCGCTTCATCAGGAACTTCGGCAGATTCCGGGATGACGAATGGCAGGAAGTTGCCGAACGGCACGCGCATGTACTCAGCCTGTCCGCCCGGATGGTTGCCGAACATTTCTGTATAGCCGAAGTAGCCGCCGAAGTCGGTGCCCGGCGTCGGGTTACTGTCAGGGTGTTCGCACTGGCTTTCCATGTCATGTGTGCAGTACCAGCATTCGCCGCAGGCAACGTTGAACGGGATGACGACCCGGTCGCCTTTTTTGACTTTCGTGACGGCGGGGCCGACTTCTTCGACGATGCCCATCGGTTCGTGGCCGATGACGTATCCGGGACGGGTCATGATGGAGCCTGCATAAATGTGCAAGTCCGATCCGCAGATGGCGGTGGAGGTGATGCGGAGGATGATGTCGTCGTCTTTTTCGATTTTGGGGGCTTCCACGTTCTTGACCTGGATGTCTTTTGTGCCTTGGAATGTCACTGCTCTCATTTGTCGAACGCCTCCTTTGGGGATGTCTCCCTTAATAGTTTCCGCTTTCCGGTCCGGGTAAACGCCGGGGGGTGCGAAGGAGCTGGCGGACAGGTATACTTGGAACATGAAAACCCGCAAATTGCGGGCCTGGGAGGAAAGCGCATGATTTTCGGAATGGACAGTGTCCCGATGTGGTTTTACGTTCTCGCAATCTGCGTGGTGATTCTGTTTGTCCTCTTCGCCGAGTGGTGGACGAGGTGAACGATATGAAAATCCGTGCGCCGAAATTGGCGGCAGGATTGCCGGAATTCTCCTGGGAAGGCGCATTCGAAGAAGAGGATTCGTCCATTCGCGCATCCTGTGTGGAGGGCGGACAGGCGATTGCCGGCGGCCGGGTCATCTTCGACGGCGTCGTGTTCAGGAAAACCGATTTCCGCGGATTCCGCGCACCTGCCTCAGAATTGATGGATGTCGTGTTCGATGGGTGCGACTTGTCGAACGCGGACTTTTCCCGGTCTTCGCTGCACCGATGTGAATTCCGGGGAACGAAACTCACCGGTGCCGTCTTCAGCGAATCGATGCTACAGGACGTGCGTTTCACGGATTGCGCAGGACGTTATTCGAGCTTCAACTTCTCGAAGCTGCGGAATGTCGCATTCGGCGGCTGCGAGCTGGAGTCGGCCGATTTCGTCGGCTGTTCGTTGAAAGCCGTCGCATTCGGCAAAAACCGGCTCGATGACATCAGCTTTCTCGATACGGATCTTAACGGCATCGACCTGACCAAAGCGGAATTCAGCCGGATCACCGTGACGCCGTCAAAACTTGCAGGATGCAAAGTGACGCGCGAGCAGGCAATCGGCTTTGCCCGCACGTTCGGGCTCGTCGTGGAAGAATAAGCAGCGAGAATGCTGGATAGAACAGAAAGAGACAAGGAAGGTGTTTAGCATGCTCAGTTTTCAAGAAAAAGAAGCCATCATCGCGAACTTCCCGGAATTGACCCGGAAGGAAGTATCGATGGGGCGCGTGAACTACCATTACGAAGAATCGCTCCATGAGAAGAAGATCGTCGTGCGCCACCTGCATGAAAACGGCAACGGCTTTGTCTACGTCGGCAAACTGCCCCAATACGAGGCGGACAAAAAAGGGTTTATCAACATCCGTGACTTCTCGGAGGACGAGCTGGAAGAAGTGATCGCCGAATCGATCCGCTACCTCTCAGCCGACCCGGCTGGCGAACCGGTCAATGAAGCGTGGGTGAACCGTGAAGGCATCGAACTCCATCTGAAAGAAGAGAACGGCTACTTCAACTTGTATTATGGGGAGAACCTTGAAGAAGGGTTCGACTCCGCCAAGGAAGCACGCCTGTACTTGAAGGAAGAAGGCTTCCGCCTGAAATCGGGAGGCGCCATGTAATGGATGGCAAAAAGTTCGTCATTGTATTCCTCACAATCTTCATTCTCGTCATCCTCGTCGTCCTGCTTAGTTTCTGGGTGTTCTACCAGGTGGATCAGTGAGCGGCGGACACTGTCCGTTCTGCGACCTTTCCCTGATGGAAGGGCAGGAAATCGTACTGGAAAATAACCTTTGCCGATTCCTGACGATGCCGCAGGAAGTGCTGAAAGGCTCCGGGGTAATCGTCCCGGCAGCCCATCGCGGGACGGTATTCGACCTCACGCCCGAGGAGTGGCAGGCAACACAGGATCTGCTGAAGGAAGCGAAGAAGCTGCTTGATCGGGAATTTTCGCCGGATGGCTACAACATCGGGTGGAATGCCGGCGGGACCGGGGGCCAGCACATCCCGCACGCCCACCTTCATGTCATTCCGAGATTTGCTGATGAACCGTACGCGGGAAAAGGAATCCGGCATTGGCTGAAAAGCCATGACAACATAAGACAGGCCCCCGTAAACAAACAAGGTTAATGGGCGCTTCCGTATCCCGGAAGCGTCTTTTTAAAAGAGAAATACGGGGGGGGGGAGCACGATGGGCAACACTTCAAGAAAAACAGGGTTTTTCCTTGTCATCACGGGAGCGGCATTGTGGGGCGTCGGCGGCACCGTCGCGCAAAAGCTGTTCCAGCAGTATGGAATCGACATCAACTGGCTCGTCACGACCCGGCTTCTCATTGCGGGGCTGCTTCTTTTGGCTGTCCAATATCTGATGAAGGACCGCTCCCAGATCATCGGTGTCTGGAAAGAAAAGCGGACAGGAATCCAACTCATCGTGTTCGGGCTTCTCGGCATGCTGGCGGTCCAGTATACATACATGGCTTCCATCCGGCACGGCAATGCCGCGGTGGCGACATTGCTCCAGTACTTGGCGCCGGTCATGATCATTGTTTACCTGGTCCTCCGCAGGCAGGCTGTATTCCGCCGGGTAGACTTGGCAACAGTCATTCTCGCGCTCGGAGGCTGTTTTCTTCTGCTGACGAACGGGTCGCTTTCCGGCCTGTCCGTTCCGGCGCCGGCCGTCATCTGGGGTGTGCTCTCAGGTGTGTCTCTCGCCTTTTACACACTATACGCCATTCCGCTGCTTGCACGGTTCGACTCTTTGGTCATTGTCGGCTGGGCGATGGTCATCGGCGGAGTGGCGCTGAGTTTCATCCATCCTCCTTGGCGGATCGACTTGTCGGGACTGAACACTGAAGCATTCGGCTACATCGCTTTCGTCATCATTTTCGGTACGATGATCGCGTTCTGGTTTTACATCGAAAGCCTCCAGAACCTGGCACCGAAGGAAACGAGTCTTCTTGGCAGCCTGGAGCCGCTGGCGGCGGTGCTGACGACTGTCTTCTGGCTGGGCGTACCGTTCGGCTTTTATCAGTGGCTGGGCACAGCCAGCATCATCGGGATGATTCTGCTGTTGGCTCTTTCGAAAAAACAGGATTCTATAAAAAGTGAGTAAGACAGTTGCGCCCTTGGGGAACAACTGTCTTCTTTTTGAACAAAAGGTGAAACAGTAGTGAAATATTTGTAATGTCTATGTTACAAAAGAGGTTTTTCCTGTATCCTTAGGGAGTCTTAGCATTTCGTGAAAGGAAGTTTCTTGTGATTAAACGATTAAAGTTCCCTGCGTGGGTCGTCATCGGAACGGCGATGATTTTGATTGTGGCCGGGGTTATACAGCTTTTTGATTCTGCGGGCCTCCGCAAATCGGCAGAAAACGTAACGACTATCAGTAAGTATCCCGGGCTTGACCTCCATACGCTGACCAAGGAAACGGATCACTATACCTATTCCATCAGCCAGCCTGAAACGGAGCATCAGGCCATCAATGAGTCAATCAATCAGTGGATCGACGGTGAGAAAGGAGCGTTTCTCAAAGAAGTCGAAATATCCAAAGAGTCCTTGGACGACACCATGAGGGCGCATCTCAACATTCAAGTCGAAACAAACCGGATGTCGGAGAACTTCTATAGCCTGGTATTCCGCTCTTATTCAATCACCGGGGGTGCCAACGGACAAAACAAGGTGAACGTTTTTAACCTGGACATGACGAACGGCCGTCTCCTCGAACTGGGCGATGCTCTGGAACTGGACGGGGAAAACATTGATCAGCTAAAGGAAATCATCTGGGAAGGGCTGCAAAGCAATCAGGAATGGCAGCTTTATGTGGACGAAACCCTTTTCAATGAAGTGATGGGAGATCCGGACAACTGGAAATGGTCAATCGACAACGGGCATTTCACCTTGTACTGGGATGAATATGAAATCGCGGCGGGCGCCGCAGGGGAAATGGAACTGGATATCCCGATCGAGAAAATTGCGGTTTTCCTGAAAAAAAGCATCCAATCATATCTGGCGATGCCAGAAGAGCAGGTCCGGGAACTGGACGCGATCCGGGAACGCGAACAGCTGAAACTTGACCCGGACGGCAAGTACATCGCGCTGACATTCGATGACGGCCCAAGCGCCGCCGTCACCCCGAAAATCTTGCAGGCACTCAAGGACCATAACGCCAAAGCGACCTTTTTCATGCTGGGAAGCCAGGCGGAGTACTACCCGGGCCTTGTCAGGGAAGTGGCGAAGGCCGGCCATGAGATCGGCAACCACTCCGGAAGCCATCCGGATCTTTCCAAGGCGGACGCTGCGAAAATCCGTGACGAAATAGCCGGAACGACCAAGACCATCAAAGACGCGGCGGGAGTGGACGTCAACCATTTCCGGCCGCCGTACGGTGCGTACAATGAGGGCGTCATCGACTACATGAACGAGACCGGACAGTCGATCATCCTCTGGTCGGTGGACTCGCTGGACTGGAAATACCGCAATTCCGAGACCGTCCGGCAGACGATTCTCCAGCAGGCATCACCTGGTGCAATCGTTCTGATGCACGACATCCACCCGACAACCGCCGATGCGTTGCCGGACCTCCTGAGCGCGCTCGAACAGGAAGGCTATGAGTTCGTGACGGTCTCCCAGCTGCTGGAATGGAAAGGGCAGGCAGGGGTCGGGCCGTACTTTGGCAGCAGGCAGGCTTCCGGAAAATAACCAATGCGGCTGCTCCAATGGAAGACAGCCGCATGTCCTTACCGTTATTTATCCCTGAAATTATGAAGCGCAAATGGAGGGAGTACTTGGAAATACGATGGTTACTGATAGGCGTGATTGCAGCCGTTGCCTCTATAGGGTTTATGAACAAATGGCATTATCCTTCACTGCCGATAGAGTCCGTGACACCGAGAGAAGCCATCCAAAAAATGAATGCGTCTGAGCAGGACTTGGTGGAGATATCAAGAAAAGGTGATGGGATATGGTACATCATGGAGCTCACCAAGAGTGGGATGGAAGGCATTGACGATAAAATCATTGCATTTTTAGACGGTAAAGGATGGAGCTTCACAGAGAAAGAAGGAAGCGGGCTGTTCTTTGAAAAAGACGATGAGCGCCTCATTGTCAGTACGGAGATGTGGACAAAGCATTATGTCCTCGTGAGAATCCCATCACAAATATGAACACAATGGAAAAGGCGGCCGCCCATCGGAGCAGCCGCCTTTCTCATACCGTTATTCAACTCAATGCCAATTCCCGCCCTTATAAGGCCCTTTGCGGAACGGCATCCACCAGTTCCATTTTCCGAACAGTTTCATGAGGCTCGGTACGAGGAGGAGGCGGATGATGGTGGCGTCGATGGCGACGGCGATTGCGATGCCGACGCCGATCTGCTTGACCGGCATGACTTCCGTGAACGCGAAAGCGCCGGTGAGGACGATCATGATGAGCGCCGCGGACGTGATGATCTTGCTGGTCACGGAAAGGCCTTCGACGGTCGCGCGGTCGTTGTCGAAGTCCTTCGTGTATTCCTCCTGGATGCGCGAGATGAGGAACACTTCGTAGTCCATGCTGAGTCCGAAGACGAGGCTGAAAACGAGCACCGGGATGATCAGCGCGATCGTGCCGGCTTCCAGGCCGAAGTGGCCGTACTGGAAGATGTAGACGAGCGCGCCGAACGCCGCGGACAGGCCGATGACGTTCATGATGATCGCTTTCAGCGGAATCAGGACGGAGCGGAACGCGATCATGAGGATGATGTACGTCGAGACGATGATGATTCCAAGCACATAGCCGATCTTGTCCCAGATCTCATCGAAGATTTCCTGGTTGAACTTCGGATAGCCGCCGACTGACAGGTTCCACTCGGTGTCCTTTTCTGCCCAGTCGCGCGCCCAGTTCTGGGCTTCGGCCGACGCGCCTTCCGGCTTCAGTGTGACCGGAACGAGAAGAGAGTCGCCTTCGATGAAGGAATCAAGGAGCGGTTCAACGGCAGCGGCCGTCTCCGGCATCTGCGTGGCCTGCAGCCAGGTGTCGGCGTCTTCGATCTCCCCCTCGGTGAAGATGGTGGACACTTCGTCCGTGCGGCTGTCGTCAAGAAGGGCATCCTGCAGCTTCTCGATTTCACGGATGCCATCCTCATCTTCCCAGCCGCCCTCGCGCTCGGCGATGATGTAGGCAGTGGAGTTCGAGAGGCCGAACTCGTCCTCGATCTTCTCGAACGCCTGACGGGTGTCATTGGAGGACGGGAGCGAGTCCATCTCAGGAATCGTCAGCTCCATGTCTTTCACCGGGATCATGCAGACGCCCAGGATAATGAGGGCGCCGATCGTGATAAGCACCGGGCGCCTGATGACGCGCTCCGCGAACTTGCGCCAGCCGCTCGCGCCTTCCTTCACCTTGAGGATCGTCCACTTGTTCAGACGATCGCCGAGGACGAGGAGGATTGACGGCAGGAGCGTGAGTGATGACAGGACGGCCAGTGACACGACCGCCATGCCGCCGACACCGATGTTCTTGAACAGGTCGATTTGGATGATGAACAGGGCACCGAGACCGATGAATACGCAGAACGCCGAGAACAGGACGGACCGCCCCGCGGTGAGGATCGTCGTCCGGACCGCTTCATCAACCGGCTGCTTTTTCCGCTCCTCGCGGTATCGGTTGATGAACAGGAGCGAGAAGTCGATGCTGAGGGCAAGGCCCAGCATCGGGACGATGTTCAGCATGAAGATCGATAGGTCCATCGACTGTCCGATCAGCGTCATCGTGCCGAATGTCGTGATGATCGTGGCGACCCCCACAAAGAACGGCACAAGTGCCGCGACGACCGATCCGAACGCGAGCAGCAGGACAATCAGGGCAATCGGCAGCCCGATCGTTTCCGCCTTGACCAGGTCGCGCTGGCTCGCTTTATTGATATCTTCGCTGATCGCGGTGCCGCCGGTGAGGACGGCGCCGTCATGATCGGCGGTTTCCTGGATGGCTGACACCGCTTCAGTCATGTCCGCGTCTTCTTCGAAATGGAGAAGGGCATAGGAGAGGTTCTCGGTATGGAGGGAGTTATCTTCCAATGGGGACACGATGTCCTCCGCAAGCCCCAGGTCTTCCACATCCGACACCGCCGTTTTGATTTCCTCATCGGTCATGTCCTCGAAGACGAGGAACATCGTCTCCGCCGGCAGGCCGAACTCCTTGGTCAGCCGTTCGGCCACTTGTTCATATTCGCCGTCCATCCGGAAGCCGTCCCCTTCCAGGACCCCCGGCAGCTTGATGGCCTGGAACGCCATAACGGCGGCGATCACGATCCAGAGCGCAATAATCCATTTCGGAAACCGGATGACGAGATTCGCAAACATGCGCAAAAGGCTTCTTCCTTTCAGGTCAAACATAGATTATTTTTCTCCAATAGTTTACATGAAAGGAAGAGGGTTTGTCGTGCGGGAAGGGCAGGGGGATTGAAAAGCGGATGGAGGCATATCGTAACCGTGACAAGGAGGGTTCTGATCTTTCGTGAGGTGTTATTGATCATTCACGAGGGGTTATTGATCTTTCGCGCGGTGATGGTGATCTTTCGCAGGATTCCCCGCTCCCGCAAAAAAACGCACCCCGTTTCCGGGATGCGTCTATGGATCATGATTATTGTGGGGTGGCCGCCAGGATGCGCTCTTCCACCTGGTTTGCCACATCTTCGACCGAGATGCCGAGCGCCATCGAAAGCTCCCTGAACAAAATCGTCTGGACATGGTTCAGGAGCTTGCGGTCCTGGTCATAGATTTTCTGATCGGTGTTGAGTTTTTTGTCCATGAGTGCGCCGGTGACTTCCGCGATCTTCTGGCGGTCGCCCGACTGTACAAGGCTCTGGTAAGCACGCGCCCGCTGTTTCGGGTTTTCCACCCAGTCGATGCCCCGGCTTCCGAACACGTCCATCAGTTCCTCGGCTTCCTTGCGGTTCATTGTCCGCATGAGCCGCTTTTTCTTGCCGTCCACCGGCGTGCTGATTTTCAGCGTCTGTTCTCCAATGGGATGGAGTACATAGTAAAGTCGGGTCTCGCCAAACAGATCCTTCTTGCAAATGTCATCGATTTTGCACAGTCCGTGCTCGGAATAGATGACCACATCACCGATCTCAAACATCCGCATGGCCTCCTCATGGCATATTGTCAACTAAGTTTACATTCATTGTAACCTTAACCGGTCTGATTGTCAAATCGGTTGACAATCAGACCGGTTGACAATCAGACCGATGCTTGTCATGATAATCCCGTTAAGAAACCGGATATGGAGAGGAAGGGTCAGGATGCAGGAAATGAGCGGCCTGGACTTGATCGATCTGCTGGGAGAGCGTCATTTCGGGCTTCGGCGCATTGCCGAGGAACTGTGGAATGAACGCGGGGACGTCGCGATTTCCAACTCGGAATGGTTTGTCATGACAAGAATCGGCAGCGGGGAGCCGACCATCGCCGAAGTGAGCCGGCAGGTTGACATCACCCGCCAGGCGACCCACAAACTGATCCGGAAAATGTTGGAAAAGGGGCTCGTCGCAGTGTCTGACGATGAGCGGAATAGAAAAGTGAAGCGTGTCCGCCTGACGGAACTTGGGTACAAGTGCTATGAGAACAATGAAGAGCTGAAAGCGGAACTGGAGGCCCGGATCGCCGAGGCGATCGGGACCGATAAGGTGGCGGCGCTCAAAGCGATCCTTGCAATGGATTGGGGATTGAAAAACAGGGAATCGTAAAGGAGAGAGTCAAAGAAAGCAGGAGGGGAATCCAGGTGGAGAATCTGTCGGCAGCCGAAAAGATTCTTTTCGGGATTGCTTTGGTGATTTTTGTGGCATCGATTTTCAACCGTGATCTGTTCCGCTTTATGTTCCTTGCGTTTGCGTTAGCCTTCGTCTACCGGGTCATCCGGCCGAAGGAAGGGGAAAAGCGGGGATGGAACCTGCTGATCGTGGCGTTGCTGCTGATGGGGTTCCTGCTCGCCAATCCGTGGTGAAACCAAAAAACGCCGTCTCCCGGAGGAGACGGCGTTTTAGTAGTCGTTAAATGGATTACATTTTTACGACGTTCGCAGCTTGAAGACCGCGTGGGCCTTCTTCGATTTCGAATTCTACTTCTTGACCTTCATCAAGGGACTTGAACCCGTCTTGCTGGATAGCGGAGAAGTGTACGAATACATCGTCGCCATCTTCGCGCTCGATGAAACCGAAGCCCTTTTCTGCGTTAAACCATTTTACTTTACCTTGTTCCATGTTTGTTTCCTCCTTGCGTGCCACCTGGCACACGTGTGTTACTATCCTTGCTCAAGTCTTGATGTGTCAGGATGAAGTGAATTCCACCCGAACGTCATTGCCGAACAAAAATAATTCTTCTACATCATAACAGCCCACCCAGATCATTGCAAGTGAAATGCCGAAGAGTTTTGAGAAGACAGACCTCTGTCTTCTTTTCTGAATAAATTGAGAAAAAATTGAAACCATTTAAATCCTTGTCACGTATTACAAATAAGCAAACAGAGGGGGTGGAGAAGGTGGTCGTGTTCGGGCTTGCGGTGGAGCAGCTTTACCTGACCGTACTGGTCGTTGCCGGGCTTGCGACCGTGTTGTACCTGTTTTTCGGAGATGTGGCAGACGGTGCCGGGGAGGCATTGCCTCTCCTGAATCCGGCGGTGATTCTGGCATTCATGACGTTTTTGTCGGCTTCCGGGTTCATTTTCGAAAATGTGACGGAGCTAGGAAGTGCCCTGATCCTTACTGTGTCTGCAGCGATTGCGGCGGTGCTGTCGTTTCTTCTTTATTTCTTTGTCCTTCTTCCGCTGCGGTCCGCTGAGGCCTCGACCGCCTATACCGAGGAATCGCTCCTCGGCCAGGTTGGCCGCGTGATCACGCCGGTTCCGGAAGACGGGTTCGGCGAGGTCGTCATTGAAACGGTGAACGGACTCATTTCCAAGCGGGCGGCTGGCCTGGAAAATGCCGCAATCGACTACGACAGGGAAGTGCTGATCATCGAGATCCTGGAAGGCACGCTCATCGTGAAGGAATACGAACCGTTCCGGTTCAAAGAGCTGTCCTGAACCTTTCTCCACCATTTATTCGCATGTTTGGGTTTAATTAAAAGGGGGCTGTAAAAATGGTTTGGATTGCAATTGGGATTGTCGCGTTCGTGCTTCTGGCCATCATCGGCGTGTACGTGACGCGCTACCGCACCGCGGGGCCGGACGAGGCGCTGATTGTCACGGGAAGTTATCTCGGTACGAAAAATGTGCACACGGATGAATCAGGGAACAAGATCAAGATCATCCGAGGCGGCGGTACGTTCGTCTTCCCGGTTTTCCAGCAGGCGGAACCGCTCAGCCTGCTGTCGAGCAAGCTTGAGGTGACAACACCTGAAGTGTACACCGAGCAGGGCGTGCCTGTCATGGCGGACGGAACGGCGATCATCAAGATCGGCGGTTCGATCTCCGAGATCGCGACGGCCGCCGAGCAGTTCCTCGGCAAGGCAAAGGAAGACCGTGAGAACGAAGCGAAGGAAGTGCTGGAAGGCCATCTCCGTTCGATTCTCGGGTCGATGACGGTCGAGGAAATCTACAAGAACCGCGATAAATTCTCCCAGGAAGTGCAGCGCGTCGCCTCGCATGATCTCGCGAAAATGGGGCTTGTCATCGTTTCCTTCACGATTAAAGACGTCCGTGATAAAAACGGCTACCTCGACTCGCTCGGGAAGCCGAGGATTGCACAGGTCAAGCGCGATGCCGATATCGCGACGGCGGAAGCGGAAAAGGAAACTCGCATCAAGCGGGCCGAGGCCGACAAGGAAGCCAAGCAGGCGGAACTGTTCCGCGCGACGGAAATCGCCGAGTCCGAGAAGGAAAACCAGCTGAAGGTTGCGGAATATCGGCGTGAACAGGATGTCGCAAAGGCTCGCGCCGACCAGGCGTACGAGCTGGAATCCGCCCGCGCCAAGCAGGAAGTCACCGAGCAGGAGATGCAGGTGCGTATCATTGAGCGCCAGAAGCAGATCGAGCTCGAGGAAAAGGAAATCCAGCGAAGAGAGCGCCAGTACGACTCCGAGGTCAAGAAAAAGGCGGACGCCGACCGCTATGCCGTCGAACAGAGCGCGGCCGCGGAAAAGGCGAAGCAGCTTGCCGAAGCGGATGCCGAGAAATACCGCATCGAAGCCCGCGCAAAGGCCGATGCCGAAAAGATCCGGCTCGACGGAATCGCGAAGGCCGAATCCGAGCGAGCGCAGGGTGAATCGGAAGCGGACGTCATCCGCCTGAAAGGTCTTGCCGAGGCGGAAGCCAAGCGCAAGATTGCCGAAGCATTCGAGCAGTATGGCCAGGCTGCGGTGCTCGACATGATCGTCCGGATGCTTCCGGAATACGCGAAAAACGTCGCGGCCCCGATCGGCAACATCGACAAGCTGACGGTCGTCGACACGGGAAGCGGCGAAGGCGGCGGCGCCAACCGCGTCGCAGGCTACGCCACCGGCCTCATGACGAGCCTGCAGGAATCACTCAAGGCGAGCTCCGGCATCGACGTGAAGGAAATGCTTGAGAACTACTCCGGCAAGCACAACCTGCGCCCGAGTCTGGACGACATCGCATTCGAGATGAAGGAAAAGCGGGAGAAAGAGGAAGCACCTGTGTCCGTTGCAGTGGATGAGGAATCCCCGACGGAAGACGCGGAGCAGGTGGAAGTTTGATGAAATCAATGAACCCGGACCCGGCCTTCTCGGAGGCTTGGGATCCGGGTTTAGTTTATCCCCTGATCGTCAGAATAAGATAGCGGATAAAAGCCTTCGCCAGGGAGATGCATACCATTTTTAAAGCTTTAAATTCCCCGGAAGCCGAGTCTGCTCGAGTGCGCTATTGAAAAATTGGGTTCTGAATGGCGTGAAAGTGCGTACTATATATAGAAGGTTTTCCTGAATTGCCGGACGTCCGAGGTGATTGAATGGGAGCGTTTGAAAAAAGTTGTCGCGGTGGTATACTGAAACCAAAGGAATCAGACGCATGAAAAAGCCATCCGGCTGCAACCGGATGGCCCAGCGAACGGTGCAACTGAGGCCTGCCCGTAATAAGGATCATCCAGAAAATGACCTCACCTATCGAGCGGCGAACTCAGCAGGGGGTCATTTTTTGTTCGTTGATTCCATAATAGCCACGCATAGCGCCGCGAAAGTAACTGCGAACATTAGCGCTTCATATATGGACAAAGGCCTCACCCCCTCTCGCGGGGAGTGGGCAGACCACCCTTTGCAAACCGTATCGCTGTCCATTAAGTTTAACATGCCAAAAACCATCCGCCCCTGCTCCGGAAGAATCATTTTCGGGCAGGGGCTTTTTTTGATGATTTTCTAATGGCCTTTTTCGGACAGGCGGTCGCCTTGCTTCCCCGCGAACACCCACGCCCGCTGAATCAGGAAACCGGCAATGAACAGGCCGAAGTCGACGAGCACTTTCAGGGTCGTTTCGTTGATGAACCTGAACAGGAAATGAAGAACGGTGACAAATGCGGCGGAAGCGGCCATGTTGAACAGGACGAGCGCCGCGTACTTCAAGAAAGAATTTTTTGACCCGGATTGAAAGACGAGACGCCGGTTGACGGTGTAGTTGAATACTGCGGAAATCGTACGGGCGATGACGGTCGCAAATGTGATATACATGACCGGCGAGTCTTCCTTAAGCCACTTCGAGAACACCCAGAACAGGCCGATATCGATGGTAAATGAGGCGATGGCCGACAGCGTGAACCAGCTGAAGGTGCGGTACGTCTCTTTCCGGATTCTCTTCATGGCCGCACCTCCTTTCATAGGTCCCATACCCTTACCGCTGCCGGGTGAACCGGGGCGGGGTGATGATATTTCCCGGCATCTTAATGATATTTCCCGGACAGTTGGTGATTTTTCGCCGGACCTTAAGAAAATCTTCACTTTCCCCCTCGCTTTTCCTTCAGGTTTCCCTTCTATACTGAAGTCAGCACTCATTATTGGAGGAATGAACATGATCGAAGTGAAGGGGCTGTCCCACTCGTTCCGGGTCGGCAAGAAGGGGAAAGAGACGGAAGTGCCCGTCCTGAAAGAATTGTCTTTGAAGGCGAAGGATGGGGAGATTGTGTCGATCGTCGGACGGAGCGGTTCGGGGAAGTCGACGCTGTTGCATATCCTTGCCGGATTCCTGCAGCCGGATACGGGACGGGTGCTCGTCGACGGAACAGATCTTACCGCGATGAACGAAGCGCAGCGGGCGGCGTTCCGGCTGGAGCGGTTCGGGTTTGTCTTTCAGAACTTCCAATTGATGCCCGGGCTGACGGCGTTCGAAAACATCGAGCTGCCGCTGACGCTTAAGGGCGTGCCGGCGCCGGAGCGGAAGCGGAAAGTGGAGGAACTGATGGAGAGCACCGGCCTGGCGGCGATCCGCGGGCATTATCCCAACGAACTGTCTGGCGGACAGCAGCAGCGGGTCGGGATTGCTCGGGCGCTCATCACGGAGCCGCCGGTCATTTTCGCGGATGAGCCCACGGGAAGCCTCGACTCCGAAACCGAGCAGGATATCCTGAACCTGATTTTGTCGCTTAACCGGAAATACGGCATCACGTTTGTCATCATCACGCATGACGACGAGGTGGCGGCCATCGCGAACCGCCAGTACCGGATGCACGACGGAGAGCTCACGGAAGGGGGCCTCCGCCATGTCGTTTAAGGACCAGATCGCATTTGTCCGCCAGCACATCCGGCGGAACCGGCTCCGGGTGTTCATGACGGTGCTGGCCGCGACGATGGGCACGGCCTTCCTGATCGTTCTCGCATCGGTCGGCTTCGGGCTGCAGAAGACGATCAAGGACGACATCCTGTCGAACCAGATGGTGACGCAGATCGAAGTGTACAGCGAAGACATGACAGACGCGAAAACCGATGCGATGAAGAAGATCGGGCATGTCGAGACGGTCGTCCACCGCAAGCAGCTGGTGCCGATGGCTTTGGGCGAACTGGAGGGCCATACCGGCAGCATGAACACATACTTCACAGACTTTAAGGATGAACAGGCCTCCGGCTTCAAGCTTGCGGAAGGGCGTTTTCCCGAAAAGCCGGGCGAGGTGATTGTCGGATCCCAATTTGCCGAGCAACTGATTGATGAAAGCAAGGAATTGGAGGAAGGCGAAGAACTGGCGACCTATGAGGGGAAAGTCATCGGACAAACATTCACGTTCTCATTCGAAGGCAGGAATGATGAAAACGCATCGGCAGCCTGGCCGTTCACCATCGTCGGCGTCAAAGAGGCACCGGGCAAGGACTGGGCGTTCGACGGGTACCTGTACCTGGATGAATCGTTCATGGAAGAGATGGAGTCGGCATACGCGGCAGCCTCCAAGGATCGGTCCGAAGAGGAAGACATGCCGTTCACCAACAGCCAGGTGAACGTCTATGCGGACGATCTGGCCAACGTAAAGTCCATCACACAGGCGCTTAAGGATGATGGGTACGCGGTTTATTCAGTTTCCGAGGAGATCGAACAGATTGACGTGTTCTTCCTGGCGCTGAAAGCGGGTCTTATTTTTGTCGGGACGATTGCGATCCTGATTGCCTCGATCGGCATCTTCAACACGATGACGATGGCGGTGACGGAGCGGACGCGGGAGATCGGTGTGATGAAAGCGCTCGGTGCCGGACCGAAACTGATCCAGCGGCTGTTCCTGATGGAAAGCGCATGGATCGGGCTCGTCGGCACGGTCATTGCGGTGGTGATCTCTTATGGCGTGAGTTTTGCGGCGAATGCGGTTCTGCCGATTATTGTGGACGCAGCGCTCGGCGGGGAAACGGGCGACTCATTCGAAGTGACGTTCTCCGTCATCCCGTGGCAGCTTGTCCTGATTGCATCCGCCATCTCATTGACCGTCGCCATGATCTCCGGCTGGCGTCCTGCGCGCAAAGCGACCAAAACGGATGTGATCGGTGCGCTTCGGCATGAGCTTTGAGTGGTCGAAAGAAAGTAAGTTTCAATAAGGAATTTTCAAAAAACACATTGCTATTTCAAGATTATTATGGGAATATGGGCTGGCCGTGAACGAAAGAGTATTTATCGGATTATTCGATCTTCTCCTTTCGATTGCATTATCTTCTGTTGTATTTGCCGAAGAGAACAATGGTTTTCCTGGATGTGAGATTTATAGTGATGCACCAATTGGATTCACCGTTAAGAACCGTTTCAGCAAAAATTAGCGATGATTTAATGACTAAGTAATTTCCAATGCCATCAACATCGTAAGGGGGCGATGAATTGGACACGCCGGTGTTAGAAGCCTGGCAACCAGTCACAAATTTAGAGAGGAACGACGTTTGTCAGACGAGAATAGAGATTAACGGAAAGGGATTGACCATCTATTTGGAAGATCTCAAGGGAAATAAAGTCCGGGTCATCTATGATCAAATGTCCCAGATCCATGACGTTGTCTGGACGTTTAGATACACTGCCGAAGGTCCGAGAAATGATTTAGTGAAACCCATGCAAGAAGCGGATGCAAGAGCGATCGGTTTAAACAAGGAAAAGGAGTGCTTCTATAAAGTACTCAACTCGGATTTAATCCGGTGGTTTGATCAACTGCCGTGGATGAGTAGCAAGGATTTTCCGGATGTGGAGCATCATCTTTATTTCACGATGAATGAAGTGTACGAAGTGGTTGCGGATTATGAACCCAGATTTGTTTTTGAATAGTAAACAGAGAACGGGCAGCTGACACAGATCAGCTGCCCGTTTGCATGGTTGAAGCCTGCCCGCCGGTGGGGTCGGGCGGCTTGATAGATCGTATTCGGAGAGTCCTTTATTTATGCGGGTTCGTCGTCTCACCGGATAAACACGGCGGCTGATACCTCTTCGACGACGGCCCTTCTCTCTGCATGCCTTCTATTGTTTCTTCCCCGAAAATGTAGCAAAATAGAGAAGGATTGAATTTCAGCAGACCCGAAAGGATGAGGAATGATGGAATACCGCATTGAACGCGATACGATCGGCGAGATCCAGGTACCTGCGGACAAGCTGTGGGGCGCGCAGACGCAGCGGAGCAAGCAGAACTTTAAAATCGGCTGGGAGAAAATGCCGATGGAAGTCGTCCGTGCATTCGCCAACCTGAAAAAGGCGGCAGCGATCACAAGCAACGAGCTCGGCAACCTGTCCGGTGCAAAGGCGAAAGCGATCGCGGCGGCGGCCGATGAAGTGATCGAAGGCAAGCTCGACGACAACTTCCCGCTCGTCGTCTGGCAGACCGGTTCCGGCACGCAGTCGAACATGAACATGAACGAAGTGCTTGCCCACCGCGGCAACCAGCTGCTTGAAGAGTGGGGCGAGGAAGACCGCCTCCACCCGAACGATGACATCAACAAGTCGCAGTCGTCGAACGATACCTACCCGACAGCGCTCCACGTTTCCGCGGTCGTTGCCGTTCTGGGCGATCTTCTTCCGGCGATCGACAAGCTGAAGGCGACGCTTGATGAGAAAGCCAAGCAGTTCGACGACATCATCAAGATCGGCCGTACGCACCTGCAGGACGCAACACCGCTCACACTCGGCCAGGAAATCAGCGGCTGGGTACGCATGCTGGAAAAAGACCGTGTCATGATCGAAACGGCAGTCGAGCAGATGAAAGAACTTGCAATCGGCGGCACGGCAGTCGGCACAGGCCTGAACGCGCCTGCAGGCTTTGGCGACAAAGTTGCGGCACAGATCTCCAAACAGGTCGGTATCGAGTTCACGTCCGCGGAAAACAAATTCCACGCGCTCACAAGCTATGACGAAGCCGTCTTCACGCACGGCGCGATCAAAGCGCTCGCGGCGGACCTCATGAAAATCGCGAACGACGTGCGCTGGCTGGCGAGCGGCCCGCGCTCCGGCATCGGCGAAATCACAATCCCTGCAAACGAGCCGGGCAGCTCCATCATGCCGGGCAAGGTCAACCCGACACAGAGCGAAGCCATGACAATGGTTGTCGCCCAGGTCATGGGGAACGACGCGACGATCGGATTCGCCGCAAGCCAGGGCAACTTCGAGCTGAACGTCTTCAAGCCGGTCATCGCCTACAACTTCCTCCAGTCGGTGCGCCTGCTGTCGGATGCAATCATCAGCTTCAACGACAATTGCGCGGTCGGTATCGAGCCGAACCATGAGAAGATCCAGGAACTCCTGGACAACTCGCTCATGCTCGTTACTGCCCTGAACCCGCACATCGGCTACGAAAACGCGGCGAAAATCGCGAAGACCGCCCACGCGGAAGGCACGACACTGAAAGAAGCTGCCATCAAGTCCGGCCTTCTGACAGAAGAGCAGTTTAATGAATGGGTCGTTCCGTCAAAAATGATCGGACGATAATGAATGGATGCAGCCGGGGACTCGGATCCCCGGCTGTTTTCAATTTTGAATGTGGGGAGATACGGTTTCGTCATTCGGGCCGGGAGTCTCGTCATTCGTGGCTGCAGTCTCGTCATTCAAGCCTGCGGTTTCGCCATTCGTCACCCGCCCCTTCGCGAATGACGAAACTGCGGAGCGGAATGACGAAACCGGAAAGCCGAATGACGAAATCAAACCGGTGAATGACGAAACCGGATTGCCAAAAATTCCGGAACGTGGGCTGTCCGGCTGTTTTCACTTTTTGCTCACAGCATCCATCTGCAGATTCCGGTATAGTGGTACGCAAAGGAGTGATTCCATATGAAAAAACGGTTCA
This sequence comes from Bhargavaea beijingensis, assembly GCF_900101985.1. Lineage (GTDB taxonomy): Bacteria > Bacillota > Bacilli > Bacillales_A > Planococcaceae > Bhargavaea > Bhargavaea beijingensis. The sequence continues at coordinate 22,203 of NZ_FNAR01000022.1, forward strand.
TCTATATACTTGCAGCGCTTGGGCTCGTTTTGTCTGCATGCGGCAACGACGCGGCGGGGGAGAGCGAAGCCCATGAAGACGAAGCAACACATGAAGGGCACGACCATGCCGCTCCAACTGACCGGGAAGTGAAGGAAGGCCAGACCGTTCTGCCAAATGGCGACCTGCAGGAAGTGACGGCATCCGCGGAGGAACTGCCTTCATTCCTCGCCGACAAGCCGGAAGACATGCAGCTTGTGTATCAAGTGGCGGGTTCCGCGACGGACATTCTGGAATGGATGCCATGCTATTGCGGCTGCGGGGATAGCGCCGGACATAAAAGCAACATGAACTGCTTTATCTCGGAGGTTCGTGAAGACGGGTCGGTTGTCTGGGATGACCACGGCACGCGCTGCCTCGTCTGCCTGGAAATCGCGGTGGAATCCGTGAAGATGGCACAGGACGGCAAGTCGCTCAAGGAAATCCGCGAGACGATCGATGAAACCTATAACGAAGGCTATGCAGAGCCAACCCCGACGCCGATGCCGGCGTGAGGGGGAAGCGGGGCGAATTCGCCCCGCTTTTTATATGGAGAAAAAAGGAGCCCCGCAAACGGGGCTGCGGCGGCGAACTGGCCCCTTGCCGCCGCGCCCCCAATCCCCCCTGATCATCCGCACCATATGCTACACTTTCCCTAAAGGGGGTCATACGATGAACAACCAACCATTTTTTGCTTCGTGGAGCGGAGGCAAGGATTCGGCGCTTGCGCTGCACCGGGCGATTCAAAACGGCGGGAGGCCGGTGCGGCTGCTGACGATGTTCGACGGGGAGGGGGACCGGTCGAAATCGCACGCGGTCAGCGAGACGGTCATCCGTGCACAAGCGGGGGCGATGGGGGTGCCACTCGTGATCCGGCGCGCCGGCTGGACGGATTATAAGGAACAGTTCCTTTCGGGGCTGGATGAGATGAAAGAGGCGGGGATCCAAACAGGCGTATTCGGTGACATCGACCTGGAGGATCACCGCAAGTGGGTGGCCGATACCTGTGCGGAGAAGGGAATCGAAGCCGTGCATCCGCTCTGGGGCATGGGCCGCACGGAAGTGGTCCGTTCCTTCATCGCCGCCGGCTTCCGGGCGACGGTCGTTGTCGGTCATGATGAGCGGTTTCCGGCCGGATGGGTCGGACGGGCATTCGACAATGAACTGATCGGCGACATGGAAAGCCGCGGCATCGATCCGTGCGGGGAAGCGGGCGAGTTCCATACGCTCGTGACGGACGGTCCTCTTTTTAAAGAACCGCTCCGTCTCAACCAGTCCGATTTTCTGAAGCGGGATGGCTATTCATTTGCCCGAATGGAGCTTGAGAAATGAAAGCGGCGTTCGATGCGTTCGGGCGGCAGGATTGGCCGGAAGCGGAGCGGCTGTACCGCGCACAGCTTGCCGATCCCGAACAAGAAGAAAACGCGATGCATATGCTCGCGTTCACCCTGGCGATGAAACATGATTTTACCGGGGCCCGCACTCTTTACGAAGAGCTCCTCCGCAGGGCGGAGCAACAAAATCACGATGAGTCTTCCGCCATCTCGATGCACCAGCTCGCAATGGTCTGCCGGATGGAGGGGGATGCGCCGGCCGCAAGAAATTGGCTGGAGCGGGAGCGGGCACTCCGCCTGGAACGGCTATCGGATGATCATGCCGGGCATTCCGCCAACGCCTATGAATTCGGCGAAACAGCGATGATCGAAGGCAACCTTGAAGAAGCGATCGGGGCTTTCCGGCTGGCACTCCGTCAGGGAAAGAAAGCGGGGGATGCCATCTGCATCGCCTGTGCCTGGCGGGGAATCGGCCAGGCAAGCGTCCGGTACGGGCACAACCCGGGCCCTGCCTACGAACAGAGCATCAATGCCTTCCGGAGGGCCGGAGACGTCAAAGGCGAAGAGGAAGTCCGCCGCCTGCTTGAAGAACAGTCCGGATAACAAAAAAAGCACCGGTTATCGGCGCTTTTTCCGGGCAAGCCGCCCGGCATGGGCAAATCAGATGACCGTATAATCTTTCGGACGAACCGTCCGCTGCGTCCGGATGAATGTCATCGCGTCCAACAGTTCGTCTTGTGACAACCGCCGGCCGTCCAGGCATAGCTCGTATTTATCGAGCATGTCGCCGGCTGCCTCCTTGATTTCGACGGAGACGGGTTCTCGGGCCAACAAATAGTCGGTGGTCACTTGGAAGTAGTCTGCAAGGGCGATCAGCTGGGGATAGGTCGGCAGTTTCTTGTCGAGTTCGAACGTCCAGATCAGGCTTTTGGCAACGCCGATCGTCTCTGCCAACTGCTCGGGGGACACGACATGCTGAATCCGGAGGGCCTTTAGACGCTCGCCGAATGTGAGGGATTCGTTCAATGCTAACACCTTTCCGTTTAAGAAATTAGAAAATTTGAATTCCTCTGATAGCATATCATATATCGCGCGGAAAAGAAAACGACAACCCATTGGGCTGTCGTTTTTTGCAGGTTTACGCCATTTCGGCGAGAACGCCTTTTACAAGGCCTGAGAATTTCGTTTTGACCTGTGCGGCGACCTCGATGACTTCGCCGTGGCTGAGCGGCTGGTCCAGGATGCCGGCCGCCATGTTCGTCAGGCAGGAAATGCCGAGCACACGCATTCCGCCGTGTGCGGCGACAATCACTTCCGGCACGGTGGACATGCCGACCGCGTCGGCGCCGAGTGTGCGGATCATGCGGATTTCTGCAGGGGTTTCATATGTGGGGCCGCTCCACCAGGCGTAGACGCCTTCGCGCAGGCTGAAACCGAGTCCTTCCGCGACGCCGGCCGCCTTCGTCTGCAATTCCTTGCTGTACACTTGCGTCAGGTCCGGGAAGCGCGTGCCGAGTTCCTCGTGGTTCGGGCCGATCAGGGGATTCGTGCCGGTCAGGTTCAGGTGATCGGTGATCAGCATGAGGTCCCCGGGATTGAAGTTTTTGTTCACCGAGCCGCATGCGTTCGTGATGATGAGGTCTTCGATGCCAAGCGCCTTCATGACGCGGACAGGGAACGTGACTTCTTCGAGCGAATAGCCCTCGTAGTAGTGGTAACGTCCCTTCATTGCCGCGACCGTCTTGCCGTTCAGCTTGCCGATGACCAGCTCGTTGGCATGGCCGACAGCCGAAGAAGTCGCGAAATGCGGGATTTCCGCATACGGGATGGTGATGGAATCTTCGATCTCGTCGGCAAGAGATCCGAGGCCGGAGCCGAGGATCAGCCCGACCGTCGGGCGGTGGTCCGTCTTTCCCTGGATAAATGAAGTGGCTTCCCAGATATGATTGAACAGAGTCATCTGAATCTCTCCTTGTCTTTCGTCGGCCTGTACGGCCCGTTCTGATTGCGTTCATGCCCGCGGACAGAAAATCTTCATCCGAGGACGGGGGCGAGTTCTTCCTTCAATTCCCGCTCCATGAAAGGCTCCGCGCCGAGCATGTCCCGGAACGCCTTGTATCGGGACACCCGTCCGGCATCGGCCGTCCGCCCGGTCTTGTAAGCGCGGATCATGATGTTTTTTGGCGTGTTCGCCATGTCGATGAATTCAAGCAGTTGCGCGTCGTAGCCGAGCAGGCTGAGCAGCTCGGCACGGATCGAGTCGGTTGCCAGTGCCGCAAAGCGCTCTTTCACGAGTCCGTGCTGAAGCATGATGCCGAGTTCCGGGGTATCAAGCTGACTGAACAATTCGTGCTGGCAGCACGGGACGCTCAGGATGACACGCGCCCCCCAGCGCACCGCGCGGGCAAGCGCCATGTCGGTCGCCACGTCGCAGGCGTGAAGGGTCACGACCATGTCGACGGCGGTCTCGTCATTATAGTCATTGATGTCGCCGACCAGAAACTCCAGGTCGTCCCCGTAGCCGAGGTCGGCGGCAATCTGCCGGCACTCCTCGATGACTTCTTTTTTCAGGTCGAGGCCGGTCACCCGGACATCAAGCTGCTTTTCGATCCTGAGGTAATGGTAAAGGGCGAATGTGAGGTAGGACTTGCCCGAGCCGAAGTCGAGGATGCGGATCGTCCGGTCTGCCGGAAGGTGGGTGAGGCTGTCGGAAATGTATTCGGTGAAGCGGTTGATTTGCCTGAACTTGTCCGCCTTGCCCTTTTTCACTTTACCGTCCGCGGTCTGTACGCCGAGCCGCACGAGAAACGGATAAGGCGTCCCATCCTCGAAGATATAACGTTTTTTGCGGTTGTGGGAGAGGTCCGGTCCCGCTTTGGTTTCGGTCTGGCCGGTTTTCCAGGAAACCTTCAGCTTCTTAGAGAGCCGGATCTGCACGTCTTCACCGGTGAAGGTTGCCTGCATTTGGCGGAAGGTGCGGAGCAGTCTGTCAAGGACAGGGCGCACTTGTCCGGCCGGCACGTTTTCGTGCTTCAGGATCCGCTCGTACTGATATTCGAACTGGATATGAAGCTCACCGCGAAGCTCGACAGGCTTCAGCCTGATGCGCTTGAGTTCCTCAGACTTGAGGCGGGGCTGGCTGATGGTTGCCTTGACCAGCGTGCCGTTCGCCATGCGGGAAGCAAGCGCATCCATCATCTCATCAAACTCCATAAGTTGTCCTCCTTTCTGATTGGACGGCCGGTTATTCGAACCGGAACCCCTGCTTGGCAAGAAACGCTTTCAGGTGCATACGGCGCGGCTCCTTCAGGAATGCCGCCATGTCCCCGGACCAGGTGGCGTCTTTCCGGTTGCTGCCGCGGCTCAGGTAATAGCCGTTCATCGTCCGGTCGTATTCGGACAGTTGCTCTTCATACTTTTCACTATTGTACTCATTCTCATGCAGCACGGCATTTACCGGGAGGCGCGGCTTCACTTCGTTGCGGAACTTCGGCACGCCGATCGTCATGCCATAAAGCGGCGCGACGCCTTCCGGCAGGCCGAGCACGTTGCTGATTTCTTCGGGCGCGTTCCGGACGCCGCCGATATAGCAGATGCCGTAGCCTTCCGATTCGGCGGCAATGGCGACGTTCTGCGCAAACAGCGCCGTATCCGTGACACCGACGACGAGCGCTTCGGCGTTGGAGTAGACAACTTTTTCACCTTGCAGGGAGGCCGCGGCTTCCAGGCGGCGGAAATCCATGCAGAAAACAAGAGCCGCCCCGGCAGTCAGGAACTGCTTCGGGTTTTTCGAAAGCTCGGCCAATGCCTCTCGTTTGGCCGGATCGGTCACGTGGACCACCGAATACGCCTGGACAAAGTGGGAACTCGCCGCATGCTGGCCGGCGCTGACCAGCCGTTCGACCGTTTCCCGGCTGATGGGCACGTCTTCGTAATCGCGGACGGACGAGTGGGAGCTAAGAAGATCGATGATCAATTGATAGAAGACCCCTTTCAAGTATGCGTATTCATCCATCAAACCTTAGCTTATCAAAAGAGTTTTAGGGTAAACAATTTCAGAGGTCTGCACAAGGCGGAAATACATACTGAAAGGGGAGAAACAGAAGATGAGCACTTTCTTCGAAAACGTGTCGCTGACAGCAATGATCCTGTTTATCCTGCTAATCATCGTGCCGATTGTGATGCTGATTTGGCTGTTTTTCTATGACCGCGGCCAAAAGCAGCACTCCATCCTGCGGAATTTCCCGATTCTCGGGCGGGTCCGGTACTTTCTTGAAAAGACGGGACCGGAGTTCAGGCAGTACCTGTTCTCCGACGACAACAGCGGCAAGCCGTTCAGCAGAGAAGAATACTTGCATATGGTTCTTCCGGGCAAGTACAAAAGCTCGCTGATCGGCTTTGGCTCGAAGCGTGATTTCGAGGAACCCGGCTATTACATCCGGAATGCCATGTTCACGAAACAGAATGAGGAAATGCGTGTTGACAACTCCGAACTGGTCGACACCCGCCATTATGTGATCGACGATGAGGGGCTGTTTACGCGGCGTGAGCATATGGAAGATATTCCGGCTCTGCCGTGGCTGCTGCCGCCGGATGATGCGGTCGTCATCGGGCCGGATTGCCGCGAGCCGTTCCATGTGCGGAGCCTCCTCGGACAGTCGGGGATGAGTTACGGAGCCCTGGGCAAAAATGCAATCACCGCCCTTTCGAAAGGGATCGGCATGGCGAAAGGTGCCTGGATGAACACCGGAGAGGGCGGGCTGTCGGATCATCATTTGGCGGGCGGTCCGGAAATTATCGCCCAGATCGGCTCGGGACTTTTCGGTTACCGGACGCCTGAAGGGGAATTTGATATTAAAAAGGTGAAGGAGAAGGCCGCTATCCCGAATGTGCGTGCGTTTGAACTGAAGATTGCACAGGGTGCGAAGATGCGCGGCGGTCACGTTGAAGGCGAGAAAGTGACCGAGGAGATTGCGAAAATCCGGACCGTCGAGCCGTATACGACCATCAACAGCCCGAACCGATTTCGCCAGTTCGAGGATTATCCGGCGATGTTCGAGTTTATCGGGGAGATCCGTGAAGCCGGCGGGAAGCCTGTCGGTATCAAGGTGGTCATCGGCAGCAAGAGTGAGGCCGATGAACTGTCGAACTGGATGAAGAAAACGGGAAAAGGCCCGGACTTTATCTCGGTCGACGGCTCGGAAGGCGGCTCCGGCGCGACTTACCAGGACCTGGCGGACAGCCTCGGCCTGCCGATCAAGACGGCGCTCTCCATTCTCGACGATTCGCTCCGGGAACATGGCGTGCGCGACCGGGTGAAAATCATCGCATCCGGCAAGATCACCACGCCCGACAAAGCAGCCATTGCACTCGCCCTCGGGGCAGATCTCGTGCAGGTGGCCCGTGGCTTCATGATTTCCGTCGGATGCATCATGGCGCTGAAGTGCCATACGAATGAATGCCCGGCCGGTGTCGCGACAACCGACGAAGACCTTCAGCGAGCGTTGGTCGTGGATGAGAAGAAGTACCGGGTGACGAATTACATTTTGACGATGCGCGAAGGGCTCTTTCGCATCGCGGCGGCGGCCGGCCTCGATTCGCCGACAAAGCTGAACCGCAGCCACCTTGTGTACATGGATGAAAGGGGCCGCGCACATCCCGTCCATTCCCATGACGAGCATTTGAGTGTGCGATAACCGCCAACACGCTGTCCCTAAAGGGCAGCGTGCTTTTTTGGGTGAAAATAAATTTCTAAACCATCCGAAAAATGTGTTAACATACAACTGAAAACGATTTCAAAAGGGGGCGTTTGGATGGCACTGCTCGATAAAACTGTCGGAGAGGTGGTCCGGGAAAAGGCGCGGGAGTTTCCGGACGTGGAAGCCTATGTGTATCCGGAACACGGAATCCGGAAAACATACCGGGAGTTCGACGAAGAAACGGACCGTCTGGCGAAGGCTTATCTCGGGATGGGGATCAAAAAAGGGGAACATGTGGCCATCTGGAGCGACAACAAGCGCCAGTGGTTCCTGAGCCAGTTCGCGACCGGCAAGATGGGGGCCGTGCTCGTGACGGTGAACACCAACTACCAGGCGGCGGAACTCGAGTACCTGCTAAAGCAGTCCGAGTCGACGACGCTCATCTTGGACGAGGGGTTCAAGGGGACAAGCTATATCGACATCGTCCGACAAGTATGTCCGGAAGCCGAGGTCTCGGAAAAGGGCGAGATCTCGTGCAAGAACCTCCCGCATCTGAAACGGATCATTCTCATGACGGAACGTGACGAGCCGGGGATGTTCAAATGGTCCGAGTTCGAGGCGAAGGCTGACGGCGTCCCGGACAGGGAATTGGAAGAGGTGTTCCGCTCATTGGATCCGGAAGACGCCATCAATATGCAGTACACGTCGGGCACGACCGGCTTTCCGAAGGGGGTCATGCTGACACATAAGAATATCGTCAACAATGCGCAGCTGATCGGCGACCGGATGAAGCTGACCGAAAAAGACCGGCTGTGCATCCCGGTGCCGTTTTTCCATTGCTTCGGCTGCGTTCTCAGCACACTGACAGCAGTCACGCACGCATCGACTTCTGTCATCATCGAGCAATTCAACCCGCTCACCGTGCTGAAGGCCGTCCAGGATGAGAAGTGCACGGCGCTCAACGGGGTGCCGACCATGTTCATCGCAGAGCTTCAGCATCCGGAGTTCAAGAATATCGACACATCGAGCCTCCGGACCGGGATCATGGCCGGCTCCACGTGCCCGATCGAGGTGATGAAGCAGGTCATCAACGAAATGGGGGCCGATGAAATCACGATTTGCTATGGTCAGACGGAGTCGTCGCCGGTCATTACTCAGACGACGACGGATGACCCGATCGAGAAGCGCGTGGCGACCGTCGGCAAGCCGCATCCGTACGTCGAAGTGAAGATCATCGACCCGGTGACCGGCATGGAAGTTTCTCAGGGCGAACCGGGCGAGTTGTGCACACGCGGCTACCACGTCATGAAGGGCTACTATAACAATGAAGAAGCGACCCGCCAGGCGATCGATGAGGACGGCTGGCTCCACACCGGCGACATCGCCGTCATGGACGAAGACGGTTATATCGACATTACGGGCCGCATCAGGGACATGGTGATCCGCGGCGGGGAAAACATCTATCCGCGTGAAATCGAAGAATTTCTCTATACCCATCCGTCTGTGAGTGACGTCCAGGTGGTCGGCGTGCCGGACCCGAAATACGGAGAAGAACTGATGGCCTGGATCATCCTGAAGCCGGGCGGGCAAGAGACGGAGGAGTCAATCCGCGAGTTCTGCGAAGGGAAGATTTCCTACCACAAGATTCCGCGCTACATCGAGTTTATCGACGAGTACCCAATGACCGCATCGGGCAAGATCCAGAAATTCAAGCTCCGTGAAATGTCCGAGCAACGCACCGGCATCGGGGCGCAATAATGCGAAAACCGTCCGGGCATGGAGCCGGGACGGTTTTTTGATGGGGCGAGGCGGGCGCCCGCGTGAGCGGATATGATGACGTCTTAAAGATCTGTCCGGCCCTTCACTGAAAGTCTGACACCGTTCATGAAAAAGACCGCATCCTGTGCGGTCTTCAGCTTTCATAAAGTGTGTCTTCCAGTTCTCCGTCCCCCTTGTAGATGTTCAGGATGCCGTTTTGGTCATTGACACGCGGCTTGGCTTTTTCAAGAAGAACGTCTTTCGTGTCTTCCCGCAGGATCGCCCTGCCGCTGCCTTTTTTCCGGAGCACCCATTCCTCTCCGTCTTCCCTCACTTCATACACCGGCCTTGCGCCGCCGTCGCCGCCGTGCACATATTCTCGTGCACGGTCCAATGCAATCGGGATGGCGCGGTTGTCCTCATAGCCGTCACGCAAGAGGGCATTGGCAATCTCGATCGCTTTTTCCCTGACCGGCTCGTCCAGGTTCTTGAACGAGTCCGGATAATCCTGTTTGTTCCAAGGCATTCCGGATCGCCTCCTTATACTATGCAAATTCCCCCTGAAGGAAAGGTTAAACGTCATGGGTCCGTCAAAAAAGGGGCTATTTCCGGGTGCTTAGTCATTCGGGCCTCTTCATTATCCTGCTGTGGGCGGGGCACCATCCGACATTTCTGTCATTGCCGGTCGATTTCCCGGGAAATAATGGGGAGCGACGCGCTCCATTTTCCGGCAATATAATTGTATTTTCTTTCTATTCCATTTCTCCAAATTGGCAGTCATATAGACATGGGTCTTATGATAGGATGAAATACAGAAAGGAAGTGAACATCTTGTCAGACACAACGTTTAAATTAATCGCAATCATCATCTACATGGCAGCCATGCTGCTGATCGGCTGGTATGCCTATAGGAAAACTGCCAACCTGACGGATTACATGCTCGGCGGGCGCTCCCTCGGACCTGCGGTGACCGCGCTCAGCGCCGGGGCGGCAGACATGTCCGGCTGGCTGCTCATGGGCTTTCCGGGAGCCATCTACCTCGCCGGGCTGGGTGAAGCCTGGATCGGGATCGGCTTGACCATCGGTGCTTATCTGAACTGGTTGTTTGTTGCACCAAGGCTCCGTGTCTATACACAGGTTTCAAGCAACTCGATCACCATCCCGAGCTATCTGCAGAGCCGGCTCAAGGATCGATCGCCGTTCCTGCGGATCGCTTCCGGCCTGATCATCCTGATTTTCTTCACATTCTATGTGTCTTCCGGAATGGTTGCCGGCGGCGTCTTTTTCAAAAGTTCGTTCGGCCTCGACTATCATACCGGCCTGATCATCGTCTCACTTGTTGTACTTGCCTACACCTTGTTCGGCGGCTTCCTTGCCGTCAGCTACACGGACTTCGTCCAGGGCCTCATCATGTTCCTTGCGCTGATCATGGTTCCGGTCGTCGGAGTTTTCCTGACGGGAGGGCCTGCTGAGACGATCAGCACGATCCGTGAAGCCGAACCGTTCCATCTGAGCCTGATCGGAGGCACGACCACGGCCGTGATCATCTCCTCCCTCGCCTGGGGGCTCGGATACTTTGGCCAGCCGCATATCATCGTCCGCTTCATGGCGATCAGTTCCGTCAAGGAAACACGTTCCGCCCGCCGGATCGGAATCGGCTGGATGCTGCTCAGCCTGATCGGTGCCACGCTGACAGCCCTCGTAGGGTATGCGTATTTCCAGCAGAATCCGCATTTGTCGCTGACCGATCCGGAAGCCATCTTTATCGAGATGGGGCAGATCATCTTCCATCCGTTTATCGCCGGAATCATTTTGTCCGCCGTGCTGGCGGCCATCATGAGTACGATTTCCTCACAGCTGATCGTCACTTCTTCGGCACTCATCGAAGACTTGTACAAGGCGATCATCAAATCGGACGCGGATGACAAGACGTATGTCCTGTATGGGCGGCTGGCTGTCCTTTTCGTGGCGATTGTGGCATTTATCCTGTCCTGGGAGCAGAACGGTACCATCCTGAAGCTTGTGTCGTTTGCATGGGCAGGTTTTGGAGCAGCATTCGGTCCGGTGATTCTCCTGTCGCTCTACTGGCGGAAGCTCACCTCCCAAGGGGCGCTGTGGGCCATGATCACCGGAGCGATTGTCGTCATCATCTGGGGGAACGTCAAGGTCCTGAGCGGTACGCTCTATGAGATCGTGCCCGGGTTTATCCTGAGCCTGCTCGTGGCGGTACTGGTCAGCAAGGCGACCTACCGGCCGAACAAAGAGATCGAACAGGAGTTTACGGAGTCTCTTGAGATGCTCGAACGTGAACGCAAGTAATCATAAAAACAACCGGAAAGCCGACTGGTTTTCCGGTTGTTTAATAGGATCGATTCCGAGCCGGCCAAACACCGGGTCGGAATTTCTTTATTTTTGGGATCGCTCCACTTTTTCTTTTTTCGACATGTTCTCCAAGCGCTGGAATTGACGGAGATCACGCTTTTGGATCGGCAAAGGCTCCCTTTTCAGGAGGATGATCATGGAGAACATGAGCATGATGAGGATGATGCCGAATGGAAGCGCCGAAGCGAGCGAGGCGGTTTCCAATCCGTCGATGCCGCCTGTAAAGAGCAGGACGCCGGCAATGGAGCCCATGAGCACTCCCCAGATCAGCTTGGCGGGCATTTGGGGATTCAGAGAGCCGCCGGAAGTCATGCTGGCCAGGATATAGGTGGCCGAGTCGGCGGATGTGACAATGAAAGTGAAAATCAGCAGGATGGCGAGGACGGAGAGCATTCCCGGGAAAGGAAGCGTCTGCTCGAACGTCGTGAACAGGGCGGATGTGACGTCCTGATTGACCATCTCCGCAATGTTCGTGCCTTTGTTCAGGTCATTGTAGATGGCCGTACCTCCGAACACGGCCATCCAGAACATGGCGATCGCCGGCGGAATGATCAAAGTGCCGATAATGAATTCCCTGATCGTCCGGCCGCGCGATACACGGGCGACGAACGCACCGATGAACGGAGACCAGGCCATGACCCAAGCCCAATAGAAGACAGTCCATTCCTGGACCCAGAGCCGGTCTTTATAAGGCTCAAGACGGAGGCTGTACTGGACGAAGTTGGTGATGTAGTCTCCGAGCCCGACCACAAACGTTTCCAGGATAAAGACAGTCGGTCCTGCAAAAAACGTGAACAGCAGGAGACCCAGCGCAAGACCCAGGTTGAGGTTGCTGAGATAGCGGATTCCCCGATGCAACCCGGTGGTGGAGGACAGCAGGTAAGCGACCATCATGACAGCGATGATGCCGAGCTGGACATACGGGGAAATCTTGATGCCGGCGACGGCATTGAGTCCGCCGTTCATCTGAAGGACCCCAAGGCCGATTGACGTGGCCATCCCCATGATCGTCGCGATGACCGCAAGGATATCAATCGCATTTTTCACCGGTTTGGATGTTCCGACAATCGGCTCGAGTGCCGTGGAGATAAGGCCGTTCTTCCTTTTCCTGAATTGCAGGAAGGCGATGACGAGGCCGGTCAGGGTGAACATGACCCATTGGTGCATGCCCCAGTGGAACATGGAGTAGCCCATCGCATTCCGGGCGGTGTCCTCGGTCATCGGTTCCAAATCGGTGAAAGCCGGCCTGTACATATGGCTCATCGGCTCCGCTACGCCCCAGAAAACAAGACCCGCTCCGAAACCGGCCGAAAAGAGCATGGCGGTCCAGGTGAAAAATGAGAATTCGGGTTTTTCATCATCAGCACCAAGACGGATGCTGCCGTACTTGCTCAGAGCGACCCCAAGCAAAAAGATGATAAAGATAAAGACGGCCAGCAGGTAGAACCAGCTGAATTTGTCGATCGTAAAGTCATAGACAACGGAGGCGACCGACGCAAATGCGTTTGGTGCAACCGCTCCCACCAAGACAAGTGCCAGGATAAAAATGGCGGATACAAGAAAGACTGGATTTTTCCAGTTTGATCTGTCCATGTTCCTCTCCTTCAGTAATTTGGTTTTATTATGTAAAGGTTACATAATAGATGTATACCCGAGGGTAACGAAGATGAACGGGGCCTTCAAGGCTAAAACGGGAATTGACGAAAAAGTTGGGTCCAAATGACTAACCTTGCCGGGAAATATCGAAAGGAGAGAGCAAATTGAAACTGGACCATGCAGTTTACTTCAGCAACCAGACACCTGAGGAAGATGCAAAAGCGTGGAAGAAGCGGGGGATGAACGGGGCACCGGGTGGCCGCCATGACCAGTGGGGAACACAGAATGCGCTTTACTATGCACGCAATGCCTATATCGAAGCGCTGTCTGTAGAAAAACCGGAAATCGCCGAAGGGAGCGGGCAGCCACTGGCGCGGCTGCTCATTCATGATCTGAAGGCATATGGTTCCGGATGGGGGACCGTGTGCCTGCGGCCGGGGAATCTGTACGAATTCGAGAAACAACTGAATGAAAAAGGCTATCGGACGACGGGCGTTCAGGATGCTTCCCGGAGGACGGCATCGGGTGATTTGCTGGAATGGAAATTGCTTTTCATTGATGAGGAAATCGGAGATGGACTGCCCAATCCGTTCTTCATCGACTGGGGAATGGATGAGTCCGCGCGTATGGAGCAATTGCTTTCTTCAGGAACAATGCCTCAAGAAAACTTGGCATCCCGCATCACGGAGGCAGTGTTCAAAGTCCGTGATCCGCAGGCGACCGCAGGCCGGTGGGCCGAGTTGCTCGGACTTGGCCAGCCGGCTGGCAACAGGCTGGCGCTCGGCAATGCAGAACTTGTCTTTGTGAAGGGTGAAAAGCCGGAGCGCCTGGCAGACGTCGCCATTGCCCATGAAGACACGCGCTGAAGTTCCGCAGGACGGGTATACTGTGGACAGGCAGCCTGAACTGGAGGGATTTCATATGGAAGAAATACTGGAACGCGCGGTGCTCGTCGGCATCCGTCTCGACGACGATGAGCAGTTCGATTATTCAATGGAGGAACTGGCAAGCCTGGCGGAGGCCTGCGGCGTGGAAGTCTCAGGAATGATCACACAAAATCTTGAGCGTCCGAATCCGAGCCACTACATCGGCTCCGGGAAGGTGGGGGAGATCCTCACGTTCCATGACTCTACGGACTCCAACCTCGTCATCTTCAACGATGAGCTGTCGCCATCGCAGATCAGGAACCTGGAAACGGAACTTGATACGAAGGTGATTGACCGGACGATGCTGATTCTGGATATATTCGCAAGAAGGGCGAAAACCCGTGAGGCCCAGCTACAAGTGGAATTGGCACAACTGCAGTACATGCTGCCGAGACTTGTCGGCTTGCGCGCGTCGCTCAGCCGGCAGGCCGGCTCGACAGGCGGCGGCGTGGCGACGCGCGGTCCCGGTGAAACAAAGCTGGAGCTTGACCGCCGGAGAATCGAGGACCAGATTGCGCGGCTTCGCCGCGAACTTGAATCGGTGAAAAACCACCGCGAGACGCAGCGGAAACGTCGGGTAAAACGGGACGTTCCGGTCGTTTCGCTTGTCGGCTATACCAACGCGGGCAAGTCGACGATCATGAACTCGATGCTTGCAGGAATCGGGGACGGTGCCGGCCGCCAAGTCCTTGAGCGGGACATGCTGTTTGCGACGCTGGATACTTCGGTCCGGAATATCCATCTGCAGGACAACCGGGAGTTCCTGCTGACCGACACGGTCGGGTTCGTCGGGAAGTTGCCGCACCACCTGGTGAAGGCATTCCGCTCGACGCTCGAAGAAGCGGCGGATGCCGACCTGCTTCTTCATGTCGTCGACGTATCGCACCCGGAACACCGATACATGATGGACGTCACCGAGGATACGCTTGCCGGCATCGGAATCGAAGGGATCCCGGAAGTACACGTCTACAACAAGTCCGACCTGGCAGGCCTCGAGCATCCGAAAAAGCAAGGGAACAGCATCTGGATCTCCGCGAAGGAACCCGATGATATCCGTGAGCTGACCGAATGGATCGCTTCGAAAATCTTCGGCGACTACGTACGGGCGAAGCTACTGATTCCGTTCGACCGTGGGGATGTCGTTTCGTTCCTGAATGAGCATGCCGATGTAAAAGAAACCGAGTATACGGAAAACGGCACCCTCATGGATGTTGAAATCCGGGAGGCCGACCGGAACCGGTTTGAAGAATTTTCCGCTCCCCCGGAGAATTGATCTGTGCCATCTTCATCAACTTTAAAAACTCCCTTCCGCAAAAGCGGGAGGGAGTTTTCATTCTTCAATCATTCAGACAGCGTGACGTCTTTTAGCTGATAATAGCCGCTCGGATCCACACTGAATCCTTGGACACTGTTGGCGACGCCGGCCAGGTATTCCTGGTGATGAATGTAGGCAATCGGGGCTTCCTCGATCAGAATCTGCTGAAGCTGGTTGTAGATTTGTTTGCGCTTCGCTTCATCGGTTTCCGCGCGGCCGGCATCAAGAAGCTTGTCGACTTCGGGATTGCCATAGAATGACTTGTTCGCTCCCGTCCCTTTCTGGGTTGAGTGGAAAAGGGAGTAGAGCCCGTTGTCTGCATCGCCGGTCGCGTTGGACCAGCCCAGTTGGTACATGTCCTGGTCGCCGGCGGTCAGCTTTTCGAGATAACTGCCGAATTCCATCTGTTCAACCTTGACATCGATGTTCAGCTCTTTCAGCTTCTGTTGGAGCAGCACCGCGATGTCGATTCGCTGCGGATTATCATTTGTGATGAGTGTCGTGGAGAAGCCGTCGGCATAGCCGGCTTCTTCAAGGAGTTGCTTG
This sequence comes from Bhargavaea beijingensis, assembly GCF_900101985.1. GTDB lineage: Bacteria > Bacillota > Bacilli > Bacillales_A > Planococcaceae > Bhargavaea > Bhargavaea beijingensis. Next base: position 37,777 of record NZ_FNAR01000022.1, read on the forward strand.
GCTTTTTCCGGGTTGTATCCGAGCCCTTCGATGCTTTCGTTGTAAGCGAAGGTGCCCGGTGCAAGCGGGCCTTTGGCCGGCACGCCATGTCCGTCATAGATGCCGTTTACGATTTCTTCATTGTCGATCATCATCGAGATCGCTTGGCGGACACGAACATCATTGAACGGTTCTTTTTCCGTATTGAACCCGACAAACGAGAGGGCGCGGGAAAGCTGCTTATTGACCGTCGCGTAATCGCCACTTTCAATTTGCGCCACTTCGTTCGGCTGGAGCGGATCGATGATATGGGCGTTGCCGGTTTCAAGCTCTGCAAGACGCGTGGCGCTTTCCGGAATCACGTTGAACGTGACAGTGTCGACGTTCGGTGCGCCGTCCCAATAGTCCTCATTTTTGGCGAGCTTGACCGACACTCCCGGCTCCCAGCTTTCAAACTTGAAGAATCCTGTGCCGACGGGATGCTCGTTGATGGCAGCCCCCGGTTCCTCGCCGCTCTCCATCGCCGCATAGTCCTCATCAATCAGTTTGGGGCTGATAATGGAACCGCCGGAGTGCGACAGGTGGGAGAGAAGCGGTGAAAACGGATAGGCTGTTTTGATCTGGACGGTGTGCTGGTCAATGACTTCGACACTTTCAATCATTTCATACAGATAGGCCTTGCCGGATGCGACATCCGGGTCGCGGACGCGGTCGAAGGTTTTCTTGACCGCTTCGGCAGTGAAGTTTGTGCCATCGTGGAACTTGACGCCTTCGCGGAGCTTGAACTCCCATGTCGTCTCATCGACCATTTCCCATTCTGTTGCCAGGCTCGGAACGATCTCATTCTTGCCGTTCAGTTCAACAAGAGTATCGAACAGATTGTTATGGATGTTGTTGGACGGAACATCGTTCGAGCCCTGGGGATCCAGTGTGGAGGCGTCGGAAAGGACTGCCAGGATCAGGTCGCCCCCTGCCGCTGCCTCGCCTTCGCCGTTTCCGGCATTATTGCCGGTGTCTGCCTGGCCTCCGCCGGCACATGCCGTGAGAAGCATGGACAGCATGAGTGCCGGGATCAGGAGCAGTTGTCTGCTTTTTCTCATGGTGCTTATCCCCCCTTTTTTACCGCGAATTATGTCTAATGCGATATTTCAGAAATATATCACATGATTTCTGGGCGGACAATAGGGATTCGTCATTGTTTTCTCGTCAAGCGGCCCTGTTAATGAATATAAAAGAGCCTTCCCGCAAATGGGGAAGGCTCTATTCAGATTACTCGGACAGGGTGACGTTTTTCAGTTGATAGATACCGGAAGTATCAATATCAAAGCCTTTGACGTTGTTTGCGAGTCCTGTCAGGTATTCTTGGTGGTGAATATAGATCATTGGCGCATCTTCGATCAGATGTTCCTGAACTTTGTTGTAGATATCCTGACGGGCTTCAGGATCGGTTTCCTGGCGGCCTTCGTCAAGGAGCTTATCGACTTCAGGGTTTTCGTAGAACGAGCGGTTGCCCGGGTCCCCCTTCTGGGACGAGTGGAAGAGGGCATACATGCCGTAGTCCGCGTCGCCTGTCGGGTTGGACCAGCCGAGGATGAACATGTCGTGCTCACCTGCAGCTGTCTTTTCGAGGTACGTGCCGAATTCCATCTGTTCGATCTTGACGTCGATGCCGACTTCCTTCAGTTCCTGCTGGAGAAGGACCGCAGAGTCAACACGCTGCGGGTTGTCGTTTGTCCAGATCGTCGTGGAGAAACCATCAGCGTAGCCTGCTTCTTCAAGCAGCTTTTTCGCTTTTTCAACGTTGTTCTCAAGCGGCTTGGCGTCTTCATTGTAGCCGAAGATGCCAGGCGCAAGAGGGCCTTTCGCCGGGATGCCGAATCCTTCGTAAACGCCGGAGATAATGTCTTCCTTGTTTACGAGCATCGAGATCGCCTGGCGGACGCGGACGTCGTTGAACGGTTCTTTTTCCGTGTTGAAGCCGATATACGAGAGGCTCGAAGATGGCTTCTGGTGGACCGTGCCGCTGCCGGAGTCGTTGATCTGCTGGACTTCGTTGGGCTGGACCGGGTCGATGATGTGCGCGTTGCCCGTTTCAAGCTCGGCCACGCGTGTTGCTGCTTCAGGGACAACCTTGAAGGTGACCGAGTCGACCTTGGCCGGTTCGTTCCAGTAGTCTTCGTTTTTCACAACCTTGATCTCGGAGCCCGGTTTCCAGCTTTCAAACTTGAAGTAGCCGGTTCCCACAGGAGTCTCGGAGATGACGGAGCCCGGCTCTTCGCCGTTTTCCATCGCCGCATAGTCTTCTTCGATGGACTTAGGGCTGATGATGCTGCCGCCGTTATGGGACAGGTGGGCGAGAAGCGGTGCAAATGGGTATGCTGTCTTGATCTGGACTGTTTGGTCATCGACAACATCCACGCTCTCGATCATCTCGAAAAGGAAGTAGCGAGGAGAAGCGACTTTCGGGTCGCGAACTCGATCGAGGCTCTTCTTGACTGCCTCAGCGTTGAATTCTTCGCCGTCATGGAATTTGACGCCTTCCTGGAGCTTGAACTCCCAAGTCGTGTCGTCGATTGCGTTCCATTCCGTCGCAAGGCCAGGTTCGATCTCATTGTTGTCATTTCGGTTGACAAGTGTTTCAAAGATGTTTGCCTGGATGTTGGAGGACGGAACATCGTTTGATCCAGCCGGGTCAAGCGATGAAGCATCGGAAAGGACTGCGAGAATGAGGTCGCCGCCTTCTTCGCCGCCTTCAGTTGTTCCATCTTCGCCCTGGCTGCCGTCTTTGCTTCCGCTGTCGGATGCGTTATCATTTCCGCCGCCGGCACAAGCCGCGAGGAACATGGAGACGACCAGCATCAGGACCAAGAGCAACAATGAGCTGCGCTTATTCTTCATGCAAATTCTCCCCCTATTTTGTTTTTTGATATTGCGCAATCGACCGCAATATTCAGAAAGAATATACCATACCAAATAGTCGGTGACAATAGCCGTTCTTTGAAATCGGCTCAAGGTTGGTATAAATGTAGAGAGCCTTTCGCGATTCAACCCGGTAGTGTCGAAAAGAGAATTTGAAAGTATCGAAAATTGTATCATTTTTGTATTTTTCATTTTTAAATATTGTATGTCGAATTTGCACTATTCATGGTAAACTATCGATTACACATATTGAGAAAAAGGCGGCACTTAACTGCCGTTATGGGGAAAGAGGGATTACTATGTCTGAGCAAACAGCCAAAGCCACTACAAGTGAAAAGGCTTACAATCCTCGCCTCGAGCTTTACAAGGGCTTTTGGAGACGGTTCAAAAAGAACAAGTCGGCCCTTGTAGGCGGGATTATTGTGCTGTTTTTCATCTTGTTGGCCATCTTCGGGCCGATGCTGGTGAATACCAACCCGAACGCCACGGACATCGCCAATAAGCTCCAGCCCCCGTCCGGGGAGCACTGGTTCGGCACTGACAACTACGGGCGGGACATTTTCGCGAGGATTGTCCACGGCACAAAACTTACGCTCGTCGTAGGCTTTGTTTCCGTTATGATCGGCGGAATCATCGGTGTCCTGTTCGGAATCGTTTCCGGCTACTACGGCGGTAAGGTGGATACGATCATCATGCGCCTGATGGATATCCTGCTCGCCTTCCCGGGGATTCTCCTTGCGCTCGCAATCGTGAGCGTGCTCGGCGGCAGCCTCCAGAACATGATTATCGCGATCGGGATTTTCTCGGTTCCGACCTTTGCGCGGATTGTTCGCGGATCGACACTGTCCGTCAGGAAACTGGAATACATCGACGCCATGCGGGCGCTTGGTGCATCTGATTTCCGGATTATCTTCAAGCATATTCTTCCGAACGTCCTGTCCCCGATCATCGTCCAGGCGACACTCCGGATTGCGACCGCAGTCCTGACGGCGAGCGGCCTGTCCTTCCTCGGGCTCGGCGCCCAGCCGCCGACTCCGGAATGGGGCGCGATGCTGTCGGCCGGACGGTCGTATATGGCGGAGTCGCCGCACATGATTCTGATTCCGGGACTGGCCATCGTCCTCGTCGTTCTTGCATTCAACATCTTCGGCGACGGACTGCGCGATGCGCTTGATCCGAAGGCGAACAAATAAGGAGGGAGAAGCGAAATGCTCAAATACATCATCCGGCGGGTCCTTCAGACCATCCCGGTGCTTATCGGTGTCTCCATTCTCGTCTTCTCCCTGATGCACCTGATCCCGGGCAACCCTGCCCAGATCATTGCGGGAGAAGGTGCTTCGGAGCAGACAGTCAGGCAGATCGAGGAGCGCCTCGGCCTGAATGACCCGATCCATATCCAATACTTCAACTATATGAGCGGCGTCCTCCAGGGCGACCTCGGCAATTCCGTCCGGAGCGGCCGCGCTGTTTCCGACGAGATCGCAACACGCTTCTGGGTCACGGTGGAGCTGTCCTTCTATGCCACCGTCCTCGCCGTCTTCCTCGGACTGATGGCGGGGATCATCTCGGCGGTCCGCCGCTATACGCTGGCGGACACCGCCATCATGATCGTGGCGCTGTTCGGATTGTCCATGCCGAACTTCTGGCTCGGCCTTGTCCTTATCGACTGGTTTGCCATCGGCGGGGATTGGCTGCCGGAGTGGGCAAAACTTCGTCCTTCGGGATGGGGAGACTCCTGGCGGCAAGTCATCCTGCCGGTCATCACGCTCGGAACAGGCGGCGCGGCGATCATCGCCCGCATGACCCGGTCTTCGATGCTTGAAGTCATCAACCAGGATTACATCCGGACGGCCCGGGCAAAAGGGCTCACCGACCGCATCGTCACTTACCGGCACGCGCTCAAGAATGCGCTCATCCCGGTCGTGACGGTCGTCGGGCTTGAATTCGGCGGCTTCCTCGGAGGCGCTGTCCTGACAGAGACGATCTTTGCCATCAACGGCATGGGCCGGCTGACAGTCCAGGCCATCACCCAGCGGGACTTCCCGATTGTCCAGGGTGCCGTGCTGGTCCTCTCCGTCCTGTTCGTTTTCGTTAACCTGATCGTCGATATTTCATATAAGCTGCTCAACAAGCGGATCGACCTGAACTGATCGGTCCCGGCCAACGGCCCAAGGAGGAAAGATCATTGGAAGAAACGATTTTGGATGTGCGCGGCCTGCGCACCTCTTTCTTCACGGACGAGGGAGAAGTCAAAGCCGTCGATGGCGTGAGCTTCTCCGTCCCGAAAGGTAAAACATTAGGAATCGTAGGCGAGTCGGGATCCGGCAAGAGCATCACCTCTCTGTCGATCCTCCGGCTTCTTGCGGAAAACGGCAAGGTGGTCGACGGCGAGATCCGGTATAAAGGCGAGAATATCCTGGATTTCTCGGAAAAGAAGATGCGAAGCCTCCGGGGGAACAAGATCTCGATGATCTTCCAGGAGCCGATGACCTCGCTGAACCCGGTCTTCACGGTCGGCCAGCAGATTTCAGAATCACTTACCACCCACCAGGGAATGAACAAAAAGCAGGCGATGGCCAAATCCGTCGACTTGCTGAAGCTGGTCGGCATCCCGTCTCCGGAAAAGCGCGTGACCCAATATCCTTATGAACTGTCAGGCGGTATGCGCCAGCGTGTCATGATTGCGATGGCTTTGGCCTGCAATCCGGAAATCCTTGTCGCGGACGAGCCGACAACCGCGCTTGACGTAACGATCCAGGCACAGATACTTGGCCTGATCAAAGATCTTCAGAACCGCCTCGGCATGTCTGTGATTCTTATCACGCATGATCTTGGCGTCGTCGCGGAAACTTGTGATTATGTCGCTGTCATGTACGCGGGACAGGTTGTCGAATACAGCGATGTGCGGACACTGTTCCGCAAGCCGCGCCATCCGTATACGGTCGGGCTGCTCAAATCGCTGCCGCGTCCTGATGCCGACCAGGAAAAACTGGTCCCGATCCACGGCATGGTGCCGTCGCCGTTTAACATGCCGAAGGGCTGCCGGTTTGCTCCGCGCTGCCCGGCGGCGACCGATCTTTGCCGCGAAAAACTGCCGGATCTGTTTGATGACGGAGAAGGCAACCAGGTACGCTGCTGGATCTATGATGAAGAATGGCCGGGTCCGAAGGAGGTGGATGTCTTTGGAGAAAAGAGAATTGCTCAAGGTTGATGGGCTGAAGCAGCACTTCCCGATCAAGGGCGGCTTCTTCGGCCGCACGGTCAACCATGTCAAAGCGGTCGATGATATCAGCTTCACTGTGTATGAAGGGGAAACCGTCAGCATCGTCGGTGAATCCGGGTGCGGAAAATCCACAACCGGGCGCGCGATCCTCAGGCTTGAGGAACCGTCAGACGGAAAGGTGTACTTCGAAGGCACCGACCTCGCTTCCTTGTCGAAGTCGGAAATGCGGAAATACCGGAAGGATCTCCAGATTATCTTCCAGGACCCGTACGCCTCGATCAACCCGCGCCAGTCGATTTCGGATGTCCTGAATGAAGCGATGGAAATCCAGAATGTGCTTCCGAGGAAAGAGCGCCGCAAGCGGATCATCGAACTGCTGGAAACGGTCGGATTGAACGGCAGTCAGGCTGACCGCTATCCGCATGAATTTTCGGGTGGCCAGCGCCAGCGGATCGGCATCGCCCGCGCGCTGTCGGTGAACCCGAAGCTCATCATCTGCGACGAAGCCGTATCGGCGCTCGACGTCTCCATCCAGGCCCAGGTGTTGAATCTGCTTGAAGAGTTGCAGGATGAGTACGGACTCACCTATCTGTTCATTTCCCATGACCTCGGTGTGGTCCGCCACATCTCGGACCGTGTGATCGTCATGTATCTTGGGAAGATTGTGGAGATCGGAGACAAAGTATCGATCTTCGACAGCCCAAAACACCCGTACACGAAGGCGCTCCTGTCAGCGATTCCCGTTCCGGATCCGGATCGGGAGCGGGAACACGTCGTTCTCCGCGGCGATGTGCCTTCGCCGATTGACCCGCCATCGGGTTGCCGCTTCCACACGCGCTGCCCGTTCGCGCAGGAAAAGTGCCGGGTCGACGTGCCGGAACTTGTCACGCACGATGGCATGAAGCAAGGCCACGAAGCCGCCTGCCACTTCGTCGAAGAAATCGAAAGCGGCCAGCTTAAACCGAACTACATGGAAAAAGCGGCTTTTTAATTAATATAGAAGGAATTCAAACCCGTTGCCGGAAAGGCAGCGGGTTTTCCGATTGGAATTGCTTACGGAGCGGATTTGCCATATGGGTTGCGGATTTGCAGTATGGGGCGCGGGTTTGCCGTATGGGATGCGGATTTGCAGTATGGGGCGCGGGTTTGCAGTATGGGATGCGGGTTTGCCGTATGGGTTGCGGGTTTGCCGTATGGGTTGCGGATTTGC
>NZ_FNAR01000003.1 GCF_900101985.1 Bhargavaea beijingensis
TTTGTCTACAGTCTGAACCGCAGAGTCTCTCTGCGGTTCTTTTTGAATCCGGGATAATGATCCCGCCCCTCGCTTCACTGCCCCCTCCCTCCTGTCTCCGTGTTCCTATATAATAGTGGGAAAAAGCGAGGTGCCGCATGGATACCACATTGATCAAACCAGAGGATACATGGCTACTCTGGGCGTTTCTTGCCGGATGGGCTGCCGTGAGCATCTACCTCGAACAAAAGTACATATGGGCGTCGAAAGTGACAGGCGCGATCATCGCCCTCGCCGGCGCACTGATTCTTTCCAATCTGAACATCATCCCGACTGATGCCCCTGCCTACGACGCCGTCTGGACCTACGTCATTCCGCTGGCGATTCCGCTTCTTCTCTATCAGGCCAATCTGAAGCGGGTCTGGAACGAAAGCGGGCGGTTGCTGATCCTGTTTCTTATCAGTTCTGCCGGGACCGTCGTCGGCGCTTATATTGCATTTTTCGCGTTAAGCGGGTTCATCCCCGAACTGGCTCTGATCACGGCGGTGATGACAGGGTCCTACATCGGCGGAAGCGTGAATCTGGTCGCGCTTTCTGCCAAGTTTGATGTTAGCGAGGGGATGCTGTCGTCAACCATTGTCGCGGATAACCTCATGATGGCGCTTTACTTTTTTGTCTTGATCGCCATTCCTGCAGTCAGCTTTTTCCGGCGGAATTTCCGGACGCCCCATATTGACCGGGTCGAACAATCGGCAGATGGCGAGTCAGGCACGCCGGCTGCCTCCTACTGGCAGCGCAAAGAAATCTCACTGAAAGACATTGCCCTCTCCGCAGGAAGCGCTTTTGTCATTGTCGCTGTCTCCTTTAATATCGCGGAGTTTTTCGGCTCCATCATTCCTGATGAAGGGGCAGGCTGGCAACTACTCGGCGGCCTTCTTGGAGATAGCTATCTGATGCTGACAACCATCACTGTCACCGCAGTCACCCTCATTCCGAAGTTTTTCGACAGCCTGAACGGTGCCCAGGAGATCGGAACATACCTGATTTACATCTTCTTTGTCGTGATCGGTGTTCCTGCTTCCCTGCCGCTCCTGATCCAGAACGCGCCGCTCCTGCTCGTCTTCGTGCTCCTGATGGTATTCACCAACATGGTGGTCACATTCGGCGTGGGCAGACTGTTCAAGTTCAGCCTGGAGGAAATGATTGTCGCCAGCAACGCCAACATCGGCGGGCCGACCACCGCTGCTGCCATGGCGATTGCAAAAGGATGGAAAGACCTGATTGTCCCCATCATGCTCGTCGGCACGATGGGCTACATCATCGGCAACTACATCGGCACCATCGTCGGCAAAACACTGGGCGGATGGTGATTGCCAAAATGTTCCGCATTGCCTAAGATTGATACGTACCTATTAACAAGATGGGGGCATGAACATGGGCAACTCTCTGAATGCCCTCTCGCTTGACGAGATCTGGGCAAAAATCGGTCAGGAACTAAATGCCAAACCGGAACCTTATCAGGATGAGCATGTCCGGTATGAATTCATCATCGACGAAAAAGGCGAAGTCAGCCGCTGGCAGCTGCTGCTCGACAACGGACGGGCGGAGATCTTCCCCGGCATTGCCGGTGAACCGGCCTGTACCCTTGAACTGAGCGGAAAGCACTTCCGCAAGTTGCTGACAGGTGACCTGAACAGCATGGCTGCATTCATGACAGGCAAGCTGAAAGTCCTTGGCAATGTCGGCTTTGCGCTGAAGCTTGAAAACCTGCTTAAGGAATATCAGTTCTCCGGATAAACGGGGTTCGCCCCGGAACAGGAAAGGACGGTCAGAACCATGCGCGTCGCGATCTTTGATTTTGACGGGACACTTTACCAAAACGAGACGTTTGACTTCATGATGCGCCACCTGAAGCACCACCCTGAATACGGAAAGCTATACGGGAAGTTTTTCAGGCGCATCCTGCCTTTGTATACGGGCTACAAAATGAAGCTCGTTCCCTCTCCTATCATGAAAGAAAAATCGATGCGGGCTTATCTCGCCCCTTTCTCGGGAATTTCGGAAGAGGAGCTGACCCGCTTTTTTCGCGACATGGCCGCATTGATGCGGGACGGGTTCAATCCGGAAGTCGTCCGGAGGGTACACCAACACGCGGAAGCCGGTGACCGGGTCATGCTCGTCTCCGGCGCCTTCACCCCGCTCCTTCGCGAGGCCGTGAAGGATCTTCCGTTCGATGATGTCATCGGAACCGACATCCCGTATTCCGGAGCTACCTATGACGGGCAGACGAACATCTACCATATCCGGAGCGAACGGAAAAACGAACGGATCCACTCCGCTCTCGGAGACTCCACCGTCGCGTGGGAGGAAAGCGCGGCATTCGGCGATACATTGTCTGACATGACGGTTCTTGAACTCGTCGGAAACCCTGTCGCCGTCCGGCCGGAAGAGGGCCTCCGGAACATCGCGTCTGAACGGAAATGGGAAATTATCGGATGACCGAAAGAAGGCACCTCCCGCGGATTCGCGGGAGGTGCCTTTACTGATGTCCTTCTTGTTCTTCTGAGAGTAATTCGAACAATTCGGACCAGTTATTGATCCTCGGTATGTTCAGGTACCGGTTGTAGGACTGGTTTTTCACAAACACGTTCAGGGGACGGCCGCTAAGCGTTTCCAGAACGGCGGGCTTGTCATCGAAATAATAGTCAAGTTCCAGTTCATTGATGATATGGACCTTGTCCTCATCATTCATGCCGTAATAGAATCTGTCTTCCCGGACCGGAAAACCGGTTTGGATCATCCATTCCATCGTGCGCTTTCCGTGTTCCTTTGGCCTGGCCGTTATATAGTAAATCTCATGACCCTCTTCTTCCAGTCTTTGAAGCGTTTCTGCGGCATCCGGATATGGCGGGCAGTTTGTGTAATAGATATCCTCAAGCGACCCCCTCCACATCTTTCCGCCTTCTTCGGCCGTCATGCCGAACAGTTCATGGATTTCCACTTTGTCCAGGTCATAAAAGAGGGAAATGTCGACATTCCGGTTTAATTTCCGATTGTACAGGTGAAAGGCATGTTCCCTCAGGTTGATCAGTGTATCATCAATATCGAAGCCGAATTTCAAATCAGATTCCCTCATTTTGTTCGGTATTGTAGTTCGGATAGCCCGTGAACTTGTAATCTTTCCCGATCTTCGTGATCACGAGATTGTCCAGCTCAATGGCATCGCGCATCAGCCCGATGCCGGTGCCTTCCAGGAATGTAGGGGCCTTTGCGCCTCCAATCAGTTTCGGGGCTAGGTAGATCTCCACTTTATCCACGAGCTTATTCTCAAGGAAAGCCGCATGGATCGAGCCTCCCCCTTCGACCAGAACGGAGGAGACCAGCTGTTCCCCGAGAATGCGGAGGACATCATCCAGGTCCACACGCTCGGTTCCTGAAGTCGGATAAACGGAAACCCCTCTATCCTCCAGCACTTCCCTCGCGTCCCGGTCGTAGTGTTGCGCGGTGAAGATCCAGGTTTCTGCCTGCCCGTCCGTGACCACTTTGGACTCGAGCGGAACCCGGAGCGTGGAATCCAGGATGACGCGGATCGGGTTCCGGCCGTTCGGGATCCGTGTCGTCAGTTCCGGATTATCCTCAATCACCGTATTGACGCCGACCAGGATTGCCTGGTATTCATTCCGAAGCTGATGGACATCCTTGCGTGCCTCTGCAGACGTGATCCATTTGCTGTCGGCTGTATGGGTGGCGATTTTCCCGTCCAGTGTGCTGCCCGCTTTCATCGTGATGAACGGTCTTTGTGTCACGATGAATTTGTTGAACACTTCATTCATCCTGCGGGATTCCTCTTCCATGACTCCGACCGTCACTTCAATCCCGGCTTCCTCCAGGATCCTGACCCCGTTGCCGGCAACTAGCGGATTAGGATCAAGGGTGGCGATGACGGCTTTGCGGATCCCGGCTTCTACTATGGCGACTGCGCAAGGCCCTGTCCGGCCATGATGGGAACATGGCTCAAGCGTGACGTAGATGGTTCCGCCCTTTGCCTTGTCCCCGGCCATCCTTAGGGCATGGATTTCCGCATGCGGTTCGCCTGCCTTCAGATGCGTCCCGATGCCCACAATCCGGTTGTCATTGACGATGACTGAACCGACGAGCGGGTTCGGATCGGTCTGCCCTTTCATCGCACGGGCATTTTCAAGTGCCAGATTCATATAAAATTCATGGTTGGTCATCTGGATCTAGCGAGCCTCCCTCCAAGTGTCCGGATCGCTGAACCTTGGTCTGCAGATACTTTTCATTAAATTCGGAGCGATCGCCCCATAGCGGCTGACGTCCGGAAATCGGGAGGCCTGCCTTCTGAAGGGCATCCAACTTTCTCGGGTTATTGGTCATGAGGGTAACCGGCTTTTCCCTCAGTGTCTTCAGGACGCGGATCGCATCGTCATAGTTCCTGGAGTCATCGACAAAGCCGAGGCTTTCATTTGCTTCCACGGTATCGTAGCCATGCTCCTGCAGAACATAAGCCATCGCCTTGGAGAACAGCCCGATTCCGCGGCCTTCATGATTCGCCAGATAAAACAGGGCTCCCGTTCCATGATCCACGATATTCTTCATGGACTGCTTGAGCTGATAGCCGCAATCGCACCGCTTGCTGCCGAAGATATCCCCGGTATGGCAGATAGAATGCAGGCGGATCAGGGCATCATCCGCGTTTTCAAAATCACCGTAGACCAGGACGCTCGACTGCTGGTATTCCGCGAGATTTGCAGAGGACAGCCGGTCGATGATTTCCTGGTAATCCTCGGTCACCTGGCATTGGTTCAGCCAGCAATACCACTGGAATACCACCGTCTCCCCGTAAAGGTTGACGGGCAGTCTGATCGGGCCTACCAGATAGATGGCACCTTCTCCGGTTTCTATCATTTGAATCTTTTCTTTCAGAACATCCAGCACTTTGGTTTCCAGCTTTGCTTGGACCATATAAAATCATTCCTTATATCGATAAATTTTTCTTAGATTGGCCATTCTAATGGGTTGTATACTTGAAGAAAAAGTATTCTTACATGAATATTTATTTTCTATAAAGTAACACCCTATGATGGATAACGTCACTTTATCCATGTTACGATTATATGCGAAATCAAGATTTCAGGGAGGGCTGGATATGGAGATTGGTTCTAAAATACGTGCGATCCGCAAACGGAAGGGACTGACGATTGCACAGATGAGCGAACAGGCAGGACTGTCCAAAGGCTTCATCAGCAACATCGAGAACGACCATACTTCGCCCTCCCTCAATACGCTGCAGGCCATCGCGGCATTTCTCGATATTCCTCTCCCCTACCTGCTTCTGGAGAAAAAGGAACACATGAAAGTTGTGAGGAAAGCCGAGCGGGTGTACACGTCGTTCAATAACATCAAGATCGAGCACCTCACTTCCCAAAGCGGCCTCCGGATGATGCACGTCGAACTGCCGCCCGGGGCCTCGACCGGAGAAGCGATCGCCCACGAAGGCGAGGAGGCCCATGTCGTCCTGAAAGGCACCGTCCTGGCCGAACAGGGAGAGGACTCGGTCATCGCAGAAGAAGGCGATTCATTCAGCTGGAACGCCAGCGTGCCCCACTTTGTGAAAAACATCGGAGACACCGAGGCCATTCTGCTTATTGCGGTCCATTCCGAGAAGGGCATTCAATAAAATGATTCCGAACAAAAGCACCGCGCGGATATTTCCGCACGGTGCTTTTGGCATTTCCCATAGTCATGATATGAAGGCAGAAATCTTAGTATATAGAATCGATTAAACAAAATTAACATCCATAGTGTGCAGTTGCTTTACGTTCCGGCGCAGGCTTTCCGCGGGGAAGGCATCAAGCCCCTTGCAGGGTCTTTCCGCCCTTCCTTTTCCGCAGGAGTCCGCGCCTCCACTGCAAGCAACCACGCTAATCATGTTCAATGCAATTGTTCATTTTATATAGAAGTTAAATTCAGGATAGCAATACTTGCAGTAAAGAATAACGAGCTGTTCCGGAAGAACAACGAGCATGACATAAAAGCTTGCCAGCCCAAGAATAATTGCCGTCATTTCATTGAGCCCCTCAAGGCCGGTTGCTCGGATGTAGGACTGCATGGTGATGACAATGCCGAGACCCGCAGCCGCAGCAATCGGCAAATAGGATCGGTATTCGAGATTCTCCCTTGCCTGATCCACTCTTGTTCCTGCACGGTAAGCCCCTTCTTTCAGCTTGCTCCGGAACCTAATAGCTGAGAGAAGAAAAACAGCGGCTCCAATCCCTAACGTGATCCAAGTGGGCGTCATCAGGCGCTGCGGTGAAATCCCCGTCCCATTAAGGCCCAAAATAAACAAAGCGATAAGATATCCGTTCACTGCAAAGATATTCTGTGAAACAAAAATGGATATTAGATATTGTCCCCTTTCAAACTTGCGATAAACCGGCGGGATGGAATAGATCAATGACAGGGCCACGAGAAGGGCTGTGATCCAGAAATGCCATTGCAAGATATCATCTTTCTTCGGGTGTACGGTTTGAGCGGATGTGACCCAATACTGCAGCGCATACAAACCCGTCTGGGCAACTGCTGCCAGCGGCAAAATGCTTCCCAATTTGGACGGACTCTGCCTGCCCGAGATAAACGGCTTTCTCAATACTTCAAAATCATTACTGTTCACGGGCCACCCGCCTTTCAACCGACCATGTTTTCTTGAATATCAAAAAGATAACGTAAGCGTCCCCTCTAAGCGATCAGAACTGAAATGCTCATTTAGTGTAGTAGTTAAAGCTTTTGAACCGGAACTTGCAATACAGGATGACCAATTGCTCCGGCAGGATAAACAGCATCACATAGAATAATCCGAAACCGATAAGAACAAAGACGAGGCTGTCAAAATCCGTCCATCCGTTTTGCCTGATCACATATTGCAGGATAAAAAATATCCCGAGTCCGGCAGCAGTTGCAGCAGGGAGATAACTTTTGTACTCAATCGTCTCACGCATCGATTCCTGACGGGATCCGTCACGATAATCTCCCCGCCGGATTTTCCTGATGAACCTTGCAAAAACCAGCAGAAACACTAATAGGCCGAACGTCAGGCTAATCCAGGTGAAGGTAATCATCGATTCGGCTGAAGAATCTGTCTCCTCTGCTATTAATAAAAGTGCACAGATATAAAATGTGATTCCAAACAGGTTCTGAGAAACCAAGATACTGACCAAATACTGCACTTTCTCGCTTCTCCTATACACAACAGGCAATGAGTAAATTAATGACAGGGCGATCAAAATAGCGGTGAACCAAAAATGTCCCGTCAGAATCTGACGCTTCCATGGATGGTCGGTTGCATAAGCAAAGACATAATACTCCAAAGCATACAGTCCTCCCTGGAGAACTGCAGCTAGCACCATATTACCCGCAAGGTTCTGGGGGCTTTGCCTTCCTGATTCCAGGGGTTTGCGGAGGGCTGCGTAGTTTCTCTGATCTTCAATTTGCTTAGTGTTATTCATATCTCTAACCCTCTCATAAACACTTCTTCCACTTGGAGCAAAGCTGCTTCCCTCCTTAATGAAACCAGCCTCTACAACAAGCCGAAAAAGAAAAACTGCAGTTCGCCGATATGCTCGGATTCATCTGCAGTTCATTTTCCCCTCCAGACGTTACTCTACCCGGTCATATGTAAAGAATTCCAACTCCCCGACCTGGTTCCTTTCTGTCATCCGGTCGAACAGCGCTTCCTGCTCAGGAGAAAGGTCAATCAGAAACGGCATGGCGCGGTCCGGCATGATCACTCCCACCTGATCTTCGGAAAGATGGATCCGAACCCGGTTCCATATCCATTCCCCGCTCCGCAGCCCCAGTGAGTAAACAAAAGAGACATTTTTAACAGGGACGCCGAACCGGTTGATCGCGACGAATAGCATCGATGAGTCCGCCGTCACCCCGAGCACCTGAATGCTGAAATCCTGTTCGATTCCGCCGTCAGGATTCTCGGCAGCCCATTCCTGGAGACCGGAATAAAATTGCTCCGCTCCCGGGTTAGTGAACTCCCCTTGGTCGTATTTCTGCAGTTGGATCTTTAGCGGTTCCATGTACAACCTGACCGTCCTTTCACCGTACAGCACCGACACTCATTTCCACGTAAGTCCCATCCTGCGGGGACTGCTTATACTCCACGAATACAGGCGTCGTCTGATGATATCCTCCTGTATCCACATGCTTCGCAAGTTCCCAGTAAGCCACTTGTGACTGGGCATCGATGTCCTCCATGAGACGGATCGTGTGGAGATTGCGGACTTCGAAATAGCTCCGGAACATCACGTCCTCCCCAGGGGGCACCGTGATGTCGTCCTCTTCGATGCCCATGAACAATTCCGCCGTCATCACATCGGCCGTCGGTTCACTCAGCATCGTGAAAAACAGCCTGCCGTCGGGAGTCACGCCGTGCTGTTCCAGAATACCCCGGAAGTCTTCAAGGGCGATTCCGATTTCCGCCGGTACAAAACTGTACAGCTTGGATACGATGTTGCGATGGGTGATGGACCGGTTTTCAGCGACGATCATTCCGGACGACCGCCTTCCAGCGGCACGACAAGGTCGATCATGATGTCACCGTAGACATCGAGCAGAACACAATAGTATGTCTCGCCAAGGACAAGCCCTTCCTGTGCGGCAACGTCCTGAACCTTTACGTAAGCCGCGTCAAAGTCGGCTTCCTGCTCCGCCTGCCGCATGACCAGTGCATCCCCGGAATGGAAACGCACCTCGTATCCGAAGCCATTTTCCTCATCGGTATCCAGCGGTCCGTTGACCGGCTGATAATAGGTGAACGTGCCTGTTGATTCGTTTTCTGATCCTGGCACGAAGGTAAAGAAAGCCGGGCCATTCTTGTAGACCCCTTTGTCGAGCACGAATGACTCCAGCAGACCAAGAGGTTCCTGCCAGTCTGCCTTCCGCTGTTCCGTCCGATACGTCAGCACGTGATCAAAGACGAGCGGGCGCCGTTCAATCGCCATGTCCCCACTTCCTTTTTCGGGTGTTTTTTATTTCGTGTAATAGTTAAAACTCTTGAATCGGAATTTGCAGTATAGGATCACCAGCTGTTCCGGCAAACAACATTATATAAAACAGGAACAAGCCGATAAAGACAATCAGAAGAATGTCAGCACCCACAGAGTTTGTATGAGTGATCAGAATAACGGAGAATAAAGAATATCCCAAGCCCCCCAGCTACAGCTGCCGGCAAATGGGATTTATATTCAAACCTACCTCTAATCTCATCCTGGGCGGAACCTTCCCGGTACTTCCCTTTATAAATCCTTACAATCAGGCGGATAAAGGTAAGTAAAAGCACGATTGCACCAGTGGCCAGTGTCCACCGTGTCACTTCCAGAATTGTCTCTGCCGACATTCCGTTTCCTTCCTCTGCTATCAAAAGAAGTGCCCATATATAAAAGGATAGGCCAAAAAGATTTTGTGAAACAAGTATCGAGACAAGGTACTGGAGTTTTTCCGCCCTTTTGTAAACCGTAGGAACCGCCAGAATTAGCGACAGGACAATCAAGATCCCCGTGAACCATGTATGAACGGACAATATTTTATCCTGCCATGGGTGTGCGGTGCCAGAGATTGCGAAGAAGTATTCCATGCCGACCATAAAAGCCGACAGAAACGCAGCCACGATAAAATTCCCGGCTAAGTTGGCAGGACTTTGGCGCCCTGATTCTAACGATCTACTGAATACAACAAACTTCTCGGCCGACTGCGTACTTAGCTTAAACGTAGAATCTCCTTAGTTAACGCTACTGATCATAATTTCCGGTCTTCCTTCAGCTTATTTCTTCTACCTGTTTAAGTCTGCCGGATTCAGAAAAATTAAAGCTCTTAAACCGATATTTACAATACAGGATAAATAATTGTTCCGGCAGGACAAACATCATAGCAAAATAAATGCCAATACCTATTACAATTAAAATCATATCCTCCATACTTGCCCAACCGGACATTCTAATTGTGTATTGCAAGACAAAAAATAGTCCTAGCCCGGCAACAGTGGCCATGGGTGCAAAAGACTTGTATTCCAAGGCTTCCCTCTGTATGTCAGCCTTTGTACCCTCCCTATAATCACCTCTTTTAAGCTTTTTCCAAAAACGGATTGCCGTTAATACAAAAATCAGCAATCCTGCTGAAAGTACCACCCATGTGGCTGTTAAGATTGAAGCAGCAGTGGCATCCGAACGCTCGTTTCCCATAATGAACAGTGCGCATATTGGGAGGATGGCACCCGCCGTGTTTTGGCTGATCAAAATTAAGACTAAATACTGAAGTCGCTCTGCTTTTTTATAGATAAACGGTAAGGAGCACACCAATGCTGATAGAGAAAGTACAGCAGTGATCCAAAAGTGTACTTCCAAGATTTGCTCTTTCATAGGATGGATCGTCCCGTCCGCCGCGACATAATATTCTAACGCGAACAGACCTGCCTGGAAAAACGCAAAAATGAACAAGATTCCTCCTAATGCTTTGGGACTCTGCCGCCCCGATTCAAGCGGCTTTCTTAACACAAACACATCTTTTTCTTGGAGCAAAGCTGCTTCCTCCTTTAATGAAACCAACCTTTTACTATATCCATAGCAGATTTTCCCTCAGATTTCTCATCCCCGCCAAACTTCTTGTTTAACAATGTATTTGCAACGATACCGACTCCTACACCAATGGCAGTTCCCACACCTGGAATAGGGACTGCCGCTGTAAAGACTGCAACAGAGGCTGCTTGTACAGCCCCTCCCACAGCTGTTTCAATTGCCGTGTCCTTGGCCGCCTTAGCATGGGCTTGTCCTCCGGTGAGGCCTTCTTCTTCCGCATTTTGGTAGTTACTGTAGTAGCTAACTCCCGCACCAATTGGTCCAAGTGCTTTTCCTGCGCCTTTTAGAAGACTTCCTCCTTTTCCAACTGCGTTCTCTGCACTTTTCACCTTTTTAAATTCCTGTGAAATTCCTTTAACATCAACAATGTCTTTGAAGGACTTTCCGGCACCTTTAAGGGTTGCCATTCCAATTGTTTTTGATTTCTGCATCAATCCCGCTTCATCATTAAAATAGGCTAGGGATGGATGCTTCGCTAATACTTCTTCACCAACTGTCGACCAACCGCTAGTCCCTTGCTTCTTGGTTGCAAACTTTAAATAAGCAGTATTTGTTGCAGCAGCTTGATGGTGGAAATCTTTCCACTTCTTATTTGGGTTTTTCGGTAAATTCTTATTGAGTTGTCGGTTTGCATCTGCGTCTATATTAACTCCAAGAGCTTCTAATGCTTTCCTCGTAGCAACAATACGGTAACCTGAACCTCCACCTGAAACAGGTTTGGTCATCCCGTACAACCCATGTTTTTGCGCTTGGTATAATCCGAATGCAGAAATTCCGCCTTCTGCTCCTGTCCTGATTCTTTTTAACCACCCAACAGTCGATTTAACATCAGTATGGGAGACTCCCCCAGCCTCTGTTTGATTAACATCCCCCGACTCTCCGGACTCTTCCTTATCCTCGACCGTCTCCGTCTCCATCGGCACGCTGTTCTGACCGGTGTTCAATGGATGGATCTCGGCAAAGGCTGCCCAGTCCTCTTCAGGGAAATCAACCGGCGACAAACCGTCCTGCATGGCGCCTTCCAGATCCAGCACCCACAGTTCCATCCTGAGTATGTCATTCTCGATAGACGTCAGTGAATTCGTCTGTGTGGAATCGAATTCATTCAGGTCTGTGACCGTGTCCTCCTTTTTCTTCCTGGCATCCCGGACACCTTCCTGGACTTCGCTGTCGTCCAAGTGAGGAAGTGCCACGATGTCGGCGACGGAGTCCATGATGCCGTTTGCGTCCGAGGTCAGGTTGGAAGTGGTCGTAGAAATGGTCGTCAGTCCAGTATCAACTTCTCCTTCAAGAAAACTCTCCATGATGTAGCCGTCGGGCGCCGGCTCAAGCGTTTCTTGGGAAGACTTGATGCTGTTCATCGTGCTCGCAAACGTATTCTTGAAATTCGCAAAAGTCTCAAGCAATGGCAGATGGCATTCCCGGTAGAAGGCTTTGATCGACTCTCCGCCCTCTCCGGTCAGGGAGTCACCCAAGTCGGAAAGCTGCTGGGCAGCGGTCCGGATGGCATCCATCTCTTCCTGTATGCGGGTCAGTGTCTCCTGGTTTCGGGCAAGCCCTTCCTGAAACGGTGTGACGTCCAATATCTTCATCGGATTCTCCTCCCCGGTTACCGGATCGGCACAGGACCGTTCCTGTGCGGCGCCTGGCCGCCGGAGGATCCGCCGCTTCCGTCGATGGCGGTCGCCACCTGGTTGTCGGTCTCTTCCATGAACTTCACGGAGTTCTTTGTGGTCTCGATATTTGCCTGGAGGACGGTCCTGTAGCGGATCAGCATCTGCTCCAGATGGGTCATCAGCTCATTCAGCTTGTCGGACACGTCCAATGTATTTCCCGAAATCGGTTCGGGGGCCGACGGGTCCAGAGCATTCGCCTTGCTCGACAGATCGTCGATCACGGGACGGATTTCGTCATAGACCATTTTGATTTCTGTCATCAGTGATCCTCCTTATCAGGATTTGGCTGCTCGTGCCGCAGCCTCCGCTGCGCGCAGCTGGGCGATAATGGCTTCAAGCGAGGCGATCTCCGCTTCTAACTTCGTGATTTTCACAGAAATCGCTGCATAGGCGGCATCGAATTGGGGGCCGGACACATCCCGGTAAGGTGTCTTGATGCCGATTTGCCGGATTTCATCAAACGCCTTGGCCAGATTTCCGTGCCAGGTTTTCGGTGTCAGCTCGGGCTCCATGCACTTCGGCTCACTCTGCTGGAATTCGCCCTGTTTCCCCTGCAGTTCCCCCCTGCAGCTGTTCAACCGCCGGACTTGCTGTCGCTTTTCCTCCACCAGCATCTGATAATACGAGATCATGCGAGTTTCTCCTCCGTTTCTTTCTTGCGGCTGACAGTCGGTGCTTCCTTGCTGCTTTTCAGCATAGCGGGAATCATCAGGCCGAAGAGCCCAAAAATCGCCGCTCCTATAAAGCCGATAAAAATATAGGTACGGATTCGGTGATCACCGGTTGGCTCATCCGGAATATCTGCCGTCTTGCCGGACTGCCCCGCTGCTGTTTCTGCCGATTTAGTGAACAGGCCAAGCTCTGCAGCCTTTGCTGCCGCCGTCCCTGTTTCCGGACGCCCCGGCTCAAGAAATAAGTCTGAAACCTCTATAGAGGACTTGAACCGTACCGGTTCAGAAAAGTCAAGATTGACCTGTGCTTCGGTCAGGGTATTTTTCATCTCAACTTTTCTGCTGTCATGCAGGTATTCCGTCTTCTTTCTGAATGGAAGCGACTTGTATTCAAGCGGGTCCAGCGAGTCGCCCGGATTTTCCCCCGTGTCTGCGGCTGCGGGAATTGCCGATGAGCAGAAAATCATTGCCAGAAGAACGGCTCCGGCACGCTTAACTTTCATACGATTCTTCCTGAATGATGGTTTCACCGGTACGCCACCTTTTGACGAGCCATGCAGCAATCAGCAGAATAACTGCCGAAATACCCGCGATTGCAGCTCCGGAGTCAAACAAAGTGACAGGGTCATACTTGATCGACATATAAACCGGCGAGAGGATATCCGGAATGTTGGTTTCCGGAACACCCAATTTCAGTAGTGGGGCGATGTACAGGCAGACCAGCCCAATCGCCGCAATCCAGCCCGCGGTTTCAGCCGCATCAAGCGCCGCACTGATCAGCGCCGCTCCCGCAATGACGATGAGAATGGTGAAAATCGTCCATTCCAGCGCCCGCTGGTCATTTAGCGCATACATATTCACGCTGTAGAGGCTGATGATCAGTCCACTAATCCCACTCAACAATGCAAGCATTCCAGTCCGGAGCAACGGGGTGCCTTCCCGCATCTTATGACTGAAGAATCCAATCGCCAGGCTGGTGATCATCAGGATGACAAATAGGATAGCCGGCGGCACTTTTTTCATCTCTTCTCCTGCAACCGCCTCGCCTCTGACACTGAGCGGATTGGTGAAGTGATCGAAAACATATCCATTTTCCTGTCCGTCCACGTACGTATTGTCGAGGAATCCTGCAACGTCCTCATTGAATGCCGAAATCGCTTCCAGGTTCTGCTGCCATGTTCTGCTGTACGAATCGGTCGCGTTTTCAAAGCCTTCCGCTTTGCCCTGGAGCTCACGGGCATAGCCGACAATACTGTCCTGACCTTCCGATACTGCATTCATTGTCGAACTCAAACTGAGAAGCTGCATGCCAATCGTCTGCTGGCCGGAGACAAGCTCTCCTTCGTTTGCGGAGATCTCCGGCTCGCTGCCCGGAAGGCGGGTACCGGGTTCACGTAGCTGGGCAAGAAGTGAATCCGCCTGATCTCCGATCGACTGAAGATTTTCAAGAAGCTTCACATGTTGCATACCGACGGACTCTTCATATCCGGTGACAATCGCAGCGAATGAAGAATTCCACTCTTCAACACGCGCACCTGTCTCAGGAAGCCCTTCACTGACCTTTGCCCACTGGAGCAATTCCTCTTCTTTCAGAGCTGCAACGTTTTTCGTCAGCGTCTGGATGATCTCGTCTTTCAGTACTTCGTCTTTCCGCTGCTGGCGCCCGTTCTTCCGATCTTCATCTAGGGTGAACGCCATTTGCTCCAGAGTCGCATAGTAAACTAGGAGTGAGTCAAGATCTTTGGCTGCCGGCGCCTGCTTGAACAGTCCTCTCAGTTCCTTCTTTCGTTCCGGTGAGAGGAGATTCGACTCAAGAAGTCCCGCTTCTTTCCGTTCAATCTCCCGGACGATCGCGACTGCATCTTCCGGATAGTCTTCGAGGTACAGTTTCGTCTCCGAATAGATTGCCATGAGCCGTTCATAAGCGCTCAACAATTCACCGTAGTAGCCCGCAGCAACTTTTGCAACATTTTCTTTGGCTTCCTCTTCACTGTTGCCGTTACCACTGCCACTTCCATTGTTGCCCTCGTTGCCATTGCCGTTTTCTTCTTTCTCGGCCTCTTCTTCCTTAGCCCCGATGGACTGGTTCACATCTGAAAGCTGACTGGACAATTCATCCAATCGGACCGGAATCTCTGACTCCGGCTGTTCTTCCACGATCTGTTGCTTCAGCCCATCGATCGATGCGGCCAGTGCGGTGATGGTTTCCTTTTCTTCTTCAAGAGAAGGCAGTCCGTCCCCTTCAGCAGGGGGTTCCGGTTCTGGCTGTTCCGGTGGTGTCGGTTCTTCTTTTTCGTGCTCTTCGGACATTTTTTCAAGTTCGTCTAAAATATCGCTGAAGTCACCAGGTTTGGGTAAATCCTCATCCTCTACTTCTACAGGAGGAATAATAGAACCGGCACCTTTTTTAATATTTTCCTGCAAGGTACCTATCAGTGTGTCGTTGTATTCATCAATCGCCGTTCCCTGCAGCGCGAGAATTTCTTCAGCCTGGCGTTCTGCCTGTTTGAGGCGGATTTGTTCAAGGTCACTGAACTTCTCCTGATTGGCTGCAATCTGCTTATTTATCTTTTCCAATTGCGCAGCCATTTGGCCGTTATTTTCCTTTAGGCGGCGGACGGTTTCGTCATACTCCGCCGCCTGTCCTGCAGCCATCTGCTGGATTTTCGCGATGCTGTCCGACTGAAGATCTTCCAGGATGCTGCGCTGTTCCAGTTGGAATGCCTGGTAGGACTGGACATTCTGTAGGAATCCCGAAAGTTCGGACTCGAATGCCTCGACATGATCGACACGGGCTGCATGGTCCTGAGTGGCTGCACCTTCAATGGTCTCCCTCAGTTGTTCCATCTGTTCGCGCTGCCGCTTCATGACATCCGCAAGTTCAGAAGATCCCGGGTCGTAGTACGCGACCATGGCGTCCAGGAACTCACTTTCCTTTTCCAGGACCGATGAAAACTCTTTCTTGATATGATCCATTTCGATAGCGACGTAGCTCCAGTACATCGTGGATATTTTGCTGTTGACGCGTTCTGTCGCGCGCTCAATCTCTTTTAGTACGTTTTGTTTCGAGTCCGCGTTCTTCTGTTGCTGGATGGTGTAATTGAATTCAGCTTTTTGCGGATTCTGTTCATCATAGGACATGATATTTGAAGAAAAGTCGGATGGAATATACAGGACGGCATCGTAACGGTTTGATTTCAGCCCGCTTTCCGCAGCGCCCCGGCCAGTCACTTCCCAGTTATATTCGGAGTCTTCCGAGAGGATGGAGAGGACCTCTTTTCCCATCTCGATCTTTTGTTCTTCCCGTTCACTGCCAAGGTCCTCGTTGACTACGGCGATTGTCCGTTCCGCCGGTTTGGCGAACGATGTGAAACTGCCCGACATGAACCCGAAAAACAGGACAGGCAGCGCGAGGATGGCGATGATCCCCCCAATGATCGGTGCCGCTTTTTTGACGTTGCTTTTCATCGTACGTTCTCCTTCTCCATTGTGCATAACGGAATCATGATTTTCGTGCTGTTCCCGTTCAGGATGTAGTGTGCAAAGCCTGCAGGAAGCTCGGCTTCTTTCCGTTCGTATGGAACGTTGAAGAGCGTCTGCTCAGACTTCTTCATGAATACGAGTGCCTGGCGGACAAGTTTCAGTTCATTCGTAAATGCATCGTAGCCTTTCGCGAACTCGGCATTGTTGCCGGACACGGCCACATTGAAACCGAGATGCCCATAGTTTTTCATGAGTTTGACAAGCCTTTCCTGTATACGGGAGTCCACGGTCTGCATGAACCTCGAATATCCGTCGATAAACAGGTAAACAGGGACGGGACGGAATGCGGAACCGGTTTGCACCGCTGCGACATATGCGGCTTCAGCCTCCTGCAAGTACATTTCCGCATCGCTGATCCATTGTTCCAACTGTTCCTTCGTCTCTGCGTAGGTGACGCCAGGGTCTTGGGCGTAATCAGATAGGCCTCGCTCGAACGAGTCGAATACTGCGACCGGGCCCGTCTGCTGCTTTCTGGCCGTCCGGAGCAACTGCTTCATTGCATTTGTCTTGCCCCGGCCGGGCAGACCGACCAAAAGGAGATGGCGGTGTTTGCTGAAGTCGACCGAAACCGGCAGGACAGACTCTTCGTCCAGACCAATCGGTATCCTGCCTGCAGCGGCGGCAAGCCCGGCAAGTTCGTCGAAACGGTGTGCCGGCAATTCCGCCGGCAGCATCGGAATCGGAGATGGGCCATCTTGCCCTGCATACTGCCTCCGGAGTTCCTGAACCTTCGCCTTGACTCCGTTCAGGACGCCAAAATCATCCGCTCCATCCGCCGGCAGGAACAGTTGGCCGAACTGTGTTTCTTCGGTTTTGATAATCGCCCGTCCCGGAAATGGTTCCGGCGTAAATGGCGGGCGCCCGATCATCCCATACATTTCGGACGAGTCCATGAGGTAATGGACAATCTTCACCTTCAGATTGTTCATGAGGTGATGGCGGACCGACTGCGGGCGGGTCGCCGTAAGAAGGAGATGGATGCCCAGCGCCGAGCCGTCCCGGCTGAACTGGCTCATCTGCAGCTCCAGTTCTTCCAGCTCATCACGGATGATGTCGTAGTTGTCGATTGCAAGATAGATCAACGGCAGGGGCCGCCCGGAAATCTGATTGTACATGCGAATGGAGCTGACTTCGGCCTGCTGGAACAACTGCTTCCGCTTACCGATTTCCGCCCGGATCATCCGGACCAGCTTGTCCCGCTTCAACTCTTCGTCGAGGGTCAGATAGTCTGCGGAGTGCGGAAGCTGGCGGAGCGGAAGCAACGTCCCGTTGCCATAATCCAGAAGATAGAAATGCGCCTCTTCCGGTGTCATGACCCCTGCAATGCCCAGAAGGAGCGATTGCAGCGTATAGGATTTGCCGTAGCCGGCCGACCCGAAGATGCCGACATTCCCGTCGGCCATCGGTTCATAGCCGACTGCCCGCTGGCTCTGCTTTTCCGGTTCATCGATGACGGCGATGGCGAAGCCTTTGCCGTCGTATCGATAGCCGCCTGCATTCACAATCCGTCCAGGAAGCGGCGGCAGCCATGGGCTTGGGAGCCTCCGGATTCCAAGCCCGTCCGCAGTCGATGCGATGGAAGCCGTCACGGCCTCGATTTCCGTCAGGCCGCTTCGTCTGCCAGTTGCAACAGCGGACAGGCCGGTAAGCGGCTCCAGTCCGAGATCGGTGACAATGGCCACTTCATCTTCCCCGTCATGCGTTTCGTTCTGATAAGGCGCCCCGCTCCAGGCTGACTGGAACAGTTCATACACTTCATTGTTGCCGACCTGCAAATAACCGCGTCCGGTCACGGTGAGATTCGCCGCATCCCCGTTTTTCAGGATTTCCTTGCTGTCTGAAGCGTCCTGCACTTTAAGGGCGATCCGGAATCTTGCGTTGCTCCAGATCTGGTCGTCGATGATGCCGCCCGGCTTCTGTGTCGCCAGAATCAGATGGACCCCCAGGCTTCGGCCGATTCGGGCCGCACTGACAAGTTCACGGATGAACTCCGGCTCTTCTGTCTTCAGCTCGGCGAATTCATCCGAGATGAGGAACAGATGCGGCATCGGCTCCTGTGCCTCTCCATTTTTATAGAGTTCGGTATATTCATCGATATGGGTAACGGTATGCCGGTCGAAAAGCCGCTGCCTGCGCTTGAGCTCGCTCTTGATCGAGGCAAGGGCACGGTCACTGAAGTTCCGGCTTCCTTCGATATTGGTGATGGTGCCCAGCAGGTGCGGGATGTTGCGGAACGGCTGGGCCATGCCCCCGCCCTTGTAGTCGATCAGCAGAAATGCGACTTCATGAGGATGGAATTTGACCGCCAGCGAAAGGATATAGGTCTGAAGAAACTCTGACTTCCCCGAGCCTGTGGTTCCGGCTAAAAGCCCGTGAGGACCATGGGCCTTCTCATGGAGGTTCAGCTCAATCAGGTCCTCTCGTCCCTTGTATCCGACAGGGGCTGCCAGTGAGCGTGCAGACTCGTTGACACGCCAGTTTTCAGCGATCGGTAAATCGTCCGCTTCCGTCACGCCATACATTTCAAGGAAGCTTACCATCGAAGGCAGGGAGTTGGTCACCCCCGTCTGATGGTCAAGTGTCCGCAGCATCCGCGCGAACCGTTCATTCCCTGTCACTTCCTGCGCATCAAGCCTGAAACGGGTGTCCGCTGCGATCCCATCCCGTATGAGAATATCACCCTCACGGTCATTGACGTACCGCACCAGCATATGAACATTCTCCGTGATCCGCTCTTTCGCGTTGGCCGTGAAGATGACGGAAATGCCCAAGGCTTCATGGTCCTTCCCTTCAAGAAACTCCATGATGATATGTTCCGACAGCAGCTTGTAGTCGGACACGATGAATACGAGGTGGGGCAAAAAGCGTATCTTGCCTTTGTTCTCATCATTGTCACGCTCCCTCAAAATCTCGTAGAGCGATCCCAGCAACTGGTCACGGGTCCGTTCATCGTGGATCAGCCCTTTCGCATTCATGTGCGGCAGTTGGAAATGCGGCAGCCATTTCATCCATTCCACTTCTCCATATCGGGCGGTGTCGAACACATAGATGAACCTGACATCATGATAGCTATGGAAAAAGGACAGCTGTCCGATAATTTGGCCGATCTCCTTCCGGATGACTTCCTCCTTACCGAACATCCCGATCATCCCCTTGGACAGGTCGGCTGTGATCGGAGCGTTCCGAAGTTCCCGGTACACTGCCTCCATCCGTTTCGACTGCTCGATGAGATCATCCGCTTCCCGATTGGCAAGGTCACCCGCTGAAAGCGAAAGACTGTAGCTTGCCGGCACCGTGCCGGTCCCTAATCTGAACTGCAGAAAGTCCGCATTGTCCCTCGCCTTCTCCCAAATCCTGCCCGACAGTCCTTCCGTCAGCCGCTTTAGTTCGTGGAATGGAGGGAAATGGTAGTCAAGCATCCTCTGTTGGCCTTCACGGAGTTCATGAAGCTCCTCACGCATATTTTCCAGATACGCCTTGTAAACCCTGCGCCTCTTTTCTTCCTGAAGCTTTCGGCGTTTTCGTTCCTTGAAGTACTGGACAGTCGACGTGATGATCGTCACGGTGAACATCGAGATGGATATCAGGATGAACAGCCCCCGGGGGATGAAGATCACGACCAGAGACATGACAATCAGCATGACGAGCGGAGGCAGGATAACCAGCCAGAGCCCCCTCCCCTCATCCGGCTGTTCCTGCATCGGGAAAGACAGTGATACCTTATCATCGGGCGCCTGGTGGATCAGTCGCGGGGTGCGCCGGTAGACCGGGTAGGTTTTTTTCACCTCAGATTCCGGCTCTTCAAAAACCGGAAGGGCCGTCCTGTAGGAATAGGGTGAAGCAACCTCTATTCTGTCGTTCCCTGCCAGTCGGATCTCCAGCATGAGCCACTGGATCACATCCCCTTCGCAGAGCCGCACCGCCCCTGATGTCTTCTTTCCGTTCAGGTAAACCGGGTTGCCGAACTTCACGTCAGCCGACCAGCCGTCCGTCCCTTTCAGCAAGACAACGTTATCGGCTCCTCCGGGTTGGCCAGTGCCTGTCAAGTTTACTGTCGCTTCGGGATTTTCCGTGGCAAACACCAATTGGTTTTCGAAGCCGATAAAATAGCTTACGCTTTTGCGTGGCGCCGGGGTGATCGCAATATTTAGTGACCGGCCTTTCTGCAGGGCGGTCAGCTGATCTCCGATTTTGAGAAAACCGATGTCCCCCTGCCGGTCACTGACACGATAGCCGTCGTCCCCGCCTTCAAGCGTGATGGTTCCGTTGGTAAATGGGAAATCGAGAACGGTTACCGTGTCATCGGAGGAGGGCCCTATTGACATCCGCTTCGCGGCATATTCATCGAAATCGATTTTTTGGTAGTACTCCGAATAATGGACCCACAATTGCTGCATGGATTCGTTCACCTCCTATCCTTTCAAACGCTCTATGAGCCGCTTTTTTCTTCGGATGCATCGCCTTCCGGTTGATCGGTTGGCTTGTCTTCGTTCTTTTGGGATTCCTTCTTCGCATCCCCTTTGTCTGACTTCCCGTCACCATCGGCCTGGCCTGATTTTTCAGGACTCACTGGCGTTTCCTCTTTTTCCGTTGTGACACTAGCACCAGAAGTTTGCTTTAATTCCTCCATCGCCTTTTGGATCTCTTCAAGTTCCTTGTCGATTTCCCCGATCTGTTCCTGCTTTTCTTGCCCGCTCAGTTCCTTGTCGGCCCGTATCTGTTCCTGGCGGATGGCGAGCCCGTATGCCAAGAGAACCGGGTCCTCCATCGCACGGGCGATATCGACCGCTTCCTCCGCTTCGTTCCGGCCGATGAGCACCCAATACTTCAGATAGTTTTCATCTGTCTTCAGCGTGATGTTTGAACGGATATTCTCCTTTTGTTCCTCTGTCAATCGTTCATTGATGACATAGGAATCAGCCAGCTCAAAAAGCGAGATATACGGCAGGCTGTCCGGTCTGTAGTCGGATAGTTCTGTTACGGTATCACTGTAATTCATCGCCAGGTAGGCTTGGTGGGCTGCATGGATTGCAGCTGTCTTCGGTTTTTCATAGACAAAGGTGTACAGAGTAAATGCAAGTGAAGGAACGAGGAGTACACCGGAGACAACTCCCAGGATTTTCGCGGTTTTCCACTTCTTCAGCGGGAGGCGGACATTCTCTTGCTCCCGCCGGTTTACACTCGCTATTGCCCTGTCAATATAGGCCCTGAGCGCGTCCGGATCCGCAGCTGCCATGACAGCTGCGGGATGCGGTTTTAAATCGAGTGTATCGTGGTGATGAAGATACTCTTCGAACTTCCGTGACCCGTCCACCGCAACAGCAACCGCCGCTTTTGTCTCCTGCCAAATCCGAGCCGGGTCCGGTGATTCTGGCGGCAGGCTGTCCGTCACACCAAAATGCAGAAAATGCGGTGTCATTCCGCTGTCAACCACAATATTTTCCGGGCAGACAATGGGCTGAAGCCGACCTTTGCTAAACCGTTCTGCCAGGTCGACAAGCTTGGAGGTGAAGATCCACCTTGTCTTCTCATCCTCAGCAATAAGCGAATTAAACCGCTTATAACGCTCCGGGAATGAAACAGTAATTTTCAGTTCGTCACCGCTAAGATCGATCTCTTTCCGGATGACCGGATCGGCTGCAGACAGAAATGAGATTTCGGCTTCATTATTCATCCCGATCCGTTCTGTCTGGAAAATGAACGAACTTTGATGGTCCTCATGCAGGATATCCGCGTCCAGCAATTTCTCCATATAAGTAAGCGGTTGTTTATCGATCGCCATTTCGGTCTACCCCTTTGCTAAGTTCAAACTCTATATGTATGTGGTGAAAGATGCTTTCAAAGGATTTCCAAGCGGTCCCCGCTCTGGATGCCGCACTTTGCTAATGTTAAATGTCCTGGAACCACCTGGTTTTTATTGGCGATCCTGATCCAGTGCCCTTCCCGCTGGGATTTTGTCACACCCTGTGCCTGGCGGGCAATCTCTGTCACTTTCTTCATTGTGTGATAATCCGACAGCCGGAGGTCGAAAACCCCTCCATCATAATGGGTCAGGTCCACAGTGATCTCGATGTACATACAGTCACCCCCGCATTAATGAAGGAAGAGCGCCTTCCGGTTGGTTGAAAGGCGCTCCAAGAAATATTCACCGCGTGGCAGATCAGCTGCGGATTTGGCCGGCAATCTGCTCGTCCGCATCACGAAGGGCTTGTCCTGTGCGGTTCAGCTGAACACCGATTTCCGAAAGAAGATCACGCATGTCATTGAAGTGTGGCTTGAGACGTTCATACTGCTCAGCGAATGCACGGCTCGAAGCACCCTCCCATACGGAAGTGAGTTCCGAAATCATACCGTCGAGACGGCCGATCTGCGCTGCCACTTCTCCGGATTCATTATTGTAGCGGTTGGACATAGCTTCCAGTTCGGCTGGGGTTACGCGAATGATACCTGACATTTCATCCATCTCCTTTTTGGTTCAAAGTATTTAAAATAACTGCTGTCTGGCGAATCAGCTCGGCGCTCTTCACCGCAGGTATTTCCGACACATCATGGGCAATCTGTCATAACCGGGTGGGATTCCCTGGCATTCTTTAAATCTTTCTTTCTATTGAATACCATTTGTACAGGCCAATTGTCAAAAAAGATTCGAAATCAAGATTCATAAAATTAGGACCTTAGGAATTGTAAACACTACTTTCAAGGTATTAAAAACCAAAATTAAACACCTTTATTACGAAGAATTGTAGATACATATGCCCTTTAATGGGATTAAAAAACAGATCTAAAGACCGATAGAGCTCACGCTTATAAGGGTATTAAGATTCATTTTAAAACCCTGATTCTTCCTTATCTTGAATCCATACTAATTTTAATGAAAATAATAAAAACGACATCCGCCGGCATATATCGGAACTATGATTACTCTCCTTTGAACTGGCCCCCGAACTGCGGACATTTAAAAAAGTCCCGGTTCGGGTTTTTTTGTGGTCAAAAACTCCGTTATACTGGACACAAAGTTGAACGGAGAAGATTTTCGATGAGCCGCCAACCAATTAATGAATCCATTCGCCGACTTCTCGAGGACAATCCCAATATCCTTCATGTGGCAGATAAGACGACACTAGAACACCGTACGGTGTCTAATCACCTGAATCGTGAGTTCCAGCAGGATGAGTCGGGCAAGGTCCTCCTGACTGTTATTACTTATCTGTATTACGACAAGGGCCAACCTGCTTACCTCTCCGCTGTGAAGGACGTGGCGACCAAGGAAATTCTCGCTTATGAACTGATGATCAGCCTTTCCATGCCAATCGTGTACCGGAAGCAGGACAAGCTGGAGGAGGCTCTTGGAGAGAATCTTCATCCCGAAATCATCTTTCATTCAGACCAAGGGGTCCACTACACCCATCCCGAGTATCAGAAACGCCTCAAGGACCTGAACATCAAACAATCAATGTCCCATTGTTGGGACATTGCGCCGATGGAATCCTTCTTCGGTCATATGAAAGATGAAATGGACTTTAGGCAATGCCAAACATACGATGAGCTCAAGCAGCTGGTGGATGAGTATATTTACGATTCCAACAACCGCCGGTACCATTAGAATCTAAAAAAGATGACTCCGGCACAATATCGAAGTCATCTCATCTCCGCATAAGCAGGGCCTTTTATTAAACTGTCCGCTTTATAGGGTTCGATTCACTTTAGACCGTTCCTCTTTCAACTTGCTCCCTTAGAATCCCCAGATTATGCCTCACATTTTTGGAAATATCAATGGAGGCTTCGATAGCTTCACCTTTTTCATTTGAGAGTTGAAAGAGGATATGATTAAACTGCATTTCCACTTCAGACAATATCGCAGAAGCTGCAAGATTATAAATCTGAACGGATACAAAGCGGCCCGGTTCAAATATGGCTGTATCGATGTAGGAGCGGAAGTAATCGAGCATACCAGGAAGATTGACAATGAGATTCATGACCGCCTTCCGAATTCCTTCCACGACGCCTTCTATTTCAATGATCGGTTCTTTAGCTGAATTAGCTGCTGCGGCTACTGCAGATTTGTATCCTGAAGAAACAAACCCTGAAACAATTCCCGGCACGCTGTATGTCACAACAGCTTTCGCTGCATCTATGGCCACAAGGATTGCTTCCAACATTTTTTCAATGGTGAACAAAACGGTTTGGACAGAAAACAAAACCGGCATCAATTGTTTGGAGACGGCTGATTTGAGCGTAGCGTGGGCAGAATCCACCTGAAAGTTTTTAATCCCCATCCGGAGTTTCATATAGGGTGAGTCATCCAACTGGAAAACTGTTGTCTGCCGGACTTCTCCTACATCCGATGGCAATCCTGTGCCCGAAATAATTGCAGCTGCAAGACTATTGTCCCTGTCTACAAATCTGTTCGCGATATCCTCGACTTGCCCGCCATACTCTTCCATTTGCCGGCTCATTTTCTCCCGGTTTCCTGCCAGCACGCCATAATGCGCCAATAATTCCCCTACGACAGCATCAACAAATAGGTCTTTGCCGCTCTCAAAAAGAGAAGGTATCAGATTAAAGAAGATGGAACGGCTTGCTTCCACGAACTGATCGATAGTTTGCTGCAAGTTATATATCTCTTCTCTTGCCGGAGAAAATAAAGTTCCGACATCTAACTTAAAACCACCGAAATGTTCAAAAATCTCCATAGGAGGCGAATTCAGCCACTTATCAAACCCTCTGCATTTAGCCTCTGCCAGGCTGAGCAAAGCCAGCAAATTGTCAGTAAGCCGTTTTGCCGAATCCCCAGTAGTAGCGATTCTACTGAAAATAGGTTCTGATGCCGCCTCCTCGATCATTCGCTCGAATTGCTCCTGTAATATGGAAACGCGCTCTGAAAAACGCGCGCTTTCATCTTCCACAATTTCAACTGCAGATTGGATATACCCTATTGCCAATCCGAAACGGCCGATCAGTTCACTATGAATCCCAGCGGAAAGCTGTTCCATTTCCGCCTTGGATATGTCGATAAGCCCTCCCCCACTCGCATGAATCGGTTCGCCTGTCCAGAAACTGAGGACAATGTGCTCATCAGCGCCGAATTGGATTTTTCCATATCCGGGATCGCCCGGCTTACCGACTTCATAAACCCCGTCCGGATCGGCTTTGATATATCCTGTATGATTCGGAGCCAACAAATCCAATACAGGAACACCGTGATTGAGCTTGATGATTCTCCCAGGTACCCGGTTTAGGCCGAGGGTGTCCTGTACATGGGTCAGAATATCGTGCTTTCCATAATAATTTGTAATATTGCTGTAGTGTTTGGCGGGATTGAAATCACCTGCCGGTAGCATTGCCGGGTTAAGTGTTACGACCTTGACCTCGGTTCGTCTGACCCCCACATAGTTGGCATTTGCGCCCCCAAGTGAATTCCCGGCGACGTGTGACACAGGCCCAATATTGTCCTCTACGTACTGAAAATAAGTGTATGCCTCTTTCAATTGAGGCGGTGCAACTACCCCTGGAAGCCTGGCATTCGTTTTTAGCCAATCCTCCTCAATTTGAGTACGATCACTTCCTACATATACTACCGAATACTCCTTAGTGATCCGATTTTGAACAGTTAGAGCGTCCAGGCCGGATTCATGGCCATAAAACGTATCGATTACTTTGAATTCTTTTCCGTTTACAGTGATATTGTCCGCATTGCCTTGCACATATTTATATGCATGAGCCCCTGCCAACTCAACAAGATCACGATCATTGGTTGCATAATGGATTCTATCGGATGATTTTATATTCGATTCTGGAGCAAAGGTCAATTGAGTGAACTCTTTCCTTCCCGTCTTCTCCAAACCGCTTTCTCCTCCATCCACTGCCTTATTCTTTTATGATTTCATTTGGCCCGATGTTTTTTAACGTATTTGTTTTGCTTCCTGAAGCTCTTCGTTTATCAATGAAATTGTCGTTAAGGTGCAAAGCATAAGTACCTGCCGGAATCCCTTCCAGCCTGGTCAAGGATGTTTTCAGTTCATCCATTATTGACTGGTCAGGCTCCGCTCCTTCCTCATCCATATACAACGAAATACCGAATGCAATATCATCTGCAACTACCCCTGAATTTTCCAGTTCCTTGCGGATCTCCTCTCCTTCTATTTCAGGGTTTTCCAAATACATGTTATAAACTCCTTCAAAAGTCAGCGCCAACGGATTGACCAAGTAATATTGATTAGAAAATCCATTTCCGCCTACATTTCTTACTGCTTGTGGATTTAATCCTGTAACTGCGTACATTTCGGCAAAATCCGTTAAGAATTGATTCAGTTTCTCAAACTTCTCTGGATAGGCCTTCGCATACAGCCACCCATGAATAGCATTTTCTACTTGCCCTTCTTCTGTCCTGACTCCCTCAATCCGAATCTCTTCATTACTGAAGTCATAGGGAACAATCGCATAAGTAAAAAATTTTGGATCTGCTACTGATTCTACAAATACGGTTGCAGCATCTCGTGCTCCAACGATATTTGTGACCTGCACTTCAGTTTTGTAATGTTCTTGAAAGTAATGGTTCACTGCTTGCTCGATTTCAGAAGACGACGCACGGGCTTTCTTTTCAATCTCCTTGTTGGCATCCTTTAATTGATAACCTTCACCGTTGTAACTCTGTACACTTACGTAGTTCTCTTTTACATAGTCACTTTCTTTTGCGGAAGCATTCAAGTCTTTTTCTTCCTCCTTTAATTCTTTGCCGGCGGATTCCTCGGCTTTTCCCCTGGCATTGTGCTCTTGATTCTCGATATTGCCGCATCCATAACTGAGGAGTACCATGCAGACTGCAGAGACCGCCCATATTTTTCTTTTTTTCACGTTGTTTTCCCTCCCAGTTCCATCCAAGTTTTTTATTATTCGAGCGCCCTGGTCTTCTTTTTACCATGCGTATCCATCCATGGTTAAATAACTGAAGTCAAAACTATCATCACCCACCTGTGACTATTCATCTTAAATGATAATTTTCCGTATATTTACTATTCCATTGTAGCCAAGCAATCATCAATATGGGATAACAACACATGAATGATTATAAATCAGGAAAAAAGTCTCGATAAGATAACACAACTAAAAAACTACCATTCAGACATGAAAAGGGATTTAATGTGAATTTGGTTGACAAACGGATTTATTGGACTTTTATTTTACGATTGTAAAACAAATCGATTGAACATCGAGGAAGTTAATGCCGCGTTCGAATCTCTATATCCAAGAAATAAGGATCTTTAAGCATGAGTTATCTAAAAAATCTATCATTTAAAAATGATTCACGTTATGATAAGTTCTATCTTCGTAATTAAGATACATGAGAATCGATTACTTGAGGAGGAATGTCTGTGGATTTGATACTGGAGAAAATCGTGGGGTGGCTGTGGGGGCTGCCGCTTATCTTCACCGTCCTGTTCGTGGCCCTGTATTTCACTGTCGGAAGCAAAGTGTTCCAGCTTTTTCACCTTCCGCACATTTTTAAGGCGACATTCGGCAAGGTCTTTTCAAAAGAGGAACGGGAGCGATCCAAGTCGGAAAAAGGGATTCTGACACCGTTCCAGGCAGTCAGTACGGCAATCGGCGGAAGTGTCGGTGTCGGGAATATCGGGGGTGTCGCGACGGCGATTGCAGTTGGCGGGCCCGGAGCGGTGTTCTGGATGTGGCTCACCGCACTGTTCAGCATGATGACCAAGATGGTCGAAGTCACCCTTGCCGTCCACTACCGGAGCACCGATGAAAAAGGTGATCCGTACGGCGGGCCGACCTACTACATGCAGAAAGGTCTTGGAGAAGAGCGGAACTTCAAGCTTTGGTGGATTCCCGCCTTCCTGTTCGGCTTCGGAATCTTTTCCACATTCTTTATCACGCTGCAGAACTATACGGTCGCCGAGGCGATCGATTCCTCATTCGGATTCGGGCTGATTCCGTCGTCCATCATTTATGTCATCGGAATTTATCTGATTATTCTCGGCGGGATCAAGCGGATCGGAGAGACGGCGGCAAAGATCATTCCTGCAATGTGCCTGTTCTATCTGTTGGCCGGATTGTATATCATTTTTTCCAATGCAGGAGACATCCTTCCTGTATTCGGCCTGATTTTCGATAGTGCCTTCACCGGCATGGCGGCGGTCGGCGGATTCACCGGTGCTGCTGTTGCACAGGTCATCCAGATGGGTGTCGCGCGCGCAGTCTATTCCAACGAAGCCGGCTGGGGAACGTCCCCGATGATTCATTCCACTGCGAAAACCGACCATCCGGTCAAACAAGGAATGTGGGGCGCGGCAGAAGTCTTTATCGACACGATGGTCATCTGTTCGGTGACCGCACTCACCATTATCATCACCGGAATGTGGTCGAGCGGACTGGACGGCGCCTCCCTCACTCTCGCCGCTTTTGAGGAAGGCATCGGCGAAGCCGGCCGTTTTGTCATCACAATCTCCGTCTTCCTGTTCGGCCTGACGACGACAACCGGTTGGTACACATACTATGAAATCCTGTTGCGGCAGGTGTTCGGAAAGCCGGACCAGGCGTCCCTAAAAGGAAAAGTACTGAAGTTTTTCCAGCTCGTCTATCCGCTTCCGGGATTGTTGCTTGTCATCTATGCGGTTTATTACGAGTTGCCGGGGAAGTATGTCTGGTACTTCGCCGACATCACGACCGCGATCCCGACTTTCGTCAACCTGGTCGTCCTCTTGTTCCTGAGCAAACGGTTCTTCGAGCTTCTCCGGGACTACAAGGCGCGCGAGCTGGGCGTCGGGATTCCGGATCCGGACTTCAGAGTGTTCTATGAAGACCGTAAAAAGTAACTCCTTTTCTCCGTCCGGCAACTTCGTTTATTTGGAACCTCCAAGGGAATAGTAAACAGGGACATTCCAAATACGGGAGGGATTCGGATGGATACAAAAGCAACTGCACAAAACATACTCGATGAAAGCAAGGTCGGCACAATGGCGACCGTCCAGGGCGGCAAGCCGTTCACCCGGTACATGACATTCTTTAACGACGGTTTCACTCTGTACACGGCCACCTCGAAACAGACCGACAAGGTCGACGAGCTCGAAGTTAATCCGCACACACATATCCTGATCGGCTATGAAGGCGAAGGCTTCGGTGATGACTACCTGGAGATTATGGGGACAGTCGAAGTGACGGATGATGAAGGCCTCATCGATAAAGTCTGGAATGAACAGATGGAAAGCTATTTCGACGGTCCGGATGACCCGAATCTCGTCATCCTGAAAGTGCAGCCCGATGCAATGCGTGTCATGAACAAAAAAGGACAACCTCCACAAGACGTAACTTTTTAAGGTTGGCTGCCCAGCCCTCCGGCATCTTTGCCGGAGGGTCTTTTCGTCCTGCCATGTCTCAGCCGGTATGCTCCGGGGTAAAGAAGATATAATAGGACCATCCACACGGAAGGAGAATTCAATGTGAATCCCAAGTTCGAGGAAATGCAAAACCGTTTGCGCCATATCGGGAACTTGAACAATTACATAGAACAGCTGATCGATAAAGTGCCCGGAAATCTGATTTCGGACAAACAGCGGCGGAAACTGGTCGATGCCGTCACGGATGACGATGACCTGAACGCCCTCCTGGAAGGACTGAAAAACCCGCGCCCGCCCCGCTTTGTTCTGGTCGGCAGGACGGGTGTCGGCAAGAGCAGCCTCATCAATGCGATGAGCGGCAAATACCTTGCCGAAGTCAGCGACGTGGAAATCGGCACGAAAGAGGCCCGGCGGTTCACCTATGAGTCGGACGGCCAGGTTTATTTTGAAGTGATCGACACCCGCGGCATCGGGGAATCGGAAACCTTTGATACCAAAGCGGAGGATGAGCTTGCGGGGGTGATCCGCGAGTTCCGGCCGGATGCCCTCCTTTTCCTCCAAAAAGCGACGGAGCGGGCGCATATCGACAAGGATGTCCTCGTCACCAAACAGCTGATGGAAAAGACCGGCGGCAATCTTCCTCTTGTGGCGATCCTGACCCATATCGACGAGCTGAATCCATCACGTGTCAAGGAACCTGACCGGTACCCGGAAGATAAGCTGGAATTGATCAGGGAAAAAACCGGACAGCTGGAGCGCATCTTCAGCGAGCATGGATTAAATGCGACAGCCGTTCTTCCCGTCTCCTCGTATGTCGAATGGCACCGGGAATCCGAAGTTGCAGCCAATGATGACCAGGACAACCCGGAAATCGCCTTTGACGGACGGAAAGGAATCGAGGAACTGCTGGATTTTTTGGAAGACAATCTGGATGTCAGGGCGGCCATCCACCTCGGCCTGACCTTGCGGCTGAACCGGGTGGCAACACGGATTGCTGAGCGCTTTATCCGGATTTTCTCAGCCTTGAGTGCCACCGTTGCCCTGAGCCCGATCATCGCTTCGGATATTGCAGTGCTCCTCACCCTCCAGTCGATGCTCATGATGATCATCGCCTATCTGTCCGGGCGCGAGCTGGAATTTAAAACCGCGAGGGATTTGCTCGTCTCACTCGGAGGGATTGGGGCTACCGGTTTCACACTCCGCATGGTCGCCCAACAGGGCACCAAGTTCGCGAACCTCATCTTCCCCGGAGCCGGCTCGGCACTCAGCGCGACCATTGCCAGCGGCGGTACTTACGCCATCGGCAAAGCGGCTGTCGCTTATTACTTGCGCGGCGTACCGGAAAACCAGCTGAAACAGGTGATCAAAGAGGCTCAAAAAGAATTCGATGCAGAACAGAAGACTTCATGAGTGGCTGGCAGATTAGAAAAAGCAGTGGCCCTGGACGCTTCCCGCGTCCGGGCCACTGCTTTTTAAGATGATCTTGTTTGCATGAGCCACCGGTCAATGAGTCGCAGATTCATTCCTGATTTCCGCCCGTATTCCCGAGCTTGGCCAACACGTCATCCCTATACCGGTTCCGTTCCTTTTTGGACATTTTCTGATAGTCCTTCATGAAGGCATCGTAATGCTTCAACACTTCTTCGGTTTCCCCGATTTCCCGGATGGTTCCGTACTCGAGCCAGACGATCCGATCGCAAAACTTTCGCATCTGTCCTAAAGAGTGGCTGACAAAGAACATCGTCTTGCCCCGTTCTTTGAATTCCATCATCTTTGCAAGACTCTTCTCCGAAAACGCTTTGTCCCCGACTGACAAGGCTTCGTCGACAATCAGGATATCCGGATTCACACGGACTGAGATGGAAAAGCCCAAACGGGACTTCATTCCGCTTGAATAGGACTTCACGGGCTGGTCGATGAATTTCTCAATCTCGGCAAACTCGATGATCTCCTCTTCCATGGAATCAATCTCCGCTTTGCTGAATCCGAGCATGAGCAGCTTAAGCTCAATATTCTGCCGCCCGGTCAGGTTATTATCCAGCCCGGCATTGACCGCGATCAACGAAATGCTTCCATTTGCAATAACTTCACCGGAAGTTGGCGGAATGATGCCCGCAATGATATTTGACAGTGTCGATTTGCCGGAACCGTTGATGCCGATGAAGCCGACAATCTCCCCGTGTTCCACTTCAAGAGAGACTCCGTTTAACGCATAAAAGTCCTCTCCAACATCCTTCCACGGCAAAAGCAGATCAAGGATCCGTTCGGAATTCTTCTTATACAATTTATAGCGCTTGCTCACATCTTTTACAATGACTGCTTTGGACATTGTTTTCCCAACTTTCATTACAGGAAGTCAATAAATTGACTCCGGAATTTCACATGAAGGGCAGAACCGATCATGAACAGAATCAATACCACACCCACCATGTATACCGTATAGACCGGATTCTCAAGGAAATACCATCCTTCTCCTAACAGGGAATAACGGTAACCTTCCACAATATAGTAGAACGGATTGATCTTGACTGCCGTCTGCCAAGATTCCGGCAGCAAAGTTGGCGGCCACAAAATTGGAGACAAATAAAGCAGCATTCTCATAATGGACTGCAGGAGCATCTGGACATCACGCACAATCGTCGCAAGTGTTGATGTGATCAATGTCATTCCTAAGAGAAGAACCAGCAGGATGGCCGTATAGATCGGCAGCTGCAAGTAATACACTGAAACCGGATAGCCTGTGAACTGGAGGACAAGAATTCCCAGCCCAAGGAGGATCAGATGCGGGTAAAACTGTGCAAGGATCACGTAACTTGGAATTACACTCATCGGGAAGTTCATTTTTGAGAGCATTTTAATCTTGGAATAGACCGACTTGGTTCCCCTCATAATCCCCTGGTTGATAAAGAACCAGACGAGAATTCCTGAGAACATCCATTGAAAGTACGGAATATCCCCGATTGGTTCCCGCTGTCGGATTCCGAAACCGAACACGAACCAATAAATCATAATCTGGATAGCCGGATTGATAACCTCCCAGGCAGCTCCTAAATAGCTGCCAGTGGCCGCACTCCTGAATTCGTAAAGTGACAGCCGGCGTGCCAGGAAAAAGTTTCGGATTTGTTCATTTAAAACGGTCAAAGCAGATTTCATAGTGGTAGCTCCTACATGATTAATGTCACGACCCGAGGAAAGCGTTGACTGCCCGCTCTGCCGCATGGCCATCCTCCAATGAAGTGAACGTTTTCTGGAATTTACGATAGGCTTCGCTTTTCTCCGGCTGCAGCTGGCCGATATTGCGGATCACATCAAACAGTTCCCGTTCCGTACGGACGATGGGTCCCGGGGCTTCTTCCTCAATTGCGAAATAAAAACCTCTTAGTTGGTCCCGGTACTGATCCAGGTCGTACATATAGAAAACGATAGGTCTGCCCAGGACAGAGTAATCGAAAAACACAGAAGAATAATCCGTAATCAACAAATCGGACGTGATATAGAGTTCCCGGATATCCGGGTAATGGGATACGTCGATGACTGCACCATCGTAACCCGAAAAATCGAAGTTCTCAGCAATCAGGTAATGCATTCTCGTCAACAGGACCCATTCATCCGAGAACTGGTCTTTCCATTTTTTCAGGTCAAATTGAAATTCGAACTTGTACTTCCCTTTTTCATAAAAATCATGGTCTCTCCAGGTCGGTGCATACAGCATCACTTTTTTTCCATCAGGGATTCCAAGTGCCTTCCTCACTGTACGCACGTCCGATTCCGCAAAGTTTGTCAGGAGATCATTCCGGGGATAGCCGGATTCGATGACCTCCCCCTTGAACCCGAATGCCCGCTTGAAGATGTTTGTTGAATAAGCATTCGGGGACACAAGAAAATCCCATTTTGAAGACTCACTGAGGAAATTCCGCCGATAGTTGTCTGTGTCAGTTCCCGGCATATGGACCGTCTCAATATCCAACCCCAACTTTTTCAGCGGAGTTCCGTGCCAGGTCTGCACATAGATCGTGCCCGGCGGTTTCGGCATCCAGCCGGGCAGGCGGACATTGTTCACCCAATACTTGGCCCGCGGAAATTCCATGAACCACTTGGGGGTGAATCGCTTCACATACGGAACGCCATGCCTCTCAAAAAGTTCCGTTGAACGTTTATCGATACTCCAGACAAGCCGGTACTCCGGACGATGCTTTCTCATATATTCGTAAATGGCACGCGGGCTATCGCTATATTGCTTGGCATGGAAGCTCTCAAAAAACACGGTTTTCTTTTTTCTCGGCAATAGCCCCATCACCCTGAAAGCGACATGGAAGATCCACTGCGGAAGAGCACTCTTCTTGATCTTGTGCATAACGGACATGGAACCGATCACCCTTTGACTTTGATTGCATTCCTATTACAAATAGGTTTCAGATTGGCACGCTTCAGGTTCAGCGCTATTTTTTTAAGAACATGTTGTATATAATAACATACGATTCAACATTTTATTATTATCAGGAGTAGGATCCTGACCCAGATTGAGGAGATGTCAAACAATGAAACGAGTCATTACTTACGGAACGTTCGACCTCATCCACCACGGCCACATTAACATACTCCGCAGAGCGAAGGAATACGGGGATTATCTGATTGTGGGTGTTTCCACTGACGAATTCAACGCCATCAAAGGAAAAAAGGCATACTACCCTTTTGAGGAACGGAAAATGATCCTCGAAGCCATCAGATACGTCGATGAAGTAATCCCCGAATCGCACTGGGGACAGAAAGTGGAGGACATCCAAAATCATCATATCGATGTTTTTGTTATGGGCTCTGACTGGGAAGGGAAATTTGACGAACTCGCTGAACATTGCGAAGTCATTTATCTTCCACGTACGGAAGGAATTTCATCCACAAAGATTAAAGAGGACCTAAAAGACAGAGCGCAATGAAGGATAGTCTGATATCCCTTTATGTTTGGTTGGTTTCCTTGTTTTTCACTGCTTTTAAGGCCTTCCCATTACAAAAGAAAACGGTTTTCCTCTCTTCTTTCGGGAATAATGCCTGGTACGTGGCGAATGAGCTTGGAAAGATAGACAATCAGCCGGTCATTTTTTTGAATGATTCGCGATGCCGAATTGATTTTTCCGATACGGCTCCGGCTCGGAAGAAAGTCTACACGTTCGAGAGCGGTAATATACGGGATATGGTGATGTCGATCTATCATTTGGCAACCGCCAGATACGTGTTTATCGACAATTACGTCGGGATCTTATCCGGGCTGCGCTTCCGTAGAGGCGTCGAGCCAGTGCAGTTATGGCATGCAGCAGGAGCCATTAAACGTTTTGGTTGGACAGATCCCGAAACATCCAAGAGAAGCCGAAGGGCTCAGAAACGTTTCCAGGCTGTGTATGACCGTTTTTCCCGGATCCCTGTCGGTTCCAAAAAGATGAAATCCATCTTTATGTCATCGTTTAACATCGGCGACGGCCACTTCCTCCCTACGGGGGTTCCGATGACGGACTTTTATTTTGACCCGGCCGCAATAGCCGGAGGAGCAGAAAAGGTTTTACATAGATATCCGGCGGTACGCGGAAAAAAGATCGTTCTTTATGCACCGACGTTCCGGAAAGATCAACTCGATGATCAGCATATTCCCCTGGATATCGGGGAACTACTGACCGGAATACCCGATGACTTCATCGTGATGATCAGGCTGCATCCTGCAGTAAGGGGAATCTCTTCGCTGCCTGAACACCCCCGGCTAATTGACGTCGGCGCATACCCAAACGCAAACGAACTGCTGGCAGCAGCAGATATACTTGTGACCGATTATTCCTCACTTCCGTTTGAATATGCCCTGTTGCGCCGCAAGATGATTTTCCACCTGCATGACCTGGAAGAGTATTCGAAAAAAACGGGGATATGGGCAGATTCACCTGATTTCTTCCCCGGGCCTATTGCGAAAACTACGGGAGAAATCATCATGCACATCAATGATCCCGCCGTTGATTACAATCGTATCGAACGATTCAACTCTGAATGGAATGAGTTTTCAGATGGGCGATCCAGCCGAAAGCTGATCGACCGGATCTATGGGCAATAAGCACAGGCTTCCCCGCTGGAAGCCTGTTTTTTAATCTTCATGATGTTGGATTCGACAACTATGCATCATCATTTGAGTTACTTCTTCTTTCCCATCTGCCTGACCGGGTACATGAGAATGTCGCTGGCAAGCTCGGCTGCACGCGCCCAAAGTGCGCCATTGCCTTCCACCAGGCGCTGGACCGTCTGTTCGGCTTCGCGCTGGCGCTCCTGCAGTTCCAGTAGCGTATCAAACCCGCTCCTTACGAGTCCTTTCAGCCGTTCCTGCATACATTCGGCCACGTCGGGGAAAAATCCGCTGAAATGATCTTCCCCAATCCATTTTTGAGCCTGTGCCGCCTTATCGATCTCCTGCTTGTAATAAGCGGACTGGGCTTCCATCAGGTAGTACAAGTCGAGCGCATCATGGATCCGGCTGAGCTTCCCGTAACCGATATTCTTTGCCCGGTATAGCCTGACCGCTTCACGCACATCCTCGCCGCGGCTATGGCGCCGGGGTTTGCTCTGGTGAAGGGCGGAGTGGCCGGGATCCGGCAAGGCGGGATACCAGCGCCGGAATTTCTCCTCGAATTCCGATAATACAGCCGACATTTCACGCCGGGCTTC
Source organism: Bhargavaea beijingensis (assembly GCF_900101985.1). GTDB lineage: Bacteria > Bacillota > Bacilli > Bacillales_A > Planococcaceae > Bhargavaea > Bhargavaea beijingensis. The sequence continues at coordinate 36,573 of NZ_FNAR01000003.1, forward strand.
TTTCTCATATTGTCTTTTCGGATAATAATGCTCCAGAAGTTCCTCGCGTTTTTTGCGCCGGGCCAGCCAGCCGCCTGCTTCAGGCCAGTCCGGATAGAGGCAAACCGGCTGCTTGTCCTGTTCCTCCATGATGCTCCCCCCTCACTGTTTCTTTTTCCTCATTATACGTCTTTTTTAAGTTCTCTTCACCTTGCGTACAAACAGAAAAGCTCCCGCAGTATGCGGAAGCCTTGTACAAGGTGATTTATTTGATCCACTTATGACGCACCGGGCTCTGGTCGTCCTCACCAAAGACCGGGTCTAGTTGAGGGATGCCGACATTGCTGATTGTATGTTTGGCCTGGGCAGCCTTTGCCGGGTCGTGCTTTATCTTATTCGGCTCAGCCCCATCCGGATAGGCGCCGATAACTTCAAAGTCATCACTGGAATCCACTTTCATATGACCAGTGCCGGCAGGAAGCAAAATTACATCTCCCGGCTTGACCTCCAGGCGCTGGCCGGAGTCCCCGCCTGCCAGTATCGTTCCGCTGCCCAGCCGGACACCGAGAACCTCATGTGTGTTGGAATGGTAGTGGAGTTCATCATGGACATCGCCTGTCCAGCCGGTTGTCCAGCCATGACTTTTGAATGCCCCCTCGATGTCTTCCGGGCTTTGTCCACCATCCTCCCCGTCAAATGCATTCTGGTAGAAAATGACCGGAAGTGTCGGATTATTCGGAGTCTGTCCGTCCTCTTTCAGGAAAAACGATTGCACTTGAATATCCATCTGATCCGTCCTTTCTTCCCTCATTCATTCTCTTTTTTATTTACCCGTCTGCGCTCCTCTAACCGTTTCCGTTCTGGAAGAAGCCATATTTCAATTTTCAGCAGACAGTAGCAGCCTTAAATAGGTCTTATTCCACAAAAGAAAGCTCTTTTTCTTTGTTCGAGTGTCCCAAAATCAAAATTTGAGGCCTTTAAAATTGAAAGTTGAGCGATTGACATTCAGATTGGCCCATTCGACTGGGCATCGAGGTTTCATTAGGCTGTACATACCCGGGAAAACGCTGCGCCGTGCACGGCCTGAAAGGCCGAAGAATCATGATAAACGTGAACACGGAAGACCTCCTATTGCAATATGAACCGATGATTTCCGCTGCGATTCGCCAGCTGAATATCCGAAGGGATCATGATAACTTCCGGCAGGCGGCCCGCCTCGCCCTCTGTCAAGCCTGTGTCAGGTATGATAGTGCGCGGGGGCATTTCGCGCCATTTGCGTACCGGACGATCCGGGGAGCGATGCTTGATGAACTCAAAAAAGAAAGCCGGTACGCTGAGTCCGCCTCCGCTTTCGCTCCGGATATAATGGAAGCCCTGTCAGGCCATCAGGCAATGGAGGAACACTTGGAAGTTTCCGATGACCGGCTTCCCCTGCTCCGCAAATCCCTTGCCTCTCTGACAGAAGATGACCGACTTTTGCTGTTCCGCCTGTTTGCGGAGCGGATGCCTTACACTGAATGCGCCCGGCTGGCCGGAATCTCTGTTCCGGGTATCAAAAAGCGCCGTGAACGCATTCTGGTCAGGCTCAGGAAGCAGATTACCGCAATGGCAGAAGAAGAGGCAGCTGTTTAGTCCGCAAGTTGCCCGGGTATAGATAAGTATGAACGCTTGAATGACAATCAGGAGGGATTCTTTATGGTAAAAGTACTGACAGTAGAAAACGGCGTGCAAGCACGTGATGAAATTGACAAGCTGGTCACGCAGGGATATGACAAAGATCAAATTTATCTGTTTGCACACTCCGATGAGCGGGAAAAAGACATCGCGGAAGTGCTCGACGTCGAAACGGCAGGCATGAGCGATACCGGCTTTTTCAAAGGCATGAAGAACCTTGTCGCAAAACGCGGCGACGAGCTCCGTTCGGAATTTGAAGGCGTCGGACTTTCCCAGCAGGAAGCGGACGAGTACGAGAAAGTCCTGGACGGTGGACGCCTGGTCATCGTCGCACAGGACGCAACGGACAAATAAAATGCTTTAAACGCCGTCCGGACCGGGCGGCGTTTTTAAATACCGGAAACAGGCAAGAATAAACTGAAAGAGATCGAGAACAAAGAAAGGAGGAAGCAGCATGGGCATCCATAAATTTTTCACTAGCCTGAATGACTTGGAGCGGATCATCCGCGCACCCGGAAAATTCAAGTTTGAAGAACACAACGTAGCCGCCCACTCATGGAAAGTCGCACAGTACGCCATGTTTTTCGGGACGCTGGAAGAAATGGGCGGCGCGGAAGTGGATTGGAAATCGCTCTACGAAAAAACGATCAATCACGATTTTGCCGAAGTCTTTATCGGTGACATCAAGACGCCCGTCAAGCATTCCTCCCCGGAACTTAAGCAAATGCTTGCTACGGTAGAGGAAAAAATGATGGAGAAGTTCATCTTGCGGGAAATTCCCGAAGAATTCCAGAGCGTATTCTTCCAGCGCATGAAAGAAGGCAAGGACGGTACACTGGAAGGCCGGCTTTTGGAACTTGCCGATAAATTGGACCAGTTCTATGAAGCTTACGCTGAACTCAAACGCGGAAACACAGAGCCCGACTTTATCCAGATGTACGAAATTGCACTCACCAAGATCCTGGAGATGCCACTAAAAAAGAGCGTGGCTTATTTCCGCGATGTCATATTGGAAGATGTAGTCAGCGAGAAAACAGCAGTGGATGTCAAAAGCCTGACCATACGGATCCTGAATCAGCAAAAAGAGCAAAATGAATAGGCGTCAACATTGTGACAATTGTTCGAACAGTTTCTATTAACTTCCATAATCCGAAAATTCGGTATTGAAAATGATTCATTGTCTGTGTATAATTATGAAATCAGGTTCATAACATTTTTTGAGAAAACATAGTCGAAAAGGAACAAGGAATCCCTGTCGGTTCCTTTTTTCGATTCCAGGAAAGGAATGATGCATCATGCAGATGGTCAGAGACGTAAAGGAAGAGGCACGGCGCAATGCAAATGACTATGTCCACCAAGTCTTCGAACTCGTCAAACGCCGAAATCCTGGACAAAAGGAATTCCTTCAGGCAGTCCGCGAAATCTTCGACTCCCTCCGCCCCGTCTTCGCACAGCATCCGGAATACATTCGGGACGGCGTGCTGGAACGGATTGTGGAGCCCGAGCGGATCATTTCATTCCGGGTGACATGGGAAGACGATAATGGGAAGGTTCATGTGAACCGCGGATACCGCGTCCAATACAACAGTGCGCTCGGACCGTATAAAGGCGGGTTGCGCTTCCATCCTTCCGTCAACGACAGCATCATTAAATTCCTTGGCTTCGAACAGATTTTCAAAAATGCGCTGACCGGCCTTCCGATCGGCGGCGGCAAAGGCGGAGCCGATTTCGATCCGAAAGGAAAGACAGACCGTGAAATCATGCGCTTTTGCCAGAGCTTCATCACTGAGCTCAGCAAGCATGTCGGACCGGACACAGATGTTCCCGCCGGAGACATTGGGGTCGGCAAGAGGGAAATCGGCTATATGTTCGGACACTACAAGCGCTTGCGGAACGCTTACGAAGCGGGCGTCTTCACCGGGAAAGACCCGGAAAGCGGGGGCAGTCTCGGCCGGAAGGAAGCAACCGGCTACGGCCTCGTCTACTTCACCGTCGAAATGCTGAAGCACCACGGTCTCGACTTGGAAGATAAAACAACTGTCGTTTCAGGATCCGGGAATGTCTCAATCTATGCGATGGAGAAGGCAATCGAATACGGCGCCAAAGTCATCGCCTGCAGTGATTCGAATGGCTATATCCATGACCCTGCAGGCATCAACCTTGAAACCGTCAAGCAGCTGAAAGAAGTCGAGCGCCGAAGAATCAAGGACTACGTTCAATTCCATCCTGAGGCCACTTACACAGAAGGCTGCACGGAAATCTGGTCGCTCCCTTGTGAAATCGCACTGCCTTGCGCCACTCAAAATGAACTCGATGAGGCCTCGGCTGCCAAACTGATCGAGAACGGCCTGATTGCTATCGCCGAAGGGGCGAACATGCCATGCGACCAGGAAGCGATTGATCTGTTCTTGGAAAACGGCATCCTCTACGGTCCTGCCAAGGCGGCCAATGCAGGCGGCGTCGCAGTGTCCGCGATGGAAATGTCTCAGAACAGCATGCGCTATTCCTGGACCGAGGAAGAAGTAAACGAGAAACTTCACCGCGTCATGGTTGACATCCATAAAAACTGTGTGAAAACAGCGGAGCAATACGGATTCCAACATAATCTGATGGTCGGCGCGAACATTGCCGGATTCAAAAAAGTGGCGGATGCGATGGTCGCCCACGGCCTGCACTAAGTTTCGGCCCATCAGGTGCAAAAAATATTGTCATCCGACTCCCTGAAATCAGGGAGTTTTTCCTGTTGGGGCAAAAATATTCCCTTACAACGGCAAACTAGTGATATAATCATGTCGAATCTAATATTTATGGCAAGGAGCCGTTGACATGCTTAAAGAATTCTTTATCGGTCTTTCCCAGAACCAGTTCCTGAACGCTGCCGCACAAAAATACGGCCTGAAGCTCGGCGCACAAAGTGTCGTAGCCGGCACGGATATTCATGAAGCCATTGAGACAATAAAAGAGTTAAACAAAAACGGGATCTCCGCTACGGTGGATAACCTCGGTGAGTTCGTCTATGACCGGGAAGAAGCAACCGCCGCCAAAAATCAGATCCTGAATGTCGTGGAAGCCATCCACGAAGCCGGCGTCGATGCCCATGTCTCACTTAAAGCGTCCCAGCTCGGTCTTGATATTGACTACGACTTCGCACTTTCCAACCTGCGCGAGATTGTTGCGGCGGCATCGAAATATGACATGTTCGTCAATATCGATATGGAAGACTATGCCCGTCTCCAGCCATCGTTCGACATTCTGGACGAGCTCTCCAAAGACTACGGGAATGTCGGCACCGTCATCCAGGCGTACTTCCACCGTGCAGAGGACGACATCCGCGACTACAAGGACTACCGCCTCCGTATCGTAAAGGGCGCTTACAAAGAGCCGGCTAGCGTCGCTTATACGGAAAAGGAAGATATCGACCGGAACTTCATAAAGCTTATTGAATACCACCTTCTTCACGGCAAATTCACTTCTATTGCCACCCATGACCACCACGTCATCGACCACGTGAAAAAATTCGCGGAAGAAAACAATATACCGCGGGATCAATTCGAGTTCCAGATGCTTTACGGATTCCGTCGCGACATGCAGCTTGAACTTGCAAAAGAAGGATACCTCTTCACCACCTATGTGCCATTCGGCAAAGACTGGTACGGCTACTTCATGCGCCGTCTCGCAGAACGCCCGCAGAACCTCAACCTTGTTGCAAAGCAAGTATTCACGCCAAAGACCAATGGCGTCATCGCCATCGCTGCAGGCGCCTTCCTGCTCGGCCGCGTAACGAAGCGCCGCTGAAGCTCACAAAAAGGACCGCACATCCGGATTTGTCCCGGATATGCGGTCCTTTTCCTGTCATTGCTCTGTCAGGCTGACGATGGTTTCGGCGAGCAGGCGGCATCGCGGAACAAACGAGTCGATTTCCAAATACTCGTCTTCGCGGTGAGCATTCCCTCCGACCGGGCCCATCCCGTCGATTGTCGGAATCCCTGCTGCGGAGGTATAGGATGCATCCCCTCCTCCGCCTGTTGCGGTATCAGTCACATCAATCCCGATTTCAGAACCGATTTCCCGGATCTGTTCAATCAGGCGGGCTGTCCCTTCTGTCCGCTCCATCGGCGGGCGGTCGATGGTACCTTCAACAGTGATGCGTGTTCCTTCCACATCAGGAGTTGCACAGATTTCCCGGATCTTATGATCAAGCGGCTCTGCCTGAGACAATTTCGTCGTTCGGATGTCCACATACCCGACGGCCTCAGGCGTCACGACATTCACCGCATCTCCACCCTGTATGATGCCGACATTGACTGTGATGCCTTCATTATAGTCTGTTAGCGCATGAAGTTTGATGATCTTGTGGGCGAGCTCTTCCGTAGCACTGCGCCCCTTTTCGGGTTCAATACCGGAGTGCGCGGCTACGCCGTGCACATGGATCGTATAGTCACCGCCGCCTTTACGTGCGCTGACGAGTGAGCCGTCCTTGCGCGCGGGCTCCATGATCAGTGCGGCTTTTTTTCCTTCAGCATGGGCCTCGATCATCGGACGGCTCGTGATTGAGCCAATTTCCTCGTCGCTTGTGAGAAGGATCTCGATATTGTCCAGGCCTGGACGCCCGCTGTCTGCGATGGCTTGTACAGCATAAAGAAGCGTGACGAGACTCGCCTTCATATCGATGACGCCAGGCCCGTATGCACGGCCATCTTTCACTGAAAACGGTCTCTCCGCAGCTGTTCCGTCACGGAAAACCGTATCCATGTGGGCAACTATCAGAATTTCAGGGTCCTTCGCGTCCTTATGCCGGATGATGAGGTGATTGCCTTGGATTTCCTGGCTGACTGTCTGCACGTCAAATCCGAGATTGACGTACGCTTCTTTCAGGATGCTTCCGATTTTGTCGATTCCCGCCTTGTTTCTTGAGCCGGAGTCAGTATTGACAAGCTGCTCGAGAAGGCCGAGCATCTCGGTCTGCCGGCTGTTCAGGAATTGCTCCATGATGATCCACTCCATTCGCTGCCTGATTAATGGTTCCCTTTTCATTATACCGCTTCGGGCGAGTCAATGAACCTGCTATTCTATGTAGCTGAAAGCCGAAAAATGATGCGGCAGGCAGAAAACTTTTCGACAAAATCCGACTTGTCCAGAATCTGTGGATAACTCTATGCACATCATCCACACCGACAAACATGCAATGAAGCACCATTCACAAACACTATCAACAGGTTATCCACCTTTTTTTGTGGATAACGGAACAGTTGTTCCCGAATTATTTCTTTGGTACATTGTGAATGTGGGAAATGCGCCCCGCATCCACAAGGCTGTGATCATCCACCGGAGGTGAACAAGTTGGACAGACTAACAGACGATCAGCTTATTGACACCTATCTTACGGCGATTGCACACGGGCTCAATCCATGCTTCATCATGCTACTCGAGAGAGAAATCATGCGGCGTACTTTCAACCAGGAAAAGAAATTGTTGTGTCCTGCCTAAATAATCAAGCAGACGGCACCGGGTAAAAGCAGGATCTGCTTTCCGGACTGCCATCTGCTTTTTGTTTTGCTTTCATTAAAGGCAGGTGATCACTGGCATTCAAAATACGTCCAAGAGGCAGCTTCTATCCCTTGCTGATTTCCTATCACCCCCGGGTGATGCCCCCGCGTACCCGAATGCTGTATTAACCTTGGTCAGATCACTTTTTCTCCTTTTTTCCAGACGGCGCCGACATGGTTGATGCCGAACAGGTATTGGAGTTCCTGATAGTTCTCCACGTTCCAAATGACGAGGTCGGCCTGCTTGCCTGGCTCGATCGAACCTGCTTTGTCTTGCATTCCGATAGCGTGTGCCGCATTGATGGTGGCCGCAACGAGCGCCTCTGCCGGAGTCATCCTCATGGAGATGCACGCCAGGTTCATGACAAGCGGCATCGAGGTCGTAGGGGAAGAGCCGGGATTGCAGTCGGTCGAGATGGCGACGGGGACACCCGCGTCGATCATTTCCCTGCCCTGTGCGGCTTCTTCCCTCAAGTACAATGCAGTCGCAGGCAGCAGGCATGCAATCACGCCCGCTGCCGCCATCTGCCGGATGCCTTCTACGGATGCTTTGAGCAGGTGTTCTGCAGAGACGGCGCCGACTTCAGCCGCAAGTTCCGCCCCTCCATAAGGTTCAATTTCATCGGCATGGATTTTCGGTGCCAGCCCATGCCGCTTGCCTGCTTCCAAGATACGCCGGGATTGTTCGGGCGTATAGACACCGACTTCGCAAAAAACATCATTGAATACTGCAAGCTGATCCGCTGCAACGGCCGGAATCATTTCGTCAATGATCAGACGGACGAAGTCATCTTCCCTGCCCTTGAATTCCGGCGGGACCGCGTGTGCGCCCATGAAAGTCGGGATGATGTCAACCGGATGCCGTTCGTTCAGCTGTTTCATGACATTCAGCTGCTTAAGCTCGGTCTGGAGTTCCATCCCGTAGCCGCTCTTTCCCTCGACTGTTGTCACCCCATGCCGCAGAAACGAATCAAGCCTGCGTTCCGCCTGCCGATACAGCTCTTCCTCTGTCGCTTTCCTGGTCATCCGGGCGGTCGCGTGAATGCCGCCGCCGGCATTCATGATGTCCATATAGGATGCGCCTTCAAGCCGCATTTCGAATTCCTTTTCACGGCTGCCTCCATAGACGAAGTGTGTATGCGGATCGATCAGCCCGGGTGTCACGAGCCGTCCTTTTGCCTCGTAAACATCGGCGTCTTCCGCCCATTCACCGAACTGTGCCTCCAGCTCGGCAGTTGTGCCGACAGCTTTGATTTCTCCGTTTTCAACCCATACACTTCCGTCCTCAATCAGGCCGAGTTCCGACATTTCCGCCCCGATCCTCGGCCCCTTTCCGCCTGCGACGGTCACGAGCTGCGCGGCATGTTTGATCCAGAGAGGTCTTCTCATGACAGATCATCCTCCTTTTCGAGCATCGGGATATCGACGCCCTTGTCCCGCGCTGTCCGGATGGCAAGCTCGTAACCTGCATCCGCATGACGGACGATGCCCATCCCCGGGTCGGTCGTCAGCACCCTCTCCAGCCGCACTTCCGCTTCCTTCGAGCCGTCGGCAACAATCACCATCCCCGCATGCTGGGAGTAACCCATACCGACGCCACCGCCGTGATGAACGGAAACCCAGGTTGCTCCGCCGACGGCATTGATAAGTGCATTCAGGATCGGCCAATCGGACACCACATCGGAGCCGTCTTTCATCGCTTCCGTTTCGCGGTTCGGCGAGGCGACTGAACCTGAATCCAGATGGTCCCGGCCTATCACGATCGGTGCATTTAGTTCGCCTGATGCGACCATGCCGTTAATGATTTTCCCGAAGCGGGCGCGCTCCCCGTATCCGAACCAGCAGATCCGGGACGGGAGTCCTTGGAACTCGATTTTCTCGCGCGCCATTCGGATCCAGTTGCAGAGATGGGCATTATCGCTAAACTCCCGCAAAATCACTTCATCCGTTTTCAGGATATCTTCAGGATCGCCCGACAGCGCCACCCAGCGGAACGGGCCCCTGCCCTCGCAGAACTGGGGCCGGATATAGGCGGGGACGAATCCCGGGAAATCGAATGCCCGCCCGACGCCCTCATCTTTGGCCACTTGGCGGATGTTGTTTCCATAATCGAACGTCACCGCACCTTTGTCCTTCATGACGAGCATGGCGCGGACGTGGCAAGCCATCGATGCTTTCGCTTTTTCCACGGCTAGTTCCGGATCCGATACACGGAGTGCCAGCGCCTCCTCCACTGTCATTCCAGCCGGAACATAGCCGTTCAGAGGGTCATGCGCCGAGGTCTGGTCTGTAAGAACATCCGGAACGAACCCGCGGGCCAACAGATCCGGCAATAAATCGGATGCGTTACCAAGCAACCCGATGGAAAGTGCCTTGCCGTTTCTCTTCGCTTCCTCCGCCAGGCGGATGGCCTCATCCGCAGAGGCAGTCTTCGTATCCAGGTATCGTGTCCGGATGCGCTTATCGATTCTGCTTTCATCTACCTCGATGGCGATACAGACCCCACCTGCCATCGTGACGGCAAGAGGCTGCGCGCCGCCCATCCCGCCGAGCCCCGCCGTGAGTGTGATCGTGCCTTTCAGCGAACCGCCGAAATGCTGGCGGGCCAGTTCTGCGAACGTCTCATAGGTACCCTGCACAATCCCCTGGGAACCGATATAGATCCAGCTTCCCGCAGTCATCTGGCCATACATCATGAGGCCTCTGCGGTCGAGTTCATGGAACGTCTCCCAGTCCGCGTAGGCCGGAACCAGGTTTGAGTTGGCGATGAGCACTCGAGGCGCATCAAGGTGTGTACGGAATACGGCCACCGGCTTTCCCGACTGGACCAAAAGTGTCTCATCATTTTCCAGCCGCTTCAGCACAGCGACAATTGCATCGAATGCTTCCCAATTCCGCGCCGCCTTGCCGATTCCCCCATAGACGACCAGCCGATCCGGATGCTCCGCAACATCCGGGTGGAGATTGTTCATGATCATCCGGAGTGCCGCCTCCTGCTGCCACCCCTTTGTATGAAGTTCCGTTCCCGTATAGGACACAACCTTTTCCGCCGCCACATTTGTATGCGCTTTCAATTCCATCCCCTCCCTTTCCTTCATTGTACAATGAATCTTGGAGTGAAGGCATTCGGATCGGAATAATGATTACTGGTGTAGCAGGTTATCATGATAAAAACAGAGATTGGCCCCTGCAAAATTTAAGTTTTGAAACTTTTGTCTTTCCCTGAACGTAAAACCAATCAAGTGGGTAGGAACGGAGGTGCACATCATGAAGCGATCGATCAACATTGCGGCAACTGTAATGGTTTTGTTTTTCCTGCTGCCTGCAGCAGCCTTTGCTGTCGACTTTGAAATTACCAATAGCCGGATCGAAGCAATTGTGGATGCATCGGGTGGGGTCAGCGTCACGGAGTTCCATACGTATGAATTCGATGGGGAATTCAACGGAGTGACCCGGATGCTTGTTCCGAAGGAGCATACCAAACTCACCGGGTTCAAGGCTTTCGAGGACAGCCGCCCCCTCAAGACCGAGAAAGACGGTGACCTGTACAAGATTTTCCGCGGCGGCGAGGATGAAAGCGTGATCGTGGAACTCCGCTACCGGATGGAGGGGGCGGTTACCCGGTACGAGGATGGAGCCGAGTTTTACTGGCCTTTTTTTGACGACCGCAATGAATCGGAGTACGCCAACATGGTCATCTCCGTTGCCCCTCCCCGACCGACTTCCGGTACGGAACTGATCGGCTACGATGAAGCAGCGGATACCGGGACCATCAATCCGGACGGCACGGCCCGTTTTGACCTGGGTCATGTCGGTTCAGGTCAAAACGGTGATATCCGCGTGGTGTTTGATGCCTCACTCTTCCCTTCCCTGAAAACCGTAGAGGGGACTATCCGTGACAAACTTGCCGAGGAGCGCACACGGATCGCCAAGGAGCAGGAAACCGCGGCTGCACGCCACCGGAATGCTGTTCTGGCCGGGAATATCGCACTTCCTGCGGCCTTCACTCTCCTTCTTGGGCTGTTCTTTAGAGAATGGAGCCACTCCCGGAGAAAATTGGCGGAAGCGCGACGCTCTGCAGAAGCAACCGGCTTCAGGACACCCGGCGAAATCGTCAGCATGCCGGCCGTCATGCAGTTCATGTCTCCTGCCATTGACACCGGACCGGAACGCCTTTCTGCCGCGCTTCTCGACCTCATCCGGAAAGGCCAGGTCATTCAGGTGTCGAAAACCCGTTTTAAGGAAACCGACAATCCACCAGAGCTTGAGCACGAAGAGATCTTCCGCTCCCTTCTATTCAATCGCTTCGGCGACGAGACAGGCGGTTTCGACCTCGAAGAACTAAAAAAGCGGACAGAAGACGACGGACAGGCTGCAGAGTATAGCAACCGGATTGCAGAATGGAGCGGTGCGGTTTCACGAGAACTCCAGAAAGCCGGATTAAAACAGAAGAATCCAGTCTTCTCCGCCATTCTAATCTTCACCGGCAGCGTCATTGCAGGCACAGCTGTCTACCTGGGCTTGGGAGAAGCCTGGATTCATCTGGTCCTCGCCATTCCGCTTGCACTGGCCGCTCTGGCCACAGCCGCCTTTTATCGTCCACTAAGCGAGAAAGGCCACCAGCTTCGTGAAATGTGGCTGCACTTTGCCGGGCAGTTCAAGGAATCTGATGCTGAAAACTGGTCTTCGTTGCCTCGTGAAGAACGGATGAGAGGATACATCTATGCAATCGGCACGAAAAACCAAGACATCGACCTGCCGTTTGCCCGATTTGCGGAAACCCATCAGTCTGCCGCTCATATGACGCCAGCCGTACTCGCTTATGATCCGCTCATCATGAACAGCTCCTTTGCAATCGCCGGTGAACACGCTGCCCAATCTTACACTTCATCTTCCCAGACAAGCTCTGGCGGGGGGGTTGGAGGCGGAGGTGGCGGATCGGGCGCGTTCTGACTTCTGAATAACGGACCGAGTAAAAGCGCCATTCCGGACTTGCCGGAATGGCGCTTTTTATGAACCCAGCCGTTCTTCGACTTTCTTGAGAGCCAGCTCTCCTTATTAAAAAAGAAAATCCAACGCCATTCTGAATACCCGAATAGCGCTTTTCTTACATCTATCATCTAGCCAGTTGATCTAATGCTTTAATTCTTCCAGTAAATAGTTTGGTAAGACGCGACTCATAAAATAACATTGCCCAACCGATCGATGTCGCCAAACCCAAGAAGGTCAAAATGACCACGTGGGACCAAAAAGTGTTTGCCACTGTCTGAGTAAGGTTGCTTAAATAAGGAAGAGTCAGCTGATGTGTCAAGTAGATGAAGAATGAAAAATGACTCAACTTGATAAGTGTATGATTGGGTTTTTTAATCATTCTCAATAAAACTAATGCAAGAATGAAGACAGACAAAGCGAAAATGAGCATGTCATACCGATCACTTTTTACAGATACAAAAACCCTGTCCATCACCCTATTCATCATCATTACATACGATACAACTGCAGTAATTAGCGGGATATAAAAATGTTTTGTAAAGAAGATTAATACTCTTTCATAATTTTGTCCGATATAGAAAGCCACTACGAAATAAAAGAGCCATCCGATAAAAATGGTCCGATCCCAAAAAGGATACACTTGTTCAATGAATACACGATATTCTTTATTACCTGCATGTATATACAAATATGTAAATGACAAAACGAAAGAAATTAAAATAGGGGGAAGTGGATGAGACTTCTGCAAGAAGCGTCCCAGCAAAATATGTAGAATATAAAATTGGAAAATAACCAAAACAAAAAAGCCATGCCAATGCCCAAGAACTACAATTTCCCAAGAACGCTGGAAAAAGACCGACCATTGACCTTCAGAATGCATATAGCTCTTGAGCAAGCCAATCAGAATATAGGGAACCAAAATATACTTGACCCTTTTTAACAAAAATCCCTTTCTTACGCCATTGGGATAATTTTTTGAAATGAGTACCTCTGAAATCATTACAAATACAGGAGTAGCCCAAAGCAAGGCGAAACGAAAATATGTAATGAATTTATCCTGATCGAAGAGAGCAGGCTCATAGGTTTTCGCGTAATTGGTAATTGAATGGGTCACTACAACAGCAATGCACGCAATTGCACGCAACAGATTAATTTCGTTCAGTTGCCTGTTCAAATTTATCCACCTCAACCAATAAGCATAATACAACAAATATAACACCAATATTCAAATTTTTTATTTACAATTTATAGCATGTTGCAATCTGTCCCTTCTGCTTGCTAACTGAAAAAGATCGTACAGACAACCGTAATCAGAATCGCCGTCAGGATATAGGCAACCGTGCTGACAGAGCCTTCCCTGTCGCTCGTCTCAAAAAGCTTCGCAGTGCCGAATCCGTGCGACGCGATACCGATGCTGAGACCACGGGCGACCGGATGGCGGATGCCCAGCTTGTCAAGAATCGGGATGCCGAGTACCGCACCGCCGATGCCGGCAATCATCACATACACAACAGTGAGCGACGGGATGCCGCCGACCATCTCGGACAGCTCGATGGCAATCGGTGTCGTGGCATTTTTCGGAATGGTCGAAGTGGCTACCGCTGTGTCCGCACCTAGCCACTTTGTCAGCAAATAACCGCTGAATAGGCCAAACAGTCCTCCCCCAGCCACGCCAAGAAGGATCGGCCCAAAGTATTTCTTCACCATCGGCAGGTTAAAGTACAGCGGATAAGCAAGCGCAACAACCGCCGGACCGAGCAGCCAGTTCCACAAATTGGCTCCCTTCATATACGTATCATAGGGAATGTCCGCTACTAGCAGCATTGCGCCGATCAGGACCGTCGCTACAATCAGCGGCTGCAGCCAAGTTTTTTTGTACCGCTTATAAAGACCAATGCCGATTGCATATGTACCCAGCGTCAACAGTGCGCCGAACAAGTAAGTGATGCCCATATTCATCACGCCTCCTCCTTTCCGACAGAACGCTCAATCGCCAAGGCGGTCAACGCGATGGTCAGAAGTGTGCTCACGAGCACTGTCACAAATGAGATCGCATTCCATGTCCGAAACAGGTCCAGGTATAGGATGATGGCGACCGTTGTCGGGATGAAAAACAAGGTGAAGTTGCGAATCAGGATGGAGGCACCGTCCGCATGGGCATTTACCGAAAGGTTTTTGAACAAGGTAATGAACACGAGGAGAAGCAAAAGCCCGATGATGCTGCCGGGGATCGGCAAGCCGAGCCATTCTTTGACCTGCACCCCTAAGTAATAAAAGAGGAAGATCAGCGCAAGCTGTACGATTTTTTTCATGGACACCGCTCCCCCTGCTTCAATGAATATCAATCAAACCTTCTTTCATCTTACCTTTGCCACCAGTAACCCTCAAGCAGTCATGACAAAATGTGATGAATCCCGACCAGAACGGCCGTTTTCCGGTACAATCGGGTTATGAAGGATGAAAGGGGAATATTCATGGAATTGGGATTAAAGTGCAAAAACGTGCTGGTGATGGCCTCCAGCAAAGGACTTGGCCGCGCCATCGCATTGGAGTTTGCAAAGGAAGGGGCGGCGGTCTTCCTGACGAGCAGAAACCCTAACTCTCTTGAAAACACTGCCTCGGAGTTAAAGAGGATATACGGGAATGACAAGATTCATTTCCACCCGTGCGACATGTCCCGCGGAGAGGATATCGCCAAGCTATTCCATAAAGTCCGGGAAGCATTTGGCGATGTGGATATTCTGGTCAATAACACAGGGGGACCGAAGGCCGGCGGATTTTCTGATTTGGAAGATATGGAATGGAGCCGCGCATTCGAGCAGAACCTGCTGAGCTACACGCGGACCATCCGCGAGGTCCTGCCGGCCATGCAAAAAAACAAATGGGGTCGCATCGTCAATATCTCCTCTTCTTCCACGAAGGAAGTGATCGACGGGCTGATCCTGTCCAACACATTCCGTGCCGGCATGGTCGGACTATCGAAATCTCTCGCCAGGGAATATGCATCGTCGAACATCCTTGTGAATACAGTGGGGCCCGGCAGAATCGAAACCGACCGGATCATCGAATTGGATACCATCCTGGCACAGAAAACAGGGGTTACACAAGAAGAAGTGACCGAAACACACAAGCAGCAGATCCCGATGGGCCGCTACGGCCAACCGGAAGAATTTGCACGCGCCGTCGTCTTCCTCGCCTCCGGCGCCAATACGTATCTCACCGGTCAGTCTATCGTCATCGACGGCGGTATGCTCCAAGCCCTTTAATCCAACTGATCAATAACACGGCAAGGGAGCGGTTCCCTTGTCGCGTTCTGAGTTAGAACACGCCTTGCCGATATGCAAAATATTTGTTATGCTGTTTTAGTTGCAGATTGTGAAAACCATCACATGGGAGTGTGGTCAACCAAATCCATAACCAAAATAGAATAAGGAGTGATCGAATGACTTCAGTGTCCGTAGAAAAGCAGACAACGGCACAAGAAGCACATACTGACGACTATTCATTGGACCGCGTCCCTCGTTCCGAACGGAACATGGGATGGCTGAGCATCACAAATATCACTTTCGGAATCGCCACTGCGATTTTCTACTTCCAGATGGGCAGTGTCATGGCTCTGCAGTTCGGTGCCATCAACGCCCTGATCTCCTCAGCTTATGCCATTATCGTTGCCGGCGTCCTTGGTTCGTTTATCGCCTATTTCTCAGCGAAATCCGGCATGAACGTCAACCTGATGTCAAGGGGCGGCGGATTCGGCTATATCGGCGCCTCGCTCACCTCCCTGATCTACGCATCCAACTTTATCCTTTACGTTGCGTTTGAAGGGCTGATCCTGGTTGCCGCTGTCTACACTTTCTTCCCTTCCATCCCTGAATGGGTGCTCATCATTTTCTTCGGAACCATTGTCATCCCTCTGAATTGGTTCGGCATCAAACAGCTGGACAAGCTTCAAAAGTGGTCCCTTCCGATCTTCTTTATCTTCCTGATCGCAGCAATCGCATTCTCCTTTTTTACTCCTTCGGTTTATGAAGGCTCATTCTGGACGTATATGCCTGAAGGCGTAGAGGTGGGCGGCACAGCACTTCTCGCGTGCATCGGGATGCACCATGGGATCATGGGACTCACCGCCCTGCTCGCTTCCGACTACACCCGGTTCCTCAAACCGAAAGACATCAAAAAAGGCTCCATCATCATCGGATTTGTCCCTCAGTTCTTCTGCTTCGGCATCATGGGCGGTCTTGGAATCTGGTTCGGCGTCCGCCTTGCCGAAGCCAACCCGGGCGTCTACATCGTCACGCTTCTGGGACTCGGCGGTGCACTCTTTACGATGCTGACCCAGCTCCGCATCAATGTGACCAACATCTACAGCGCTTCGCTGTCCCTTTCTAACTTCTTCGAGAACATGTTCCGCTTCACACCGGGCCGACGCTTCTGGGTCGTTGTATCGGGCATCGCCGCGATCATGCTGATGCTTGGCGGAATCGTCGACCACCTCGGTGCCGTCATGACATTCCAGGGCGTATTCCTGCTCGCTTGGGCCGCCGTGCTGGTCGCCGATGCGCTCATCGTGAAAAAAGTGTTGAAAATCGGGCCGCTCTACTACGAGGCCCGTCAGCAATACCTGTATAAGTGGAATCCGGTCGGAACCGTTTCCCTGATTGTCGCGAGCATCCTTGGTACAATTGCCGCACTCGGCTTCATGGGTGAATTCCTTGCCAGCACCGCAGCGTTTTTCGCGGCCATTCTTGCTGCCATCCTGACCGTCGTCCTCGCGATTGCGACCAAGGGCCGGTATTATATGAAGAAACAACCAGCAGACATGCCAGAGGAAGATTTCATTGCCTGACCCTCTCCGCACCACTGCTCCCTGTATTCACAATTGCAAAGACAAAGCCGCTCCATGCCGGATCTTCCGGCAGGAGCGGCTTTGTCGTATGGTGTTACTCACGGTATCCGGTGTTTGCGCGTACCGACACCTCTGCAAAACGCCGGGCATCCGCTTCTTTAGAAAGGACAGTACCGATCCAGCCGCCGAGGAAGCCGAGCGGTACGGAAACGATTGCCGGGTTCGTAAGCGGGAAGAGCGGCTCGCCGACGAACATGGCCGCACCGGCTTCCGGCGACAGGACGTTCGGGCTCACTGC
The DNA here is from genome assembly GCF_900101985.1 of Bhargavaea beijingensis. Taxonomy (GTDB): domain Bacteria; phylum Bacillota; class Bacilli; order Bacillales_A; family Planococcaceae; genus Bhargavaea; species Bhargavaea beijingensis. Next base: position 53,908 of record NZ_FNAR01000003.1, read on the forward strand.
GACGAGAACAAGTGCCGAAATGAGGCCAAACAGCATCGCCGTGATGGCGCCAGTCGTGTTGAACCGTTTCCAATAAATCGTGTACAGAATGACGGGAAGGTTCGCACTGGCCGCGACACAGAAAGCAAGTGATACGAGGAATGCCACGTTCAGGGACTGTGCGCCGAGCGCCAGGAGAATCGAGAAGACCGAAACCCAAAGGGAAGCCTGGCGTGCAGCCTTCATCTCCTGTTTCTGTGTGGCTTGTCCCTTCTTGATGATCTGGCCGTAGATGTCATGCGCGAATGCTGAGGCCCCCGTCAGGACCAGGCCCGCCACCACTGCAAGAATGGTTGCGAATGCCACTGCCGAGACGAATGACATGAGCAGGTCCCCGCCGAGTGCTTCCGCAAGAAGCGGTGCAGCCATGTTTCCGGCAGAGTTTGCAGCCACAATCGCATCATGGCCCACAAACGCCGCGGCGCCGAAGCCAAGGAAGATGGTCAGGATATAGAAGATCCCGACAATCCATGTCGCCGTGACAACGGAACTGCGTGCCGTTTTGGCATCCTTGACCGTAAAGAAGCGCATCAGGATATGCGGAAGACCTGCAGTGCCAAGGACAAGTGCCAGCATAAGGGAAATTGTATCAAGCGGTACCGTATACTTGAGTCCCGGCTGCAGGAAGGCTTCCCCGTGCGAAGTGGCTGTCTTGACTTCGCTGAACATCGTCATGATGCTGAAGTCGAAGCGTGCAAAGACAAGTGCTGCTATGACGACGGTACCGAGCATGAGCAGGACTGCCTTGACGATCTGCACCCAGCTGGTCGCCGTCATTCCGCCGAAGAGTACATAAATGGTCATCATGACCCCTACGATCAGGACCGCAATCCAGTAAGGAATACCGAACAAAAGCTGAATCAGCGCCCCTGCCCCGACCAGCTGTGCAATCATATAAAAAATGACGATGGTAATGGTGCTGAAGGCAGCCGCCGCACGAACCTTCTTTGCATCAAAGCGAGAATTGATCATGTCCGCAAGTGTATACTTGCCGAGGTTTCGGAGCGGTTCTGCCACAAGGAACATGACAACGAGATACGCAATCAGGAAGCCGATTGAATAAAAGAACCCATCAAAACCGAAAAGTGCGATCATCCCGGCGATCCCCAGGAACGAAGCAGCGGACAGATAATCTCCCGCTATGGCTAGGCCGTTTTGCCATCCGGTCAGGCCGCCGCCAGCCGTATAGAATTCACCGGCATTTGTCGTCCGCTTCGCCGCCCACCAGGTAATATACAGTGTCAGCAGGACAATGCTCAAAAACAGAACAATGACTGTAGTACTCAAAACTTAGCCCCCCTTGATCTCCGTCTCAATAATTTCCTCCGCATCCTTGTCGAACTTCTGGAATCTGCGGACGTACACTATGCAAAGCACCCAAGTCATGATGAACTGGGCAACGGCATAAATCCACGCCCAAGAAATATCACCAATCGCCGGTCTTTCCAGAACATTGGTGTACGACGTCAGGATTGGCAAGGAGAAGTAAAACACCAGAAAGAAAACGGTAAGCGGCAAAATAAACTTTTTCTTCTTCTCCGTTAATGTCCTAAACCGGTTGCTCTGAGCAACCCGGGCAAAGTCGATATCCCCCTTTTGTACCGGTGCCGTCCGCTGTTCCACTTCCGGAGCCGTACTCCCCTCGGTGTAAACGCTTCCAACCTTCATGAATGATGACCTCCTTCGCAATCATTCGGAATAATAGATACATTGTAAAATATATAGAATAAATATTCAAAAGGTTTTTTGTATTCAGTTAAAAATAGTAATTTAGTCACGCCGTATTAAGATTATTCCTCTTCCCCCATCTTCTTCCTACGTTTGAGTTTGTTACGGGAGGGAAATACTTTAATCAGATTGAAATCAGAAAGGAGCCCGAAATGGACAACTTTAAAAATCAGATTGAAGACAAGATGCAGGAGTACAACAGTGAAGAAAAAGACCTGATTCTCGAGAACTTTAACCGCTTCAAGCAATTCCTCTCCGACAAGGTCGATAAAGGCGAAAAAATGGGCCTGAATGAGGAGCAGCTGGCCAAGGGTGCCGAAATGGTCGCCAACTACCTCATGAAGCATGAGGAACCGCGTAACCGGGAAGAGCATCTGCTACAGCAACTGTGGAAAGTCGCGGACAAAGAACAGCAGCACACACTCGCGCACCTTCTCGTCCGTTTGGTCCAGCAGTAAATCATTTCACTACAGAGCGATAAAAATTTACATTGCATTTTGATTAAAAAAAGCGGCATTCCCCAGATTTGGGAAACGCCGCTTTTTACTATTCAAACAAATGGACGGCCGGCTCCTTCCCCATCCGGACGAGCATCGAATGAAGCTGCCCGCGGTGATGCGCAATGTGGGTGAGGATCTGTACGAGCCAGCCCAACCGGGTGTCCGTCGTTCCCCACCACGATGTGGTGGTCTCGCTCAACTCCGTTTCGGTATATCCCTCGTACCGTTGTTGGAGACCCTCTAGGTTGGCGCGGAGTGCAGCACGCATTTCTTCCGGCGAGTTTATTTTCGACGTGAGATAGTAGTCGGTCATTTCTTTTTCCGTCGCTTCATCGGAGATCCGTGCGTCTGCTTCACAAATGAGGGCGATATGTGAGAGCAGTTCACCGAGTGACCGTTTTTCCGGGTCCGTACGATAGTCGAAGTCTTCGGCCTTCAAGTAAGAGGTTATTTCCCCGACTGATCCTGCCACCCATTCAAGATGATGAAAAATACGGCTGCATGCCTCATTCATCCTCAGGTTTACCTACGATGGTTTCCAGGCAGACCCTGACTCCCCGGAGCAGGTCGTCATGGCTCCAGCTTGGTATTTTTCCATGTCGAATGGCCAGCTCGTGCGAAGCAGGAATATGGATAAAGCCTGATTTCATCTCCTGATTTTCCGTGCTGGCGTAGTGAAGACCGGCGTACATGACGTTATTGCACAAATATGTGCCGGCAGTGTTGGAGATTTCAGCCGGGAGTCCTGCTTCAAGGAGTGAATCAACCATTGCGCGGACTGGAAGCGTCGTAAAGTAGGCGTCCGGTGCCTCTTCTTCAATCGGTTCATCCACTGGATGGTACCCCTCATTGTCAGTGTCCCCATCCTTCACATTCACTGCAACCCTTTCAGGCGTGATTTTGTACCGGCCGGCCGCCAGTCCAAGCGAAACCGTGATGTCCGGTTCCACTTCGCGGATGACCCCGATCAGCCTGGCAGACGCCTTTCCGAAATCCACAGGCAGCATTCTCGAGCAAACCTGATAGTCTCCAATCGTTGCCCCGTCCAACTCTTCCGCAATCCGCATCGTCGGATTCACGGGATAATCAAGGAACGGTTCAAAGCCCGTCAGCAAAATGGTTTTCAAACTGAATCACTTCCTTGTCATTGATACTTTAAAGGTTGCGGTGGCGTAACCGATCAGTTCGCCTGCCTCGTTATACAGTTTCCCTTCTATCAGTACGGTACTCCGGTTCTGGCTGATCAGCGCGGCTCTTGCGGTCATGGATTCCCCGATCAGAGGTTTAAGGAACTGTGTCTGCATCTGGATTGTCACCGGCGCTTCTAAACCGAGCTGGCGGATTTTCAATCCCATCGCCGTATCCAGGACACTCATATAGACGCCGCCATGCACAGTACTCTGTACATTGTCCAATTCCTGTTTATATGGAAGATGCAACTCGACATCCTCTTCATCAAGTCTGGTGATCTGGAGGCCGAGATGCCGAAAAAATTCACTCGTTTCAAAATCCGCGCGGATTCGGTCAAAGTCAGTTGCAATCATGATGTCCCTACCCCTTTGTCTGCTGAATGGAATAGTTCCAGTATAACACGCCAGAAAGCTCCTGTTCACCGGGCGGATGACAAGAAGTCGGAATCATGTATATTATTTAACAAAGGGGGCTATTCAAGTGATCAATGATACCACCATCGAAATTGCAGACAAGTTGCAGGAGGCGCGGGATCGATTTGAGCCGGTGCCGTTCCTCCGGGGTCATTACACACTCAGCGAGACTGAGGCCTACGCGGTGCAGGACGAATTGATCCGAAGAGCGGCTGGAGACAGCATCACCGGTTACAAAGTCAGCATGACAAGCGCCGAAACCCAGGCCATTGCAGATACAGATGAGCCGGCATACGGCACGCTTCTTCGTTCCCATGTAAGAGAATCGGGAGCGCGGATTCAGTTGTCCTCCTTGTTCTCCCCGCTGATCGAGCCGGAGATCCTGTTCATCCTTACTGATGACCTGACACCCGGAGCGGATACAGCAGAGATTCTTGCCAAAAGCCGATTGTCGGCAGGAATCGAAATCCCCGATGCCCGCTACAAGGACTGGTTTCCGAACTTCTCGTTGGCAGACCTGATCTCCGACAATACGGCGACCGGCCTGGTCGTCGCCTCCTCTCCCGTTGAACCACCATCCTTGGACGAGATCAGCCAGGTTAAAATGGATCTGTTCCTGGACGGCAAGAAAATCGGAACAGGACATGCTTCAGCCGTCCTCGGCAACCCGGTGTCCGCCGTAAAGTGGCTGTCAGCGAAACTAGCTGGCAAGAACCGGACACTAAAGAAGGGCATGATCGTCTCTTCCGGTACATTTGTCTCGCCGCTCATTGCAAAAGAGGGGCATTGGGAAGCCCGGTTCCAGAGCATCGGCAACGTGAGCGTGACGATTGAGCGGTAAGGAAATCACCAAAAGAAGCGGAAGCCGCCATCGGCCTCCGCTTTACGATGGTTCCAGGACTTGGCGTCAAAAAGATCCACTAGATCTTCGTCTCTTCGATCAGCCCTTTGTCGTTGGATATGATTTTTAAGAGTCCCTGGTTCTTGATCAATACCGTTTTGTAGGCAGGCTTGTCCCCATCCATGAAGAGCAATACGCGGTTACCGGGATTGTCATTGGCGACACGGATTTCGTAATCTTCCGGGATGAAGTGCTTTTTCGCATGATCCAGCTCCTCAAATTCCGATGGGTCGCTGGCCGGCTGTGCATGTCCGACCTCCTGAGCATGAATCTTGTATTCTCCCGGAATTTGTTCCGTTTTACTTTTGGAATCAGCCGTCATGCCCCTGACTTCCCCGTCTGCCGACTTCTCTTCCGTTGCGTCTTTCACCGCCGTTTCCTCCGGGTTCTCCTGCCCGGTGCATCCCGAGAGCAGTATAGCCGCGGCACCGATGAGAAAAATGTTCTTCATCATTTACAGGCATCCCCTTTCACTAATCTCTTCTTTACCCGGCTATGACGTTGACAACACCTTCAGTATCCGTTAACTTTATCGTAGTAAATCACTAAAGTGACAGGGAGCGATCGGATTGAACAGATTCTGGAGTGAAATGGCCCGGCGGACGGAACCATACGTACCCGGTGAACAGCTGAACCGGGCGGGGATCATCAAGCTGAACACGAACGAAAATCCATATCCGCCGGCGCCGTGCGTCACGGAGGCGATTCTGGAAGCGGCGCAGGGTCTTCGTCTGTATCCGTCTCCTACTGCCGATTCTTTGAGGCGGGCCATCGCGGATACCGAAGGGCTTGGACCGGAACAGGTCTTTACGGCAAACGGATCCGATGAAGTGCTGGCATTTTCCTTTATGGCCTTTTTCGGCCCCGGAAAAGCGATCCGATTCCCGGATGTGAGTTATAGCTTCTACCCGGTCTATTCCAACCTGTTCGGGGTTCCTTTTAAGGAAGTGCCGCTCCGGGATGATTTCTCTTTGGACATCGAAGACTTCTCGGGAGCCGGCGGTGTCATTTTGCCGAATCCCAATGCGCCGACCGGCATTTATGAGCCTCTTGACGGCATCCGGCGCATCCTCGAAGGCAATCCCGATTGCGTCGTCATCATTGATGAAGCGTATATCGACTTTGCCGGACCGTCTGCCGCGACATTAATCAGCGAATTTGATAACCTTCTCGTCGTCCGGACAACCTCCAAGTCCAGGTCGCTTGCCGGACTCCGTGTCGGCTATGCACTCGGCCATCCCGGGCTGATCGAAGGGCTCGTCCGCATCAAGGACTCGTTTAATTCCTATACGACTGACCGGCTTGCGCAGGCAGGCGCAGAGGCAGCGTTCCGGGATATGGCTTACTTCGAGGAAACAACAGCGAAAATTGTTGCGACCCGCGGCCGCTCCGCGATGCGCCTGGCCGAGCTCGGGTTCACCGTCCTCCCGTCATCAGCGAACTTCCTGTTCTGCACACATCCGCAGACGGATGCCGGAACGTTATACGAAGAACTCAAATCCCGCAATATCCTTGTCCGTCACTTTGGTAAGCCGAGAATCAAAGATTTTCTCCGGATTACGGTCGGGACCGATGAAGAGATGGACAAGTTGTTTGGTGCGTTGGAAGAGATTTTAAATGACTTTAAATGATAGACAAACGGCAAGGCCAGGCTGGCCTTGCCGTTTGTTTTGTCCGTTTATACGAATCCGCTTCCCACATCCTTCGGAGAATGAGCATCGGAGCCGGTCTGCAGCTTCATCCCTATACGCTTCGCCTCCTCCACCATCCACGGTTCCGGATACGCCTCCCGGTAGTCCGGTTTCCTGAGCCCCGCGTGATTGAAATCGAGCACATACCCGCTTGCGGCCGCTTTTTCGAGGATGCCCTTCCAGTTGATCGGATCTTCCTCCGGTTGGATTCGCTTCCGGAATTTGTGGATCAGGTTAATATGCCCGAGCACCGGCGGGTTCACCTTGCCGAACGGCTTTCCCGCGACCATCTCCATGGTCTTGCCGTAAGTTTCGTACAGATGTTCGATGCCTGCTTCCTTCGCCTTCTCCACAAAAGAATCTGCACTATAGTCGAGGCAGAACCAGCTGCCGTCTGCCTTGATGAAATGCACGCTTAGGATGGAATGCATGGCGGCTTCCCTGTGTTCTTCGAGGAAGCGCCGGGTTTCGTCCTCGAACCCTTCTATATAATCCACCTCAAACCCACAGCGCACATCCACCCGTCCGGCATATTTATTCCGGAGCCGTTCGCCTTCCTCAAGATAAGCGGCAACATCTTCCGGCCTCATCGCGCTGTCTTTTTCCGGAACCGGATCTGTGAATCCCCCAGGAAGCGGGGCATGCTCGGTGAACACGAGAACACTAATCCCCCTCCGTTCCGCCTCTTTCACGTACGCCTCCATCGCCTCGCCCGTGCCATGCGGGCAGTACGGCGAATGGACATGTCCGTCGATGATTGTCATATTCATCCCCCTATTGCAATTCTGAATTCTCTATGCTATTATTTCACCTATCTACTACTTTATCATGATAAAGCAATGAAGTGAAGAGGTGTCCACGAATGACTTCTTTTATCTATAATCCCGCTCTGATCCGCCAAAAGCAGTTGGAAGTCGAGTTCCTGTCGTTTTTCCATGGACACGGCTTTGACATCATCGACCTGCCTGTCGTCGAAACGTTCGACTGGCCCGGCATGACGGAAGACGATCTCCGCCTCATGCCCCAGCGCGAGTCCTGGGTCCAGAATGGAACTGTCCATGCCCTGCGCCACGACTGGACCAATGCGATCGTGCGCTATCTCCATAAGTACAAAATCGAAGCGGAGCGGGCGGTCTACTCCGGTCCCGTGTTCCACTCCGGTTCTGAAACCCGCCAGCTCGGGATGGAAGTTTTCTCGGAAAGTACTAGCCGCCAGACAGAGGCACTGTCGCTTATGATCGGTTTCATGGATGAGCAGATGAATGATCGCCCGAGGACTGCCGTCATCAGCCACTACGCCTTGCTCCCGATGATTCTCGGCGAGGAGAAAGTCGCAGACCCGGCAATTCGCCGTGCACTGTCCCAGCGGAGCACATCAGCCTTGCGCCAGCTGCTCGGAGACCATCCGCTGCTCGACCTCATAGGCGACCAGCCGGAATCTCAGGTCCATAAGCTCCGCTCGGCCTTCCCGGAAATCCGGGGAGTACTGGGCGAGCTGACCGGCTGGGAGGAAACTCTCCGCGAAGCCGGTGTCGAGGCGGTCTATCCCGACATCACCGCCCTTCCATCGCAATCTTACTATGACGGCGTGTTCATCCGCCTTTACGGCTCCGGACGGACGACACCGATTGCATCCGGCGGCCAGTACACCGCCCGCTCGAAAGCATTCGGCATGGGGATTTTCTATTAGGAGCACGACATTCCGATTCTGTTGTTCTAAGCAAGAAGCAGTTCCGGTCTCTTGACATGAATGCCATTCGCATCACCATTGCACAAATAAAGGATGATTCCATGATTACCATTGCACTCTCAAAAGGCCGTCAGCTAAAGGATTTCCTCGATTACCTGGACGAAAACGGCCACCCGCGCTGGCACGGCGCGCTAAAAGCGGCACAGAGAGAACTGCTCGTTGAGACAAGCGGCATCCGCTTTCTCCTCGTCAAGGGAGATGACGTGCCGACCTATGTCGAGGAAGGCATCGCCGATCTCGGCATCACCGGAAGCGACATCCTCGCCGAGTATGACGCGGACGTGAACGAGCTGCTGGAGCTGCCGTTCGGCTACTGCCACTTCGCTCTCGCTTCGAAAGAAGAACGCCCCGAATACGGGACGATTGCCACCAAATATGTGAACTACTCCCGCTCCGTCTTCGAGCGGTCCGAAAAACCCGTGAAGATCATCAAGTTGAACGGATCCGTCGAACTCGCAGCAGTGATCGGCATGGCCGACGCCATCGTCGACATTGTCCAGTCGGGTGAAACACTTCGTATGAACGGTCTCAAAGAACGGATCCGGCTTGACGAAATCAGCGCACGGCTGATTGCGAACAAGCACGCGTTCTTTACAAAATCGGCGGAAATCCGCTCATTCATGAACGAATTGAAGGTGAACTGAATGCAGACCGCAACACAATTCAAACAATCCTACCGCCCTGCCGGACAGGACGGCTATGACATTTCCGGCCGCGTCCTGGACATCATCCGGGACGTCCGGCAAAACGGCGACAAGGCACTTTCCCGTTACACGAAACAGTTTGACGGTGAAGATGCGGAAGTCCGTGAAATCCCGGCCGATGAACTTAAAGCCGCATTTGAGGCAATTTCGGAAGAGCTCCGGGAGGCCCTCATTACCGCCAAGAAAAACATCGAAGCGTATCAGACAAAAATCAAGTGGCAACCGGCCGAACCCAAGGGCTTTTATTCCGTGTTCCATCCGATCGGCCGGGTCGGCATCTATGTGCCCGGCGGCAAGGCGAACTATCCGTCGACAGTCCTCATGACGGCAATCCCCGCGAAAGTCGCAGGCGTCAGGAGCATCACCGTCGTCACCCCGCCCCCGGGCAACCCGGCGACATTGGCCGCGTGCCACCTTTGCGGCATCGACCATGTGTATACGGTCGGCGGCGTCCAGGGAATCGCAGCCCTCGCGTACGGAACGGAAACGATCGGGCTGGTCGATAAGATCTGCGGGCCCGGAAATGCGTACGTTGCAATGGCGAAAAAGCTTGTCTACGGAGACGTCGGCATTGATTCTGTCGCGGGCCCGAGTGAGCTCGCAATCGTTGTGGACAAATCGTCGAATGCTGAATGGGCGGCGCTCGACATTCTCGCGCAGGCCGAACACGACGAGCAGGCACGCACCTATCTGATTTCACTGGACCGTGAAAAACTCGAGGAAGTCGGACGGCTCGCTATTCAATTCGCTGAAGATGCTCCGCGGAGCGAAATCATCAAAAAGAGCCTTGCTGACAATCACTGGGCGATCCTTGCTGAAGACCGCAAAGAAGCGGTGGAACTTCTTAACTTCATTGCACCGGAGCACGCAGCCGTGCAGACGGAAGATGCCGACAGTTATGCCGAAGATGTGACCAATGCCGGCGCCCTCTTTATCGGCGGGTATTCACCGGAAGCGGTCGGCGACTATTCCGCCGGCCCAAGCCATGTGCTCCCGACCGGCGGCAACGCACGCTTTCAGTCGGGCCTGTCCGTGAACGATTTCCTGACGGCAAATGCGGTCATCCGCGTCGGTCCGGATGACTATCGCCGCTACGCCGAGGCAGGAATCCCGATAGCCAAAGCCGAAGAGCTGTATGCACACGCGGCTTCGATGGAAGCCCGTCTGAATGGAGGAAGTGACGACTGATGGCAAGCTATGAACGCAAAACCAAAGAAACCGAAATCAGCATGGAACTCAATAAAGGGACCGGCGAATCCTGCATTGCAACCGGCGTCGGATTCCTCGATCATATGCTGACGCTGTTCGCCTTCCACTCCGGCCTGGAACTCAACGTGGAAGTAAACGGGGACATCCAGGTTGACGACCACCACACGACAGAAGACACCGGCATCGTGCTCGGACAACTGCTCAGGGAAGTGATGGGCGACAAATCCGACATCCGCCGCTATGGCGCCGCCTATGTCCCGATGGACGAAACGCTCACCCGCACCGTCATCGACATCAGCGGGCGTCCGTACCTCAGCTTTAATGCAGAAATCTCCCGGGAGAAAGTCGGCACATTCGACACAGAACTCACCGAAGAATTTTTCCGCGCCCTCGTCATGAATGCCGGGCTTACCGTCCACATGGACCTGATTCGCGGCGGCAATGCGCACCATGAAATCGAGTCGTTCTTCAAATCGTTTGCCCGTGCGCTCCGAGAAGCGATGCAGCCGGGCGACGGGCGGCTCGCTTCGACAAAGGGGCTTCTTGCATGAACGCCCGGGAAACAGCGATACCGGGCCTGACCGACGGTCGCCGCATCGCCATCGTCGACTACGGGCTTGGAAACGTCGCGAACGTCCGTCGTGCATTGGAGTTCCTCGGCCATCGGGTGGAACTGACGAAGGATCCCGATATGCTTCGGAGGGCGGATGTCTTGATCCTCCCCGGTGTCGGCCACTTTGCCGATGCGATGAAGCGCCTGGAAGCGAATGGGCTTACCCCGCTTCTTGCCGAGCTCAAAGAGGAAAAGCCGCTCGTCGGCATCTGCCTCGGCATGCAGCTTCTGTTCGAGCGCAGCGAGGAAGGCAACGCGGGCGGTCTCGGGTTCATCCCCGGTGCGATCACCCGGATCGAAACCCGGCTCCCCGTCCCCCACCTCGGCTGGAACGGGCTCATCAGCGGAAAGCCGGAGCTTGACGGCAAAGACATGTACTTCATTCATTCCTACAAAGCGTCACCCGGTCCGGACACGGTCGCAACCGCAGAGTATGGCGACGAAACCGTCACCGCCATCGTGCAGCGCGGCCAACTGATCGGCATCCAGTTCCACCCCGAGAAGAGCGGGGATGCCGGGCTGGTTCTGCTGCAGCAGGCCGTGACCGGAGGTTTTAGAGAGAAAGAGGAGGCATTTGAATGATCGAGATCTGGCCCGCGATTGACATTATCGATTCACAGAACGTACGCCTGACAGAAGGCGACTATGATACAAAAGCGGCGATGGGCCGCACCCCGCTTGAAGCGGTGGACTTTTATTCAAAGCAGCCGCGTGTCGGGCGCATCCATACCGTCGACCTAATCGGCGCGAAAGAGAAAAAGCCCGCAGAGATGGATCTGTTCCGGGACATTATCAAGGCGACGGAACTCCCCGTTGAGATCGGCGGAGGGATCCGATCCGAGGAAACGATCCGAGAGTATCTCAACATGGGCGCAGGCTATCTCGTCATCGGTACAAAAGGATTGACGGAACCCGGCTGGCTGATTGAAATGAGCCAGAACTACCCGGGCAAGCTGATGCTCGGACTGGACGCCCGCGGCGACAAAGTTGCTCTGAATGGCTGGCTTGAAACTGCCGAGACAACCGTTTTTGAAATGCTTGAACGGCTGGACGGAGCGGAACTCGGCGGCGTCATTTACACCGACATCGCCCGCGACGGCCGCATGGAAGGGCCGAACGTGGAGATGACCGGCAGATTAGCGAAGGCATCGAAATGGCCGGTCACCGCATCCGGCGGCGTCCGGGACGGCAGCGACCTCACCGCTCTTGAAGCCGAAGGTGTGGCTGCGGCGATTGTCGGGAAAGCGGCGAATACGGATGCGTTTTGGGAGAGTATCCGGTAACACTTACTGAACTGAATGATGAAACTGAGCGGGCGAATGACGAGACTGCAAGCCTGAATAACGAAACCGCGAGCACGTATGACGAAACTGCGGGTCCGAATGATGAAATCGGCAGTTTGAATCATTGAATAGGTTACCCACCACAGTTGAAAGGAGTGTTTCACATGATAAAAAAACGAATCATCCCCTGCCTGGACGTGAAAGACGGCCGGGTGGTCAAAGGCATCAACTTCAAGGGACTCCGCGACATCGGCGACCCGGTGGAACTTGCCGCACGATACAATGCGGCCGGCGCGGACGAGCTCGTTTTCCTGGATGTCTCCGCGACCGATGAGGGCCACGACCTCATGCTCGACGTCATCAAGCGCACGGCGGAAGTGCTGTTCATCCCGCTCGCCATCGGCGGCGGCATCCGCACCGCGGACGATATCGGGCGCTTGCTCAAGGCCGGTGCCGACAAAGTAAGCATCAACTCCGCGGCGCTTGCCCGCCCCGAACTGATCCGCGAAGCGGCAGAACGGTTCGGCAGCCAATGCGTCTGCCTGTCGGTTGATGCCGGCTGGGACGAGGAAGCGCAGGACTGGTTCTGCTTCACGCACGGCGGCAACAAAAAGACCGACATCCGGGTCCTTGACTGGATCACCGAAGGCGAAAAGCTGGGTGCAGGCGAAATCTTACTCACCAGCATGGAAGCAGACGGCACGAAGGTCGGTTTCGACCTCCCCCTCCTCAAAGCCGTGGAAAAAGCCGTCACCGTCCCGGTCATCGCATCTGGCGGTGCCGGTGATGCCGACGATTTTGTCGAGCTTTTCCGTGAGACAGACGTGTCGGCAGGCCTTGCCGCTTCCATCTTCCACAACGAAGAAACGACCGTCGGCGAGGTCAAGGCCCTGCTATCGGATGCCGGTATTCCGATCCGCCTGACGGCCGGGGGTGTGCCGAATGAAGCCTGACTTCTCCAAGGGGCTCGTCCCTGCGGTGCTCCAGCACTGGACGGATCACACCGTCCTCATGCTCGGCTACATGAATGAGGAAGCCTACGAGAGGACGCTTGAAGAAAACGTCGTCTGGTTCTACTCACGAAGCAAGGAACGCCTCTGGAAAAAGGGAGAATCGAGCGGACACGTTCAGCGGGTGAAGGGCATCGCGCTCGACTGCGACGACGACACCCTTCTGATCCAAGTGGAACCGGCGGGCCCCACCTGCCATACAGGGACGAAAAGTTGCTTTGGCGACTCCCCCGCTTCCCCGCTCCTTTCTCTTGAAGCGATGATCCGCGACCGCCAGGCGGAAGCCGGCGAAGGATCGTATACCAACTACCTCCTCGGCAAGGGACTCGACAAAATCGCGAAGAAGTTCGGCGAAGAAAGCTTCGAAGTCGCCATCGCGGCCATGAAGCGCGACCGGGAAGAACTGGCAAACGAGACCGCCGACCTGCTTTATCACCTGTTCGTTCTGCTTCATGAACAGGGTATCCCTTTCCATGAAGTCGAGCAGGTCCTTCACTTGCGCCATTCAAGGAAAAACAACTTCAAGGGCGAGCGGCAGGATGTCGATAACTGGTGAAACGTTGACATACTCCACTGAAACGCTGACAAAGCGCTCTCCATACCAACGCGAAAAGGACCGGCGGCCGCCGGTCCTTTTCCTTGCGTCCCGGATGCCGCCGGGTACGCCATATGCTAAAATAAATGAGTACTTTTATTGTGGAAAGAAGGTCAGAAATGGCTTTGTTTTTAGTGAAACGGGCAGCTGAATCGGCCTTCGTGCTCATTCTCGGAAGCTTGCTAGTCTTTACATTTATCCGTCTCATCCCGGGGGATCCGGCCGCTGCTATGTACGGAGATCAGCTGCAGAAGCTGACCGAGGCCGACCGGTTGAGAATTTCTGAGAACCTCGGACTGGACGAGCCGCTTCCCGTTCAATATGTTCATTGGGCTTCCCAGGTGCTCCAGGGCAATTGGGGAGCTTCCTATCTCACTGGAGAGCCTGCTGATGAAGTGATTGTCCGCACTCTCCTGCCCACCGCCGTGCTGCTCATCGTTTCCCAGGTGCTGATGATCGGACTGGCCCTGCTCTTCGGCCTCACATCGGCGCTCCGGCGTGACAGTCTGTATGATCGGACTGTCCTTGCCGTGAGTGTCCTGCTCATGGCGATTCCTCCTTTCTGGCTGGCGCTCATGATGATGCTGTTCTTCTCGATCCGTCTGGGCGTCCTGCCGTCGTCCGGTATGGGTGCAGGGCCGTTTTCCATCCGGCATCTGATCCTGCCCGCCCTTGTCATCGCTCTGTCCCATGCCGGCTATTATATCCGGCTTTTCCGGAATCATTTCGCCGCTTCCTCTTCAGGCGGCCACCTTCTGGCACTCCGCGCCCGCGGCGTCCCTTACCGCCGGATCGTGCTTTCCCATATCCTGCCGAATGCCGCTGCCCCGCTGATCGTTTATACCGGTGCATCGCTCGCTGTGTCGCTGGCGGGCTCCGTTGTTGTGGAGACGATTTTCTCCTGGCCGGGGCTTGGGCGGCTCGCGCTGAAGTCTGCGCTTGCCCATGACTACCCGGTCCTGCTCGCGATCGTCCTGCTCAGCATGGCTTTCGTCATCCTCGTCAATCTGCTTGCAGGCCTCCTGGCGGCTTGGATCGATCCGAGGCTTCGGGAAGCCGATACCGAAGGGGGGGCAAGATGGTGAAGATGAGATATGCGATCGTTTCACCGGCATTCGCAGGCTTGTTCCTCCTTGTCCTCTTTTCATCCGCTGCACCGCTGCTTGCAGGAGCAGATCCGGCCGAAGTGAGGATGGACCGGATTCTCCAGCCGCCCGCCAGCGGACATCCGCTCGGCACGGACGAACTCGGCCGGGATATCTGGTCGAGACTTCTCTACGGTGGCCGGGTGTCACTGGCAGTCGGATTTCTTGCCATGGCGCTTTCTGTCCTGGTCGGGGTGATCCTCGGTACGGTCAGCGGCCTGGCGGGCGGATTCATCGACAGGCTGATCATGCGGGTCACCGACATGATGCTCAGCATTCCTTCCCTTCTCCTCATGATCGGACTGCAGGCCGTCTCGCCTGCCGGGCTGCTGTCAGTGATTTTCGTCATCGGCTTTACGGGATGGATGCTGATTGCCCGGGTGGTCCGGACGGAAATCAGGGCCATCCGCAAGGAAACATATGTCCTGACGGCGAAGAAACTCGGAGCAGGTCCTTGGCGGCGTTTTATCAGTCACTTGCTGCCCCGCTTGATGCCATCGATCATCGTACTCGCCGCAAGCAGTGCGGGCCATGCCATCCTCGCCGAAGCGACCCTCAGCTTTCTCGGGCTCGGCATTCCCCAGACCACGCCATCCTGGGGCAATATGCTGAACGAAGCCCAAGGATACCTGATGTCAGGGGCATGGTGGCTTGCCGTTTTCCCGGGGCTATGCATCGCGCTGACCATCTATTTCATCCATGTACTCGGAGACCGGCTGCAGGCCGGTCCCCGTCGCCCATCGGCAGGAAAGGAGCGAAACCCGCATGGCCATACTGGAGTTTGACCATCTGACGGTGGCCGGAGAGCGGGAGGAGATTCTCTCCGGCCTGACATTCAGCCTGCCGGAAGGCGAAACCGCCGTCATGATCGGACAGAGTGGCTCGGGCAAAAGCATGACCGCACGCGCTGCTCTCGGAATGCTGCCGGACGGGCTCCGGGCATCCGGAGCGGTCCGGTTTCGCGGGGAATCGGTCTTTCATATGCCGGATAAACGTCGCCGGACTTACCTTGGCCGCGGGGCCGGCATCGTCTTCCAGGATTCATCCGGAACATTCGATCCGATCCGCTCAATCGGACAGCACTTCAGAGAGCTGTTTTCCGTTCACTTTGGCCTAACAGGCAAAGACGCAGACATGCGTGCGCTTCAGTGGATCAGCAGGGCAGGCATCCCGGACCCCGCCCGCGCGGCCGCAGCCTATCCGCACGAGCTGTCCGGCGGAATGCGCCAGCGTATCCAGATTGCGCTTGCCGCTTCCCTGGAACCCGAACTGCTTATCGCGGACGAACCGACTACCGCACTGGATCTGAACATCCAGACAGCCGTACTCGAACTTCTGAAGGATTGGAAAAAAGAGACCGGCGGCACGCTGCTTCTGATCACTCATGATCTGGGCGTTGCACGCGAGATGGCGGACCGGGTCCTCGTCATGGACAGCGGCAAGCTGGCGGAAGAGCGGGCCGCACATGAATTATTCGCCGCTCCCCGCTCCCGTGCAGCCCGGCAGCTGGCGGAAGACTGGCGGACGGTCGGAGAAATCCCGACTGCAGGGAAAACGGATACATCCCTTCCACTTTTAAATGTGTCCGGCCTGTCCCGGTCTTACCGGACAGGTCGTCTATTCAAGAAAAAAGAGGTCCGGGCATTGGACGAAGCGTCCCTTTCGATCGGTTCGGGAGAGATTGTCGGACTGATCGGTGAAAGCGGGGGCGGGAAAAGCACGCTTGCCCGGCTTCTGGCCGGCATTGAACCCGCACAGACCGGAACAATCACCTGGAAGGGCAATGGAAACTGGCCGGAAGCCGTCCAATGGGTGCATCAGGATCCTGCCTCCTCATTTAATCCGGACTGGACGGCCGGACGCCTGGTCACAGAAGGCCTGGAATACCGGGGCGTCAAGCGGACCGAACGGGAACAGGTGGCCCGCTCCCTTTTGGCGGAAGTCGGACTTTCTCCTGAAACCGTCCTCCAATATCCCGTTGAACTGTCTGGCGGCATGAACCAGAGGCTTGCTCTCGCTCGAGCGCTCGCCGTCTCTGCTGAACTCGTCATCCTCGATGAACCGTTTGCCAGCCTGGACATGAGCGCGCAGGCGAGGATGATCCGCCTGATCCGCTCACTACGCGACCGGGAAGGCGTGGCCTTCCTGTTCATCACCCATGACATCCGGACTGCCTTTGCCCTCTGCGACAACATTTATGTGATCCGGCAGGGACGGATTATTGATGGCGGAACGCCCGACGAGCTTGCATCATCCGCCCACCCTTATTCCCGATCACTCCTCGCACACGTACCGGGACGGGGAGATTCACCAATCCAATTATGAAGGAGGAGTTCAATGAGGAATCCATTGAAAAAACCATTAATCGGCTTCGCCGCCTTTTTCCTCGCCGCCCTGGCCGGGGCGTGCAGCGCACAGCCTGCCGACCAGGCAGCGGACGAAACCAAGCAGCTGGTCTACGGCATGGAAGCTGAAATCGACCGGGTGAACCCGGTCCTGGATGAAAGTCAGGAAATCGATGCGCTGCTGTTCCGGGGCCTGACAAAGCCGGACGAACAAAACAAAGTGACTCCTGACCTGGCCGAAAGCTGGACAATCAGCGAAGATCTGCTCACGTACACGTTCAAGCTTCGGGAAGACGCCGTCTGGCAGGATGGGGAACCAGTAAAAGCGGATGATGTGGTTTTCACACTCCAAAAAATCCTTGACCCCAAGACCAACACGCCGATCACCGGCGAATTCCAAGAGATTGCGGACGTCCGGACAACCGGTGATGATGAAGTGGAAATCACGCTGCACCGCCCGTATCCCCCGCTCCTCGACAAACTGAAAGTCGGCATTGTCCCGAAGCACCTGCTCGAGGATGAAAACCTCGCCGAATCTGAATTCAACCGGAATCCGGTCGGCAATGGCCCGTTCCGCCTGAAGGAATGGAAAGGCGACGGCACAATCGTGCTGGAGCGGAATCACGATTATTACGGCAACAAGCCGAAGCTGGATGAAGTCGTGTTCAAGCCCGTTCCGGATGCCAACACCCGCCTTGTCCAACTGAAAGCGGGAGAAATCGACCTGGCCAGCCTCACCCCTTCCCAGATGGAAGCCGTGAAAGGCTCGGATCCGATCAAGGTCCATGAAATCGGCACAGCCGATTACCGTGCCGTCATGTATAACTTCGACCTTGAGATTTTCCACGACCCGAAAGTCCGGCAGGCCATCAGCCTCGCAGTTGACCGCGAGGCGATGGTCGAAGGAATCCTCGACGGCAAAGGAGAAGCGGCATATGGGCCGCTTCAGAAATCCTGGGCCGCGCATCCTGACGCCGGACAGACCGAAGGGCCCGACCGTGAACGCTCGGCACAACTGCTTGCAGAAGCCGGGTGGAACAAGAACAGTGAGGGCATCCTGGAGAAGGACGGGAAGCTGCTGAGTTTTGAACTCGTCGCCCCCGCGCAAGACACCGTTCGTGTCGCGCTTGCCAATGTGGTTTCCCAGCAGCTCAAACCGCTCGGCATCCAGGCTAAACCCAAACCGGTCGACCAGAATGCGGTCAAATACGACGGCGAAGAAGCGTTGCTCATCGGCTGGGGCAGCGAATTCGACCCTGACGACCATACGTATCGCTTGTTCCACAGCAGTGAAATCGGCGGTGGCCGGTATAATTTCGGAAAGTACCGGAATGAGGAAGTCGACCGCCTTCTGACAGAAGCCCGCACCGCGACAGACCCGGAAGAACGGAAAGCGGCATACGGGCGCTTCCAGGAAGCCCTTGCCGAAGACCCGCCCTACACGTTCCTCGTCTACCTTGATGCTTTGTATGGCGTGAACGAACAGGTCACAGGAATCAGTGACCGCACACTCGGCCATCACGGTTTCGGGATCCTCTGGAACATCGAGGAATGGGATAAGCAGACGGATTGAAAAACTTGATCCACAAAAAAGATCCCGGTTCAGCGTGAACCGGGATCTTTTTGTATGAACCGGAATGCTCTCCGGTTTTCTCAGGCGTTGCCTTTCGCCGTTTCTTCCTGTCCAGCGCTGCCTTCATCCGGCGTGCCGACTTCATCCTGGACGAGTTTCTCCAGTTCTTCGACTTGCTCGTCTTCCAACTTCTGATGAGGCTGAGGATGGAACCACTGGACCTCTCCATCATGAATAAATCCTTTGAACGTCTCTCCCTGAACCTTCAACTTGAATTCGCAGCGTTCATGCGGACGGTCCTCAAAGGCAGGCCTCACGACGAGGTCCTGCGGTTCGTCATCCATATGGCCGGATTGTCTCATCAATTTATAGATTATATACTCGATTTGTTCCGATTTTTCCTGTCCAATCAGTTGTTTCGGGTGGGGATGCATCCACTGGATTTCCCTTTCATGGAAGTGTCCCTTATATTCGTCTCCTTCAATCTTGAATGTGAATGCCAGCCGTTCGTGAGGCCGGTCCTCAAACAGCGGCTCGACTTCAAAACTGTCTACGACCTGTTCCTGTTCTATTTTCCCCTGCTTGTTTTCCTGCATTTCCGTCTCCTCCTTATTACTGGAGTTTCCCCTCACGATAACGAAATAAGCATGCATTTTCAACCTATTAAAGAAAATCCGGAGTCAAGCAGACCCCGGATTTAGTTTGATTATTGAACTCAATATTTCCTTAGGGATGCAGGTGTCAGACCGAGCCATTCCTGGCTGACCTTCTTGTGGCAGACATTCAGCATCTTTTCGATTTTTCCGGTAGACCTTGCGAGGATACGGATGCTGAATCCTGGAACCGCGAGACGGGAGACGCCGTATTTTACATCCTCCGCCTCCACCGTTTCGGCAAGCAGTTCGTATAGATCATCAATCAGGCCGTCTGTTGTCTGCTCGCCAACGGCAATCATCGAGCCCAGGTGCGTGTATCCTTCCATGAAGCCCAGACCGCCCACCTGTTGCTCCGAAGGTGACAGCCGGACGTTGTCAAACACCGCAGGCTCCCCGTCCAGGTAAATCTCATTGGTGAGCCGCACGGAGCTATAGGCGAAATGCCCGCCGTCCGGAGACCAGCCCGGTGTTAAGATGTCCGTGTATAAAAAGGTTGCGCCGTGCTCCAGATGGACAATGTTCTTTTGGCGATAGCTGGCGTCCTTATATGCAATGAGCGGGTCCGGCAAGTATTCGAGATAACTGCCGGACTTGAGTGTCATCATTGTCTCCTGGTACGCATGGTCCTTCGGCGTCTTATAAACTTTCGTTGCGCCTTGGGTCGTCAGCGTGACCCGGGAACCCGGTTCAGCCGTGACATCCATCCGGTACCTGTCCCCGTCCAGATATCCGCCGCCCGGATTCAGAAGATAGTAACACACTTTTCCCGAGTCATCATGATAAATCGGGCGCATCACCTTGAACGCCCCTTGGAAGTAGACATTCCGGGCGACAGTTTTGCCTCCCCGGTCCTCGAGTGAGAGGGAAAGCTCCCCTGTCCATTCCGTCATGGTCAAGCCAGTCCTTTAAGCAGCACTTGATTGTTGATCCAGTCGATCACTTTGTCGAGGCCTTCCTCTGTCTTCAAATTCGTGAAGACGAACGGCTTGTCACCGCGGAATTTCTTCGTGTCTTCAGCCATCACTTCCAGGCTTGCGCCGACGTGCGGGGCAAGGTCTGTCTTGTTGATGATGAAAAGGTCGGATTTGATCATGCCCTGTCCGCCTTTGCGGGGAATTTTCTCACCCTGGGCCACGTCGATGATATAAATCGAGAAGTCGACCAGTTCGGGGCTGAACGTGGCCGCCAGGTTGTCACCGCCGCTTTCAACGAAAATGAGTTCCACGTCAGGATGGCGGGAGATAAGTTCATCAATTGCCGCAAAGTTCATCGAAGCATCTTCGCGGATTGCGGTGTGCGGGCAGCCACCCGTCTCCACACCGATGATCCGGTCGTCCTCAAGCACGCCATGTGCGATAAGGAATTTAGCGTCTTCCTTCGTATAGATGTCATTCGTGACAACCGCCATGTTGACATCGTCTTTCATACGGCGGGTCAGCTTTTCCACGAGCATTGTCTTGCCGGCGCCGACCGGGCCGCCGATTCCGATTCTGATCGGTTCCATCTAACCATTTCCCTTCTATGTGGATGTATTAATGAATCACATCAGGCCTTTTCTCACGGGCCAAGACCAGGTTTCCGCGGAGAAGCCACCGAAAAGCGACTGATGCGAATAGTGTGAGTTTCTTTTATGTCGTTTGCTCTCACTCGATGTCAGGACATGAAAATCCGGACATTCACCCGTTCATGCTGCATCTGCGACAATTCCAGTCCCGGCGCAACCAGGCCGAAGTCCTCATCAGGCAATGCAAGGGCCTTTTCCGCCGTCTGCTGCAGCAGCGGGCGAACGCGATTGAGGGTCAACTGCCCAGCGGTCTGGCCGAGCGGAATCGCCCGTACCGCATTCTGGATCAAACCGGAGACGGTTGCGTAAAAGTGATACAGAATCGCTTCATCTCGGCTGCATCCGAGCCCATGGGCCGTAATGGCAAACACAACAGCAGGATGGGGAACAGTCCGCTTTTCTTTGACGAGCAGGCCGTATTCGGCCAGAAACGGAAAGTCGTACAGGCGTCCGAACAGCCTCAGCATGCCTTCCCCGATCATCCGGGTCCCTTGGCGAGTCTCCCGCGGAAGGTTTTGGACATGGAGCTGATTGCCGACCGTACAGATCGCTTCCATTTCCCCATCTTCCAGCGCGTCATAGATCATGCGGCAAGCGATTCCATCCGTATATGCGAGCTGCTCGCTCACATAGCAGGACAGCCATTCCTCAAACGACACGCAATCCGATACCGCACCACTCTGGATATACGTCTCCAACCCGAATGAATGGCTGAACGCGCCTGTCGGCAGGTTGGAATCGCAGAGCTGCAACAGTGCCAGCATGCGGTCAGTCATGGCTGTGCCCGATATGCCGGAAAGCTTCCTTCACTTTCCTGTCTTCTCGCCCATAGGGGATTTCAAGTTCCTTCAGCAAGTCTTCGACAAGATAGTCGTACTGGACAAGCATCTCATCCCCTTCAAACTGGGCCGGGAGGTGGCGGTTTCCAAGTTGATGCGCGATCATGCCCATCTCGCCGACCGACCTCGGACGGATGACAAGCAGGTCATCCGTCATGACATCCACGATGATCATGTTGCCTTCATCCATGTAAAGCACGTCCCCCGCCCTGAGGTCGCGCGGCTCTTTCAGGCGGATACCGAGTTCCGTTCCGTGATCGCTCTTGACCCGCTGGATGCGCTTGACGAGCGCATCGCTTTCTAGCAGGACCTTTTCTTTATGGCGATTCCCGATCTCGCTCGGATCCATTTCATCCAGATTGCCCAAGATCCGTTCAATAATCATCTGTTTTCACCTCAGAATAAGAAGTATCGTTGACCCATCGGCACCCGTTCCACCGGGTCGCAGGTCAGGTGCTCCCCGTCCACATGTACTTCATACGTTTGCGGATCGACTTCGATTTCCGGTGTCTCCGAGTTGAGTTTCATATCCTTTTTCGTCAGCGTGCGGATGCCGCCGACCGGGAGAACCCGTTTCTCGAGGCCCAGCTTCTCATGGACGCCGTCTTCGTAGGCTGCCTTCGAGATGAAGGTGATCGAGCTTTCCTGAAGCGCTTTTCCGTACTGGGCATACATCGGCCGCATGATATATGGCTGCGGCGTCGGGATGGAGGCGTTTGCGTCACCCATCAGGCCGGACACCGCAAGGCCCGTCTTCAGCACCATCTCCGGTTTGACCCCGAAGAACGCCGGGTTCCAGAGAACAAGGTCCGCGATCTTGCCGACTTCGATGGAGCCGACATGCTCGGAAATCCCATGGGTGATCGCCGGGTTAATCGTGTATTTTGCAATATAGCGCTTGGCGCGATTGTTGTCCGCATATTCGCTGTCGCCTTTCAGAAGGCCGCGCTGCATCTTCATTTTGTCCGCGACCTGCCATGTACGGAGCGTTACTTCCCCCACGCGGCCCATCGCCTGAGAGTCGGAGCTGACCATGCTGAACACGCCCATATCCTGAAGGATATCTTCCGCCGCGATTGTTTCCCGACGGATCCGGGAGTCCGCGAAAGCGATATCTTCCGGAACGGACGGATTCAGGTTATGGCAGACCATGACCATGTCCAGATGTTCATCAATCGTATTGACCGTATACGGCAGCGTCGGGTTGGTCGATGAAGGAAGGATATTCATGTATCCGGCCGACTTGATAAGGTCCGGTGCGTGGCCCCCGCCCGCCCCTTCCGTGTGGTACATATGAAGGACACGGTCTTTGACGGCCGCCATAGTCTCTTCCATGAACCCGCTCTCATTTAATGTATCGGCATGCAGCGCAACCTGGACATCATACTCATCCGCCACCGACAGCGCCATGTCCAGTGAGGAACCGGTCGCCCCCCAGTCTTCATGCACCTTCAGGCCAATGACACCCGAACGGACTTGTTCTGCGAGCGGCTCTTTTGCAGCCGCATGCCCTTTCCCGGTAAATCCGATATTGATCGGTAGGCCTTCCGCTGCCTTCAGCATACGGTGGATGCTCCACTCTCCAGGTGTGACCGTCGTCGCCTTGGAGGCGGTCGCAGGACCCGTTCCGCCCCCGATCAGAGTGGTCGTGCCCGAAGAAAGTGCGACCTGCACCTGCATCGGATTAACGAAATGGACGTGGGTGTCAATCGCCCCCGCCGTCACGATCAGGCCTTCGCCGCCGATAATCTCAGTGGACGCGCCAATGATGATGTCCACATTGTCCATGACGAGCGGGTTGCCGGCTTTTCCGATGCCCGAAATACGTCCGTCCCTGATCGCGATGTCGGCCTTCACAATGCCGGTGTAGTCAAGGATGATGGCGTTCGTAATCACTACGTCCGCAGCCCCGTCAGCTCTTGTCGCAAGCGGATGCTGTCCCATGCCGTCCCGGATGACTTTTCCGCCTCCGAAGACAACTTCATCGCCATAGCTTGTATAGTCCTTCTCGATCCGGATAAATAGATTCGTATCCGCCAGACGCACCGAGTCACCGGTTGTCGGCCCGAACATTTCCGAATATTGTTTTCTGGTCATTCTGAACGTCATGATTTTTCCTCCCCGTCAAGCGGGCCGTCGACTTTGTTGTGGAAACCATAGACACGCCGCTCGCCCGCAAAACCAATCAGCTGTACTTCTTTTTCATCACCTGGCTCGAAGCGCACCGCAGCGCCTGCCGGCACATTCAATCGCTTGCCGTAAGCCAGTTCCCGGTCGAATTTCATCGCCGGATTCACCTCGTAAAAGTGATAATGCGAACCGATCTGGACAGGGCGGTCGCCCGTGTTGGTCACAGTCAGGGTCGTCATCTCTCTCCCCTCATTACAGATGATGTCTCCTTCTTGAAGAACGTATTGTCCCGGATGCATCTCGGATTCCTCCTGTCTTGTTTATCGGATCGGATTGTGGACAGTGACAAGCTTCGTCCCGTCCGGAAAAGTTGCCTCGACCTGGATGTCCGGAATCATCTCGGGCACACCTTCCATGACGTCTTCACGGGAAAGGATATTGGCCCCGTATTCCATCAGTTCGGCGACCGTCTTACCGTCACGCGCACCTTCCAGTACCTCGTAGGTAATCAGCGAAACCGCCTCCGGATGGTTTAGTTTCAGCCCCCGGTCTTTCCTTCGGCGTGCCAGATCGGCCGCTACAACGATGAGCAGCTTGTCCACTTCACGCGGCAGCAAATGCATCTGTTGTTCCCTCCTTTTTCTGATTTCGTCCGAACTAAAAAAAGCCCATAGCAAGACTTTTTGAGGGGTTCTGAATATTTCGCCCGAATCCTTATCAGCATTCCCTTTAGAGCCGGACGGTAAACTACTTTCTAAACTATATTAGCAAAATCAATTTCGGATGTAAATTTAGACACATCCGACTTTCCGCCTCCCTCAAATCCCATTGCAATGGTAAACTTCCATATACGACCCATAACAAAATTTCTCAACTTACTATTATAAAAATAACAAAGAACTGGATTATAAACATTGGA
The DNA here is from genome assembly GCF_900101985.1 of Bhargavaea beijingensis. Classification (GTDB taxonomy): domain Bacteria; phylum Bacillota; class Bacilli; order Bacillales_A; family Planococcaceae; genus Bhargavaea; species Bhargavaea beijingensis. The sequence goes on from NZ_FNAR01000003.1 coordinate 78,706, forward strand.
TTCCAGCCGTATCATGGTGTCTCGTAGCTTCTCTTTCTATCTTTTTCTTCTATTAAAAAAAACCGGCGGCAGCCGGTCTTTTCTCATGCTTTCGCTTCTTCCCCTTTCGGCCGGAGGGTTTGCTTCAAGACCTTGCCCGACGCGTTTCGGGGGAGTTCCTCCAGAAATTCCACTTCCGCCGGCAGCTTAAATTTTGCCAGGTGCTGTGAGCAGTAGTCGGTGATTCGTTCTTCGGCCATACTCTTTCCTTCCTTGAGCACCACAAATGCTTTCGGCACCTCACCGTAGACCGGATGCGGGATGCCGATCACAGCGGCTTCAAGCACTTCGGGAATCTGGAACAACACTTCTTCCACTTCGAGAGGGTAGATGTTCTCCCCACCCCGGATGATCATGTCCTTTTTACGATCGACGATGTACAGCAAACCGTCTTCGTCGGTGCGTCCCAGGTCGCCCGAATACAGCCAGCCGTCGCGGATTGCGCGGGCAGTTTCTTCTTTGTTTTTCAGGTAGCCTTTCATGACCTGAGGGCCCTTGACGACGATTTCGCCAACCTGGCCAGGCGGGAGCGTACGCCCCTCTTCATCGACGACCCTCACTTCCGTTCTTGGAAGCGGCTCGCCGACAGACCCGATTTTATCAAGGGCATAGTGGTCTTTCAGCGTTGTCGCGGCAGGCGTATTTTCCGTCTGTCCGTAAAGATTCTGGACTTTCACGCCCGGGAATGCCTCCTTCAGCTTTTTCACAAGTTCATATGGCATCGGAGCCGCTCCGTAGCAGAACAGCCGCAGATTGGGAACATCAAGCTCCCCGATGCCCGGGCGATTCAGCAAAATTGCAAACATCGCCGGTACGCCAAAAAACATGGTTGCCCGGCTTTGCTCCATCGTCTCGATCGTCTTGTCCGGTGAAAATGCCGTTTCAATTACGAGCGAGCCGCCGCTGACCGACACGGCGTTCATAAATACATGGCTTGCCGCGCAGTGGAACAGCGGTGTCGTAATCTGCATCCGATCGTCTGCCGTGACTTCCATCGCCTCTGCCCAGATTTCCGCCGTCTCCAGGATGTTACGGTGCGTCAGCATGACGCCCTTCGGCTTGCCTGTCGTGCCGGACGTATACATGATGACCGCCGTGTCATCCGGCTTCAGATCCACCGGCCCGGGAACAAGTGACCGATCTTCCAAAATGGCATCGAACTGACCCGAACCGCCAATCTCCAGCACTTCTTGAAACGAGCCGCCCGTATCCTCAGCCGTCTTCCGAAACGCTTCATCAACAATCAGTGACTTGGCCTCAGAGTGTTCGAAAATATAGCCGATTTCCCGCGCCGTCAACTTCGTATTGACGGGCATGAGTATAAATCCGCCTAGTTGCACGCCGAAATAGGCAGCGACGAACGTGTCTGAGTTCCCCGAAAGAAGGGCGATGACATCCCCCGCCTTGTATCCCTTCTGCTGGAAATACGCAGCGACCCGTTCCGCCTTGTTTCTCATTTCCCCATACGTCCATTGTCTTCCCTCAAAGGATGTATACATTTTTTCCGGTTGCGTCTTTCCATACTCGACGACTACTTGAGGCATGAACACTCGGCCACCACCTTCACCCTTCTTGTTTTACTTATTTAAATATTCAACAAATAGGGACTCTTCTCCTTTTTCGGATTGAAAACACAAAAAAGCACAGCGTTGTATCGCTGTGCCTGTCACTAAAATTAGTTGATTGCTTTCACATAAGAAGTGCCATTCGGCCCTCCGCTGATCCAACCCGTTCGACCGTTGTAGTACACCTGGTACCATTCTTTTTCGCGAATCATTGCCCCATCTTCCTTAAGAACAACCGCTACTCTGGTAGCTGGCGCCAACTTTCCTATTGACGCATCGGTTGTACTAGGTCCAGATCTGACATTCAGATTGGTTGTTGCAATGACCTCGAGCATATTTAGAATCTGTACATAGTCTTGGTGCATCCAACCCACTTGGCCCGCATAAGTCACCTTATACCAAGTTCCATTCTTACCATGGACAGTCACTCGGTCTCCTGTTTTAGAAGTCGCGAGTTTCGCACTTGTTGTCGTCGGTTCTTTCCGAAGGTTAACGGCATCCGTTGTTTTGCCTTCTACTTTTTCAGGAAACTCCATGTAAGTTGGAGAGGAAGGTTTAGGTTCCTCCGGGCGTTCCGATCCGCCTGGTTGGTTGACATAGTTAGGTATTTCAAACTCTAAGATGAAATTGCTCATTTCCTGATAGATCTGGGCAATCTTGTTTGCCTGGATTTCCGCCCACCTCACATGAGTTGCATATTGATGTGTGGCAGGTGCATCCGGATTCCATCGCATCTTGTAAAGGGTATCTTGTCCTACATTAATGTAGTTCACCCCAACCTCATGGGCACCGCCAATTATCGCATCTGCGGGTGTGAACCATTGCTTTTTAAATGCATATTCCGCACCGCAGTCAATCGGACAAGCGTCCTTGGCCCCGTAACCATACATGTTGTAGACTTTGCCGATCGTTTCTGCGGTTTCGGCAATTTTACCTGCACCATCACGGGTTACCTTTCCGTTACTATCAACAGGGATACCATTTGATAAGACAGATGTCCCGTTTCCGGTTTCATGCAACGTATGAGCGATCAGGTACGCTTCGTTTAGGCCAGCTGCGTAACTCGCATTCACAAAAGCCTGCCCCTGACCAGCCAGAATACCTTTACCCGCTAAAAGCCGCGTGTTGATTTCATTAGCGTCAAGCCCCGCCGGAGACTTGAGATTCAGGAACTGGTAATAGCCCGCAGTGCCCGCTGGGAAGTTGGATGGATTGGAGTAATGGGCAACTTGATCACGGGTTGCCAGAATCTTACCGGCTCCATCACTTTTTGGATCCACTTTCATCTGTTTGTCCACAAAGCTGCTGAAGGTGTAATTGTAAGATTTTGTTTTCACCACATCCTGAGTCGTCACCTGATCGGCACGAATGAAGCCGCTATACGTCTTGCCATTTAAGGTAACACTGGCCTGGTACCAGTTTTTTGTATAAGTTTTCAGACTGATCGGGAAGCCTTTTGGAACTGTTGTCACAGTACTGGAATGAGCAGAAGCGAGCTTATGGATGTTTGCCGCGACAATTGACCGGCCATCTGCATCTTGGGAATTGTCCAGAAGCTGTTCAGTCTGATCAGCTTTGATGTAGCCTGTCTTTTTTTGGCCTCCTACATAGACCGTCGCCTGATACCAACCGCTTGTAAACGTACGGTAGTACAGCCGGGTACCCGCCGGATAAGTTTTCAGCGGTTTAGCGGATGTTGTCGCCTTCGGATAAATCCCAGTCGGTTGAACGGTGCCTATACCGTATATGCCGACTTGGGGCGATACCGCTGTTTCTACATCACTTTTGCGGATATATCCTGACTGTGGAGAACCCTGGATATATACTTTCGCTTCATACCAGTTTTCCGAGAATGTCTTGTATGACAAAATTGTACCAGGCGAATACGTCTTCCAATATGCCGCTGTTGAGCCGTTTTTATAAACAGCCGTCGGACTCTTGAGCGCAACGCCTTTCAATGTTTCCTGTGAATCAAAGGCGGTCTCGACATCGCTCTTTCGAATGTACCCCGTACGCCATTCTCCCTTGTAAGAAATCGTTGCCTCATACCACTGAGATGAGAAAGTGCGATACTTCAAAATCGTTCCCTGACCGTAGTTTTTTAGAACGGCAGCTTTTGAAGAGGGTGCCGATAAGATCGGAGTAGGACTTTTCAGGGCGATTCCTTTTAATGTCGTCGGGTTTTCTGTAATCGGGTCCACATCAGACGAATGGATAAAACCAGTTGTCCACTTTCCGCTTACAGAGACAACTGCTTTGTGCCATTCTGAACCAGTAACTTCATACTTCAATATTCGTCCTTCAGAATATGACTTCAGTATATTCGAAGAGCGCGATTCACTCGCATAAACATGCGTCGGATTCTTAAGTGCTACCCCTTTGCCGCTAGTTGAAGCAGAAGCTTCATCGATAGGGTTTAGCATGGACAAGATTAATACAAAAGACATAAAAGCCAACAACAAACGACCGTACCTCTCAAAGTGCTCGCATTTTTCTTCTCGTTTATTCATCATTAGTTCCCTATTAAACCTCCCTTTAGAAACGCGACTTAAATTATTTTATATTCAGCCCAAAGTTATCAGCCATAGTGACATAAAAATCCAACTTTTTTTCTGCACTGTTAATAATCCTTCGTGCATTCATTCTTATAGTGGCTCTTTCAAATCCGTTATATTTTATATAAATAGAAAATAAACCGTTGTCTTTTTCCGCTAAATCTTTCAATGGGAGTGTCACTTCATAAGTATTAGAATCTACTTCTACCAGCGGATATTCAAACTCATTTAAATGGTTACTTCTGCTTCTTATAGTAAAGCAATTCAACGTATTAATTTGTTTGCCATATATATTCATCCTTATTAACAAATTGTCGTTATATACTTTGGTACTATTATGAATGGCGATTAACGAAATTTCTCTGTGCTCCATTGGAGTACTGATAGGCAGAATATAATACGCTCTATCGTTAATAATCTCATAATCTTTGATATTTTCGTTTCTGCTCCATTCAATTAGTTTAATTAACTCATCATATTTTTTCTCTTCAAAAAGTTTTACTATGGACTTATGCCATGAATGAAAGAACGAATCCGTAAAATCATATGGTAAATCACTTGTTGTTTCAATTAACTTTTGGAACTTTTCATAGTACTTTTCTTTCTCTTTTGATTTCAAGAAATGTCCTCTGTCAAATAAACGAGTAATCCCATCTATTTCATAAAATCTATTTAGTGCCATTTTCTCAATATTCACCGGGAGTTTTTTACTCTTAATATACTTGATGACTTTTAAGTTTGCATCAAATTTTTCTAATGGATTAGTTTTAGAGACTAAGCTTATATTTTCTTTGTATCGATTTATAAAATAGATAACTCTGTCACTTGTAGATATTGTTGAACACTTAGTCAAAACGTCTACAAAGAATTGTTTGTCTTCAGCGAAATTCATTTCCGGAAAAGCAATTTGGTTTTCTTTTATAAAATTAGTTCTCATCATTCTTCCCGTTGGCCCCAAATGATAGAACAGTCTAGGTATAGTAAATGGATCTATTGATTCTCTAGTTCTCCAACTAGCATATTCACCCGCAACAGAAGTAACATTATCTTCTAATTTAATGCTTTTCCCTACTGCATAAGGATCCTGTGTTTTCTCCAGCAAATCGTATAAACTCTTTATACCATCATCATGGAACCAATCGTCAGAATCCAGGAATGTCAGATACTTCCCTTCAGATAGTGAAATACCTATATTCCTGGGCTTAGCCGGAGATCCGCTATTTTTCTCTAAAAAAACCGGTGTTATGTTATCATATTTCCGAGCATATTCTAATATAATTTGGCGTGATTTATCTGTTGAATAGTCATCAACAATTATTAATTCAATATTTTCAAATCCGATCGTTTGTCTGATTAAAGAGGTAATGGCTTTTTCAATAGAATTTTCCGCATTATACACAGGAATTATTACTGAAACCTTATAACTTCTATTTTTCTTCCTTTTATGCACATAGTAACCATCAGCATTATATCTAATTCCTTTAAGGAATACTTCATCTTTATGAATAAATGATCGGACAGAATTTATAATGTCATTATTCATTTTTTCAACACCTCACATTCTATTCTATTAATCGTAATTCACATTGTAGCATGCACAACTAGAGATAGGTAACGTATAATATAAAGCGCTACCGCTATAATCTTGCTTTACTAAGTGTCAGATGGAGGATGCGTTTATGAAGTCTCAAATTGAACTCTACCAAGATAATAACAATATATTCATAAAAATAGAATTGGATATAGGATATGAGGTAACGGATATATTCCTTGAACACTCTGAAACAGGAAAACAGGTCCGTTATCCTGTCGAATTTGACAATGGTGTAGCCATCCTAAGACTACCGTTCGACTCTCTTCTTCGTGATCTCAAAAAACACCAAACAATTAATGTTGATGAAATCAGCTTAAGCGTACAGGCCCGCTGGCATTGGTATGCCTCCATACGCGTTGATGAAGAAGACGCCCCTGCAGAGTTGGTCGCTAAGCTAAATAAGCGAGTAGAGACTGATGCCACTATTCCGGGCAAAAAGAAGTACTGGACAAAAGAAAACCGATCCTTCCATTATGACCTTCGAATAGGGAAGTTTAAGAGAACATCCGTTAACGGACTACAGATAGTGGATATGCACGGTCATCAGCTCTTTACATACCTCAATAAGCATGGATACCTGAATACAGTATTGGACGATTCAATATCCGGCAAGAATAAGCTTCAGCTCGAAAGTGTGCGCTCAAAAGGCAGCACCCTCAAAATCGAAGGGCGTCTGAATACCGGATATTTTGACTTCAGAAATGCTAAAGCGATATTAAAATCAAGAACGACGACAACTGAAGTTTCACTTGATCTCATTCTGAAACGTGATGAGGAAAAGTTCAGAAACGGCTTTGGAAAAAATATCTATTCGTTCTTTTTATCCGCTGATTTTGACGGATTGTTGCCTGACAAAAACGATATCTATGACCTTTATCTGGAGGGCAAAAAACCATATCAGCCGGAGCCGGAACGAATCAGAGTAGGGCGGCCTACTTTCAGGGCACGATACTTCTTCCGTGAATTTTTAACGAACAAGACTAGTGGTGCACCTCTGCTGATCAACCCTTACTACACCATCTACAAGTCCAATATGTCCTTCGAAGTGTTTCAGATACCTGAAGAGAACTACCGATACCTGAAACGATTGCAACGGTATTCTGGTATTCTGCAAGTTCTGAACCGGCATAAAGACATTTGGCTTGTAGGTGAACGGCCATATAAAGCACAGGATACAGGATATGCATTTTTTAAATACATGCGCACACACCATCCAGAGAAAAATGTTTACTACGTCGTTTCCAAAGATTCACCCGAATATGAGAATGTCGCTCCTTTAGGAAATGTTGTCGAATTCGGCTCAAAAGAACATATTAAATTAACGTTAATCGCGACGAAGATATACTCTTCTCACCATCCGAACTATCTGTACCCGATCCGGACGAAATCCTTTGAGAAAGCAGTATCGGCTACAAAGATTTTTCTGCAGCATGGCGTACTCGGCGGAAAGAATATGGCCAACATTTATAGTGCGACATCCAAAACGTTCAATGTCGACCTTTTCGTTACCAGCTCTGACTATGAAAAAGAAAAGATAGTGGTCGGAGACATGGGCTATAATCCGAAGGATGTTATCGTAACCGGTCTTTCCCGCTTCGACACCCTGTTCAATAACGATACGGAAGTAAAGCGGCAAATCCTGATCATCCCAACATGGCGGGACTGGCTGCAAGATGTCGACTCCTTCCTTGACAGTGAATATTTCGAACGCTACCGGAACCTTGTTAACAACCCTGAGCTACACCGTCTTGCAGAGCAACATGACTTTGAAATACTGCTCTGCCTGCATCCGAATATGCAAATCTTCTCCGATTACTTCGAAGGAACCCCGGTACGGGTGATCCACCAAGGCGAGATTGATGTCCAGTCCCTCATTAAAGAAAGTGCTTTGATGATTACAGACTATTCCAGTGTGGCCTTCGACTTTAGTTTTCTTCACAAACCTGTCGTCTATTATCAGTTTGACAGGGAAAGGTTCCTTGGGAAGCGCGGCTCCCATCTGGATATGGATCAGGAATTGCCGGGTGATATCGTCAGAGAAGAAACAGAGGTCATTGGCAAAATCCGCGAATATGCCGGGCAGCAATTCAAGGCGAATCCTGAAACCGTACAAAAAGCCAATAAATTCATCAAATATCGGGACACCCGTTCTTCTGAAAGGATTTACCTGGAAACCAAGGATGTTTATAAGAAGCGGACCCTTTTGGCTGAAATGAAGAAGAACGACTTTCTCCGCGACCTGTTCACCAAGTTCAGAAAGTCGAACTACTACTTCCCAACTATGAAAGTGGCGTATAGCCTGATGCGGCGTGTGTTGCCCGTCAAGAAGAATAAAGTATTCCTGGAAAGCGGACTCGGAAAAAGTCTTGGAGACAGTCCGAAAGAGATCTATGACGTTCTCCAGAAAAGCGGCAAGGATTATGAATTTGTCTGGTCGTATAATCGAAGGTTCCCGAACAAACCTCAGAATACGAAAGTCGTGAAACGGCTCAGCCCGGGTTATTACTACCACTTGGCCACATCCGGATACTGGATCAACAATCAGAACTTCCCGACGTATATTAAAAAAAGAAAAGGAACCCGGTATCTTCAAACGTGGCATGGTACTCCCCTCAAACGGATGCTTCATGATATCGAACTGATTCATGGTAGAGATGAAACCTATTTGGAACGGGTCAGCTCGGCTATCCAAGAATGGGATGCCCTCATCTCCCCTTCCCGGTATGCGACGGAATGCTTCAGAAGCGCATTCCGCTATAAAGGGCCTGTGATTGAACAGGGTTATCCCAGAAACGATGTGTTTTACCAAGGAATGGACAATGATCAGTTGGAAGCCATCCGCAACAAACTGGGTATTGCGCCAGGTAAAAAAGTCATCCTTTACGCACCTACATTCCGGGACAACGAGAATATCGGTAATAAGTTTATCATGGATATCCCAATGGACTTTGAGCGCTTCAAGGAACGATTCGGCGAAGAATATGTGCTGCTGACGCGGTTGCATGTCGTGGTCAGCAATAAATTGAGGATCCCGAAGGAACTTTCTGACACAGTGATCAATGCCTCCAATTATCCCGACATTCAGGAGCTCATGTTGATTTCCGACATTTTAATAACTGACTACTCATCGGTTTGGTTTGACTTTTTAAACACGAATCAACCAATCCTCTTCTACACTTACGACTTCGAAGAGTACCGTGATTCAATTCGCGGCTTCTATTTGGACTTTGAGAATGAAGCCCCAGGTCCTTTATGTATGACAGAAGGACAGCTGATGGAATGCATTAGCGATATCGAAAAAATTACTCAGCAATATCGACAGGCCTATCAAGAAGCTCAAAACAAATTCTGTTATCTGGACGATGGCCATGCAGCAGAACGTACCGTAAAGGAATTCTTCTTGGAATAAGAAAATTAGCCTCCTAACATCCTCATATTGCTGAGGATATTGGGAGGCTTTTGTCTTCTGGCAGCAGATTGATAATTTTTACTGAGCTGGTTGTCGAAAACACGTTGCACCATTATACTAATACCTACCCAAGTGGAATCAATTTGAAATAAGCAGTACATTTTCCCTAATCAACTTATGGAGAAAGAGGAAAAGCAATGTCGACGATTAAGAAAACAGCATTGTTCGGATGTTATTTCCTATTATTTTTTATTGTCCTGAAAATCTAAAGGGCTCACCAATTATCTGCAAGGGCTACGGGCAACCGACGAGTCATTTGAGGATCTGATCGGCACACTTTTGGACTCCGATAAAGAAATCAATTTCGTCCTTTATGGAGACCATTTTCCAAGCCTTTTCAGAGGAAAAGAGCAACAATTCCCGGGGGCACTCCTTCATGAAATGCCATGATTGATTTATATGAACCACGGCCGCAGCGAAGGCGGCTTAAAACTGGATGGAATTTTCCCCATCTTCCTTACCACTGTATTGCTTAAGGAAGGGAATTATAAAGTGACACCGTTCCAGGCTTTGATGGATCAAATGCTAAGTAGCGGTATAAAGCGGATTGCCAGGGACTTCATTGTCACCGATAAAGGTGTCGTCTTGAATTCAGAAATAGATGAGGACCTCTTGGTGAGTGAATGATTATCGAACGGGCATGTATGATGCTTTATTCGGCTCTGACTGGTTGCCTGATTCATTTTACACGTTCTACGATTAACTCTTGGTCGTATGCTGCTCCGTATGGATAGCAGCTTTTTTATTCTCTCCCCGTTTTTCTCCGGATCCGACAGTACATAAGTTATCCGCAACTAGCGATTCGTTCCCATGGATCAAATCGTGCCCTTCGCTCCTCATCTGGCCAATTCTTCACCCTGAAGGATATGCTGTAGCCAGCCGTGCACATCCTCGTGATCGTAATCGACTGATCCCGGCTGTTGCGGATTTCTCGATGCTTCCCCATGGAAGTCGCTGCCGACGCTTTTCAGCAGGCCGAGCCGCTCCGATTCCGCCCACCACTGAACCGTCTCCAACTCGGAGTGGCAGGTGTAGTACACTTCAATGCCGTCAAGCCCTTCATCTGCGACGCGGTCAATACTGAAGCCGAATCGGTATGCGCCCGGATGTGCGAGGAAAGCGAGACCGCCGCACTCATGGATCAGGGCAATGGCTTCTTCTGATGAAAAGGCTTTTCGCTCGATGTAACCCGGGCTCCCTGAGGAAAGGAGACGGTCGAAGGCTTCTTCGATGTCATGAAAGTACCGGTGCTCTACAAGAACCTTGGCAATATGCGTCCGGACGATCACGCCGCCTTCCGCTTTTGAGCGGCAGTCTTCCCAGCAAATGTCATAGCCCATCCGATTCAGTCGGCGGACGATTTTGCGGCTCCACGACTCCCGCTCCTGCCGGCGCCACTTGCAGTATGCCTTCATCAGAGGATGGTCAGGGTCAAACCCATAACCGAGGATGTGCAATTCGCCGTTCGGGCCGTACGTGTTCAGCTCAATGCCCGGAATTACCCGGACGCCCGTGCGTTCTTCATGGGCCTTCGCTTCCGCAAATGCGCCCACCGAGTCATGGTCCGTGATGGCAATGCAGGACAACCCCCGGATCGCCGCCAAGTCCATCAGACCGCGCGGCGTCCGTTCTCCGTCCGAAAACACCGAGTGCATATGCAGGTCAACCTTCATCCGAAGCACCTCCTGTGATTCACTTCGTTTTCATCATAACGATGGAATGTTGCCGGGATGTTAAGCTGCTGTTGAAGTTCGTAAAGAAACGATTTATTCGATTGACTTGACACTCTTAGTTATCAATCATATGTTAGGAAACATTGGCATTAACATTCCCCACTAACAGAATGTACAAAAAAGTATAAATGAGTAAAATAATTTCAAGAATACAGTCTTAAAAGGGCTGGCTTTACACTGGCTATTGATATTGCCCATGCAGAGTAGGGGTAACAAGCGCCAGGGTTTTTTAATAAGCAACAAGTAAAAAAGTCCACTATTCAGGAAACCGCTTCTTCGCCAAACTATCAAAATGATATGCAACTACTGAATTGGGGAAAAGGACCTCTTGAAGTTTTACTGAGTAGTTGTCATCATGCACTGCGAAAGAAATTTACCAATTTGGTGAAATTCAGCAACAGCTGTGCCATCGAGTTGAAGGCAACGTGACTGGAAACTAATTGGGTGGAGTTGGTGGTTTCTCTCTTACTATATTGAAAAAAAAGGATAGGAGGAACCGTACTGTGAACAAACGATTTCTAATATTTACCATCGTTTTTCTTTTCGTAATTGCGGCGTGTTCTCCAAAACAGGAGCTGTCGCCTGCGTCAGGAAGTCTTGACAAGGCAGAGCCTGCGCTTCTTCCAGAAGACCGCTTTCTCACAATCGCCCACCGTGGCGCTTCAGCCTACCGTCCAGAGCATACCTTGCCGGCCTATATCCTGGCCGATGAAATGGGCGCCGACTACATTGAACTCGATTTGCGGATGACCAAAGACGGTCGCCTAGCTGTCATTCATGATAATGAGTTGCAACGCATCACAGGGACTACCGGAAAAGTGAGCGACATGTTGATGGATGAGTTGAAGACAGTTTCTGCCGGAACTGTCTTCAATGATAGAAACCCGGACCTTGCCAAGCTCTCCTACGAACAATTAACCATTCCCGAACTTCGTGATGTCCTTATGCAATTCGGAACTTCAGTCAATTATTATATTGAGCTAAAATCTTCTTTGAAAGACAGTGGGATAGAGGAATCTGTCATTGCAGAACTGGAGCGTTACGGCATAACAGAAAACCAGGGACAACATGATGTTCCACCGGTAATTTTGCAGTCCTTTAGCGAAGAATCCTTAATGCGAATTCACGAAATTCGTCCAGAAATCCCGTTGATTCAACTATATTCTTTCAAGGAGAATGCCGACCTTTCTCCTAGTGAACTGGAGCTACTGAGTAGCTATGCATCAGGAATCGGCATCCCAGCTGACTCTGCACATGCAGGTTTTATAGAAAAAATAAAAAGATGGGGACTCGATGTTCATGTTTTTACAGTGAATGAAGAAAAGAGCATCCGAAAGCTGATCGACATGGGTGTCGACGGCATTTTTACCGATCGGCCTGATGTTGTCCGCGAAATAATTGGAAGGGATGATTTTTAAACTTAAAATTCATTCTTTTTTCACTTACCGCTTAAATGCTTGTTTCTCCTGGTGCTCCTGGCCCCCCTGCCTCCGGGTAAAAAGTTTTAGTCGGGCTGATAATCCCTATGCCGGATGGGTTAATTTTCTGAAAGTCAATTGCAGCCCCCTCCTCCCTTTTCTATAGTGGAGGAGTACGACCAAGTTTAGGGGGAGGGGTTTGTTCGTGTTAAAAAAGAAATGGCCGGCGTTTGTGCTTGGGATGACGCTGATTGCCGGGAGTTTTCCGGTGACGGCAAGCGCAAAGCCGCAGGGGGAAATCGATTACGACAGCTTTCCGGAAGTCGCGGAAGCAAATGGCGGGATGGTGGCGACCGCCCACCCGCTGGCAACCGAAATCGGCCGGGACGTTCTGAAAAAGGGCGGTAATGCGATTGATGCGGCGGTCGCCATCCAGTTCGCATTGAACGTCACCGAGCCGATGATGTCCGGGATCGGGGGCGGCGGATTCATGATGGTCCATGACGGAGCGACGGACGACACAATCATCGTGAACAGCCGGGAACGGGCTCCCGGAGGCGCGACACCGGATATGTTCCTTAACGAGGACGGCAGCCCGGTCCCGTTTTCCGAGCGAGTGATGCACGGGACATCCGTCGGGGTGCCGGGGACACTGAAAGGCCTTGAGGAAGCGCTCGACCGATGGGGCTCCCGGCCACTCGAGTCACTGATCGGGCCGGCAATCAAACTCGCAGACCACGGCTTTGCGATAGACCCGGTCCTTGCTGAGGCAATTGGGGACAATGAAGAAAAGTTAAAGCGCTCGGCAGCACGGGATGTGTTCTTTGATGAAAGCGGAGAACCACTAGGTGAAGGCGATCTGCTCGTGCAGGATGGCCTCGCCAACACCCTGAAACTCATCCGCGCCAAAGGGACCAAGGCTTTTTATGAAGGACCGGTTGCCGATGCCATCGCCGAAACTGTGCAAGAATTCGGAGGCTCCATGACACCTGAGGATCTCGCCGACTATGACGTGACCATCGATGAGCCGATCTGGGGCAAGTATAAAGGTTATGACATCGCCAGTATGCCGCCGCCAAGTTCCGGAGGGGTGTTCCTGCTCCAGATGCTCGGCATCCTGGACGGCTTTGATCTCTCTCAATACGATGTTAAGGCCTGGGAAAAGTATCATCTCCTTGCTGAAACGATGCACCTGGCCTACGCCGACCGGGCCGCTTATGCAGGTGATCCGGAGTTTGTCGATGTGCCGGTGAACGGCCTGCTGGATCCTCGCTATATCGAGGATCGCCGTGAGCTGATTTCATTGGACCGAGTCAATCCTGCACCTGCAGCGGGTGATCCTTGGAAGTATGAGAATGCTGGCACGCCGACCGCAACAGTCGCCCAGCCTGAAAATACACAGTACGGTGAAACAACCCACTTTACCGTCGCAGACAAATACGGCAATGTCGTTTCCTATACAACGACGATTGAGCAGCTTTTCGGCTCGGGCATCATGGTGCCGGGCTACGGCATCGTCCTGAATAACGAACTCACCGACTTTGACGCCATCCCTGGCGGCGCAAACGAAGTCCAGCCTTACAAGCGCCCGCTCAGCTCAATGACACCGACCATCGTCTATGAGGATGGCAAGCCGGTCCTTACTGTCGGCTCACCGGGCGGACCGACCATCATTACGTCGGTCCTCCAGACCATTCTTTATGCGATCGAGTATGACATGGACCTGAAGTCTGCCGTCGAGGAACCGCGTATCTATACGAACAGCCTGACTTCATACCGCTTTGAAGACGGCGTTCCCGCGGGTGTACGGGCCAACCTGAACGGTATGGGCCACCGCTTCGGACAGGCACCGGTCACGATCGGCAATGTCCAGAGCATCCAGATCGACCATGAGAATGGCTCTTTCCTCGGCGTCGCTGACTCCAGCCGGAGCGGATCGGCCGCAGGGATCGAGCTGAAAGGGAAACGGAAAGACAAGCACTGACAAATGAGCCGGACCGCCTGATCAGGCGGCCCGGCTTGTTTTTTTACACCACCCTCACATACGCCCGGCCCGGCACGGACGTATGCCGCCATGTCTTCAGGAACAGCCGTGTCCTTTCCCGTCCCCTCTCCATGAGTACTTCCATCTGCTCCCGGTCCATGTCAAAGTCGGTCGCCTTCACGTCATCCATCGGAATAAAAACAACATCCCGGGCGTGCTCCATCGAGATGTACCGCTCATCGTGAGCGTTCTTCATCGTCGAAAACAGCGCTTCAAACAAGTCGAGCGCATTATGGATCTGATGCGGCTGCCGATCCTCCTGGCTTCGGCTCAGCTTCAGACCGATCACCGGTCGTTCACGTTTTCCTTTTTCATCGTCGAAAATCCACATCGGGAAATTGCTCAGGACCCCTCCATCCACAACGATCGCTTCCCCGCCTGATGTGAACAGGCGGACCGGTTCGAAAAAGTAAGGAATCCCGCAGCTCATCCGGAGCGCCCGGGCCACCGGGAATGTCTCCGCCGGGATGCCGTACTTTTCCAGGTCGTCCGGAAGCACGAGCATCTTGCCGTTCGTCAGGTCCGAGGCGACCAGCTTCAGCCTCCCCGGCTCGAGGTCGCCGAATGTATACACCTGTTTCTCAAGAAGCCGCTCCGTAAACCAATCCTCGAGTGCCCTTCCCTGATACAAACCCATCCTCCAATAAAGATTCAGCCATTTCATAAAGCGCATCGGCATCAGTGAGGTCCGTTTGTCGAGCAGCTCACTGAAATCCTGTTCGGCGAGCAGTTCCGCAATTTCCCTTGAGGTGAACCCCGCCGCGATGAATGCCGCAAGGATCGATCCTGCGCTTGTTCCGGCAATTCTCCGGAACGTCAACCCTTGCTTCTCCAGTTCCTCATACGCCCCGATGAGCGCGAGCCCCTTGAGCCCGCCTCCCGAGAACACGCCGTCCACCCTCATTTCTCCCGCCCCTTTCCCGGAAGCCTTTCTTATAAGGTAAGTTTGGCAGGGAGCAATTAGAACCGAAGGAAAGCGCCTTGCATGTTCACGGAGAAGAAGATAAATTGGATTCAAGACAAAAAACGAGGGATGAGCCTATGGAAATCAGGGAAATCGAGGAAAAAGACAATCCGGCCATCGAGAGCATCATCAAACGCTCGCTGGAGTCATTCGGGCTGGACATCCCGGGCACCGCCTACTTCGATCCGCAACTGAGCAATCTGGCGGGTTACTATAAGGGGCTGGCGGATTCAAAATACTGGGTGGTGACAAGTAAACATGGAGAAGTCATGGGCGGTGTCGGAATTGCGCCATTCGGGAATCACGCAGGCGTCTGCGAGCTGCAGAAATTGTATGTTAAACCGGAAGCACAGGGCCAAGGCCTGTCAAAGCAACTGATAAATACCGCACTCGGCTTTGCCAAGGAACACTATACGCATTGCTACCTGGAAACCATGGAAAAACTCCGTGTGGCCAATCGGCTCTATGAACGGCTCGGTTTCCGCAAGCTGGATCGGCCGCTGGACGGATCTGAGCACGGGACGATGGATACGTGGTACATGAAAGAACTATAAAGAGAGACTGGACAGGAAATTTCCTGTCCAGCCTCTTTTTATTATCGCTAACTTTATTGACATACATATTAACTAGCCTTTATGCGCACCTGGTTCGGACACCATTGCCCTTTAAACATGAACACACTTAGACCTTCGAAAGCCACGCTGCAACCCGGTCACCCCTTGCCATTTTGTTGGTTAAATCATTCTAAGTTGCGGAACAATAAGCACGGGTGAATGGATATCTTGCCGAAAGTCGTCTCAGCCGATTGCCATCCCGCCCTTTTTCCACCCAATTACGCATGGATCACGCTACTTAGGAGAGTTGATCATGTCATCCACCCGATCACAAATTTGGAAGCAGATCAGAAACCTTAAAAGTTATTTCGTCAAGAAAGTGACTGTGTCAGACGTTAACCAACAAGAAAATGGCCTAGTCTTTCATCTCACTCTGAAAAACTTCTGGACACCGATTAAAAACATCTCTGTCACCGTGTCAGAAGGCGAAATGAAGAAGCCGATTCCTTATCAAATTCTCAACAAACAGCACCTCACGATCCATCTCCCTGAAGCTTCTCTTAACGAAATTGAAAACAGGTTAAAGATCCAGTTGTTCATTAATGGACAGCCTATGTGGATCACCGTCTCGGATGATTTTTCCATGAATGCCGCCTCCGGTATTCTGCTGGGCGGAAAATACATGATGACCCGTGTAGACCGTTCAATTCTGCTTTACCGGAAATTCGGAGAACTTAAATTCCATGCCGATTCTCTTCCCGTGACAGGACACGCTTCCGGTTACAGCAGACTTGTCTTAAAAATCGGCAAGCCTCTTTTTTCGGACTCTCCGGATCAGTCCGTTCAAGTGTATGCATTTCAGAATCACAAGCTCAGAATCCTTGACTGTCTTCTTGTTAGTGATGATTGCATTGAAATCACTGATTTTACGGCTCTGTCTCTTGGAACGTGGAGGCTGTTCCTCCAATGCCGGGGGATGCTCCATCCACTCGAAACAGATGGGATCAGGAAGACAGAATTTAATTCGTTCAACCATGCGGTCGCTCTCATGAATCAGTACGGCTATGCCTGTTTGTCCATGTCTGCCCATCTGTTCAAAACAGATTCACTTTTGTTTAAGCTGAGCAACGATTCCATTCAAGTTAAAGTTTCCTCTGATCCAAAGAAGGTTCACCCGTTATTGCAAGTGGAAGATACAATGACGCAGCAAACTTCAGATTATCCCACGCACCAATGGAACAATGGGTTTGCGGCAAACATTCCCATTAAAGATCTTGCTGCTAACTTCTCCATTAAGCGCTTTTTCATCGTCTCCGGCGGAAAGACGCCCATCAAACAGCAGTTCAGTTTGGAGCGCAAAGCACTTTCTGGAGACTTCGCTTTTGAGTACGTCATCGACTGTCAACAGACCCGTTTTCACTTCTACGTCCGGAAAGATGGGTCATTGGGATTGACAGCCAAGCGTCCCGACATCCGAAAGCGGATTACGGCAATATCGGATTTCAAGTTGTCCGGTTATGTCGGCAACTTTTTAGGATTCACTAACTGCAAGGCCTATCTGTTATTCCAAGAACGCGAGTCGCTTCAGTGGATCAGAGTCCCGGTCGACGGGAATTTCGAAGTTGACCTTAAACAATTGGACCTCACCTCCCTGAAGAGTAGAGACAAAACCATCATTGATCTGTTTGTTGAAATCATCAATAGTGATGGACAGACGGTACGCAAAGAAAAAATCCGCTATAGTAAATCTGACTATCATAAAGATAATTACTACGACTCGCACTTCCTCCATGATTCGGAAGGGAACCTTCACTACTACCTGGTTACGACGACACCGTTCAATAACACAAAAATCGAGACATTTGCCGTCCCTGCCAACATTGAGTTAAACGATGAAGGCGCGATAAAGGACCGGAACATCTGGCTGATTGGTGAACGTACTGACACTGCACAAGATAACGGCATCGTTCTATATCATTGGCTAAGGGAAAACACGGACATTGAGGCGTACTATGTCATTGAAAAGGATTCAAAGGATTACAAGAACATCTCCGATGATCCGAATGTGCTCGAGTTCGGTTCTCAGGAACATTACGATATTTCATTAAAGGCAGGCGTTCTACTCGGCACGCATGACCTGGAAAATATTCTGCCTTTTAAAACTGCCCGGGGATTCTTCCACTATGAGGATACGTACAAAGTTTTTCTGCAACATGGTGTCCTGGGTCGCAAGAATGTCGAATATCACAAGAAGTTTTATGATGTGCCCTTTGATTTGTTTATCGTGAGCAGTGACGAGGAGAAGGAAGAAATCGTCATGGAGGAAATGGGCTATGCATCAGGAGAGATTGCGGTCACCGGTCTGGCCCGGTTTGATCGCCTTGTACAAAACGAGCCGCCAAAGGATATTCTGCTCATGCCGACATGGCGTGATTGGATCAATACCGACCAGCAATTCCTCGAGAGCGAATACTTCAGCCGGTACGTGAATTTCATCAACAACCCCGATTTGAACAATCTGCTCCGTGAACACAACATCCGGCTCAACTTCTATCCTCACTACCGGGCACAAGATTTCTTTGAGAGGAATATCAACCTGGAACACAGCCAGGTGAATTTCATTCCCTTCGGCTCCCGGAAAGTGCAGGACCTGCTTATCGAACATGCTTTGCTCATCACGGATTACAGTACAGTCAGCTTTGATTTCATCAAGATGAAAAAGCCGGTGATCTACTATCATTTCGATGATGAACGCTTTTTCCGAAAAGGCATTTTGCGTCCGATTGAGGATACATTCATTGGCCGGATCGCGCAGTCTGAACAAGAAATGGTGGATCTGATCAAGGACAGGATCGACCATCATTTCGAGAACTATGATGTGGATATTTCCGGTGTCATCAAGTATCACAACCAGCGGAACTGCGAGCGGATTTATCATGCTGTGCTTAAAGGGCTCGAACAAAAGCCGGCCGCTGCCATTCAACATTATTAATAAACTAAGAACCGAACCGTGGACTTTAAAAAGCCTCGGTTCGGTTCTTAGAATGGTAAAGACAGGATTTTCGATGTGGTTAAAGTATAATTATTTTACCTTTTTCGTGACCGTTTTTGTATTTTTCGCTTTATCTGATGCCGAAATGGTTATGGTCGTCTTTTTCTTTTGAGCTTTAATTTTGATTTTAAATTCACCTTTGGAATTGGAAGTGGCTGAGCCCAATGCCTTTTTACCGACCTTCACCGATACCTTTGCCCCTGCTTCCGTTTTACCGGAAACCGTTTTGCTGTTGGAGTAGATGTCTTTGACCGTCAGGGATGGGGCCGTTTTATCCGCTACCGTCTTCGTAGTGGCTTTGCTGACATTGCCGGCCTCATCGGTCGCCGTCGCCGTTATTTTCGAACCGGCTTTGATGGGTTTGGTCGTGAGTTTGAAGTTCCCTTTGCTATCCGCCTTAGGGGATCCCAGTTTGGTCTTTCCGTTTTTAAGGGTGACGGTGGAGCCCTTTTCCGCTTTCCCCGTAATCACTTTGTCATTGTCATCAATGGCATTTACGGTTGGGGCTGCAGGAGGAGTGGTGTCCACCATTCCGGCGATCATCGCATAGCTTTCTCCGTATCTCCAATAATCACTTAATACGGCAATATAATACTCACCTTTTTTCACAGGGACGACTTGATAGGAAGTTTCGTGATCGTACAATTCGTACACTTCCGGTTCGATGTAGTTCAGTTTGCTGTCAAACACCCCGTAAAGTAATTCATCAATCGGAAACTCATAGGTCGAACCCATCATGAGCATGTACTGATCATTACTGGTCACTTTCACCTTGTAAATATCAATGTCCTCACCGTATAAGTTTGCGACCATAACCGACATGAACGGAAGATTATCGGCCAGGTCAAAGTAATCATTGGGTTCAAGTTCATAGAGGACGTCGCCTTCTGCTTTCTTTTCGATCATGGAGCGGAATGATTTTTGATCGGATGGATTCAGGTTGAATCGGTCCAGATCAACCTTTTCCAGTACTTCCTGGTTGGCCTCCACTTCTCCCGGCAACTGCATTTTTTCTTTCAGGTCTTCCGGCGACTCTGCAAACACAGTCCCCCCAAACATACTGGCCATTAGTAATGTCGCTGCCATGATGCCGATCCTCTTCCCCACCACATCAACTCCCGCTCCATTTAGGATACTTGCCATGTAAATAATTACATGTTCAGACGAGGAATCCTCCCCAGAATCCAACTATATTTCCAGATGCCCGCCGGCAGACCATCGTCGTGGCCAATCCATTAAAAAAACCTGCAGAGAGGCGAATCTCTGCAGGGAGCAAAGCACCAGCTGCTGAACTCTGATATAAAATCAAAAAGCTGCCTTCGATAAGCATCCAATGGTTGCTTTTTAATTCAATTGTCGCAATCTCTCCATCGTCTCCCCTCGCGCCGGCATGCCTCCCTGGGCGCCGAACTTTTCCACGGACAGTGACGCCGCTGCATTTGCAAAGCGAATGGCGTCCTTCATCGGCATGTTTTCCGCCAGGGCAACTGCAAGCGCTCCGTTGAACGTGTCGCCGGCTCCGGTCGTGTCCACCGCGTTCACTTGGATGCCGGGCACCCGGACATGCCGCTCCCCGTCGTGATACCGCGCCCCTTCCTTGCCGAGCGTCACGATCAGCCGGTTCGGATGGGCTTCGAGCGCCTGTTCCCAGTTCTCTCCGAACATCATTGCCGCTTCGCTCTCATTCGGCGTGAGAATCGGTTCGCAGTCGAGAAATTCATCGGTGAAGCCGTCTGCCGGAGCGGGATTCAGGATGACCGGGACCCGGTTTGTGCGGGCGATTTCCAGAGTGCGGAGTACGGTCGGAACCGGAATCTCCAACTGCAGGACGACCAGGTCGCTTGAGGCAATGGCCCTTTTGCATGTGTCGATATCCTGAGGCTTCAGTTCATGATTGGCGCCCGGAACGACGATGATCCGGTTGTCGCCTTCCGAAAGCAGGATATTCGCAATGCCGCTCGGGCCTTCCACCCGCTTGATGCCGCCGGTGTTGATGCCTTCGTTCTTCAGGTTAGAGGCGAGATCATCTCCGAACGGATCGGTGCCGACCGCACCGATCATTCCGACCTTCCCGCCAAGGCGCGCTGCCGCCACCGCCTGGTTCGCCCCCTTGCCGCCGGGCACTGTCGTATAGAGATTGCCCAAGACCGTCTCCCCCTGCTTTGGAAACCGCTCCGTCCCCACCACGAGATCCATATTGATGCTGCCGACTACTGTGATCATGCTGACACCTTCTCTTTTAGCTTTTCATTTAGCGTAACAGAACCGGTAACCAGGTTGAAACAGTGAATGCGCGGCGCGAAATCGGCAGGTGGGGTCGAGAACTGTGCTGCTGCGGCAGCAAAATCTGCACGTGCCGGTACGAACGTTGCCGAGACGAATATGGCCAAACAGTGAAACGGCTGCTAATAGATTACAGCCGCTCCAACACCTATTGCTCCTCTGCCAGCCATTCCCACACCTCGTCGTACTCGCCGGGTTTGAAATGTCGCGTCTTCAGCTTGGCAATCTCCCCCATCCCCAGTCCTTCGGCAAACTGGAGCCAGTTCTGCTCGCTCATGAGGGCAACCTTGTTGAAAGACATCCAGCGGCCCATGTCGAATTGCACACTCCTAAGGGCATCAGGGATCGAAGGGATATCGACCGCACCAACTTCAGCGAAAATATTAAAGGTGCCATCCTCTTCAAATTTTCTTGATATGACTTCGTCGAGTTTCATTGCATCTTCTTTTGTCAGTCTCCCGTCGAACTTAAACGCGACAGTCCTCTCGTCCATGCTCGTGGTGAATGTCAGCACTTGATCGCCTCCCGATTCGTTCGTTATTCCACTTCTTCCCTTCTGGTCTTTTCCTTAATCCGTTCAGAAAGCGTTTACACTAAATATTCCGAAAAATTCTATTGACCTGATAACTTATCAACCCTATAATGAGACCCATTATCCTTGAAGGAGCCTTGGCCTCATGAAACAGTTCTTTTCCAACCTGCTCAACGGCATGAGCATCGGGATTGTCGTAGCTCTCATACCCAACGCACTATTGGGCGAAATTCTCAAATTGCTCATCCCCCACTTCCCTTCACTCCAGCATGTGCTGGATATTACGGTTTACGTGATGAGCCTGCTGCCGGTCATTATCGGCGTCATGGTCGGGGTTTCCTTTAAGCTCACCCCGATCCAGACGGCGAGCGTCGGAATTGCAGCCATGATTGGCAGCGGCGCGGTCGTCAAAAATACGGAAGGCGTCTTTACCTTATCGGGAATCGGCACCACTCTGAACATCGGGATTACCGCTGCCCTCGCTGTGCTGTTCGTCAAGCTTCTTGGGGACAAGATGAAAGAATATGCGATACTTGTCATCCCGACGGCGACCATCCTTGTCCCCGGCATGATCGGTTATCTTCTTCTTCCTTACGTCAAGGGCGGGTCGATGATTGTCGGCACTGGCGTTGCGTACCTGACGCAACTGCAGCCGGTCTTTATGGGAGCAGCCATTGCCGTCGTCTTCTGCGTACTGATCCTTTCGCCATTTTCGACTGTCGGCGTGGCGACCGTCATTATGCTGTCCGGCATCGGAGCGGGCGCTGCCAATCTGGGCATCGTCGCGGCCGGGGTCGGCCTGGCCATCGCCAGCTACAAGGCGAACTCCCTTGGAACCGCGCTGGCCCATGTGCTCGGTTCTCCGAAGATCCAGATGCGGAACTTCCTCATGAAGCCGAAAATCGCCTTCCCTATGATCCTTTCCGCGGCCATCCTCGGCGGGATAGCGGGCGTCCTGAACATTCAGGGCACCCCGTACAGTGCAGGCTTCGGCTTATCGGGCCTGGTCGGTCCGCTGAACTATATGAAGCTTGCCGATGGCGGCTGGACCCTCGGGAACATCTCCATCATGCTCGGCAGTTTCATCATCCTGCCGATTCTCCTGAACCTCGGCCTGATCTACGTCTTCTCACGCAGACTGAAAATGATCCGTGACGAGGATTACAAATTGAATTTTGATTGATGGCAGGAGCCTGTCCTTTGGGGCAGACTCTTTTTTGTGTAAGGGATTGAATATGGGACAAGTACTTGGAACTGAGAACTGAATGCTTCCAAAGTGACTTCGAATGCTTCAAAACGCTCCCTGAAGCACATGAAAACGCCGACCCTCACAAGAGTGCCAGCGTTTTCTTTCAATTTCACCAGACTGCTACCGAGCCGTCGGTTCTGGATTCCGTGCCGGCTTCAAGCACGCCGGTTTCAGGGTTGCGCCAGATGATCTGGCCGCGGCCGAAGCCGCCGGAGTCTGTCGCAATCTGGATGTCGTGGCCTTTCCGCTGGAGGGCCTGTGCAAGATGGAGCGGGAAGTCCGGCTCCACCTGGACGGTCTTGCCTCCGGTCCACTGCCAACGCGGTTGATCAAGTGCGGCCTGTGGATTCAGGCGGAAGTCGACCGTGTTCGAGACGACCTGGAAGTGGCCCTGCGGCTGCATGTAACCGCCCATGACACCGAACGGGCCGACCGCCTCTCCGTCTTTCGTAAGGAAGCCCGGAATGATTGTATGGTATGTCTTCTTGCCCGGCTTTAGATAGTTAGGATGCTCCGGGTCGAGTGAGAAGTCAGCGCCGCGATTCTGAAGCGCAATACCGGTACCCGGGACGACGATGCCCGATCCGAAGCCCATATAGTTGGACTGGATAAAGGACACCATGTTGCCTTCTCCGTCAGCCGCAGCAAGATAGACGGTACCGCCCTTCGGCAGTTCGTAAGGCTCGGGGTCGATGGCCCGGTCACTGATGACGCCGGCCCTCTTCTGCGCGTACTCCCTTGAAAGAAGATGCTCCGTCTCGACAGGCATCTCATCAGGCTGGGTAATAAACGCCTTTCCGTCTGTGAAAGCGAGTTTCATCGCCTCAATCTGACGATGGAGCGTTTCAACTTCCCCGTACTTTGGAATAATCCCATCCGCAGAATGGATGTTCAATCCCATTAATGCAACCATACCCTGGCCGTTCGGCGGGATTTCCCAGACGTCGTAGCCCCGGTAATTCGCCGACACCGGCTCGACCCATTCCGGATGGTAAGCTGCAAGATCTTCTGTACTCAGGAAGCCGCCGTGTTCCTGTACAGCTGACGCCATTTTTTCCGCGAGAGGGCCTTCATAAAATGCCCGGCCGTCTGTTTCACCAATCTGGCGGAGCGTATCGGCATGGTCCGGGGACTTCCAAACCTCACCAATTTCCGGGGATCTTTCATTTGGTGCGAAAGTATCAAACCAAGCCTCAAAGGTACGTGCCTCTTCAGATGACTGATCGGACAACGCCTTGAATTTATCATAAGCAATCCGCCAAAACTTACCTAGGATCGGCGTGAGCGGGAAACCTTCTTCCGCTAGCCTGATAGCAGGCGCCAATGTCTCCAGCAGACTTAATCTTCCAAATTTCTTCGATACTTCTGCCCAGGAGGCCGGTGCACCTGGAACAGTGACAGGGATTGCTCCGTATACCGGCATCTTTTCATGTCCCTGTTCCCTTACTTTTTCAGCAGTAATTGATTTCGGCGACGGACCGGATGCATTCAAGCCATGCAGTTTTCCTTTGGTCCAGATCAGAGCAAACGCATCTCCTCCGATTCCGTTACTCGTCGGTTCAACGACGGTTAAAGCAGCTGCCGTGGCGATTGCAGCATCTATAGCGTTGCCACCTTGGCGCATGACTTCAATGCCGGCTTGTGCCGCCAACGGTTGACTAGTCGCAACAATTCCGTTGTTAGCGAACACCGTATTTCTGTATGATCTGAATGGATGGTAAAGATAATCCAATTTGCATCCCCCTTTGACTTGTCTTTATAGCTTCAGACCGGTCCTACTCTTGAACCTGCGCAGCAGGACGTGGCTCTCCACCCTCGTAATTCCGTTTAATGCGTACAATTTTTCATTAATGAAACGTTCCAAATCAGGAAAGTCTTCCACCAGCACGTGGACATGAAGCGTCGACGGACCTGTCATCTGATAGCAGCTGGCGACATCCGGTATTTCAACAAGTGAGTGTGCGACCTCAACGAGCGATGAGGGCTCACAATCCACCTCGAAAAAAGCAGAAACTCCTTTGCCCACCCGTTCGCTGTTAATCACCACTGTAAATTTCTCTATAATGCCGGCTTCCTTCATATTCCGTATCCTGTCTCTCACTGCAACACGTGACAAATTCAATTCAGCTGCAATCTCAACGTACGAACGCCGGCCGTCTTCAACCAACAAATTCAATATTTTCTGGTCTATGTTATCCAAAATAATCCCTCACTTAGGAAGATTAATTGCCTAACATTTATTATCCCATCCCCTCATTAAAATTACACTTATTCATCAGTAACCACCTAGAAAAACGGCCCCATAAATCAATGCTGCAAGGACGACAATGGTCGGGCTGATTTTTCTGACCTCCAAGAGTACATAGCCGACAATGATCAGGATTGTCGTATGCACAACTCCGATCCCGCTATACGAATCGAAAAAGAAATCATATGTCATTAAACCAAGTAACACTGCAATTGTCGGGCGTACCACTTTCGTTAGCTTCTTGACCGCAGGGGACTCCTTGTATTTCATCAGAATCCCAAGAAGCATCAGCAAAAGCATGAGCGAAGGTGCGACTGTCGCAAATGTAGCGACAAATGCACCAAGAATCCCTCCTTGGTCGAACCCGATATACGCAGCCATTTTCGTGGCAATCGGACCCGGTAGGCCATTCCCGAGAGCAACAATTTCACTGTATTCTTGGGTCGTAAACCAGCCATACCGGTCGACCACCTCATGTTCCAAGAGGGGGATGGTGGCGGGCCCTCCTCCGTAACCAAGCAGATTAGGCACAAAATGGGCAATGAATAATTGCCAATAAATCATTTTTCGCCCTCCTTACGCCTCTTTTTCCATTTTTCGAACGGAACAAATGCCGAAAGAATCAGCACCACAATAAGGATCGCCGGATGGATGCCCAAAAACCCGATCAGGATGATACTTAGGACAGCCAAAATACCCGCTACCCACCATCCGAGACCATTGCCTGCTTTTTTAATAAAATCAATCGCCATTACACCGATCATGACACCTGCGATTGGGATAACACCCTTCGCCATTCCTTGGACCCATGGCTTATCTTTAAAAGCATTCAATAGGGTCAGCAGTAAAACCATCAAGATGGCTGTTGGCAGAAACGAGCCAATCAGGCTCACCATCATTCCCCAAAATCCCTTGAGCCTCCAGCCGATATACCCTGCCAGCTTTGTATTGATCGGGCCGGGAAGAGTATTGGCAAGGGCCAGGATATCGGAAAACTCATCATCATCCAACCACTTATACCGTTCCACCACTTCATTGTGCATAAGAGGAATGGCGGAAAGACCGCCTCCATAACCGAGCAGGCCTGCCCTGCTAAACGCAATAAACAAGTCTTTGTACATTCTAATCCGATCCTTTGCTTTAAAAATAATCCCCCCACCTTAAGAGCTTTGAGTCATTCCGGTATCGCTCTTGCTCTTAAAATTATTATAAATCCCATAAGCCATGGAGAGAACCGCCAGCACAATCAGGACAGCAGAGATCGGACGTGTCATAAACACTGTAAGATCAGAATCGATCGTGATTGCCTGCCGGAGATTCTGCTCAATCATCGGTCCCAAGATAATTCCTAGAATAAATGGCGGCAATGGAAAGTCGTTGCTCTTCATCCAATAGCCAATCAAGCCGAAAATCAGGAGGATCCAAACATCAAATGTCCGGTTGTTGACAGCAAAGCTACCCAGCACACAAAGCATGAGAATGAGTGGTATCAGTACATGCTGAGGGATATCGGTGATTTTCAAGAATGCCTTAATTCCGTAGCTCTGGACAATCAGCATAAAGATCGCCGCAATAAAGATGGAAATGAAGATTCCATACACCAGGACCGGCTGATTTTGCATCAGTAATGGTCCCGGCTGAATTCCATGAATGAGGAGCGCACCGAGCATCATGGCGGTCACCGCATCTCCCGGTATCCCAAAGGCTAACATGGGGACAAATGCACCGCCGATTGACGAGTTGTTTGCTGATTCCGCTGCAATAACACCATCTTTTGTGCCTGTCCCGAATTTCTCAGGCTGTTTCGAAAACTTTTTGGCAATATCATAACTTAAGATGTTCGCGATACTTCCCCCGGCCGCCGGTAAAATCCCGACAAAGACACCGATCAAACTGGACCTGATTACATTCAACTTGGATGTCCATATATCCTTAATCGTTTTCACTAGCGGATAACTAACATTCGAATTGAATTTGATATCTAAACTGTCAGGAGGATTTTTAATGTCAGACATCAGTTGAGAGAAAGCAAAGACCCCGATCAAGACCGGCAAAAAGTTAAAACCTGCCAGTAATTCTGTAAATCCATATGTAAATCTACTTGTTCCAAGAAGCGGGTCTGTACCAACAAGGGAAAAAGCAATTCCGATGGACCCGGCTATCAATCCTTTTATCAATGAGCCTTCACTCAGGCTTGCAATGGCACTAATACCGAATAGCATTAACGCAAACATTTCCCACGGTCCGAAATCAAGAGCCCATTCAGCCAATATCGGGGTCATGAAGATCAAAACAATTCCTGAAATAATGGTACCGATGAATGATGACCATAGCCCGACTGCCAGCGCTTTGCCGGCCTCTCCCTTTTTGACCATGGGAAATCCGTCAAATGTTGTTGCCATTGCTGATGGTGTTCCCGGTATTCCTAACAAACAGGCTGTGATCAGCCCACCTGAACTGCCTCCAACTTGAACGCCCATCATCAGGGCTATTCCGTTGATAGGATCCATACTAAAGCTGAACGGAAGCGTTAGCGCGACTCCCATCGTAATGGTGAAGCCCGGAATACTTCCCACGATAATCCCCACTACGACACCAATCAACAGAATAAGGATCGTTTGCACATTTAGTATTGACTCAACGCTGAGCAATAAATTCTCCATATCTTCTCACCTCTCTTTTGCCGTTATTAAAACAGTCTGCCTTTAGGCAGATAAACGGACAGACCGTATTGGAAAATTAAAAATAAAACTACCGTGACCAGTACTGAACCTACAACTGCCGTTATGTATCGCTTTTTTCCCGGCATTAGAAACAGATAAAGCGTTAAAAGGAAAACAAATGAACTGATGAAATAGCCAACCTCTTGGAGCAAGAGAATATAAGCTCCGAAGATCAGAAAAGTAATCATCACTTTTCGATTGTCTTTTATTAATGCCTTCCAGTTTGTCTTTTCCCGCACATCTGCCCTGTGCTTCACCATGGTATAAATGGCATTGATGAGCAGGCAGAGAGCAAGGAACAGCAACAAGCCGATGATGATTTTCGGGAAAAAGTCTGCTTCCGTCTTGGCTGCTCCCCGGACAGGAATCTGTAAGACCCCTGAATAGGCCACTCCGCAAAACAAAATGACTACCAACGCATTGATTGCATCCCTTTTTGCCGTCTTCACATAATCACTCCTTTGCATCAGTGGATTTCATCAAATCTTTCTTTTTGAAGGTCTTTGCAGAAATCCACCTTCTTTTTGATAATCATCATATTCAAGACCTTCAAAATTGTCAACAAACTTTTCGGACAATTAAAAACAAATATGGCTTAATTCCCTTACAAGTGATTTGTAAAAGAGGCAAGTGCCTTTCTTTATGATGGAAATCAGAAATCATAAAAGAGTATTCAAAAGAGATTGACTTTTCTTCTTTGTCAATCTATGATTCATTTTATTAAACTAAAAGAAAGAGATGGTGATGTATAACTCGATTAATTAATCGAATTACAAGAACCTTGCTTTCGAAAAGTAATCAAATGTACAAAAAGGAGGATTTTTTTGAGAAAGAAAATCATTTTGTCAGCACTTCTGCTTTCATCAGCTTTACTGGCTGCATGTAGTGATTCGGAATCCTCTGCGGGAACTGATGCCGGCACATATCCGGAAAAACCGATTCAACTGGTTGTCCCATGGAGTGCCGGCGGGGACACAGATGCGATTTATCGAATTGTAGGAGATGAACTTTCAAAAGAACTAGGCCAGAAAATCGTCATTCAAAATGTCGCAGGAGCAAGCGGCGTTGTGGGAGCTCAGCAAGCCAAAACTGCAAAAGCGGATGGCTATACACTGCTTGCGGTTCATGATTCAGTAGCCATGTCTCAAATGACTGGCCAGTAAGATTTTGGGTACAGCGACTTTGAACCGGTGGCCCTCATGACCTCCTCATACGACTTCATTGCTACAAGCCCGGAGAATCCATGGAATTCCATGGAGGATCTGATTGAGGATGCTAAAAACAATCCTGGATCAATTACCTATGCCGCTTCCATCGGCTCAACCTCTCAACTTGAACCAGTTCTGATGGAATCCGTTGCGGACGTTAAGCTAAACATTGTCGGCTATGACGGAACAGCTGAAAGAATGAAAGCAGTTGTGGCAAATGATGTATCACTCGGAAGCGTTTCTGCAATCGCAGGGAAAGACTACATAGCGGATAACCGAATGAAACTGCTCGGCTACAACGGAGAAGAGAGGAGCAACGTGTTGCCAGACGTTCCGACACTAAAGGAACAGGGATTAGACATGGCAACAGGGACAAACCGTGGCATTGTCGCGCCTAAAGGAACACCAGAGTCCATCATTAAGAAACTGAACGATGCGCTTGAGACCGTATCGAACAATGAAGAATTTATCGAAAGAATTGAAGGCCTTGGCACAGAGGTGAATTTTAAAAACTCCACTGATTACCTGGAATTTATCGACCAAAGCGAAGAAGAGATGAGGGCACTGCTCGAAAAAAGCAATTTATTGAGTGAATGATTGTTCTTTTGGAAAGGATGAAAGAAATGAAGAAGAAGCTATGGATGCTCATAGGTCTCAGTCTGGTCCTGGTGGCACTTGCTGCCTGCAGTAGCGACACAGCTGAGAAAGCCGGCTCCTCTGGAAGTGTTTACCCGAACAAGCCTATTCAACTGATTGTCCCATGGGATGCTGGTGGAGATACGGATGCGGTAAATAGAATTGCAGCAGAAGAATTAGAAAAGGTTCTGGATACGACAGTTGTTGTAAAAAACATTGCCGGAGGCAGCGGGGTCATCGGTTCACAGGAAGCTCTCAGCGCTGAACCGGACGGCTATACAATCCTCGCTGTTCATGACTCCATGGCGATGTCAGAACTAACAGGACAAGCCGGCTTTGGCTTCTCTGACTTTGAACCGATCTCACTAATCACATCAACGTACAATATGATTGCCACGAACCCTGAGAACCCGTGGAACTCTATGGAAGATTTAGTCGCAGACGCCAAGTCAAAACCAGGCGAAATTTCATACGCTGCGTCAATCGGATCGATTTCTGAATTGGAGCCTGCCCTGATCCAAACCGGAGCAGGGATTAAATTTAATATTGTGGGCTATGACGGAACGGCCCAGCGGATGAAAGCTATTGTTGCCAACGACGTCGCACTTGGAAGTGTATCCATTGTTGCCGGCAAAGACTATATTGAAGGCGATAGGCTGAAATTCCTGGGGTATACAGGTGAAGAACGAAGTAAAGACTTCCCTGATGTTCCGACACTCAAAGAACAGGGAATTGACGTTGTATCAGCTGCCAACCGAGGATTTGTTGCACCAAAAGGAACTCCTGAAGAAATAATCAAAAAACTGGACGAAGCACTTAAGCAAGTAACCTCCAGCGAAAACTTTATTACAAAATTGGAATCACTCGGCACCGAGGTGAATTATAAAAATACCGAGGATTACAAAGTATTCATTAAAGACTTGGAAACTGATATGGAAGAGTCTCTGCGGGATAGTGAGCTGATTGATTAAAAACTAAAAATTGCAGAATGGCCGATGCAAAAAGGTCATTCTGCTCTTTTGATTGATATAGACATGTACACCTCCAGCTTGGCGTATGATTTTTTAACAAGCTAAAAAGGAGCATACTTCATGACCACCGGCCTCCTCATCATTCTTCTCCTCGTCCTCATTCTGCCGTTTTCCGTGAAGCCGATTGAGCGGCAGCTGGAACTGTTCCTCCTGGTCATGGGAATCGCTGCGGCCATCATTGGCGGAATGATGAACCGCGAACTGCTCGGACAGGCCTTTTCCGATCCACTGCCGATCACCTTTACCGTACTCGTTGCCGGCATCGTTTTCCGCCTGTTTTACCGGCGGCTTGCCGGCGGCATCCGGTGGTTGCGGAAAGTCATGCCCGATCGGCTTCTTTATGCGTTGCTTGTCATCGGGCTCGGCCTGGTCTCAAGCATGATCACTGCCATCATCGCGGCGCTCGTGCTCGTCACGGTGACCGGCACGCTTGGTCTTGCAAGGCGTTCAGAGATCCGGCTTGTGATCCTTGCGTGCTACTCGATCGGGCTTGGCGCCGCGCTCACCCCGATCGGCGAGCCCCTTTCCACCATCACCGTGCAGAAACTGAATGCCGAGTTTTCATTTCTCTTTAACCTGATTGGCCTCGACGTCCTCACAGCCATCCTGCTGTTCGGGATGCTTGCGGCTGTCTGGGTGGACCCGCCGGGAAAAGAAGCCGGCGGCACCCCGCCGCCGCCCGAGCCTGTGTCGTCCATCTTCACACGTTCGTTCAAGGTCTACCTTTTCATCATGGCGCTCACGATGCTCGGTGCAGGATTCGAACCCTTGATCCGCGAGCATCTGACCGATGTGGAACCTGGTACGCTCTACTGGATGAACATGCTGTCCGCTGTTCTCGACAACGCCACACTGGCTGCCGCCGAAATCAGCCCGCTGATGCAATTTGACTCCATCCGGGCCATTCTTCTCGGCCTCCTGATCAGCGGCGGGATGCTGATCCCGGGGAATATCCCGAACATCATCGCCGCAGGCAAACTCCGGATCTCCAGCGGCGAATGGGCGAAATTCGGCGTTCCCGTCGGACTGGTGGCGCTCGTGGTTTACTATGTGATCGGAATCTGGTGAGGAAAGGTTGGGGTGATTGGCGGTTGCTCCGGAAACCCGGTTGAGTGCTTCCAATCGGGAGACGAGTGCTTCGAAAGTTTTGGCGAGTGCTTCCAAATGGGGAGTCAGTGCTCCGTCACGCGATCCCAGTGCCTCCATCCAATTCATACAAAAGCAGGAGGGGGAAACATCCTATTCCCCCTCCCGCTTGATATTCATCTCTTCTGTTTCCGATTGTATCGGGCCGCTTTCGTCAGGTCCTTGCGCTGCTTTGCGCTTGCCATCCTGGCACGGGCGTCGGACTTCTGTTCGATATAGGCGATTTCCCGCTGAAGCTTAAAGTAGCTCACGAGCCGGTCTTCCGACAAGCGGCCGTCTTCGACCGCCTCCCGGACCGTGCAGCCCGGCTCTTTCCCGTGCCCGCAGTCACGGTACCGGCAGGATTCCGCCAATTCATCGATATCCCTGAACCCGGAGTCGAGTCCATCTCCCTGGTCCATCAGCTGGAGTTCCCGCATCCCCGGCGTATCAATCAGGCAGGAACCGCCCGGCAGCGGAATCAGTTCGCGGTGGGTTGTCGTATGGCGTCCCTTCGCGTCATCTTCCCGGATGTCCTGCACGGCCATCGCTTTCTTGCCCGACAACGCATTTGTCAGGGTCGATTTGCCCGCGCCGGAAGAACCGAGAAGCGCAGCCGTCACCCCTTCGCCGAGAAAACTCCGGACTTCGTCCAGCCCTTCGCCGGTCACTGCACTTACGGGCACCGTATCAACCCCGAACGCGACGCCACCGAGTTCATCCAGATAATCGGCCGGGTTTTCGCACAGATCCTTTTTCGTCAGTACAATCACCGGCCTCGCACCGGAATCCCAGGCCGCTACGAGGTACCGCTCCAGCCTTCGGGCATTAAAGTCGGCGTTCAGGCTCATGACAAGAAAGACAATATCCACATTCGCCGCAACAATCTGTTCCTCGACCCGCTGCCCCGCTTCCTTGCGTGTAAAGACCGAGGTCCGGCCGAGCAGCGCATGGATGATTCCTTTTTCCTCGCCCGGCATCTGCTCCACGAGCACCCAGTCTCCGACAGACGGGAAATCCATCCGCCCGGCAGCCCGGAACGCATAGCTGCCCGAAACAGTCGACATCCATTCTCCCCGTTCCGTCATCACCCGGTACATCCGCTTGTGTTCAAGTACCACCCGTCCCGGGATGCAGCGCGAAAACTCGGATGTCGCCATCAGGCTTTCCGCCTGCGTTTTAAATGGATCTTTTAATCCATAGTGAGTCATGTTCAATTTGTTTCCTCCTGTTATTTCCGTGACCATAAGAAAAACCTCCATCAGCTTACCGGCAATCCGGCGGCTTTGGAGGTTCTCAGGCACGCGAAACAGGAGAGCACGTCAAAACGCGCCCTGCAGGCGTGTGAGTCCAGGCCGACCGGATTGTTGCATTGCAATCTCTACTTTAGCCATCTCACATCACCTGCTTTCCGTTGTTGGTAAAAACAGAATACCAAGACAGGGACTGTCCCGTCAATCAGATTCTGCAGATTTCATTCGGATCACTTAAACAGCTGCGGAATCCCATTGATCAGAGAATACCCGCCCATCAATGCCATGGCGACGACCGTGATGATACCGAGAACGGTCAGCTACATCGGATGTTTGTAATCCCCGACAATCCTTGCCTGATAGGCGGCAATGAGCATGACGCCGAGCGCGAGCGGCAAGATGAGGCCGTTTAGTGAGCCCACCAGTACGAGGATCTTAACCGGCTGCCCGACAATGACAAAAACGAGTGTGGAAATCAGAATGAATCACTGATAAACTTCTTCGCGTGACGGTCAATCCACGAGCTGAACGACCGGATAAAGGAAACCGACGTGTAGGCCGCCCCTACGACCGATGTGACCGCGGCGGACCACATGACGACGCCGAAAATCTTGTAGCCGAGGTCCCCTGCCGCCAGCTGAAAGACCGATGCCGGAGGATTGCCAGGGTTCAGTTTGAGTCCCTGGGAAACGACCCCCAACACGGCAAGGAACAAAAGGATGCGCATAAGCGAGGCGACACCGATCGCGGTGACGGCACTTTTTGAAACGACCGGTAAGTATTCCTTCCCCTTGATGCCGGCATCAATGAGCCGGTGGCCGCCGGCGAAGGTGATATAACCGCCGACCGTCCCGCCGACAAGCATGACGATTGCCAGGATGTCCATCTCGATCGGGGCCACAGTCCGCAGCGCCGCTTCCCCGTAGGGCGGCTGCGCGGTGAACATCACATAAAGCGTCAGGGCGATCATGACAAAGCCCAGAATCTGTGTGAAGCGGTCCATGGCTCGGCCCGCTTCCTTCACGACAAAGATGCCGACAGCAAGAACACAGCTGATGATGGCCCCCGTTTTCGGTTCGATGCCGAACAAGACATTCGCGCCGAGACCGGCACCGCCGATGTTTCCGATGTTGAAGGCGAGACCTCCCATGACGACCAGCAGCGCAAGCAGGTAGCCGAGGCCCGGCAAGACATCATTTGCGATGTCCTGCGCTCTTTTTCCGGAGATGGCGATGATCCGCCAGATGTTCAGCTGGGCCGCAATATCGATTAAGATGGAAACCAGTATGACAAACGCAAAGCTGGCCAGCAGCTGCTCGGTAAATACGGTTGTTTGTGTGAGGAAGCCCGGTCCGATGGCTGAAGTCGCCATCAGGAACGCGGCACCGAGCATGACGCTGCGGATTTGTTTTTGATCCACTGTCTGATTCATCGGTTCCCCCTGTGTGTGACATCCGTCTCTCTTTCCCCTTTTCGAGAGCCGGTCCATTTCCTTGAAAACCGGCTGCCGATCTTCTCCACTTTGACGCCTTCTTCAGGCAGCCGGTCCTTGAGCCTGCGGGCAAATTCAAGCGCGGCCGCTCCGTCGCCGTGAATGCAGACCGTGTCCGCGCACAAGGCGAAGTCCGTCTGATCGGCGGTCTGC
The DNA here is from genome assembly GCF_900101985.1 of Bhargavaea beijingensis. Classification (GTDB taxonomy): domain Bacteria; phylum Bacillota; class Bacilli; order Bacillales_A; family Planococcaceae; genus Bhargavaea; species Bhargavaea beijingensis. Next base: position 113,626 of record NZ_FNAR01000003.1, read on the forward strand.
ACCTTGCCCTCTTTCACCATGCGGACGACCTGGTTCGCTGCCAAATCAGGGTCCGTGATCAGGGCGTTCGGTTCCCGGCGGTTCGTCAGCGTTCCGTCAGGCTGATACGTGCGGTCCGAGAACACTTCGTTCGCCGTCCGGAGGCCGATCTTTTCACCTGCCCTGACCAGCTCGCTTCCCGACAGGCCGAACAGAATGAGTTCCGGATTGGCCGCATATACCGCTTCGGCGATTGCCTCCGCCAGAGACGCGTCCTTCGCCGCCATGTTATAGAGCGCGCCATGCGCCTTGACGTGCTGCATCTCGCCGCCCTCCGCCCGGACGAATGCATCAAGGGCACCGATCTGATACAACGTCAGGTCGTACGCTTCCTCTGCTGAAATGGCCATGGTGCGCCTTCCGAACCCTGCCAGGTCCGGGGTTCCGGGATGGGCTCCGATGCCGACGCCTTTTTGCAGGGCCATCCGAACCGTCTTTTTCATGACGGATGGATCACCCGCGTGGAATCCGCAGGCAACGTTCGCGCTTGTGATCAGGTCGAGAATCTCCTCGTCATTTCCCATCGTATAGGCGCCAAACGATTCTCCCAAGTCGCAGTTCAGGTCCACTTGATCACTCATGTTTATACCCCCTTCATTTTCAGTTCAATGGCAAGTTTCAGTTCCGCGAGTTCTTTCTTTTGTTGCATCAATAGCTGTTGTGCCGCTTCAACGGATACTTCCGTGAAACGAAGTTTGGCTCCCGGCTGCATCTGGGCGATTAGCGGAAGGTCAACCGTGGTCGCCTGGCCGATTTTCGGATAACCCCCGGTCGTCTGGCGGTCGGCCATCAGCAAGATCGGGTTTCCGCCGGATGGCACCTGGACCGCTCCGGCCACGACCCCTTCGGAAAGAAGTTCGCGTGGTTCAGACAGCCGGAGAGTGTCCCCTTTCAGCCGGTAGCCCATCCGGTCCGATTCCGAGGAGACGGTGAACGTCCCGCCGAAAAACGCGTTCCGGCTTTTTTCGGAGAACCAGTGGTGCTGCGGGCCTTTCATCATCCGGATTTCCGCTTCATTTCTGTAACGCGGGATCAGGTCATCCGAGACGGACCAGTCCGCTGCGGAGAATTTCCTGCCATCCGCACCGGACAGCGCTTTTTCTGCCCATTGCTTTGCGTGGGCGGAGGGAGCCCCCGCCGGCAGGCGGTCACCCTCTTCCAGACACCGTCCGTCCAAACCGCCGATCCGGGCTTTTGTATAAGTCGACCGGCTGCCCATCACTTCAGCCACATCGATGCCGCCTGCGACAGCCACATACACCCGGCAGCCCGCGGCCGGCTTTCCAAAGTCGAGGACCGAGCCGGACCGAACGGCGACCGGTCTCCACATCGGGACCCGCTCCCCTTCAATGCTCGGAGACAGGTCCCCGCCTGCCAGCGCAATCAGGCTGTCCGCTTCAAAGCGGATGGACGGCCCGGCAAGTGCCGCTTCAACCGTGGCGCAGGTCTCGCTGTTGCCGACAAGAAGATTCGCCACACGATGCGAATAGGGATCCATCGCTCCTCCGGCGACCACTCCGTACTGCTGGAATCCCGGGCGGCCGAGATCCTGGACAGTCGTCTGGAGGCCCGGTTTTTCAATCTTGAGCATCGCCGCCCGCCCCCATCTTTTCATATTCTTCTTTGGAGATTTGCCTGAACCTGACTTGATCTCCCGGCCGTAAAAGACTCGGAATCTCTTTATCCGGCAAGAACAGTTCGACCGGCGTCCTGCCGATCAGCTGCCAGCCTCCTGGTGTCCCAATCGGATAAACCCCGGTCTGGGCCCCCGCGATGCCAACCGTCCTCGCTGGAATCTCCAGTCTCGGTGACGGCCGCCTCGGGGCCGCGATGCGTTCATCCATACCGCCGAGGAAGGGGAACCCTGGAGCGAACCCGATCATCTTGACGTCGTATGTAGTTCCGGAATGGATCCGGATCACTTCTTCTTGGGTCAGTCCGTTATGCTCCGCGACAAATCCGAGATCCGGTCCGAAATCGCCGCCGTAGCAAACAGGGACCTCGACTGTGCGCCCTTCGTCCTTGCCGGCCGGCAAAATATCCGACAACAGTTCCCGAAGCTTCTTCTCCATTGCCCTGTACGTCATCCCGTTCTCCGCCTCATAGCACACCGTGACAGTGACATAGGCCTGGATCACATCGGTCACGACCGGAACCTCTGCGCGGGTGATGGTTTCGGCAATCGCCCGTACAAGTGCCGTGGATTCATCACCGATCGACTCACCTGCCGTCACCACGATTGCCCCGTCCCCGAGCGGGTGATAGTTCAGCTTCATCAACATCCCTTCTTTCCACACTGATTCTTTTGACAATTCGTGTCGGAATTCCTGCCCGGAACCGCAACTCTAACAACAGAAAAACGCTCCGCCGAAGCGGAGCGCACGTCTTGTCGTTCAGTTGCTTTTCTGCTGGTGGAGCGGCGGCGTCATCAGCCAGCCTTTTTGCTTGGTAAGGCGGAGCAGCTTGGCCCCTGCAGCGGCACGGTCAGCGTGGAATCTGGCGAAGTGCGCGGCCACGTCTTCCCGGCTGCATTGGCCCATCACCTCGCTGCAAGACACAAGGCCCTGCCCGGCATTGACGCCAAGAATTGCGGCAATCTCCAGATCGGAGAACCTGGCACCCACCGGGATATCCTCTGAAGAAGCTTTCCCGCGTGACGGCAGTGCCGGCGGCGGTGTGATGCCATTTTCCTTGAGGATCTTCTCAACAGCAGTATTCTCAGACTTCATCATCTTGATGGCATCTTCGAGGACACCGATCAGTTCCTTGTCGCCCGCATGATTCACAAACGCTTCGTACATGCTGACAAGGCCATTGTTCGCAGCGACGTAAGCCCAGAGACCGACAACTTCACCGTAATGCAACGGTTCGTTTTTCGGATTGTCATTCATGATACCCATTGGCGAATCTCCCATCCTTTCCGTAATCACGGTCAGTATGGGGAGATTCGGGTTCCTTTATGCATCATCCATATTTTTTCTGATGCTCTTTTTTGCGGCCCAGATAATCGTCATCTTCCCGGATGCGATCCCAGTATTCTTTGAAGATCGCGGCAGACTTCGCTTTTACCGGATCTTCTGTACGTTCGTGGGTCGTTCCATCTTCTTTATACTTTCTGCCGCCCTTGTAGTTCGTATAGCGCCTGGCCCTCGTATAGCCCATCTGGATGAATTTGCGCGCCATGTCCATTCCGATGAAGTCATCGTTTTTCCGGTAGTCCTCAAACATTTCGTAAAGCGTGTCGGCAGATTGTTTGGCGATGTCCGGCGTGCGGAACCGCCAGTGAGGAAGAAGCTCGCTTTTGTACGGTTCCACGAGAAGAACGCCCTGCTCGCCCCTGCCCACCCGGTACAAATCGGGACGTTCCCTGAAATCGATGTGGTCGAAATCCAAATCATAGTCAAACGCCATCGTCATTACCGCCTTTCTCCAGGAAATCCGTCCGGCCATTCTCAAGCGGTTCCGCACCGCCTTTGTCGGCTTCGAGATGCAGGACGCCATCAACCATTTTGTAGACTTTATCCACATAGTCAGTGAGCCGGGTATCATGCGTGACGACAATCGTCGCTGCATGTTTCTTGACCGCCGCGCTTTTCAGGAGCTTCATCACCTCGAACGCCCGGTCCGAGTCGAGCGAGGCGGTCGGCTCATCGGCCAGCAGGAGTGATGGGTTGCTGTACAGTGCCTTGGCGATGGCCACACGCTGTCGCTCCCCGCCTGACAGATCGTTCGGATACTTATTCGTCAGCTTGGTGATGCCGAGCTCCTCCAACAGGCCCTCCCGCTCCTCTTTGGACATATTCCCCTTCTTCACCTTATCCAGCAACTTCAGCTGGTCGGAAACGGTCAGGAACGGGACGAGATTGGAGGACTGGAGGATGAACCCGACATGCTCGAGCCGCACTTTTGAACGGTCTTTTTCACTGAGTTCGGTGATCCGCTCGCCGGCAATCTGCACTTCTCCCCCGGTCGGTCCCTGCAGGCCGCCCGCAATCGTCAGAAGTGTCGACTTTCCCGAACCCGAGGGCCCGATGATCGCAATCACTTCGCCGCGGCTTACATTCAATGAAGTCTTCTTTAACGCCCGGACTTCCGTCCGTCCCGAGCCGAACGTTTTCGTCACATCTTCCATCTGCAGTACATGTTCCGTCATCCCGAGATCGCCTCCAGCGGATCAATTTTCACAATCGTCCAGACCGACACAAGCGCTCCGAGGATTGCCACGACAATCAGGACGGCTCCATAAATCGCCATCATGCCGTAGTCGAACGACACCGGCACGGCCGCCGGCAGGAACTGCCCCGTCAGCACTGTCAGGCCGAAGCCGATAAGCACGCCGATAACCGCGAGTATGAACGTCTGGGCGATGACCGACCGTGACAGGTATGCGCTTGAGATGCCCTGGGCCTTCATGACGCCGAACATGCTGATTTTCTGGACCGTCAGGACATACAGGAAAATCGCCACGACCGCCGCAGAGATGGCGAACAGAAAGTAGATCATGAACGTCAGGGTCAGATTCTGCTCGGTGTAGCCCGGCAGATTCTCGATGAACGTCTCGGACTCCATATACTCAAGGTCTTTTGGCACATTGTCGGGCTGCCCGCCTCTGACGATGATTACATTCACCATTTCGGGCTGCTCTTCTCGCCCCGCACTCTGTGCCGCGGCACCAGGGCGGACTTTTTTGAAATCATCCAGGTTCATATATAAAACCGGTGCGGCATTAAAGCGGGCCTCATCCGTAAATCCTGTGATGGTGAGTGTCACGTCAGAACCCGACAGGTCCAGTTCATCCCCGATGGAGAACCCTTCCTCCTTCAAACTGTCCGAAGCGACCACCTCAAGCGCCTCCGAGAACTTGTCGCCTTCGGTCGGTTCAGGCATGATAAACTCATCCGGCCGGATACCGAACAGGGAGACACCGCTTTTCACATCACCGTTATCGGCAATCACGTTCGTCTGGGCGAGGACTGCCGTTTCATCCGCCTCTACCTTGTCCGCCAAATCCGCCTCCATCATCGATTGCGTCAGGCTCTTGTCCGCCTCATCGGTCAGATAGATGCCGTCCGCCTGCCACTTGTCGACCGCTTCCCGGTTCAGTCCTGCAAGGCCCGATGCGAGCCCCGAGAGGAAGAACACGAGATACGATACAAGCAGGAGAACAGCCGTCACTAACGCAAACCGGAGTTTATTTTGCTTGATTTCTTTCCATGCCAAAAACATGTCCCCAACTCCTCTGGAAAAACTTTCAACATTCGTCCTTCTTATTTCTACCCTTGCCTGTAAAACAGAAACCGCAAAAGACGGCGTGTTTGTGTGGAAATTTGACAGCTGCACTTTGGACTCTGCACGGAACCTGATAAAATCAGAGCATCCCATCAACTGTACGGAAAAGAAGGTGTTCATATGTCAAAACGGATAGACGGTGCAAGGCGTGCAGCGCGGATCGTACATGCGCTGAAATGCCCGGTATGCGGAAACCCGGTTCATATCGAGGATGACGGGCGGCTCCTATGCATGGAGAACCATTCGTTCGACTTTGCAAAACAGGGCTATGTAAATGTGCTGACCCGGCCTGCCGGCGGCCATTATGATAAAGAACTGTTTGAGGCAAGACGAAGAATCATGATGGACAGCGGGCTGTATGCCCCGTTTCACAAAGCGGTGGCAGATCTGGTCCGGGAGAGGTCCCTGCCCTCAGTCATGCCGGGCGTTCTTGCCGATATCGGCTGCGGCGAGGGCACACATCTTCATCGGATCCTGCAGCAGCTGAGCGGAATGGACGTGATGGGCGCGGGGCTCGACATCGCAAAGGAAGGCGTCCAGCTCGCAGCGAGAGATTTCCAGGATGCGGTCTGGCTCGTCGGCGATCTGGCCCAGTCACCATTTGCAGATCACTCTATCCATGTCATCCTGAATATCCTTTCGCCCTCAAACTACGAGGAATTCACGAGGATGCTTGCTCCGGGCGGCTTGCTGATCAAGGCCGTGCCCGCTTCCGGCTATTTGCGGGAGCTCCGGGAAGCTCTGTATTCGGATAAACGCCGAACGTATTCCAATGAAGAAACAATCGGGCTGTTCGACCGGCACTTCCGCCGCACGGAAACGATCCCGCTCCGTTATTCCGTCCGTCTCGACCGCTTGCAACTCCAGGACCTGGTGCGCATGACCCCGCTTTCCTGGTCGCCGGACCCCGCGGCCGTCAAGGCCTTCCTGAACCGCGATTTTGCGGAAATCACTGTGGAACTGGATCTCCTGGTTGGCGAGCCTGGAGACTGGTAGGCGGAATGGCAACGAATATAGACGTTTCACCAACCTGCCTATTGCGGAAACCGATTTCTCACGAGAAATCGGTTTTTTGCATGAATTTGTACTTTACAGACTGGGTCTTACAGTCTATAATCATCTAAACGAATAAATATACAAACGTCGGAGGTTTTATACATGTTCAAGAAAGCACTTTTTGCATCTGTCGCATCTGCGGCCCTGTTCCTCGCAGCCTGCGGTTCGGGCGGCGATCCCGCATCCGGTGACAAAACGGACGCGTCGGCAGACGGCACAGAAACAAAAGTTCTGAAAATGGGCACATCGGCTGACTTTCCTCCATTCGAATTCCGGGATGAAGCGGGCAAGGAAATCGGGTTTGACATTGATCTGGCGAACCACATAGCAGATGAACTTGGCTACGAACTGGAGATTCATGACATGAAGTTCGATGGCCTGATCGGCGCCCTCAACACAGGCCGCGTCGACATGGTTCTTTCCGGCATGAGCGCGACGGATGAGCGGAAGCAGAACGTGGACTTTTCTAGCGAATACAACCGCTCCGGCGAATTCTTCGTCACCACCACGGATTCCGACATCAAGACCATCGAAGACCTCGAAGGCAAAACGGTCGGCGTCCAGTTGGGCACCATCCAGGAAGACGGGGCGAAGCGCCTGAAAAAAGACGAAGGGCTCAACTTCGAACTCAAGGCGCTCGACAACTCCCTCTTGCTCATCCAGGAATTAAAGACCGGGCGCATCGATGCCGCCTATATGGATAAATCCGTTGCAGTCGGCCACGTGGAAGAACAGGGCCTTGGCGGATTCGACGACCCGACAACCAGCTCTCCCGGCATGGCGGTCGCCTTCCCGAAAGACAGCGAACTCGTCGATGACGTGAACAAAGTCCTTGCCGACATGGAAGAGGACGGCTCACTGCAGGAACTCAAAGACAAGTGGCTGTCCGACCAGGAATAAGCCAACTGGCAGGGGTTGCCCGCTTTTCCGGCAACCCCTTTTCCTATCCAACCTCCCGCATGCGGGACAACAGAAAAGAGTTGAATCCATCATGAATCTTGATTTCACGCAGATGACTCCCTATATCCCTTATATGCTGGAAGGCATCTGGGTCACGCTGAAGTTTGTGGCGGTCGCCCTGCTGATCGGTGCCCTGATCGGGACACTGCTCGCCCTGTTTAAGATCAGCGGCCCCGCTCCTCTCCGTGCATTCGCCATCGCCTATACATCCATCTTCCGCGGGACGCCGCTGATCCTTCAGCTCATGCTGATCTACTTTGCCGTCCCGCAGTTGACCGGCTATGACATCACCCCGTTTTTGTCTGCCATCACGGCATTCGGGCTGAACTCCGCGGCTTACATTTCTGAAATCATCCGCGCCGGCATCCAGGCGGTCGATAAAGGCCAGGTCGAGGCGGCACAGGCGCTCGGTGTCCCATATCGTGCGATGATGAAGGACATCATCCTGCCGCAGGCATTCAAAAACATCCTGCCGGCGCTCATGAACGAGGTCATCACCCTCACGAAGGAATCCGCACTCGTGTCGACGATCGGCTACCTTGACCTGATGCGCCGCGCGCAGGTCGTCGGGGCCAGCATGTACCGCCAATTCGAGCCGCTGCTCTTTGTCGGACTCATCTACTGGGTGCTCGTCATGATCCTCACGCTCATCGGACGCAAAATCGAAAGGAGGCTGAAAGCAAGTGATATCCGTTAAGGGACTCATCAAATCATTCGGTGACCTGGAGGTCCTGAAAGGCATCTCGACCAAAGTCGATGCAGGCCAGGTCATCGCCGTCATCGGCCCGTCCGGCTCCGGCAAATCGACGTTCCTCCGCTGCCTGAACAAACTGGAGGAACCGACCGGAGGAATAGTCGAAATCGCCGGCTTCAGCATCACCGACAAAAAAGCCGATATCCGGGCCGCGCGCCAGGAAATCGGCATGGTGTTCCAGCACTTTCACCTGTTCCCCCACCTCACGGTTCTCGGCAACCTGACGTATGCACCGATGAAAGTAAAAGGGGAATCGAAAGCACAGGCAGAGGAAAAAGCACGCACCCTTCTCAAGCGGGTCGGCCTGTCCGAAAAAGAAGATTCCTATCCGGCCAGTTTGTCCGGCGGCCAGAAGCAGCGCGTCGCCATCGCCCGGGCACTCGCCATGGAACCAAAACTCATGCTGTTCGACGAACCGACATCCGCCCTCGACCCGGAAATGGTCAAGGAAGTGCTCGATGTCATGAAAGACCTTGCAAAAAGCGGGATGACGATGATTGTCGTCACCCACGAAATGGGCTTTGCCCGAGAAGTCGCCGACCGCGTTCTGTTCCTCGACCAAGGAAAACTGGTCGAAGAAGGCACACCGGACGAATTCTTCGGAAGCCCGAAGACACACCGCGCAAGAGACTTTCTGGAAAAAGTGCTCTAAGAGGGAATGCCGGGGACGTCGGGCAGCGGGAGCATTTTAACACACAGGGATTTTCCTTAACACTCGGGATGCTTCTCTTAACACTCAGCGGCCTTTTCTTAACACTCACTCCATTATGCGAAAAAGCGATGCCCGCGCAGCATCGCTTTTTCTTATGCTCGGGAGGACACTGATCACCCCCAATGTCAGTGATCCAGCCAGCCTGCAGTTTCATCATTCGTAGGCTCAGTTTCATCATTCGTAGGCTCAGTTTCGTCATTCATGGGCTCAGTTTCATCGTTCACGCCGACGGTTTCGTCATTCGCAGCCAACTTCTCAGTGAATGACGAAACCGGACGGCCGAATGACGAAACTCCAGGAACGAATGACGAAACCGCAACAGGCAACCATTTGCCGCGCCACTGTAATCACTCAATACCCCCCCTTGCAAAACGTGTCGGCTTTTTTCACCAGTCTGCGGTAAGCGTCCACTTTTTGTGCAACAAAAGGCCGGCATCGCTGCCGGCCTTCCACTTACACCTCAACTTGTACGCCTTGCCCGTCCGCTTCCGCCTTGCGGTAGACGCCCTTGGCCACCGCCAGGTCATAATAGGCGGCGCCTACACACTTGAAGAAGGTGATCTCCTCCTCGGTTTCCCGGCCGGATACTTGTCCGGTCACCAGATGCACGAGCTCTCCGTGAAGCTCATCAAATGACCAGGCACCGGATCGGTCGGCATGAATCAGTTCTCCGGCCTCCTCTTTCACGCCATGCAGGTCATCCGCGATGATTTTCGAGCAGCGGCGGATGAACGTCTCGTCCACTTCCCGCATGTGCGGGAGATAGGATCCGACTCCGTTCACATGCGTACCCGGTCGGATGGTTTCCCCGTCAAACACCGGCGTCTCGGACCGCGTTGCGCAATTGATGACATCCGCCCTTCTCACCGCCTCATCGACATCATCGACAATCTCGACCGATACATTGACTGAGATCCGGCCTTCCCTCCTGAGCCGCTCGCCGAAGGCTTCCGCCTTTGAACGGGTCGGGTTGACCAACAGGATTTCCCGAATCTGCCGGACAGCCAGCACGCCGAGCACCTGCTCATAAGCCATGCCACCGGTTCCGATCACACAGAGGACCGATGCCTCTTCCCTTGCCAGAAGATCTGTAGCCAGACCGCTCATCGCTCCGGTCCTGAGCCGCGTCAGGTACGACGCGTTCAGCATCGCCAGGTGACGGCCGTCTGTAGCATCGGTCACGAGCACGACGCCCTGAGTGGTCGGCAGCCCATTTGTTTTCGGGTTCTCCGGGAAGATCGTCACCGTCTTGTTCGCCGCGATTCCTTCCGACAGGTCGGCGCATGGCATATACAAGACCGAAGCGCTCCGCTCCGGAAACTCGATGACCGTGCGGATCGGGTTTTCAATCTTCCCATCCGCCAGTGACCTGAGCGTCGCCTTCACATCGGGGATGGCATCTTCCATCCCGTACATTTCCACGATCTGCTGTTCATTCATGATAATCAAAACGAATTAACCACCTTTTATTGCGCGCTTGCTGTGCCGTCACGGACTCAGACAAGCTGCTTTTCTGTGAGTTTCCCCTTGGCGTCAAGGGCCGGCGTCTCTTCATCCAGCTGCTGGTTGCTGCGGTCGCGCACTGCCCAGATGGCAACGAGCGAAACGACCGCCGTGAAAATGATGTAGAGCGCGACCGGGACGTAGGAGTTGTTGAACTGCAGAAGAAGGGCCGTTGCGATCAGCGGCGCGGTTCCCCCTGCAACTGCCGCGCCAATCTGATAACCGAGCGTGATGCCCGTATAGCGCACTTCCGCAGAGAAAATTTCCGAGAACATCGTGCCGAGCACGGCTGTAATCGGTGCCCAGATGATGCCCAGTCCGATGATCGTCGCGAGGAACATCATGATATTGGACCCTTCATGGAGCATCCAGAAATACGGGAAGGCGAACACGATCATGCCGACGGCTCCCCAGACATACAGCGGCTTGCGGCCGACTTTGTCGGACAGCTTACCCATGATCGGAATGAGGACCGTCGTGATGATGGTTGCGATCATGACGGCATTCAGCACCTCATTGTTCGTGTGGCCGACGTTTGTCGTCGCATACGATACGACGAATGTCCCGAAAATGTAGAACGGCGCAGTCTCGACGACTTTCGCACCGACCGCGATCAGCACTTCACGCCAGTGATGCTTGAGCGTATGGACAAGCGGCACTTTCGGAGCAGAGCCTTCCGCCTGAACCTTTTTGAACGATGGCGTCTCTTCGATGCCTTTCCGGATCCAGAGTCCGAAAATGACGAGCAGCGCACTCAAGAGAAACGGCACGCGCCATCCCCAGCTCATGAACGCTTCTTCCGGAAGGAGTGTCATAACAGACAGGGCCAGTGTACCGAGCACCATTCCGATTGTGACGCCCATCTGTGGAACGGAACCGAAAAAGCCCCGTTGCTCCTTTGGCGCATATTCCACCGCGAGCAGCATCGCGCCTCCCCATTCCCCTCCGATGCCAAGTCCCTGAATCAGACGGAGCGTGATGAGAAGAATCGGAGCCCAGATGCCGATCGCATAGTATGTCGGCAGAAGGCCCATTGCGAACGTGGCAATCCCCATCAGGCTGAGCGTCAGAACCAGCGTCTTTTTCCGGCCGATCCGATCCCCGATATGACTGAAAATCACACCGCCGAGCGGACGGATAAAGAATGACAGCGCGAACGATGCATAGGCCAGAATCAATCCGATAGACGGATCTTCCGCAACAAAGAACATCGTATTGAAGACGAGCGCTGCGACCGTTCCGTACAGGAAGTAGTCAAACCACTCGATGGAGCTCCCGACCAGGCTGGCAATCAGCACGCGCCTCATATCCTTATCTTTCATAATAAATTCCCCCTAATCCCCTTTTCCGATTTAAGCCTGTCTTCAATTGAAGTGTCACTTCAATTTATGTTACCATCATAGGCGAGAATGAAAACGGTGTCAATAGAGTTATTTGAAAATTAGGGGAGCGATCAATGAACCGTTCACTGGGACAGAAAATCAAATCCATTCGCAAGGACAAACAGAAAACACTCAAGCAGGTGGCAGAACAAACAGGATTCTCCATCAGCTTCCTCTCTCAACTTGAACGCGGCAAATCCTCCGCCACGCTTGAATCCTTGAAGAAGATTTCGGTGGCACTCGGGGTCAGCCCGGGACATTTCTTCGAAGAGGAAGCCGGCGGCCAAGCGGAGGACGGAAACATGATCATGGCTGAACGCATCGCCGCCTATGGCGTTCATTACCGCAATCTCGCACCCGGCTTCAGCGCGCCCGACTTCATGCCGATGCAAGTCTCATTGGAGCCCGGGCAAAACGGCGGCCAGCCCATCACCCACGCCGGACAAGAATTTGTCTACGTACTGGAAGGCACACTCACCGTGGAAGTCGGCGGACAACTGTCGGTACTCACGTCCGGCCAATCACTTTTCTATGACGCCGGTGAATCCCACTACTGGTATAACCGGAGTGACGGGCGGACTGTGTTTCTCTGCATCTCGTCCGACACAGGAAAATAATCCGGCTGCATCAGCCTGGCAGACCTGCTGACACCCGAATTTCTTTTCTTAACACTCACACCTTATGTTTCATCAATCAGTCTAAATAGGAGAAGCGATGCCCGGCGGCACCGCTTCTCCTATTTCTTACACTATTCAATCACAAACTGAAATACCCCTCCACCTTGGCCACTTCCGCCTCCCGTGCTTTTTCCACTCCCGGAAGCCGGTGCACAATCCGTTCCCTGATTCCCAGCATGCCGAGAAGCGGACCCAGCCTCCTTGCCGTCCCGGCAGTTAGCCGGACCTCGGCAGGCAACGATTTAAGAACGTGGATCAGTACGTCCGCGAACATGGCCTGTGCCAGAATATCCGGATCGGTCATGGACAGGAATTTCGAATGGATCATCCTGCCCGTGTCCGCATCGGCCGAAGCGAGCAGCAATGGATGGAAGAGACGCTGTATCACCGGCTCCCTGCCATAGACCTCCGCCAGTGACAAGTCGTATTCAATCCGCTGTTCCGAGCGCGGCAAGTTCTTCAGGCACTTGACCGTATAGTCCGTTACCCGGATTCCCGGCACACGCTCCGCCGGAATATCCGGAGCATCGACAATTCCACCTTTCATCGCGCCGCTGTCCTCTGCCACGAATCCGATCATTTTCCCGCCGGGCCGGAACACGGGAAGCGCGGAAAAATCGCTGGAGCTTTTCAGTAAAGCACGCACGGCTCCGATGGCATGCAGGAGGTGTTCGGCATCCTGCGGTCTCGGGAGTTGCGGCAGCCATCCGGGTTCGATGGCTTCCAGAAGGGGCCATCCGGATTGTTTGAATGTATAGCCCAATTCTTTGTAGATCCGCCGGATGAGCGGATTCAGCTCCCGCTTGTTCACAAAAGTGGCATATACCCCCCTGAAGCCATGAATCCGTTCCTGATCGGTCAACTTTCCTTCCAGTTCCTTGCATAGATGCCGGTAACCGTCCCATCCGGAGTACACGACCAGTCCAAACTCATCTTCCTCATGCCCGAGCACCCGGATGAACAGCGGTTCTTCTCCGTCGCCAAACTCCAGGAAAATCACCTGGCGGCCGTTCAGGTATTCCCATGACCTGGCACCATAAAGCAATTTCATCGCTGCAAGCACTTCCTGAAGAAGCCCTTTCCACCCGCTGCGAAATTCATTGAATCGGGTTAGCTGCTCGTCCGAAACCGGTACTTCTTCCCTCCGGAATTCGTCCGAACCGCTCCACGTCCCGTTCACTTCGTAGAGGGTCGGGATCCCATCGAACCTGATGAACGCAATGTTAATGTCCAGTGTGAGATCATCAGGCGTCCGGATTCCAGGCTCGATGAACATCGGGGGCACGGTGTACTTATGGGGCAGCTCTCCCTCAGCCTCAAGGCATCTCGGATAAGCGGCATTCGGTTCGCTGTTCGCCGGTGTCTTGGGCTGTACGGATTTGACTGTAAGACGATGCCCCCATTCCCCGTCGGCAAAGTAGCTGTATCGTACCTCATCCCCTTCCTTCAACGCATCAGCGACTTTCTGTTCTTCCGGAATGGGAATCTGCTCCCCCGATGAACGTTCTCTCCTGAAATGAAACACATGTCCCCGTTCCCATTCAAATGCGGATTGGACCACCTCATGAAGCTGCCCGAATGCCATCTCCCCGTCCACCTGGATCAGCCGCCTCGCCCCTGCACCCCGGCTGATCGTGATTTCAAGCTCGTAGATCAAAGACCTTCCTCCCATCCTGATTTGACCCAATTGTAAGCGCCTCCATCCCCTTCTGCAATGGAGCGTAAGACTGAAACCGGAAAAGGGAATTTGATGTCGGAAATTGAAAAATGAAAGCATAAATAAAGGAGAAAAACATAGGCCTTTCTTCCGTTTCCCTAAAAAAACAAACAAACCGGAACAGACGGCAATTCCTGTTGCTCCGTTCCGGTTTACCTCTTTCTTATGCCATTTCAGGTACAGCTTCGCATAGTGCCCGTTCCAGTTCTTCGCGGTAGAGTAGTTCCTCTTCAGCGGACCAGCCATTGACTTCGGCCATTTTACGGATGACCGGCTCTTTCCAGGTGCGCACCCAATCAATGTCGAAGAAAAGGGCGCCCGTCCTGCGGATAAAGAAGTCGACCGGCTTGGCGGCCATTTCATGATGCATCGAATAGTTCAGGATCGCCTCCACTTCCTTCGGCAACTCCCCTTCTCCGGATTCTTTGACATAGGAGAAGACCTTCCCGGCATTTGTGCCGTAACGCCGAAGGATGGCTTCCGCAAATTCTCTTGGCAGGCCGGCCGCCACTCCTTCCGCAACCTTTTCTTTTACATAGGCAGGGAATTTTGCGGATCCGCCGACATCCCCTCCCGAAATCGGCAAGTCTCTTGTCCTGCACGCGCCGAATCCTCCGCCGAGCCGTTCCGCAATGCGGTCTACGACGCTTTCCGCCATTTTCCTGTAACCGGTGAGCTTGCCGCCTGCAATCGTAATCAGGCCGCTGTCCGACTCCCAGATTTCATCCTTCCGGGAGATTTCGGATTCTTTTTTCCCTTCTTCGTAAATGAGCGGGCGCACCCCTGCCCATCCCGACTCGACATCCTCAGGGGACACACTGACGTCCGGGAACATAAACCGGATCGCTTTCAGCAAGTAGTCCACATCTTCCGGCAGAGGGATCGGGTCGACCGGGTTTTGGTCGAAAAATGTATCCGTTGTGCCGACGTACGTTTTGCCATCCCGCGGAATCGCAAACACCATGCGCCCGTCAGGCGTGTCAAAATAAACGGCCTGCCGGAGCGGGAACCGGCTCTGGTCGAACACGATGTGGACACCCTTGGTGAGGCGGAGCTTTTTCTTGCCGGGGGCGTCTTTATCGCGCATCTTGTCACTCCACGGTCCTGTCGCATTCACGACCTTTTTCGCCCGGATCACAGTCTCGCCCCCAGCGATCCGGTCACTCACGCGAACCGAAGTGATCTTGCCGTTTTCATAGATATAGTCCTCTGCTTTGGCATAGTTTGCCGCAAGTGCTCCCTCACTGACCGCCGCCTTCAGGACTTCGATTGTGAGCCGGGCATCGTCTGTCCTGTATTCCACATAATAGCCGCCGCCTTTCAGGCCCTCTTTTTTGATGAGCGGTTCTTTTTTGAGCGTCTCATCGGCCGACAGCATTTTGCGGCGCTCGTCCTTTTTGACGCCGGCAAGGAAGTCATACACCCTGAGACCGATATTCGTTGTGAATGCCCCGAACGTTCCGCCTTTGTGGAAGGGCAACAGCATCCATTCCGGTGTCGTGACATGCGGGCCGTTTTCATAGACGATGGCCCGCTCCTTTCCGACTTCCGCCACCATCTTTACTTCAAACTGTTTCAGATAGCGTAATCCGCCGTGGACCAGTTTTGTGGAGCGGCTGGATGTGCCTGCAGCAAAGTCCTGCATCTCCACAAGGGCCACGCTCATGCCGCGTGTTGCTGCATCGTGGGCGATGCCTGCGCCCGTGATGCCCCCGCCAATCACGAGCAGGTCAAATTCCCGGCTGCCCATTTCTTCAAGCAGTTGTTTTCGTTTTATCGAAGAAAATTCCATTATCGGTTCCCTCCATCGGGTGATGATCTGAAAGCAACAAAAAAAGAGACCTGAAGCAGGCATGATGGTCTCCCCATCACGCGCATCAGGTCTCTCCGAGTCTCTCGACACATTCATTAACTTTGAGTCCATTATACCAAAACGCTGCCTGCAGAATCAATAAAACCGATTATTTGAAACGGATGGTCGCCTCGACGGCCTTTTTCCAGCCGCCGTAAAGCTCATCGCGCTTCGCTTCACTGATGGCAGGTTCAAACCGCTTTTTGACCTTCCACTGGGCGGAGATATCGTCACAGGAGTCCCAGTATCCTACGGCGAGGCCCGCCAGATAGGCTGCGCCCAGGGCTGTCGTTTCGCTGACTGCCGTCCGTTCGACGGGTACGCCGAGGATGTCACTCTGGAATTGCATCAGGAAGTTGTTGTTGACCGCGCCGCCGTCCACGCGGAGTGTTTTCAGCGGCAATCCCGAGTCTTTCTCCATCACGTCGAGCACATCTTTTGCCTGGTACGCCAGCGCTTCGAGGGTGGCACGGATAAAATGCTCTTTCGTCGTGCCCCGTGTCAGCCCAAATACCGCTCCGCGCGCTTCGCTGTCCCAGTAAGGCGTCCCGAGGCCGACAAAAGCAGGGACCATGTAGACCCCGCCGGTGGAGTCTACCCGCTCTGCGTATTCTTCACTTTGGGCGCTGTCTTTAAGCATGCGCATTCCGTCTCTGAGCCACTGGATCGCAGAGCCGGCGACGAAGATGCTGCCTTCCAGGGCATACTCCACTTTGCCATCAAGGCCCCATGCAAGTGTAGTCAGCAGGCCATGCTTGGAACGGACCGCCTTTTCCCCGGTTGTCATGAGCATGAAGCAACCGGTGCCATACGTGTTTTTCGCCATTCCTTCCTCATAGCAGGCCTGGCCGAAAAGCGCCGCCTGCTGGTCGCCCGCAACTCCTGCAATCGGAATCTGCTCACCGAAAAAGTGGTGGCTCGCCGTCTTTCCGAAGAGGTGTGACGACGGCTTCACTTCCGGGAGCATCATTGCGGGAATCTCCAGCATCTCAAGCAGTTCTTCATCCCACTTCAGCTCATAGATGTTATACAAAAGGGTTCTTGATGCATTGGAATAATCGGTCGCATGCACCTTCCCGTCCGTCAGCTTCCAGATCAGCCACGTATCAATGGTGCCGAACAGCAATTCTCCGCGTTCCGCCCGTTCCCGCGCCCCTTCCGTATGATCAAGCATCCACTTGATCTTCGTCCCGCTGAAGTAGGGATCGATGAGGAGTCCGGTTTTCTCCCTGACCGTCTCTTCATACCCCTTTTCCTTCAAGTCATTGCAAATATCGGCCGTCTGGCGGGACTGCCAGACAATTGCATGGCAGATCGGCTGGCCGGTTTTCTTATCCCAAACAACGGCCGTCTCGCGCTGGTTGGTGATCCCGATAGCGGCAATCTGTTTCGGGTTGACATCCGCCTCGGTGATCAGGGTGGTCACGACCGCCATGACTGATGCCCAGATTTCATTGGCATTCTGTTCGACCCAGCCAGGATTTCGGTAATACTGGTTGAACTCCTGCTGGGCAGAATGCACGGCCTCCCCTTCCTGATTAAACAAAATCGCCCTTGAACTGGATGTGCCCTGGTCGATGGATAAAATGTATGTTTCCATTTCCTTTTCCTCCGATATCACGTTTATTTCTTAACGGGACGGGGCGAGCTGACAGCAGGCCCCGGGCTTTGGCGGCCCTGCATCATCTTGGCCGCCGCCAGTGCCGCCGCGCATACGATCAACACCGCCCAAAAAGCGGGAGTGGGGTCTCCGGTGAATACCGCTCTATAGAATACGCCGCCAAGCGATCCGCCCAGAACCGGCCCTGCCACCGGGACCCATGAGTATTTCCAGTTGGATGGTCCCTTTCCGGCAAGCGGCAACAGGAAATGCGCAAGCCGGGGCCCGAAATCACGGGCGGGATTGATTGCATACCCTGTCGTGCCTCCGAGGGAAATGCCGATGGCCACAATGAGCAGCCCGACAATCAGAGGGTTCAAGCCCTCCGTGAATTCGTTGGCTCCGATCGAAAGGATCCCCACCACCAGGATGAAGGTTCCGATCATCTCGCTTATCAAGTTGGAGAAATAATCAGGGATGGCCGGACCGGTTGCAAATACGCCCAACTTCACGCCCGGGTCTTGCGTCTCTTTCCAATGTGGCAGGAAGTGCAGCATAACAGCGGCCGCCCCGATAAATGCGCCTGCCACTTGCGCAACGATATACCCCGGCACGTCAGCCCAAGGGAAGTCCCCGTTAAACGCAAGGCCGAGCGTCACTGCGGGGTTCAGATGGGCACCGCTGAACATCCCGACCGCATAAACCGCCATCGTGACTCCAAGCCCCCAGCCGATTGCGATGACGAGCCATCCGCTTTGAAATGCAAAGGTTTTTTTAAGATTGACATTGGCACAGACCCCCGCACCAAAAAGAATCAATATAGCGGTTCCAATCAATTCTCCCAGAAATGGATTCATTGCGGTCTCCCCCTTCGGTATGTCGGCACAACAAAAAACAGGGAAACCCACCATGCAACGGCAAAAAAACCCGCCGCTGCATTCAAAGTGAATCTCCCTGTTCTCCGTCATCCTATTAACTTAATGGAAATGATAACGCTTTCCGCTTTTGGCGTCAACCACAAGAATCCATCCCGGTCTCAGTTTTCGGAACCGGCGAATTGATGCCACAGTTCAGCATCGGATGTGGTGATGGCTTCGGCCCCTGCCTGAAGCGCGATTTCAACGTCTTCGGCAGTCCGGATCAGCCCTCCGGCAAAGATGCCGATGCCAAGCTTCTGTTTGATTTCCGTCAGCATCCAAGGAACGACACCGGGCATGATCTCTATATAGTCCGGCTTTGTCCGTTCGACGAGCTGATAGCTTTTCTCCAAGGCATGCGAGTCGATCAGAAACATCCGCTGAATGGAGAGGACGCCTTTCTGCTTCGCTTTCCGGATCACATTGGACTTGGTCGAAATGAGGCCGAACGGCTTGTACTCCTGGCAAATGTACTCCGTCGCATGTTCATCGCTTTTCAGCCCTTGAATCAGGTCTACATGATAAATCATTTTCTTGCCGCGGTCTTTCGCCATCTGCGCCGCATGCTTAAGTTGGGAAACATGCAGTTCCAGGAAGATCCCGACTTCATAGTCGCTTTCGAGAAATCGTTCAAATTCCCTCATGGTTGAGAACGCAGGCAGAATCTTTTGGGAACGGATCATGATTCTACTCCTCACTGTTCAATACGGACAGTTTATCATCGGCAGGAAGGACCGGCAATCCGGGACCCTCCCCGGCATCCTAACAGAAAAAGAACCGGCAGCTGCCGGTTCTCTCTGGTCAGGCGGTCGTTCCCTGGTGCTTCTTGACCGCCTCGTCAATTCTGTTCAATGCTTCTTCAAGCGTCTTCCTCTGGCAGGCCAGGTTCACACGGACGAAGCCTTCCCCGCCCGTGCCGAAGATATGGCCCTGATTCAGTCCGACTCTGGCTTCTTTGGCCATGAATGTCTCAAGTGCTTGGTTATCCAGACCGAGGGCTCGCGCGTTCACCCATGCAAGATAGGTCGATTCAAGCGAGTATACCTTAAGTTCCGGGATGTTCGCCTCCGTAAACTCCTTTAAGAAGGCGTAGTTGCCCCGCACATAGTCGAGGAGACCGTGAAGCCATGGCTCCCCGTGGCGGTATGCGGCGATCGTCGCGGCAGCGCCGATCGGCGAGGAGCCTCCGACCGCGAACTTTTCAAGTTGGTCGTCGAACGCTTTCCGGCGTGCCTCATCCGGGATTATAATGTTGGACGTATGCAGGCCTGCAAGGTTGAACGTCTTGCTCGGCGCAGTGCACGTCACGCTGATTTCGGCAAGCCCGTCCGAGATGCCGGCAAACGGCGTGTGTGGCTGGTCACCGAGAATCAGGTCACCATGAATTTCATCAGAGACAACCGTGAGGCCATGGCGCACACAGATGTCGCCAAGCTGCTTGAGCTCGTCCGGCGTCCAGACGCGTCCCGACGGATTCTGCGGATTGCACAGGAAAAGAAGCTTCGCGCCGCTTTCTCCGATCTTGGCCTCCAGATCATCAAAGTCCATTTCATAGCGGCCGTCACGGTCGATCAGCGGATTGTCGACCACTTTCCTGCCGTGGTTGTTGATGGCCTTCATGAAAGGATAATAAACAGGCGGCTGGACGATGACCGAATCTCCGTGCTCCGTATAGGCGAGTACGGCCATGTTCAGCGCGTTGACGACTCCCGGCGTCTGTGTGATCCACTCACCGTCGATTTCCCAGTCATGACGCTTTTTCATCCACTCTTTGACCGCTTGTTTGTATTCTTCGGAGCGGAGCGTATAGCCGAAAATCCCATGATCCGCGGCGTTCTTGATCGCCTCGACGACTTCATCGGGCACACGGAAATCCATATCCGCCACCCAGAGCGGCAGAACATCTTCCGATCCGAATAGCTCCTTCACGGCGTCCCATTTCGCACTTGCTGTCCCGCGTCGCTCGATTATTTCATCAAAGTTGTAAGCCAATATTGCTGCCCCCTTACCTAAATAAAGGAACCGGCCAAAGATTGCCCGTCAGCCGGCTCCGACTACTATACACTTTACCTCTTTTTGTCCTTCAATAGCCACTCCAGCTGTTTGAATTTACAGAACCGTGAACAAAAGCATAAGCGCCCGGAGCGCTTCGCAATAAGATCAAGAGAGAGGGACTAATGTTAGATGAATGTCTCAATACCTTTGCTAAATGTCTCGATTCACTCCATGAATGTCTCAATACTGTCGCTGAATGTCCCGATACTCTCGCACGCGCCCGGTCAACAACAATAAGGCCAGCCACTTACCGGGACTGACCCTTTCCACTCATGAATCCGTTGATCTCTTCAAGATTCGGGAGGGCGGGGATCCCGCCCCTTTTTGTGCAGGCAAGCGCGCCTGCCGCACCTGCGAATCGGCAGAATTCAATGAGGGCCGGGACTCCAGGGATGTTTTCCACAAAGCCGCCTTGAGTAAGCCGGTAAAGAAAAGCGCCCCAAAATGCATCCCCCGCTCCGGTTGCATCCACCCGCCGAACAGGGAAACCCGGAACTTCCGAGAATCGCCCTTCCGCGTAAAGCATGCTTCCCCGGCTGCCCCTTGTGACGATGATGACGGGGATTCCGAATTGCCGGTTTAACGCCCGGCAGGCGATTTTCACGTCTGGCTCATCCGCAATCAGCTCCAGTTCCTCCTCCGCCACTTTCAGATAGCGGACAAAAGGGAGAATGCCGCGGATATCAAAGAGCAGGCGATCAAGATCACCGATCAGCTTTTCCCGGATGTTCGGGTCGAACGAAATCGTCTTTCCCATCGTGGCTGCCCGCCGGACGGCAGACAACGTGGCACTGCGCGCCGGCTCTTTCGTCAGGGAGACGGAACCGGCATGAAGGAGGTCTGCCGCTTCAATCGCCGAATTGGGGATATCGGTTACCTCCAGCAGCGCATCCGCCCCCGGTTTCCGGTAAAAACTGAACGACCGCTCCCCATCGTCATCCAGATGGACAAATGCCAGCGTCGTATTCGCCTCGCCGGTCACCACGAGGCGAGATGCATCCACGCCTATTTCTTCAAGTGTCCGGGCCAGTACTTCCCCGAACCCGTCACGTCCCACTTTCGCAGCCAGGGATGCCTCGCCACCGAGCTTGGAGACCATCGCTGCCACATTCGCCGGCGCGCCGCCCGGGTTCTGCTCGAACAGCGGATCCCCCTTATCAGACAGTCCGTATGGCGTGAAGTCGATCAGCACTTCTCCAACTGCAAGAATTCCGGGCATAGTGTTCCTCCTTTTATCGGGCTTTAAAGAGCCGCTCTGCCTTTTCCCGTCCGTCCGCGATGCAAAGGCCGATGCCGACGCCGTGGAACGAGGCTCCCGCCACATGGATATCCGGATAAGTCTCGTCAAGGAACTGTTCCAGCTGTTCCACCGCTGCCCGGTGGCCGAGGCTGTATTTCGGCATGAGTCCGAGCCACGGCGTGACTTCCACCACCGACGGCTCCGCGTCCAGGCCGAGGCTTTCCTTCAGGTCCAGGCGTGCAAGAGCAACCAGTTCCTCCTTGTCCATCGAGGCGATCTCTTGGAATTTCGGGTTGGAGTTTTTGTAGAACAGCCGGGCGAGAAGACGGCCATCAGGTGATGTGTGCGGCCATTTCCTGCTTGTCCATGTGCACGCATCGCAGACGACCCGGCCGTTTCCGGCGTTGATGAATCCCGTCCCGTCCGTGGGCAGTTCGGAGTCCGGCAGATCGTAACCGAGGTACATCGTCAGGATCGAGGCGTTCGTGAAGGCATCGAACACTTCCCTTGGCGCTTCCCGGCCGAGAAGTCCGCGCACCTGGGAATCCGGCAGGGCAAGGATGGCTCCGTCGGCCTGAAGCTCCCCGTGGCCTTTAACCGTCACGGCATAGCCGCCCTCTCTTTTTTCGAGGCTCTCCGCCTTGGCCCCTTTCAGGATCCGCACGCCGGCCATTTCCTCTTCCATCCGGTCTATCAGAACCGACAGTCCCCCGTCGAACGACAGGAATTTCTTGTTCGACCGGGACTGGAATGTTTCCCGGTTCTCGCCGAGCCCGCGGATGATGCTTCCGTATTCGTTTTTGTAGTCCAGGAGATACGGCAATGTCGACCCGAGCGTCAATGAATCCAGTGATCCCGAGTAGACACCGGACAATACGGGTGCCACCTGGCGCTCGACCAGCTCATCACCGAGGAACGCTCTCAGAAATGAGCCGATCGGGCTGTCCTTTGTGAATCCATGCTCGGTCTCTTCGAAATCCTTAAGCGCCGCCCGCTTTCCCTCTTCAGAAACCAAGGTCGATGCCATCAGCGATTCTTCGTCCATCGGGATGCCGAACACCGTATCCGCCGGAATCGCATGCAGTTCCCCGTCCCGGTAAAGATAAGAAATGCCGGTCGCATTATGGACAACCCGGTCTCGGAGGCCGAGTTCTTCGACAAGCATGCCTACCGCCTCGTGGCGCGCCACAATCGAATCCGCCCCTGCTTCCATGATGAATCCGTCCTCATGCAGCGTACACAGCTTGCCGCCGAGCCGTTTTTCCGCTTCAACCAGTGTGATCCGGATGTCTTCTTGAGATTCCCCGGCAAGCTGATGCAGCCGGTGTGCAGCGGACAGGCCGGTAATGCCTCCGCCGATCACAATCAAATGTTTCATCATTACCCGCTCCTTTTAACTACTCTTAACGCAAGTGTACACCGGATCGTCTTGCTGATGCGACTTGCAGGCGGACAGATTTGTGACAGAGACCGGCCGATAAAGGGTAAAATAAAGGGGAACCAAATCGCCGATCCGAAACAGGAAAGGAAGAGACCGAATGCGGAATACACACAAAGTGACCATTGGAACCGTCACACGGGAACTGCCGCTTGTCTGGGTTTCCGAAGAACTCCGGATCGCCAATTTCGTCATCCTCGGCGACAGCGAAATCGTGGTAGAGGCAGCTTCCCTCATTGTGGACAAACTGCCGGAAGTGGACTTTTTCGTAACCGCCGAAGCCAAAGGCATCCCGTTCGCCCATGAAGTCGCCAAGCTCAAGGGAATGCCCCATTACATCGTGGCCAGGAAAAGCGTGAAAGCGTACATGGAAGAACCGCTGGTGGCTACCGTGACCTCGATCACCACTCAAAAACAGCAAAAGCTTGTCCTGGACGGCCCGGATGCGGAGCGGATCAAAGGGAAGCGTGTCGCCCTGATCGACGATGTCATCAGCACCGGCGACTCTCTGCGCGCGCTGGAAGCCCTCGTCACAGAGGCTGGTGCGGAAATCGTGGCCCGAGCCGCCATCCTGGCTGAAGGCGATGCGGCGGATCGCGATGACATTATTTATCTTGAAAAGCTGCCGCTGTTCCCGGCTGAATGAAATCCGTATAAAAAACAGGCGGTTCCGATCGGGCGGAACCGCCTGTTTCTGCCGGGGCGATGATTAACGTCCGTTCACACCCGCTCCGCCTCGCTGTTCAGATAGCGCCACAGATAGAATGTCGCATAGGCACGCCAGCCTTTCCACGGTTCGGCGAATGCCTCCACCTCCGGCAAGGTCGGCTTCCGGTCCATCCCCGCAACGAGCTTCAGCGCGTTATGAAGCCCGACATCAGCGGCCGGATAGGCATCCGGAGAGCGCAGGCAGCGCATAAGGACATAATTGGCCGTCCAAGGGCCGATGCCCCGGATGGCGGTAAGCCGGTGTTCGATCGCCCGGTCACCGCCAAGGGCCAGGAGCCCTTCCCTCGTGAGGTCCCCATCCGCAATCAGGCGCGCGATGCCGATGATGTATTCGCTTTTTCTGGCGGGGATCTTCAATCCGCGCAATGCTTCCGGTTCAAGCCCTGCCACTCTTTCCGCGGAAGGAAACAGATAATGGGTAACGCCATCCGCCTCGATGGCCCGGCCGAATGTCTCGACAAACCGCCGCTTCAGCACATAGGCGAACGAGACCGTGATCTGCTGGCCGAGAATCGCCCAGACGAACGTCTCAAACAGATCGGGGATTCCGACAACCCGAAGTCCGTGATGCAGGCGCACCGCATCCCGGAGAATCGGGTCCCGTTCACCAAGTTCGTAGAATGGCTCAAGGTTCCGGCCAAGGTCAAGCCAATCATGGACAAACCGTTCCACACCGGCTTTTGCCCCCTCCGTTGCTTCCCCGTCCACAGTCACCAGAATGCCGTCCGGATGCCCCTCTATCCGGAACAGAACCGGCTCTCCTTCCACGTCGATGGCACGGGTCACCCTGCCATCCCGGAGATGGAACATGCACTCATCCGCAGAGCGCGACAGATACTGCAGGTTCTCTGAAAAGCTGAAGTCATTTGATGTGCGGATGATTAACTGCCCATTTTCCATTTTCCCAACTCCTTTTCCTTATTGTACATCTTCTTAAATGCCAAAGAAAAACGACCCTCACGGAGAGTCGCATACCATTTAATCAAACCGTTTCTGCCTGTTTGGAAGGTATTGGATCCTGTTTCCCTATTCCTTCGGTAAAATGATCCGGTTTGAACTTTGCCTTTATCTGCATTGCCACTAAATAAACAATCACTGACGCGATGAGAGACTGGACAGCAGGTATTCCGAATGTGCTAACGTACTGAGTCAAGTATCCGACGAACGTACCGATAACCAGTGCAATCGTGGCCATCCAG
Source organism: Bhargavaea beijingensis (assembly GCF_900101985.1). GTDB lineage: Bacteria > Bacillota > Bacilli > Bacillales_A > Planococcaceae > Bhargavaea > Bhargavaea beijingensis. The sequence goes on from NZ_FNAR01000003.1 coordinate 138,745, forward strand.
TTCCATCCCTGCAGGTCTCGCCACTGCCTGCGGCGTATGAAGAAGAAATCTGCCATCATTACGCCGGCGATGGCTGGATAAACGAGTGCTGTCATATACAGGAAATCCATGAAATAGTCAAGGATGCCGGCTAGCGCAATCACGATTGCAATAATCGTCCCGCCTAACGTCAGGAGTGCCCGTCCCCTATTTGAGTTCACATTGCATAGATTTGCAAGCGCCAGACCCATGCTATAGTTATTGACAAGTTGGCTCGTCCATGTGGCGAACCACAGGATCAGGAAGCCCCAGACCGGAAATCCAAGGCTCATCATGACATTGACGATATCGGCATCTCCTACTCCAACCGACATGACCGCACCGACATAGAATAACGGGAAGCCAACGCCCACAATTCCAATTGGTATGAGAAGGTTATCCTTTATTCGCGGTTTCGCATACCGAGTGTAGTCGGCGGCAATGACCCACTGGGAGACATTAAGGCCGATGACGAGTGAAAGGTTCGCCAGGAATGTCATCTGGGGTTCAGGATTCCATGACATAATAGAATTCCATCCCGTATTTTTCAGGGCGTAATAAATACCTCCTGCTATGAGTAGAAGCCCTGCCGGGACTGCGATGTAATCCGTCCATTTCATGGAATTATAACCAATGATGGAAGGTATCGCGAACGCAAGTCCTGCAACGGTTGTAACCATCGCCCATGGCCAAAACTCGTTCACATAATCAATGCCGAACATTGCAGAAATAGCGTTTCCCGCAACCGCTGTCTGCAAGGCCCACCAGCCGAGTGACACGATAAAAATAGTCATCCCAACGATGAATCTAGCTTGGGCAGCTCCAAAACTGGTACGAGCGATAACCGAGGAAGAACGTCCGGTTTTGGCGCCCATGTATCCGGAAATTGCATTTCCAATCCATTGAATAAGGACCAGGGCAACCAGCAACACCCAGAAGATTTCAGACATGCCGAATGAACCAGCGAGTGTGGCTCCCACCATCAGGACGGGAATGGTAAATTCCAGCCCCCCGAAAATCATGGCTGGTGTCAGCCAATGTTGCCGTTTGTTTTCCGGAATAGCAGCCAATGCTTCATCTTTGCCGCCCCTTAGCGGTTTTGCATCTTCCATTCAATCCCCCCCTTTTCTGCTTATCCAACGAGCACAAAAACGAGTTCGCAATCTTCCTCTCCGTCGTTTGTTGCGATATGTTCTTCACCTTTAGGAATAAAAGTTGCATCCCCGGCACTGACCCGAATCTTTTCGCCTCCGACTTCAGTGACAAGCGAACCTTTGAGAATAATGGAATACTCATTCTCTGCATGTTTAGATACACCGGTAAGTGGCACCTTTTCCCCTGTCCGGATCACAACTCGACCGACCTTTACTCCGGCATCACCTACAGACTCCTGGAATACCGTTTTCATGGAGTACGACTCATTGCCCTCTTCGATTAGATCTGCAAGCTTTAGCACTTCCATCAGTTTTCCCTCTTTCCTGTAATACCATCGACCTGGAATGTTGTCGGATTTACTTTGACTCCATACTTCTCCTCTGCTTGAATGGCTGTCATATAACCATTCTTCACATCACGCGCCACTTGCTCGACGGGACGCTTGAGTGGATTCCCGTATCCTCCACCGGTTGCCGTCATTAGCTTGACGACATCGCCTTTGTCTAGCGGATAACGTGGGTACATGCCGAACGGCCCGTCCGTCGAACCGTCCTTTTTCTCAATGATAAACTCGTTTGGTGAGCCTTTTTCACCGCCATTCAACCCCCACGGATGGAACTTGTTCCTCCCAAACGTTGCAGAGACCATCTGCTTGTCAGTCATCGCTCGGTAACTTCGAATCACACCGGCACCACCGATGAATTCACCGGCCCCCATCCCGTCAGTCTTTAAGCTGTACTCGTCAATCATGACACCATATCGAGTTTCCGCGACTTCCACAGGCACGTTATATGTTTCCCCGTCACCGATGCAGAATTGGCCTCGAGCGCCGTCTTGACCGCGCGCTGCTCCCCATCCTCCGGCAGACGGTTCAACAATTAGAAACGGTTCGCCGTTTACATGATGATTACCGGAGAGCGTCACGGCACATACCGATAGAAGTTGGCCGGCCGGCAAGCGATCTGGCAGGTGGGAGGCGAGCGCTTGCATGACAACGTCAGCTCCTCCCTGCATGGCTTCCCAATAAACAGAAACCGGAGCCGGTCGTTCCGCTGACAGAATCGAAGCCGGGTCAGTAATGATTTCAAGCGGACGGAACACACCATCGTTAACATCTTGGGAAGGATTAGTGATTGCCAGGAAGACGGTGCGGACTGCCGAAACGAGACCGGTATAGGTAACGTTGACAGGTCCGGGAACTTGCGGATGTGATCCTCGAAAATCACAAATGAATTTATCTTCAGTAATAGTGACCTTTACCTGAACATGGAATGGTCCATTGCCGAATCCGTCATCATCTACGAAATCTTTCGCAAAGAACTCCCCCTTTGGAAGCTTCGCAAGTTCCTTCCTTGCCATCTGCTCACCATGATCAAGATAATTCTCAATCGCTGCCTTAACCGTCTGAGTGCCGTTCTTTTCACAAAGCTCACGCACACGTTTATCTCCGGTACGAATTGCTGCCACCTGAGCCCACAAATCTCCAAGTGACAGATTCGGGAAACGGACATTTGCCTCGATCATATCGATAATGGCCTGGTTAAGACGTCCTTCGTCATAAAGCTTGACGCATGGCAGTTGCAAACCTTCCTGGTAAATTTCTGTCGCATCATTGCTGAAAGAACCGGGATCCTTGCCCCCTACATCTGTCCAGTGAGCTTTATTGGCAGCAAATGCAATCAGCTCGCCGTCCACAAAAATCGGCATGACAAACCCGACATCGGACAAGTGAGAGCCACCGCCACCGTATGAGTCATTGATAATAATAATATCGCCAGGTTTCAGATCCCCTTCATTACCGAATTTTTTGAGGGTCTCCTTTACCATAAAGGTCAGCATCCCGATAAAACCTGTCACGCCATTTCCCTGAGTAAGCAGCTGGCCCTTTGCATCAGTCAGTCCACTCGCATAGTCAAGAACCTCATAAATAACCGGGCTCATGGATGTGCGTGCGAGCGTATGGAACATTTCCTCCCCAATAGCCACAAGAGAATCTTTTACAATCTCCAGAGTGAACGGATCCAACTTCTGATGTTCTTTAATCGCTGTCATCTCAGCGCACCTCCGTTTCAATGATCAGGTTTCCATAATCGTCAATTAATGCAGATTGTCCTGGGTAAATCACCGTCACTGCTGCCTGCTCCTCGATGATTGCCGGTCCATTGAATGTCATATCTGGTCCCAGTTTCTGGCGGTCATACACGTCTGTATCTACCCAACCTTCCTGTTCATAGTAAACTGGGCGATTTTCCTTAAGCGCCTCAGTCACAGAACCCACACCGGTCTCCAGTTTCTTGAGTGTTGGTTTCTCAATGGATCCAAATGCAGTCAGATGTAGGTTGACAATCTCCGTCTCAGCATCTTCAATTTTGAACGTGTAGTTTTTCTCGTGTAACTCATGAAAATCGCATATTAGCTGTTGGATGGATTCTTGCGTAATGGGACCAGAGACAAGTGGTACTTTGACCGTATGTTCCTGTCCGGCATATCGCATATCTGCAAATCGAAGAAGACGGATATTTTCTTTGGCTATCTTCTCTTCCTGGAATTGGGCCGTTGCAGTGTCTGCAAGCTCATCCCATTCATTATTGAATTTTTTAAGATCAAGTCCGTTTACACGCGCGATGTACGTCTGGATATAATCGTGGCGCAAATCTGTCATCAGCATGCCCCATGCGGAAAACACCGGAGACGCAATCGGCACGACAACCTTACCGACACCTAGCTCCTTGGCAAGTGCAGGTGCGTGCATAGAGCCGCCTCCCCCAAACGCGACAAGAGTGAAATCCCTGGGGTCATAGCCCTTCCTCACCGAAATCAGTTTTAGCGCGTTTAGCATATTGGAGTTGGCAATTCTGATGATACCGAGGGCTCCATCCTCCGGCTCCATACCGAACCGGTCTGCTACCTTTTCTTTAATGGCTTCTTTAACCCGTCCCATATCCACGTCATAATCAAAGTTTCCGGCGGACAAACGTCCGGTCAGCAAATTAGCGTCGGTAGTCGTCGGCTCTGTTCCACCTTGACCATATGCGACTGGGCCCGGGACAGAACCGGCAGACTGCGGTCCGACTTTTAATGCGCCGCCTTCGTCAATCCAGGCGATAGAGCCCCCGCCGTTACCGATTTCGACAATGTCAACAACCGGCGTCTTGATTGGATAACCGGCATTGTACTCGTCTTTTTCGATATAGTAATCTGTGGAAACTTTAACTTCACCGTCCGCGATCAGCGAGCATTTCGCCGTTGTTCCGCCGATATCAAACGCGATAATATTCTTTTCTCCGATGATTTCACCTAGGTATGCTGCCCCATATATCCCTGCAACAGGGCCCGACTCAACCATGTTAATCGGTGTCTGCTTTGCCTGCTCAAAAGTGGTAGTACCGCCATTTGACTGCATGATGTACCGGAGTTCGCCCGTGCCGAGTTCACCAAGTCTCCCATTTAAGCGGTTGATATACGACGAAGCGATCGGTTTCACATATGAGTTGAGCACTGCTGTGTTGGTCCGCTCGTATTCGCGCCACTCTTTTGTCACTTCATGGGATGCGGTGACAGCCACTTCTGGCCAGAGCTTTTCAATCAGTTCTACTGTTCGGATTTCATGTGCCGGGTTTTTATAAGCATGGAGGTAGGCAACAGCAATGGCATCGACGTTTTCCTTCTTGAAATAGTCAACCAGCTCTTTAATACGCTCCTCATCTAGTGGTAAGACTACTTCACCCAACTGATTCATTCGCTCCGATACTTCTTGCCGGAGATAACGCTCGACAAATGGTTCCGGCTTCTCATAGCGAAGGTTGAATAGATCAGGACGGTTGCCCCGTGCTATTTCCAATACGTCACGGAAGCCGGCAGTCGTAATAAGGCCGGTAGTAACGCCTGTTCGCTCAGTCAGCGCATTGATGATCACTGTCGTTCCATGGATAAAGGTCTGAATCGACTGCGGATCGACCTCGCTCTTGCTGATTACATCAATGACACCCTGCTCAAAGTTCGGTGGGGTTGTCGGACTCTTGGCAACTCCGATATTCCCTTCTCCATCCACATATACTAAGTCCGTAAACGTTCCACCAATATCAGTTGCCACTCTCATTCGTTTCTCCCCCTATAATCAATGTCAGAATACAACAGGTGTGACGATACTAAGCAATACGGCCTCTTCGTCCAAAAGGTTTTCCCAGCCGTGCGGAACTTGAGAAGGAAAATGAATGGTGTCTCCCTTGCGCACAATATACTCCGTGTCATCCAAGTGAATCAGTATGTTTCCTTTGACGACATAGTAAAATTCTTCGCCAGGATGAGAATCTAGCTCCTGCTTTACTCTTGGAGCAAGCTTCACCAAAATCGGCTCAAGCCCCCGTCCTTCAAACTCGCCATTAAGCCGGGCGTAAATGATCGGAGACCCCTCAAGCTGGAACGATTTTTGTTCCTCCTTCTTTAGAACATAATGCACATTATTATCCGTCAGAAAAAACTGACGGATTGGTACACTGAATGATTCGGCGATTTTTTTTAATGACGTGATGGCCAGCGAAGACGAACCGCGTTCCACTTGCGATAGAAAGCTGATGGACAAACCAGTTTTGTTGCTAAGATCCTTCAATGTATATCCGTTAGATTGCCGGAGACGTTTAATCTCTTTGTAAACCTCTTCCATAGACCCTCTCCCATAACCTATGACAAAAAATCGTAAAAATTGAACCTATATTGAATTAATTTCGATAATAGCATAAATAAAAATCAATTGAAAGAATAATTTCAACATTCAAGACAATATTTTTTCAACAAATAACGGATATTTCGCCTGGAAGTGCGAAATATCCGCTTCGTCTGTTGCACGTATATAGTTACTAAAAAATCGCGGGGGTTAGAATACATAAAAACGAGGATTCATCGTTTAGTGGATTTTCCCATGAATGAGGGAGGTTTGATGGAAAGTGAATAGTGTCGCCTTCCCTCATAAAGTATTCTTTCCCGTCTACCGTAAACAAGGCTCCCCCTTTCAGAACATAGTAAAACTCTTCACCCGGGTGCGAGTCTCTGACCTGTTTTTCGCCAGGAGCGAGCGTGACCAGAAGCGGTTCCAGGGTTCGGCCACCAAACTCCCCACTAAGCCGTGCATAGACAGCTGATGAGCCTTCCAAGCGGAACGGCTTTCGCTCGTCTGTTCTCAATAAATAATTATGGTTCTGCTCAGACTCAAAAAATTGGGTGATCGGAACACCAAATGCATCTGCAATTTTCTTGAGTGATGTAATTGCGAGAGATGAGCTACCACGTTCAACCTGTGATAGAAAACTGACAGACAGATTAGTTCGCTCGCTTAGTTCTTTCAATGTAAATCCCTGTTCCAGCCGAAGCCGCTTGATCTCTTGGTAGATTTCCTCCAATAGAATCCCCCCTAGTTACAGTCATTCCATAAAAATTACCGTAGCAATGAATTGCTATGATAGTACCAAATAATGTTATAGATAGGAAGTGGTTTATTTCAAAAGGAAAAAGACTGGTCCGCAACAGATGGGATCAGCCTTTCGTTAATCCATAATTTTTAACTGCATTCACTAACAAACGCCACTTCTCCCCGGCAAAGCGTCAGCCGGATATTCAACTCATCATCGGCCAGAATCAGATCCGCATCCTTGCCTTCACGGATGCCGCCTTTCCGGCCATCAACCCCGAGCTGGCGGGCCGGATTTTGTGATGCCATCTTCACGATGTCTTCCATTGTGACCCCGTCGATATCCAGCATTCGCCGGGCACCTTCGTTCATTTTCAGGATGCTGCCGGCAAGTGTTCCGTCCGCCAGTTCCGCGCGGTCTTCGGTCACCCTGACAGGCTGCCCGCCGAGTTCGTATTCCCCCGGCGAAAGCCCCTTGGCCCGCATGGAGTCGGTGATGAGGATGAGCCGGTCGGGTCCGATGTTCCGCCAGATCAGACGCAGCATCTGTTCCTCCACATGGATGCCGTCGGCAATCAGCTCCGCTTTCAGCGCATCCAGAAGAAAAGCCGCTCCAACCACGCCGACATCACGGTGATGGATGCCCGGCATCGCGTTGCACAGGTGGGTCACCTGGCTGACGCCCTGAACCTCGGCTTTCTTCATTCCGGTGAATCCCGTGTCGGTATGTCCTGCCGAGACGACCACTCCAGACTCGGCCAGCTCCCGGATCAATCCTCCCTCCGGGTCATGTTCCGGGGCCATTGTGATCACTCTGATCCGTCCGCCGGATAGCTGCTGCCACTTCCGGAACAGGCCGGGATCGGGTGCCACGATATAAGCTTCCGGCTGCGCGCCGGCACGCTTTTTCTCCACGAAGGGACCTTCCAGGTGCACGCCGAGCACTTCCGCCTGCCCCGGACGATTCGGATATTCCGCGACGTTTTCGAGCGCATTGCCGATCGCCTCATGGGCCTGGGTAATGGTCGTCGCAAGGAAAGACGTCGTCCCTTCTGCCGGCAGGAAGCGGGCTATCGTATCAAGTGCCTGTTCCGTCGCATCCATGACATCCGCCCCGTCCGCGCCATGGATATGGCTGTCGATAAATCCGGGGAGGACGTTCAGGGAAGAGGCGTCGATTTCCTTCGCCCCTTCAGAAAGTCTCTCCGGCCGAACGCCGGACACGCCGGCAATCTTGCCGTCCCGCACGAGCACATATCCGTTTTCCAGAACCCCTTCTTCAGCATATACGGTCGCTCCACTAATCAACATCGGTTCCATTTCTCTCATCCTTCCCGTGTCAGTACAATTTCCCTGAGATGCTGTCGGATACTTCTCGTTTCACCCGTTCCGCTTCTTCGTAATTTTTCATCGTCAGCCCGGTGCAGATCAGGTCGACCAAATACAGCTGGGCCACTTTCGATACGAGAGAACCGCTGTCCAGCGGGCTTTCCTTCGCTGACGTCAGGAGGATATGGTCGGCATACTTGGTCAGCGGAGATTTCACATAGTTCGTCAAAGCGACGACTCTCGCCTTTTTCTCCTTGGCGACACGGACCGCATCGACGATATCCTTTGTTCCGCCGGTGAGGCTGATCGCAATCACGACAGATTTTTCATTTAGCGAAGCCGCGCGCATCATCTGGAAGTGCGAATCGGTTACGACGCTCGTATGCTTCCCGATCCTCATGAGGCGGTGCTGCATATCAAGCCCGGCGATGCCGGATGAACCGATGCCGAAAATGACGACATCATCCGACCGGTCGATCGCTTCGATGCTTGAGGACAATTCGTCATGATTGACCACATTATGCGTATCGCGGATGGCTTGGACCATGTTTTCCCGGATCCGCTCAAGATACGTTTCTCCCTGGTCGGTCCCGGCTTCGGCAATCTCCCTGGCAAATAAAAACTTAAAATCCTGGAACCCTTTGTATCCGAGCTTCCGGAGAAAGCGGAGCGCCGTTGCCTCAGCAACCCCGCACGCATCCGAGAATTCGGTCAGGGAATGATAGATGACCTGTTCAGGATGTCCGAGAATATACGCATAGATTTTCTGTTCAGATTTCGTGAATAGGTGCTTATGCTGCTCCATGACAACGGATGGCTTTACATGGGTGAGCGGACTGTTCATCCTGCGCGCCCCCTTTCAGTTTTTCCGGCTTACCATGAAATGATGGGCCGCTCCGAGCAGGTTTGCCCGGTTGCCCTGTTCCGCCAAGCGGACTTCAAGCGCTTGGCGATGATTCGGCATGACTTTCTCCCGCAGGGCATTTTCGATCGCACGCCTGAGCATCTCGCCCTGTTCAGAAACGCCGCCGCCGATAATGATGCATTCCGGGTTAAACACATGGACAAGCGACTGGAGACCTGTTGCAATATCATCCACCCAACGGCCGAAAATCTCCAATGCTTTCTTTTCTCCATCCTTTACCAGCCTGAAGAACGCTTCAAGATCAGGCTTGCCCCCATACGCATCCCGGATCAGCCCGATGAGTGCCGAAGCCGAGGCGTACTGTTCATAGCAGCCTCTGTTTCCGCACGTGCACGGCTTCCCGCCCGGATACAGCGAAATGTGTCCGATTTCGCCGGCAGAATACGCAGACCCGGTGTAAAGACGGCCGTCCAAAAACAGCGCTCCGCCGATCCCTGTCCCGATCGTCATACAGACAAAGTTCCGGACGCCTCTGCCTGCTCCTTTCCAATGCTCGCCGAGCGCCGTGCAGTTCACGTCATTCTCGACCGTGACCGGCAGCCCCGTATGCCTGCTGATCCGCTCTGCGACTGGCGTCCCTGTGTAACCCGGGATATTGTCCGTGGCAAACACGACTGAACCGTTCCGGTTGTTGATCTGCCCTGCCGAGCTGATGGCAATTCCTTCTATTGTAAAACGTCCACGGAGTGCGTCGGAGATCTTGCATACTTTCTCAACGACCGCATTTCCTCCCCGCCACGCCTCCGTCGGCGCGGAATCATGGTGGATCAGCTCACCCGTCTCGCTGAGGACCCCATATTTAATGGACGTTCCGCCGATATCAATCACGCCAAGCACCATAGTCTTCCCTCTTTTCTGTTTCTATTGTTAGTCTCATTTCCACGATTGTCCATTGAAAAAGAGAAAAACCCGTGACAGGTTTTTCTCTTTTTCTGCCTTTCGGCTGTCATTCATCCAGGAATTCAAGATGCACATCACCATCCGGCCTTGCCGAAACAAATAGCCTGCGGCTGAACGCCTCGTCTTCTTCCGGATAATCTTCGCGGTAGTGGGCCCCCCTGCTTTCCCTGCGTTCCAGCATCGCAAGAAGCAAGACTTGGGATAGCATCAGGAAATTCCGCACCTTGAAGGCCAGCTGCCGTTTGTCCGGCCGGCTGATGAGCAGCGGCAAGTCCACCGCTTGCTCCAGATTCCGGATTTCCTCCAACGCAGCGGTCAATCCCTTTTCGGACCGGACGACGTTTGCGTGATACCAAAGGATTTCCCTGATTTTCTCGGTCACCGCCCTCGCCCGTTCCGCAGCGGCCTCCGCATCCGTATCGTCTGCCGAAGCCGGGTCGCCGAACATCCCGGACAGGCGACCTGCCGCGACAGCTTCGTCGGCATTTCCGTGAGAAACCGTGCCGATATAGCCGGCGCAGTCCTCGGCAGCCCGCTTCCCGAACACCATGCAGGCACCTGTGGAGTTGCCGCCGAGCCGGTTCGCCCCCTCGATGTTGCAGGAGAGTTCGCCGATGACGTACAGGCCGTCCACCCCAGTCCGTCCCCGGGAATCGATCAACACTCCGCCGTTGCTCGCATGGGCGAACGGGGCGATTCGGATCTCGTCTTCCGCCAGGTCGACGTTCCGTTCCTTTAGCCAGTCCAGATAAACGGTATAAAACTCTTCCTTATTCTCATAGATGGCCGGATTGAACAGCAGCCTAAACCCTTTCTCGTTCCCCGTTTCAGCGATCCGTTTCATCATGGCGATATCGAAATACCTGGATTCCAGAGAATGCGTAAATGGTCCGTGAGTGCTCCGGATCTCCATGCAATCCCTCATGCCGAGGCCTTCCGGAAGCATCGGCAGGAGAAGGCTCTTCCCCTCCCCGTCCACGATATCCTCGCAGTACATGAGAGTATGCTCGCCGAAAAGCGTCTTGTATTTCGGCGCAGTGATGCCCGGGATGAATTGGATAAATTCCATGTTCACGAGGCGGGCCCCCGCCTCCATTGCAAGAACATGACCTGATCCGTCCACATCATTCGGGTTCAGGTTGTGCTTATAGATCGAACCGAATCCGCCGGTCGCAAGGATGGCCGCCTTGCATCGGACAAGCACGAGCTCATTGTTTTCATCCAGCAGCACGGCGCCGGTCACCCGGCCGCTTTCCTTGATCAGCGTCAGGATGACCGTCTTTTCCATGACGGAAAGCGTGTCATACCGTGCGAAGATCTCGCCGACCTTCCGCCGGATGCGGTCCCAGTCGCTCAGCAGGTAAATATTCCGGGCATTCGGCGCAAAGCAGGCCTTCCGCTCTCCGTCCAGCTTTTTCGCAGCCACTCCGATTTCGGGATATTCCCTGACCCGCTCCGGAATTTCATGGACATACACTTCGGCGAGGTCCTGCCTATACATCCCGCGGCTCATTTCTTCGATGTCTTCCAGAAACTTCTGCTCGTCTTCGGCATCTTTGGTCACCTGGGTGCCGAGGGAGGCTTTCAGCGGATAGAAACTGGATCCGGACGCGATCTTCATCTTCGTCACCATGAGAACCCGATGCCCGAGGTCCGAAAGCTCTTTTGCCGCCTTGATGCCGGCCAGTCCGCTTCCCGCGACGAGCACATCCGTTTCGATTGTTTTCCTGATCTCCATCCTGTTCACCTACCCTTCTGCATGTTTCCAGGCTCAGTTGGACGCTTGATCGTAAAACGTCATGTCCCCGTCTTCGGCTTTGCTTTTCTCTTTGAACAGCAGGCTGAAACCATAGCCGAAGATCAGCGAAGCCATCAGGTTAATGATCGAATACGCCCAGAGAGTAATGTCTGTAAAATACGAAATGTAAATGGCCAGTGCCGTAGTGGCGATAAATCCGAGAAGCGCACCTTTTGCATTGGCCTTTTTCGTCATGACGCCAAGCGTGAATGTGCCGCCGATAATCCCGAGGGCCAGTCCCATGAGACCGTTGAACCATTCGTAGGCCGAGCTGACATCGGAGTACGCAAGCAGGATGGCGAATCCAATCGAGAAAACTCCGACAAGTGCCGATACGACACGTGCGATCTTCGTGCTTTTCTCATCGCTCATCCCCGGCTTGAACACATTCTGGATGTCCAGTGTCCAGCTGGTCGCGACACTGTTCAGGCCCGTCGACAGCGTCGACTGCCCGGCCGCGAACAGGCCGGCGATCAGCAGGCCGGAAATCCCGACCGGCAGCTCACTGACGATGTAATTGGCAAAGATCAAATCGCCCTTGCCGTCCGGCATCGCGCCGCCCTGCTGTGTATAGAACGTGTAGAGCGCTGTCCCGATAAAGAAGAACAGGGTTGCTGTCCCGAGGGACAACAGGCCGTTCAAATAAGTCATCTTGTTCATCTCTTTGGTATCGTTCGTTGTCAGGTAGCGCTGGACCATGTCCTGGCTCGAGATGTACGAAAACGCAGTCGATAGCCCCGCACCAAAGATCAGAAGCAGGATGCTGTTGTTGACGAAGTTCAGATCGAACAGCGGCATGTCCGTGAAGAACTTTCCGTTATCCGTACCGGTCCTGAACACTTCACCGATTCCGCCGTCTATTGAGAACAGCAGGAAGATCAGGGCGAAGACGCCTCCGCCGATCAGGACGACGCCTTGGATAAAGTCCGTCCATAGAACGGATTTGATACCGCCGAACGCGGAGTAGATCGTCGCGATGACCCCCATGAACAGGATGATCAGGACGGTATTGATGCCGGTGACCGCGCTCAGTGCGATGGCCGGCAAGTACATGATGATCGACATGCGGCCGATCTGGTAGACGATGAACAGGACGCTGCCGATCATCCTCATCTTCACATCAAAGCGCCGCTCCAGATATTCATAGGCCGTGTCCAGATTCAGCTTTCGGTAGACCGGAAGGAAAAAGTAGATTGCGACCGGCACGGCAATAAACAGGCCAAGCTGCGCGAACCAAAGTTCCCAGGAGCCGAGATAGGAGTTTCCAGCCAGAGAAAGGAACGAAATCGGGCTGAGCAACGTGGCAAACAAGCTGACGGATGTGACCCACCACGGGATTGAGCCGTCCCCCTTAAAAAACTCTTTGCCCTGCATCTCCTTTTTCGCGACGGCAATCCCCACATAAAGGATGAACAGCAGGTAAGCGAACAAAATCACGTAGTCGATGACTGCAAATGTACCACCCATATGATTTCCCCCTTAGCCGATCAGCAGTATTTCACTGCCATCGCTTTCGCGTTTTTGACTTTGTCTTCAGTCAGGCGCTTCATCGGCTTCCTGCAATAGCCGGCGTCGACGCCCTTTGCCTTCAGGATTTCTTTGATTGTCTGGTAGAGTCCGTTCGCCAGGATTTCCGCGATCAGATCGTTCGTCACTTTCTGGATTTCGCGGGCTTCATCAATCCGGCTTTCCTTGGCAAGCGCATAAATCTGCTTGGCACGCTGGCCGTTGACATTGAACGTGCTGCCGATTGCACCGTCCACGTTGAGAACCGCTGCGGAAAGCAGCATTTCGTCAAATCCGGAATAAATCAGTTTGTCCGGGAAGGCATGGCGGATTCTCTCCAGAAGGAAGAAGTCCGGTGCCGTAAACTTCACACCAATGACTTTCTCGTTCTCGAACAGCTCCGCAAATTGATCGAGGTTCATGCTGACGCCTGTCAGAGCAGGGATCGAATAGATGATCATCTTGTTGTCGACGTTCTCAAGAATCGTGTTGTAGTAGTCCTTGACTTCTTCAAAGTCAAAGCGGTAATAAAACGGTGTGACCGCGGACAGGGCATCATACCCGAGGTCTGTTGCGTATTGGGCCAGTTCGACCGCTTCGTCGATATCCAGCGCCCCGACCTGGGCAATCAGCTTGACCTCGTCCTTTACTTCATCCTTGACGATTTCAAACACTTTCTTTTTCTGGTCCGCGGACATGAGGAAGTTCTCCCCTGAGCTTCCGTTCACATAAAGACCGTCCACTTTTTGCACATCGATATTGTGTCGCACGATTTCACGCAGGCCTTTTTCGTTTACCTGGCCTTTCTCATCAAACGAGCAAATCAGTGCCGTAAAAATTCCGTTCATATTCTCACCTTCCGATTATGTATTGGACGATTGTTATGCCTGCCCGTCCATGGCATCCGCAAACTTTTTCGTAATCAGCTGAGGGCGGGTGATTGCTCCGCCAACCACTACCGCATGGGCACCGATCCGGAGCGCCTCCCGCGCTTTGTCCGGTGTATCGATATTACCTTCCGCGATGACGGGAACCGACACGCGGGAGACGGTTTCCTCCAACGCATCAAGCGGCAAATGCCCTTCCGTGTAGGGGGTGTAACCCACGAGTGTCGTCGCGACGATGTCGACGCCCGCCCGCTCCGCCTCGACCGCTTCGTCAGCGCTCGAACAGTCGGCCATGAACAGCTGATCCGGGAATGAAGCCTTTACTTCGCCGAAGAAATCCGCGAACGTCTTACCGTCCGGCCGCTTTCTGCCCGTCGCGTCGAACGCGATGACATCAACACCTTCCTCAACCAGTTCCGAGACTTCCTTGAAGGTCGGCGTGATAAAAACGGGATGATCTCCGTAATTTTTCTTGACGATGCCGATGATCGGCAGGTCTACTTCCTTCTTGATCGCACGGATATCCTTGACCGTGTTGGCCCGGATTCCCGCGGCGCCGCCGATTTTGGCCGCCAATGCCATCTTGCCCATGATATAAGGGTCATGGAGGGGCTCATCCTCGAGCGCCTGGCAAGAGACGATCAGCCGGCCCTTCAGCATTTCCAAACTATCCATCCTGATTCTCCACCTTCTGACACATTGAGGCCGCCTGTTGATGAAATATGCGGCAAATAGAAAACGATTTCACGAGAAAAATATATCACTTTTGATAATTGATTGTCAAAAACTTTCGAGAAAGTGACAGCAAACATTCAAATTATTGAATCCATCTTCCTGTATGATTCCATTTGAGCTGACGGCCACAACAACACTAAAGGCCTTATCAAAATAGGCCTATTAGCCCTTTTATTCTTACGACCCCTGTATTTAGTAATCAAAATCGAATAGTTTAATAGACTCAAAAATCCAAACTTAAAGAAATGCTATTGTCACCTAGATTCACCGGCTTCATGATAATCGTGAAGGGAGGAAAATATCCTGGATCATAAGGCCCACGTAAAGTATTTGTAAGCTTTGCTAAGTTTGTGTTGATTCTATTGAATTGCCTATGATTCTCCTGCACGATTCAAATTGGACTTCATTAAAAAGGAGCGAAACCTTAATGGATCAAAAGCGTTGGCGAAGGCCGCTGAATGGTCTGCTGTCCGCAGGCCTCATGCTGAGCCTGATGGTTCCCGCAATCCCGGCGTCAGCAAATGCGCAAACTGCTGCGGAAAACCTGCTGATCTCGGAATACATCGAAGGAAGCAGCTTTAACAAGGCTCTGGAACTCTATAACGGCACCGGAACGGAAGTAGATCTCGGGGCCTACTCCCTTGAACTGTATGCAAACGGATCCGCTTCACCGAGCCACTCCCTGAAACTTTCCGGTACACTTTCACCAGGCGAAACCTATGTCCTGGCCCATAACCAGGCGGCCTCTGACATCACCGGTAAAGCCGATCTTCTGAACCAGACGGTCATCAACTTTAACGGCGACGATGCAATCGTCCTGAAAAAGGACGGACAGGTCATCGATTCTTTTGGCCAGGTCGGCACGAGGGCCAATTTCGGAACGGACCTGACCCTCATACGCAAGGCGGCGGTCACTTCCGGCGACCGGATCGCCGATGATCCGTTCGACCGGACCGTTGAATGGGATGCGTTTGGAAAAGACGACTTCTCGAATCTGGGCACCCACCTTCAGGAAGGAAGCCCGGCCGAACCGGAACAGCCGGTTGACACCCTATCCATCGCGGATGCCCGAGACCTTCCTCTTGGCGAAACGGTCACCATCAAAGGTGTGGTCGCAGCCAATCTGAAGAACACCATTTCCGTCCAAGACGAAACAGGCGGCATCGCGGTCCGCCCGACTTCCCTTGGCCTTGAAGTCGGCGAAGAAGTAACGCTGACCGGAACGCTTGCCGACTACCGCGGCCTCCTGCAACTGGACGGCGCGGCTGTCGTCAGCCGGGCAGATGCGGATGCGCCCGTGTCAAAAACCGTAACCGGCGACCAGATCGGCGAAGCGCTTGAATCGCAACTGGTCACCATTAGCGGCGTGACGCTCGGCGGCATGTCCGGCGGCGGCTCCTCGGCAAACTTCACGGCGAGCGACGGCAACGGCGAATTTATCGTCCGCGACGAGTCCAATCAGCTCGGGCTTGAAGAAGGCATGGCCTACGAGTCGGTCACCGGCATCGTCCAGCAGTTCGACAGCGGCTATCAAGTGATCCCGCGAAGTTTCGAAGATATCGTTGCTGACAGCACAATCCTTCGTCCGGCATCCGCGACGCCCGGCTCCGGCACATATGTCGGGCCTCAGGAAGTGACCCTGTCCACAACGACGTCAGACGCCGATATTCTTTACACGGTGGACGGCTCCGATCCGGCTGAAAACGGCAAGGTTTACGACGGACCGGTCACCATCAGCAAAGACACTGTCCTAAAAGCAGTCGTCCGGAACGCCGGCGGCGAGTTCAGCGGCGTGTCCACGTTCGAGTACACGATCACTGAAGCGCTCCGCATCCATGACATCCAGGGCGCCGGCCACTTCACCTCGTTTGACGGCCAGCGGGTCGAAGGCGTGGAAGGGATCGTCACTTATCATTACGAGCTGAACGGCTCGCATTATTACCACATCCAGACGCCGGATGAGCTGGCGGACAACGACCCGCACACGTCCGAAGCGATCACGCTCTATGCGGGGCGCAACGGCTGGCCGGTCCAAATCGGCGATCTCGTCTCCGTCTCCGGTGAAGTGAGCGAGTACGCCATAGACGGTTTCTCGGACCGCCAGGAGACCGATCTTCCGGTCACCCAGATCAACGTGCGTGATGACCGCGGCGGACAGGTGACTGTGCTTGAACGCGGCCTGGATCTGCCTGACCCGGTCCTGATTGATGAGAGGAATCTCCCCGCAGAGACAGTCGACGATGACCAGCTCACCATTTTTGACCCGGGATCGGATGCGATCGACTTCTGGGAAAGCCTTGAGGGCATGCGAGTGACGGTCGGCGATATCCGTGCAGTCGGCCCGCAGGAACACGGCGATCTCGTCACCGTACTCGAAGATTGGCCGGAAGAAACGATCCACGGCGGGATCCTCTACAAGGAAGGTGACCAAAACGCGGAGCGCATCCAGTTCCGCCTCGAGCCAAACGGCCCGGCACGTGATTTCAAAGTTGCGACTGGTGACCGGTTCAAAGGCCCGAACATGGGCGTCGTGGGCTACTCGTTCCAGAACTACAAGATCTTCGCTTCACTCGAAGAGATGCAGGCGAACCATTTGGAAGGCGACACGGAGCCGGAACAGACGACAATCGTCAAGAATGAGGACAAGCTGACGATCGCTTCCTACAATCTCGAGAATTTTTCGAACAACAAAAAGACCACGTCCGATGACAAGGCACGCAAGCTCGCCCGCGCATTTGCGACCGACATGAAAAGCCCTGACATCGTCGGCGTGACCGAAGTCCAGGACAATAACGGCCCGGACGCCGGCGACTCTGATGCATCCGAATCGTACCAGCGCCTGATCGACGCCATCGTCGAGGCGGGCGGTGTCCGTTATGAATATGTGAACATCAACCCGGTCAACGACAAAGACGGCGGCCAGCCGGGCGCGAATATACGCGTCGGCTTCCTCTACAACCCTGAGCGCGTCTCGCTCACTGACGGGATTCCCCACGGAGACGCGACAACAGCTGTCGGCTACGAGGACGGCAAGCTCACGCTGAACCCTGGCCGCATCGCGCCGAACGACCCGGCATTCGAAAACAGCCGCAAGCCGCTAGCCGCCCAATTCGACTTCCAGGGCGAGCGCATCGTCGTCATCGCAAACCACTGGAACTCCAAAGGCGGAGACACCCCGATCTTCGGCAAAATCCAGCCGCCGGTCCTGGGCAGCGAAGCGCAACGCATCGAAATCGCCAAGTTGGTCCGTGGTTTCGTCGAAGACGTGAAAGCGGACGATCCGGATGCGAATGTCGTTGCAGTCGGCGACTTCAACGACTATCAGTTCGCTGAACCACTCAAAATCCTGGAAGGCGACCTGATGACGAATATGATCCGCCATGTCGAAGCACCTGACCGCTATACGTACATTTACCAGGGCAACTCACAGGTACTGGACCACATTATCGTCTCGAACAACCTTGTGGATGACACGGAAATCGATATTCTTCACGTCAATGCAGACTTTACCGACATGGCAGGACGCGCGAGCGATCACGATCCGCTCATGGTCCAGATCGACCTTTTGGAAGGCATGGATTTCGAACCGATCGTGCCGGAAGATCACTATGTCTTTGACAAGCCTGACAAAAAGAAAGTGACGATCGGAAAGCAAAGTGTATCCGTCACAATCAACGAACACGGCGTCATCCCGGACGGTCTTCACCTGAATGGACGCTACGCGGAATTCCACGGCGAAGGCTTCCAAAGTCAGAAAGTTTATCTCAAGCCGAAACAGGACGGCACGATCATCGATGCCAAAGGTACTGAAGTGATGGAGCTGATCATCGAAGGCGGGAAGCCGCTTGAGATCCGCGGCGGCGAAAACATCCAATCAATCACGTTTGAAAAAAAAGCTTCTCCGGAACTTGTGACAATCTATGATTCCAAAGGCCGGCTGATCGGCCTTCCGGGTGAGAAAGAACCTGCACCCGAAACCAACCGGGCGCCTGTAGTGTCCTCACCGATTAAGGACCAGTCGGCGACCGAGGGAGAAGGCATCTCCGTCGATCTGTCGGACCACTTCTCAGATCCGGACGGCGATCCCCTCACCTACTCGGCGACAAAAGGTACCGTCTCCGGCAGCACACTGACGCTCGACCTGGAAGCCGGCACGCATCTCGTAGCCGTGACGGCAACAGACGGCAAGAGCACCGTGACCGCCCGTTTCGCAGTAACGATAAAAACGGCGGAGCAACCCGGAAATCCGGAAGAGCCGGGTGATCCGGACAACTACTACAGCGGAACGGAAGGCCTGGAAGGCGAAGCCCTGAAGGCCGCCCTCCACGATATCATTTCAGAACAGGAAGTCCTCTCCTATTCAGAAGTGTGGGAAGCGCTGCGTCTGACGGACGAGGACCCCGATCGTCCGGACAATGTCATCCTGTTTTACTCCCAGCAGTCCCGCTCCAAAGATCGGAACGGCGGGCAGGTCGGAGATTGGAACCGCGAGCACGTCTGGGCAAAATCCCACGGAGATTTCGGCACTTCCCGTGGCCCCGGAACAGACATTCACCACCTTCGGCCGACAGACGTCCAGGTGAATAGCACCCGGGGCAACCTTGACTTCGATTATGGAGGCAATCCGGTCAGCAACTGCAGCGGATGCCTTCGCGACGGTGATTCATTTGAAGCGCCTGATGAGGTTAAGGGAGACGTCGCACGGATGCTCTTCTATATGGCGACCCGCTATGAAGAAGGCGACCGGGTGGATCTTGAACTCAATGAACAAGTCAACAACGGCAGTGCCCCGTTCCACGGCAAGCTTTCCGTCCTTCTCGAGTGGCATGAGATGGACCCGGTCAGCGACTTCGAACAGCACAGGAACGATGTGATCTTTGACATCCAGGGCAACCGCAACCCGTTCATCGACAATCCGGAATGGGCGGAATCGATTTTCGGAAACGGCGCGGCCGGCAACAAAATGGAACAGGCTTCGTGAACCTGACTCCTACATTAATCACATGAGAAAGAGGGATCTTTATGCAGAAATCCAAATGGATCAAGTCGTCTGCAGCCGTATTACTCCTGGCATTTGGTTTCTCCGGTATTCCGGGGAACACATTTGCTGCTGAAGGCGATTTCGATCTCACCGTCATGCACACAAATGATACGCATTCGCATGTTGAGACCATTCCCCAGCGGGCAACGATTGTCGAACAAATCAGAAGCGTGCATCCGAACCATCTTCTGCTGGATGCAGGGGATGTCTTTTCCGGCACCCTTTATTTCAACGAATACCAAGGCGCTGTGAGCCTGGAACTGATGAATAAGCTCGGATACGATGCCATGACCTTCGGCAACCATGAATTCGATCTGGGATCAAGACCGGAAGGCCATCAGAAACTGAGCGAATTCGTAACCGGTGCACAATTCCCGTTTGTTTCGGCGAACGTCGACTTTTCCGGCGATACGCTTTTTGATGGGCTCCAGCATGATGTGTACACCTCCTCCTTCAGCGGCGGAGGCATCTACAAAGGCATCATCAAGGAAATCGACGGTGAGCAGGTCGGCATCTTCGGGCTGACGACGGAAGAAACACCGGACATCTCAAGCGTCGGTTCGGTCGCATTCAGCAATTACATTTCAGCGGCACAAGAAGCCGTTGACGCTTTCAGGAACCAGGGTGTCGACAAAATCATCGCCCTCACTCATATCGGCTATAATGATTCACCCGTATATGACAATGACCTGCTCTTGGCGAAAAACGTGCAAGGCATCGACGTCATCGTCGGCGGACACACCCATGTGGAACTCAGCGAGCCTACCGTCTACCAGGATGGACGGAATGAGCCGACGGTCATCGTCCAGGCCTTTGAATACGGCAAATTCCTCGGCCAGCTTGATGTGACATTCGATGACAGCGGCGCCATCACGTCCTACTCGGGGCAGCTTCATGACACATCCTCCGCTGAAGCAGACGCGGACTATGAAGCGGCCCTCAAGCCGTACAAGGAACGGGTTGAACAAATCAAACAAGAATCGACCGGTGTCACAGCCTTCACTACGCTTGACGGCGAGCGGGCAAAGGTACGCACACAAGAAACGAACCTGGGCAACCTCATCACGGACGGCATGCTCGCAAAAGCCAAGACGATCGACAGCGCGACTTCGATCGCTCTGACGAACGGCGGTGGCATCCGGGCTTCCATCAACGAAGGGGACATCACGGTCGGTGAAGTAATCAATGTCATGCCGTTCGGCAACTCCCTTGCCATCATGGAACTGAGCGGGTCTGAGATCCTGTCCGCGCTTGAGCACAGCGTCTCCGCTTATCCGACGGCTTCCGGCGCATTCCTCCACGTTGCCGGAATGAAGTTCAAGTTCGATCCTGAACAGCCGGCCGGCGAACGGGTATTTGACGCAGGCGTGGTCGGTGAAGACGGCAACACGACTAAAATCGACCCTGTAGCCATGTACAAGGTGGCAACCAACATTTTCACCGCCAAAGGCGGAGACGGGTATGACATGTTCGCACAGGCCTATGAAGAAGGCCGGGTCAGCGAGCCCGGATTTGCGGATTGGGAAATGTTCATCGACTATATCCAATCGCTCGGCACTGTGGATCCACAGATCGAAGGCCGGATCACTGCCGACCCGGGCGGCCTTGAACCGATCGGCTGGACCGTACAGAAAAATGGCAAGATGTCCTACCTGGATCACAAAGGAAATAAAGTGACCGGCTGGCTGGAGGCTGAAGGAGAAACGTACTACTTCCACAAAAACGGCGATCTCCGCACAGGATGGACAAAAGTCGATGGAGACTGGTATTACTTCGATGCAAAAACAGGAGCGATGAAAACAGGCTGGCTGAACGACCCGAAAAACAGCAAGACCTACTATCTCCACGAAGACGGCAAGCGCCAGAGTGGAGGCACGCTTGAAATCGATGGAGCGGTCTACACCTTCAAAAACAACGGTGAGCTGACGAATTAACCGCAGAATCAAAGAAATCGGCTTCAGCCCTGTTAATGGGCTGAAGCCGATTTTCAATTTAAAAATAGTCGCCGATTCCGAGAAGAATGGCTTCTGCTGCCCGTTCCCGATAAATGGCCTGAGCCAATTTGGCGGAATCTTGGGGGTGATCGATGAACCCGATTTCAATTAGTGAACTTGGAATTTTCGTTTCCCGGATCACGTGGAAATTCCCTTCTGCCACGCGCCTGTAAGACATTCCCATCCTGGCAACCAGTTGGTCCTGCAAAGCGTTTGCAAGGTGGATGCTCCGCTGTTTTTCGTATTTCCCATACCAGAACGTTTCCACACCTTTGGCGTCACCATTAAACTTGTTGGCGTGAATACTGATAAACAAGTCCGCGCCTGAGGAGTTTGCAATCGCAGCGCGCTCAGAGAGTTCCAGAAAGATGTCGGTCTTTCTGGTCATGATCACGTGGGCACCGGCATTTTTCAACAGACGCTCTGCACGGAGAGCCGTATCAAGGACGATTTCCTTCTCAACCAAACCCAGGGCTACACCACCCGGATCATGTCCTCCATGCCCGGCGTCCAGGACTACTTTTTTACCCTGCAGACTTAAGACATCGGATTCATGTATGTACCCTTTCCGCGCTTTCCCATTCACATAAACGGTCGCCTCATACCATCCCGGAATGAACGAATAATAAGTGAGCTTATGGCCGAACGAATAGCTTTTCAGGCTCGTACTGTTCCGCGAAGCCCGCGAATAAACAGGGACCTTGGATTTTGCGGCAGCGCCCTGGATTCTTATTTGCGGGTTGGCGGCATGGATCACATGGGATCGGTGAATATACCCAGTACGCGCCTTTCCACTTACATACACCGTCGCCTTATACCAATCCCCTGCAAATGTCTCATACTTGAGGACAGTACCCGCGGAATAAGTCTTAAGGGAAGGCGCACTCAGGGATGCTGATGAGTAAACCGGAGTCGGCTGCTTTTTCGCAACGCCCCTTAACGGTGTTGGCCGCTCCGTAATATTCGCAACGTGGCTTTTGTGGATAAAGCCGGACATCGCCTTGCCATTTACATAGACGGTCGCCCCGTACCAATCACCGGATGTGGAGCGGTAAGACAGGATTTTGCCTTCTCCATATGACTTCAGTTTTTTGGAATCGAGATCCTGGCTTGAAAACACATGGGTCGGGGACTTCAGTGCGATTCCCTTAAGAGGCAACCCTTCAACTTTTTCACCGGATACATCGGCTTTGCGGATGTATCCTTTTTTCTTTTCGCCCGAGACGTATACAGTTGCAGAGTGCCAGTTCTCTGAAAGCGTCCGGTAAGCAAGCCGCTGATTGAGCGGATAGCTTTTCAGTACAGCAGAACCGGTATCCGGCCCCGAATAGACGTGAACCGTCTGCTTGGCCGCATATCCGGACCCTGACGAATCCCCGACCAGCAAATCGACATCTTTTTTGGCGATCAGGCCGTCTTTTGCCTGACCGGCTATGTAGACAGTAGCGGCGTACCATTCTCCATCGGCTTGAGTAAATTTTAAAATCGTCCCTTGGCCATAACTTTTCAGCACAGCGGACGGGTTTTGACGATCATATACCCGTGTCGGAGACTTTAGTGCCAAGCCGTACAGAGCGGGATGACTTGCCGTCGCCTCGTTCTGCACGCTCATCATCGAAGTTGCCGGCTCCGGATTGGCTGTTTCTCCGGATTCTTTCTGATTTTCATCAACCGGATCAGATTTAGCTTGGACTTCGGTCGTCTCTGGTGCAGCCTGCTCTTCAACAGGCTCCGGTTTCTCTTTTGTCTCGGCAAGATCGCCCCCGGGCACTTCCGCATCTTCCATTCCATCTGTGGCTGAATCCGGATTCACGGGCGGATCTTCCGGAGCTGCCTCTTCTGTTTCAGGGAGATTCTCTTCTTCAATCATTTCGAGAAATTCATTTGCAACAAAGACTCGGACAGGTTCGGACAGTTGTTGTTTATTGATTGCCCCGTCTTCTTGCAGAACCTGTACGTTCGAGCGCCGGTCCCCTATTTCCAAAACGGCTACTTTCTCTCCGGCTTTCAATTCTCCGATTTCTTCTTGACTGTCTGCATCGGAATAGTAAGGCACAAAGTTGTCTCCCGCCTTAGCCGAAGTGATATAGGCATATAATAGATGTTGTCCCGGGTCAGGTTCGGTTAAGTTTTCTGCATGTATTCCCGGCATCCGGAAACTCATCGCCAACATCAGCACGCTCACAATTAAAGCTACTTTTTTCTTCATTTTACCCCTCTTCATCTCATATTCCTTTAATCCGGTATTTTACATTTTGGGATAAATCCGAACAGATGTCCATGGTACTTTCAATGCAAATCATAAGGGATGCACCGAGATAAACGGCGCATCCCTTACTCAAATTTTAAGCTGTTTCACTGCTGACCCTTGCACCAGCGGCAACTTTTCGGAACCAGTAGATGACCACTGCACCGATCAGCGCAAATCCGAGGTAGCCAGTGATCGGATACAGGGTACCGACCAGGCTGACAAATCCGACAAAGCTGAGTGCAAAACCGCCGATGCCGAACAGGAACACATACGCCTTGAAACGCGCTGTGCCCGCTTCCGATACACGCGCTGTAAAGGAGTAAAGCATACCGACAGCCGTGTTGTAAATCATGCAGAGCAGCACGATTGCCATGATATTGGCGAGAATCGGCGAGACCTCAGCGGCAAGTGCCAATATCGGCATGGCTGCTCCGCCCACTGCATCCAACTTGGCCATCATGGCGATGTTGACGAGCAGAATCAGGATACCAAGCAGCCCCCCGCCGATTGCGCCGCCGATTGCCGCGGTCTTGCGGTCCTTTACCGTACCGCCCATGACGGCAAGCATGGATGCGCTGCATGCGATGTTAAAGGAGACATACAGGAAGGCGCTCAGCAGCCAGTGGGGCGCTGCTGCATCCTGTTCCTGCGCCAACCGTGCAATTTCCGTACCTGAAATGTCGGCCGTCATAACCGAATAGCCCGCCAAGATGATGATCATCGCCACCAGGAATGGCGTGACGGCTCCGATCAACGTGATGATTTTCTGGACATTAAGCAGAACCGTCACCATGGTCGCCACGACCATGAACAAGCTGCCGACAACAGCCGGAATCCCGAACTGTTCTTCAAAAAGCGAGCCTGCGCCAGCGTACATAATGACTGCTACGCCAAAGAGGAAGAACGTGATGACGGCGTCCACAAACAAGCCGATCGGTTTCCCGCAAATCTTATAGATGATTTCCTTATGGGATTTCGACTTGAGTGAACTCCCGATGCTGGCCAGATTCATTCCGATAAAAGCAAACACGAACATAGCGGCGATACCGCCGGCAATCCCCCACAATCCGAAACTTGTGAAAAACTGTAGAATTTCCTGGCCAGAGGCAAAGCCTGCCCCGACCACTACCCCTGCAAATGCGGCGCCCAGCCGGATACTTTCTTTCAACTTGCATCCCCTCCGTTTACAGGAAGGTTACCTGTCCGTCAAAACAGGCCATCCCCCTGTGTGTTTTCTAAGATGAACATCTTTTCATGGCCAAGAAAGCGTTTCCGGCATGTCGGCGAGATACCCGGAAAGGTCTTAGGATTCAAGTCGTTCAAAAAAAGATTAGGCCATAGCCCGCAATCGTCTAATTTGCGGAATGTTCAGTCTTGTGAAGCGAAAGGAAACCGGTGCCCGCAAGCACCGTTTGTTTCCGCTCTGACCTCTCCGCTCTCCCTCAGCGGGCGGTCTCTGTCATTTCCGACCGGAAGACCTCTTCTCCCACCGTGTACTTGTTCATCTTTTCAAGATCCGGCTCATATCCGATTCCGTAACCGGAAGGAACGGTGATTTCGCCATCCACCGCTTCAACCGCAGGCGTGATGATATCTTCTTCCCAATACCGGTCGGAACCCGCCGTATCCCCCGGCAGCGTGAAGCCAGGCAGCGTTGTCAGTGCGACGTTGTGGGCGCGTCCGATGCCCGCCTCAAGCATGCCGCCGCACCAGAGATCAATTCCTTTTCCGACACAATAATCGTGGATTTTCTTTGCCTCGGTCAACCCTCCGACACGGCCGATCTTCACGTTGATGATCCGGCAGCTGCCGAGTTCGACCGCCTTGCGCGCATCCTCCAGCGAATGGATGCTTTCGTCCAGGCAGACCGGCGTCTCAAGCTCTTCCTGAAGCTTGGCATGATCAATGATGTCATCATGCGCGAGCGGCTGTTCAACCATCATGAGATTAAAGTCATCGAGCAACTTGAGGAGCTCGATGTCATCCAGGGTGTACGCGGAGTTCGCATCCGCCATGAGCGGGACATCCGGAAACGCTTCCCTGACCGCACGGATGACCTCAATGTCGACACCTGGTTTGATCTTCATCTTGATCCGCTTGTAACCCTGTCCGATAAAGTCGCGGACCGTCTCGACCATCTGCTCTTTGCTGTCCTGGATGCCGATCGAGATGCCGACATCGATTGTTTCCTTGTCACCGCCAAGCGCTTCCGCAAGAGTCAGCTTGTTCCGTTTGGCGTAGAGGTCCCATATGGCGCCCTCAACAGCGGATTTTGCCATGTTGTTCCGGCGGATCGGGGAGAAAATTTCATTGACCTCGTCCGGATGGCTGATGTCTTTGCCGAGCAGCAGAGGAACGAGAATGTCGCGGATGACATGTGCGTTCGTTTCAACCGTTTCTTCCGCATACCATGGGTAGGTAAAAGCGACCGACTCCCCCCAGCCGGAATTCCCTTCCTCGTCAATTGCCTCGATCAGCAGGAACGGCTTATCCTGCATCGTTCCGAAACTCGTCGTAAATGGGTGTTTCATGCGCATTTCCATACGGCGCATGCGAATCTCTTTGATGATCAAATTTCCCATCTCCTTTTTGTCGTTATAGCGGCACATGTTCTTTGCGGTAAAGGATATATTCATTCAGGCGGCTGTCTTTTCTCCGGACATCGGCCAGAACGTATCCCGCTCTGAATGCCTCTGTGAAAATCCCTCTCGTCTTTTCCCGCCAGTCGATGGCCAGTGCCATGTCCTCTTTGCGCATCGCCTGGAAATCGGCGGGAACAGGGACAGCGAAACCAGTTGCATCCGGAGCGCTTCCCGGAGTGTTCAGCACAGGCTGGCCGGACCCGCTGAAGGACACCGTGTACGGGTGCGCCCAGGCCAATTCCGGCTGGCGGATGCCATCCGTCACGCGCGGGCTTTTGATCCACCAGTCCAGGCGGAATCGGTCTGTCGGAAGCCCTGCGTTCAGAGGATCTTTCATCTCGCCGTAGCAGTTTTCCCAGTAGGTGCTGACCACTCCGCCAAGCTTGCGGATGTTCAGGTAGGCATTGCGGCTTTCGAGCGGGTCGAATGTCCACTGGATCCAGTTATAGCCGATCTCTCTCGCGAGTTCCGCCTGATGCCTCTTGATCGCCGCGCCAAGCCCCGAGTGGCGGTATTCCGGAAGGAGGGCCAGCATGTGTGAACACAGGTAAGGCCGCTTTCCGTCAAAACCGGCGAAGCTGTACTGGAAGCCCACCGCCTGTTCCCCGATAAAGGCACCGATCAGAAGGCCTCCGTTTTTCATCGCGGTCATGAACTGCTGGGGCGGCGTCGTGCTTCCCCATACTGCCCGCTCCAGTTCTGAAGCCTGATGAACTTCTTCCTTCTCAAACGATCGGATCACCGGTTGCTCCATCTTCATCCCTCCCCCTTGTTTCAGATGCCTTCCACATAATAAAATCCATTGTCGATTTCCCGTGCTTCTTCGTGCCTCTTTTGCACCGCAGCAGGATTTTTCACGCATACGGCTGCCACAAGCGCGTTCAGGAACGAAAAGAGCGGCGCCGCCTTGTCGATGGTCGAAGTTCCTGATTCGATGGTGAACAGCAAGTCGCAGTATGCGGAAACAGGGGCCGACAGGGAGTCGCTGATGCCGATGATGAAAGCCCCCCGCTTTTTTGCAAGCCTTGAAATCTCAATCGTCTCTGTGAGATAGCGGTGGAAGCCGAAGACGATCAGCACGGAGCGGCTGTCCGTCCGGACCATTGTAAGGGCCGGGTCCTCCGCCTGGGGATGCATGACATGGACACCATCACGGACGAGCCTGAGCATGAGTGCAAGCCATGACGCTGCAGGATAAGAAGCACGCAGGCCAAGCACGGCCAGGTTCTCGGCAGTGAGAATCTCGCGCACAGCCCGGTCAAACTGTGCGGATTCGATGTTGCGAGCCGTCTCGGCGATGGCCTGCCGGTCCCGCTCCATGACTTCCTCGAAAATCCGGCCATCCCCGCCGATCGACAGTTTGTCTTTCTGGTAATCCGAAAAGCTGCTTTCCGGCGTATACAATTCTTCCCGGATCGCTTTCTGCAGTGCCGGGTAACCGGTGAATCCCATGTTGTAGCTGAATCGGATCACCGTCGACTCACTCGTCCCGGTCCGCTCCCCGAGCTCTGAACCCGAACAGACCGCAACTTCATGCGGCCGCTCCATCACATACTCGGCCACTTTCCGCTGCCCCCTCGGCAGCTTCAGGATTTCCCTGTGTACCAAACCCTTCAACATCATCCCTTCACCCCCCTTCGACCCTATGTAACCGTCACAGCAACAAGGCTAATGGACGGGAAATAAATGAATACGGTACTGCGATAACTGCCCGGGCCCATTTTGAAGCGAATCCTGCATGTTTCTTCCATCAATGAAGGAAGTCCTTCAATCTGATTGTTACACTATCATGATTGGGTACCGGGTGCAATATATTTCTGAATATTATCTTTCCTCTTTATAATCGGGAGGTGCACAAAAACCGGACCGCCCTGCATTTGTCCTGCAGGTCCTGTCCGGTTGGCGTATCGGGTATGGCAATCTGTAATTACCCGGATATAGAGTGAACGCACTTTGTTGCCCTTCATCTAACCGTATTCACTTCATCCGCCATTTGCCTGATGAGGGAGCGGTTCCGCTCTTTAAAGCGCTCGTTGTGCGAAGAGACCATGCCGCGATCATGCGCTTCCGGATCGACATACGTTTTGGCGCGGTTGACGGCATTGACGGCATCCTGGAATGCGCCGACCAAAAGGTTCACCTTACCTGCATAGGACAGGCAATCACCTGCCGCAAAAATACCCGGAACAGAGGTGGCCGCATCAGCCCTTCCCTCGAAGAAATGGCCGTCTTTCCGGAGGGGTTCGGAACCGGCTCCGAACTCAAGTGTGGCATCCCGCTCATAGCCGTGGCTGATGACGACATCATCCACTTCGACGCGGGTGAGGGCGCCCGTTTCCGTGTCCTTCAGCTCCACCATTTCGATCCGGGTTTTCGCTCCATCGGCAAACAACCGGTGGATCGCCACATTCAGCAAGATATCCGTGCCGCTTCGCCTCACCTTTTCCACCTGTGCCTCATGCGCGCAGAAATTATCCCTGCGGTGGACGAGAATCACTTTCGCCGCGATGCCGGACAGCTCGTCCGCCCAGTCAACCGCCGCATCGCCGCCGCCCGAGATCAGCACGGTTCTGCCCGTGAAAGTCGCGAGTGACGGCATCGTGTAGTGAAGATTGTCCATCTCCGCCACGGCAGCACCCTGAAGCTTAAGCTTCTGGGGCGTCACGATTCCGCCGCCGTTCGCCATGATGATGGCCTTGGACAGATGGACCCGTCCCAGATGGTCCTCCGTCTCGAACAAACCCAGGCCATTTTTCCGGATCGAGGTGATTTTCGTATTGGTCAGGATTTCCGGGCCGAATGTTTTCCCCTGTTCAATCAGCTGCTTTCGGAACGTCTCTCCCTGGAGCGGAGGCTGGCCACCCGCATCCCAGATCACCTTTTCCCTGAACAGGCAAATCTTACCGCCGAGTTCTTCCCTTGCCTCGATCAGCCTCACATCCATGCCGCGAAGGCCGCTGTAAAACGCCGAATACAGCCCCGCCGGCCCACCGCCGATAATCGTCACATCCCGGATTGGTTCTGTCATGTCGATTCCTCCCTCTTATGCTCCAGAAAACAGTTGACACCTTCAGAATTTGGCTTTATCATCTGAAATTGAAAATCATTCTCACCGATAATCATTTTCATTGAGAATAACACGTTCCATTCCAAAAAGAAAGGAGTAATCCGATATGCAACTGCTCGCCGAACAGATCCAGGTCGGCTACGGGGACACACCGATCGTACACGGGATGGACATTTCGTTTCCCGAGGGCAAGATCACGACCATCATCGGTTCCAACGGATGCGGCAAATCGACGCTCCTGAAGGCGATCACGCGCATCATCCCCCACCAGGACGGCGCCGTCCTGCTTGACGGCGCCAATATCCGGTCGATGGATACGAAAGCACTCGCCAGGAAGATGGCGATCCTACCCCAGACACAGGACAGCGCGAACGGCCTCCTGGTCGGAGAACTTGTCGCCTACGGCAGGTTCCCCTACCAGAAAGGATTCGGGCGGCTGAGCGCGGAAGACCGGCGCATGGTCGACTGGGCGCTCGGGGCGACCCGCATGGATGAATTCCGTGACCGGCCGGTGGATGCCCTGTCCGGCGGCCAGCGGCAACGGGCCTGGATTGCGATGGCACTCGCACAGGACACCGGAATCATCTTCCTGGATGAGCCGACCACCTACCTGGACATGGCCCACCAGCTTGAAGTTCTGGAGCTTCTTCAGAAATTGAACCGGGAAGAGGGCCGGACGATCGTCATGGTGCTGCATGACCTCAACCAGGCTGCGCGATTTTCCGACCATCTGATTGCCCTTTCCGCGGGAAGACTCGTCAAGAGCGGACCGCCTGAGGAAGTCCTCGTACCTGATGTGCTGAAAAAAGTGTTCCGCATCGATGCGGTCATCGGAAAAGACCCGAGAACCGGGACTCCCTTCTGCATGACGTACGATCTGATCAAATAAATGACCATCCGAAGGAGAATTTCCATGAACAAGAAACTGTTTTTGATCCTCACCCTTTTCATGACACTTGCGCTTGCCGCATGTTCGTCTGGCGCCACCGATGACAGCAAGAATGACGCGGAAGAAAAACCGGCCTCCGACACCACCGTCTACGAATCGGAAACCGGGCCCGTCGAAGTGCCGGCCGACCCTCAGCGCGTCGTTGTCCTGTCTTCCTACGCAGGCGACCTGATCAAGCTCGGCGTGCCGATTGTCGGCGTCGACTCCTGGTCGGCAGGCAACCCGAACTTTGACGAAGCCCTGAAAGATGCGCAAGTGGTTTCCAATGAAGACATCGAGAAAATCATCGAACTGGAGCCCGACCTGATCATCGGACTGAACAATATCCAGAACGCCGACAAATTGGAGAAAATCGCGCCGACCGTCCTCTTCACCTACGGCAAGAACGACTACCTCCAGCAGCACATCGAGATCGCCAAAGTCGTCAACAAGGAAAAGGAAGCCACTGAATGGGCTGAAGACTTCAAGAAGCGCGCGGAAGACCTTGGCACGCGCATCAAAGAGAAAATCGGAGACGATGCCACCGTCACAGTTGCGGAAAACTTTGAGAAGCAGCTGTACCTGTTTGGCGACAACTGGGGACGCGGCACAGAGATCCTCTACCAGGCAATGGGCCTGAAGATGCCGAAGAAGGTTGAAGACGTGGCGCTTGAGCCCGGTTACTTCGCCATCTCCCAGGAAGTGCTCGGGGACTATACCGGTGACTATCTGATCTTGAGCCTGACAAAAGATCAGGACACCGCGTTCACGGATGCCGAGTGGTTCAAAAAAATCCCGGCAGTGAAAAACGGCAACCTGATCATCGCAGATGCCAAAAAAGCTTATTTCAATGATGCCCTGACACTTGATTACCAGCTGGATTTCTTCGAACAGGAATTTCTCGGAAACGAATAACAGAAGAAAAGCGGCCAATCTTGCGGGCCGCTTTTCCGTTGGATGAGGAATGTGATAAAACGATATGACCACGAAACGATTTCTTCCATTTCCGATACAGCTTATGCTCGGCAGCCTTCTTGTCGCCGTCTCCTTTATCGCAGCGCTGACACTCGGCGCCGCGGATACCGGCATACGTGATGTATGGCAGGCGGTGTCCTCATCGGCCGGCGAGCATGCCTCCGTCCTCCGGGAACTCCGGATTCCGCGGGTTATTGCGGCCCTCTTCACCGGAGCAGCGCTCGGCGTCGCTGGCGCGATCATGCAGGGGGTCACCCGCAACCCGCTGGCGGACCCCGGCCTTCTCGGGCTCACTTCCGGCGCAAACGCCGCGCTCGCCCTGTCACTGGCACTGGTTCCCGGCATTCCCTACCTCGGCATCCTCGCCGCCTGCTTTGTCGGTGCCGCTGCCGGCATGATCCTGGTCTTCGGCATCGGCGCGTCCAGCCGGGGCGGCATGTCCGCGATGCGTCTTGTCGTCGCAGGCGCCGCGGTTTCGGCTTTCCTGCAGGCGGTCGCGGACGGGTCGGGCATCATCTTCCAGATTTCCAAGGATGTCTCTCTCTGGACAGCGGGCGGCCTCATGGGCACGACCCCGGAGGCGCTCATCGTCGTTCCGTTTATCGCAATCGGACTGATCGGCGCCATCGCCGTCAGCCGCCAGCTGACCATCCTCAGCCTGCAGGAAGACGTCGCTGCAGGCCTCGGCCAGCGGGTATTCCTCATGAAAGCCATCATGATGGGCATCACTGCTCTTCTCGCGGGGGCTGCCGTCGCCCTTGTCGGCAACCTGGCGTTTGTCGGCCTGATCATCCCGCATATTGTGCGGACCTTCAGCGGTTCGGATTATACGCGGATCATTCCGATGAGCGCCCTGCTCGGCGCTGTATTCATGGTGCTGGCCGATCTCGCGGGCCGGACCTTGAATGCGCCGTTCGAGACGCCGGTCGTCGCCATCACCGCACTGATCGGACTGCCGTTCTTCCTCATGATCGTCCGGAAAGGAGGGCTCCGGGATGCATAATGCAAAAAAACGCCGGACGCTCCGCGGTATCCTTTTGCTCGCCGCACTGTTCGTCGCCGTCCTCCTAGCCGCCCTCTCGGCCGGCGCTTCCGGTGTGACGATCGACCGGCTTCTTCCCGTCCTGGCCGGCAACGGCACATTCAAGGAGTCCTTTATCCTGCTTGAAGTCCGTTTGCCCAGGCTTACGGTGCTCGTGCTTGCAGGAATTGCGCTTGCAGTTTCCGGGTCGATCCTCCAGACCGTCACACGGAATGACCTGGCGGACCCGGGCATCATCGGGATCCATTCCGGAGCAGGATTCGCCATCACTGTGTTTTATCTGTTTGCCGGTGGAGACATCCCGTATTACGCTTATCTGCTTCCTGCTGTCGGCTTTGCCGGAGCCATCGTGACGGCGGCATTCATCTATCTGTTTTCGGTTGAGAAAGGGCGCGGACTGCGACCGATGCGCCTCCTTCTGGTCGGGATCGGATTTGCTTCCGCCCTGTCCGGCGGCATGATGCTGCTCATTTCCGGTGCCGAGCGCCGGGAGGCCGCCTTTGTCGCGCAGTGGCTCGCGGGAAGTGTCTGGGGCGCGGACTGGCCGTTTGTGCTTGCTCTCTTGCCGTGGATCGTTGTGCTTGTTCCGTTTGTCCTGTACCGGTCAAACATGCTCAACATCCTGGCGCTCAGCGAATCTTCGGCGATCGGACTCGGACTGAAGCTGTCCCGGAGCCGGATGATTTTGATTGCAATCGCAGTCGCCCTTGCCGCGGCCGCTGTCTCCGTCACCGGCTACATCGCCTTTATCGGGCTGATGGCCCCGCACATCGCCAGGACCATTGTCGGGCCGCGCCACCAGCATTATCTGCCGGCGGCGATGCTGATCGGCGCCGGCCTCCTTGTCGCGGCGGACACGATCGGCCACTCGATGCCGGCCTTCACCGTCCCCGCCGGCATCATCGCCGCCCTCATCGGCGCGCCGTACTTCCTTTATCTGATGAGGAAGAGCGGATGAAACCGGGCGATCTTATTGAGACGTTGACATACTCAATTGAGACGCATCCAGCAAAAGAAAACCAGCAGCCGTCGCCGGCTGCTGGTTTTCTCATTCACGCGAAAGTCGCGATCCATTCTTTGATTTCCATCCCGCGTGCGCCTTTTTCGACGTACGGGTCCTGCTTGGCGATTTCCTCCGCCGCTTCCAGTGACTCGGCCTGGTAAATCACCATGCCGCCGGAGCCGTCGGCAAACCGGCCCTTTGCCTTCACATTGCCCTTCTCAATCTGCTCATCCAGGAACGCCAGGTGATCCGGCCGCAGTGTCTGGCTCAGTTCCTCGTTTTTCATCGGCAGATAAACTGCATAATAAGACATCCCGCTTCCCCCATTCCACTCGTTGTCCGTTCCATTATACCGTTTTCCGGACACCTCGGGAATGAGGCGGTTGGTCAGGCTTTTACGGGTGCCTTCCGGGCGACGCCCGTCCGGACCGCGGCGTCCGCGACTGATTTCGCCACTGCGTCCGCAACCCGCACGTCAAACGGATCCGGGATGATCCGGTCATCGGTAAGCGCCGTACGGCCGATCAGGTCTGCAATCGCATGGGCAGCGGCACGCTTCATTTCCTCGTTCACTTCGCTCGCCCGCACACTGAGTGCTCCACGGAAGATACCCGGGAATGCGAGAATATTGTTGACTTGGTTCGGGAAGTCCGAGCGCCCCGTTCCGACGATTCGGGCACCTGCAGCTTTTGCCTCATCCGGCATGATCTCCGGAACCGGATTTGCCATCGCGAAGATGATCGGCTCCTCCGCCATCGTGCGGACCATGTCCTGCGTAAGCGCTCCTGCTGCGGAAACCCCGATAAACACATCCGCGCCGACGATGACTTCCGCCAGGCTGCCGTTTTTCCTTTCAGGGTTCGTCATCTGCGCGATCGATTCCTTCATGGCATTCATCCGCTCCGCCCGGCCTTCATAGATTGCACCTGCGGTATCGCACATGACAATCTGTTCCACTCCGAATCCGAGCAGCAGCTTTGCAATTGCCACACCTGCCGCACCCGCGCCGTTCATGACAACCTTCATGTCACGAAGTTCGCGCCCGGTCAGACGGGACGCATTCAGAAGGCCGGCAGCGACAACAATTGCCGTACCATGCTGGTCATCGTGGAACACCGGGATATCCAATTCCTCTTTCAGCCGATCCTCGATCTCGAAGCACGCGGGGGCCGCAATGTCTTCGAGGTTGATCCCGCCGAACACGCCGGACATCAGCTTGACCGCGTTCACGAACTCATCCGGGTCTTCTGTGTCCAGTACGACCGGAAACGCATCCACGCCTCCGAATCGCTTGAACAGTGCCGCCTTGCCTTCCATTACGGGAATCGAAGCTGCGGCGCCGATATTTCCAAGGCCGAGCACTGCCGTGCCGTTGCTGATGACACCGACCGTGTGGCCCTTGATTGTATAATCGTAGATGCTTTCCGGGTCCTGCTCGATTTCCAGGCAGGGACCGGCGACGCCCGGCGAATACACCAGGCTCAGGTCACGCTTCGACTCGATCGGGGACGTTACGGTCACCTGCAGCTTTCCTTCCAGCTCTCGATGCAAATCCAGCGCTTCTTCATACTTTTTCACCGGTCTCCACTCCTTTAGCCCATTAACTGAGCAAATTAAAAATATACGTTCCATTGTATATCCCGTATATCTTAAAATCAACTGAATCAGAATAATTGTAGATGAAACACATGAAATCACGGATAAAGCAATGTTTTGGCAGTTTGCCGAACCTTCCGAAAGATTGTATATCGGTTAGTGTGCGCGCATCCGACGAAAGGATACCGTCCAAGTCCAAGATGACGGAGTTTGTTGATTCTGTTAGCATGGAACCAAGATTGGGAGGCGGAGCGGATGGATACAACCAACCTCGAAGCGCTTACGCAGCAGCTGATTGAGAAAATCATTGGATCAATTCCAACAGATTGGGACAAGGTCATGTTTTACGGTGAAAACCGGGGTGAACGCGCCGAGTACTTTTATTATTTTTTCAGGAAAGACAGCACGGAATACCTGCCGGATGCGGAGATGCACTACATCCTCGATCTGGAACGCACCGAAGATTACTATGAACTGACCGGCGATATTCAACACCTGATCCTTATGCTTGCCAAAGAGTTCGAGGCACTGGGGCGGGAACCGTTCACGACGATGAAACTCACGATTGATGACGCAGATGGCCTGGATCTCAATTTTGGGTATGATGGATTGCGCGATAAACGTGCGGCAGATTACGAGCTGAAGTTCACGGAAAAGTATGTGGTGCCCGAATGGAAGGCCCGCGGAGGACGTCCGGAAAAAAGCGCCATGCGAAGGGTATTCGAACTCTTCTTTAAATGATCAAAAGCCCGCGATGCCTGATTGGCATCACGGGCTTTTTAGTCAGCGGGTCATACTTTGGATCAGATAGCGGATGAAGCGCTCCCCTTCGACTCCGATGCAGACGTCCATATTCGCTTCACGGCCTGTCACCTGATTAAAATCACATACGGTCTGGCCGTCGCATAAGGAACTGGAGGTTTCCACATCGACATAAAGGCGCTCAGTACGCACAAACGACCGGTCAAGTGCAACGCCGACCGCCAGCGGATCATGCATGGAACAAGCACGGCCTCCGGTCATCTCTTCGTACCGGTTCATATACTGCACGGTCGCTTCCCGGATAAATTCCCCTTCCGCGCTCCCCGCCATTTCCCGGACATGCGGTTCGTCGAGAAGCGTCTTTTCCGTGACGTCCAGCCCGACAAGCGTGATCGGAAGGCCGGCTTGGAAGACGATTTTTGCCGCCTCCGGATCGACGAAGATGTTGAACTCGGCCTTTGGCGTGATGTTCCCCGGAGTATCCAACGCGCCGCCCATAATGACGACTTCCTTCAGCCAGTCCCTGAGCCGGGCCTCCTTTCGTACCGCGAGCGCCATGTTCGTAAGCGGGGCGAGCAGGACGAGCGTCAGCTCCCCCTTGTGTTTTTCAGCCTGTTCAATGATAAAGTCCGGAGCGAACCCTTCCGCCGGTGTTCCCGGTTCCATGTTTCCAAGTGCACCGCCGATCCCGTCATCACCATGCACCCTCGCCTCGAAATGAGGCTCGCGCAGGAGCGGACGGCCCGCACCGCGGACGACCGGAATGTCTTCCCGCCCGATCAGTCTGAGGACCTTCAGTGTGTTGGCCGTCGCGTTATCCAGCGACGTGTTTCCGTTTACGGTTGTCACCCCGATCAGTTCGGATTCCTTGGCCGCGAGCAACAGGGCAATCGCATCGTCGATGCCAGTATCGACATCCAGCAATAGTTTCTTCATATAGTATCCCGCCTTTCCCCACTTCCTTTTTCATTATAGCAATCCGGAGGTGGCCCAAACGTAAAAAAAACCGCGAATCCATTCCGGAATTCACGGGTCTCACTTCTGTTCTTTTTCCCATTCGCGGCGCATCCTGCGTGTCGAGATGTCCGCTTCCCTCACCGGTATGGACAGACGGCTTTCAGGTCCTGTAAGGGACAGGACGAGATCCGTCGCTGAATCCAGGTCGATTCCGTTGCCGGGTGAAACGAACACCGGCTTGACGCCGGCGGACGTCCGGACGGCGCGCCCGAGCGTCTCCCGGCCCACCGTGATGTCCGTGTAACTGCCCTTCTCCCAGCCCGGCTCTTTGTACTCCGTTTCCGCTATCCTGAAATAGGTTTTGGCGACACCGACAGCCGGTTTTCCGAGAATAAACGATGCGTGCGAGGCAATCCCCATCCTGCGTGGATGAAGAATGCCATTACCGTCGAACAGGAACAGGTCAGGCACCGTCTCCAGCTTCCCCGCTGCCTCCACGATCAGCGGCAGCTCCCGGAATGTCAGGAAGCCGGGACTATACGGCATGTCTATTTCCCCTACCGCCCCGGACCGCTCCATCACCCGCATCGTGGCCGTATCAAAGACAGCGATATGGCAGAAACCGGTCTCGGAATCGCCTTCTCCGGCGTAAGCCAGATCCACTCCGGCCACCGTCCGGAGATCTTCAAGCCGGAGCGGCCGGCTCACGTCGATCTGTTTCGCCAGCCGCTCCTGGATATGGATAAACTCTTCCTTATCCGGCCGAAGGGGATGGATATCATTCACCTGCACACTCGACACTTCCTTTGCTTATTCACGGTTCTCATAGTACGCGCGCCGGGACTCGATCAGCCCGAGCATAGCCGGGTCCGATTCCGGATCCCATCTCCGCTCCTCCACATTGATCGCCCCGCGAAAAATCCGGCAAATCCGTTTTGGCCTCCCATTCCTGTGAACGTCTGCGGAAATTCCATGCGTGAGCCCTTTATACCCGCCGTAAAAGAGAAGGTTCTCCTGATCCTCGCTCAGCTCGAAGGCCAGACCGGTAAACGGAGCATCCCCATCAGGCCGCAGTACCTGGTCGCCCAGATATTCCTCAACCGGATTATCCCACGGAACGCTCTTCTACAACACCTCTTCAGATGTTAACATTCTTATTCTGCTTCATAATGTTTCTGATAGAATTCACGGCTTTGACCAATCATTGTCAATTGGCTCTCGTCCGGTTCCGATTTCTCTTCAACCAGGTCACCGGACTCGTCCCATCTTTTAAATCTCAGCTCATGACCGTACTCGTATTCTCCCCAGAAAACGAGACGGCCTTCCATGTTCCACTGGCGCTGTTCGCCGTGGATCGGACCGTGGAAATGGGTGTGGATCTGCTTCACTTGGCCGTTCGGATGGAAGTCCACAGAGATTCCATGGGGTAATCCGTCCGCATATTCACCGTAGTTCAGGACTGAGCCGTCCTGCTCGCTCAGTTCATAGACCAGCCCATTGACCGGAACGAGGTCGTCCCCTTCCTTACCGGTCCGCACAAACAGTTGGTCGCTCGCCGGCTCCATCTCCAGATCATCATAGTCGTATCCCTTTTCAATCAACATCTCTTTTCCCAGTGATTTATTGTCCATTAACAATCATCCTCGAAAGATATTGGTGTGAGTTTATCTTCTTTCCTATCTACTACCGTACAAAGTTCTTTCTTATTGATTTTTCCAATCATGGGTTTCATTAAACGTTCGCTGAGCTTCAATCAGTTCCAGCATATCCTCTGCAGGCTCAGTTTGTTGCTCAATCAGTTCGCCAGAAGATGTCCATTTTTTATATCGCACCAGGATTCCATAGACGTACTCGCCCTGGAAGATAAGATTTCCCGCTGAATCCCATTTTTTGTCCTCCCCATCAATCGCTCCATGGAAAATATGGCAGATCCGTTCCATTTGCCCATTGTAATGAAAATTCACAGAAATTCCATGAGGAAGACCTGAATCGTACTCCCCATAAAACAACAGAGTTTTCTCATCACCGTCTAAATCATAAACCACGCCAGTGACCGGAACCCAATCATCCATGGAATCCCCTTCTGGGACGAATAAAATGTCGTCTGGTGGATCCATCTCCAATTCACCATAATCATAACCAATTCTGACAACTTCTTCTTTGGACAACAGTATATCTTTCATACTTAAGAACCTCCGGGAAGTAATCTGATCCACGGGTAATATATTCACATTGCGGGCATCTCGGCATCGGCATTTTCGATTCCGGATATCTCCACCCGCGGTTAGTCGTCGTAATGACATGTACCATGAAATTATCCAATTTTGTGCCTCATTCAGTGCACGTACCTCTGCATCGGATGCAGCATTATGCGACCTACCATAGCTTTCACGGGAGGATGACGATGCGGAGCTCTACAGCCCTCTTTGTATGTTGTGTTTCTGGCTCCTGGCTGTTCGGAGCGCCCCCCTTTACCTGTTCAAGAAACCATTTATAAGGGGATTATATACAATTACACCAATTAGGACTATGGGATTGCCATCATTCATGAAATAGATACAAAACAGACCTGCCGTAGCAGGTCTGCTGAATTCCGCTATTTTAGTTCACGAACCGCCCGGCGGAAGCCGCTTCTTTGTGGGATTCCCAGTAGTCGTTCCTCAAGTTGACTTTCTGGATCTTGCCCGATGCGGTCTTCGGCAACTCGTCCACAAAAGTCACGCCGGTGACAGCCTTGAAGTGCGCGAGCTTAGAGCGGGAGAAGTCAATGACGTCCTGTTCACTCAAGCTTGCCCCTTCCCGGAGGACGACGTAGGCGTGAGGAGTCTCGCCCCATTTCTCATGAGGAACCGCAATGACGGCGGCCTCCACGATGTCCGGGTGCTCATAGAGAGCGCCTTCCACTTCAATGGAAGAGATGTTTTCTCCGCCTGAGATGATGATGTCCTTTTTCCGGTCGGTGATGTCGACGTGTCCGAATTCGTCGACAGTTCCCATGTCCCCGGTATGAAGCCAGCCGTTCCGCAGGGCTTCCGAGGTCGCTTCTTCGTTTTTCCAGTAGCCTTTCATGACACCGTGGCTCCGGACGACGATTTCACCGATCGACTTGCCGTCATGCGGCACTTCCTCCCCAAAGTCATTCACGACGCGGACGTCGTTGCCGATCATCGGGTAGCCGGCTTTCGCTTTCAGTCGGGTGCGCTGTTCGGAAGGCAGATGCGCTTCCGTCGACCGGCTCGAGGACGTGAGACTGAGCGGTGACGATTCGGTCATGCCGTATACCTGGATGAATTCCCAGCCCAGTTCGTCTTCGACTCGGCGGATAAAAGCCGGCGGCGGAGCGGAACCTGCGATGATGATGCGAAGATCGGCCGTTCCGGTCTGCGGCTTCTCGGAATCAAAGTACTGCAGCAGCGAGTTGAGGACGGTCGGCGCCATATGCACCGATGTGACACCGTGGGAATTGATCGCGTCGCAGATGGTCTCCGGCCGTGCCTTCCGGAGGCAGACATGCGTCGCCCCGTTCGCCGTATAGTAGAACGGCGCGCCCCAGCCGTTGACGTGGAACATCGGCAGGACGTGGAGATACGTGTCCGTATCATACACCCGCAGATGGTGCATGAGCGACATTGCGTGCAGGTAGTTGTTCCGGTGCGTCAGCATGACGCCCTTCGGATTCCCCGTCGTTCCGCTTGTATAAAGCAGGCTCGCCACGTCATTCTCGTCGAGTTCCGCACGCTCAAACGGTTCTTCCGGGAACTGCGCCAGCCACTCGTCATAGGACGTCTCTTCCGTTTGGCCGTCATGATAGTGGACGATAATCCGCTCTACGGTTTCGAGCTTGTCCTTGACCGGCCCGATCAGATGCAGCAGGTCCTGGTCGGCAAACAGCACTCTGGATTCACTGTGGTTGAGGATGAACAGGTAATCTTCCGGCTTGAGCCGGATGTTGAGCGGCACCATCACCGCTCCTGTCTGATAGATTCCGTAGAACCCTTCCAGCATTTCAAGCGTGTTCGGAGCGAGGTAAGCGACACGGTCCCCCTTCTCCACACCGAGCGACCGCAAACCGTGAGAGAGTTGGTCCACACGCCGGCCCAGCTCGTTATAGGTCAGCCTGCGCCCCTCATCATGGTCGATCACGGCCGTCTTCTCCCCGTACAGACGCACTGCCCGGTCCAGGAAATCAGTCAATAACAGCGGTACATTCATGTCTGCTCACCTCTTGTTGGAATGTTGAACTTTCTGATAACTATGATTATAGCATCTGTTATATATCAATCTCTCTTCCGATGTCAAGATAGCGTTTTCTTGATTAAGTGACTGCGAGAACTGTATGAATACAGTTCTTAATCAAAGAGTCCTGTGCACCCGGCATGATTCTGCTAAAACCGGAAGGATATTCATTATTTCCCGGGAAATTTGTCATCTGCACTCGAATAAAAAAGACATGACGTCCATGGCATGCAACTTGCAAGTTGTTTGGTGATTAAACAAAGGGAGGAAAATGAAGATGAGCACACCGGTGACCAAATCCGCTGCCGTTGACACTTATCACGGCCATGAAGTACGCGACCCTTATCGCTGGCTTGAAGACACTGAGTATCCTGAGACAAAAGCCTGGATGAAAAAGCAGACTCAACGCACTCGGTCTTATTTCGATGCGCTGCCCGTTCGGACCCCGTTGCAGAAAAACCTCGCCAGGCGCTGGAATGCCGGCAGATTTTTCACACCGGAGAAAGTGAACGGCGACTACTATTACCAGAAAAACGACGGGCTGCAGAACCAGCCGGTGCTCTGCCGCTCCAGCAGCCTTTCAGCAGAACCGGACAAAGTCATGGATCCGAACGAATTGAATCCGGAAGGGACGACCGCACTGACTGCACTTTCGTTCAGCAACGATGGCACATGGCTCGCTTATGCCTTATCAGAAAACGGAAGCGATTGGCAGACCATCCGCATCCGCAACCTGCAAACCGGCAAGGAACTCCCTGAAACCATCCGATGGTGCAAGTTCACGGATCTCACATGGACAAAGGACGGGTCCGGTTTTTATTACAGCCGTTACCCGGAGCCGGGCACTGTGCCGGAACAAGACGGAAACAACCATAACCGCCTTTATTTCCACAGCCTGAATTCCCCTCAGTCCGAAGACCTTCTGATCCATGAACGTCCCGACGATAAAGAGCTGTCATTTGGTGCAGCCTTCACCGATGACCATCGGCATCTCATCCTCCAATCATGGAAAGGAACTGAAAACAAAAGCCGCCTCTACTACCGTGAAGCAGCGTCGGACGGCGACTTCCTTCCTCTTGCTTCCGATGGGGATGGTTACTACTCGTACATCGGAAATTCGGAAGGACGGTTCCTCCTTTATACGACTGCCGGTGCTCCCAATGGGCGGATCATCTCCGTGGATCCGGAACGCCCCGAAAAAGAGCATTGGCTGGAAGTCATTCCGGAGCGGGACAGTGTTCTCTACTTCCCGAAAATGGCCGGTGACCATCTGATTGTGGCTTACATGGAACATGCCTGGCATCGCGTCGAACTGTACAAGACTGATGGAACCTATGTGAAAAAACTTGGTTTGCCCGAAATGATTTCGATCTCGGACATTCAAGTATCCAAAAAAGACGGAGAAGTGCTGATCGGGTATACGTCCTATCTTTCACCCATAACGGTTGCGCGGTACCTGATTGAGTCGGATGAATTGGGCATCGTTCTGGAGTCCTGGGGCGGATTGGACCCTGACCTGTACACAACCCGGCAGGTTTTCTACCCTTCGACGGACGGCAAACAGATTCCCATGTTCATCACCAGCCGGAAAGACCTGAAACCCGACGGATCCCATCCGGTCCTCCTGTACGGATACGGCGGCTTCAACATCAGCATGACTCCGTCATTCAATGCCTCCAACGCCATGTTCATCGAGGACGGGGGTATCTATGCCGTGGCAAATATCCGGGGCGGCGGAGAGTACGGTGAGGCGTGGCACCAAGGCGGCACGTTCGCCAACAAACCACAAGTATTTGAGGATTTCATCTCGGCAGCCGAATGGCTGATCTCAGAAAAATGGACAGCTCCCGCGAAAATCGCCATTATGGGGGCGAGCAACGGCGGGCTGCTTGTGTCGGCCTGCCTGAACCGCAGGCCGGATCTGTACGGTGCGGTCATCTGCCAAGTGCCCGTAACCGATATGCTCCGATATCACAAATTCACGGTCGGTCGTTTCTGGACATCTGAATTCGGCCATCCTGAGAAAAATGAAGAAGACTTCCTGAACATCATCACGTACTCTCCGCTCCACAACATCAAAGAACGGGAGCACCCGCCGGTCCTGATTACAACCGCGGACACCGATGACCGGGTCGTTCCGCTTCACGCGATGAAGTATGCGGCAGCACTTCAGGAGGCACAGGAGGGAGAGGCCCCCATTCTCCTCCGGATCGAACAAGATGCCGGTCATGGCCTCGGCAAACCAGTGTCAAAGATCATTGACGAGCACACGGACATCTATTCATTTCTTTATACACATCTGGATCTGGATGCTTGACCGGAAAAGGCCGCTCTCTCTTGGGAGAGCGGCCTTTTCCTTGTTCAGTCATCAATTTTCGGATCAAATGCATCCCGGAGCCCATCGCCGACAAAGTTGAACGCCAGTACCGTCAGCAGGATCATGAAGCCCGGGAATAGCGGGTACCACCATGCACCGAGCATAATCTGTGGGTTCTGCGCGCTCTGAAGCATATTCCCCCAGCTCGGGGTCGGCGGCTGGATGCCGAGTCCAAGATAACTCAGACCGGCCTCAGCCAATATGACCCCTCCCACGCCCAGCGTAGCTGATACGATGATCGGCCCGAGTGCGTTCGGCAGAATATGTGAGAAGATGATACGGGTGTTGCTGATTCCGAGTGTTCTCGCGGCCAGCACGAATTCAGACTTCCGGAGAGAAAGGAACTCTCCGCGTACAAGCCGCGCGGTTCCCGTCCATCCGAAGACGGCAAATATCCCGATCAGCGTAAAAATGCTCGGCTCGAAAATGGTCACGAGTGTAATGAGCAGGAACAGTGATGGAAACGAAATGATTGCATCCACGACACGCATCAGGACGGCATCGAGCATGCCGCCAAAGTACCCGGCGATCGCTCCGATGACCGTGCCGATGAATATTGAACCGGCCACTGAAGCGAATCCGACAAGCAGGGAAATTCTGGCGCCGTACAAAAGGCGGCTCAGCGTATCTCGCCCGAGATTATCCGCCCCAAGCGGATAGTCCTTGCCCGGTGGTGCCAATTTGTCGAGAAGCACCTGCTGGCTCGGATCTTTGGGTGCCAGCCAAGGTGCAAAGATTGCCGCCCCGATGATGACGAACAGCAATACCGCTCCGATCACCGCAAGCTTGTTTTTCATGAATTTCCGGAGCATCACTTTCCAGATTGCCTCGTGCCCCATCAAGCTGAAATCTTCTGCCAAGACGGGTTCATTTGGTATCCGTCTCTCTTTTGTCAGTGTCACGGACGCCCCCCCTTTTTCTCCATCAATACTCGATCCTCGGGTCAAAGACTGCATATAAAATATCCGCAAGCAAATTTCCGATGACGACAAGCGTCGCCGCGATGACCACGACCGCCATGATCACCGGATAATCGCGCTGGAATGCCGCCTCCATGAACAGCAGTCCGATGCCCGGCCACGCAAAGACGCTCTCGATGATGACCGATCCGCCGATGAACGATGGCAGCATCAGGCCGAAGATTGTAATGATCGGGATGAGTGCATTCCGGAGCCCATGCTTGAA
This sequence comes from Bhargavaea beijingensis, assembly GCF_900101985.1. GTDB lineage: Bacteria > Bacillota > Bacilli > Bacillales_A > Planococcaceae > Bhargavaea > Bhargavaea beijingensis. The sequence goes on from NZ_FNAR01000003.1 coordinate 183,458, forward strand.
AATGACCGTCTTCTGCCGGAAGCCGTTTGCCTTCGCCGTACGGATATAGTCCTGCCTGAGCACATCGAGCATGCTGGATCTGGAATAGCGGGTCAGGCCGGCCATGTCGGCAGTTGCAAGTACGAAGGCAGGAAGGATCAGGTGATGGAGGCGGTCCCAAACGCTGAACGGTTCGCCGTATGTCGCGACACCGCCAATCGGGAACCAGCCGAGGTGAACGGACAGCACCATGATCAGAACGAGTCCGATCCAAAAGTTCGGAGTTGCGACACCGAGGAAAGACACAACGGTGATCGCATAGTCCTGGCGCGAATTTCGTTTGGTGGCAGACCAGACCCCAAGCGGGATGGAGATCACGAACGCAATGAATGTTGAAACCAGCATCAGCAAAAGAGTGTTCGGCAGCCTGGCCGTGATGAGTTCACTTACCGGCACGCCCTGGCGGATAAACGACTCCCCGAAATTTCCCTGGACCATGTTCCCCAGCCACCGTCCGTACTGGACAACCACACTGTCATTGAGCCCGTAAGATTCTTTATAAGCTTCAAGGTTCTCCTGTTTGATCATCGGGTCCATCATCAGCGCAGTCGGATCCCCCGGAGCCATTTTCATGATTCCAAACGAAATGACACTGATGAGGAACAACAGCGGAACGGCCATCAGACATCGCCGGATGATATAAGTCGTCAAATCAGATCACTTCCTTCCCATTAACCATCATGAGGAATAATTCCGGGCATCACCCAGTTGGGAGATGCCCGCCCGTGACTCATTAGGATTCAAAATACCATTCATGGATCTTATAGTAGGTGTTTGCCGCGTTAAAGGTCGGTCCCGCCAGCTTAGGCGAAATGGCCAGATATCCCTCGGGATAATAGATGAAGGTATTCGGCTGATCCTCTGTGACGATGGCATCCGCCTCGGCAATGACCGCTTTTCGTTCTTCAAGATCTGCGATTTGCGTATTCTTGGAAAGCAGTTCATCGACCTTAGGGTTTGAGTAACCGTTATAGTTGAGACCGGCTTCAATCTCGGATGTATGCCAGAACCATGTCGGGTCCGGGTCGCTGCCGATCGACCATCCCGCGACCATCGCATCGAAATTCCAGTTCGGCGGGCTTGTCTGCTCCACATACGCGCTCCACTCAAGCACCTCGATCGATGTTTTGATGCCGATTTCCGCCCATTGTTGCTGGGCAACTTCCGCAATTTGCTGACGGATTTCATTGGCAGAAGTTGTCTTCAGCGCGAATTCAAACTTTTTGCCGTCCTTCTGCAGAATGCCGTCAGGCCCCGGTTTCCAGCCGGCTTCTCTCAGGAGTTGCTTGGCTTTTTCAATATCATATTCGAACTTTGGGACATCCGGGTTGAATGCCCAGTTTGCAGGACTTCCCGGGCCATGGGCCACAGTTCCCGCGCTTCCCAGAATCGCCTCGATGATGGCTTCCCTGTCGATGGCATGCGTCAGTGCATGGCGGACCTTTTTGTCCTGGAACAATTCATTCCTCAGGTTGTAACCGATGTACTCAAATGCATTGGACGGGCCGGATTCAAGCTTCACCATGCCCTTGGACTCCAGGTCTTGGGCCATCCCTACATACTCGGGAGAAATGCCGGCCATGCTGATCTCCCCAACCTGCAGCTGGGCCATCAGCGTGTTCGTGTCCGGAACGATTTTGTACAAAAGCCCATCCAGTTTTGGTGCACCGAGATGATAATCCTCGTTTGCCTCCAGTGCGATATATTCCCCTTCTTTCCATTCCTTGAATTTGAACGGGCCGGTTCCGATCGGCTCTTTCGTATTGAATGGATGCTTGCCGAGTTCCGCGATCGGCACATCCCCAAGAATATGTTTCGGCAGTACTTCAAACTGTGCTGTAATCGTTATGAATGGCGCATACGGCTCCGAAAGGACGAACTCTACAGTGTAATCATCGATTTTATTGACCTCTTCGATGATCTCGAACGGCAGGCCCCTTGGACCGACATAATCCGGATCACGCGGGATGTTGTAAGAGAAGACCACGTCATCAGCCGTCATCGGCTCCCCGTCATGCCACTTCACGTTTTCGCGCAAATGAAAAGTCCACTTTAGACCGTCATCCGAGAAATCCCAGCTTTCCGCAAGGTCCCCTTCCGGATTAAAGTCCTGGTCGACGGTCACAAGGCCGCTGAAGATAAATCCCTCGATTGTCGAACTGGATGTATCGGTGGAATAGTATGGATTGAACAAAGTCGGTGCGGCAGTCGTGGCCAGGATGAGATTGCCCCCTGCAGTTTCGGCCCCTTCCTTTTCCGCAGCATTTGCATCAATATTTTTTGCTTCTTCAGGCTGTGAGCACGCAGCGATGAGCATGGCCATTGCCAAGGTCACCACGAGCCAAAGTCGTTTTCTGAACATATAAATCCCCCTTTTTTCGATTGTTTCCCGTGCATGTTTAGCATGATTAACCCCATCAATTACAGACGAATCGGACCACCCCCTTTCCAAGGAGCCGATTTAGTTGAACAAATGGCACGCAACATGTCGGCCGGGTGCAGCTTCACGGAACAGGGGCGCTTCCGACTTGCACTGCGGCATCGCGTACGGGCATCGTGTATGGAAAACACAGCCTTCCGGAGGGTCGGCAGGGCTCGGCAAATCCCCTTCCAAAATGATGCGTTCACGCTTTATGCTGCCTTTTTTCCGGATCACCGGGACCGCTGACAGCAAAGACTGCGTATAAGGATGTAATGGCTCTTCATAGAGGCTCTCTTTATCCGACAGTTCCATGAGCTTGCCCAGATACATCACGCCCACCCTGTCCGAGATATGGCGGACAACACTCAGGTCATGGGAAATAAAGATGTAAGTCAGCTCAAACCTTTTCTGCAGATCCTCAAGCAAGTTGACGATCTGCGCCTGAATGGACACATCCAGGGCAGAAACCGCCTCATCCGCAATAATCAGTTCGGGGTTCAGAATAAGTGCGCGGGCAATGCCGATCCGCTGGCGCTGTCCCCCTGAAAACTCATGGGGATAATTGTTGATGACCGCGGGATGGAGACCGACTGTCTGCAGAATTTCTGCGATGTGGTCCATCCGGTCTTCCTTGTTACTCATGATTCCATGGACACGGAGCGGTTCCATGAGAATGCTGCCAAGCGACTTTCTCGGGTTAAGGGAAGCATTCGGATCCTGAAACACCATTTGCATATTCCGCCTCAGAACCAGGCCCAACTCCCGCTCCTTTAACGTTGTCACGTCAGTTCCGCCAAATAGGATCTTGCCGCCTGTCGGCTCATACAATCGGATCAGGGAGCGCCCAAGTGTTGATTTTCCGCACCCTGATTCTCCTACGATGCCAAGCGTTTCTCCTTTTTTCACAGTAAAGCTGACGTCGTCAACCGCCTTGACAGAGCCGGTCGTCCGCTGAAGAATGCCTGTCCTGATCGGAAAGTGCATTTTCAGGTGCTGAACGTCGAGCAAGTTCCCACGGTTTTCTCCGCCAACTTTTTCTTGTTGCGGGAGCAATCTTTTCGCGGGACTCATCCCTCCACCTCCCCGTCATAAAGAAAGCAGCGCACGCACCGGCCATCTTCCCGGACATACATATCCGGAACCTTTTCCGTGCACCTTGAAAAAGCTTTGCTGCATCGCGGAGCAAACTTGCATCCCGGCAGCACGGTACCGGGGGCAGGCACATTTCCTTTGATCGACTGGAGACGGCTGATGTCCCCTTCAATGTCCGGCACCGAATGGATCAGCCCTTCTGTATACGGATGGAGAGGCTCTGTAAACAAGTCATCGACATCACTGATTTCAACAATCTGTCCGGCGTACATGACAATCACCCGCTCGGCCAGTTCGGATACGACGCCAAGATCATGAGTGATCAGGAGAATGGAAGTTGAGAACTTCTTGCTAAGGTCCTTCATCAGCTCAAGGACCTGGGCCTGAATCGTCACATCCAAGGCAGTCGTCGGTTCATCCGCAATGAGCAGCTTCGGATTGCACGACATTGCCATCGCAATCATGACGCGTTGGCGCATCCCGCCCGACAGCCTGTGCGGATAGTCTTTCAACGTTTTGAGCGGATCTGAAAACCCGACAATTCCGAGCATCTCAGCCGCCTTCGCCGTCGCTGTTTTTTTATTCACCTTTAAGTGATGCATGATGACACCCGTTAACTGATCCCCAATCGTCAAAACCGGATTCAGCGAAGTCATCGGCTCTTGGAAAATCATGGCGACTTCCTTGCCGCGGATTTCGTACATCTTCTTCTCGGGCATCTGAACCAGGTCGACTCCATTGAGCTTGATGGAACCGTCCACAACCTTGCCTGCGGGAGCAGGCACCAACCCCATGATGGAAAGGGATGTCATGCTTTTTCCGCAGCCGGATTCCCCGACAAGCGCCACGGTCTCCCCCTTTCTGATCTGAAAATCAATTCCATCGACCGCGCGGATCGTCTTTTTGTTTTTTGTGAAATAGGTTTTTAAATTGGAAACTTCCAATACAGCGTCCATCTTCCCCCTCCTTCTGCTTCTGTTCTATTTTCTTGCTAATGGATGATTGCAATATCTGTGCCAATGGGAACTCCAAGTTTAGGAGACTATTGAAAATTTCTGGTTGTATTTCGATGAGAGCTGAGGGAGTGGGGTACGGCGAAAATCGCTTGCCTCAATTGACGGGAGATCATTTATGGAAGGGAAACCGGCCTCCTCTCTCACATCAAACTGTCGGGACTTTAGACACCTCACAAATTGATGTCAAAATATTTAGACGTCTATTGATGGTAGTTGTGTAAATAGTGGAATGAAACTTGCATCGGAATTTCGCGAGGAGGGAATGATGATGAATCATTACGAAACCAGACAAAGACGTCTTATCGAATCACTTAAGGACAATGGCGTAAATGGAGCCCTGCTTCTCTCGCCAGCCAACATTTTCTATTACACGGGGTTCCTATCAAATCCGCACGAGCGTTTTATGGGCTTGGCCATCATCCCGGAAACCAGGCACGCCATACTGTTTGTACCCGCGCTTGACCATGAAGCTGCTTCCGGTGCCGCAGCAGTGGACCAGATCATCCCCATTCAGGATGACCAGCTGCCGATGCAGGCGGTCAAGGAAGTGATCCAGGGTCTGCACGGGCCGATCGGGATCGAACCGAAAGCATTGAATTACGAACGATATGTAGGACTGACCTCAACATTTCCCGACGCATGTGTTATGGACATTGAAGAGCTCATCGGCAAGCAACGGCTCAGCAAATCAGCCGATGAAGTCAGGGCCATCAGAGAAGCCATCCGCATCATCGAGCTAGTCATGGATGAGGGAATCCGGAAAGTGAAGCCGGGAATGACAGAAGCCGAACTTACCGCAGAGCTGGAATATCTGATGAGAATGCATGGTGCAGACGGCCCTTCATTCTCCACAATTGTTCTTTCGGGTGAGAAAGCCGCCCTGCCGCATGGATCTCCCGGCGCCCGGAAAATCACGGCGGGAGACTTCCTGCTGATTGATATGGGGGTCGTCAAAGACGGTTACTGCTCGGATATCACCAGAACTTTCGTCATTGGGGAGCCTACAGAAGAGCAGCAGCGGATCTATAACATCGTCCGCCGGTCCAATGAGGCAGGAATCGAAGCATCCCGTGCAGGCGTTCCGCTCTGCGGCATCGATTCGGCTTCCCGGAAAGTGATTGAAGACGAGGGTTATGGGAAGTTTTTTAACAACCGGGTCGGACACGGAGTCGGTATTGAAGTGCATGAGGCCCCTTCGGTACATGCGAAAAATGAGATCCCGGCAGAACCGGGCAATGTGTTCACGATTGAACCCGGTATCTACATTCCCGGCTACGCCGGAGTCAGGATCGAGGATATCGTCCACCTCACTGAAGACGGACACGCTGAGGTACTCACCTCCTTCCCCAAAGACCTCCGGATCATTGGACACTGAGAGAACCGGAAACCCGGCAGCATAGGCTGCCGGGTTTCTTTCTCAAAATAATGTCGAACTACTCTGCCATCTGTGGTAAGCTATTTCAAAGAAACCGCTTTCACGAAATTGCTGCAGAGGGGAGAGATTGATATGCAGCTTACGATGACACAACGCCAAGAACTGAAGCTCATCATGACGATGGAGCTGAGGCAGGCCATCGAACTTCTACAGTATTCCACTTTTGAACTGGAGCAGTTTATCAGGGAGCAGGAGGCGGAAAACCCGCTCATCGAGCTGAAAGACCGCAGCGGACCCGTTTCCTATGATGCGCCCGTTTCAAAAGCTGCAGGCGGAGAAGGCTTGAGGACCGACTGGCTAAAAGCCCCGGATGCCCTTTACCGGGACGACCTGGTTTCCATGGTCCGGCTCAACTTTTCTGACGAAGAATCCGTCCTTCTCCTTTCCTATCTGATTATGAATCTGGACGACAACGGTTACCTCACCCTGCCAGAAAACTGCGGCATCGGAGAGGAAATCCTGACAGCCGGCATTCGGATGCTTCAGGAAATCGGGCCCGCCGGCATCGGAGCCCGTAACCTGCAAGAATGCCTTTTGCTTCAGCTGGATGAAGAAGAGGACCAGTTGGCCATGCAGATGGTCAGCCACTGCTTTACTCTCCTCACTTCACGCAAGTGGAAAGAGATCGCCCAGGCGCTTCAGGTTACGCTCGCTGATGTGAAATCGGCGTTTGACCGCATCCGGACACTTAATCCGAAACCATGCTCACTGATCAATGATCAACAGACGGATTACACCTTCCCCGATGTCATCGTCGTTGAACGGGAGGGCAACCTGGAGTTCAGCCTGAATGACGGCCACCTGCCCGAAGTGAAGCTGAACACCGATTATCTCCCCTACTTGGATGCCAAAGACGAAGTCGGAAATTATTTGGCCGAGCGGCACAAGCAGTATCGCTGGCTTCTCAGCAGTCTCGAACAGCGCCGGGAAACCCTCATCAAGATCATCCGTGTCCTGGCGCAAAAACAGCAAGCCTTTTTCATTAAAGGCCCTGAAGCGCTTAACCCGCTGACGATGCGGGAAGTTGCAGAGGAAATCGGGATGCATGAGTCCACGATCAGCCGGGCAACCGCCAACAAGGTCATCAGGACACCGGCGGGCACCTTTGAGATGAAACTGCTTTTCTCCTCGAAACTGGAATCCGACGGCGGACTGTCCGTTTCCCAAAACAAAGTGAAAACGTTACTCAGGCAATACATCGACCAGGAGAACAAGCACCGGCCCCTGTCCGACCAGAAGTTGGCGGAACGCTTCAAGAAGGAGCACGGCATCACTGTCTCGCGCCGGACGATCAGTAAGTACCGGGATGAATTGAACATTCCTTCATCATCCCAGCGAAAAGATATTATCATCTGAACCGAATAAGGCCGGAGGGGACAGTTCCCCTCTGGCCTTGTTTATTACTTATCGGAAAAATGGCCCAGCCAATAGCGGTTCAGCAGAATGGCAATCCCTCCGATCAGGGCTGCCTTTAAGATCAAAAGCTGCCCTATGCCATAAGCGGATAACCCTATGATCAGCAAGGCTCCCCCCAAGCAGGCCGCAATGCGGACACCCCGATGAAAACGACCTCCTGACGCCCGCTGAACAGCACGCTCCATCGCCCACATTAGCACAACGAGGAGCAATACCGCCACGGACGCAATCCCCAAAAACTCAACTAGCGTGATCATTTCCTCATCCCCTTTTTGAAGAACATCCATCCCCCCCTCTACTATACAAGTGTCTAAAGAATAAATAGTTGATTTATTTTATTTCTTCGGATCTTTAATGTTCACAAATACACTTTTCACTTCAGTGTAATTGGCTAGTCCATAATCGCCGCCCATTTCCCGGCCGACTCCGGACTGCTTGTATCCGCCGAACGGCATGGTTTCCCACTCGAGTCCGAAGTCATTGATCCAGACCGTCCCTGACTGAAGTTTGCCTGCGATAAAGTGGCCGGATTTGATATTGGTCGTCCAGACGCTTGCCGCCAGGCCGTAATCACTGTCATTGGCCCGCTTGATGACTTCCTCAACCGTGTCAAACGGGAAAACGGCCATGACCGGCCCGAAAATCTCTTCGCGCGCAATCGTCATCTCGTCTTCGACATCCGCGAAGATGGTCGGCCGGACGAAGAACCCTTTATCCCCTGCTTTTGTGCCGCCGGAAACGAGGCGGGCGCCCTCTTCCTTCCCCTTCCGGATATACTCCAGCACAGTTTTCTGCTGCTTCGCGGACACGAGCGGACCCATTTCAGTTTCTGGATCCAGCCCCGGGCCGACCTTCAGCGCATCTGCCCGTTTGGCCAGTTCATCGACTACCTGGTCATAGAGTTTCCGGTGCACGTAGACCCGTGTGCAGGCACTGCAGTTTTGGCCGTGATTATACATCGTTCCGTTAAAGACACCTTCGATCGTCTCGTCCAGGTCCGCGTCCTCCAGCACAATGGCAGGGGATTTTCCGCCGAGTTCCAGCGTCACCCCTTTGATCTGGTCGGCCGCCTTTTTCATGACTTCCTTGCCGACCGCGGTCGACCCGGTGAATGCCACTTTGTCTACGTCCGGATGGGTGAGTATCGCTTCTCCCGCCACGCGTCCGGCGCCAGGTACGACATTCACGACTCCGTCGGGGAACCCGGCTTCTTTAAAGAGCTTGGCTGCATACAAAAGGGACAGCGGTGTCTCGCTGGCCGGCTTGATGACCACCGTGCAGCCGACCGCAAGCGCGGAACCGAGCTTCCATGCTGCCATGGCAAGCGGGAAGTTCCAAGGAATAATCTGCCCGACGACACCGACCGGCTCGTGAACCGTATACGTCACATAATCCGGTGAAACTTGTGTGGTCTTGCCGAAGATTTTGGTTGCCCAGCCCGAGTAGTACCGGAAATGCTGGACCGTTCCGTCCACATCGTCCGCAAGGGCCGTTGCATAGGGTTTTCCATTATCCAGAGACTCAAGCTGAGCGAGCTCTTCGCGATGCTCTTCAAGAAGGTCCGCGAACTTATAAATCAGATGCGACCGTTCCGCCGCCTCCATCTTCGTCCATTCGCCTTCGTCAAATGCCTTCCGTGCAGCGGCTACCGCCCTGTCGACATCTTCCTTCTGGGCTTCGCTTACTTCAGCAATGACCTCCTCCGTCGCGGGATCCAGCACCTGAAATGTTTTTCCGCTCTCGGACGGGACATCTTCTCCATTAATATAGAGTCCTTTGACCCCTTCCAGAAACTCCTGCACCCTCGGTTTCAGTTCATAATTGACTGCTTGCATGTCCTCTCCCCCTTTATGATTGTTTTACTGTTTCCAGGCTGTCCATCAGTTCCTTGAGCCGGGCATCTTCTTCGGCGGTCAGCGGCATTCTCGGCTTGCGGCAAGGTCCGCCTGCCCATCCCTTCAGCTCCATCGAACGCTTTGCAATCTGCACGTACTTGCCGGAGCCCTCCAGGAATTCACAGAGCGGCAGCAGACGATCATAAAGTTTCCATGCCTGATCCAGGTCGCCTGCCTGGTACGAGTCGTAAATGTCCGTCACAAGACGGGGAGCGATGTTGCCCGCGACCGAGATCCAGCCGGTCGCCCCGACAAAGAACGATTCAAGCACCAGCTCCTCGGAGCCGCAGAACACCTGAATGTCGCCTTCGCCCTGGCGCGCGATATCACGCGCTTTCCTGATGTCTCCGCTGGATTCCTTGATATGCGTGATATTCGGGACATCCCGGCCGACTTTAAGCAGGGTTTCCGTGCTGATGTCGACACCGGAAGTAAATGGGTTGTTGTAGATCATCACCGGGATCTTCACGGATTCCGCAACCGCCTTGAAATGGGCATAGATCTCTTTTTCCGTAGGATGTGCGTAGTACGAGTTGATAAGAAGTGCGACATCCGCTCCGGCTTTTTCCGCCTGCCGGGTGTATTCAATGGCATCGGCAGTCGTTTCGGCAGCCGTCCCGACAATCAGCGGCACCCGGCCATCCACCTGGGCCACTGCCGTTTCAACCGCCCGGAACCGCTCTTCTTTTGTAAGGCTGACAAACTCGCCCGTGCTGCCGTTGATGCAGAGGCCGGCCACGCCTTCCCGGATGAACTTTTCGATGTTTTCGGCCAATCCATTGAAATTGACTGTCTCGTCTTCGTGCATAGGTGTCACAAGTACCGGAAATGCGCCTTTGATTTCTTTCATGGTTGATTCCTCCAATAATGTTTTTGCTGAAATTTATTCAGGAAAGGTTGAGTTTCTTGCCGGACATCGTCCGCTTTTCAGCCGGGACCGCTGCAGGATCGGTATACCAGATGAACTTATTTCGGTAGCCGTATATCAGACAGATGATGATGGCGATAAAGTTGAACCAGAGAAACGGCAGATAGCTTAGCGTTGAGACGCCCAGTGCCGTTGCCATGAAAACGCCCCCGTCAGACCACGGAACCATCGGTGTCGTCAAGGTTCCTCCTGCCTCCGTATTCCGTGAAAGGACACGCCGGTCGATCTGGAGCCGGTCGTAGTTGTCTTCGGTGATCTTGCTTGCCGTGATCAGAGACACATATGCCGCCCCGCCGAAGAAGTTGCCGAAAAACCCGGAGATAAGGGTCGCAAGTGTTGCATTTCCTGCGTTCGTCGCCCATTTGGCAAGGTAATGGCCAATAGCGCGCAAGATGCCGATCCGTTCCATGAGCCCGCCCACGCCAAGGGCGAAAATGATGAGGACGATGACATCCAGCATGAACACAATTCCTCCGCGATTCAGAAGGTTGTCGATAAACGGCACGCCGGACTCGATCGCATTGCCCGTGTACATGATATTCACCGAATCTAAAACAGACTTGCCTTGGAAAAGAAAGGCCCACATTGCACCCAGGACGGATCCGAACAAAATGACCGGAATGGATGGTTTCTTCATGGCCAGAAGTGCAATGACGAGAAACGCCGGGATCAGCATGTACCAGCCGACATTAAAATACTGCTCGAGCGAAGCCATCGTCTGCGTGGCGCTGCTCATATCGCCGTCTCCCCTATAGAAGAACCCGACGACCAGGAATAGGAGCGCCGAGATGAACCAGGCCGGTGCGCTCGCGGTCAGCATGGACTTGATATGCTCGATCAGGTCCACCTTGGACAGGGACGCGGTCATCACAGTCGTGTCGGAAAGCGGTGAAAGCTTATCACCGACGTAGCAGCCGGAAATGACGGCACCTGCGACGAGCGGAAGCGGAAAGCCGAAACTTGCTCCGATTCCCATCATCGCAATGCCGGCTGTTCCGGCAGATCCGAAAGACGTACCGGTCGCAATGGAGGTCACCGTACAGATGATGAACGCGGCGAGAAGGAAGATACTCGGATTGATGACAGACAGGCCGTAATAGATGATGGACGGCACGATTCCGCCCGCAATCCACGTCCCGATCAGCGCGCCGACGGAGATCAGGATCAGCACCGCTTCCAGACCGTCATTGATCCCTTTCAGCAGGCCATCCTGCATTTGCTTGTAGTTGTAGCCGATTTTCAGGCCGACGACCATGATCAACCCCCAGGTGGTCAGCAGCGCAAGCTGGATGGAGATCCCGAATTCGACGATGAACAGATACATGATGAGCGTAAACCCGATCAGGACAAACAGAATTTCCGGAATGGTGGGAAGCCGTTTTGAATCCTCTCTCATAGAACCCCTCCTTATAGTGGGCGTCAGGGACAATCAGACAATCAGGAATCCTTGGTCAAGCGGGTCTTCACGGTCGAGGACAAACTGGTGGGCACCCGTCACAAATGGCTCGGCACGGACCAGGGCCGGCCCGCCTTCCCCATCTGGGGCTTCCGCTATGAGCGTGCTGCCGAAAATGCTTGTGTTGGAAACAGAAACTGCATGATTTCCATTCCGTTTTTCCTGAAGGGCCAGCAATGCGAAGGTCGTGTCAATGCCGGGGGAACGCAGAATATAGCCGTCTTTTTCAAACGTCACGCTTCTGAACCCTCCTCCCGGAAGTTCTTCAGCCAGCACGACGCCGGTGATAGCATGGGTTGCACTGGCATATTCCGCCGCTTTTCCTGCCCCCCACTCACTGATCACGGATAAATGGGCCAAATCGATTTCCGGGATGGCCGGCGGCAACGGGTAAATGAGGTATTTTCGCTTTCCGTCAAGCAGGGCTGTGGATGATTGGGAAGTACGTGTCACAGAGGCGGCCTTGTTCCGCACGCTGATTTGAGCGACTTCGTCTCCATTGAAATCGGCACTGAGCTCAATCACGCCTTCTGTGGTTTCCGCCGTATAACGGCCGTTTTCCCGGCGCTTCAGCCCCCCGGTTTCAAGCAGGGCGCCGACAGCAGCAAGGACACCTTCATACTTGAATGCGCTTGCTTGCCGGTGGGAGAAAAAGAGCAGACCGATATCCGCGCGATCGGAGCCGACCGGAATGACACCGTGCATCCCCCGGTGGCCCCGGGGTTCGTTCAGAAGAAGGTTCTTCTCAGCCGAGAAGTTTCTGGCCAGTTGTTCGGATTGGGCTTTCAGGCCCGTTCCGCTTAGAAGGATCGGTGATTGGGTGACGATGCGGTATGCTTCTCCTGCCACATGGGCATCCAACGAACTGAACATTTTTCCGAATTCCATTTAAACACGCTCCTTTGCCGTCTCGCACGCAGGCTCATGATCCATCGGCGGTATCAGTAAATAGCCTTCACGGAGAGGGTCGCGTTCGTTGTAGAAGAACTTGTGCATCCCCATCACCCAGGCGGAGCCTGTCACTTCCGTCACGACTGCATCCAATGGCCCTGCGGTTGCCGTGTCGACCACCCTTGCCTTGAACAGTGTTCCGACGATACTTTCGTGTACAAAACGTTCCTTCTTCCGGATCTGCCCATGTGAGTAAAGGGTTGCAAGCTTGGCGGAAGTGCCGGTTCCGCATGGAGAACGGTCAATCCCCCCCGGCGGGACGACGACGGTATTCTTCACGTCGGCATCGGGATGGACCGGTTTCGTGAAGAACTCGATATGCGTAAGTCCGTGGATAAACGGGAATTCCGGATGAACAATTTCTTCGCGTTCATTGATCTTGTTCCGGATCAGGATGGCTTTGCTGATGATTTCCGCAGCATGTTCCTCGGTCAGTTCTATTCCGAGCGAATCCGCGTCAATGATGGCGTAAAAGTTCCCGCCATAGGCGATATCGGCCTGAACGTCCCCGATGCCTTCCACGTCAATCGAGATCGACCTCAGAAGGAACGCGGGAACATTCTCGAAAGTCACTTCCTTCGCTTTCCCGTCCTCTACAAGGACCTGCACATCGATCAGCCCGGCCGGCGTATCGATCTTGAGGTTCGTAAACGGCTCCTGCACTTCGACCAGCCCCGCCTCGATCAGCGCCGTACAAAAACCGATCGTGTCATGGCCGCACATCGGCAGGTAGCCCCCGGTTTCGATATAAATTACGCCGACATCCGCTTCCGGATGGCAGGGGTCCGTTAGAAGTGCACCGGACATGACGCTATGACCTCGGGGCTCGTTCATCAGGTGTTTGCGGATCCAGTCATAATGCTCTTGCATATAGAGCATTTTCTCTCCCATCGTTTCCCCTTCCAATGGCGGCAGACCGCTGATCAGCGTCCTTGTCGGGTTCCCCCCTGTATGTGTATCAATTGTCGTAAACAGCCGCTCGTACCTCACTTGATTCCCACCTCCACTTTCTTTTCTTTGAACCGGCCGATCCGGAGCGGTTCGGTCGGAATGCATGTCTCCTTGCCGCTCAGCATTTCCTCCATCACTTTACCGGTGACGGCGGCAAGGCTGATTCCGTCCCCTTCGTGTCCTGCCGCGATATAAAAGCCCGGAACTTCCACTGCTTCGGAGACAATCGGCAGATGATCCTCCGTCCACGGCCTGAGCCCCGCGTACGTGCGGATCACCGTCATGTCGGCCATCTTCGGATAAAACCGGACTGCCCGCTTTGCAATATAGCGGGTCACTTCGTGGTTCACCCGTGTATCGTAGCCGGCAAACTGCCGGCTGCTGCCGATCAGGAAATTCTGGCTTTCCGTCGGTTCGAACACGAGCGCCACTCCGTACTTTTCCGTCATTTCATCGACCACACGCTCTCCTCCGAACTTGGAGATCAGATAACCGAACTCCATCACCTTCCGGAGACCGACGGGCTGCTGGCGCGATGCGACAATCAGTTGCCCTTTTCTCGGATAGATCGGCACCTCCACGTCAAGCATCTTGCCGATATGCGGCGCCCATACCCCGGCCGCATTGACCACTTTGTTTGCCGTGAACGTTGTCCCGCCGGTTTCAATCATGAACTGACCATCCGTGTTCCTTGAGAGATTCTTCACTTCCGTATTCGTGTGGATCCTGGCACCCTGCTTTTCTGCCGAATGGAACATTGAAAACGTCAGCATATACGGATTAACGGTCGAGTCCGTCTTGCACTCCAGCCCGCCGTAAAGATCATCAGCAAAAAACTTCGATTCATTCCTCAGGTCTTCGCGGTCCAGCATCCGGAAGTCGAGGCCTGCGTCGCATTGCTGCCGGACCCATTTTTCCGCGGCTTCCATCTCGGCATCGTTTTCACAAACCAGGATGCTTCCCGGATTGCGGTATTCGAATTTCACTTCCAGTTCCTGATCCAACTCATGGACCAGTTTCTGACTGACCAGTGACATCTGGCTGTCAAACCCCGGATCCTTGTCGATGGCCAAGATATTGCCGTCGCAGCGCGAGGAAGTCCCGCTGGCGAGCGTACTTTTTTCAAGGACGGTGATGTCGAGACCGGCTTTGGATCCGTAATAGGCGATGGCTGCCCCTATGATCCCGCCGCCGATGACGACAATGTCACGATGCTCTCGGGATAACAATGAACATCCCCCTTTCTAAATTCCGTCTTACAGATGGTATTGCAAGAGGCATGCCAACTTTCCAAAAGGCGGTTCAAGCAAGTTTTCTCTTTTCAGTATTGAATTTTCTTATTATTCATGTAAAATTCTCTTTACACTGACTAATTATTTGGACAGGAGAGAGATCAATGCCCCGAAAACTGCAGCTCAATGACGTCATGGTGCCCGGTTTGCCTGCCGGTGGAACCGAAGAGCTTCCCACCCTTCCGGAGAACAGCGTATTGGACGAGGTCCTGCCTTTGCTGAAGAGATCCGAAACGGTCATTGCCCTGGACGAAAGCGGCTCTCCTATCGGATACACCGACTTGAAGACAGCTCTGGACGAAATCGTGTTGGCTTATAAAAAGGAAAAGGCCTATCTTGAAGCCATCCTGCAGACCATCAACGATTCCTGCACAGTGATCGACTACGAGAAGAGAGTGGTCCATTGGACGGAGGGGGCCGAACGGATTTTCTCTGTCCAGGAAGAGGAGATTCTCGGAAAGCCGATCACCGACTTTTTTGAAGCAGAGCATCTTGAGATTCTGAACACGCTCGAGACCGGTTCTTCCGTAAGAAACCAGCAGCACCATGCCAGGGAAGACCTCGTTGTCCTCATCAACTCCAATCCGGTCCGGCTGGAAGACCGTGTGATTGGCGCGGTCGTTTCCGAGACCGACATCACCAGCCAAATCCGGCTGAACAACGAATTGCACAGCACTTCGGAAAAACTGTTCCGGCTCGAGGAGCAATTGCGGAAAACTTCTCCGACGGACAACCCGTTTTCCTATATAAAAGGCAACAGCCGGGCTCTCAAGCGTACGTTGGAGCTGACGCGCAAAGCGGCACGGACAGACGCGAACATCCTGATCAACGGGGAGAGCGGCGTCGGCAAAGAACTGTTCGCAAAAGCCGTCCATCACTTGCGTGAGACAGACACCGCCCCGTTTATCGCGCTGAACTGCGGGGCCATATCGGAGAGCCTGTTTGAGAGCGAAATTTTCGGATATGAAAAAGGCGCCTTCTCGGGCGCTGACTCAAAAGGTAAAAAAGGAAAAGTGGAGCTTGCCAAAGGCGGCACCCTCTTCCTCGACGAAATTGGAGAGATGCCCCTTGAGATGCAGGTGAAATTCCTCCGCGTGCTTCAGGAAAAGCGGTTTTTCCGGGTCGGCGGCGCAAAAGAACTGGATGTCGACTTCCGGATTATCGCTGCGACGAACCGCGATCTCAAAGAACTGGTAGACGACGGAAAGTTCCGCGAAGACCTTTATTACCGGCTGAATGTCGTCAATATCAAGGTCCCGCCCCTCCGCGAACGCATCGAAGACATCATCGAACTGACCCATTACTTTCTTTATGAAATTTCGATGAAGTATAACCGGCCGATCCACGGCATCTCCCAGGAAGTGATGCAGTCTCTCATGAATCACAGCTGGCCGGGAAATGTCAGGGAGCTGCATAATGTCATCGAACGGCTCGTCATCTTTTCCGACCATGGAGAAATCCGCATAGATGACCTGCCTCCTGAAATCGAGCAAATCCATACGTCCGCTCAATCTCCTTCCTTGCTTCAGGAAAAGGGCAGCGGAACATTGAATGAACAACTGGGCGAGTATGAAAAGAATATTATCCTTAAAGAATTAAAAGCGGCCGGCGGCAATAAGCAGCAGTGCGCCGCCAACCTTGGAATCACAAGGGCCACACTCTATAACCGGATGAATAAACTCGGTATCGAGCTCTGACTCATCTTGGCAAGGAACTTGCATGTAGTTGGTCAGCAGCAAAACTTCAGCAAGAGGTGATTCGGATGACTGATCGAGACATGATTGTATGCAGATGCGAAGAAGTGTCATATGGGGAATTGGTGGACACCGCCGGACAGTTTGCCTGTAATTCCCGTGAGCTCAAGCTCCGCACAAGAGCCGGGATGGGATATTGCGGAGGCAGGACCTGCCGCTCCTCAGTGGACGCCATTGCGCTGGCAGCCGCCGAGCGGGACAACACGCAGATCACGCTGAAATACCAGCCGCCTGTCCGGCCGGTTCATTTCGGGGATTTGGGGGCGATCTCAAATGACTGAGCGCATCCTTGACCATCCTGTTCTCGGCGCACTGGAACCGGATCAGACGGTCACATTCACTTTTAACGGCATGACGTACGAAGGCCGTGACGGAGAGCCGATCGCGGCCGCCCTCCTCGCCGCGGGCGTGCGCACGCTCCGGCATCATGAAGAAAGCGGGACACCCAGGGGCATCTACTGCAACATCGGACACTGTTTTGAATGCCGTGTGGAAGTTGACGGCCAACAGGGCGTCCGCGCCTGCCTCACCCCTGTCCGGGAAGGCATGGTGATTAACGGGGGCGGTCCACTGCCCGCTCCGGTACGTGATTGGAGGAAGAACCATGCGTGACCTGATCATCATCGGAAGCGGCCCGGCAGGCCTCACTGCCGCCATCACCGCAGCAGAGCACGGACTGGACATTCTCGTCATCGACGAA
Source organism: Bhargavaea beijingensis (assembly GCF_900101985.1). Lineage (GTDB taxonomy): Bacteria > Bacillota > Bacilli > Bacillales_A > Planococcaceae > Bhargavaea > Bhargavaea beijingensis. The sequence continues at coordinate 200,805 of NZ_FNAR01000003.1, forward strand.
TATCTGAAGCCGGGAGGACGTCTCCTCGGACAGCTTTATGAGGAACCGGGCGGCAACTGGTGGAACGGCATCGAGGAAAGCAGGAAGCTTTCCGAGCGGGCCGGAGCGCTCGGATTGGACATCCGCCTCGGGGTATCCGTCCATAATATCGAACAGGAAAACGGTTCCTGGCTGGTTTATACGGATCGGGAAACATTTGAAGCCAAATCCCTTCTCCTGGCGACCGGGGCCGCAGAAGCACCCGTTGCCATACCGGGCTGGACCCTTCCCGGTGTCATGTCGGTCGGCGCCGCACAGGTGATGACCAACGTCCATCGGGTAAAACCCGGCCAAAAAGGGGTCATCATCGGCGTGAATGTCCTTTCGTCGGCCATCGCCATGGAGCTGCACATCGCAGGAATCGAGGTTGCCGCCATCGCCTTGCCGAAGAACAACCGGGTCAATGGCTCTGCGGCCATCCCAACTGAGGTGATGAACGCCCTCCTGCATGTGTCGCATATGGCGCCATCGGCATTCGTGAAGATGGGCAGCAAGCTGATGAAAAATGAGTTCATGAAAAAAATGGGCATCACCTTCTATCCGAAAAACGGTGTCCGCATGTGGGACATCCCCGTGATGCTGCGCAAGGCGGTCATCCGGATCGAGGGAACCGACCAAGTGGAGGGGGTCACCCTCGCCACGGTGACCGCTGACGGCAAAGTCATATCGGGAACGGAGGAAGTCATCGGCTGTGACTTTGTCTGCATAGCAGGAGGCCTTTATCCGCTTGCGGAGCTTGCCGCACTGACGGGTTGTCCGTTTTATCATATCGACGAACTCGGCGGCTCCGTCCCGCTCCACTCCGAGGACATGCGCACACCGCTCGACGGGCTTTACGTTGCCGGCAACATCACCGGCATTGAAGGCGCCAAAGTTGCCATGAGCCAAGGGAAAACGGCAGCATTATCGATTGCGAAAGACCTTGGGAAAGACATTGCAGAAGCTTCCCTTTCGGAAGCGATCCGACAAATCTCCTCTACACGTTCGGATGCGCATATTCAATTCCATCAGGATGTCGAGGTCGGGAGGAGAAAGCTTCAGGAGTACTGGGAGCAGCATGCCACAGGAAAGCGAAACATATTGGTTTAACGACAAGAGACCGGGAAGGGCATGGCCCCCGGTCTCTCTTTTATTTCAGGCTTCCACCCCTTCAATGATGACCAGTTCTTTCGTCGATGGAGTGAGCGTTTCGCAACCGGCCTCGGTGACCAGCAATACGTCTTCCACCCTCGCGCCGCCGACACCCGGAAGATAGATGCCCGGCTCGATCGTGATCACCATGCCCGGTTCAAGGGTCTTCTCTGTATCTGTGGAGAAAAGCGGCTTTTCATGGACCTCGAGGCCAATTCCGTGTCCGGTGCCCGTACCGGATCGATCATGATAGCCGCTCTCGATCAGGGCTTTTCTCATCAGGGCATCGACATCGCTGTCCTTCATTCCCGGCCGGATGCCATGGAAGCAATCCATGAATGACCGGCAGACCACTTCCTGGATTTCACGCATTTGTTCATTAGGCTCTCCAATCGCGACCGTCCGGGAAATATCCGCCCAGTAGCCGTCATAATTGGCACCGAAGTCGATGGTGATCATCTCCCCCTTTCCGATAACTTTTTCACTTGCCCGGCCATGAGGAAGCGACGAGCGGGCCCCCGACGCGACAATCGGATAAAAACCGACGGCATGGCCGCCGCGGCTCTCGATGAACCGCACCAGCTCATCCGCGACTTCCCGCTCCTTTTGACCCGGCCGGATATAGTCCAGGATATGGATGTATGCATCATCCGTAATTTTTGAGGCCATCCGCATTTTCTCAAGCTCATCCGGGCCCTTGATCATCCGGATGTTTTCGACGAAATCAAAGGTCGGAACCAGCTCCGCCGTGACGCCGCCCTTCAGCCTTTCGTAATTTCCATAGCTGAGATGTTGCTGTTCGAAACCGACCCTTTTTAGCCCGAGTCTGGTGATCTCACGGGCGGCTTCATCAAAAATCTTCTGCTTGTGGCCGGTGTGTTCGGCGTGCAGTACAACCGGCAGGCCGGTCTGCTGGGCAGCCTGCTCATGGTAACGGTAATCGACAATCATTTCCGCCGTCTCCTGTGTAATCAGGACGAGACCATGGCTTCCCGTGAACCCCGTCACATACCGCCGGTTCCATTCCCCATTGATGACCAGGCCGTCCAGTCCCTGCTTCTTCAGTTGTTCCCGGATCGTTTCGATAGTTTTCATTGTTTTTCTCCCCCTTTTTAGCAGATGTCCGGTGCAGCTGTTTCAGCTCTGACGCTCCTCTCCGGTTCTTCCAGCAAAAATCCTTCCGGCATCGGATCTTCCGGATCGAGGAGAAATTCATGAATCCCGGTCAGGTAGCCTTTTCCGCTCACTTCCGGGATGACCGCATCCCTTTCCCCGACACGGACCAGCCTCAGGATGGTTCCCTTGAATTGACCATCCGTAATGCTTTCATGGACAAAACTTTCGCCTTCACCCAACTCCCCGTGGGCATAAAGGCTGGCGAGCCTGGCGCAGGTTCCGGTTCCGCACGGGGAACGATCGACTTGCTCATCTGCAAAGACGGTCACGTTGCGGAGGTCAGATGTTGCCAGATGCGGCTTGTCCGAGTAAATGACCCCATAGATGCCGTTGAGTCCTGGTTCCAGCGGATGGACGACATCCACTGCCTGTTCAGCGGCCCGCTTGATTTGCGTTGCCCATTTTTTCAATTCGGGCAGGTCTTTCTTTTGCACACCGAGGTTTAATTGGGAAGCCGGAAGAATGACATAGAACGCGCCGCCAAATGAAAGGTCGACCTTGAGCTTCTTGCCCCCGACGGTTAGGGCAAGGGCTTTTTCAAGGACAAAAGACGGGACGTTTTCAAAGGAGACCTGCTTCACCTTGCCGCCTTCCACCTCTGCGCGCGCGACGACCTTACCTGCCGGACTGTCGATGATGAACGTCCGGCTTTCTTCTTTCATTTCAAAACGGCCGGTCTCAATGCCCATCGTCAGCACACCGACGATGCCATGCCCGCACATCGTGCTCCACCCTTCGTTGTGCATAAAGAGGACTCCAAAATCAGAATCTTTCTCTGCCGGCGGTGTAAGGATACAGCCATACATCCCGTGATGCCCTCTCGGCTCCAGCATCAGGGTTTTCCGGATATGATCCAAGTTTTCCATGCAGTAAGCTCTTCGCTCCAGTTGACTGTCCCCCGGAATTTCAGGTAGACCCCCAGTAATGATCCGAAGCGGTTCCCCCGCTACATGCACATCAACCGATGTAAATGTGTCGCTTGCCACTTCATCCATCCCCTTTCGGATTTTCTACTATTGCTTGCATGTTTTATGCCAATGCCGAGGCCGGTCGGGAAATACATTCATTTCGTCAAATTCCTTTGGAAATCGAAGCCGTCCGCTTTATTTCCCGGGAAATATGTCGAAAAAAAAGCCTCCGCATAAAGAGGCTTTCAGAAAGTCAAAATCCGTTATACATCATCCCGCCGAAAAAGGCGAAGCCGAAAATGATCAGCATCAGCACGAACATCCCCACGCTGATGGCCACGAGAATAAACGCGGTGAGCAAGTACAGGCCGTAGTTATGGAACAGTTCACTTAGTGCGCGTGTATCCCCGCCCTCCTGGATGGTTGCTGCTGATTTGCCGGTTTTGTAGATCAGATACCCCATAAAGAGCGTGATTCCGCCCGGTATTGCACCGACAATAAAGTAAAACAGGCCGAAAAATGCATAAATCCCGCCGGTGATCATCATGGCGATGCCGGTCACCTTGCCCCACAACGCGATGCGCTGGAGCCCCTTCTGCGCCACCGCTTCTTCAAACGATTGTGCTTGCATATTCCATTCTCTCCTTTTCTTATCCTCTTCTTCCATTTTGACCGAATGCACACCGGGTGTCACCAGATATTTGCAAAACTCCCGAAGATTCGACTACCCTTTAGGAAAAGGGGGGATTGCCTTGAACATGATGGACGCCATCCGCTCGATCCGGGAGCGGGAACGCTCTCCGAAGGACTTGGTCAATGAAACGCTCGGAACCATCCGGAAAAAGAATCCCGGACTCAATGCCTTTATCACGATATGCGAGGAAGAGGCTGTCCGAGAAGCGGAACAGCTCACCCGTGAATGGGCGTCGGGCACATTCCGCGGACCGCTCCACGGAATACCGGTTGCGGTTAAAGATCTGATTTATACAGAGGGAATCCGGACGACGATGGGTTCCGTGATCCATTCGGATTTCGTTCCTTCTGAAGACGCCACGGTCGTCGAGAAACTGAAGGATGCCGGCGCCGTCATCATCGGGAAGACCAATACCCATGAGTTCGCCTACGGGCCGACCGGCGACGTTTCCCATTTCGGTCCCGTCCGCAACCCGTACGACCCGTCAAGGATTTCAGGCGGGTCGAGCAGCGGATCAGCCGCTGCGGTGGCAAGCGGCATGGCACTTGCGGGCATCGGAACGGACACCGGGGGATCGGTGCGCATCCCGGCAAGCGCATGCAATCTGGTCGGGATGAAACCGACATTCGGCCGGATCAGCAAACATAATATATTCCCGCTTGCCTATACGCTGGACCATCCGGGACCGATGACGGCAGGCGTGGAAGAAAATGCGGTCCTGCTTAATGTCCTGGCAGGACCGGATCCGGCCGACCGCTACTCCCTCTTGGAGTCCCCGCCCGACTTTACCGCGGAACTCAGGGACGGCGTGGAAGGAATGGTGATCGGCCTGCCTGCGCCATACTTCCGCCTACTGGACCCGGAAGTCCGTGCCGCAACGGAAAGGGCCGTCCGCAAATTCGAATCGCTCGGCGCGAAAGTGATCGACATCGACATCCCGGCCATCCCTGAAATCAACGAGGCCCAGATCGTGACGATCCAATGCGAAGCGGCCGCCATCCACCGGGAGACCATGGAGCAGAGGCCGGGTGACTATGCGCCGGAAGTGCTGGCACGATTGGAAGCAAGCATGAAGCGGGCCGGATGGGAATACGTCCGCGCCCAGCAGGAACGCCCCCGCCTGATTGAGGCATTCAACGAAGTGTTCTCCAAGGTCGACGTCCTTCTGGTCCCGACGCTGCCGATTCTGCCGACTCTGATTGGCGAGCGGAAAACGATTGTAGAAGGCACGGAGATCGATGTCATACCGGCCCTCCTCAGCCTCACCTCGCCGGCCAACTTCACCGGCAATCCGAGTTTGAGTGTCCCGGCCGGGTTCTCCCGGGAAGGACTGCCGATCGGCATCCAGCTGATCGGGAATCACGGGGATGAAGCGAAGCTGTACCGGTTCGGCTATGCATTCGAGCGGAGTTGAAAGGCATTTGAAAAGGACATTCCGGCGTGCATCCGGAATGCCCTTTTTTTATTCAGGCCCGTTCGTCCAAATGTTCCGGGTAAACACCCCTCGCGTGTTCGATCTCCCGCTCACGGTTTTCGATTTTGGCCGACACGAGGCCGAGTGCGCCTCCAAAAAGAGCTCCAGCCAGAACTTCAAGCGGCTGGTGGCCAAGCAGTTCCTTCAGTTCCTTTTCCTGTTCCTCGTATTTGAGGCTCGGGAATTCACCCGACAGCTTGACGAAGTTGTCTTCAAGATCGTTGACCAGCTTGGCGATTTCACCGGTATGGCGCCGGATTCCCTGTGCGTCGTACATGACAATGGTGGCAAGCACGACGGCAACCGCCGTTTCGGTATGGCGTGCGCCCCGGTTCGAAGCGACATAAGTTGCAAGTGCGGAGACCCCCGCCGAGTGCGAACTCGGCATGCCGCCAGTTGTGAAGATCGGACGCCAGTCCCATTTGCCGGTGACGGCTTTGTGGGTGAACACTTTAAGCGCCTGCGCGATGCCGATAGCGCCGAATGCCGTCACGATTCCCCTGTTCATTTTCCTCATCTGCTTCACGGCCGCCGTATCCGCTATCGGCGGCATCCGCTTTTCTGCCACTGGCCGCGGCCGCGTGGCCCGGACCGGCACAGCCGGGTTCATCGGATGTACGGAATGTCTGTCCATGGTCACCCTCCTATGTAATCTCGTCTTTATCCATACCCAAAGAGCCGAGAAATCATGTATCCGGGGCAAGAGATTCCTGAGGGCCTGGCGGACGAGTTTTTAGAAAACTGCTGTGAGTGTTAAGCAAATCCCACTCCGGTGAACGTTATTGGACCTCAATAGCGAATGCATAAAAAGCATCGGCATACGAGACGTGTTCTTCTATCTCATCCGTCCATCTCACACTATAAGCGTAATAATAAATGCCTTTATCTTTTGGGGCCGCAAACGTCTGGTTTTTGAGATTAACTTCCGTTTCACTACCGTTCTCGATCTTCGACAAGCAAACGTTATTAGGTTTAGGTTCGAAATCCATTACCAATAAAATGGGTTCCCCGGACTGTACTTTAATAGGTTCTTTGCCTTCCATTAATTCTACTGGTCCGGCAGTATCCACACATTCTGTCAATCTGGCAGAACTCCAACAATATGAACCAAGAATAGTTCCATACATTTCGTCATCGATTGTCAGGGAGACATCAGGAGGGGCGTCCCCAGATAAAACGGTGTTCGGATTGCTGCAACCACTTATTAGAAAAGTAATTAATAATACAAATGTGATCATGAATCTTTGCATCGATTCACTCCTCGAGAATGCTTGCTTTGAGTTGTTTGCTTAGTACTACTCATTCTCCTTCACACCTTCAATTTCCTTGCAAAGCGGTTTTGGAATATCCCCATATGTTGTGCTGCATATAGGTACTTTCAGCAACGAAAAAGACCGCCGAAATCATTTGCTGATTTGGGGTCTACTGACCGGATTGGCCTGACGTCATGTACTTTCGTTCATCGGTTCCCTGACTTGGATCTCCGGGTTTACGTCCCGGAGTGCCCCGATCAGGTCGTCCCGGTCTTCGGGGCCGACAGAGACGACACCGTGTGTGCCGAACTGGATCTCCAGCTTCCGGATGGTCAGCGACGGTGAGGTGAACGGATTTGCCGTCTTGCGGACCGATGTAATCCGGCCGATGGGAATCGACTTGTAATACGGGCCGGAAGTGATGAACAGGCGCCCGTCTTTGATTTCATAGTAGGTCCGGAACCAGATTGACAGCAGGAGGAGGATCACTCCGGCAACAATCACCGCGCCGACCAGGTCCCGGTCCGACGCCATGTCGGCGAGGCCCCAGACGAGCAAGGCGATGCTTCCCCAGATCACGCTGCCGAGCCATACATCCCGGCCGGCCCTGAACCTCAAAGCCGCTCCACCAGCTCCGGCAGTTCGGAGAGCGAATCAATCCGGTAATCCGGATCTTCCGGCTGCCCGAATCCGTAGGCCGCCCAAATAAACGGCACACCGGCAAGTCTCGCCGCGTCCTCGTCGCCTTTTGTATCCCCGACATAGACCGCATTCTTCAAGTTGTTGCGTCCGACCACCAGCCGAATGTTGCCGCTTTTCGGGAGGCCCGTCCGTCCCGGATTCTCATAGTCCCTGAAATACTTGCCGAGCCCGTGCGCTTCAAAAAACGCTTCGATATAGCCGTCCTGGCAGTTGCTGACGATGTAAAGCGGATAGGTTTGGGACAGCTGCTCCAGCACTTCCTCCAGTTGCGGGTACAGCACACCGCCTTTTTCCGCGACATAATCGTTCTCATATACGCAGCATTCATCCATCAGGTTTTTCCGTTCGTCCTCGTCCAGGTCCGGGAACAGCCGGTCGCCGATCTCCGGAAGCCGCAGCCCCATCAGCCCCGTCAGATCATCCGCCGTCACTTTGCGCGCCTGGTCATGTCGGTCCTGCACCACCTTCGTCCACGACTCCGCGACCGCCTTTCGGGAATCCCACAACGTCCCGTCCAGGTCGAAAATGATTCCATCCAATGCCATTACGCTCACTCCTCAGAAATTGCCTTGATTTCTCTCCATTTCCCGTATCGGTAATAAAGAAACGCAAACACGCTGCTGATAATAAAGCTCGTTCCCATGCCGAATGCGATCCCCTCCCGGCCGAACCATCCGGAAAACAGCAAGACGAGCGGATACCGGAGCACCCAGAACGAAATGATGTTCAGGACCAGCACCTGGAACATCGCCCCGGCCGCGCGGACCGCCCCGTTCAGGATGAAGTTGATGCCGAGAAACGGATAAAAGAACGCGATCGTCCTCAGATAAGCTGTGCCGAATTCAACCGCTTCCGGCTCCCGGACAAACAGTTTGACCGCCGGCCCGGCAAGCAGGAACAGCAACGTCGCCATAAAAAGCATTGCGCACAGGTTAAAAACGAACCCATACTTTGTGATGCGAGAGACACGGTCCCACTTGGACGCACCGATATTCTGGCCGGCCATCGAGTTGACGGCCGTCCCGAGCGCCTGCGCCGGCAGCATGATCAGGCTGTCGAGCCGCCATGCCGCCCCGTACCCGGCGACGACCCCCGGTCCGAATGATGCGACGACGCTCATGATGGCCATGACACCGGCAGAGATGACGCTCATCTGGAGCCCAGCCGGAATGCCGAGCCTCAATATATCTTTGACCTCCCGCGTTTTTGGCACGGCAGGCTTCGTAAACGGCACGAGACGTCTGCGGAGTATGTAGATGAGACCCGCCGCAAACGACAGCCCCTGCGACAGCACGGTCGCATACGCCGCGCCTTCAATGCCCCAGTTGAACCCGGAGATGAACAAGGGATCCAGCATCGCATTCAGCACAACCGCCGTCGCGACGAAGTAAAGCGGCGTCTTGGAGTCCCCGACCGACCTCAGCACGGTCGTGTTGAAGTTATAGCCGAACAAAAACAGGAGTCCGGTGAAGTTGATCTGCAAGTACGCCGTCGCCATCGGCAGCATCACATCCGGCGTTCCGAGCAGCCGGAGCACCGGCTCGGCGATGAAAATCCCTACGATGCCGAGGGTGACCGACATGATCGACATCAGCACGACGAATGCATTCAAATACCGTTTCAGCCCTTCCCCGCTTTTGCGTCCCTTCTGCTGCGACAGGATCGTCAGCGCCGCATTGTTGAGCCCGAGCACGAACGACAGCACCGTGAACAGCACTGTCGCAGAAATCGACACTGCCCCAAGCGCATCCGCCCCGATCAGGTTCCCCACCCACAAGGTATCGATCAGCTGATACGAGACCTGAAGCAGGTTAGCCAGCAGAATCGGCCAGGCGAAGGCAAACATCTGCCGGGCAAGCGGTCCCTGCGTAAAATCCTGTTGAGTCGTTGCCATCCCGCCGCCCCCCTCTTTTCCATCTTGCTGATGCTATCCATTATAGCCGAGTTGCGGGGCGGAGGCAGTTGGCTGCCCGGGTATGCGCAGCGTCCGGGAGAACGTTCCTCAGCGCCGTCCCTTCCTGACAGACCCCTCCCCGCTCTTCTTCAACAGATGGAACAGTACTTCCATCACAAGCAGCATCACCGCCAGCCCGGCCGCCACCGGCAGCGCGGTCTGGTCCTCCGCACCGACGAGCAGGCCGATTCCGTAAAAAGCGAGAACCCGTGTGAAGAGCAGCACCCATTTCCCTGCCGGCGACTTGCCCATCACGGACTTCAGAAACAGCTCGATCAGGCTATCGGCGGAGAACAGATACACGAGCACGGCAATGGCGAAAATCCCCACTTTCCCCGGGCTCAGTTCCAGGTCAAACAGCCAGCCGACCACCTGCACCGATCCGGCCAGCGCAAACAAAATCCCGCCCATCACCGCAGCGACCGGCAGCGCAAGCAGTGCTGAAGTGACGGCGATGATGCCCGGGCCTTTCCCCTCCGGATCCCGCCGCTCGCTTCGCCGGATAAACGAGTAGATGGAGAGGGATGCGATGACCCAGATTCCGAGCGCCGCAAAAATGATATTCATTAAAACACGTCCAATCCTAGTGAGGCCTTAGTGATGAGTACGGATGGGGGGTGGGGAAGGTTTCAAGGGGCGGGGATTCAGCATGCGCCTCGTTGCACGGGCGAACGGAGGAGGCTCTCCCCCTTTTCGTACGCGAACATCCCCGATTCGTACGCGAACCGGGGTGCTACACCTTTCGTATGTGAACTTCTTGGATTCGTACGCGAACCCTGGGCATCCCACTTTTCGTGCGCGAACTTCCACGATTCGTACGCAAACCTTGGGGGTTCCCCACTTTTCGTACGTAAACTTCTTGGATTCGTACGCAAACCCGGGGGCGCCCCAACTTTTCGTACGCAAACTTCTTGGTTTCGTACGCGAACCCGCCGTCCTCCCCTCTTTGACCGCTCTAATTTCCTGTTTTCGACATTTTCACAGAAATTCTCTCTCCATTTCTCTTCCATATCCTCTACAATAAAAGTAGAAATACATTCTCCGAGAAAAGGGGGATTCCATGAAGGCGATTATCGAAGCCAAGTATCTGGCTGCGGAAAATGCTCCGGTTTACCGCCGGATTCTGCGTTTCTTTTACTTGCAGCACGAACGGATGCGGGATTTTATCCCTCCGGCAGAAGTGCTGGAGTATTTGCGGAAAGACGGCGGGTATCCCGGACTTGAGGAAGAGCAGTTGCACGCCCACCTGGAGCAGCTCACAAAATGGAACAACCTGGCCCGCCGGCAGGACATGACGAGCGCCCGGACAATTGAGGAGTTTAAAAAGAAGCGGTACAGCTACCAGTGCACGCCGATGACCGTCGAGTTGGAGCGGATGATCCTGGAGTTGGAGCGCAGAGGGGATGAGGTCCGCGGTTCACTCGAGAAGTCGCAGTTTGACCGGCTGCTTCAGGCGGTCCAGACGCTTGAGGGAGGAATCGGCGGCAAGCTTCCGGAACCGGATGAGGTGAATCTTCTCTATGAAGAAGTGATCGACCATTTCAGAAAAATCCGGACTAATACGGCCGACTATATCGCCTATATCAATCGTGAGCAGGCGGGCGAGCGCATGCAGCCGGAAGCTTTCCTTGCCTATAAAAATCAGTTTACGGCTTATCTCCGGGATTTCGTCATTTCGTTGCAGCGGGCATCTCTTCAGCTGAAACTGTTGCTGCACGAGCTGGACATCGTCCGCATGGCCCCGCTGTTCGACCGGCTTATCGAGTACCGGCTGTCCGTGCCGAGGCTCGATGATGCTCCCCCGCCTGTCGAAGAATGGCGCCGGAACTACGAGGAGTATTGGACGTCGCTCCGCGGTTGGTTTCTCGGGTTCGGCGGTTCACAAAGCGAGCTCGAGCTTCTCGAGTGGCAGACGAATGAGATGATCCGCCGGGTAGCACGCCATGTGCAGCGGCTGGGCGAGCGTCAGCAGCATTTCAGGAGCCGGAAGAAAGAATACTTGAAGCTGGCGGAATGGTTTGCCGGTTTCGATGCCCTTGATGAGGCTCATCGGCTATCGGGCGCCGTCTTCGGCCCGATGACCATCCGCCATCTCCGGCTGCTCGAAGGAACGACCGATGACATCCACGCGGAAGTCTGGGAGGAAGAGCCAGAGTACATCGAAATCCAGCCCCGGACAAATCGCTACCGCGAAAAGACACGTCCGGGCGCCGTCACGTCCAAAAAGAAGGAAAAAGCTCTCCAGATGAAAGCTTACCTGGAGGAACGGGAAAAGGAGCGTGCACTGATCGACCGCTATGTCGACGCGGGCCGGATCCGGCTTTCCGAGACGGGCACCGTCGAGCCGTTCATCCGGAAAGTGCTGCTTGGCTGGATCAGCAAGTCCGCGGGCGCCAAAGACCGGACCGTTGTCACCGACTACGGCTATCTCGTGAAAGTCACTCTCCACCGCGACCGCAGGATCACCCTCCGGTCAGGAGACGGAGACCTCGTCATGCCGGATGCAACTTTTGAATTCACCGAGGGGAGGCCCAACTGATGGACAAGAACGGCTTCGATGAACAATCCGTCAAGGCGCTCGACCTTCTGCTCCACCATTACTGGATTCTCCGCTCAGAGCAGCCGGAGTGGCACCGCCTCATCCGTGAACGCGAGAAACCGCTCCGGACTTATCTCCGGGAGCGGTTCGGTCTGCAGCTACACATCCATCCCCAGTTCGTGAAGCTGGAGAAAATCCCGGCGGTGCCCGAGGCGTTCATGGGCATCGCGGAATTCGAGGAGCCGCTCGACTACGCGATTTTCTGTTGCGCTCTCGCCTTCCTGCAGGATAAATCACCGGACGAGCAGTTTCTCCTGTCCGAGATGTGCCGGGATATCCAGGAAGATTATCCGGCGGAGCCCGGCATCGACTGGACGCTTTACATACACCGCAAATCCCTCATCCGTGCACTCAGGAAGCTGATGGATTTCGGCCTTCTTTGGACAATCGACGGGGAGCTTGCCCGTTTCGACCGCAATGAGGAACAGGAAGTACTCTATGAGGCGACGGAATACGGTCGCTATTTTATGCGCACGTTCCCGGCGGATCTCCTGTCCATGGACAGCTGGCAAGAAATCCCGGATGCGGAACATAACCCCGACCCCGAACTTGACCGCCGCCACCGTGTTTACCGGAAGCTGTTCTTTTCCCCGGGCGTGGAGCGGGACGGCGACGGGGATTCCGACTTCCACTATATCCGCAACTTCCGCGGCCGGCTTTCCGACTCGATCGAGGAACATAGCCCCTATCGCCTTCGGGTCTTCCGGAACACCGCTTTCCTGTCGGTCGAAGAACCGCGACAGCATCACACGGTTTTCCCGATGCAGAAGGCGGCCGGCGACCTGATCCTCCAATTGTCCGCCGAGCTCAGGAAGCGGATGGACCAGTTCCCGCCCGGTCCCGACGGCGCGGTCATTCTGACGGAAGGAGAGTTCGACCACCTCCTCGGCGAGATGCGCGAGGTCTACGGGAGCGGCTGGACGAAGCATTTCCGGGACGGCACACCGGCGGCAGTCCGGGCGGAATTGATCGATGAAATGATCCAATGGGCGATGGCCGATCATGAGCCGGAAAACGGCATGATCCGGATCCTCCCGCTCGCGGGTGTCCTTGCCGGTGGGTACCCGGATGACTTTAATGAAGGAAGTGAGACCCCATGAATAGCAACCGCTGGGTAATGCACCGTGCCGGTCTGCTGAACTTCTGGTATTACAACGATCAGGAGATCTTCAACTTCTCGGACGGGAAGCTGCTGCTCCGCGGCGCGAACGGCTCCGGGAAATCCGTGACCATGCAAAGCCTGCTTCCCGTCCTGCTTGACGGGAAAAAGTCCCCGAGCCGGCTTGATCCGTTCGGCTCGAGCGCACGCAAGATGGAGGATTATCTGCTCGGGGAAAAAGAGATCTCCGGGCGCGACGAGCGGACCGGCTACCTGTTCCTTGAATATAAAAAGACCGGCAGCCCGCAGTACATCACGACGGGCATCGGGCTTCAGGCGCGGCGCGGCAAAACACTGAGCACCTGGCATTTCGTCATCCATAACGAGCGGATCGGCCACGGCCTTTCACTGACGAAACGGACTGCAGGAGAGGATGTTCCGCTATCGTTCCAGGAGTTGAAAAACCGTGTCGGCGATTTCGGCACCGTGACCCGTTCACAAGGCGAATACGCGGAACTCGTCCGCAAGCACGTGTTCGGATTCGAGACGGAGGACGCCTATGACGACCTGATCAAACTGCTTGTGCAGATCCGCACACCAAAGCTGTCCAAGGACTTCAAGCCGACCGTCATCACCGGCATCCTCGAATCCGCGCTGCCGCCGCTGACGGACGATGAGCTTCGCCACCTGTCCGATACGATCGACAGCATGGACCTTGCCCAGCAGCAATACGACAAGCAGGAAGCGGAATATGAATCCGTCAAGAAACTGGAAAAGGCCTATCACGCATACAACGAATATATCCTGGCGGAGCGCCATGAATTCCATGAAAACGCCCGAAGCAGTCGCCTGGTCGCAGAAGCGGGCGCCGCCGAAAAAGAGCAGGCTATCCTCGGCCTCTCCGAAGCGCTTGCCGGGCTGGAAAAAACGCAGAGGACGGCGCTTGCCGAGATTGAAACAGCCGAACAAGCAAGCCTGCGTCTCAGGAACCACAAAGTATGGAATCTTCGCGAGGAACTGGTGAAAAAGCAGGAGGAAGCTGCAGGACTTGAGAGGAAAATCGCTTCCTTGGAAGAGAAACTGGACCGGAACCGCGAGAAGGAGCGGACCATCCGAAGCGAGGCGGACCGTGAAGAGGACCGGCTCCGGAATCTGGAGCGCGATGCGGACGATGCTTTCGGCGAACTGGAGGCCCTCTCCGCCGAATCCGCCTTTGACGGTCATGCGGTGAACTCCAATCACTTTAAAGACCGTCTCGGGGAAGATCTCGATTTCACGGCTTTCCACCAGGATGCGAATGCCCATCTACGGCGACTCCGCAATCTTCGGGAAGTCGCCTTGGAAGCGGAGCGGAAGCATGAAGAAGCAGCTCGTCTCCAGCGCCGGGCTTCCGAACAAAAACAGGAAGTGGACGAGCTGCGCGGCCGGATCCGTGCCCTGGACCAATGGTTTGGAGAAGCGAAAGTGGCACTGACCGACACGCTCTTCTCCTACTTCCAAGGCCGGCCGGCACTGCCGTTTTCGGAAGACGATGCCGCGCTGCTCTCCCGCAGGGCAGCGGGGCTTTATGACACGGTCCGTTTCGAAGATGTCCGCCAGGTATTCCTGGAGTCCATCGAAAACTACCGGGCGGGCCTCCTCGGCGAACTGGCCGGTCTGAAACACGTTCAAAAGCAAAATCGGGACGCCATCCGGGCCGAAAAAGATGAAATTGAACGCTGGAAGACGGCCATCTATGCCAGCCCCGGCCGCCACGCCAGCACGGAACAATTCCGGACGGGGCTCACCGGCAGCGGCGTCCCTTACATTCCGTTATTTGCGGCAGTGGAGTTTCGGGAAGAGGTCAGCGATGAAGAGCGCCAGCAGCTTGAATCCGCCCTTGCGGCAGCCGGGCTGCTGGATGCACTGATCACCGACGGGGAACTGCAGCCGGAAAGCGACCGCGTTCTCCGCCCCGAACCTCTTCTCATGACGCCGACACTGGCCGATTACCTGGTTCCGGGTGCAGGGACCGACAGCCCGATCTCCGCGGAACGGATTGACGACATTCTCCGTAGCATCCCGCTTTCACCGGAAGAAGGCCGTTTCCACTTAGATGCGGACGGCTCCTACTCATTCGGCATCCTGCGCGGGCATGCCCCCGATAACGGCCCGTCCAAATACATCGGCCGCACGTCGCGGGAACGCCACCGCGCCCGGATGATCGAGGAAGCCGAAGCCCGGCTCGACGTTCTAAAGGAAGAAAAAGAACGGCTGGATGCGGAAGAGCGCCGGATTGCGGGACTGCTGGACCGCAGCGGGCAATACCGCCTGGATATTCCTGATGACAAGGCGCTCTCGGATATTCACGCTGAATGCGTAAAGACAGAATCGCACTTCAGGCAGGCGGAAAACATGCTCCTGCGGCTGGAAGGCGAATGGAAAAGCGCCCATTCGGAAGCCAAGGATCTGCAGACGGGGCTTCGCCGCGACGGCAATTCCCTCGGCCTCATCCTGAAGCCGGAACCGCTCGGAGAAGCAATCCATGCGGCGGAAGACTATGCGGCCGTCCTTCACGGCCTGGATGGAACTGCGCGCGAGATCCGCCATGCCCGCCAACAGATCGCCGCCCTCCGAAGAACGCTTGAAGACCTGCTGGAGGCGTCCGATGAACTCCTCGGTGAACAATACATTGCACAGGACAATCTCGCCGCCTTCCGCCGGGGCATCGAATCGATCGAAAAACAGATGGAACTCGAAGGCATCGAGGACATCCGCCGAGAAATCGGGGAACTCCAGAAGCGGTTGGCCGACTTGAAGGCCACACGCGACCGGACGTATGAGGAAATCCCCGAGACAAAAGCGGAAATCAGGCGGAACGAGGAAAAACTCAATGCACTCCGCCTCGACGCTAAGTTCTGGACGTTAATGGAAGAAGAATGGAGCCACTCACTCAAGGAAGAGCATGCACGCGGGTTCATCACCCGTACGAATGGGGACAGCATGGCCTCCCCTGCCGATTTCAAATCAGTGCCGGAAAACAAGAGCAAGCCGAAACTGGACGAGCAGCTGACGAAAGCATTCTTGGGCGAGCAGTTCTCACTGATCGACTACTCCTTGACTGAACGGACTGATCAGCGGGAGGAGCCTGCATGGTTCACCGGCGGGTGGACCCCCGTCCACGAAGCGGAAATCGGGCGCTGGAAATTGAACAACGGCCGGAAAATCATCGAAATGGACCTGTTCGGCAAACGCGACAGTCCATACGCCGTAGCCGAATTCCTTTCCGACGCCCTGATCCAGCAACAGCAGGCGCTTGACGAGCAGGAACGCAAGCTGTTCGAAGACATCATTCTCCATACGGTCAGCAACATTCTCCGCGCCCGCATCCAGCGTACGGAAAAGTGGGTCCGGGAAATGGACGGCATCATGAAGGAACGGAACAACTCCCAAGGCCTGATCTTCTCTATCAAATGGAAGCCCCTCCCTGCCGACTCCGAAGAAGAGCTCGACACCGCGGAGCTTGTCCGGCTGCTCAGGCTCGATGCAAGATTTATGAAGCCCGAGGACCGCGAGCGGATCCAGAACCATTTCCGCTCCAGGATCGATCGCGCCAAGCAGCTGACCGAAGATGATCAGGAAGGCGCCACGATGCGCCAGGTTTTGAAAGAAGTGCTCGACTACCGGAAATGGTTCCGCTTTGTCCTTTCCTACCGAAAGGAAAACGAGCCGACACGCGAACTGACCGACCACGCCTTCAACAAATTCAGCGGCGGTGAAAAAGCGATGGCGATGTATATCCCGCTGTTCACCGCAGCCTACTCGAGATACAAGGAAGCGGCTGATTTTGCCCCGTATGTCATTTCGCTCGATGAGGCGTTCGCCGGCGTCGATGACACAAACATCCGGGACATGTTCGAAGTCGTCGAACAGCTAGGCTTCAACTACATCATGAACTCACAGGCGCTTTGGGGCGATTACGACACCGTTCTGAGCCTTTCCGTCTACGAGCTGATCCGCCAGAAAAACGCGGACTTCGTCTCGACGATCCGGTACGAGTGGAACGGACGGGAAAAGCAGCTTATCACGGAAGAGGAGCCTGTGGTGACCAATCCTGAACTTGAGGAGCCCGCCCCGCGAAAAGCCGCGGCCACAGAAGATCCGCTTGAAGTGAGTGCTGAAGAAGATAAATCCGGACCATCGCCGGAACACCCGGCGCTTGCGAAGCCTGCGAGCGAACAGGCCAGCCTGCTGGACCTTCTCGAAAACGATACGGAGGAGCCGGCACGACATGGACGATAACATCCGCCTGATTGTTGAGGATCCGGCACTCGCGAAGCTTCTCGCACTTATCCGGGACAAATACCGGTCGCTTGGCAAAGTCGGCGGCTCGGTGAAGCTCGACCGCTTCACGCAGGAGGAAATCTGCTCGATTGCCGGTTTCACCGGCATTCCGCCCGACATATTGACCAGCCGGAGTCTTACATTGAACAAATTTGAACAAGCCCTCGGTCGGACCGTCTTCAGCGGCCTGTCCCTAGCCGAACTGCTCGAGCAGTTTTTCGGAGAGCCGCTCACGACAAAAGAGCAGGAACGTGCGTGGGCAAAAGATGCGGCCGCCGCCTTCATCCGGACTTTGGAGATAACCTACCCGGACGGGGCGTTCTGGTGGGCGAGGATCGCATCAGCCTCACCGGACACCCGCTGGATCCGGTCACTGTACCGGAAAGACGATACCCGCCTCGCCGGACTTTTGGGGCGCGTCTTTGAAGCTTACCGAAACCTTCCGGATGAGGCGGACATGGAACTTCTCTCCCTCTTCGCCCATCGGACGACAGGCAACCCGCATGCCTTCGACAGTTCACAGCTCACCGGTCGCCTGCTCACCCACTGCCTGTATGTCCGGTCGGTGACGGACGGCGCGGAAGACACCGGCATGCCGCGGTCTTCGGAAGAACTCAATGACTTGTACGCCCGGTTCGGCCTGACGCGCGACGACCTGTGGAGTTTCGTCACCTGCCGCGGACTCATCGCCTCCACGACAGACGGCCCCCACCCGCTCTGGCTGGCCGCCGTCGAAACCAGCAGCGTCCTGAACGTCCCGGTCAAGATGCTCGGGGACATCACAGAAATCAAGCCTGCCGCCGGTTGCGACGTCTGGATCGTCGAAAACTCCGGCGTCTGCTCGGCGCTCATCGACCTCGTCCAGGATGCTCCGATCATTTGTACACACGGCCAGTTCCGCTCCGCTGCGTGGATTGTACTCGACCTGTTGGCACGGGAAGACGTGACGTTCCACTACTCTGGCGACTTCGACCCCGAAGGCCTCCAAATGGCACAGCGGCTGATCGATCGGTATCCGAAGCGGGTAAAGCTGTGGCGGATGGACGACGAATCATACCGGATGGCGATGTCGGAAGAAGACATCTCGGGCCGGGCCGCCAAACTCGACGGCTTGACCGACCCGGGACTGATTGAGCTGGCTGAAGAATTGCGGCGGAGCGGCAAAGCGGGGTATCAGGAAGGGCTGCTCAAACTGCTTGCACAAGATATGAGAGTATGAAGAAAGCCGGGACTCGGAGCATAACGAATGTGAATGAAATTTAAGCTGGGATGTAGACATTTCAGTAGCTATGGCATATATTAATAATAATCGCACCCACCACGCCTCTTAACAATGCGGACCAAGGTGGGTCATTTTTATATCTACGAATGGAGACGTCGCTATGACTGTTCCTTCTTTTCCAAAACCGCCTAAAACCTATTCCGAACAAGTTGCAATCTTAAAATCCCGCAATATGATTGTAGCTGATGAAGAAAAAGCAATCAGAAAACTTGCTCAGTTGAATTACTATCGTTTGACTGCATATGCTCTCAGTTTTAAAGAAGGAGAAAACTATCGCGAAGGAACACGATTTGATCATATTGTAGAGATTTATGAATTTGATCAACGACTCCGAAACACATTAATGAGATATTTGGAGCAGATTGAAATTAACTTAAGAACAACAATTGCCTATCATTTAGCCCACACCTATGGTCCATTGGGATATAGAAATCAGGATTACTTTTATTCTGCTCCTAAGCATAAAGAATTCCTGGAAAAGTTGGATGATAATATTTCCAAGCGGAGTACAGATGAACTATTTATCGCTCACCATATCGAAAACTATCATAGAAAATTTCCGATATGGGTTTCTGTTGAAGTCTTAACATTCTCCAACCTTTCTATGCTCTATTCAAACTTACTCCGAAAAGATCAACTCGCCATTGCTAAAAAACATAATACGAAACCATTTTATCTCATTAACTGGTTGCATTCTTTATCGTATTTAAGAAATATATGTGCACATTACAGCAGATTATACGGGAAGAATTTAAGGATCCCTTCGAAACAATTAAATAATATCCCAAACACTGTAGATCCGCAGAAGTTATTTTCCAGCATTGCTGCTTTATGCTTTTTGCTGCCACAAACAGATCGCGAAAATTTTATTATAGAGATATTTGCACTAATCGAAAATTATATTGAGTGGATCGAATTAAAAGAGATTGGTTTTCCAAACGATTGGAGAAGCGTTCTTGAAATCATTCATAAGCCGTAAATGCTTCTACGTTCGTTCTCCCGCATTTTTAAAAACCGCATAATCTTGCTTTGGAAGAACGCACTGTAACAGCCTGGCGTATTCGCAGGGCTGTTTTTGTGATTCGTTCAAACGACTCCCCAACTCTATCGCTGTCAGCACATTTGTCTGAACCACACCACCAAAGCCCCGTTTCGAAGCACTCGCGGACAGTTTCGAAGCACTTGGCCACGATTTGGAAGCACTCACAAAAACAGCCCGGCACATTCGCCGGGCTGCTCTCTCATAATTAGTCAAACTCCCTCGGTTCCATCGCTGTCAGCCGATTCGTAGGCTCGATGAACGCTGCAATCCCGTAAAGCAATGCATCTTTACCAATGTCGGACCGCTATAGGCCCCGCTCCACACCTGTTCCCTGAATGGTCCCGGTATCACATTCCTCATGCCCTTCCCCTTTTCCGATCCAATCTGTTAACCAGGAGATAAACGCCCGTCACGCACAGCGCGGAGATTCCGAGCCGGACCCACATGACCCATTCAACCGTGCCGCTTCCTGGTATGTAGACGGCCGTCAGCACCAAGCCCTGGGTCCATTCGGCTAAAAGAAGCGCAGCGGCCATTCCAATAAAAATCAACAAAAACCGTTTCATCACAAGCCTCCTCGGGTCAGTCACCCAACCCCCTCTCAAACATCACCATGTCGATCGCGCGGATCCCGTTTTCCCAAATCGGTTCGGGATAGGACAAAAAGAAATCCCTTCGGATGTGGCTCATGCGGAATCCGCATTTCTGGTAGAAAGCCAGGTTGCCGATGCTGGAATTGGCCGTGCCGACAATCATCCGCCTGAAGCCCAACGCTGTGTACCGGAATATGCCATCCTCAATCAAGGCACGGCCAATTCCCTTTCCGCGGGAAGCTCCGTCCAGCGCGATATTTTTCAACTCTACCGTTTCCTCGTCAACCGGTACATACAGCGCCACTCCGAGGACCTCGTCTCCCGATGCCGCCGCGAATAATTGGCCGTCATCGAGGTACTTCCGGACGACCTCCTCCCCCTCGTCCGCCAGCATCAGCAAAGGCAGATAAGCTTCGCGAAGACCGGTTATTTCCTCAATCCTCATTCGCCCGCGCCATCTTTTCCATCCGCCGTTCCGCGAACCGCTTTAGGAGATGCACGCCCATCACGCAATCGTTCAAGTCCGTCCATTCTGCCGGATTGTGGCTGATGCCGCCTTGGCTGCGGACGAAAATCATCGCCATCGGGGCAAAGTTCATGGCGTCGTGCCCTGCCCCGCTCATCAGTTCCATCGGTTCGATTCCTTCCTCCATGAACACGTCGCGGAGTTCATCACGGATCTCGTCACTTACCGGGGCCGGGTCGACCGACGACAATTGGCTGATGGCGATTTCAGCGTCCTGTTCCTCCGCGCAGCGTTCCGCCGTCTCGCGGACCTTCAGGACGAGCGCGTCCCGCTTTTCTTTATCGAGGTCCCGGATGTCGACGGTCAATTCCACCTGTCCCGGGATGACGTTCGAGCCGTTCGGGGAGACAGTCAGCTTGCCGACGGTCGCAACCGCAGTGTCGCCGATCTCGGAGGGAAGCGTGCTTACGTCATGCACAAATCGGCCCGCCGCCACGATCGGGTCTCGGCGGCCGATCATCGGGGTGTTGCCGGCATGGCCCGCCTCTCCCCGGAAAACGATGTGAAGACCGGCGAGCCCCGCAATGCCCTTTACGATGCCTGCCGGAAGGTCTGCCTGTTCCAGCAGTTTCCCCTGCTCGATGTGGAGCTCCGTATAAAACCCGATCTCGTCCGGCCGGCGCGCGGCTGCCAGAAATTCTTCCGGAGTACTGCCATACGTCCCGATCACTTCGCGGAACGTCCGTCCAGCAAAATCCATCAGACCATCCAGTTCGCCGTCACCGATCTTGCCCGTCATCGCCCGGCTGCCCATGACACCGGCCCCGAACCGGGAACCCTCTTCCTCGGAAAACACCACCACTTCCACCGGCACCGGCGGCACATAGCCCGTCTCTCTCCACGCCTCGACCATCTCAAGCGACGACAGCACCCCAAGCGGCCCGTCAAAATTCCCGCCGTTCGGCACCGAGTCGAGATGGGACCCCGTGACAAATGCGGGGCCACCCGCCTCACCGTTCAGCCGGCCGATCACATTGCCGGCACCGTCCATCCGGACATCCATCCCGGCACCACGCATCCATTCCACCACCTGTTGCTTCGCCCGCTTTTCTTCCTCCGAAAAGCCGGGGCGGTCGACACCGCCGTCCTCCGTCTTTCCGACCGACGCAAGCGTCGCCAGCCGCTCCGCCAGCCGCTCCCCGCTTACCCCGTTCCGGTCATGCGTCCGGTCATACCCGTCAAGCAAGCGCCCTTTTACTGATTGCTCCATCCTGAGATCCCCTTTCGGTTTCCGCTTCCGGCGCCTAATCTTCAAACTCAAGGCATGTTCCTTAACACTCAGCCGGTCTTTCATAACACTCAGCTGCCCTTTCTTAGCACTCAGGTCCCTTTTCATCACACTCACCATTTCCGGCACCTGAAATGACGGATAAAAACGAATTTACAGTTTATTAACTCCGTTTCTATGATAAACTTTTCACTAACAGAAAGAAAGGGGACGACACCATGACAACCATCCGGACTGCCGCCCTGATTGGGCTCGGCGCCATCGGGGCTGCCTATGCCGAACGACTGCAGAAGCATCTGAAACATGATTTCTTCATCCTGGCCGATGAAGGCCGGATCACCCGATATAAAGAACTCGGCATCCGCGTCAACGGGCGTGATTCCCGGTTCCGCTATAAGCCGCTGACCAGCCCGGCGGAGTCTGCCGGCCTGATTGTATTCGGCGTGAAAAACGACCAGCTGGATGAAGCGATCGACTGCGTCCGCCCGTTTGTCGGACCGGAGACAATTCTTCTCCCGCTTCTGAACGGCATCTCCAGCGAAGAAGAACTGAAAGCCGCGTTCCCGGACAATCCGGTCCTTTACGCCATGTGCGTCGGCATCGACGCGCAGCGGGACGGCCGTGACATCCGCTACTCCAAGCTCGGGCAAATCACATTCGGCACGCGTGCCGGAGAATACCCGGAAGCGGAAGCCGCTGTCGAACAGCTCTTCCGCGATGCGGACGTCCCTTACGACATTCCTGACGACATCTGGCGTGAGATGTGGTGGAAGTTCATGATCAACGTCGGGGTTAACCAGACCTCCTCGGTGCTTCGCGCCCCTTACGGCATTTTCCAGACGATCCACAGCGCAAGAAGCTGGATGGAAGAAGTCATGAATGAAGTCGTCCAAGTTTCCCGGCCGGCAGGCGTCGGCCTGAACGACCGCGACATCGCCCGCTTCCGTCCTGTCCTGGACAGCCTCTCGCCGGAAGGCAAGACAAGCATGCTGCAGGACATCGAGCACGGCCGCAAGACCGAAGTCGAATACCTGGCCGGCAAGATGGTCGAACTCGGGGGAAAATACGGCGTCCCCGTTCCGGAAAACGAACAACTGCTGAAAGTCATCCGGATCCTGGAGAAAATGTGACATGACCAAACCGGAACCGCCCCCATCCTGGGCACCCCCAAAGCACATCGTCTCTGCCGCAGCAATCGTCGTGAACGACCAAAACGAACTGCTCCTGATCCGCGGCCCGCGACGCGGCTGGGAAATGCCAGGCGGCCAAGTCGAGGAAGGCGAATCCATCCGGGACGCCGCCATCCGGGAAACGCTTGAGGAGTCCGGCATCCGGATCGAAATCACCGGCTTCTGCGGCATTTACCAGAACGTCTCCCGCGGCATCTGCAACACCCTCTTCACCGGCAAACCGGTAGGCGGGACGCCCACCCCTTGCGAGGAAGCGCTCGAAGTCGGCTTTTTCCCGCTGCCGGACGCGCTCGGCATGGTCACCAACAACAACTTCCGCGAACGGATTGAGAAGTGTCTTAATCCGGAGGAGCAGCCGTTTTATGTTGAATTTAATACATGACGCCAAAAAAGACGCGCCCCTCTCCGGAGCGCGTCTTTCTGATCAATAATCGAAATTCCCTTTTACCGTGACATTGTCAATTTTGTCGGAGCCGGCCTGATATTCAAAGAACACCTCGTAATCCTCTGCGATATACCAGAGATAATTAAAGTCCATCCCGTCTTCCACCTTTTCTGCGGATTCGATGTGGCGAAGGACTTCCTCGACTGTCGGCTTTTCTTTAAAATGGTAGGTCACGGTCGTCACCGGTTCCCCGTCCGATTCAGGCGCCATGTAAGGAACCCCATACTCGTAATTTCCATAGACATGCCGGATGCCGCCTTCAAAGTCGTATTCGGCTTCAGGGTCCCCGGCTTTTGCCGTAAGGCCGGACAGGTCGGAACCGATTTGCACCACTGCCCCCGGTACCTTGCCCTGTTGCAAGTCCGAGTAGAACGACGCCGGCATGACCGATTCTTCTTCGCTCATCACTATTTCATCAGCAGCCGGAACGGGGGCTATTGCTTGGTGAGGAGTATTCGTGCCAGCATGCACGTCGGCTGCGGATGCAGCAAGGCCTGTCCCCATTCCGAAGATGGTGCCAGTGGCCGCAACGGAGAGAACGAGTTTTTTGTATGGTTGTATCAACACAAAGACCTCCTTTTAAAGTTTCCTAACCGATCCGATTCGCCAGATAGACGCTTCCGAAAACAGCCTTTACGGAATTAACGTCAACCGTTAGACTATATTTAGTTAACCGCATTCAATAAAAAGGTTAACTAAGTAGGGGAAGGGGAAATCATATATGATCCAATCACGTTCAAAACTATCTATGATGATCGTCTCCGCACTGTTCGCGGCGATCATTGGCATTCTTGCACAAGTCGTTGTGCCGTTGCCACTCGTGCCGATCACGGGCCAGACGCTCGCCATCGGCCTTGCCGCCACGATTCTCGGGTCCAAGTACGGTACGCTTTCTGTCATCATTTATCTTTGCCTCGGCGCCATCGGGGTGCCGGTCTATGCCGAAATGGGAAGCGGTCTCGGGAGCTTGTTCGGCCCGACCGGAGGCTTCCTTTTCGGATTTATACCGGCCGCGTTCATCATGGGCTATTACCTTGAAAAGACAAGTTTCACTGTTAAACAGGCACTCGTTGCGAACATCGTCGGCATGTTTGTGACGCTCTTCATCGGTACGGCCTGGCTAAAATATGCTGCGGGGCTGACTTGGCCAGCCGCATTCGCGGGAGGCTTCATCCCATTCATCCCGGTCGGTTTCATCAAAGCCGGCCTCGCCGCCTGGATCGGCATCGCCGTCCGCAACCGCTTGGCCTCGGCAAGAATTGCAGTGCCTGGTGTTTAATTTTAGGGAGTCGCAGAGAATCTGCGGCTCCCTTATTACGTGCATTCCACTTGACCGACGAGATAAACGTAACCGGCAGAAACTATTTTTCCACTTTACTTTTTACCAGGTTTAGTCTATAAATAACTTTGGAATATTTACCATGAAAGAAGGAACACACCTATGGATTTACGCATGAAAAAGCTCAAAGCCGCTCCGGCCATTTTCCTCATCGCCCTCATCCTCTTC
Organism: Bhargavaea beijingensis; assembly: GCF_900101985.1. Taxonomy (GTDB): domain Bacteria; phylum Bacillota; class Bacilli; order Bacillales_A; family Planococcaceae; genus Bhargavaea; species Bhargavaea beijingensis. The sequence goes on from NZ_FNAR01000003.1 coordinate 225,970, forward strand.
CTCACCGGTTGTGGAACGGCCGCAGAAGAGGATGCTGTGGAAGAAGGGGCGGAGCAGGTCCAAACAGAAGAATCGTCCGAGCCTGAAAAGAAAGCTGAAGAAACCACTGCGAAGAAGCCGGCCGAGGAAAAACCTGCCGAGGAAAAGACGGAAAGCAAACCGGAAGAGAAGCCTAAAGAAAAGCCGGCGGCACAACCGGCCGCCGAAGAAACCAAACCTGCCAAGAAACCGACCGAAACCGGCGGCACGACCGACCATATCCCGGTTGAACTCGTCAAGACGATCGACGGCGACACCATCAAGGTCCGCTACAACGGGCAGGAAGAAAATGTCCGCTATCTCCTGATCGACACACCGGAAACGAACCACCCCCGCCTCGGCAAGCAGCCGTTCGGCGATCAGGCAAAGGAGAGGAACCGTGAACTCGTGAACAGCGGCGAACTCTCGATCGAATTTGACATCGGCGACCGGACCGACAAATACGGCCGGCTGCTTGCCTACGTCTATGTAGACGGCAAGAGTGTCCAGGAAACCCTGCTGCGAGAAGGCCTCGCCCGCGTCGGCTATGTCTACCCGCCGAACACCCGCCACCTTACCCCGTTCGAAGAAGCCGAAGCGGAAGCCAAGAAAAAGAAAATCGGCATCTGGTCCATTGAAGACTACGCCACCGATTCCGGGTTCGAAGCGAGTGCGGCCGAACAGCAAAGTGCGTCCTCCAGCACACCCGCTTCAACAGGAAGTACGGGATCAGGCGGAGTGTCCGGCGGAGGCGGGACTTCCGGCAATTCGAACTACGACGGCGACCCGAACGCCAAAAGCGGCACGACTTCGGAATGGTTCCAAAACTGTACCGAGCTGAGGAAGAAATATCCGGACGGCGTCCCTGCAGGCCATCCTGCCTACCAAGCGAAGATGGACCGGGACAAAGATAATTACGCGTGTGAACGATAAAATGAGAAATCCCCCTGCAGGCCCAAAAGCCTGCAGGGGGATTTGATATTAAATGGGCAGATCCCAGGAACGAGATTGGAACCTCGAATGAAGAAATCAGATCGGCCAGGCGGGAACGGTGGTTCTCCGTAAGTATGACGATTCGGTGCTTGTGTGTTACGCAACCGGCTCTGAATGTCACGATACCCGCCCGGAATGTTACGATTCGGCACTTGGGTGTTACGCAACCACTCCCGAGTATCGCCGAACCGCCACCGTCGGCCCACACTCTCTCACCACTCCCACATCGCTCACTTCCCGCAACACTTCTTATACTTCTTCCCGCTTCCGCACAGGCACGGGTCGTTCCGTCCGACCTTCTCGGAAACAGGCTGTCCGCCTCCCGTTGCCGCTCCGCCAGAAAGCACCTTCAGCGGCCCGCTTTCCCTGAGCTCATTCGGTGTGTGTCCGCGGTTTTCCCACATCCGGGTCGCGTTCACCATGTCGAAGAACAGGCCGATCAGTTCGTTCGCCTGCCTGTCGTCATCGAACACGATGCCTTCGTCGTCCAGCAAGAGGCCCATCGCCTGTGCCGGAGGCGTGTTGGAGGCGGCGAGATACTGAGCGTAGTCGACCCAATTGATGGCGCGTGCCTCTTCACCGCGGAACAGCTTGCGCTCCGCAAACTTCCGGAATGCGGCAAGCTCTGCCGTGTCCTCGTAATGATCGGCGTCTGCATACCGCAGGAGCTCTTCCTTGCCGGGCACATAATACGGCTTGCCGTTTGCCTGCTTGGAGTAGTACTCATATTGTTCCGGGTCCAGCAAGTCTTCGTGGATAAACCGGTCTCCCTTTACATGAACAAATCCCCGGTCGAGCCACTCTGCTGCCGAAGGATCTTTCAGCACTGCGGCAAAGTCGGAGTCCGCAAGCGCCGTTCCGTTTTGCTGGTTAAACACTTCCCGCACTTTCGTGACCGGTGCGATTCCCCACAAGTGGGTCAGCGCCAGGATGTAGTCGACTTTCTCCTGTACACCTTCATCCAGCTCCGGGCGCGGCATGCCAAGAAGGATCTCCTCACCCATCTCATACGGCGTATGGCCTCGGAGCGCCCAGCTTCGGACGTGATTGAACATATGGGCGGCGTAGCGCATCAGGTCTTCAAAATCGTCCGGGTCCATTTTCCCGGGATAACCCCCGACTTGCAGATGATGAATCAGGTTCTGGAACGCGTCGCCTTCCGCTTGATTTGCGGCAGACCGGACCCATCCCATCAGCTTCCTGATTTCCTCGTCATCGTATTCAGGCCGCTTGCCGGCGAACGTCTCCAGCGCCTTTGCCTGCGGCGTCATTTCGACGTACTTGCCGTCCGAGTACCGGAGCAGTTCCTCCGCCTGCGGCACATAAAACGCCTTTCCTTTTGTCGCCTCTAGATAAATCTCCGCTTCGCCTTTCTGGATGATCGCATTGTGCGCCAGGAATTCAGGCCCCGTCCAGACGAACATCCGGTCAAGCTCTTCTTCGGACTCCCGCGCCAGCATCCGCACTTCTTCCGCGCTTACCTGGTGGCCCGTCTGCTCCGTATAAATCTCGGCCAGTTTCTCGTAAGGCACGACACCATAAAAATTGGTTGTCGCTGCTATATAATTGACTACTTTCTGCTTGTCCATCCCCCGCACCCCTTTCGTCCAATTCATTTCTCCCATTATAACGCGGATGGGCCGGGCGCCTTCAACCATTCCCACTTCGCCGTATCTATGAGAAAATGGACTAAACCATGTAAGGAAGGTGAGGCTCAATGGATCAACTCAAAAAAATCGGCGCAGATGCCGTCCTTCTTGGCGCCTTGCTCGGCCTATTGATCGGCACTACCATGGACAGCTTTGCCGTCGGCGTCGGAATTGCGATCATCTTCTCGATCACGTTCAGAAAGAGCGAAGATGAAGACGATGAAAAGTGATTGTGCATCTGTGTGGCTTCCGTCCCGAACAAACTGCTACGAAAAAGGGTGATCCCCTTCAAGATGCTGCAAAGTACTCCTTAATTCTTTTGCAATTCGTTTCTCCATCCGGGAAATATAAGATTGTGATAAACCCAGCTTCTCAGAAAGTTCCTGTTGGGTGAGTCGCTTCCGCCCCCCGATTGCAAATCTGGATTCAACGATCAGCCTCTCCCACTCCCCTAATCCGGACACAGCCTCAGCAACTTGAACACGCTCATATTCCCGCTCGAGGTTTTCGGCTGCGTTAAATTCCGTGCCTACCGTATCCGCCAACACCCTGGCATTTCCTTCCGAGTCCGGGCCTATCGGCTGTTCCAATGAAAATTCAAAACGAATGTTGCCGGCTTTACGCAGATGCATGAGGATTTCATTTTTAATGCATCGGGCAGCGTAAGTGGACAGTTTCACATTCCTGTCCGGATTAAAAGAATCGACCGCCTTGATCAGACCAATTGCCCCGATATTGATCAGTTCATCCACAGGGACTTTCGTATGCCTGAACCTGACCACCACATAATTCACGAGATGAAGATTTTCTTCAATCACCCGATTCCTCTGAAGCAAAGAAACATTCTGCCCAGTACCGAAAACAGCGGATTCTGCGCCCACTTCAGCAGAGTTCAACTTGGTCCCGCCCATCCTTCCCGGCAGTCCTCTTGGTCCCCACACCCTTTTTGAAGAAACCGGCCTTACTTCACTGCCCATGTGTTTTCCTCCTCTGGTCGCTTATTTTTATCAATGTGTCTTATGACCTGGATAAATAGGAAACGAAGAGAAAGTCAAACAAATAAAACAGGACTATCGACCTTCACCACACCTAATATACCACGAGTTCAGATTATTCGGTATTTTTATAGTGAAAGTTCCGCTTCCGAGGATCAATGGCTCTGTCACCTGCAACACGCAACGGGCAGCAGGATTTTTTAGCGAAAGAAAAACTGCAGACCAAGGAGTCAAATACTCCTTGGTCTGCAGCCTGTCTTCAATCTTCTTCAAACGCTTTTTTCATGATTCCATACGACTGCTTGAGCCGCTCCTCCCACTCAGGCACATCCCAATTATCCCAGGTGTATCCCTTGAGCGGACCGATTTTTCCTCCATCAGCTTCCGGCAGGGAATCGGCAACCCGGCCATCCTCCCCGACCATCAGAACCCCGAGGCCGATCCGGTCGATGATGACACTGGCCGATTCACCGTCTTCCGCGAGATTTCCCATAAACTCCTTCATGCTCGGATCCTTTGCCTGCAGAAGCAGCCACGGCAGCCTCAGCTCAACCACGCCTTCCCCGGCATGATAGTCAGCAAGGGAATCGTAGTCCGGCGATTCGGGGTTGCCGTTCCCTTCCCGCAGTTTGCCGGTTTCATATGCCGTGAACGGGATGGTGCGATTTTCGTTGGCCACCTCATATGCCTTGTTGAGTGCGTACTCGATCGGGATAAACCGTCCGCTGTCATTCACCCGCTCGACGTCTTGGATCAGGCCGAGCTTTTTCCCGTACAGGAAATGATGAAAATCATAATACGGATCGATCAGGAGCCTTGATTCTTCGCCATTCAGGCTCGCGATAAACTCCAGTCCGTCCGAAAGGGCCGCGCCCTTGATTCCTCCGATCGTCGTGTTCCCCTGATCGGGCACCGTATCCAGAAGGACGACCGGATACCCGTCCGCGCCCGGTTCCATATCCAAGCGGACATAGAGATAGCGTTCATCATGATCCACATAGACCGCACGGATCGGTCCGGCCTTTTTCTCATAAATCGGTTTTCCGGTCCAGTCGGTCACCTCCCCGTCCACCTTCACTTTGAGCCGGTCGAAGCTCAGGAGGCCGAACTGCTGTTCATTCGTCTGCGCATTTGACCAGAACGGCCGTCTGTCCGGATTATCATAATCCAGCGTGTTCCATGTCCGCTTGAACCATTCATCCTGCCAGGTAAAGACGAGGCCGCCAAGCATCCCCTCGTGCAGGATGTCTTCATACAACCGTTTCAGCACTTCTCCCTGCTCCTGTTCCGACATGAAGCCCTGGTTCCAGCCGAACGGGTTCTCATGGGTTTTCCCGCGGGAAGCGGGTATGCCGAACTCGGCAATCAGAATCGGCATCCGGTGGGCTTCCTTCAACTCTTTCAGATAAGCGGCGTAATTGTTCGGCTCTCCGCGGTGGTCACGGAACTCCAGGTAGCGGCGCTCGTAGTTCAGGAAATCCGGATAATACGGATACACATGGTAAGACGCGAACATTCCGGCCTGTTCCATGTCGCCCTTCGGGGCAATCAGATTCGGATCGACCGAAACGAGGTCTTCCTGCTCGGCGGATTCGGCCGGATGGTCCAGCAGATCGGTCGTCACCCAGTTCGTGAAGCTCATCGCGCGGAGCGCCCCGTATTTCCCATGTTCATAGGCCGTCAGCCATTCCATCTGTTCCGCAAGCCAATATTCAAACGGCTGCGCCCCTTTTGTCCGGTAGTAATCTCCGTCAAAATCGCCGATGCCGGCATGTTTCTCGTTCGTTCCCTGAACCGTATACGGGTACCATTCGATCCCGACCATCCAGGCGCTCACCCATTGTGAAATGTCGGCATCGTAATAGCCCGATGCATGGCCCGGCCGCTCCGGCAGATCCGCATCCCCGTGGACGACATCCACGATCCGCTGCATCTCCTCACGGAAGTCTTTGAGATTTTCCTCTTCAAAGGCGTCCAGGGACTCTTCCAGCTTTTCTTCATTGATCCATACACCGTGCATGACATAAAGCGGCTTGTCATGCGACTCATTATACGCTTTTAGCGCCCGGTAAAAGCCCGGCGGGTGGAGTGTATAAACCCGGATCGTGTTGGCATTCATCTCCCCGATTTTCTCGAACCAGCGTGCGTATTCTTCCTCGGAGATGGCCGCCTCGCCGGGGAAGTGTCCCGGCTTGCCCATGCCGACATTTACGCCCTTGACTGTAAGCGGCTTCCACTCCCCGTCCGCGAACACCTCCAGCCGGTCTTCGGCAATTCTCGAATACACCCCGTCGTCCCCTTCCGCTTTCGCGCCGAGCACGGCTTCCGCCTCCTTTTTCCCGAAGCCATCCAGCAATTCACCGATCATCGGCACGTAGGCAGACCAATAAAATGACTGGTCGGAGAAAGCATTCAGCACCCGGTATACTTGGGGAAGTCCCTGCATCTGGTAAATCCGCGGCACCGACGGCACATCATTATAGTCACCGGCAAAATAGATGCTTTCAGACGCACCGGACTTTTTCGAGACGACGGCAGCAAACTCGGCCGGGATGCCAGATTCTCCGAGCAGCCGCCGTCCCTCCTCGGTCAGTCCCCAATCATATTCCGCAAGCGCCCGTCCGCCGTCGGCAGGTGTCACAATATCAAACCAATAGTCATAACGCGGGCTGCTGTCCATCCCAAACCGTTCTTTCCCCTCTTTTGTGAAAGAAAGGCGGATGCCTTCCCCCGTCAGGTGCCGGTCGCGCTCCAACGCGACGACCTCCCCGGTCAGATCATTGACCAGCAAAAAGCCCGGACCTTCGTATGTCCACTTCTCCCCGTACTGCTCTGCCAGCCATGACGGGATTTCTTCGCTTTTCCGGAAATCCAATTCCTCGAAATACCGGCCTGTCCATCCAGCCCAGTCAACGCCCAACCGGGACATGACCCGGTTCCTCACTTTTTCTCCGGTCGGCGAGGCGAATGTATTATATTCGGAAATCAGAAGCAGCGGATCACCGGATTGCATCCGCTGTTCCACGGCATCCCATTCTTCGCCGGAAAGGCCGCCGTGCACTTTCTCCGAACGGCCCCCCTTCCGTTCCGATTCCGCCCACGGGAGATCCTCCTCGTAGACGCCATATGTATCCGCGATGTAAAGAACATCCGTCCCACTGTAATCCGCCGCAGGAGGCCGGAGCTTATAAGTTTGGCGCTCCTCGTCCGGAACAAAGCCCGTATAATCCCGGGCCGCTTCATATTTCTTGCCATCCGGCCGGACGACCTTCATGTGGTTCAGCGCCCAAACAAGGCCGAGATGCTCCCGGTGTGTTTCATCGGGCACCGTCTTATCGATCACGGTGACCGAAAGCGTCCGGCTGTCTTTTGCCAGCCATAGGATGACCGGCAAGACCAGTACAACCAATGCCAAAGCGACAATCAGATAAAATCTCTTCATTCAGACATCCCCTTTGTTGCGCCGACCCGTTCCATATCCCCCCAGGAGCGGATGCGGAACATGGAGCGGACCAGCCCTTCCACCCGCCAAAACAAAGTCAGCGGCTTGTACCAGACAACTTCCGTGAGTGACAGTGCCATCATCCGCAGTATATCCCGCCTTTTCGGGAAGACGTTCATACTCCATGACTCCAGCAGGACCGACCCGATCGAGAACACCGTGCCATACAGGATGAACAGCAGCAAGAGCAGCACGGCGTACTCATAATAAATGCCGCCCATGAAAAATGCAGCGATCACATACACATAGCCGCCCAGCTCAATCAGAGGCCCGATGCATTCGACCAGCCAGAAGTAAGGAAACGACAACAGCCCGACCGTGCCGTACTTCGGATTCAGTGTCATCCCCCTGTGCCGCCAAAGGCTTTCAAGCAGGCCCTGGTGCCAGCGCCTCCGCTGTCTCCGCAAAACGGCAAGTGACTGGGGCGCTTCTGTCCAGCAAACGGGATCGGGGACAAATTCCACCCTTGCATCCATCTTTTTGTCTTTGATCAGCCGCTGGATTTTCACGACCATTTCCATGTCTTCACCGATCGTCTCAGTGTTGTAGCCGCCGGCTTCAAAGGCAAATTTCTTCGAAAATACGCTGAACGCGCCCGAGATAATCAGCACCATATTCAGCTTGCTGAGGGCAATCCGGCCCATGAGGAAGGCTCTCAGATATTCCACGACCTGCATCACGACGAGCGGCCGTCCGGACAGCCGGATGTCCGACACGACGCCATGGTCAACCGCCATCCCGTTGACAATCCGGACATTTCCGCCTGCGGCGACGACTTTGCCGCCCGAAGTCATGATCGGCTTCATGACGCGCAGAAGCGAATTCCCGTCCAGGATCGAATCCCCGTCAATCGTGCAGAAATACGGATAGCGCGCAAAGTTGATCCCCACATTGAGCGCATCTCCCTTTCCCCCGTTTTCCTTTTTGATCAGCCAAAGATTCGGGTGGATCCGCGAACGGTATACGTCCAGTACGCGCTTTGTTTCCAGGCGTGATTCAGCCGGTTTTTCGGCCGGCACCATGTCAAACTGCCGGATAACCACTTCAGCCGTTTGGTCGGTGGAACCGTCATCGATGACGAGCAGTTCAGTCTGGGGATAATTCAGATTAAGGAGCGAGTGAATGCTCCCGACCACGCCGGCCTCTTCGTTGTAGGCCGGTACCAGGATTGAAACCGGCTTGGAAAAGAAGGCGTCGATAAATTGGTCATCCAGTTCGCGGCGGTCAAGGCGGCGCTGGCGCTTCAGATCCAGGAAAGCGAACAGGAACATCCCGCTGTATGCAAGGATGACGACGGCCATGTAGATAAAAATGACCCCTCCGAAAAACTTCATTACCCACTCAATTGCAAGATCCATCCTGTCCTCTCCTCTTCACCGGCTGTTTGTTTTCATAGAGTTTCCGTCCCTCTTAACGCAGGACCGCCAAGTCCTCCGCGGCCTCGCGCTGTCTCGCCAATAATCCGCGGACCTCTTCACGGACAAGCCATGACGGATCGTCGCGGAGGCGGGATGCATACCGGGCGGCCTCATCCGCGGGAACCCTTCTGAGCATACGGGCCCCCAGGAAGCGCTCTTCCCAAACCGGTGAATCAAACGCACGTTCAAGGATCCGGTCGGGTGTCCGGATGCCGAATGCATCAATGGCCCGGAGTACACGGATCCTGATCTCCGGATCTTCGCTGTCCAAAAGCCCTTCAAGAAACGGCAGCTTCTTGAGGTCCTGCCGCATTCCAAGCACCTCGACCATGCCGTACTTGAGTATGGGATCCAGCTGGCCGAACTGCGCGGAGGCTTCTTCAAATACCGGTTCCGGCATGAGGAAAAACAGCTGGCGGGCCTCGTACTCGGACAAGTTGCCGAGTCGATCGGCATTCCTTCCGATAAAGCCGTCCGGACGGAACTGCAGGTCAATCAGCAGCAGTTGAAACCGCTCATCCGCCGTCAGCCTTTTTCGCTCGAGTGTATGTACATCGCCAAGCAAACTTTCCATGCCGAAGTCCTCGATCCGGTACAGGGCATTCATCCTTTCGCTCCAGTTCCTGCTTTTCAGTTTTTTCCGGTAAAACGGCGCCAGATGGCCATCTGCAAAGGCCCTGATCCGTTCCCGGATTTTGTCGCCAGAGACGTTTGTCAGGTAAGCCCGGAAAATTTCTTCCACCGCGGCAAGCTCGGCTTTGTTTTTCGGAACCATCTCCGCCGAGACATCTTCCATCCCGCGAAGCACGCGGTACCACCTTTCATTGTTGCGGGACAGGTAAGCTTTTGCCTTTTCCATTTTTCTTTCCTGCACAGCACGCGCCGCGAACAGGTAGACGGTCAGCGCAACCAACACAAGGAGCAGCAGCAGAACCCCGATGGATACGGTTGTAACGGATATGCCGGTCATGACCATAACCTCGCCAGCAGCCGTTTTATCTGGGCTTCAAACAATCTCAGGTTAAAGGGCTTGACCAAAAAGCCATCCGCGCCGCTTTCATAAGCATAAGTCATGTCCTCTTCCGAGTTTCTCCGGGTCATCATCAGGATCGTGAATTTCCCGTCATTCGGAAGGGAACGGAGCTCATGGAGCACATCCAGGCCGTTCTGCCTCGGAAGCAAATCATTCATGACCACGAGATGCGGGTGTGCGGACACTGTCCAGCCCGACTCGAGGAATGTCCGGCCGTCACCGAACGTCTCGATCTTAAGCTGGATACCGGGCGTATCCAGCTGGTCAATCGCCATTCCGAGTACGTCGCGGAACAGCGGTTCCGGGTCAAGAATGCTGACCTTTACCTCCTCGTCCGGGCGTTGCCGCAAAGAGTCTAATACCGTGACCCGCCCCTCTGCATCACCGATCGCCGACTGCATGCGCCTGAGCGAGGCCTGATAGTCAACATCAGGATGGAAGATTTCAAGGATTGCCGCCTTCATCTCTCCCTCCATCCGGAACAGCCGGTTCAGGAAGCTTTTGGCTTCGTCCGTACCGCTCATCGGCAGCAGCACTCCCCGCTCGTCGGGCCGGTCCGTTTCAAACAGCACATCTGTGGAGCGGACAAGGCTCCGGAGACGGGAAGCCGTTTCGGCGCCCGTTTCATTTTCCGCGCGGATTACGATCATCACTATTGTGCGGCGCCCGCGCAGCGCATTTGCTTTCATCAGGTCGAAGATATCTTGGATGTGAGGCTCTTTGAATACCGGATGGGTCCCTGTTTTGGTTGCCACCTTCCATCCCCCTCCCTCTCTTTATTACTGAATTACCCGCCAAATAGGAAATCTATCCATTGGACGGAGAAACTACCTGTTTGTTTTGATTATCATACAGCCAATCGACAATCAGCAAGTGTTTATTCGACAAAAACGCACATGATCCGACCCGCACATAAAAAAGGACCGGTCGCCCGGTCCAAGTCCGCATCAAGACGGTTTTCAGGATGATCCGGTCAGGAACCGACGGTCACCCGGTTTCTTCCCTCCCGCTTTGACCGGTACAAGGCTTCGTCCGCGCGCTTCAGCAGCAGGGCCGGCTCCTCGCCGGTCTTTCTGAGCGCGACACCGGCCGACACAGTCACCGGCACCGGCTTCCCGGCTTCAGCAATCCGTTTCCGGATCCTTTCGGCCACCGATGCCGCAGCCGTCTCTGAAGCGGTCTCCACAGTCAATGAAAACTCCTCGCCGCCAATCCTCGCCGCATACAGTTGAATGCCTTTCATGCTTCTTGTCTCCTCCGCCAGGTCCTCAATAGCGGTTGCGACCCGCTTGAGCACGTCATCCCCGACAGCATGGCCGTATGTATCATTGACTTGTTTAAAGTGGTCGATATCCAATGCAATGACGGCATACGGGGACTCGGCGAGACGGTCCATCTGCTTCTCGAATGCCCGCCGATTTGCGAGTCCCGTGAGCGGGTCGGTGGAAGCGAGTTCGCGGAACTGTTCTGTGAGCTGGATCAATTCGTCCTGCTTGTTCTGGATTTTCTGCACCAGCCCCATCAGTTGGCTATTCGCCTGTTCCGTTTCCAGCCGGACACGCTCAGCTTCGCGCTTCGCATCCATCATCTCTTCTTCGTACTTTCCCCGTATCGGCATCGGCAGGATTGCACACTCGTAACAGCCGGACGCCTCCGCCGCACTGAGCAGAGCCGGCATCCTCCCGTCCCTGCAGCGCAGGGAAATCTCCATTTCCTTCACCCTGCCGTGAAGTTCAATGGCCGGCATGAAAAAGGTCTGGAAATAGACCCATCCTGACACCGTCAGCATGTCCCGCACTTTTTTTGGCGGATCATCCAGTCCCGCCATTTCCATGAAGGTCCGGTTCACCTCCAGGACATTCCATTCTTTATCCAATATGACGTAGCCGACCGGTGCCCGGTCCAATTGCGCATCCATCGATGTAACGCCTGCCTTTCCCCCGCTTGCGCCGGTTCCTCTCTGATTGCCTTCCGCTGTTTCAGATTCCCCGCTCATCATTCAGGTATCGACGGATTTCACGGATGGTCTCTTCCGGCTCACTGATGTGGGGATTATGCCCCTTGGCCGCAAGCATCCTCAACGTGCTGCCCGCGATCTGTTTGCGCACAAATTCCCCGACTTCCGCCGGTGCCACGGAATCTTCCTGAGCCTGGAGGACCAGCGTCGGCACAGTTACCTGGCTCAGCCGGTCCCGCACATCCGACAGGAACGTCACTTCCGCAAACTGGCGCATGATGTCCGGGTCGTTCGAGACCAGCCGCTCCTCCAGTTCCTCCGCAAGAAACGGTCTGTCCATGTTCTTCATCGAAGCAGGCGCCATGTATTTTGCCCACTCCTTGTAGTTCCGTTCCATCATTGCGAGCAGTTCCTCTATATCTTCCCGGTCATAGCCGCCCCTGTACTCCGGCGCATTCAGATAGCGCGGCGATGGGCCGATCATGATCAATGTGCCGATGGCTCCCGGACGCCCGATGGACGCCAGCGCCCCGATCATGGCACTGACGGAATGCCCGACAAACACCGCGTCTCTCAGATCGAGCGCATCCGCAATCTCGATGACATCACGCGCATAGCCGTCAAGCGAGTCATAATCGGAAGGACGATACTGCGAACGGTCACTTCTGCCGGAACCGACATGATCAAACAGCACGACCCGCCATCCGCTTTCAAATGCCGGAGCGACCCGTTCCCATACGGTCTGGTCACAGCCCAGCCCATGCCCGAAAACAATCGTCCGCTCCCCTGCCCCGCGTATGGTCACATGGTTTCTTTGCATCACTTTATCTTTCAACATGCCTTCACCTTTCTTCATTCGACGTTTTTCACTCTCCCTCAACCCTATCATTCGCTGCCTGCTTCTTAAAAGTTTCTTTCGGGATTCAGCCTCCGGACTCCTCTGCATCACCATCAAAAGGCATCAAAAAGCCGGCCCCTGCAGCCGGCTTTCCTCATTTATGAACCCCGTTCAAATAATCCGACGCAAACCCGCACATGGCGGTGATGCCGGCCGGAATCGCCTGCTCATCGAAGACGATTCCCGGATTGTGGAGCGATAGGTGGGTGCGGCTGTCTTTGTCGTTCCTCGTTCCAAGGCGGAACAGCATGCCCGGAATCTGCTCCAGGTAATAGGCGAAGTCCTCGCTGCCCGTCGACGGTTCTTTCAGGTAATCGATATTTTCCTGGCCGAGGTGCGTTTTCAGCGACTGCTCAAGCAGGCCGGTCAGATGAGGATCATTGATGACCGGCGGGCAGCCGGCGCCCTTGAATTCAACATCCGCCTCTGCATTGGAGGCGGCCGCGACATGGTGGGCGATTTCCTTCATGCGCTTTTTGATGTAGTCGCGGGTCGTGTGGCTGAGCGTCCGGACGGTTCCCGACACTTTCACATCGGTCGCGATGACATTGTCCGCCGAACCGCCGTCGATCTGGCCCGCCGTGATGACAGCCGGGTCGAAAGGCGACAGGTTCCTGGAGATGATGCGCTGGAACAGGTCTACGATGTCACCTGCGACCGGCACGGGGTCGACGGCTTTCTCAGGATGGGCCCCGTGTCCGCCGGTGCCTTTCACCGTCACATGGAACGTATCGTTCGCCGCCGTCATCGGGCCGGGGCGGATGCCGATCTTCCCGGCATCGGTCGACGGCCATGTGTGGAGGCACACCGCGTGGTCCGGCTTCGGATTCTCAAGCACCCCCGCCTTGATCAGTTCGGAAGCGCCGCCTGCCTTTTCCTCCGATGGCTGGAAGACGAACTTGATCGTCCCTTTCCAGTTGTCCCTCATCCGTTCCAGCACCTTTGCCGCTCCGATCAGCACAGTCGTATGAATGTCATGGCCGCAAGCGTGCATGACATTCGGCTTTTCAGACGCGAACTCGACACCGGACTCCTCCATGAGCGGCAACGCGTCCAGGTCCGCCCGCAGCATCAGGACGGGCCCGTCTCCGTCCTTTCCGTACATCAGACCGACCGCACCCGTCTCAAGCCCGAGTTCCTGCCACTCGATCGACGTGTCTTCCAGCTGTGCCTTCACGAAGCCGGTCGTCTCATATTCCTCATGGCTCAGCTCCGGATGGGCATGGATATGCCTCCGGATCCGGATCATTTCGTCCTGTATCTCTTTCACCAAATGTTGCAGTTCCATCGAATCCTCCGTTCCGTAATGGGTTGGGGCGAGTTCCCCGATAGTCTTCCATTACCCGGTTCCGGAAAGAGGTATGTATTTAATTGAATACCGACTGCCCTTGCATCCGGATAAGGGACTTCGAAGACGGGCAGCTTGGATGAGCCCGTTCGCTATAGGGTGACGGGTTGGTGTACGTCCGCAAGACGCCATCCGATAAAAAAGCATGCACCCTTTCTCCGGGCGCATGCTTTTTTATGCTGAAACCGTTGGCCGTCAGGAGTCTTCGAAATTCCTGCCGCCATCCCGCTTCACGAGATGATAGCATTTCTTCGGCTCCCGGATGAGAAACATCCGGGTGGTCCGGCGCTCGACAAGCTGGTATTTGAACCGGAGGGCTTTCTGGAACTGATTGTGGAAGCTGAAACGGCTGACAGGCAGTGTGACGGTGTGGCCGTTAGTAAGCGTCACGCAAGTCTTCCCTTTCTCCACCGCCTCGTAGCGGTCAATGTGGTGGAGGGCAAACCAAGTGCAGTCTTCGCGCGACGGTGAAGTGGTCGGGAAAAGGATGATCGTCTCTTCCCCGTCAATGCGGACGGGCGTGTTATGTGTTCTTGACAGGATGTAATTGGCGCCGTCCCGCGCACCGCGGAAGCTCGTTCCTTGTAACCGCAGCGTGCGGTCTATCAATTGCGTCGGACTCTCCCCAATCGTGACATACTCGTCCGGCAGCAGCACCTTGGCGTGCAGGTCCCCACAAGCGTCATACTCCGGAACAATCCCCATCGTTTCCTGTCTGATCTCGAACATATCCGTACTCATGTCCCCATCCCCTTTGGTCTCATTTTTCCCCGCTTTCTTATCCGGAAATGCCCCAAACCCCTTTACTTACCCGCTTGCCCTTCGCATCCCCTCACCTCACACCCCTCGATTAAAAAAGGGAACCGGACTGACAAGGAAGTAAATGACCCCACAAAAATCCATATCATTGGAATAAATGAGTAAAGATTCCCTTAATACCTCTATTATAGATAAAACAAGGTAGTAAAGTCTATCTATTTTGACAATTAAAGTTGATAATTGCTAAAATTTGCCGAAAGATTCCGCGAGAAAGAAGGAAATGTTAAGAAAATCGGGCGGCACGCTGCACTCGATAAAGACCCGATGAGCATTCAATAGCAAACGGCGGGAACTCGGTGCTTGAAGCGCACCGCCGTCCCCACCGTTTGCATCTCTTATCTTCCCAAAAGATATCTCAGCTTGGCTTCACCGCACTGTTTTCCGTCCTCTTCATCCACGGAACCGTCTCCGGCCTGCCGGTCCGCTCCCCGCCAACCAGCAAGTTCATGTATTGCCCGGTATACCCCATCAAGTGGAGCAGGACGAGTTCGAGGTACTGGATGCCAAGCTGGAGGATGGCCTCCTTGTCCCAGTCGTTGAGTGTCTGCAGATTGCGCCGGTTGGCGTGGATCGTCTCCTTGTAGTACGCGGCAATCAGCTGCGGGCCGTCCGCGTAGCCGCCGACACGGATGGTGTGCCGGGGGATGGCTGTAGGGATGGTGCAAAACTGGAGAAGCCGGCGGATCTGCATATCAACCGGAAATCGCTCAAACTCCTGTGCGGATAAGATTTTCTCTTCCTCGACGAGCACTTTCCACGCCAGTTTTACCAATGCGGCATGCACAGACACGATTCGGTTCTCCACAAAGCCCTCCGATTTCGCACTGAGGTACCATTGCAACAGCCGAGGCAAGGTCTGCTGCCAATGCGGGATCGTGAATTTCTCGATTACGCTTTCCACCAGGCGGCTCAACTTGTCCCCGGGGTCATTTTCAACACCCGGACACCAGTTGGCCTCGTTTTTCCAGCTATCGACGGCCGGCAGCCGGTACTGTTTGATCACGCCCCCATTTGCGTAGCTTCCATGGATGCTGCAGATGCCGACACGACGCCCCGCATTAAAGGACAGCACCCAATTCAGCGCATCGATGAGTTCATTGACCGTCTTCGGGTCGGCCGGCTGCCTGTCCGTCCGTTCGATCAGGCCCGCGTGCGTCACGCCGTAGCCACCCAGTTCATCCAGGCTGCGATACGTTTCGTCGTAGTTATGGACCTGGTCGAATGTGATCCGGTATGCCCCGTATCGGGCCCGGAGCCTTCCCCTGTAAATCGAGTTCAGATAACGGATCGGCTCCCCGGCTGTTCCGTAAAAGTTCACAACCGAGAAATGAACGCGGTCTGCCGGCCGGAACGGCTGGCTGAACGATTCCTTTACGGTCCCCGCCAGCTCAGCCCTTTCCGTGTTAAAACGATTAATGAACGCTTCACCGTGAAAACCGTTCGGTGTCTGGATCCGGTACGTGCGGAAAATCGATTCCACCAATAGGTTTCCGGCTTTCTCCGCAGAGATTCCGAGATCGGTCAGGGTGCCGACCCACTCAATCTTCATTTCGGGATACCATTTAAGTGTGACCTGCCCATTAAGATGAAACATGTCCTGGTCGTCTTCAAGCGAAAATTCTCCTGAATACAGGTTCACCGCCTGGTTGACGAAGTTCATTCTGAGCGGGGAGACCAATGCATCCTCCACACCCGCCGGAATCCTTTCCTCTATTCCGGATAGCCGTATTGCCTGCCTCCGACGAGCCGATTCCACATTCATTTTAAATTGTCTCCTCTCCATTCTTTAACTGTGATCCGTAATCTTCCGGCCCTTGCAGCACCTTTTGCGGAATCATGCAGGCCCTGTCGAACAAACTCCGTTTGAACGGCTTCCCGTATTCCTGAACACCCAAGTTGCGACCCTGTCCGACCACTTGGGACAACCCTCCGGCAGTCTACAATTACCTATGATAAAATCCCTATTTATTTTTTTATCATAGCATTCGGTTCACGATGAAAATATAGAACTAAAGGCCGAATAATTCGAATTATTTCATCAATAAGTGCGCTGAATCGACAGCTTGCTTCTCGTCTCGCAGGAGTGAAGCTGTTTCTATGAAAAATGCCGCCGGTACCCAAGAGCACCAAAAGCCATTCAGGGAGGTACCAAGTTTCACAGGGCCGCGGCTCCGACCAGGGTTCCTCCAGGCTGATCCCGTTTTGCCGGCTGCCTTTACAATCACATGTCCATCCCCTACACTGGATTTATCGGGGCCAACCCGAAGCATGAAAAACTGCATACCGTCATTGCACTGGGGGTGCCCGTTTTGGGCTGAGATGAGAGCACTGCTCCGATCCCTTTGAACTCGATCAGGTTAGGACCTGCGTGAGGAAGTGCGGCGAATTTCATGACGCCTTTCATTTTTTATGGGCATGTTCTGAAATCAAGGCTGCATCTTCACGGGTGCAGCTTTTTTGTGTTCATTTTCAGAAGGGGGTTTTTAGAAATGGAAGACATGCATTGTGGAACCAGTCCGATTGTGGGGTTCCGGTTTACGCTGAGCCCGATGACCAATGATTTTGTCGAGGTCATCAAGGGAGCGCTTGAGGAGGTCGATACGTCCGCGGTACGGATGCACACAGATGATGTGTCGACGGTCATCCGCGGCAAACAGGGGCACGTGTTCAACGTGGCGAAGGCGCTGGCGCTCCACACGGCGAAAACCGGCGTGCATGTGGCGCTGAACGGCACGTTTTCCGCAGGCTGCCCGGGAGACTCGGCGGGAGATGCATACCTGGGCAAGCCGGACGAACAGCTGAACCACGACCGGACCAAGCAATACGTCTCGTCGCAGTTTGCGCTGTACCCGATGAACCACCCGGATTACATGTCGGTCATCTATCGTGAGATCGAGCGCGCCAAGGAGCGAGGCGTGTTCAATGAGTCGATGCATGACGCAAGCGGCATCCACGGGGATATCCATGATGTGTTCGACTTCTATGAAGAAACGTTCACCCACGCCCGCTCCGAGGACCACCGCCACCTCGTCATGACCGTCTCGATGAGCATCAACAGCCCGTCCCATGGGGGGAATTGACATGAGGCAGCCCTGGAAACTCAAAGAAGTCGTGCTTGCCTCGCTGTTCGGTGTCGTCTTCGGCATCGTGTACCTTGTCGCCGTCCACTTCGGCAACATCTGGGCAGGGCTGATCGGGCCGATCGCCTATGAGTGGATGTTCGGCATCTGGTTTATCGTCTCCATCCTTTCGATGGCGATCATCCGGAAACCCGGAGCGGCTTTGCTTCCCGAGACACTCGCTGCCATCATCGAAGTCATGATCGGCAATGCGGTCGGTCCCCGCCTGATTTTGACAGGGGTCATCCAGGGGCTCGGAGCGGAAGCGGCGTTTGCCGCCACCCGCTACCGCCACTTTAATCTGGCGGTCATGATGCTTGCAGGTGCAGGCGCCGCTGTATTCAGCTTCGTGTACGGCTACTTTGTCTCCGGCTATGCGGCACTTGACCCGTCATTCGTGTTGCTCATGTTCACGCTGCGCGTGCTGAGCGGTGCCATCATTGCCGGAATCGGCGGCAAGTATATGGCGGACGGCCTGCTGGCGACGGGCGCGCTGCGCGGGTACGCCATCTCACGGACGAAACAGGGTGGAGCCCGTGCGTGAAGCCGTCGTCTCCCTTGCTGATGTTTCGTTCCGCTTTCCGGAAGACCCGGACAACACGCTTACCGGCCTGACATTCGAAATCCATCCGGGCGAGCGGGTCGCCATCAGCGGGCCGAGCGGCTGCGGCAAAAGCACCCTGCTTTACCTGCTGAACCGGCTTTATCCGCTGAACTGCGACGGCATTGTTGAAGGTGACATCCGGCTGTTCGGGAAACGTGCGGAGGAATACCGGCCGGGCGAAATCAACCGGCTGATCGCAACCGTCTTCCAAGATCCGGATTCGCAGTTCTGCATGACCACCGTCGAGGAGGAACTCGCCTTCACGCTGGAAAACCTGCGGGTTCCCCGCTCCGACATGGACCGAAGAATCGGAGACGTCCTGGCAAAGACCGGTCTCGCGGCTTTCCGCCATTCAATCATCCAGTCGCTGTCCGGCGGGCAGAAGCAACGGGTCGCGACCGCCTGCGCATTGGTCGCGGAGCCGGAAATCCTTCTTTTGGACGAACCGCTCGCCCACCTCGACCCGCTGACCGCCCGGAATTTTGTCCGGTGGCTGGACGGGCTCCAGAAGCAGACCGGCCTGACAGTCGTTGTGGTGGAGCACCGGCTGGACCTGTGGGAAGAGTTCTTCGGAAGGGAGATGACACTCGGGCCCGGCGGCCGGCTTCTCGCGGACAAGCCGGCTGTCCCGAAGCCCCCGACTGAATTTCCGGGACGCTTGTCTCGCATGACCGCCAAGCCTTCCCTCTCCGTCACGGGCCTGTCGGTTGAAATCGGCGGGAAGCAGCTGCTCGCCCCTCTTTCATTTGAGGCCGCAGAAGGCGAAGTCTCCGTCATCGCGGGACCGAACGGGAGCGGGAAATCGACGCTCGCCAAGGCGCTTTGCGGCATCTACAAACACAATGGAACCGTCCGGTCGACCGGTACCGGCTATGTTCCCCAGTCGCCGGAATTCCTGTTTCTCACGAATTCCGTCCGGGACGAACTGGCGTTTTCGGGCCTCGCCGCGCCGGAAACGCTGGACGACCTCGCCGGCCGGCTGAAGCTGGAGCCGATCCGGGAAGCGAATCCGTTTTCGGTCAGCCACGGCCAGAAGCGCCGCGTCGCAATCGGCGCCATGCTCGCCGACAACCGTCCGGTCATCATCATGGACGAACCGACATCCGGCCAGGATGCCGCAAGTCTCCGGGAACTGTTTTCCTTGATCGACGAGCGTTCGCGGGAAGGCGTCACATTCCTGGTCATTACCCACGACATGGAATTCGCCGCGGGCGTTGCCGACTCGGTCCTTCTGATCAAAGACGGCCGGATGACCGGGAAATTCAGGGCAGAAGACGTGTGGGAAGAACCGGCACTGCTGGATGCACACCACCTTCTCCCGCCGAAAGGAGCGGACCGCCGTGCGCCGGCTTTTGCATGACATGAACCCGTCGGTCAAGTTCATCATCGTGACTGTCTCGATGCTCACGATGGCTTTCTTTTTCAACCCGTGGACACCGCTTTTATTCTGGCTCGGAATCCTCGCCATGCAGTTGACGATGAGCCGGATCAACTGGAAGCTGTGGACGCTCATGATGCTGCCTTTCACGCTCGGCGCAGCCGGCTACCTGTGGACGACGCTCGTCTTCGGGGCGGACACCGGCGGTGAAGTGGTCGGATCCTTTGCCGGCATCGAGGTCACCGACAAACAGTGGGCACACGCCTGGTCACTGACTTTCCGGGTCATGGCCTTCTCGACGCTGTCTCTTCTGTTCGCATTCACGACCAATCCGGTCACCTTCGTCATGAGCCTGATGCAGCAGCTGAAAATCCCGCCGAAGATCGCCTACGGCACGATGGTCGGCTATCAGTTCCTGCCCGTCCTGAAAGACGAACTCAACCAGATCCGGCAGGCCCAGCGCCTGCGAGGCATCGGCCGGGACCGGCATTGGGGGCAGCGGATCGCCGGCACGAGGCGGCTCCTGATCCCGATGCTTGCCGGCGCCGTCCGGAAAGCCGAACGCGCCGCCTTCGCGATGGAAGCGAGGGGCTTCACCGGAGAACGGCGGAAGGAATTTTATCAACCGGTTCACATTTGCAGCCGTGACTATGTGCTGGCCGGCATTTTCTTGATGGTGCTTGCTGCAAGCTGCGCAGGAGGCGTCCTGCTTGGGAATTGACAGCAAAAACAGCGCCTGAAGCGCGGTATTGATCACCTGCACGTTCAAAGCCGTCTTGAACGCCCGCCGCATTTATGACATGATAGACCAGAACTTCATACCGACATGTGGGGGGACCGGTGTGGCCGGTTGAGAGTGCGCTCATTAGGCGCTGACCCTTTGAACCTGATCTGGTTAGGACCGGCGTAGGGAAACAATCTGCGAGACACCACCTCTCGCCTTTTCCAGCGTGTCCGGGCTTCTGCCTGGGCATGCTTTTTTTGCCTGGTGCGGCAGCCCGCGCCCCCCTGTCGGGAAAAACATTACAAGGGGGTACCCTCATCATGAGAAAATGGCTCGGCATCGCCGCTTTGGCGGCCCTTGTACTGGCCGGCTGTTCTTCCGGGACAGCGGACCAGGAAAAGGGCACCGGCAAGAACGAACTGAAGAACGTCACCATGGTCCTCGACTGGACACCGAACACGAACCACACCGGACTCTACGTCGCGCAGGAAAAAGGGTATTTCGAAGAGCAAGGACTGGATGTGGAAATTGTCATGCCCGGAGAAGCCGGTGCCAACCAACTGGTCGCTTCCAATGAAGCCGAATTCGGCATCAGCGCACAGGAATCGCTTACGGAATCCCGCGTCCAAGGCATTCCGATCGTCTCGGTCGCCGCGGTCATCCAGCACAATACATCCGGCTTCGCCTCTCCTGCCGAAAAGAACATCCGCTCCCCGAAAGACTATGAAGGGAAAACCTACGGCGGATGGGGGGCTCCCGTGGAAGAAGAAGTTCTGTCCACCTTGATGGAAGGTGACGGAGCAGACATCTCAAAACTCGAGTTCCTGAATATGGGCAACACCGACTTTTTCACCGCGGTGGAGCGTGACGTGGATTTCGCCTGGATTTACTACGGCTGGGATGGAATCGAAGCGGAGCTGCGCGAGATTGACCTGAACATCCAGTACCTTGCCGACTTCTCGGATGAACTCGACTACTATACGCCGATTATCATCACAAGCGAAAAACTCATCAGTAAAGATCCCGATCTGGTTTCCGCTTTTGTCGCGGCCGCATCCAAAGGCTATGAATACTCGATTAAACACCCCGGGGAAGCGGCCGACATTCTGATCGGCGAAGTTCCGGAGCTTGACGAGGAGCTTGTCCGTGCCAGCCAGGAATGGCTGGCACCGAAATACCGGGACGATGCGGACCGTTGGGGAGAACAAAAAGAGTCTGTCTGGGCCGGCTATGCAAACTGGATGCATGAACATGGCCTGATCGAAGAAAAACTTGATGTGGAGGCCGCGTTCACGAACGACTTCCTTCCGAAGGAGGAAAAATGATGGCTCATGCATTACTGGGCATCCAGATCATCCCGAAAGTACCCGGTGGCGGAGATGTGATTCCTTATGTAGATGAAGCCATTGCCGTGATTGGGGCATCCGGAGTCCGCTACGAAGTCGGGCCGCTTGAGACCGTCATGGAAGGCGAGCTCGGCACGTTGCTCGATATCGTCAAACAGATGAATGAGAAGATGATTCAAGCCGGCTGTCCCGGCGTTCTTTCCCAGGTGAAAATCTCCTACCGGCCGGAGGGCATGTCCATGGATGCGCTGACGGAGAAATACCGGGGATGAAACAGGCACTCCGCCACAGTTGGAAGCCTGCCGCACTGATTGTTTTGCTGATGGCGGTTTGGGAAGCGGCCGTCCGTCTGTTCGACATGCCGGCCTGGCTCCTTCCTGCCCCTTCAGCGGTTTGGACGGAGCTGCTGAACGACTGGCCGTCCTACAGCGGGCATATCGGTTCGACGATCACCCTCGCCCTCGGCGGATTCCTGATCGGCAGCGCGGTCGGGCTGCTTGCAGCGACCGTTCTCCATCTCGTGCCCGGCTTCCGGGAAGCCCTTTACCCGCTGATGATCCTGACACAGAACATTCCGGTGATCGTGCTTGCGCCGCTCCTGGTCATCTGGTTCGGTTTCGGGGCCACCCCAAAACTGATGATCATCGCCCTCGTATGCTTTTTCCCGATCGCCGTTTCCGTCCTTGATGGGTTCCGGCAGACAGACGATGACCTCATGCACTATATGAAAATGGCAGGCGCCAGCCGGGGGCAGATTTTCCGCAAGCTGGAATGGCCTCACGCTCTCCCTTCCGTTTTTTCCGGATTGAAGATTGCCGCGACCTACAGCGTGATGGGAGCCGTGATCACGGAATGGCTCGGCGCCAAAAAAGGGATCGGCGTATACATGACGCTCGCCTCTTCCTCGTTCAGGACGACGAATGTGTTCGTGGCCATTTTCCTCGTCATGGCACTGAGCCTGCTGTTTTTCGGGCTGATCCGCCTGATCGAAGACCGTACCGTCATTTGGAAAACAAAAGGAAGGAGGGAACGGAATGGCTGAACTGGCCGTACACGATCTCCATAAAAAGCTTGGGCAGACGGATGTGCTCGGAGGATTGTCTTTCCGCGTGGGAGACGGGGAGTTCGTCTCGATTCTTGGCCCCTCCGGAAGCGGGAAAAGCACCCTGTTTCAGCTGATCGGGGGCTTGCTCGAGCCGGATGGCGGCGAGATCCGCCTTGGCGAACAGCCGATCCGGGGCCGGCGCGGCATGATCAGCTATATGCCCCAGCGTCCGTCCCTCCTTCCCTGGCGGACCGTCTTGGACAATGTGCGGCTCGGGGCCGAAATCGCCGGCGCCCCGGACCCTCCGGACGCAATCGATATGCTGGACAAGGCAGGTCTCGGCGGCTATGCAGATGCTTATCCTCATCAGTTGTCCGGCGGCATGCAACAGCGGACCGCGTTTATCCGGAGCTTGCTCAGCCCCCAGGACTTTATCTGCCTGGATGAACCGTTCTCCGCTCTTGATGAGTTCACCCGGGCGGAGATGCAGCAGTGGCTGCTTTCCCTCTGGGAAGAAAATCCGCGGTCGATTCTGTTTGTCACCCACAACATCGAAGAAGCGATCTATCTATCCGACAGGATTTTGATCTTGACCGACAAACCGGCACAACTGCTTTCGGAATATCACGTTCCTTTCCGGCGTCCCAGGACACCCGACCTGATCCTGTCCGAGGAATTCCTGGACATCCGAAGGCAGATCGCCCGGCAGCTGACAGCCCCGCACAGATAAGGAGTGACTTTCCGTGACCGAAGTAAAGCAAGAAAGAATCGATGTTGCCCGGATCCGTGCCCATTCAGAAGAAATGGACCGCACCCGGGCAGTCCCGCAAAACCTGCTGGACTATCTAATAGAAGAAAAGCTGTTTAAGCTTTTTGTACCGGAACAACTCGGCGGCCGCATGCTCGGTCTCCCCGAAGCACTGAGCGTATTTCGACACGTTTCCCATTCGGACGGCAACGCCGGCTGGCTCACGACGATCGGCTCCGGCGGCGGCATGTTCGTCCCGAATATGACAGAAGATACCGCGCACGAGCTGTTCAGCCCGGCCTCCGCCGTCATTGCCGGGAGCGGCTTCCCCGCCGGCACAGCCGTTCCTGCCGAAGGCGGATACCGGGTCTCCGGAGAATGGAAATATTGCAGCGGAGCGCCCTATGCTTCCATGTTCACTGCCAACTCCACCATCGAAGGTACAGACACCATCCGAAGCATGACCCTCATGCCGGACCAGGTGGAAGTGCTCGGTGACTGGAATGCATTCGGCCTCCGCGCCACCGGCAGCCATTCCATCCGTGTCACGGATGCCTTCGTCCCGGAAAACCGTACCTTCAGTATTTTCGAACAGCAAAACGCATTTTCCGGACCGGTCCACTCGTTTCCGTTCGTCGCCTTTTCGGTCGCTTCATTCACGGCAGTCTGCCTCGGCATTGCCGACCACTTCTACGAGGAAGCGCGATCACTCGCCGAGGAAAAATGGCCCGGTGCGGACCGGCAAGCCTTTGTTTTAGGCGAACTGGAACAGCATGAAAGGGAGCACGGCAAACAGGCCGCCAGCTTCGAATCAAACGTTCGTGATGCATGGACACGTCACCTGGCAGGCGAAGCAATGACCGCTGAAGAAGAACAGCACTTGATCCGGACCGCCAAGACAGCGGCCGGCACGGCGCGCTCCGGCGTCCAAAGCGCCATCCGCCATTTTGGCATGGATGCCGTCATGGAACAGTCACCGCTCAACCGCATCTGGCGGGACCTGTCGACCGCCGCCCAGCATACATTTTTGCTGCCTGAACCGGCCGGCAGTTAAACCCGAA
Source organism: Bhargavaea beijingensis (assembly GCF_900101985.1). Taxonomy (GTDB): domain Bacteria; phylum Bacillota; class Bacilli; order Bacillales_A; family Planococcaceae; genus Bhargavaea; species Bhargavaea beijingensis. Next base: position 250,625 of record NZ_FNAR01000003.1, read on the forward strand.
AAGCATCTGGCAGCCTATTGCCGGATGCTTTTTCACCTTTCATCTTCCTCTGACAAACACCTTCACCCGTCCGCTCCTGTCCATCGTTGCAAGCAGCACATCCTGCAACCGGACATCATGCTCCTCTTTCAGGATTGATAACAGCCCGGCTTCATCCTTTCCCTTCCATTGAAGTGCTTGTTTATCGACCCGCCCTTCCCTCACCACGACAACAGGTAAATCGAATGGTTCAGGCGTCATGTTGAAATCACTCCTCGTCGGTCCCTGATACTGCGGACTCTCGAAAAATGAAATGGTGCCATCGGGTTCCCACAGCGCCAGCGCAAGGGTTTCAAGGTCCTCAATCTTCGCCTTCCGCGCTTCGGACAGCAGGTAATCGATCGTGATGCGGGCTTTTTTCAGGTTCGGATAAACAAGCTGCCCCTTTTCCACGAGCGGAATCGGACGGGGCAAAACAAAGTTCCGGACGCGCCCGGATTTCAGCACGGCGAATACGCTCGTCGAATAGAGAACAGCAAACGCAGCCATCGTAATCATCGACCCCTTCAGACCAAGCCCTTTATCGGACAGAGGGTGTGCGATAATGTTCCCGATGGTAATGGCGATTGCAAAATCCAGAAGACTCAGCTGCGAGATCGAGCGCTGCCCCATCACCTTGACCACGATCAGCAAGAAAATATAGGAGACGACCGCCCTCAAAATCCATTGCATGGCGGTCAGCGTTTCCTGAGGATGAATAAATTCCATCACTCCCGCCCCTCTCGGCTGGTTTTTGCCAGTGTGCCCAAGTGGGATTGCGGTTTACACCTTCATACGGACCGCGCATAGGTTCCTATGCGCGCTTGTCCAGTTTCAATGCGCGCTTCCGGCCTTTCTATGCGCGCTCCCAACAAAAAAGAGAAGGCGCATCCACGCCTTCTCCCATCCATCAGTTATTAATATACTTCTCGAACACCGCGCCGAAGTCTTTTTCATGGTACTTGGCACGTGCCTGCTGTATCCAGTTAAACCCGAACTCGGTCAACTTCTCGTATTGCTCTGCAAGCTGGACTTCTGCCGGACGGGTGTTGTGTAGCACTTGGACGGCCCGGTCGAGGCTCTGCGTGGCCATGTCCATCTGGATGCTGTTTTCATGCGTCACTTCGGCGATCGAGCCAAGCGCCTTATACAGGTCCTTCAGCTGATCCAGCTGCTTTTTGTCGACGTCGATGCTGAACGCCTGGTTGCCCAAAGTGAACTTGATTTCGACATCGAGGTCGACTTTCCCGGCAGTCTCGAGCATCACATCCGTGAACTTGTATTGCGAGTACGGATAGCGCTTCAGCGTCCGCTTGGAAGATACCGCGGTGTCCCCGTCCACATGGATGAACGCGATATTTGTAAAGCAGTACTCGTCCGCCTTCGTCTTGATAAGGAAATAGATTTTCTCGTCATCTTCGTGGCGGATGTAATCATCAGCGTCGGTCTTGTCGTAGTCCGCCGGCCCGATGATTTTTCCGATATCCGACAGCCCGAGGGCGTCGGAAGCAATTTTTTTGAGCATACGTTTCCCTTCTTTCATCACTTGATTGATTTGATTATATCATTCGCACCACTGAAGTCTGACTCATCATTACATCTTTCCGCCAAGTTTAGTTGGAAAAATTCAGTAATTACTAAATATATTACCCTACTACTACGGGTAGGCGATATGAACTATACTATCCTAGGTTAGTTACTAAGAATTGGAGGTATTGTAATGAAGAAACTTTCTATGATTTTAGGCCTGTCCGTCGTCTTGCTGTTATCCGCTTGCGGTGAGACTGCAACAAGTGACTCTTCGGGCAAAGAAGCAGATGCAGCGACAGAAAAAGCATCATCTAAAGGGATTGTTAAACCAGAGGAGTTTGACCAAATGTATAGCAGCCCCAAAGAATACGAAGGGTATACCGTAGAATTCACAGGCCAAGTTTTCGCTGAGCCTGAAAGAGATGCGGACGGTACCTACCTGCAAGTATATGCCAAGCCGGAAGACTTCGAGCAAAACGTCATTGTTGGAATTGAAGAACCGGATTTGAAGGTTGCTACTGAAGATTACGTTAAAATTACGGGTACCGTCAAAGATCAAATGGAGGGTGAGAATGCTTTGGGCGGTGTCATTTCAGCCCCTATCGTCCTTGCGGATACCATTGAGGTAGTTGATTATATCACTGCAGTCTCACCAACGATTAAAGAAATTGCTGTTGATGCCGAACAGGATCAGCATGGTTTTTTGGTCAACGTTCAAAAAATTGAAGTCGCCGACAATCAGACAAGAGTCTATGTTAAAGTGACCAACAACACTAGCAATACGATTAATTTCTATGACCACAGCACAAAGTTAATTGTTGAAAATAAACAGTTTGAGCCGGAGTATACTTATGAAACCGGCCTGCCTGAAGTACAATCCGAAATTCTCCCGGGCATCGAAACTGAAGGTATAATCATTTTCCCTGCAATTGAGCCAGACTTGGCTAATTTGAAGTTTTATGCGGAAGGATACTCTGATGACTATGAAACTGAAATAGAGCCTTTCACTTTCGATATCCAAGCGCAATAAAGATCAATGGCTTTTCTGCTCATCAAGCGGAAAAGCCATTGTTCTAATTAGTTTCACATATTCACCGCCGTTCCCCCGCAACGGTTGGTATTCACTCAGATCCACTCCCCAAGCACAAAAAAACCAGGCAAGAAAGCCATCTGTCTTCTCACCTGGTTGTATTCGATAAACCCTCTAACTCTCCAAAATGCCGCAATGCCCATGATATCCCGCGAGTTTCCGAAAGATGACTGCGTTACAAGCGGAATTGTTCTACTCCCCATCCTCCTCATAATCCTTCGGTTCCAGGTCATCCGGATTCGGGTCGTACGGATCGGGCGGCCGGGTGTCGTGAGGATCCTCAACGTAAGCACTCGGCCCGCCGGCAGGGTTGGCTTCTTCATCAGGAGTGATGCAATCGGGGCAGCGGTCGGATTCGGAAGACCGGCCGGGATCAAATTCTTTTCCGCATTCAATGCACACCGGGCGCGGATTCGTCATGGTCAATTCGCCTCCATGTTGTCATTTTGGCTTTATTATGCGGAGTTCGGCTTCATTCCATCCACGTTCGCTGTTTGAATGCAAACAAAAAAAGATCGTCTCAAAACGATCACTGTAAGGCACTGATGGCACGTTCAAGCAAGTCGATATCCTCTGCAATTTGCAATTGCAACTCTTCATCTTGGCACTGTCCTAAATCTATATACAAACGCAAAAGCTCATACGAAAACATTTGATATTCGATGGAATTCTCCAATCCTTATGTTACCTCCATTACGGTATTCATTTGATTATTCCCAAACCCATTGATTATGAAACAATATTTCGAGTTTTGTCGAACCGGCTCTACTATTGGCCTATACCCCGGTAGATGGGCTTACCGTTTCCTACTTGAATTTAAACAAATCCACCTCTCTTTTGATGGATAACTATTACTATAAGACTAATTTTTATCAATCCAGTTTATGCTATAATATTCCGTACTTCTTCTCGTTGCACATTTCCCCTCCGTCCGGCAAATTTCACGTCGAGGGGGAACAGGGTCGTCTCTATGCAGTCGCTTCAAAATCTATACATAAGGTGGATGACATGAAAAAAAACAAACTGACCAAAAAGATTCTCGCCGTCACGGTTGCCCTTTCCCTGTCTGCCCCGTTTGCCGTATTGGCCGAATCGCCTGCCAAGGTGGTTGTCGATCCGGGCCACGGCGGACATGACTCAGGCGCGCTCGGAAACGGTCTTGCGGAAAAAAATCTTAACCTGAAGCTCTCCCTGATGATCAACAAGAAACTGAACGCTTCCTATGTCGTCAATACCAAAATGACCCGGGACTCGGACGTTTTCCTTTCCCTGAAGGAAAGAACGGATTTGGCCAATGCATGGGGCGCGGACTTGCTGGTGTCTGTCCATCATAACTCTGGGGGAGGTTCCGGATATGAAGATTATATCTACTCCAGAAGCGCTACGGTAAAAAATCATGAAGTCCAGAATGAGATCAATAAAGAAGTCCAGAAAGTATTGAGCCGCTATGGGCTGAAAAACCGCGGAAAGAAAAGCGCCAACTTCCATGTGCTGCGGGAATCGGGCATGACTTCCATCCTGCTGGAAATCCTATTCATCGATAACCCGACAGATGCATCTTATCTGCGCAACAACAACTTCATGAACGATATGGCTTCCGCAATCACACTCGGAATCGCCCAAGCAATGGACCTGCCGCTTAAGGCGAATGCATCCGCCCCTTCGATCGGAAGCGGCGGCACTGAGCATGCTTCCGGAATCAGCGTCAAGGAATTAAACGGCACATTTGAATCTACGGTAAACAACCTGAATGTCAGGACCGGCAACACGCCCCAGTACCGTTCCCTCGGCAAACTCAACAAAGGGGATAAGGTAAAGGTCACCGGCGTGACATCCAACGGCTGGTACCGCTTCAGCTTCAAGGGGAAAACAGCTTACGTCAGCGGAGATTACCTGAAGCAAATTGCATCAGCCCCTTCCGTTCCGTCCAACGGCATGATCTACGGCAAAACGCTGTCGCTCGGCTCGACCGGAACCGCCGTCAGGAACTGGCAGCGTGACATGAACAAAGTCGGGTTCAAGCTGGGCGTCGACGGCATCTTCGGGCAAAGCTCTCGCTCCGCAGCAATCGCCTTCCAGAAAAAGCACGGTCTCACGGCGGACGG
>NZ_FNAR01000009.1 GCF_900101985.1 Bhargavaea beijingensis
GGCGAACCCTTGAGGCAAATCCGAAGGCCATATTGCAAACGGCCGACCCTTGCAGCAGCTTACCTACGATAGAGTAGATGTTTGATAAAGGGTTCCAATAATGATAGATCTGACTTGACTCGATATTGTTTGTTTCTCTTGTTTTCATTTATGGTGGAGAATTTCTCTTGCAATAGGCGGTTTGCAAGGTAAATGTTTGGGAGTTTCATCAAATCCTTCAATATCTTACTGGTTACTACCTCCCCATAAATCACCCGATATTCCTGCAGTGTCGCAAGATGGGCGTCGGCGGAATCGGAATTACACTTTTTGCAGATCCATTTTCCGTGTCCGCGCTCCATCCCGATTTTAAAGCAGGATGGGCACCGGACACCGAAATCGATGTCATCGTCTGTAAGGTTGTACCATTTAAAATACTGGTCCTGTTTTTCCCGGGACAGAAGGCTGAGCGTATCCACGATAAACTGCAAGTCCGTCCGTTTTAATACGGCCCGGTTCTCCTTTTCCAGTTTCTCGATGTGTCCCGGCAGCCGGTCGACGGGGAATATGGGTTTACTGGCGGGGCCTTGGATAATCAGTCCGTTATAGCTTGCGAGCACGATGGCGCCGTGGACCCTCACCGGCAATTCAATGGATGCGAGAAAGCGTTCCGTCGCTGCAATCGAACGGTTCAGTTGGTCTTCGGGATTTCGCATGCCTTCGCGCACACCGTTTTTAATCCGGTAAAATTGTCCGGTGTCTTCGTCAAAGTAGAGTTCACCGGTCATGTTCTTGACTTCGACTGCCAACACGAATGCCGGGTGGAGCACCAGCGTATCCACCTGAACCCGCTTTCCGCCGGCCGGCACCATCACATCCTTGAGAACCATGGGCTTGTCCTTCAGCGTTGCCTCTTCCATATAAAAATCGGCTTTTTTCTCTCCGGCGTAACCGGCCAGACGCATGTCGAGGTCCTCTTTTATCCGTCCGTAAGACGGATGCCCGGTCCGCACCCTCGACTCAATAACGGCCATAGCGGCCAGCCGTTCCTGCACAACGCGCTTCCCCATCCCCATTGCCTCCTTTCATAATAAAAACCCCCATCCGCACGCCTAAACAGGCATGTGATGGGGGTCACATTGTCGAATTTTCTTCTATCCGCTCGATTTCCCGGGAAACGATCATTTCGAGAAAAGAGATTTCAACTTGCCGAAGAGCCCTTTTTTCTGTTCGTCCATGGACATGAGCGGCACCGACTCGCCAAGGATCCGGCGGGCGATGTTACGGTAGCCCGTCGCAGCGCGGTTGGCCGGATTGAGGACGACCGGCTCGCCTTTATTGGATGAAGAGATGACGTTCTCGTCATCCATGACGATGCCGAGGAGATCGATCGACAAGTGGGTCGTGATCTCGTTCACATCGAGCGCTTCGCCGGAGTCCATGAGATGGCGCTTGATCCGGTTGATGATCAGCTTGGGCGCTTCGATGCCCTCTTCCTGCTCCAACAGGCCGATGATCCGGTCGGCGTCGCGCACGGCGGAGATTTCCGGCGTGGTCACGACGATGGCTCGATCAGCACCCGCGACCGCGTTCTGGTAGCCTTGCTCGATGCCGGCCGGGCAGTCGATCAGGATGTAATCGTATTCGCGTTTCAGATCGGTGACGAGCTCCTTCATTTGCTCCGGCGATACAGCCAGCTTGTCCGCTGTCTGTGCCGCCGGGAGAAGGAACAGCCGGTCCTCAAAGCGCTTATCTTTCACAAGCGCCTGGTTGACACGGCAGCGTCCTTCCACCACATCGACAAGATCATAGATGATCCGGTTTTCAAGGCCGAGTACGACGTCCAGGTTCCGGAGGCCGATGTCCGTGTCAATCAGGCAGACTTTCTTGCCTTGAAGGGCCAATGCAGTTCCCAGGTTGGCGGTCGTCGTCGTCTTGCCGACGCCCCCCTTCCCCGATGTCACAACGATGGCTTCTCCCACATTAGCTTCCTCCCTTGAATGTAGATAAATTCGGCCTCAGGATGCGGAGCTCCTGAAGTCGGTCGATGGCGATGAAGCCGTTCCGGTGGATGTAGGCACATTCCATTTCCGGACGTTCGGACAGAATCGTCAGTTCATCTGTCATCGTCTCCACTTTATCGGCGATCATCAGATGCGTCGCTTCCAGCCAGGAAGCCGCGATGACCGCGTCAAGATTGCCCCCGGCGCCGGCATGGGCAATGCCCTTCAGCCGTCCGAGGACGAAAATATTTCCGTTCGCGATGGCCTTCCCGTTCGGATTCACGTCACCGATGATGACGAGATCTCCCTCTGCCTGCACAACCTGCCCGGAACGCACGATTCCGACGAACGTCTCGGACTGGTTTTCCTTGATGAGTCGATTGCACTCTTCCACCCGGATGACGTCGCCCTGAACTTTCGTTACTCGGAGATGGGGAGATTTCTGGACACAGTTGATGAGCTCCTTTACCTGCTCATCGGTACAGTACCGGTTGCCGAGGTGGAGCTGGATCTCCGTCGTCCCCTCGAGCGCTTCCTCCCGGACTTTCTGCTCCAATTCCGATAGCAGTTCGGAATAGGCGCATTGGTCGTCAAGGCGCAACACGAGGCCCGACTTCGTTCCTTTGATCATGACAAGCTGTTTTTTAGTCACTTGCGTCACCCCAATTCTCCTCCATGCTTACAACATACCTTCCCTCTTCTGGATGCTCCGCCGGTTGGCAAGCGATTTGAACACCCAGCCCAATAGGACGAGGAACACCGAGTTGGCAATCATCGTCGGCACGAGGCGTGTCGCGGCAAACTCTCCGAATGGCATCCCGATGAACCCGATCATCGTGAAGAAACCGTACAGCGCCGTTTCAAGCACTGCCACGAGGAGAAGCGTGATCAGCGTGACGACGATGATGTGCTGATGGATATGCCTGACGGCCCAGATGGCCAGCAGGCAGACGGCCGGGTACAGGAAGGCGTATAGACCAATAATATCAATGTGAAATAGATCGTACAAGAGTCCGAAAATGATTGCGTACATCAGGGCACGCTGCCGGTTGTAATACACCCCGACAAAGATCAGGAACATGATCAGAAACCGGGGGATCAGATAGTAGTACACCCCGCCGATTTCAACCGGCGAAAACAAGCCGAACACCGGTTCCAAATAGAATAAAACGACGGCGACAAATGGAATCAGGAGCCGCGTCATGACCCGTCCCCGTCTTTCCCGCCATCCGCCGTTTTATCCTTTGCCTCGTCCGTGTTGCCGGCATCAGAGCCGTCGACTTCCGTCGATTTCCGTTTTGCGACGATGACATGCTCCAGCATCGCAAAATCGGCAGCGGGCTTGATGTGTGCCTGCTTCGTCAGACCGAAGTCATCCGTCGTCACCTCTGTGATTTCCCCGATCAGAAGCCCTTTCGGGAAGATGCCGCCGAGACCGGAAGAAATGACTTTTTGGCCTTCCTTGATCTCGAATGAGGCATCGATCCTCCGGAGAATCAGCTCACGGCGCTCGGTATCATACCCTTCGATCAATCCGAACGCCTCCGTCTTTCCGACAACGAGCGCGGAAACCCGGTAAGCCGGGTCCTGCGTCGCAAGCAGCTGGACCGTGGACGTGAACGGCGTCGTCAGGATGACTTTTCCGATCAGGCCTTGGGACGTCATGACCGCCATGTTCTTTTCTATGCCGTGGGTTTCACCGCGGTCGATGACAATTTTCTCTTCCCACTGGTCGGGGTTTCTTGCCAAGACCGACGCGTGGATCGGTTCGAAGCCCCGGAGATCGTCCTCTTTGCCGACAATGTCCTTCAGCCGCTCATTCTCTTTTCGGACATCACTAAGTTCTGCCTGGACGGCTGCATACTCAACGAGCCGTTCGCGCAGGCGCTGGTTCTCCTCATAGGTGTTCAGAAGTGAATCCACATCGTCGATCAGGTCCGTTATGTAGTGCGCAGGCTTCGAAAACAACTGCTGTCCGAAGCCGACGACATCTTTCACGATCTGTTCGGGCAAGTTCGCATGATCGCGGTCCCTGAGCGAGAAGAAGATCAGGGCGACCAGTACGATGACACCGACGAGGAGAAGGATCAGCCGTTTGTTAGAGAAAAACTGCGGCATGCTGCCTTCACTCCCGTATTATCTGGCTTGCTGTTTCTTGATGACATCAAAGTTATCGAGCGCCTTGCCGGTGCCGATCGCCACACAGTCAAGCGGGTCTTCAGCGATGGAAACAGGCATGTTCGTTTCTTCTGCGATGACTCTGTCAAGATTGGCGAGAAGCGCGCCGCCGCCCGTGAGCACGATCCCGCGCTCCATGACGTCCGCGGACAGTTCAGGCGGTGTGTGCTCGAGGGTCTTTTTCACGCCGTCGATAATGGCCGTGATGGATTCCTTGAGCGCTTCCGCGATTTCTTCCGAAGAGATTTCGATTGTCTTCGGAAGGCCGGTCAGCAGGTCGCGTCCGCGAATCTCCATCTTTTCCGGCTTCTCGGTGACTGTGGCGGAGCCGATTTCGATTTTGATCTGTTCAGCCGTACGGTCACCGATTGTCAGATTGTAGGTTTTGCGGATATACGAAATGATTGCCTGGTCCATGGCGTCGCCGCCGACGCGGATCGATTCGCTCGTCACGATGCCTCCGAGCGAGATGACAGCCACTTCCGTCGTCCCGCCCCCAATATCGACGACCATGCTTCCTGTTGGTTCCCAAACTGGAAGACTCGCGCCGATGGCTGCCGCAAACGGCTCTTCGATCGTGAAGGCGTCTTTTGCGCCTGCCTGGCGGGAGGCGTCGATCACGGCACGCTGTTCGACCGATGTGATGCCGTATGGTACACAGATCATGACGTTCGGCTTTTTCCATGTGCCGCCTGATGCTTTTTGTGCTTCGCGCAGGTAATACTGGATCATGGCGGTCGTCGTATCGAAGTCCGCGATGACGCCGTCCTTCATCGGACGAGTGGCGACGATCGAGCCCGGTGTCCGGCCGATCATGTTTTTCGCGTCGTTCCCGACCGCGACAATCTCTCCTGTTTTGACGTTCTTCGCGACGACTGACGGTTCGCGGAGAACAATCCCCTTGCCTTTGATGAAAACCAGTGTATTTGCTGTGCCGAGGTCAATCCCGACATCTTTTGATCCGAGTCCAAACACGCTATTAATCTCCCTTTCTGCGCGGCCGTTAGTGTTGCCGGTTTGAAATCATACACATCATTATAACGGATAGCGCGAGAAAGTGACAATCTTATGTGAAGCTATTACGCATAATAGTTTAAAGTAAGTATATTCTTGCTTCGGTCAGGTTGCATGTGGGTTGATTTTCACTTCAGGCCCCCGTGTACCGCGGCCCGGCGCAAACCTCCGCAACTCCATCTGACAGGTCTCGCCTGACCGCCCTTCTCCCCAGGAAAGAGAAACTTCCCCGAATCCGCATCTCACGAAGGATTTCGAGGAGTCTCGGCCTTCCCCCAATGAAAAGCCGTCACAGCAGAACGCTCTTTCACAGCTCTCCGTGTTCCCAAGCCTTCAAATAAAGTCTCCTTCTTTCAGGCTGAGGAATTTATGGTCTCCGATGATGATGTGGTCGAGGAGATCGATGCCGACAATTCTGCCGGCTTCGGCGAGTCGTTTGGTGACTTCGATGTCTTCCGGGCTCGGGGCCGGGTTGCCGCTCGGGTGGTTATGGGCACAGATGATGGAGGCCGCGGAACGCTTGACCGCTTCCCGGAACACTTCCCTCGGATGGACGATCGAAGAGTTCAGGCTTCCGATAAAGATAGTCCGGCTGTGGAGCACTTCGTTTTTCACGTTCAGGAACAGCACGACGAAGTGCTCCTGGTTCAGGTTCGACATGTCCGGCATCAGGTAAGCCGCTGCGTCTTCTGGCGAGCGGATGACGTAGCGTTCCGTCGACTGCTTTCGGGTCAGACGCTTGCCGAGCTCGACCGCGGCCAACAGCTGTACCGCCTTCGCCTCTCCTATGCCTTTTACCGATGTCATTTCCTCAATTGTCGCATGCTGCATGTCCTGGATCCGGTCGAAAAAAGCCAGCACCCGGTTGGCAAGCTGGAGGACCGATTCCTGCCTGGTTCCGCTCCGGAGCAGAATCGCGATCAGTTCCTGGTTGGACAGGCTTTCGGCGCCCTGGTGAATCAGCCGCTCCCTCGGCCGGTCGGCGATATGGAGCTCGCTGATCTTCGGCACATACAGGTCCGTCGTCAAAGCCCGTCCCCCTTCCCGGCGGAGATCACTCCCATCTCATCCAGCACCTCGAACATATCTGCAATCGGGAGCCCGACAACGGCGTAATAGTCTCCCCTGATTCCCTTCACAAACAGGGCGCCGCCGGATTGGATGCCGTATGCACCGGCCTTGTCCATCGGGTCGCCGGAGTCCACATAGCGGTCGATCAACCAATGCGGGGCCTCCCGGAATTCGACGTCTGTGGTGACCGAGAATGTGCGCTCCAGTTCCCCGTCCGTCACGCAGACCCCCGTCGAGACGCTATGGACAGAACCGCAAAGCGACTCGAGAAATGCCTTCGCTTCTTCCCTGCCGGACGGCTTCCCGTACGCCCGTCCCTCCTGATGGACGACCGTGTCCGCTCCGATCACCACCGCTCCGGGTTCACGTTCCGCCACGTCCCGCGCCTTCAGCGCGGCTAGCCGTTCCGCATAATTTGCCGGGTTTTCCCTCTGACGGATCGGCGGTTCTTGCACTTGCGGTTTCCGGACAATGAACGGGATGCCCGCCACGCCCATGAGCTCGCTTCTTCTCGGCGATCCCGATGCGAGGACCACCTGACGGTTCGTCTTGAATTCCATTTGCCACTCCCCCTAAACGGTTTGTTCCCATCATAGCCGAGAGGGAGAAAATAGAGAAATCCGCACTTTCCAATTTCAAGCACGGAAACCGGCTTAAAATTCAATTTTGAGGCACTCGGCCGATTCGGAATAATGGCTGACCAGATGCAGCCTCATGATGGCCGGATCGTCCGTAATCCCCTTTACGGCGCCGACATTCTTTTTCCATCCTTCCGGCAGGGCCTCATCTTTCGTCTTATCATCAAAATTGAATTTTGACGCTTCCTGCGCAGTCAGCAAAACCGGCAGTTTCCCGCTTGTTTCCGAAGGGCACGCCGCCGCGTCAATCGTGAATGGCTTGATGAACGTGTCTTTCACGACGGAGGCCCTTGCCTCGGAGTCGGTCAGGTGGATCGACGACCAAAGATAGAACTTGTCCGCCACACGGACAATCGCGGCCTTGTCCAGCTGGGCCTGTGAAGAAAGGAACCCGGTTGCCGCATCGTAGCTTGAAAACATGCCATGCTGAATCGCGAAGAACATCGTTTTCCGGTTGCCCGTTGCTTCATCGCCTTCCTCTTTTTTCACGCCTTCCTTTGCCGGTTCCGCATCCGCAGGCACCGTTTCCCCGGCCTCCGGCGTTTCCGCGCCACCCGACTTCCCGTCTTCCGACATGACGATGAACCCGAACAGCAGCACGCCGCCGATCCCCATCAGGAAGCCGTGCAGCATGGCCATCGCGATCGCACCGCGTGAATACTTTTTCCGTAACCGCATGACACCACCCCTTTTAAGAGGAACGATACCATCCGGACGATAAAAAAGGACAAGACGGCTGTCGTCTTGTCCTTTAAATTTATCGGGTTAAACAAACAGGTTCAGATACCAGCCGACAATTTGATCGCCGTACAGATATGCGATTGTCGCACCGAACGCGATCGACGGACCGAACGGGACCGGCGTGCGCCGCCCCTTTCCCTGACGTTTCAGGAGGATAAAACCGGCAACCGCCCCCACCAGCGCAGCGATGAACAGCGACAGAAACGAATCCGCCAGGCCGAGAACGAGCCCGATGACGACATACAGCTTAATGTCCCCGCCGCCCATGCCGCCCTTCGAGACGATGGCGATAAACAGCAAGAGCGCCGGCATGACCAGTGCCGCAGCCGGCCCGTCCCACCAAGGATCCGTCGGCATGGCGATGCGAAGCAAGAAAACCGGGATGCCCAGTGCAAGGAGAATCTTGTCAGGGATGAGCATATAAGCGATATCCGAAACGGTGATGATGACAAGTAGTGACAGGAACAGCAACGCCACCAGCAGTTCGCCGGTAAATCCGAAGCGGAGATACGCCAGCGCAAAGGCGATGCCGGTCAGGAGCTCCATCACCGGGTACACCCAGTGGATCTTCAAGCCGCAGCCTCGGCATTTCCCCTTAAGGAACACAAACGAGAAAAACGGCACAAGGTCGGCCGCCGTCAGCCGCCGCCCGCAACCCGGGCAACGGGACGGCGGACGGACGATCGACTGCTTTTCCGGGACCCTGAGGCCGACCACATTATAAAACGACCCGAACACGAGTCCGTATATGAAAAACATCATCGCCCAAATCCAGTCCACAGTCAGTCCTCCTGTTCCGTTTCTTCCCCGAACGTAATCGGCTCGTCATCCTGCGCCTCCCCGTTTTTTTTCCTGCGGGCCGGTGAAAATTGACCGAATCGGTACACCTTCCGGCAGGTTCCCGATGACCATCTCGCCGGTCGAAAACGCCACATTCTGGATTTCCGTGCCGGATACCACTTCGGCCTTGCCGACCTGGAGCAGGACGATTTCTTCTGCCGGAAGGACCGGCACGCGGCGCTGGAGCGGAAGCGTGCTTGCCGGCCCGCTTCCCGATTCGCGGGAAGCCTGCTGCTGGAGAGACGACAGTACCTGTCGCTCGGTCTGCAGCGTCTGCCGGGACTGGATCCGCGTTTCATGCGCAGGCCTGAACAGTATAAAGTGCCCGGTCTCGTCACCTTCCATATACGCCTACCTTGTTTCTCCCTGATTGTTTTCCTCCGACGTAAAGGGCACGGTCGGCATTTCTGAGCAGGTCCATTGGATCGTCCGTGTCTTCGGGAACGCTTGCGACACTGAAGCTTGCGGTGATGCCCACGAACTCCTTTTGCCGTTCCGCCCCGAGATCCGGCCTGATTTCGAATATCGAGTGCTCGATGTACTTTCGGAGTGTTTCCGCGAACTCAACGGCTTCTTCCTTCCGCCATCCCGGCAGGAGAATGACAAATTCTTCTCCGCCGAAACGGGCAACCTGTCCTTTGCCTTCCGTGTTTTTCTCAAGGATTGCAGCGAGACTGATCAGAATATCATTCCCGCTCTGGTGGCCGTATGTATCGTTCAGCCTTTTGAAGTGGTCGATGTCCAGAATGATGAGCGACAGCCTGCTGAGGACGCCGCCGTTCACATTGCTTACCCGGCGCTCAAGTTCGCGCTCCAGCCATCCGTAGTTGCGCAGTCCCGTCAGAGGGCAGCGTTCACTGTACGAAGCGGCGGTCTCGAAATACCTCGCCTTTTCCAGCGACACGGTGAAGTGGGTGCACAAAAGGTCGAAAATCTGGCAATCCTCCCGATCAAACAGGTGGCGCCTGTAAGAACCTGCCACGACAAAACCGGTGAGCTGATTTTCTTCCGACAGTGGAGCGACCATAACGCTCTCGATCCCCTCGGGCAGCCGGAAAGGCAATGCCCTCTTCCATTCCGCTGCCGTGCCGAATACGGCTGCCCTCAGCCTGTCAAAACCGCTCCTGTTACTGTCCGTAATCAGAAGATGGCGCGGATTGTTGGTAAGCTTGTCTTCCTCCCATGCATTTGTAGCAAGGAACCGGCCTTCCGATGACTCAATCAGATAGACGGCATCCGCTTCTTTCACCTGCCGGATCCTGTGGATAAAAAGGCGGATCAGCTCCTCGCTGTTCAGCCGGCCCGCGAGCTCATAGCCTATCTTTGAGGCGGATTCGAGTCTCCGGTTCACGCTTTCGCTCGTGTTGTAGCGTGCCGCGAACAAAAGCGCGATAAAAAACGGAATCAGAATCGGAACAAGGCCTCCGGGGCCGTATGTTAGTTCAAGGAAGTAGGCGGCAATCCCGAACGGGTAGGTGACGAGAAGGGATGCCGCATCCCACAACGTTTCCCGTGACCGCAGGTTGTACGGCCTGCCGGACCATTTTGAGTCAGTCAGGAGGCAGAGGTGGTTAGTTGCAAGATAGGTTACCATGTACAACAGGCCGTAGCCTGCCACATGAGAGACGGACGTACTGCCGGTCACGCCCCCCGAGAGAAAGAACACCCCCGCCGCCATTACGGACGAGCAAAAGAAGATCAGCGAATTGATCATAAACCGATGGACAGGAGGCAGCACCGACTTGGAAAAGAAAACGGTCGCGAGCACAATCAGTTGTGAAACGAGCACTTCCGCCGCTGCGCCGAAGCGGAGAAAGATCGCGAACAGAAGCCACTGCTGGAACGAAACCGCAATGTTCCTGAACTCCAGCGGAAACAGACCGGTGACGAATGCAGCCCCTGCCATAATGGCGAAGGCGATCCAGTCATCGATATCCGGGCCGAACTGCCAAAGCAGGGCCATGCCGCCCGGCACGAGCAGCAGCCAGGCCATCGGCAGCAAAATCCGCTCCCCCTTCCCGATTTCCATCTTATTCACTCCCCGTCGTTATCCCGTATAGGCGGCGACCTTGTTCCGTCCGACCTGCTTGGCACCTGTGTATAGCGCCCGGTCGGCGTTACGGATCAGCTCCATCCCGCTCTCGCCGTCCGCTGGTGCCGTCGCCACCCCGATGCTGACAGTGACCGGAATCATTGCAGGCCCTGTTTCCCCGCCCGGCTCCACTGTAAATGCATGATTCTCGACCTCTGCTCGGAACGCTTCGGCAAAGGCGACGGACTCATCCTTTGCCACCCCCGGCATAAGGAGGATAAACTCTTCACCGCCGTAGCGGCTGGCTGTCCAGGAGGCGTCCGACCGTTCCTGCAGCAGCCGCGCAAATTCAACCAGCACCCTGTTTCCTCCGTGATGTCCGTGGATGTCATTGATGTTCTTGAAATGGTCGATGTCGAGCATCACACAGGAAAGCACATCCAGCCCCCCGCTGTTCACTTGTTCCATCAGCCGGTGAACTGCATTCTCCATGTACCGGTAGTTGTACAGCCCCGTCAGCGCGCATCGTTCGCTTTCCTGCACAGTCCTCAGAACATGCCGGGATTTTTCAAGGGCTACTGCCAAATAGGAGCCGAGCAATTCCAAAACACGGAGATGGTATTCTTCATAGGCGTATTGCCGCTTGCACATGACCCCGATGACGCCTTCGATCATTTGGTTGCGGACGATGTGGACGCCGATCAGGCTTTCCGCTTCAGGCTGATGAGAGCCATTCAGATAGGCTTCCCACTCATTCCGGCATCCGAAAAGACGGCCCTTTGAGGAATGATAGACCATCGAACCGATCCCCGTGTCCGCATCCATATGCAGCCACCCGGCAGAGGCTATTTCCCCGTTCCCCATGATTTTCAGAGGCTCAACCCGGCCGTTTCTGATGTCATACACATAAAGGAGATCCACGGGCAATAAATTGGGCATGCTCCGGACAAACAGATCCAGCACTTCCGGCTGAGTCAGTTTTCCGGACATACCGCGGCCAAGCTCAGCGGCTTTGGCCAGCATGTCATTGATCCGCTCCGTCGTATCGTACCGCCGCACCAGGAAAATGACACTAAAAAACGGGACAGCCATGATCGGCAAACCTGCCGGACCGATGGCGAGATACAGATAGTAACCGGACAGTGCATAAGGCAGGATGACAAGTGCCGCAACGAGGTCCTGCCTGATCCGCCGCAGCGGGAACCGATGCGGGTTTCCGATCAGCTTCCGATAAAGATGAAGGAAGCCGATCTTTCCGGCAGTATGGACGGCCAGGTAGACGGCAGCCGGCAACACAAAATCCGAAAAGCCGGTTTCCCTGATGCTGCCGCCGGACGCATAAAAAGCAGCACCGGAAACAACAGACAAAACAAAATACATCAGGGAATGGAGGAAAAAGCGTTGCAGCGGATCCGGACTTTTCCTGTTGCCGGGCACGGCTGCCAGCAGCGCCACTTGCATCATCACCGCTTCAACGAAAATCCCTCCAAGAAAAAATGCCGGGAGTGTCAGCCAGCCGACGAGTGTCAGGCGGGTCCCTTTTCGCAAGACAGGAAAGTACACAGCCGCCATGGCAAGCAGCGCGGCTGCCACGAGAACCGGGATGTTTCCGGAATCGAGCGGCACCCTGGTGCGCCAGAGCCATACAAAGCCTGCCGGAACCGCAAGCAGCCAGGCAACCAGAACAGCGAGCTGCGTCTGCCCTCTGAACTGAACCATCCCTCTCCTCCTCCCCAGGATCCGGATTTGCATTGATTACTTCATACTTTACCAAATCTTTGAAGTGGTGTCTTTCAATTTTCGAAAAATTATAGAAAACGGTGGCGGAGTTCCGAAAGAAGATAGAGGGAGCCGGTCACAATCAGCGGGGAGCCTTCCCGGAACCAACTGCTTTCTCCAATCTGTTCCGCTTTCATCGTTGCAGACGGAAGACAGGTGCACGCTGCAAGAAGGTGTGCGGGCGCAGCATCGGAATGGGCGAAGTCGATAAAAACAAATGATTGCGCGACCGGCTCGAGAATACGGATCACGCTCCGGTAATCTTTTCTCGCAAGCATGCCGACCATGAACCGGACCTTCTCTTCCCCGCCGAACTTTTCTCTGACCGTTCGGACGAGCGCTTCCGCAGCCGCCGGATTATGCGCACCGTCAAGGAAGACGCCTGGACTGATTTCTTCGAACCTCCCGGGGAGAAAAGCGGTTTCCGCTCCTGTTTTCAGCCTGGATGGATCGAGGCTGATTCCGGCCGCCTTCAGCGCTTCCACGGCAATCGCCAGGTTCGCTTGCTGGTGCGGTCCCGAAAGACCCGGCTGGATTCCGGGGATCGCGGTGAATTCTTTACCATAAACGGAGATCGGCACGCCGATCTCTTCGGCAATCCGGGTGACTTCATCCATTGCATCATCGGGGAGCGGTCCGATGATTCCCGGCACACCAGGCTTTAGGATCCCCGCCTTGTGCCAGGCGATTTCTCTAATGGTGCCGCCGAGAAATCCGATATGGTCCAGGCCGACCGATGTGATGACGGATGCTTCCGGCACGACGACATTTGTACTGTCGAAGCGCCCTCCCATACCGGCCTCGAGGAATACAAGATCCGGCTTGCAGTTGTTGAACAGGATAAATGCCGCGGCAGTGAGCAGCTCAAAATCCGTCATCATGCCGGACAGTCCCGCTTTCTTCATTTCTGCAAATGCCGTATCCGCCTCTTCTGCAGTGATCGGCCGGCCATCCAACCGGATCTGGTCGTGGAGGTCGGCCATCGCAGGAGACGTGAATGAACCCGTGCGGAGGCCGTGCGCGCGGGCAATCGATTCCATGAACGCAACCGTCGAACCCTTGCCGTTCGTCCCGGTGACATGGATAAAACGCGGGCCTTTTTCGGGATTACCCAGCCGAGCGAGCGCTCGCTCCATTGATTCCAGCCCCGGCCGGATCTCATCCGCGCTCATCAGTTCGTGCTTCTTTTGATACAAATCCAGTTTTGGAATCAAAGCCGTCTCCTCCATGTGGTAAACTTGTGATGAATTCATTTTAGCGTAGAGCGCGGTTTAAGTGGAGGAAGAGCGATGAAGAGTTGTTGGGTCATTTACAATGGCAGCCTCATATCGGATAAGTTCGCGGATCAGGCACATCTTGTCGCAGAAGCGGCGGAGCGCGCAGGAATCCGCACCGTAATCCGGAAAAACTATGAGGTCATGATGGATCTGCAGCAAGGCGTCGCGTCGCCGCCTTCGTTCGTCGTGTTCCTGGACAAAGACATTCTATTGGCCACGTGGCTGAAGGCTTCCGGAATCCCGGTGTTTAACGATCCTGAGGTGATCGAAACGTGCGACAACAAAGCGAAGCAGTATATCAGGCTGGCGCAGGCCGGCATTCCGATGCCGCGTACAGTGGTCGCACCGAAAGTCTATCCGAACTTCTCCATCTCGGGAACCGGATACTTCGAGCAGGTACTTGCCGACTTCGGGTTGCCGATGATCATCAAAGAGGGCCACGGTTCGTTCGGCGCGAAGGTGTACCTGATCGAGACGGAAAAAGCATTTTTCGAGAAAGTGGATTCTCTCCGCGGAGTCGACTTCGTGTTCCAGGAATTCGTGGCTTCCAGCCGCGGCCGGGACATTCGGGTCAATACGGTCGGCGGCCGGATCGTTGCGGCGATGTATCGGCACTCCGAGACCGACTTTCGGGCGAACATCACGAACGGGGGCGTCGCGGAGCCAATTGAGCTGAATGATGAACAGCAGCAGATTGCCCTGGATGCGGCACGGGCGGTCGGTGCGGAATTCGCGGGAGTCGATTTACTGTTTGGACCGGATGGACGGACGCTCGTCTGTGAGGTCAATGCCGCCGCACATATCCGCAACATTTATAACGTGACCGCCATCAACGTGGCCGACGCGATGATCGAATACATACTGGGGACACTTCAATGAAGCATGGTGTTGTTTATTACCGCCCGGAAGAGGCCGCCAGAAATGTCGGCTTCATCAAGCTTCTGAAGCTCGCGGCCGAACGCGCGGGCCTTTTGCTGACCCTGTCGATGTACCCGGACGACTTGACGCCGGACTCCGACTTTATCATCTTCCGGGAGCGGAACGCGAAACTCGCACGGGAACTCGAAAACTCCGGCCACCGGTTATTTAATCGTGCGAAAATCAACCAGATTGCCAATGACAAGTACGCCACCTACCAGCTGGCGACGTTCATGGGGGTCCCCGCGGTCCCAAGCCGCCTTGTCGATAGCCCGGACGAACTGGACAGTTATCCCGCAGTGCTGAAGACCGTCGATGGCCACGGAGGTGTCGAAGTCGCCCGCGTCCTCGACGAAATGGAGGCCGGCTGGTTTTTCACCCGCTTCATGGACCGCCGCATCATCGGTCAGCCCTTTATCGAATCGGGCGCAGCCGACGTCCGTCTGTTCATGGTCGGCAACGAGCTTGCCGGCGCTGTCAAACGGACCGGAAGCACCGGATTCAAATCCAACTACACCCTCGGTGGCCGCGTCGACCCTTATAGGCCGACCGCAGACATGGTCCGCGCCGCCCAGCGCCTCACCAGGGCGCTGAAAAGCGACTATATCGGCGTCGACTTCCTCCTCCTCCCCGACGGTGGATTCCTACTCAACGAAATCGAGGACCCCGTCGGCGCCCGGTCACTATACGAAACAAGCGACGTCAACATCGCCGATGTCCTCATGCAGCATATTAAGAATAAGCTGAACGAATAATCCCCCGGCGGGCGCGGCCGGGGGATTTTGAGTGTGGGGGGATTTGTGCGATGGTGATCTTTCAGCGATGGTTGGTGATCTTTCGCCTTTGCTTAATGATCTTTCGCTGCCGGTTGATGATCTTTCAACGATCCGTATTGATCTTTCGTTTGACGATTGTGTTCCAGCCATGTCTGGACAGCATCCAAAACGATTGAAGTACTCACCAGCTTTTTATAATCCGCTGCGTATGCCGAAGCCTTTCCAGCCCCAACTTTTTTCAAAGGCAAACCTTCAGCTACGCTGCGAGCCGCTTTATGAGTTTTCAGACCGAACAACTTCATGATTTCTGCAGAAGTAATGGTGTTGCGCAGAAGCAAGAACCACGCAAGCAACGTCAGAATATAGGGTTTGTACTCAATATGGCCGCATCTGATGCATTTCCAACTTCTCTCCGAATGTCTTTTTAGGGAACTGCTGCAGTCAAAACAAATGGGGGTGATGATAAAGTCTTTGATCTTGAGCGGGAAAGGCAGATAAGGAATGTAATGGCTAATCATAGCATCGGCAATCTGATTTAATTCCCGGTCATTGATCATAGGCTGTTGTCCTATATGATGACGGATAAGATTTCGGGTCTCCCGCAGTTTGAAAACAGGCATTCCACTCTTGATTTCTTCAATGATGGGGTTGTTGGCAAAAACGACCACTCCGTAAACAGGTGAACGAAATCCTGCCATCGTCAGCCATTGCAAGAGATTCTGCCGCTGATCCTGCATTTGGGCAACCGGGCAATCGTAAACAGCCAAGGTCCGACCCTCTTCATCCACTTTCCTCAATTCCGCCGGTCCGGAATGAAAACGTAATCTGCCACCGATCTGCTTGCATTCAAGCAATAGGATACCGCTGTTTGACAGGAATGCCAGATCCATCTGAAATCGGCTCCCGCCAAAAAGTGAAAGGCTGATGTTTCTTAAAAGAACAGCATGAGCTGGCCATGCAACTGACTGTATAGCTTCAGCGACTTTCCTTTCTCCTGCCGCCCCGGCACGCAGATTTCTGAGTGTTTGCTCTGTCTCAGCCCGTTTCGGTTCATAGGCCGGAAGCCGTTCAATCGCTTGCTCAAGAGCGAATAAAATTACATTCCCCACCCGCTTTCCTTATTTCCCATGAGCTTAGCACGTTTTTTGACAACTTGGAATGAATTGGTTGATCTTTGATTTTTTGCGCTTTTAAGGATCCAAAATTGAACTTTGAACGCTTTTACGGTGAATGATCAATATACCCGTGCGAGTGATCATCTCCAACTCGGGAAATATCAATAAGATCCTGGGAACTATCAACAAGCCGGCCCGAAAGATCATGACCGGCCGCACCCCCTGCTCCCCGAAGAGCCCCCGCCGGTCCAACCCGGCGGGGGCTCTTCATCCTGTTCAGATCTCTTTTAATTCAGCAATGCGTTTTTGCACGGCGTCGTATTTTTCTTGGTAGTCTTTCTGCTTGGCACGTTCTTCTTCGACGACGGCGGCAGGAGCTTTGGAGACGAAGCGCTCGTTCGAGAGTTTGCCTTCGACACGTTTCAGCTCACCTTGCCACTTTCCGAGCTCTTTCTCAAGCCGTGCGAGTTCTTCCTCGATGTTGATGAGGCCTTCGAGCGGCATGAAGAGCTCGGCGCCGGTGACGACGGCGGACATGGATTTCTCCGGTGCGGCCAGGTCGCGGCTGATGTCGAGTGTTTCCGGATTGCAGAAGCGCTCGAGGTAGGCGCGGTTGTTCTCCAATGCGGCCTGTGTTGCGTCGTCATGAGTGCGGATTGCGAGCGCGACTTTCTTGCTCATCGGCGTGTTCACTTCGGCGCGGACATTGCGTACCGCCTTGATGACGTCCATGAGGTGTTTCATGTCGCCTGCGCGCTGTTTATCGGACAGTGAAGGATCAGCGACCGGCCACTTCGCGGTGACGATCGACTCGCCTTCATGCGGCAGGCTCTGCCAGATTTCTTCCGTGATAAATGGCATGAACGGGTGAAGCAGGCGCATCGTGTTGTCGAGGACGTATGCAAGGATCGAGCGGGTCGTCTTTTTGGCCGCTTCGTCTTCCCCGTACAGCGGCAGCTTCGCCATCTCGATGTACCAGTCACAGAAGTCATCCCAGATGAAGTTGTACAGCGCGCGGCCCACTTCGCCGAATTCGTATTTATCAGCAAGCTTGGTGACCGTCTCGATCGTTTCGTTCAGACGGGTCAGGATCCATGCATCTGCAGCGGACTTCTTCCCGCTCAGGTCGATTTCCTCGTACTTCAGCCCATCCATGTTCATCAATGCAAACCGGGAGGCGTTCCAGATTTTGTTCGCGAAGTTCCAGACGGATTCCACTTTCTCATTCGAGAAGCGCAGGTCCTGTCCGGGCGACGAGCCGGTCGCGAGGAAGTACCGCAGCGAGTCCGCGCCGTACTGGTCGATGACGTCCATCGGATCGACACCGTTGCCGAGCGACTTGGACATTTTGCGGCCGTCTTCCGCGCGGACGAGTCCATGGATCAATACGTCATCAAACGGACGCTTGCCGGTGAATTCGAGTCCCTGGAAAATCATCCGGGATACCCAGAAAAAGATGATGTCATAGCCCGTCACAAGTACATCGGTCGGGTAGTAGCGCTTGAACAGCTCGTTGTCCTCATCCGGCCAGTTCAGTGTCGAAAACGGCCAGAGGGCGGACGAGAACCAGGTATCGAGGACGTCTTCGTCCTGTTTCCAGTTTTCCGCGTCTGCCGGCGCTTCCATTCCGACATACACTTCGCCGGTTTCCTTGTGATACCAGGCCGGGATCTGGTGCCCCCACCAGAGCTGGCGGGAGATGCACCAGTCGCGGATATTCTCCATCCAGTTCAGGTACGTCTTCTCGAAACGCTCCGGAACGAAGCTGACTTTGTCCTCGCCCTTCTGAAGCTCGACCGCGCCTTCGGCAAGCGGCTCCATCTTGACGAACCATTGAGTGGACAAATACGGTTCAACGACCGCTCCGCTCCGCTCGGAATGACCGACGGAGTGCATATGCTCTTCGATTTCAAAGAGGACACCCATCTCCTGCAGATCCTTGACGATTTGCTTGCGGCACTCAAAGCGGTCCATGCCCTGGTACTTGCCGGCACGTTCGTTCATCGACCCGTCCTCGTTCATGACAAGAACGCGCTCCAGATTGTGGCGGTTGCCGATCTCAAAGTCGTTAGGATCGTGTGCAGGCGTGATTTTCACGGCACCGCTCCCGAAGTCCATCTCGACGTAGTCGTCCGCTACAATCGGGATTTCGCGGCCAACAATCGGCAACTTGACCGTTTTGCCGATCAGATGCTTGTAGCGTTCATCATCCGGATGGACAGCGACCGCCGTATCCCCGAGCATCGTCTCGGGACGTGTCGTCGCAATTTCAATCGACCCCGTGCCATCAGCGAGCGGGTACCGCATATGATAGAAGGCACCCTGTACGTCTTTATAGATGACTTCGATGTCAGAGAGGGCTGTCTTCGTCTGGGGATCCCAGTTGATGATGTATTCGCCGCGATAGATCAGGCCTTTTTCATACAGCTTGACGAAAACCGTGCGCACCGCTTCAGACAGGCCCTGATCCAGTGTGAACCGCTCGCGGGAATAGTCGAGGCCGAGACCGAGCTTTGCCCACTGCTCGCGGATATGGCCGGCATATTCCTCTTTCCATTTCCATGACTCTTCAAGAAACGTTTCCCGTCCGAGATCATAGCGGCTCTTTCCTTCTTCGCGAAGCTTTCCTTCGACCTTCGCCTGTGTCGCGATTCCGGCGTGGTCCATCCCCGGCAGCCAGAGCGCATCATAACCCTGCATGCGCTTCATGCGGATCAGGATGTCCTGCAGCGTCGTATCCCAGGCGTGGCCGAGGTGGAGCTTGCCCGTGACGTTCGGCGGCGGAATCACGATCGTGTACGGCTCCTTGCCGCTTTCCGGCTGCGCTTCAAAGAACTTGCCGTTGACCCACCATTCATACCTGCCGCGCTCGATCGACTGCGGATCGTACTTTGTCGGCAGGGACGTTTCCTGCTGTCCGTTCTGTTCCATCTCTGGTTCCTCCTTTGTTTCCGGGAAATCAAAAAACCCTCCGTCCTATAAAGGACGAAGGGCTGACTTCGCGGTACCACCTTTAGTTCCGGCACGCAAAACAAGAGCGCCGGCGCTCGAAACGATAACGGTCGTCTGACCGGCACTCCGCTACTCGGTTCGCGGAGGCTGCTCACGGGCGACTTCGGACGGCGCTGACGGGAGCTCTCACCAGCCGCTCCCTCTCTCCGGACAACTTCCATCCTACTCTTCCCGCTCACTGCATCGTTATCCATTTCGTTCATTGTACAAAACCGGCATCCCCCCGTCAATACGAAAGGAGGTGTTCCCTACTTGAAAAAGAAATACAATCCTTGGCTGCTGCCGCCCTGCCTGCGGAAAATACGCTTTTACTGCAAGGCAATCATCATCCCGATTTGCTGTTTCCAGCTGATCCGCACGCTGTTCGTGCCAACCACGGGTGATTTCCTGCTGCTCATCGTGTTAATCGGCCTCTGCGTCGCGTTTCACAAGGATTTTATATGATGGATAGGAAAAGACCGTATACGTATCTTCAAGGCCCGCGATGAATGCCCTGACCTCATCCGGGCTATTTTGCGATGCCTCTTCCCCGTTCGGCTGCGGTGCCTTTTCCGCAGTTACGGCAGCGGTCACCGGCTGCCTGCGCTCTGGCTCGGCGGAAGCGCGTACTGAAGAGGATTCGGTTTCCTCGCGTACGGCAAGTTGCGGTGACCGGTGGCTGCTGCTTTCCGTACGGGAGGACGATTCATCCTTTAACTCCAGCACTTCGGCCTTCGGAGGTGATTCGTCCGCTTCATCTGATTCGTCATCCATGTTATCCCCGTATAGACAGTCGACCTTCCACGTCACACACAATGCGCCGTCTTCATTCACATGAGCCCGCACATCCTGCGTTTTGATTGAAGCGCCCTGCCCCGTCTCTGACGGAAGATCAATATAAAGCGGGACTGCATATTCGAAATATCCTGTCTCCCCATCCATATCAATTTCCTCGATCATCGTCGCACCCTCCGGGTCGGGGCTGCCCCCCTCCCCGTCAAATACCGCCATGCAAGTCAAGTGATAAATACCGGTCAGCCGGTACGCATTTTCCGTATGCTCGTCCGTGTACTGGGGCGTCACATTCACCGATTCCGCACGCACCGGCTCCCCGCAACCCTGCGGAAAGCGGAACGTCTGCTCCATTGTCCATGCCGACATCGCCATCTGCCTCTCCTCCTCTGTATGTTCGCGCATAAACCAATATATGCTTCGGAATGCACCAATATGGCGGAGGCTTGTGAAGTATTTTGAAAAGACAAGGATGGGAAGTTGAGGAGAAACCGTGATTTGCAATCTGACTGCGGGAATTTCAGCATGGAACCCTGATTTGAAAAAGGACTCCCGGTTTGCACTATGGAACCCCGATTTGAAACAAGGCGTCTCCATTTGCACTATAAAACCTCGATTTGAAACATGGAGCCGCCATTTGTCCTATGGAGCCACGATTTGAATCATGGAGCTGCCATTTGCACTATGGCTCCCCAATTTGAAACATGGAGCCGCCATTTGGGACCCCGCCTTGTGCCTCCAGCGGCAATACGAAATGGAAGTACACTATAAATATCCGTACACCAAAAAACCGCCCCCCCCTAAAGGGACGGTCATTTACGAATTTATCGCTTCAGCTGCCTAAATACTTTGTGGAATGCTTCTACCGTGCGGTCGATATGCTCCTCGGTGTGAGCGGTGGAAATGAAGACGCCCTCAAACTGGGACGGCGGCAGATAAATGCCTTCTTCCGCCATCATCGCGTAGTACTTGCCGAACAGCTCAAGATCGGCAGTCTTGGCGCTTTCAAAATCGGTGACGTCCTCGTTTGTGAGGAAGTAGCCGATCATCGAGCCGGCGCGGTTGACGGTGTGCGGAATATTGTTTTCTTCCGCAGCTTCACGGAAGCCGGCTTCCAGGCGATCGCCGAGTGCTTTGAAGTGATCGTACGATTCAGGAGTCAGCTTGCTGAGCGTCGCAATCCCTGCCGCCATCGCGAGCGGGTTTCCGGATAACGTTCCGGCCTGATAGATCGGGCCGGCTGGTGCGACCTGCTCCATGATTTCTCGCCTGCCGCCGAATGCGCCGACAGGCAGGCCGCCGCCGATGACCTTGCCGAGGCAGGTCAGATCAGGCATGACGTCGAACAGTCCCTGGCCGCTGTTGTAGCCGACACGGAAGCCGGTCATGACTTCGTCGAAGATGAGGAGAGAGCCATGCTGCTCGGTCACTTCGCGCAGGCCTTCCAGGAATCCTTCATTCGGAGGCACAACACCCATGTTGCCCGCAACCGGCTCGACAATCACCGCGGCGATGTCTTCGCCATAGTTATCGAATGCCTGGCGGACGGCGTCCAAGTCATTGTAAGCCACAGTGATCGTGTTGCCCGCGATCGAAGCCGGGACACCCGGGCTATCAGGCAGACCGAGTGTGGCCACGCCGGAGCCCGCCTTGATGAGGAGTGAGTCGCCGTGGCCATGGTAGCAGCCTTCAAACTTCAGGATTTTGTCACGTCCGGTCACGCCGCGGGCCACGCGGAGCGCACTCATCGTCGCTTCCGTGCCGGATGAGACCATTCGGACCATTTCAATCGACGGAACGCGCTTGATGACGATCTTCGCCAGCTCGTTTTCGGCCAGTGTTGATGCGCCGAAGCTGGATCCTTTTCCGGCCTGTTCCCGGATCGCCGAGACGACATCGTCATCTGCATGGCCGTGGATCAGCGGTCCCCAGGAAAGAACATAGTCGATATAGTCGTTGCCGTCGATATCCCTGATGACGGCGCCTTTTCCGCTTTCCATGAAAATCGGATCCATGTCGACGGCCTTGAACGCGCGGACCGGCGAGTTGACGCCGCCCGGCATCAGATTAATCGCTTCAGAAAAAGCGTTTTTCGAGTTCTCATACGATCGGGCCAATTCAGTTCCCCTCCATGTACCGTACCGCGTCTTTCGCGAAGTACGTAATAATCATGTCGGCGCCTGCGCGCTTCATCGATGTCAGTGTCTCCATGACGATTTTTTCCTCGTCGACCCAGCCGTTCTGTGCGGCGGCCTTGATCATTGAATATTCGCCGCTCACGTTGTAGGCGACGACCGGCATGCCGGAGAAGTCTTTGACTTCGCGCATGATGTCCATGTACGACAGCGACGGCTTCACAATCAGCATGTCCGCGCCTTCCTCGATGTCCGACTGAGCTTCGCGGATCGCTTCGAGGCGGTTTGCAGAGTCCATCTGATACGTTTTCCGGTCGCCGAATTGCGGAGTGCTCCCGGCTGCCTCGCGGAATGGGCCATAGTAGGCGGACGCATACTTGACTGCATAGGACATGATCGGCACATGCTCAAAGCCCGCTTCGTCCAGCGCATGGCGGATCACCGTGACAAAGCCGTCCATCATGTTCGATGGAGCGATAATATCCGCTCCGGCTTTCGCTTGGCTGACGGCCGTGCGGGCAAGAAGGTTGAGCGACGGATCGTTCAGGATCCGGCCCTCCTCGATCAGGCCGCAGTGACCATGGTCGGTATACTCGCACAGGCAAGTGTCGGCAACGACGAGCAGATCCGGATGGCGCTCTTTGATCAGACGCGTCGCCTCCTGGACAATGCCGTGGTCGTGATAGGCTTCAGTGCCTTCTGCGTCTTTGTGCTCGGGTACACCGAACAGAAGGACCGCCGGAATGCCGAGCGATACAACTTCATCCACTTCAGCACCGAGGTGGTCGAGCGACAGGTTGAATACCCCCGGCATCGAACCGACTTCCGTGCGGATGTCTTTTCCTTCCGCCACGAAAATCGGGTAAATCAGATCTTCCTTGTTCAGGACGGTTTCACGTACCATCGAACGCAGCGCCCCTGAATTACGGAGGCGGCGGTGACGTGCAAACTGAAGTTGGTTCATGACATTCCTTCCTTTCGGTTGCCTAATTCCCGGACGAGGTCGAGCAACGTGTACCGTTCGGGTTTGACATGGACTTCTGCACCCGCTTCAAGCAGGGCCTCTTCGGTTACATGGCCGATTGCGCCGATTGTGAAGCCGGTCCAGCCGGTTTCCGCGGCAATCTGTTCCGAGAACACCCGGACGGCGGACGGGCTGGCAAACAGCACGGCGGTCTTCCCGCCCTGTTTAAGCAGATCCTTGACACCGAGGATCCCTTCCAAGTCGTCCACTGTCTCGTAAACGGTCCATTCATCGACTTCGTTCGGAAGCCCTTCTTTAATTGTTTCCTTCGCGAGGTCGCCTTTCAGGAACAGGCAGCGATCCGCTTCATCGGAGAAAGCGGGGAATTCATCCACAAAGTGCTCCGCGCTGAACGTGGACGGGATGAAGTCGGCCTTGAGCCCGATGTCTTCAAGCGCCTTGGCCGTCTCGCTTCCGACCGCCGCGATCTTGACCGGGATGTCCGAGGGTGCCAGGCCGACCTGCTCCATTTTGCGGCCGAAATAGCGCACCGCATTCGCGCTCGTGAAGATCAGCCACTCATAGGAGGCGCATGTCTGCATCCTCAGCGAATCAGTCGGAACCACTTTCTCCACAGTCTTGATGAGCGGAAGAATGATAGGAGTGCCGCCCTGCAACTGGACGGAAGCGACCGCTTCCTTCGCCTTTGGGGTTCCGGTGAAAATCACCGTCATCCCTGAAAGAGGGTGCTTATCACTCATCAAGTTCCGCCTTCACTTTCCGGAGGACTTCGTCGGCACCCTGTTCTTTCAGCATGCGTGCCGCCTCCTTTCCGGCATTGACCGGATCGGTGTCCATGACGGTGGCCCGGAATACGTCTTCCGCGTCAGGCGATGCCACAAAGCCTGTCATCCGGATTTGTCCGCCGTCCACGACCGCATGGCCGCCGATCGGAACCTGGCAGCTTCCGTCCATTTCGGACAGGAATGTGCGTTCCGCAGTGACGGCCAGTTGCGTTGTCGGCTCGGTGATTTTCGCAAGTTCGCGCAAAAGCTCCTCATCGTCCGCACGGCATTCGATGCCGAGTGCGCCCTGGCCGACAGCCGGGATGCATTGCTCCGTCTCCAGGTAATGGGTGACGAGCTCTTTTTCCCAGCCCATCCGGTTCAGGCCTGCCGCCGCCAGAATGATGGCATCGTACTCCCCTTCGCGCAGCTTTCTAAGCCGGGTCTCGATGTTGCCGCGGATCCACTTGACCTCGAGATCCGGCCGCATCATGAGCAGCTGGGAACTGCGGCGGAGGCTGGATGTCCCGACAACCGACCCTTCCGGAAGGTCTTCGAGTCGGACGTGGCCATTTGCAATGTAGGCGTCACGCGCGTCTTCGCGCTCCGGCACACATCCGACCACCAGGCCTTCCTGTAGCACAGCGGGCATGTCCTTCATCGAATGCACGGCAAAATCGATCTCTTTGTCGATGAGCGCCTGCTCGATCTCTTTGACGAACAAGCCTTTGCCTCCGACTTTCGAGAGCATGACATCCAGGATCTTGTCGCCCTTCGTCACGATTTCTTTCACTTCGAATTCAAATGGCGCGCCTGCCGCCTCCATCTGATCGATAAACCAGTTGGTTTGTGTAAGTGCCAGATTGGAACGTCTTGAACCGACAATAATCTTTCTCAAAAAGAACCCACCCTTTCAAGTATCAGTACCAGAAATGAAATACGGATAACCTGCTGATCAGCAGGAAATTCACAATCACCGCAAGAAATGCCAGAATATGGCCCCATGCGATATCAGGACCGTTCAGCCTGCCGCGGTTCTGCATCACAAGCAGCACACAGTAGATGACGAGCAGCAGGAACGACCCGATGATTTTCGGGTCCCAAAGAGGAAACGGCCCTGCAGCGATCACTGCCCACTGGAGCCCGAGAATCAGGCTGACCAACAAGACAGGCACACCGATCACCACCGAGATCGTCATCGCCCGTCTTGCCTGGTCAAGTGACGGCAGCCTGCCCCACTGTCCGTCCCATTTTTTCTTTTTCAGCGAACGATACAGCAGCAGATAGAGGATCGCAAAAACGAATGACAGTGAAAAAGCTGTATAAGAGATGATTGCGAATGTGATGTGGATAAACAGCAATTCCGAGATCAGAGCCTCTCCGACCGCACTGCCGGGTGTTGCCGCTTCACCAAATGCCGTGATGACAACTGCCGCAAAGCCGATTACATTCAGGAAGAACACGGCAAAATCCGCTTTCCTGAACATATGGACGACGAGCGACATCGTTATTAGCAGCCACGCGTAAAAATTGATGCCTTCCGAAAGGCTGAGCACCGGAAAACGTTGCTCTTCCAAGATGTTTCCGATAAGGAACATCGTCTGCATGATCCAAGCAGCGGAGAGCGTATAGAAGGCCGCCTTCCTCGCCTTCGGCTGGCTGTTCAGGAAGTCGATAAAATAAAACACGAGGCTGGCCGCATAGAGGACGACCATAACCTCATGCAGTCTCATCAGTCCGATTTCGGTCATTGAAACCCTCTGCTTTCTTATTAAAAAAGAGCGTTTCCGCGTCTATAGTGTATCACATAGATGCGGAAACGCCCTTTAAAAACAATCAGTGAGCCGGCGATGGTTTCATAGCGGCAAGGTTGGCTTCCTTTGCCCGCTTTTCCTTCGAACGGGAGGCCGTTTCGGCACGCTCCGTTTCCACGGCTTCTTCGATTCCGAAGATTTTCTGGAACAGTTCAAGCTGGCGCGCGGCATCCGGGGATCCCGCGATTTCCTTGGCCTGCAGGATCGGTTCCTTCAGCATCTGGTTGATGATCGATTTTGTATGCTTGCTGAGGACTTTCTTTTCCCGCTCGGTCAGATCCGGCATTTTATTGAAGATGCTTTCCATCGTTTCTTCCTGGATGGTGAGCGCCTTTTTGCGGAGAGCCGAGATGACCGGAACAACGCCGAGCGTCGCCAGCCAGTCATCGAACGAGAGAATTTCCGCTTCGACCATTTCCATGATCTTGCCGGCTGCCCTGCGGCGTTCGGCCAGGTTGGCTTCGACAATCCCGTTCAGGTCGTCAATATCATACAGGAATACGTTCGGCAAGTCGCCGATTCGGGGATCGAGATCCCGCGGAACTGCGATATCGACCATGAAGAGCGGCTTGCCTTTCCTGAACTTCTCAACGTCTTCCATCGTGCTGTGGTCAAGGATGAAGTCTTTCGCCCCGGTGGAACTGATCACGATATCCGCTTCAAGCAGCGTGCACTGGAGCTCGTTCATCGGTTTGGCGATGCCATTGAACTTCTCGGCCATTTCTTCCGCCTTGCTGAGCGTCCGGTTAAGCACCGTCACTTTTCCGACTCCGCTCCCGTGCAGGTTCTTGGCGGCAAGTTCGCCCATTTTCCCCGCGCCCACAATGGCGACATGCTTGCGGTTCAGCGAGCCGAAAATCTTCTTGCCGAGTTCAACCGCGGCATATGAGACGGAA
The DNA here is from genome assembly GCF_900101985.1 of Bhargavaea beijingensis. Lineage (GTDB taxonomy): Bacteria > Bacillota > Bacilli > Bacillales_A > Planococcaceae > Bhargavaea > Bhargavaea beijingensis. The sequence continues at coordinate 26,739 of NZ_FNAR01000009.1, forward strand.
ACGGCGTTATCGCCGATTTCCGTTTCGGAGTGGCCGCGTTTGGCAAGGGTGATCACCCGCTTGAACAGCTCGTTAAACACCGTGCCGGTCGTGCCGTTTTCCTGGCCGATCAGGAAGCTGGAACGGACCTGGCCCAGGATCTGTGTTTCTCCGAGTACCATCGAGTCAAGGCCGGCAGCGACCCTGAACAGGTGCCGGACCGCCTCGTCCTGTTCTTCGATGTTCAGATACGGTTCAATCTCGCTGATTTCCATGCCGAACCACTTGGCCAGGAAGCGCTTGACATAGTATCGGACGGTGTGGAGCTGATCCCCGACGGCATAGATCTCGGTGCGGTTGCATGTCGAGATGATGACGTTCTCCAGGATGCTTTTTTCTTTCTGCAGCGCCTGCATGGCAGCGGGAAGGTCGGACTCCGGGAAGCTGAGCCGTTCCCTGAGCTCGACAGGCGCCGTCCGGTGGTTTACACCGACGACAATCGTATACATAAAGGTGTCACACCTCTCACGTTCATTCATTTCACGGCTCCCATTATACCACGCCCCGGCCGGGTCTGGCCGGCACAATTGTGAACAAGCCTTGAAAGCCACATTATAATAATTACAAATTAAGTATAACAAATGACGGCCGGTGAATCAAAGGGCGCGCCTGATGTAAATATAGGATATGTCTGTTTATCGACGTCCGGCTTCAGGATGAAACCATACCGGCTCCGCCCTGTTCCCCAACTTGCGCGTTAATGTACCAATGTATGCGGTCATGGACATACACATACATGGACACCCGGGATGGTGAACCTCCGGAATCTTCGGGATTTTCGCTTCGGGCCCTCGCTCCCCCTGCACGAAAAGCAGCGCCATCCCCACACGGGACCGGCGCCGCTTCCCTCCAATTTTACTTCATTCGTTCTTCAATCACGGCCCATGCTTCTTCTTTCCCCTGACCGGTCTCGGAGGAGAACAGAATCAGTGGGTCACTTTCTTCAAGGTCGAGGGCTTCCTTGATGATTTTCCGGTGTTTCTGCAGCTTGCTTCTCGGAATCTTGTCGGCCTTTGTGGCAACGATGATGGTCGGCAGGTTGTAGTGCTTCAGGAAATCATACATGAGAATGTCGTCCTCTGTTGGCGGGTGTCTGAGGTCGACCAGCTGGATGACGGACTTGAGCTGCTCACGCCCCGTAATATACCGCTCGATCATCCTGCCCCAGGCTTCCCGTTCCGACTTGGATACTTTCGCGTAGCCATAGCCGGGAACATCGACAAAATAGAAGGACTCCTCGATCTTATAGAAATTCAGGGTCTGGGTCTTTCCCGGCTTGGATGATGTGCGGGCGAGGCTTTTGCGGCCGATCATCTTATTGATGAATGATGATTTTCCGACATTTGAGCGTCCTGCCAGCGCGAATTCGGGGTATCCTTCATCGGGATACTGTTCCGGTTTGACCGCGCTGATGGTGATTTCTGCATGGTTCACTTTCATTTGCGTTCCTCCTCCAGTGCGATCTGCAGCACTTCCGTCACATTGTTGACCGGATGGAACGTCAGCTCTTCACGGACTGTTTCAGGGATGTCTTCGATATCCCGTTCGTTGTCCGCAGGGATGATGATGGTCGTCAGTCCTGCGCGGTGCGCACTTAGCGTCTTTTCTTTCAGGCCGCCGATCGGAAGGACTCGGCCGCGGAGCGTGATCTCGCCCGTCATGCCGACTTCCCGCAGAACGGGGCGTTTTGTCAGTGCCGACACGAGCGCAGTGGCGATCGTGATGCCGGCGGAAGGTCCGTCCTTTGGAACGGCCCCTTCCGGTACGTGGATGTGGATGTCTGTGTCTTCATGGAAAGCCGGATGGATGCCAAGCTCCTCTGCGTGGGAGCGAACGTAGGAAAGCGCCGTCTGGGCAGATTCCTTCATGACATCACCGAGCTTGCCGGTCAGGATCAGCTGACCCTTGCCGGAGGAAAGGGAAACTTCGATCTGGAGGGTATCACCGCCGACCGACGTATACGCCAAGCCTGTTGCGGCACCAATCTGATTTTCCTGCTCGGCCATGCCGTAACGGAACTTCGGTTTCCCGAGCATGTCCGTGATGACCTGCGGTGTTACCTGGACCCGTTTATTTTTTCCGGAGACGATCCGCTTCACCGCTTTTCGGGCGATGGCGGCAATCTGCCGCTCAAGTGAACGGACACCGGCTTCGCGTGTGTAGTAGCGGATCAGGTAGCGGAATGCTTCGTCCGAGATGCGCAGCTGCGCTTTCGTGAGACCGTGGTGCTCGAGCTGTTTCGGATACAGGTGATTTTTCGCGATCAGCTGTTTTTCAAGCTCTGTATAGCCCGGAATCGTGATGATTTCCATACGGTCACGAAGCGGACCCGGAATCTGGCTGAGATCATTCGCCGTGGCGATAAACATCACTTTCGACAAATCGTAGGTTTCTTCAATGTAATGATCACTGAAATTATGGTTCTGTTCGGGATCGAGCACCTCGAGCATCGCAGAAGACGGATCCCCCCGGAAGTCGTTTGACATCTTGTCGATTTCATCAAGAAGGAAGACCGGATTGACCGTACCTGCTTTCCGCATCCCCTGGATGATCCGGCCTGGCATTGCACCGACATAAGTCCGCCGGTGGCCGCGGATTTCAGATTCGTCCCTTACCCCGCCAAGAGAAATGCGCACGAACTTTCGCCCGAGTGATTCCGCAATGGAGCGGGCAAGAGAGGTTTTTCCGACGCCCGGGGGTCCGGACAGGCACAGGATCGGGCCGCGAAGCGAACCGGTCATTTGCTGGACGGCCAGGTATTCGAGAATACGTTCCTTGACCTGTTCCAGGCCGTCATGGTCCCGGTTCAGGATTCGTTCGGCGCGGTTCAGATCGAGGCGGTCGTCCGTTTCCTCGTTCCACGGTAGCACGAGCAGCCAGTCGATGTAGCTCCGGATCACACCGCTTTCCGCAGCAGCGGCAGGAAGGCGTTCGTAGCGATCCAACTCGCGCAAAGCCGCTGTCAGAGCATGCTTCGGCATGCCTGACTCCAGAATCCGTTCACGCAATTCGGCCGCTTCCCCGCCTTTGCCGTCCGCGTCTCCGAGTTCCGTCTGGATCGCCTTCATCTGTTCTCTTAGGTAAAACTCTTTTTGCGTCTTTTCCATCGCTTCCTTGACGCGCTTGTTGATTTTCTGTTCCAGGCTGAGCACTTCCTGCTCATTGAGAAGCCGGCTGATCAGCCATTCAATCCGTTCCTTGACATCGAACAGCTCCAGGACTTCCTGCTTGGCGGCGACTTTCAGCGGCAGATTTGCCGCGACCATGTCGGCAAGCCGTCCGGGGTCGGATATATCCGCCACTGATTCATAGGTTTCCTCGGTAACTTTCTTCGAGAGCTTGGAGTATTTCTTGAACTGTTCGAGCAATGTCCGCATTAGGGCCTCGTGCTCGATGTCAGCTTCCACATCGGGTTCGACCACCTCGATGTCGGCCGTCGAATACGATTCCCCATCGTCCAATGCGATAAGGTTCGCGCGATCCAGCCCTTCGATCAGCACTCTCATCGTGCCGTTCGGGAGCTTGACCGTCTGCTTCACTTCCGCGAGCGTCCCGACGCCGTACAGTTCTTCAAAACTCGGCTGTTCGACGGAGATATCACGCTGGGAAATGAGGAAAATTTTATTTTCCTCCACGATGGCCTGTTCGATCGCCGCCATTGACCGTTCGCGGCCGACGTCGATATGAAGCACCATTTTTGGGAACACCAGCATCCCGCGCAAAGGCAGGTATGGGATGCGGTCCATTTTAGTTGTCGGCATTCGGAGTCACCTCCATGTATTCATGTCCGTTTCCGGACAGGTTAAAACGCATCGGTTGCGAAAAGAGCCGGCATCCGCCCGTGCCGTTCAGACGGCAGAAGGATGCCGGCTCTTCCTGTTGGATCAAGCCGATGTCTTTTCGTTATCAGACCCGTTTTCGATCGGATCGCCGTTCTCGTCCAGAAGAATCGGGGTCGCGCCGTCTGTGACGGATTCCTTCGTGATGATGCAATCCAGCACATCTTCACGGGAAGGAAGGTCATACATGACATCGAGCATGATTTTCTCGATGATTGACCGGAGTCCCCGGGCGCCTGTTTTGCGCTCGATCGCCTCTGCAGCGATGGCACGGAGTGCGTCCTCTTCAAAGGTCAGGCGGACACCGTCCAGCTCGAGCATCTTCTGGTACTGCTTGACGACCGCGTTTTTCGGTCCTGTAAGAATCTGGACAAGCGTGTCTTCATCCAGCTGTTCCAGGCTCGCGAGTACAGGCAGGCGACCGATAAACTCCGGAATCAGGCCAAAGCGGAGCAAGTCCTCTGGGATCAGGCGGGAAAGAAGGGACTCTTCTTCATTCGCATTTTCCTTTTCGGAACCGAAACCGATGACTTTCTTGCCGATCCGGCGCTTGATGATGTCTTCGATCCCATCGAATGCGCCGCCCACGATGAACAGGACGTTCGTCGTATCAATCTGGATGAATTCCTGATGCGGGTGCTTGCGTCCGCCTTGGGGAGGAACACTTGCAACGGTGCCCTCAAGAATCTTCAGAAGTGCCTGCTGGACACCTTCTCCCGAAACATCACGTGTAATGGACGGATTCTCGGACTTTCGGGCAACCTTATCAATTTCGTCGATATAGATGATGCCTCTCTCGGCTCGTTCAACATCATAGTCTGCGGATTGGATCAGTTTCAGCAGAATGTTTTCAACGTCTTCGCCGACATAGCCGGCTTCTGTCAGGGACGTGGCGTCCGCCATGGCGAACGGCACATCCAGAATGCGTGCCAATGTCTGGGCGAGGAGAGTCTTACCGCTCCCTGTTGGCCCGATCAGCACAATATTGGATTTCGCCAGTTCCACATCATCAATCTTGGAGTTGGAATTGACGCGCTTGTAGTGGTTGTATACCGCGACGGATAGTGCCTTTTTCGCACGGTCCTGACCGATTACATATTCGTCGAGGATTGCCTGGATATCGCGCGGTTTCGGGACATCCTTCAGCTCGAATCCTTCTTCGGTGCCGACTTCCTCTTCGACGATTTCGGAGCAGAGCTCGATGCATTCGTCACAGATATAAACACCCGGACCTGCAACCAGCTTGCGGACCTGTTCCTGTGGTTTGCCGCAGAAGGAGCAGTTCAGGTTTTCATTTTCATCGTTGAATTTAAACAAAGTCGTTCACCCCTATTCAAGTGACAATCTTACAAGATTGCCTAATCATTGGCAAACATTTCGTTCCGGGCCCGCCTCGCAAAAAAAGCTTTTCAAAAGTATGAAAGAAGGCGCTGGAGTCAACCGGCGCCTGATTCTTTCATTTTCCGCCTTGAAGGCTGAAGTGGATTATTCGCTGATTTTTGCGTTTTCGACGAGGAACTCGATCGTTTTCTTGAGTCGGATATCATTCTCGAGCATTTCCGTGCCGCCGAGGATCTGCTTGATCTGCTCGGTGTCCATGTTGAACTGGCCGGACATCGTCTGGAGCTCTTCCTGGATATCTTCATCAGAAACGGTGATGCCTTCCGCTTCCGCGATGGATTCAAGGACAAGGGATACACGTACGCGTGTTTCCGCATCTTCCTTCATCTGAGCGCGGAGTGCTGCTTCGTCCTGGCCTGAGAACTGGTAGTACAGGTCGAGCGTCATGCCCTGCTGCTGAAGACGCTGGCCAAACTCCTGCACCATGCGGTCGACTTCGCCTTCGACCATCACTTCAGGGATGTCGATGTCCGCGTTTTTCGCAGCCTGTTCAACCAAATCGTCACGAAGCGCCGCTTCGGAAGCATCTTTTTTCTCCTGGGCAGTCTGTTCCTTAAGCTTGCTGCGCAGCGCATCCAGGCTCTCGACTTCGCTGTCGATTTCTTTGGCAAACTCATCGTCGAGTTCAGGAAGCTCACGTGCTTTCACTTCGTGTACCGTCACTTTGAACGTTGCCGGCTTGCCCGCGAGCTCTGCTGCATGGTATTCCTCAGGGAAGGAAATTTCCACATCTTTGGAATCGCCCGCTTTTACGCCGACCAGCTGCTCTTCGAAGCCCGGGATGAAGCTGCCGGACCCGAGTTCAAGCTCGTAGCCTTCCGCTTTTCCGCCTTCGAATGGTTCGCCGTCTGTGAACCCTTCGAAATCGATGACAACCGTGTCGCCCTCTGCTGCCGGCTCGTCTTCTTTAATGACGAATTCGGCATTGCCCTGGCGGCGGTCGTTCAGCTGCTCCTCGATTTCTTCGTCAGTGACGGCTGTGTCCTGGCGCTCAACTTCAAGGCCTTTGTATTCGCCGAGCTTGACTTCAGGCTTGACCGTGACGTTCGCCTTGAAGACGACCGGCTTGCCCTTCTCGATTTCTTCAACATCGATTTCCGGTTGTGCAACCGGAGAGATTCCTGCTTCGTCGATTGCATTTGTGTATGCTTCAGGCAGGACGGCATCGATGGCATCCTGATAGAGGGATTCTACGCCAAACATTTGCTCAAAGATTTTGCGTGGAACTTTACCTTTGCGGAAGCCGGGTACGTTCACTTGCTTGACGACCTTTTTGAATGCCTGATCCAGGCCCTTGTTGAATGTTTCTACAGGGACTTCAAACGTGAGGAGCCCTTGGTTCCCTTCTTGCTTTTCCCAATTAACTGCCATGATTACATACCTCCAGACGATATAATTCGCTTATCAGCGCTTGTGTTCACTGGTTTGACAACTTTCTCAGTATAGCACAGATGTGTCCATATTCAAGAATTTCATAGCTGTCTGCCGTTATGGAACAGTTCAATCTTGTTGATGAGGTCGATGACCGGGTGCGCGCCGGCATCGGTGCCGTCAAACAGACTTTCGATGTATGTATGATACGCGTCGGCAACTTCCTCTGCGGAGAAACCCGGCCATTCGAAAGGATAGGCGGCGAACTTGTAGGTGCGCAGAAGCTGGGCGGCAATCTGCTCTTTGGAAGGATCCTGCGCAAATTGCTCTATCAGGTGCGCTTCCACCTCACCGGCCTTTCGCATTTCCTCAAGTCCCGGAAGCCGTGCCGGAACAATGGTTTCCTCCATCCCGAACTTCCTGACTGTCACTGGGGAAGAATAACCGATGCCGGCAAGAAGTACAAGGGAATAGGTGATCAAGAGAGGCGATGCATCCTCATGGGCTGCCAGAGCTGCCAGGAATTCGCCCCACGACGGAAGTTCCTGATCCGGCACGGTCGAAAGGCGGCTATGCTGTTCCCCCTCCGGAAGGGAAAGGAACTCATCCAGGCCGGGCGGTTCCTCGGGTATCTCAGGCGGCTCGTCGTATCGGTCCATCAGCCTGCGGTTGAGCCCCTGCAGATAAAGGAACTTTTCCCGTCTGTCCGTCGGGATGACTCCTTCATCGAGCAGCGCGGAGATCGTGTCTTCCACTTCGTCGTAATCCCTGAGCTGGATGCAGACAGAAAGATAGAGCTCCATCGCCTCGATATAGTTTGCTGGGCCTGCCTGCAAAAACCGGGTGGCCGCTTCTTTGGCCTCCGCGTACTCCCGCAGTTCGTACAAGGCGACGGTCAACGCCCCAAGAAGGCGTGCATTTCCCGATTCGTAGGCGAGGGCCTGGCGGATGAGCGGAGCCGCCTCGTCATACCGCTCTTCGGATACTGCACGCAATCCGGCATCCAACAGCCGTTCGAAGGTGCCCGGCATGACGATGACTTTGCCTTGTTTTCTTAGCTGTCGCCTCTTCCTGCGCATCCGTCCCACTCCCTCTCTATCCATCCATAATAGCATAGCCGGCCCCCGCTGTGCATATGCATTTTGGTCCGAATCAACACCGGATGCATGACTGTTCCCTGTATGATCGGTTCATCCTCCGTTCAACAATTAAAAAGCCTGATCCCCCTTATTGTGAAAGGAGTCAGGCTTTGGTTGGTTGTAAACATGCTTCTCGGGATTTGTTCTCCGGTCAGCCGATCCGGTCCTGCATCTGCACGTCTGGCCGGAAGAGCCGCCGGGCCGCGATTATCCGGCGCAGTCGAATAGCCATCAATCCTGCCGCCACGGAAATAATCAGGTCACCGCCGATACCGTACACGAAACCGACCATAACGACATGGGACCAGCTTGTTTCAATTCCCATCCAGGTGTTTAACGCCAAATACAAATAACTGACCCCGGCTATGTAAATAATGGCCACTCCGACCAGGTTGGCAGCGATAAAGGAATGTGCCTTCGGATTTTTGGACCGCTCCGTCATCCGGCCGACAACAAATGCTGCAAGAGTAAAACCGATCAGATAGCCGAAAGTTGGCTGCAGCACATAGCCGATCCCGCCGCCCTGAGTAAAAACAGGCAGCCCCGCAAGTCCGGAAAAGACATAGACCAGCTGGCTTTGCACCCCTCTCCTGCTTCCGAGTAAACTCCCTGCAAGAAAAACAAAAAGGATCTGCAATGAAAACGGAACAAACGGCAACGGAATTTTGATGAAAGCCCCGACAGCGGTCAACGAGGCGAAAAGCGAGACAACAGCCAAGGTGTAGGAACGGTTTGCCTTCAAGCCTCCACCACCCCCACATTGTCCGGGCTTTTATCGAAGTAGACTTGCATCGCCTCATTTGCAATTTTTAGCATCCGGTCGATTTCCCTTTCGGAAATGACATAGGGAGGCATGAAGTAAAGCACATTGCCGAGTGGCCTGAGGAGCAGCCCTTTTTCCAGCGCTATCCGATAGATTTGGTAACCTGCGCGCTTTTCGGCAGGGATGGGCTTGTTCGTAGCCTTTTCCATGACCAACTCAATGGCCCCCACCATTCCGGTCTGTCTGTACTCGCCCACATGAGACTGGTGGACAAACAGTTCCGTAGCTCGTTTTCTCATATACGCCGCCTTTTCCTGAATCTGGCCGATGTATCTTTCGTCCTCGAAGATCCGGAGCACTTCCAGCGCGACACTGCAGGCCAGAGGATTCCCCGTGTAACTGTGGGAGTGCAAAAAGGCTTTCATCGTCTGGTAGTCATCATAAAACGCGTCATAGACTTCATCCGTTGTCATCACGACGGATAACGGCAAATAGCCGCCCGTCAGGCCTTTGGACAGGCACATAAAATCCGGAGAGATGCCGGCCTGTTCACAGGCAAACATCGTCCCCGTCCGCCCAAAGCCTACCGCGACTTCGTCAGCAATCAGGTGGACGTCATATCGCGAGCAAAGCTGCCTCAACTTTTTCAGGTAACCCGGAGGGTACATCTTCATGCCGGCTGCTGCTTGGATCAGCGGTTCAATAATTACTGCAGCGAGCTCTTCATGATGGTCCGTGAGCTTTTCTTCAATAAAGGAAATGCAGGGTGTATCGCAACTTCCGGGCTCTTCCTGGAACGGACACCTGAAACAGTCCGGCCCTTCGGCTCTAATCGTATTCAGCAACAGCGGCTGAAAGACTTCATTGTATAATCCGACTCCCCCGACGGAAAGTGCGCCGAGTGTTTCTCCGTGATACGCATTGTTCAACGCGAGGAAACGTGTTTTATTCGGTTTGTTTTTCTGCTTGTGGTATTGAAAACTCATTTTCAGTGCAATCTCGACCGCGGAAGAACCGTTGTCCGCGAAAAATGCTTTACTCAGACCCTCAGGCGTGAATTCCACAAGTTTTTCCGCCAATAACACTGCCGGTTCATGCGTGAAATTCGCGAAAATCACATGTTCCAGCCGGCCTGCCTGCTCGGCGAGCGCGGCACTGATCCGTTCATTCGCATGCCCGAATAAGTTCACCCACCAGGAAGAAACCGCATCTATGTATTCCTTGCCATTCTCATCATACAGATAAATGCCTTTCCCGCTTTTGATGACAATGGGCGGGAATTCTTCGTAATCCTTCATTTGCGAACACGGATGCCAAACATGCTTTAAATCCCTTTTTTGAAGATCGGATGTCATAGAACGCTCATCTCCCCGAATAACGGATCAGCCAACCCCGGGTCCAGTTTCTCCAACTCTCTTGCCTCAGACAATTTCGGCAAAGTGACTGAATGTAATCCGGTAAGCCGGCAAATCGTCGCTCTGTTATCTTTCTCAAGTTCAGTTCCTTCGAAACCATTGAAGACGATTCCGATAATCGGAATGCCGCATGCCCGCAATGCCTCAACTGTCAGCAGCGTGTGATTGATGGTTCCAAGCGACGTGCGTGTCACCAGCACGACAGGCAATTTAGAATCCTTGACCAGGTGCTGGAAACAATATCCACGCTTTTCATCGAGCGGAACATATAGACCACCGGCCCCTTCGCAGATGACATGGTCGTATTGGGATGTCAGCCGCTTGATTTGCCGCAGGATGCGCTCTCCCTCAATCGTCTGCCCTTCCAGACGGGCGGCATAATGAGGCGACGCGGGGGTCGGAAAAGAGTAAGTATTCACCTGCCTCCCGTCCAGCTCCGTCTGACTGAATTGACGGTAAAAATATGTATCCCCGTAATATGGAGTTCCGTCATCGATCATCCCCGTTTGGACCGGCTTATAGGGAATCGCAGTTCCCTTGCTTTGGAAATAACGCATCAGCCAAGTTGTGACAAACGTTTTTCCCACATTCGTATCCGTCCCGATCACCCAAAAACCGAGCGCCATCTTGATCCCCCCCTCATTTGCGTTAACCATTACAGTTTACAGGTTAACACAAAAGAGTTCTTTCTGTGAATAGCTTAAAAGACCTTTTCAGCAGAAAAAACCTGAATCTCCGGCGCGCAAATGCACCTCGACTCAGGAGTGTTGATCAAGTTTAAGCGATTCCTTTTTCTTTTCTGCCGGCAGTTCCGGCAGGCGGATTTATACTTGCCTACTGGATATCGGGTTAACCCGATACATTGAAGCAATCTTGACCAGCTCATCCGCTAATTGTAGGACACTTTCTTCGGTCGTCCCTTTTCCAAACGAGATCCGGATAAATTCCTTGGCCTGTTGTCCGGCGATTCCCATGGCAGTCATTGTTTTGGCAGCATGCTGCATGCCTGCTTGGCAGGCGGAGCCGGTAGATACGGCAAATCCTCTTCTATTCAGCTCCAGCATGACAAGTTGCCCTTCCAGTTGTTTCACTCCGAGCCCGATGATCTGAGGAAGCTGGCTTTCCCTGCTGGCCCCTTCGTATATCGTAAATCGTTCAGCAGTGCCTTCGAGTCGCCCCAGAAAAGCACGCCTCAGGGTCAGGTAATCTGCCCGTTCTTCTTTGATACAGTCTGCTGCAGCAGTTACAAATGCAGCGATGCCCGGCACATTCAGAGTGCCTCCCCTGAACCCCGACTCCTGGATCAAGCCGGGGAAGACAGGGACTAACCGGTGTCTGGGGTTGATGTAGACCGCTCCGACCCCTTTTGGCCCATACACCTTATGGCTCGAGAATGTCATGGCATCAATCCATCTGACGATGGGCCGGACGTCAATTTTCCCTAATGACTGGACACAATCACAGTGTAAAAGAATATTCTTCCTTTCGATCCGCTCAGCTATCTTTTTGATGGGCTGGATGGTGCCGATCTCGGGATTCACATGTTGGACGGAAATCAGAATCGTTTCATCCCCGATTGCCCGATCCAATTTGCCGAGGTCAATCACGCCGGTTTCCGTAAAAGGAATCACAGTGACACAGAAACCATCCGTCTTCAGGTACTCCATAGCGGAATCGACGGAAGGATGTTCGCCCGCTGTCACAATGAGGTGATTGCCATAATGACGACGGGCTTTTGCCAGCGAGATGATCGAAAGAAGATTACTTTCCGTCCCGCCTGACGTGAAATAAATCCCCCTGGCGTCTGCACCTATCTGAAGCGCCAAGTCTTCCCTTGCATGGTCGAGGATGTATTTTGCCTCTCCGCCAGAGTCATGCAGGCTGCTCGCATTCCCGAAACATCTGACGGAAAGTTGATTGAACACATCCAATGACTGTTTCGAAATGGGCGTGCTGGCTGCAAAGTCAAAGTATCTCATGATGGCATCCCCCCTATTATGCTAGATTCATCTTGTCACATTGGTTTACATGTGTAAAGATACCTGTATACCAAAAATAAGAGCAAAGGAGGCAACAGGCAATGAATCTCATCAAACTGCGCGGCATGTTAGAGCAGTTCTACATAGAAGATATCGGGGACGGAGACCTATCCTCCGAATCCTTGTTTCCGGAAGAACTGATCGGCCGCCTGGAAATCAAAGCCAAACAGGAAGGCATCTTTTGCGGCGCACACGTGGTCCGGGAAGGACTGGCTGTGATCGATCCCACCATCGAAGTGAAGTTGGATGTCGGGGATGGTGAGGCCATTGCAGCCGGAGATCGGATTGCGGTTGCAAACGGACCTATTATCAGTCTATTGAAAAGCGAACGGGTTATCTTGAACCTTTTGCAAAGAATGAGCGGGATTGCGACGGAGACACATCAGATGGTCCGCAAGTTGGAAGGCACATCTGCCCGCGTCTGCGATACGCGGAAGACGATGCCCGGATTGCGGATGCTGGACAAATACGCAGTCAGGACAGGAGGCGGAGTCAATCATCGCCGGGGATTATTCGATGCCGTCATGCTGAAGGATAATCATATTGCGTTTGCAGGCGGTTCGATTAAAGCGGCGGTGGAAACCGTAAGGGCTGCGGTCGGACAGACAGTCAAAATCGAAGTGGAAATCGAAAACCCGGAACAATTAAAAGAAGCGATTGCCGCTGAAGCTGACATCATCATGTTCGATAATTGTTCCCCCGAAACGATCAGAGATTGGATCGGACTTGTTCCCGAGTCGATCACGACGGAAGCATCCGGCAACATCACAGCTGAAAACATCCGCCAATTTGCCGAAACGGGTGTCGACTTTATTTCTTTGGGAATAATCACTCATTCCGTTCATGCCCTGGATTTCAGCGCGGCGGTAACAATCGTGGAAAAATGGAGGAACCCACATGTCATTCTTGAGTGAACTCGTAAACAATACAAGCGGATTACTGCCTGATGAGTACAGGCAAATGAGCACGGAAGAGATGGAGAGCCGAATCCGTGCAATCAAAAAGAAAATGGGCAGCAAACTGTTTATGCCCGGACACCACTATCAAAAAGATGAAGTGATCCAGTTTGCCGATGCCACCGGGGACTCTCTTCAGCTGGCTCAACTTTGTGCAGAGAACGAAGCTGAACATATCGTATTTTGCGGCGTCCACTTTATGGCGGAAACGGCAGACATCCTTACAAGCCGGGATCAAACCGTTTATCTGCCGGATATGAGGGCCGGCTGCTCCATGGCGGATATGGCAGACATCTATCAAACGGAACGTGCATGGTCCGCTTTAAACGGATTATTCGGTGACACCATCGTGCCGTTGACGTATGTCAACTCCACAGCAGCGATAAAAGCCTTTGTCGGAAGACATAACGGAGCGACAGTGACGTCTTCAAACGCACGTACCATGGTGGAGTGGGCGCTGACGTTAAGAGAACGCATTTTGTTTTTGCCTGATCAGCATCTTGGGAGAAACACCGCATTTGATGTCGGAATCCCACTGGAACAGATGGCTGTGTGGAATCCGATCACGGATGAGCTTGAATACGAAGGTCCGTTGGAGGAGATTAAAGTGATTTTGTGGAAAGGGCATTGCTCCGTCCACGAAAACTTCACAGTGCAGAATATAGCCGAAGTACGGGAACGTGATCCGGTAATGCGCATTATCGTGCATCCGGAATGTTCCCGGGAGGTCGTTGAATTATCAGATGAGGCAGGATCGACCAAATACATAATCGATGCGATTGAAAAGGCGGAACCAGGAAGCAAATGGGCAGTCGGAACAGAAATGAATTTGGTGAACCGCCTGATCGCCCATCATCCTGATAAAGAAATCATCTCTCTGAACCCGCACATGTGTCCGTGCCTCACGATGAATCGGATTGATTTGCCGCACTTATTATGGAGTCTTGAGGGCATTGAGAAGGGCGCAGGAATGAATCAGATCAAAGTGGACGGACAAACATCAGCCGATGCGCATATGGCGCTTGATCGGATGCTGGAAAGAGCATGAACAACCATCAGCAAAACGCAAAAAGCCGGCAAGGGACCTTCCCTCTGCCCGGCTTTTTAAATCTGTATGTCTGTTTATCCGACCAGCTCCGATGCAATCTTCTCTGCGGTCGTAATGCTTTTCGTGCCATGGACCAGCATCCTGCCGTCATGGAACAAAACAATGCGGTGACCGTGATACTCGCATGCCACGAGATAAGGGTTATGGACAAGATTGGAGACCACCTTCCTGACCGACTGCACGAATAAAGGCAGTTCCAATCTTTTGTTTCGCGGCCAGCTCAACTGGACGGTGTCCCTGCCGCAAAGTACCGCCGGCCGGATGGAAGAGCCAAGTGTGAGAAAAGGGTAACTTGCATGTTCGGAACAGCTTGGACAGTCGCTCTTTTTCAATCCGCTTACGTCAATGGACGACCGCTCCCCTGTCCACATATCGGCAGACTCGAGCTTCGGCTCCATTTCGCCCGTGGCCAGGTACTTGAGCACCCCGGCTGCTTGCCTGGCGGCTGTTGTCACCACGGCCGGGCTGATGATGCCTGCCGTATCGCATGTCATTGTCTGCGCCGGCAACGTTTCCAACAGGCAGTGCAGGCAAGGCTGCTGTGTCTGAACGCCGAACGGAAACGTCAGGCCATAGCTGCCTACGCATGCTCCCATGAAAAAAGGAAGGCCCATCTTACATGCCGCATCATTGGCCAGCAGCCTGGTTTCCATATTGTCCGTCGCATCCAACAGCACATCGTGCCCCGCGATCAGGCTCTGTATGTTTTCCGCCGTCACATCCGTTACGATGCCGCAGATCCGGACGTCGCTGTTGATGGCAGTCAGCCTTCTTTCCGCGCAAATGGCTTTTGGCAATCGTTCAGCGACATCCTGTTCCGTGTAAAGTTGCTGACGGTGCAGATTCGACCATTCCACATAATCCCTGTCGACAATCGTGACTTTTCCGACTCCGGCACGAACAAGCATTTCCGCCCCCGATGAACCCAGAGCCCCCGCCCCCAAAATAAAGACTGCCGACTTTCCCAACCGTTCCTGTCCGTTTTTCCCGATCGGCATAAATAACTCCTGCCGGGAGTATTTGGAACTCAATTTGGAACAAGCCCTTCCATCGGACTGCTGGCGACGCCATAGTCCCTTACCGGCATCCGCCCCGCTTCAAACCCGAGCCTGCCTGCCTCTATCGCGAGTTTCATCGCCTTTGCCATCTTGACCGGATCTGCGGCTTCAGACACAGCCGTGTTCAATAAGATCCCATCAGCGCCCAGTTCCATTGCATATGCCGCGTCTTTCGGCGAACCGATCCCTGCGTCGATGATGACCGGAACATCGGATTGTTCGATGATCAATGACAAATTGAGCGGATTGATCAGTCCGCGGCCCGAACCGATCGGTGAAGCACCGGGCATGACAGCATGAGCCCCCAATTCGCATAACCTTCGGGCCAGGACCACATCATCCGACGTATAAGGGAGCACAATGAAGCCTTCTTCCAGCAGCATTTCTGAGGCTCTGAGTGTCTCAATCGGGTCAGGCAGCAAAGAACGGTCACAGCCGATGATTTCGACCTTTACCATATCGCAAAGCCCTGATGCTTTAGCCAGCTTGGCGATTCTTACTGCTTCCTCCGCAGTTTTGGCGCCTGCTGTATTCGGCAGCAATGTATAAGCTGACAGGTCCAGCTGCTCCAGAAAGTTGGGCTGCGACGGCTCGAAAATGTTCATTCTCCTCACTGCGAATGTCAGGATTTCCGTTCCTGACACTTTGACTGCTTCTTTCTGGATTTCAAAAGAAGGGTATTTTCCCGTTCCTAGCAGAAGTCTTGAACGAAAGGTTCGGTTTCCGATGGTGATCATATGGTCATCCTCCTCCTACAAAATGGATAATTTCAATCTGGTCTTTATCGTTGACGGGCTCTTCATAAGCCCCTTTTGGCACAATCGACTGGTTTTTTTCAATCACGGCGATACGGTCGCTTAAGTCCAGGTGGTCCAACAATTGCCTGACCGTTCCTACGCCTTTTGGCACTTCATACTTTTTTCCGTTCAGCTTGATCACTTTCTCCATGTGGATTCCACCTTTCCGCGGAACAATTGATCCCTGTAGGGAGCAACCGCTTCCTCCGCAGTGCTTTCACTGAAAATGGCCGACATCAGCGCGATACCAGCCAGGTCCGATTTTTCCAGAAGTGGCAGATGCTCGGGCCGGATTCCGCCGATTGCATAAATCGGGATCGGGATCGCCTGTACCATCCTGAAAAGTTCATCAGTCCCCCTCGGGACCTTGCCCTGTTTTGATGCGGTCTGAAACAGATGGCCGTAGAGCAGCCAGTCGGCTCCGTGTGTATAGGCCATTTCCGCTTCCGCGAGAGAATGGACGGAACGGCCGAAGAGAAGTGAAGGGTATTGAAGTTTCAATTGGCCCAGCGGCAAACCGTAGCCGGGAATCTGGACGCGCCGGATTCCGGTCATCACCGCGATATCCGGACGGTTATGAACAATGATTTTTTCTTCATCGCAGCCGGCTTCCTTCAGCCGGCGGATCGCTTCAACGATCTCCTTGTCCGTTTTCGTGGTTTCTCTCAGAATGAATGCATCAATCGCCGGCTCGACAAGAAGCAAAACATCCACAAGTTCCGGGATTCCCATCCTGCCGTTTGTCACCGCCCAAATCTCCATCGCGCCTCTCCTTTCGCCATAACGAAAAAGACCGCCTTCCCGTAAGGAAGCGGTCTTGGAATTGCCGATACAAGAGCATAGCAAAAAGAGACGCCACTTCCCTACGCAAGTCCAAACCTGATCAGGTGATAAGGGTTTCGGAGTCACACTCGTCTCTCAGTCCTTTATAAGGATTCCCCTAATGGTCGCAACGTTATGAAATTTATAATGCATGAGTAGCATAACACATTATCGGAAAAATGAATACCTTCACTTGCTCCTTGGACTTTGCTGCCGGACAAAAAAGCTTCCCGGCGCCAGAAGGCCGTAACATGGTACGGTCATCTGAACGACAGGAAGCTTGTATCAGGGGCAGACTTGCCCTTCTATTACGTCCCAGGAGGGATTCGAACCCCCGACCGACAGCTTAGAAGGCTGTTGCTCTATCCTGCTGAGCTACTGGGACAAGGCAACCATGCGGCTGCACAAGACAAAGATAATTATAGGTTCCCCGGTCCCCAAAGTCAACGGCTTTTCGGAAAATCAGGGAAATCAGCCGAATCCGCCTCTGTCGCATCTGTGTTCAAGAAACGAACGGACACACCTGCCGCCGTTTTTTCGATCACCGCGTAGGTGGCCGGACGGCCGGGCGGCGGCCTGTGCGTACTCCCCGGGTTCACAAACAAGATTCCTTCGTGAACTTCGGCCCCGTAAAGATGGGTGTGGCCGAACAGGACGATATCCGCCCCGGCCTCCTCTGCCCTGTATCGAAGAGGCAGCAGGCCCGTCTTCACTTGGTCCAGATGGCCATGTGTCACAAGGACCCGAAAACTGCCCGCCGACAGCATCAGGTACTCGGGCAGCCCGTCCGGGTCGCAGTTGCCTTTTACAGCGACCATCTCTCCAAGAAGTGCATCTTCCGCCGAAAGCTCGCTGTCTCCGCAATGGATAAGGTAATCCGATTCCGACTGCTCGTCCTTGAACTGCCGGATCGTCTCCTTGTCGCCGTGCGAATCACTCATCACCGCAATGCGCCAGTTTGTCATTGGTTTTCCCCGAACAGTTCTCCCGCCTGTTCCTCAAGGCTCCTGATCGCTTCCCCCCGGTGGGACACGACCGCTTTCTCCTCAGGGGTCAGTTGCGCCATTGTCCGTTCTTCCCTGGGAACGTAAAAGACGGGATCATAGCCGAAGCCGTTTTCCCCTGCAGGTGTCCTCAGAATGCGCCCTTCGCATGTCCCCTCGAAAAACTGCGTTTCGGCTCCTGGTGCAGCGATGGCGAGCACACACACAAATCGGGCAGTGCGTTCCTCGTCCGGCACACCGGATAGATCCGCAAGCAGCTTTTCAATATTGCGCTCGTCCGTTGCCCCTTCGCCGCTGTAGCGCGCGGAATAGACACCCGGTTTTCCGTCCAACGCATCCACCGCAAGTCCGCTGTCATCGGCAATCACCATTTTCCCAAGCCTTTTTGACACCGTCTCTGCTTTCAGTGCCGCATTTTCCCTGAATGTCGTGCCCGTTTCCTCGATTTCCAAGTCAGGCGCCACATCGAACAGGGTGAGAACCTTGATGCCATAGGGCGACAAAAGTGCCTCAAAGTCTTTCGCCTTGCCCCGGTTTTTCGTTGCAATGATCACTTCATTCATCTGTACCTTCTCCTTCCGCCCGGCAATTGCCGTCTCATCGTATCATAACCGTTTCAGGACGGCGAAAAACCCGAAGCGCTTCCTGCTCCGGGCTTCAACAGCCAGCCAATGGTCATTTCTCGGCATTCTTCAGTTCCATCCTTCTCTTCCTGCCTTCCTTCATGCCGCTGTGCAGTTTGGACAGCATTTCGGAAAGCCGGACGACTTCTTCCGCTGAAAAATCGGACAGCACAGCCTGAAGGTCCTTCTGCCGCTTCCTGATGACCTCCTGGATGATGCGCTCCCCGTCCTCGAGAAGATGGATCCGGACGACCCGCCTATCCTGTTCGTCACGCACCCGCTTTACAAGACGGTTTTTTTCCATTCTGTCAACGAGGTCAGTCGTCGTCGAAAAGGCCAGGTACATCTTATTGGATAAGTCGCCGATCGTCATGTCGCCCAGTTCGAGCAACCATTGCAGTGCCACGAACTGTGGCGGAGTGATCGGATAATTGTCGAGAATCTCCCGTCCGCTCTGTTTGATCAGTCCAGAGATGTGACGCAGCTCCTTTTCGACGAAGGCGATGTCTTCCCCGTTATGCTGCAGGTCCTCTCCGTTCAAGCCAGCCATTAACTCACCACTCCCGAAACCGTTTGAATAGTTATATTGTGAACGGTTTCGTGCGGAATGGCAAGTTTATTTAGTCAAGCGAGAGTTCCGATAGCCGGAGAAGCTCGACGATTGCCTGAGCGCGTCCGGATACCCCAAGTTTCTGAATGGTGTTCGAAATATGATTCCGGACGGTCTTTTCGCTGATTCCCAGCCTGGCTGCAATTTCTTTCGTTGTCTGATCTTTCACCAGCAGCTGGAAAATTTCTCTTTCCCTTCCGGTAAGCAATGAACGATGATGCAGCTCATCCGCCACGTAGCGCCCCTCCCCTCAACTCTTCATCGTAGAGTATGAAGGAACGGGTCCGGCGGTGACGGCATTTGCCCGGCATTCAAAGGTTTATGACGAGAAAGCCGACGCGGCACCGATTGCATCCAGCGCTTTGTCCGACCAAGGAAGCGGCTTTCCGGTCTTCCGGCTCACCTGGACAATCGTCCCCCTCCCGGTAAATGCCGGCTCTCCGTCATGGCCGGTGGCAAGGTAATGGATATCCAGCGAAGTGCTCCCGACTCTTTCCGTTTTCACGTGAATATCAAGCTGTTCATCAAAGAACACTTGTTTCAGATAATCGCACTGAAGATCGGCAACGACCGTGATGGACCCTTCGTTTTCATCCATCCAGTTTTCCATCAGGCCAAGGTGTTTCAGGTATTCGATCCTTGCATGTTCAAAATAAGTGAAGTTGACCGTATTGTTCAGATGCCCGAACATATCCGTTTCGGAAAACCGGACCGTGACCGGTACTGAAAAATTGAATCCCTTTTTCCATTCTTCAAAATCTCCGATGTATGTTGCCCTCATGACCATTCCTCCCCCGTCCGCTTAAAATGAATGACTATTCATTCTTTTATCATAACAGAAACAACGGTCATTGAGAAGACGCGCGGGCATGTTCTTACTGTATCAATCATCCGGCTCGATTGACACGGCAGGCCATGAAGCTCGAAGCACAAAAAATCCCCCTCAAGCCGTACAGGCCGGTTTGGGGGGATGGGCGCATCATCAATCGACCATGTGGTCGGAACCGAAGAAGCGCTTGAAGGAGTATACGGATGCTGCACGGTTCATTGCAGCGATCGATGTGGTAAGCGGAATGCCTTTCGGGCAAGCGACGACGCAGTTTTGCGAGTTGCCGCACTCTTGGAGTCCGCCATCCTGCATCAGAGCATCCAGACGCTCGTCACGGTTCATCGCACCTGTCGGGTGCGTGTTGAACAGACGGACCTGGGAAATCAGCGCAGGGCCGATAAAGTTCGTCTTATCGTTGACGTTCGGGCATGCTTCGAGGCAAACGCCGCAAGTCATGCACTTGGAAAGTTCATAAGCCCACTGGCGCTTGCGCTCAGGCATGCGCGGTCCTTCGCCGAGGTCATACGTACCGTCGATCGGAACCCATGCCTTGACTTTTTTGAGCGAGTCGAACATGACTTCACGGTCGACGACCAGGTCGCGGACAACCGGGAAGGTGCGCATCGGCTCAAGCGTGATCGGCTGGGTCAGCTGGTCGACAAGCGCCGTACAAGATTGGCGCGGGCGGCCGTTGATGACCATTGAACAGGCACCGCAGACTTCCTCGAGACAGTTCATTTCCCATTGGATCGGGGAAGTCTTCTTGCCTTCCGAGTTCACCGGATTCCGCCGGATTTCCATAAGCGCCGAAATGACGTTCATGTTCTGGCGGTATGGGACATCAAACGTTTCCCAGTAAGGGCTCGACTCCGGGCTATCCTGACGCTGGATCTTAAAGCGGACAGTCTTTGTGGCAGTCGCCTCATTCCGTTCCTTTACAGCAGTTTCAGCCATTTTTATGCGTCTCCTTTCTCAGAGATCAGTGCTTCGATGTATAGTCGCGTTTACGCGGCTTGATCAGGGAAACATCGACATCGGCGTAGTCGAACTTCGGTGCGGATACACCGTCAAACGATGCCATCGTCGTCTTCAGCCACTGCTCGTCGTTCCGCTCAGGGAAGTCCGGCTTATAGTGCGCGCCGCGGCTTTCGTCCCGGTTGAGGGCGCCGAGCGTGATGACACGTGCCAGGTAAAGCATGTTCTTCAGCTGGCGGGTAAATGCCGCACCCTGGTTGGACCAGCGGGACGTGTCGTTGACGTTGATGTTTTCGTAGCGCTCGAGGAGTTCCTGGATCTTGTAATCCGTTTCCTGAAGCTTGTCGTTGTAGCGAACGACCGTGACGTTATCCGTCATGACCTCGCCGAGTTCCTTGTGAAGGACATACGCATTTTCCGTGCCGTCCATCTTCAGGATGCTGTCCCACTTCTGCTCTTCGGATTTGACGACGCCGTCGAAGAGCGTGGACGACAGGTCCTCGGCATGTTTTTCGAGGCCTTCCATGTACTTGACCGCGTTCGGGCCGGCAACCATGCCGCCGTAGATCGCGGACAGGAGGGAGTTCGCACCGAGGCGGTTTGCGCCGTGCATGGAGTAATCCGCTTCACCCGCTGCGAAGAGCCCGGGGATGTTCGTCATCTGATCGTAGTCGACCCAGAGGCCGCCCATCGAATAGTGAACCGCAGGGAAAATCTTCATCGGCACTTTGCGTGGATCGTCGCCTGTGAACTTCTCATAGATTTCGATGATGCCGCCGAGCTTGATGTCCAGCTCGCGGGAATCCTTATGGGAAAGATCCAGGTAAACCATGTTCTCGCCGTTGACGCCGAGTTTCTGGTTGACACAAACATCGAAGATTTCACGTGTCGCGATGTCACGCGGCACGAGGTTCCCGTATGCCGGATATTTTTCTTCGAGGAAGTACCACGGTTTGCCGTCCTTGTATGTCCAGACACGTCCGCCTTCGCCGCGTGCCGATTCAGACATCAGACGGAGCTTATCATCACCAGGGATTGCCGTCGGGTGAATCTGGATGAATTCACCGTTCGCGTAGATCGCGCCCTGCTGATAAGCGGTCGCCGCGGCTGAACCTGTGTTGATGACGGAGTTTGTCGACTTGCCGAAGATGATTCCGGGACCGCCGGTCGCCAGGATGACGGCATCCGAACGGAACGTCTTGATTTCCATCGTTTTCAGGTTTTGCGCCGAAATTCCGCGGCAGACGCCTTCATCGTCGAGTACGACTCCGAGGAACTCCCAGTTTTCATACTTCTTGACGAGTCCTTCGACTTCAAAGCGCCGGACTTGCTCGTCCAGTGCGTAAAGAAGCTGCTGGCCGGTCGTCGCGCCGGCAAAAGCCGTGCGGTGGTGGAGCGTTCCGCCGAAGCGGCGGAAGTCAAGCAGGCCTTCCGGGGTCCGGTTGAACATGACGCCCATCCGGTCCATCAGGTGGATGATTCCGGGCGCTGCTTCGGCCATCGCCTTGACAGGAGGCTGGTTCGCCAGGAAGTCGCCGCCGTAAACAGTGTCATCAAAGTGGATCATCGGGGAATCGCCTTCCCCTTTCGTGTTGACCGCACCGTTGATGCCGCCTTGTGCGCAGACGGAGTGGGAACGCTTTACAGGGACCAGGGAAAACAATTCGACGGGCGTGCCGGCTTCGGCAGCCTTAATCGTCGCCATCAGGCCGGCTAGGCCGCCGCCGACGACGATCAACTTGCTTTTCGCCATTCTATCTTTCACTCCTCAGTTAGATCAAAGTAGGTGGCACGGGATGCCAATCATTACACGAATGCAAAGATGGCACGAATGCCGATCACGGACAGGACGAGGAACAGCCCCATCATGACATACGTGGAGAGGCGCTGCGAACGCGGGGATTGAGTGATGCCCCACGTGACGAGGAACGACCAGAAGCCATTCGCAAAGTGGAACGTCGCAGAGATGACGCCGAGCACGTAGAATGCGACCATAAACGGATTGGCAAGGATGTCAGCCATCATGTCGAAGTTGACATCAGCGCCGAGCGCCTTCTGGATACGGGTCTGCCAGATGTGCCAAGCGATGAAGACCACAAGGATCACACCCGTGATACGCTGGAGAAGGAACATCCAGTTGCGGTATGTACCGTAGCGGTTCGTGTTCGGCTTGGCAGTGAACGCGATATAAAGGCCGAAAAATGCGTGGAACATGAGCGGGATGTAGATGACAATCCACTCAAGCCAGAGAACGAAAGGCAGATTGCCCATGAAGTCCGACGCTTTGTTGAATGCCTCTACCCCCTGCGTTGCAAAGTGGTTGATGATGAGGTGCTGCGTCAAGAACAGGCCGATCGGGATGATCCCAAGCAGCGAGTGCAGCCGGCGCAAGCCAAAATCTGAGTCTCTCATGAAATCTTTTACCCCCCTTAGTACTGACAAACAGGCAGGCAAGGAAGCCCCCGCCTGCCGGCGGAAGCGTACATTGACTGCATATTTAATCATGTTTACAATATTTAAGACATGACCATTGTACTCCTGAAACAAATTGAAATCAAGGCGACGGTCACATTTTCGACAAAAGCCGCATAAGCGGTTCCCGGGCAGCTAAAAAGGCTTCCGGTCAAGTTTTTCAATGGAAGAGGCGAACGTAAAAATGGAGACAAAACCGGAAAAAGCAGGAGCGGAAAGCGCGATGCCGACAAAGTTCGGCTATGCCCTTTTCCGCGATTATATCCTTCCATCCGTCCTTGGCAGGCATGAGGAGGAAATCCTATACTGGGCCGGCAAAGAACTGGCAGCCGAATTTCCGCTTTTTGATATGGACGAGACAGCCGGTTTTTTCATGGAAGCAGGCTGGGGGACGCTCACATGTGAATCAGCCGGCAAAAGAGAGAGAGTCTATGTGCTTGAGACAGAGACAGAACAGGCCAAAAAAGGTCGGCGCTGCTACTCTGTCGAAGCCGGTTTCCTTGCAGGGCAGTATCAGAAAATCCATAACCGGGTATCTGAATGCCGGCCGGAACCGGACTGCCGCCAGGGCGTTGTCAAACTGACACTTGCCTGGGAATAAAGTGACCACGATCGGCCGTGTGACGGAAACCCGTTGCGCGGCCGATTGTTGTTTTGGCTCAGTCCCATTTCAGGCGATCATTGATTTGCCGGCTGTATTGCCTGAACGAAGAACTGTTGGTCCGCACGCCTTTTTTCGACAGCAGGCTGTTCATTTTCCTCATTTGCTGATTGTAAGCCTGCTCCAGCTCGGTTTTCTCATCTTCGGGCGCATTCTTGAGCCGGCTGCCCAATTCGGTCATTTCCTTCTGCACGAACACCGCCTCATCGTCGTACCCGCTGTTTTTCAGGATTCTGACTGCCATGCGGATGTCAGCCGGAACATGTTCCAGCTCGTCTTTCGGCAGCGGCTTTCCCGCGCCCGGAAGATTGTTGAACTTTCCTTCCTCACGCGCCTTAAGGATGGCTTCCTCGACAATTCTCCAGTTCATCCCGCTCCTCCTTTATTCACCGATTCCGGATGATTTTTCTTCCTTCGCTTTGTTCTGGTCCTTGAAGTATTGCTCCACCGTTTCCGCGACGGATTGCGGAAGCCCCGCTTCCTTCAATTCCTCCACACCGGCGGCGCGGATTTTCTTGACAGAACCGAAGTGACGGAGCAGCTGGTTTTTCCGCTTTGCTCCGACGCCCGGAATTCCGTCAAGCGAAGATGTGAGAGACTTTGCTCCCCTCCGTTGCCTGTGGAAGGTGATTGCAAACCGGTGAACCTCGTCCTGTATCCGCTGCAGCAGATAAAAGGCTTCGCCGGTGCGCTTTAGGGGCACGACTTCCGGCGGATCCCCGTATAAAAGCAACGCGGTCTGGTGCTTGTCGTCCTTTGCAAGACCCGCGACCGGGATATCAAGTCCGAGTTCGTCTTCGATCACTTCCTTGGCTGCGCTGATCTGCCCCTTTCCTCCGTCGATCAGGACAAGATCCGGAAGCGGCAGATTATCCTTGAGCACCCGGACGTATCTTCTTCGGACGACTTCCCTCATCGCCCCGTAGTCGTCATGGCGGGCAGCCGCTTTCGTCTTGTATTTCCGATAGCCTTTTTTCTCGGGCCGGCCATCGACGAATGTCACCATTCCGGAGACCGCCTCGGCTCCGAACGTATGTGAGTTGTCGAAAGCTTCGATGCGGAGCGGCGCCGAAATGCCCATCGCTTCGCCGAGCTGTTCGCAGGCGCCGACTGTCCGCTGCTCCCTGCGTTCGATCAGCTGGAACTTCTCGGAAAGTGCAATCCGCGCATTTTTCTCGGCAAGTTTCACCATATCCTTTTTCTGGCCTCGCTGCGGCACCGAAACCTTCGCATCGAGCAGCTGGCTGACGATCTCAAGGTCCGTCCCTTCGGGAAAGAAGATTTCCTTCGGCTGCAGATGCTCCGGTTTGTCATAGAAGGATCCGATATACGTCAGGAATTCCTCATCCGGGTCCCGGTAGATCGGAAAAAGAGACACGTCCCGTTCAATCAGTTTGCCCTGTCGGATAAAAAATACCTGGACACACATCCAGCCTTTGTCGACCGCGTAGCCGAAAACATCCCGGTCAGTCATATCGGTCGTTGTCATTTTCTGTTTCTCCATCACAGCTTCGATATTCGAGATTTGGTCGCGGTATTCCTTAGCGCGCTCGAACTCCAGCTTCTCCGCCGCTTCTTCCATCTTCCGTGACAGATCTTCCTTGACTTCCTTGTACCCGCCGTTCAGGAACCGGGTGATGCCTGCCGTCATTTCCCGGTAAGTCTCCGGCGTCACCTCGTTGACGCACGGTGCCAGACACTGCCCGAGATGATAATACAGACACACCCGGTCGGGAAGCGTATTGCATTTCCGGAGCGGATAAATCCGGTCGAGCAGTTTCTTCGTTTCCTGTGCCGCATAGGCATTCGGATAAGGTCCAAAGTACTTCCCCTTATCTTTCTTCACTTTCCGCGTCACCAGGAGGCGCGGATGACGCTCTGCGGTCAGCTTGATATACGGATAGGTTTTGTCATCTTTGAGCATGATATTGTATTTCGGATCATGCTTCTTGATCAGGTTCAGCTCAAGGATGAGCGCTTCGATATCGGATGATGTGACGAAGTATTCAAAGTCCTCTATCTCACTCACAAGCCGCTGGGTCTTGGCATCATGCGAGCCGGTGAAATAAGAGCGAACCCGGTTCTTGAGCACTTTCGCCTTTCCGACGTAGATGATGGTGCCCTGCCGGTCCTTCATGAGGTAGCATCCCGGTTGGTCGGGCAAAATCGCCAGTTTCTGGCGGATCGTTTCATTCATATGGATTCACCTGCCAAAAAAACCGGGCACCTATGAGGGACCCGGTCAGCGTTCTTTTCGTTACGCGTATTGCTCGATAAACTGGACAAGCTTTTCTTTCGGATTGAAGCCGACCACTTTGTCGACGATTTCACCGTCTTTAAAGAGGACGAGCGTCGGGATCGACATGATGCCGTATTTTCCGGCTGTCTGCTGGTTTTCGTCGACGTCGACTTTGACGATCTGTACCTTGTCGCCGATTTCTGCATCGACTTCTTCAAGGACCGGCGCAATCATTTTGCATGGGCCGCACCATGTTGCCCAAAAGTCGACAAGGACGAGCCCATCGGATACTTTGCTTTGGAAATCTTGATCTGTTGCATGTTGAATAGCCATTTGATTACCTCCTCATGTTTAACCACTCTTGGGTCATTATAGCACCTGCCCGAGTGGCCGGCGAATGTTCTGCTTGCCGGTCAACCACATGCCGGGATGCCGTTCTTTAGTTGTTTACCCGCTCTGCGGAAATCTATCCTGTCTCTTCAGGCAACAGTAACGGGGCCGCCCTTTTTACGGACAGCCCCGGTGTGATCATGCGTTGACTTTTAGCTGCTTGATCTCTTCGATCATCATCGGGATGATTTCGAAAAGGTCACCGACAATACCGTAGTCCGCCACTTTGAAAATATTGGCTTCAGGGTCTTTGTTGATCGCGACGATCACTTTGGAGTTGGACATGCCGGCAAGGTGCTGGATGGCGCCGGAAATGCCTGCCGCGATGTAAAGGTCCGGCGTGACGACCTTTCCGGTCTGGCCGATCTGAAGCGAGTAGTCACAGTAGTCGGCATCGCACGCACCGCGGGATGCGCCAATTGCGCCCCCAAGCAGGTCCGCGAGTTCCTTGAGCGGCTCGAAGCCTTCAGGTCCCTTGACACCGCGTCCTCCTGCCACGATGACTTTCGCCTCGGACATGTCGACGCCATCGGTCGCCTTCGTAACGACATCTTTCACCACGGAGCGCAGGTTCTGTATATCCGCACTCAGTGACGAAACATCGCCGGAGCGGCCGGCGTCTTGTGCAAGCGGCTCGATATTGTTCGGGCGGACCGTAAAGAATACAGGTCCTTCGTTGATCTTGACCTTCTCGAAAGCCTTGCCGGAATAGATCGGGCGGATAAAGACGGCATCATCGTCTTCACCTTCGATTTCCGTCACATCAGAGACAAGCCCGCTCTGGAGCTTCGCCGCGATTTTTGGTGAAAGGTCTTTGCCGAGGGCCGTGTGGCCGAAGACGATCGCTTCCGGCTCTTCCTGTTCGTGGACAGCCATGAATGCCTGCCCGAATCCGTCGGATGTGTAGTACTTGAGATGCGGATGCTCAACCGCTACAACGCGGTCCGCTCCGTACTGGATCAATTCCTGGCCGAGGTCTTGGACGGAATCCCCGATCAGGACTCCGACGATTTCTCCCCCGCCGGAAATTTTCTTCGCCGCCGCAATGGCTTCAAACGAGACGTTTCGCAGTGCGCCGTCGCGTACTTCCCCTAGAACAATTACTTTTTTGGACATAGTTTACCCCTCCTGTATCGAATGTGCCGGTCGGCTCAGATGACTTTCGCTTCGGTGCGGAGCAGCTGGACGAGTTCCTTTACCTGATCCTGGAGGTCACCCTCAAGAACGCGGCCTGCCTGTTTTTCAGGCGGAAGGAAGACATCCACACGCTCAACCTTCACTTCCAGATCGTCTTCCTCTAGATCGATGTCGTCGAGCTCGAGCTCTTCAAGCGGCTTCTTTTTCGCTTTCATGATCCCCGGAAGGGACGGATAACGAGGGTCGTTCAGGCCTTGCTGGGCCGTAATGAGTAGCGGCATCTGGGCCTCGATCGTTTCGGAGTCGCCTTCGACATCACGGACGACGGTTGCCTGATCGCCATCAATCTTCAGCTCAGTGATCGTCGTGACACAGTTGATGCCGAGCAGTTCCGCCACACGCGGGCCGACTTGGCCGGAGCCGCCGTCGATCGCCACGTTGCCGGCGAGAATAAGATCCGCATCTTTATCATTCAGATATTCCGCGATGATTGTCGCTGCACCGAACTCGTCCAGTTCATCAAGGTCATCCTCGGTATTGATGAGAACCGCCTTGTCAGCCCCCATTGCGAGTGCAGTACGCAACTGCTTTTCCGCTTCTTCGGAACCGATCGTCAGGACGGTCACTTCCCCGCCGTGCTCGTCCCGTACGCGGATTGCTTCTTCCACTGCGTATTCATCGTACGGGTTGATGATGAATTCTGCGCCATCCTCCGCGATTCCACCGTTTTGGACGGAGATTTTCTCTTCTGTATCGAATGTGCGTTTTACCAGTGCGTAAATGTTCATCTTGCCATCCTCCCCTTCGTGTCTTACTTTCCTTGGAATACAGGTTTGCGTTTCTCGAGAAATGCGGAGATTCCTTCTTTTGCGTCCTGTGATGCGAAAACCTCACCGAACGACGCCGCTTCGGCCTTGACTCCTTCATGGAAGCCGGCATGCTTGCCGTACTGAAGCATGCGGAGTGCGGCGCGGACCGATACCGGACTTTTATCCGCTATTTTGCGCGCGACGGAGAGCGTTTCTTCGAGCAATTCTTCCTCGCCGAATGCACGGTTGGCCAATCCTGCAGAGACGGCCTCTTCGCCCGTTATCGGTTCCGAAGTCAGCATCATCTCGGCCGCTTTTGCCGGACCGACATAGCGGGGCAGCCGCTGTGTTCCGGCAAACCCAGGAATGAGCCCGAGCTGTAGTTCCGGAAGACCCAGCTTGGCGCCTGCCGTAACAAAGCGCATGTGGCAGGCCATGGCGAGCTCGAGTCCTCCGCCTAGAGCAGCGCCATGGATTGCCGCTATGACCGGTTTCGGGAAGTTCTCGAGACGTCCGAACACTTCCTGGCCGCTGCCGGCAAGCTTGCTGAAACCGGCGGCATCCGGAACTTCCGTGAATTCCTTGATGTCTGCTCCTGCGGAGAAGAACCGTCCTTCACCATGCAGAACGACCACACGCACCTCATCATCGTTTTCGACCTGGTTCAGGAGTTCATTCACTTCTTTGATCAGACCTTGTGAAAGCGCATTCGCCGGCGGCCGGTTTATAGAGGCCAGTGCGATGCCGTCTTCCTTGTTCACCTTCAAGAATTCCAATGTCTACCCATCCCCCTTACGTGGCTTTCATGCCTTTCATGAGCAGCCTATGTACATCCGGCGCTAGTTTAATTAAATCATATTTCTGATCATTCATCACCCATGAGGTGGAAATTTCATCAACGGTTCCGAATACCATCTGCCGCGCAAGCCGGATGTCCATACTTTTTTCGAATTCACCGCGCTCAATTCCTTCTTGAAGAATGCGATCCAGCATAGCCAGATAATCTTTCAGGACTTCGTTGATTTTCAGCCTCAGTTCTTTGTTGGACTGGCGCAGTTCCAGCTGGGTGACGATCGCCAGGTGACGGTCCGCATAAAGTACGTTGAAATGGTTATCAATCATCCGGTACAATTTTTCTTCGGAGGACATCTCGCTGTCCTCCATAACAGGCCGGAGATTGTCCATGAACAGCGCCATTTTCTCACGGAACACTGAGACGAGAATATCTTCTTTGTTCTTAAAATACAGATAGATTGTTCCGTCGGCCACCCCCGCCTGTTTGGCAATCTTCGAAACCTGGGCCTGGTGATACCCATTTTCCGCAATGGCAATCACGGCCGCATCCACAATCTGTCCGTACTTCGGCTTATTCCGATTCAATGGGTTCACCACCAAAATAAAAAAAGAAATATGAATGATGGTTCATTCATATTTCTATATTATTCTCTATTTGATTGGCTGTCAAGCGCTGTTCAGGAGATGACCTTTTCCTGTTCCATCTTCTTTTTTTCTTCATCGACCAGAGAACGCCTCAATATCTTTCCGACCGCCGTTTTAGGCAGTTCATCGCGAAACTCGTAAAGTTTCGGAACTTTGTATGCAGCAAGGCTCTTCCGGCAATGCTCGTTCAGCTCTTGTTCCGTCAGATCTGTGCCTTGCTTCCGGACAATATACGCCTTGACCGTCTCTCCGCGGTAGGGGTCAGGCACACCGGCAACGATACATTCTGCCACTGCCGGGTGTTCGTACAGCACTTCCTCGATTTCCCTGGGATATACATTATATCCGCTCGCAATGATCATGTCCTTTTTGCGGTCGACCACATAGAAGTATCCATCCTCATCCATATACCCCAGATCCCCTGTGAGCAGCCAGCCGTCTTTGATGGTGGCAGCCGTTTCTTCAGGGCGGTTCCAGTACCCCTTCATGACCTGAGGGCCTCTCACTGCAATTTCTCCGACTTCTCCCTGCTCCACCAGTTCCGTCGTGCCAGTCCTGAAGATTGCGGCTTCCGTGTCGGGCCAAGGAAGACCAACCGAACCCTCTTTCCTTTTCCCGTCCCAGATCAAATTGGAATGCGTCACCGGTGATGATTCAGACAGGCCGTAGCCCTCGACCAGTTTACCTTTCGTGATTTTCTCAAACTGCATCTGGATGTCCACCGGCAGCGGAGCCGAACCGCTCAGGCATGCTTTAATGGAAGACAAATCATAGTTGCCGATGTCGGGATGATTCAGCAAGCCGATATAAATGGTCGGCGCACCCGGGAAGAGTGTTGGCGACTGCTTATCAATCAGTTTCAGCACGGTTTCCGGATCGAATTTCGGCACGAGCACCATTTTGTTCCCCTGGCTGACCGACAACACCAGAACGGTCGTCATCCCGTAAACATGGAAGAACGGAAGAATTCCGAGAACCACTTCTTCGCCCGGTTCGCAGCGGTACATCCAGGCGGCACACATCTCCGTGTTCGCGATCAGGTTCCTGTGCGAGAGCATGACTCCCTTCGGCGCACCCGTCGTCCCCCCTGTGTACTGAAGAAGGGCGAGATCTTCCTGTTGAATGTCCAATGTCTCGATCGGCTCCGCCTGCTTACGCTTCATCACCTCTGTGAAAAGATGATTCCGGCCGCGATGTTCCACTTTGACGGTCATGCCATATTCTCTTTTCTGGACGAACGGATAAAGCACATTTTTCGGGAATGGAAGGTAGTCTTTGATCCCGGTGACGATCACATTCTCCAGAGCCGTTTCGCCAATGACTTTGGAGACCCTCGGGAACAGGATATCCAGTGTGAGAATCGCTCTGGCACCCGAATCGTTCATCTGGTAAGCAAGTTCTTTCTCCGTGTATAAGGGATTTGTCTGGACCACTACGCCGCCTGCGTAAAGGATGCCGTAGAATGCAATCACATTTTGAGGACAATTCGGCAGCATGATCGCCACCCGGTCACCCTTACTGATTCCGAGGCTCTTCAGATAATTTCCGAACTTAAGGGCAGATTCGTACAGTTCCAGGTAACTTACCTGTCTGCCGAGAAAATGAATGGCCGTTTTTTCCGGAAACTTGGATGCCGACCGGGTCAAGCCATCCTGAAGCGGTTCATCAGGATAGTCAATTGTTGCCGGAACACCTTCAGGATAGTTCTTGAGCCATGGTTTTTCCGTCATGATCAGACCCCTTCCCAATAATCGTTAGAATATTCCTATTACTATCTTACCTTATGATGTATACGCTTTCAACAGACAAAGTAAAAAGACGCAGGTGTCCCCGCGCCTTCGTAGGCCGCATTTTTCATTTGCAAGCGATGAACATCCGCAAAATTCCCATCCGCTCACACCTTCAGAAAAACAGCCACCAGATGCCGACGATGATGAAGCCGGCGCACAAAACCAGCAGCAGCTTGGCCAGTTTGATCATATCCATATTTTTTACCGCCTTTCAGGACGGATCCGGAAATCAGGTGATGCTTGCCGCGATGACATAGCTGAGCCCCACAGAGATGATGAGGGAGATGAGGCCCACTGCCCGGTTGCCGTTTCCGATTTCTTCGTCAACATTGAACCGTGGGGTCAAAAATTCGAAAAGCCAGTATGCCATGATGAGGAGGAAAAAACCGAACCCGCCCCACGCAAGCATCTCCGGCAGGGATGAATGCTGTTGGATGGAATGGCGGAAAATATTGGCCACTCCGTAAATCTTCCCGCCTGTTGCGAGCGCGACAGCCACGTTTCCGTTTTTGATCTCTTCCCAGTTCTTATATTTCGTCACGATTTCAAAAATCACCATTGATACGACCAGGCAGAGGACCGTGACACTGAAATAGCCGGCCGTCTCCACGAGTGGATGAGACCAGAAACTCGATAACAGCATTGAGTTTGCTCCTTTGCGGGTTTTAGTACCTTTACGGGTTACTTGCAGAGAAGTTTCATTTCTTCTCCATTCAGGTTCAGGAAATGGCAGCCGGGTGAAGCAGGACAGCATAACGCCGTCCTACTTCAGCTCGACAACCGTAACTCCGTAACCGCCTTCTCCCGCTTCGCCGAAACGGAAGCTTTTGACGCGCGGATGACGGCGAAGGTACTTCTGGATTCCCTCGCGGAGGGCACCCGTGCCTTTACCGTGGATGATCGATACACGCGGATAATTGGCAAGGAGTGCATCGTCAATGTATTTTTCTGTCCGTTGGATGGCATCCTCGTACCGCTCTCCGCGCAGGTCGAGTTCCAGTTTGACGCCGGAGCCCGAACGGCCACGGACCGCGTTGACGTTGACTGTCTGCTTTTCCTTCTCCGGCTTGACGTACTCCAGATCGGATTCATCAATCTTCATCTTCAGGATACCGAGCTGGACCATCCACTCCCCGCCGGACATTTTTTCAACCAGCGAGCCCTTCTGCCCGTAGCTGAGCACTTTGACTTCGTCACCGGCGCGGAATTCCCTTTTGGCAGGCTTGGCCTTCTGCTTCGGTTTCTTCGCCAGTTCCTCTTCAGGCATCGCGCCTTCCAACCGTTTTTTTGCGTCGATCAGTTCGTGCTCTTTGACCGAAGCGCCTGCATTCAGCCTGAGTGCCCGAAGTTCCGAAATGACGGATTCCGCTTCCCGGCGCGCATTCTCGACAATTTTCTTCGCCTTTTCACGCGCTTTCTGCTCGAGCAACTCCTTCTTCGATTCATACTCCGAGAGGCGTGCTTCAAGCTGTTCGCGGAGCGACTCCGTTTCCTCAAGGACCCTTGCCGTTTCTTCCGCGTCTTTTTCCGCCTGAACCCTGCTGGCCTCAAGCGAGGTGATCATCGTCTCGACCTCGTTCCGATCTTCTCCCGTAAAGGTCTCGGCATGCCGGATAATCTTGTCCGGCAAGCCGAGGCGGCTGGAGATTTCGAACGCGTTGCTCCGTCCCGGAACGCCGATCAGCAGCCGGTAAGTCGGACTGAGGGTTTCGATATCGAATTCGACGCTCGCATTAACCACTCCCGGACGGTTGTATCCATAGGCTTTCAGTTCAGGATAGTGCGTCGTCGCCATGACACGGGCTCCCCGTCCATGGACTTCGTCAAGAATGGCGATGGCCAGAGCCGCACCTTCCTGCGGATCGGTACCGGAACCGAGTTCATCGAACAGGACGAGTGATTCGGAATCGAATTTTTCAAGGATGTCGACAATGTTGACCATGTGCGAAGAAAACGTACTCAGGCTCTGTTCGATGGACTGCTCGTCGCCGATATCGGCAAACACATCATTGAACACGGCCATCTCCGAGCCATCAAGCGCAGGAATCGGAATCCCCGCCTGCGTCATGAGCGTGCACAGTCCGACCGTTTTCAGCGTGACGGTCTTTCCGCCCGTGTTCGGACCCGTAATCACAATCGCCGTCGTATCCCTGCCGAATTCAATCGTGTTTGGTACAGCTTCTTCTCTCGGCAAAAGCGGATGGCGGCCTTTCACGAGGCGGATATACCCCTCGTCATTGACCGTCGGCACGGTCGCCTTCTGGGTCATCCCATACTTTGCCTTAGCCAGGACAGCATCCATGTCCCCCAAGATCCGGACCAGGACAAACAGTTCGTGGGCGTGCTGCTGCACATGGCCGCTCAGCTCGCGGAGAATTCGTTCGACCTCTTCCTTTTCCCTCGACTTCAGCTGGCGGATTTCGTTGTTTGCCTGAACGACCACGTCCGGCTCGATGAACAGGGTCTGGCCGGAGGAGGACTGGTCGTGGACAATCCCGCCGAAGTGCGTCCGGTATTCCTGCTTGACCGGAATGACGTAGCGGTCGTTCCGGATGGTGACAATCGAGTCGGACAGCATTTTGGAGTTGTTCCGCGTATACTGCTCCAGCTTTTCTCGGACCCTTCCCTCCTGGGTCCGCAGCTGCTGCCGGATGGAACGGAGTGCCGGCGAAGCGCTGTCCAGCACTTTTCCGTTTTCATCGATGCAGGCATTGATCTCGTGTTCAAGTGCGGTCAGGACCGGCATCTTCTCTTTTTTCGCGATAAAGAGCGGGATGTCAATCTCCCCTTCTTCAGCGATTGCGTCCAAGAACTGCCGGAGGATGCGGCCGGCACGGATTGTGCTCGCCGTCTCCATCAGTTCGCCGGCGCCGAGTGTGCCGCCCGCCTGCGCCCGCCTGGCGTACATGCGTACGTCGAACAGGCCGCCCATCGGAACATTCCCGCGGATGCGGTAGATGGCCAGAGCTTCGTCCGTCTCTTCCAGGAGGGACCGTACCTTTTCTATTTCCTTGGAAGGGACAAGCTCCCCGATACGTGAACGTCCGAGTGCCGATGTGCAATGCCCGGTCACTTCGGAACGGATTTTATCAAATTCAAGTGTTTTCAGGACCCGGGCCTCCATGTGCCCCACTTCCTTTCAGATCTGGTCAGTCTATTGATTCATCGTTCCCTGCCCAAGTGCGACAGGAAACGTTCGAGTGTCCATGTATTGACGATCATATCCCGGTTCAGCCATGCACGCTGTGCGTATCGGACTCCGGTATTCATATAGGACAGTTGGCCGACGCTGTGCGCGTCGGTATTGATCGCGATCGGCACACCTTTGTCCGCAGCCAGTTCAAGCCATTCTTCGGCAAGGTCCAGCCTGTACGGATTGGCGTTGAGCTCAAGGATTTTTCCATAGTCCGCCGCCCAGCCGACCAGTTGCGCCACATCAGGCGAGTAGCCATCCCGGCGCCCGATGATCCGGCCTGTCGGATGGGCGATCATGTCCACATGCGGGTTGGAAATTGCCGCATGGAGGCGTTCCATAATCTTTTCTTGGGGCTGGCTGAAGTTGGAATGGATCGACGCGATGACGAAGTCGAGTTCCGACAGCAGCTCATCATCAAAGTCCAGTGTGGCATCCGGCAAAATGTCCATCTCGGACCCGCACAGTATCGTGATGCCGTCCATTTCCGAATCCACTTCCCGGATTTCCCGGATTTGTTCGCGCAAGCGCTCGGGTGTAAGACCGTTTGCGACGCGCAGATAGCGGGAGTGATCCGTGATGACCATATGGCTGTACCCGAGATCCCGGCAAGCTTCAGCCATCTCGCGGATCGACTCCGCTCCGTCAGACCAGACCGTGTGCATATGAAGGTCCGAACGGATGTCTTCCGGCCGGATCAGCGTTTCCAATTCATCTGCGCGGCCCAGCTCCGTCCCGTCTTTCCGTACTGCAGGCGGGAAGAACGGCAAGCCGAAGTGGGCAAAGAAATCCTTCTCGGAACTAAACGTAAGGACAGTGCCGTCCTCCTGCTCCACCCCGTATTCACTGATTTTCTCGCCGCGCTCCTTGGCAATCTGCCGCATCCGTACATTATGATCTTTTGACCCGGTAAAGTGATGGATCGCGCTTGCAAACTGTTCTTCCGTGACAAACCGGAAGTCCACATCCACCGGCTCCTCCGCATCAACGGTGACCGAGAGCTTGGCTTCTCCTGATGCGGCGGTTCCGTTGACGGGAAGTCCGGACGCCAAGGCTTCGTTGACCCGCTCCGGCTCCATAGTCACGACAATAAAGTCCAGGTCACTGCTCATCTCTGCAGTTCGCCGGTAGCTGCCGGTCACCTTGTAGCGGTCCACTTCGGGAATCGCGTTCAGGACATTCTCGATCATCCGCACGATCGGCTCCAGTTGCCAGTGCGGCAGCTTGTCCGGGCGCTGGCCGAACGTATCGAGCTCCGCAAGAATTTTCTCTTCCGTCTTTTTGCCGAACCCCGCCAACTTGCTGACTTCGCCCGCCTCACAGGCAGCACGAAGCGATTCAGCGGAATCGATGCCGAGCTCACCGTGCAACTTGGCGATTTTTTTGCCGCCGAGCCCCGGTATTTTCAGAAGCGGAATCAGTCCGCCCGGCACCTGTCCACGAAGTTCTTTAAGAAGATCGGATTCTCCTTTTTCGATCAGGTCGGTAATCACCGCGCCGGTGCCTTTCCCGATCCCTTTCAGAGACAGGATATCATCCATTTCGGACAGGCTGCGCGAATCCTGCTCGAGCACGCCGGCAGCTTTCCGGAAGGCACCGACCTTGAACGGGTTCTCGCCGAGCAGTTCCATATGAAGAGCAATTTCTTCAAGCGTCTTGATGATGATTTTCTTGTTCACCGTCACCATTCCCCTTTCGGATAAAAAGCTTCCCTCATCAGAAGGGAAGCTTTCATTTTGCATAGATGTACCACCAGTTTTTCACCATTTCGGAGATTATGGGTGTATGTTTCAGAATCGCTCCTGAGAAAAGCGAAGAATCAATCATGCTCTGGAATGCGGCCACCGGCACCATCGCCACGATGTAAAGGATGAAAAACAGAATCAAGTAAAATTCAAGGAAGCCGAGTGCCGCTCCCGCGAATGAATTGACCGACCCGAGCACCGGCAAGTATTTCAAAAAATCCAGCGCAGATGCAATCAGGTGGAGCACCAGCTTCACCGTCAGGAAGATAAAGACAAATGCCAGCAGCCGATAGAACGTCTCGTCGAAATCAATGCTGCCGAACGAGATCCGCAGCGAGTTCCCTGCCTCGACCGCGGGATACGGAATCCACAGCACAAACTTCTCGGCAAGCGGCTTATAGTACTTCCACGCGACAATCAGCGCGATGATGATGCTGGTCATATGTAGGAGCTGGACAATAAGGCCCCGTTTGTAGCCCGCTACGAGGCCTGCCAAAAGAACGATCAAAATGATTAAATCAAGCATACATGTGTCAGCCCTTCAATTGGTTCAGTTCGTTTTCAAGTTCTTCAACCCGCTCCTTGAGCTTGAGCGAGTCATTTACAGTATTCAGCGCGGTCAGCACTGCGATTTTCGTAGTATCGAGCGAGCGGTTCTTCGATGAGATCTCGCGCATCATGTCATCCACAAGCGAAGCGACGAGCCGCATATGTCCGACAGTCTCTTTCCCCATCATCTGGTATGTCTGACCATAGATGTCGACGGACACACGATTTTTTTCCGGTTCAGCCACTCCCGCCACCTCCTTGAAAAATCCCATACACCATATTACCATGAAAAGACTTGCCATGTGTAGGTACGAAACGGCGGAAGGATGAGAATCATGTCGAATGCGGTAATCCAGCTTGGCCCGGACAGAATCCGGGCACTTATGGCCCATTATGCGGGCTCCAGAATCGAACGGAATGCACCCGGTGTTGTTTTTGCCGCCAAGTCGGGAGGCGTATCCATCACCGCCTACAAATCCGGGAAAGTGCTGTTCCAGGGAGGTGGCGCAGATGCGGAGGCATCCAGATGGGGAGGCAATGCCTCCCCGTCTTCCCCGAAAGCTGCGGCCCCCAAGGGTGAAAAGCTGCCGTCCGGCCTTGCGCGAATGTCAATACTCGGTTCGGACGAAACCGGAACAGGCGACTTTTTCGGTCCCGTTACGGTTGCGGCGTGTTTTGTGCCTGCAGAAAAAATCGCACTGGCCAAGGAGCTCGGGGTGAAAGATTCAAAGATGCTGACAGATGCCCACATGCTGAAAATCGGGCCGGAAATCAAAGAGGCGTTCACGAACAGCGTGCTAGTCCTTCCGAACGAAAAATATAATGCCGTCCAGGCCAAGGGCTGGTCCCAAGGGAAAATCAAGGCGCTTCTCCACAACCAGGCACTCAAGCATGTGCTGCGTAAAATGGATGGCCTCAAGCCCGACCATATCCTGATCGACCAGTTTGCGGAACGCGGCATTTACTATCGCCATATCGCATCCGAACCGGAAATCATCCGGGAAAACGTCCTGTTCTCCACAAAAGCTGAAAACCTCCATGTGTCCGTGGCATGCGCGTCGATCCTTGCCAGAGTGGCTTTCCTTGAAGAAATGGACCGGCTTAGCGAAAAAGCCGGCACCCGGCTTCCGAAAGGCGCCGGAAAACCGGTCGATGAGGCAGCAGCCAAGATCTTGATAAAGAAAGGTGATGACTTCCTGGCTTCCATCACAAAGCGGCACTTCGCCAATACAAAGAAAGCTGCCATGCTTGCAGCCAAGCGATCCGGGAGATCGTGACAAGTTCCAC
The DNA here is from genome assembly GCF_900101985.1 of Bhargavaea beijingensis. Classification (GTDB taxonomy): domain Bacteria; phylum Bacillota; class Bacilli; order Bacillales_A; family Planococcaceae; genus Bhargavaea; species Bhargavaea beijingensis. The sequence goes on from NZ_FNAR01000009.1 coordinate 65,239, forward strand.
CCGGCTGTCCGGCTGATGCCGGGCGGTTTTTTCGGAGCTTTTTAGGGCGCCTGCACTTTTCGTGCGTGATCCTTGGGGCGACGGCACTTTTCGGAAGCAAACTTGCCAGATTCGTATGCGAACTTGGGGAGCCCGCACTTTTCGTACGCGAACTTCACGGATTCGTACGCGAACCCGGAAGCACCCGCACTTTTCGTACGTGAACTCCCCCCGTTTCGTACGCGAACTTGGGGAGCCCGCACTTTTCGTACGCGAACTTCACGGATTCGTACGCGAACCTGGAAGCACCAGCACTTCTCATACGCGAACTCCTTATCGCCCCGGTCCATGCGCACCCCACATAGCACCGAAACCCCGCCGGTAACCCGGCGGGGTTTCGTTCATTTTCAGTTCCGGACCTGCGCCCCTTCTTCTTCAAGAGCTGCTACGATACGGCAGTGCGCTTCGGAAACTTCCTCGTCTGTAAGCGTACGCTCCGGATCGAGATAGGTCAGTGAAAACGCAATTGATTTCAAGCCTTCTTCCATCCGATCGCCTTCATACACGTCAAAGACGCGGATATCCTTCAGCATGTTTCCGGCATTGGCTCGGATGGTGGTTTGCAATGTCGCTGCCTGAATGGCTTTGGGCACGACCAGTGCGATGTCCCTGCTGATTGAAGGGAACTTCGGCACCGGCGTGTAAAGAAGCGGTTCCGTCTTTTCTTTGAGCAGGCGCTCCAGATTCAACTCAAAGACGATCGTATCCTTCAGATCACGGGCTTTCTGTTCGGACGGATGCAGCTGGCCGATGATGCCGACCCGCTCACCGTCCAATAGAACATCTGCGGTGCGGCCCGGGTGGAGACCGTCCATTGCCCCTTTGCGGAAGGTCAATTTGCCCGAGAGGCCGAGCTCGGCAGCCAGTCCTTCCACAATGCCTTTGACCGTATAGAAATCCACCGGCTTTTGTCCGCCCTGCCAGCCGCCTCCGGTCCATTCGCCTGTGACGGCTCCTGCTGCGTGCTCGACTTCTGCCGGCAGGCCATCCTCTCCTTTTCCGAGGAAGACAGATCCGACTTCATAAAGAGCGACCGAGCTTGTCTGGCGCGCAGTGTTATAGGTGACCGCCTCCAGCAGATGCGGCAGCAGGCTCTGACGGAGTGTGCTCCGCTCCTCGCTCATCGGCATGAGCAGACGCGTGACCGGTGCGGTTTCGAGCGCGAACTGCTGGGATTCCTGCTCGGATGTCAATGAGTAAGTGATTGCCTGATACAACCCGGCGCCTTCCAGGTAGCGGCGTACTGAGCGGCGTTTTTTCTGGTAAAGGGTGAGCCCGCCCGGAAGTGATTCCATCACCGGCAGCGTTGCAGGAATTTCATCATAGCCGTAAAGCCGTGCGATTTCCTCCACGATGTCTTCGGGGATGGAGATGTCCACACGCCGTGTCGGGGCATCGATGACGAACTGCCCGTTTACCGCTTCGTACGGGAACTGCAGGCGGTCCAGAATCTCTTCCATTTCCTCGAACGGGATTTTCATCCCCAGACGCTCATTGATGAAGTCCGGAGAAACGGTGACGCGCTTTGGTTCTTTGTCCAACGCGTCGAACAGGACGGTGCCGGAAAGCACTTCTCCTCCCGCAAGATCGGCCATGAGGGCGGCAGCCCGCTCGCCCGCCTCGATCACACGGTTCGTGTCGACTCCTTTTTCAAAGCGGGTACTGGCATCGCTTCTGAGGCCCAGTTCCCGTGAAGTTTTCCGGACAGACGCCGGATCGAAATAAGCCGCTTCAATGACGACAGTCGTCGTGCCGTCATGGACTTCTGAATTGGCACCGCCCATGACTCCTGCGATTGCGACCGGTTGACGGCCGTTTGTGATCAAGAGATGATGCGGCTCCAGCTTCCGCTCCGTGCCGTCAAGCGTTTGGATCACTTCACCTTCTGCTGCATGCCGGACGGCGATTTCGCCTGTGCCCAGGCGGTCATAGTCGAACGCGTGAAGCGGCTGTCCGTACTCCATCAGCACGTAGTTCGTGATGTCGACGATGTTGTTGAGCGGACGAACGCCGGCAGCCATGAGCCGGGCTTTGAGCCATTCCGGGGATTCCCCGACTTTGACATTCCGGACGATTTTCGCCGCGTAAAGCGGGTTGGCTTCCGGGGCATCAATGCGAAGGCTCAGATGTCCGGATGCCGGCTCTGCAGCTTCCTCATGCGCAGTTTCCGGAAGCTTCACATCTCTTGATAGGATTGCAGCGGTCTCGTAGGCCACCCCCAGCATACTGAGTGCATCCGACCGGTTTGGCGTCAGGTCCAGTTCAAGAACCGTATCATCCAGACCGAGCAACGCGAGTGCATCCTCACCCGGACGTGCATCTGCAGGAAGCACGTAGATTCCGGATGCATAGGCTTTTGGAACGACTTTCCCGTCGAACCCGAGTTCCTGGAGCGAGCAGATCATACCGTGGGATTCTTCCCCGCGCAATTTCGCCTTCTTGATCTTTACACCGCCGGGAAGCCGGGCACCCGGACGCGCAACGACGACTTTCTGCCCGGCAGCTACGTTTGGTGCACCACAGATAATCTGGCTCGGCTCTTCCTCGCCTACATCAACGCGGCAAATATTCAGCTTGTCCGCCTGCGGATGCCTATTGCACTCCAACACATGGCCGACGACAATGTTTTTCAGCCCCTTGGAGCGGTCGTCAACGGCGTCCACCTCGATGCCGGATCTCGTAATTTTCTCCGCCAGCTCAGCCGGCTCCACACCTTCAATATCGACGTAATCGCTTAACCAGTTCAATGAAATTTTCACGAGTCGCCCTCCTCAGCCTTCCGTCCTGCGGAATTGTCCGATAAACCGGAGATCATCCGTGTAGAAATGGCGGATGTCTTCGATTCCGTATTTCAGCATCGCAATTCGCTCCGGTCCCATGCCGAAAGCAAATCCGGAATGCACATCCGGGTCATAACCGCCCATCCGAAGCACATTCGGGTGAACCATGCCTGCGCCCAAAATTTCGATCCAGCCTGTCTTTTTGCAGACATTGCAACCAGATCCGCCGCACTTAAAGCAAGAAATATCCATTTCGACGGACGGTTCCGTAAACGGGAAGTAGCTCGGGCGGAGACGGATTTCCCGCTCTTCTCCGAACATCTTCTTCGCGAAGCGATCCAGCGTGCCTTTCAGATCGCTCATCCGGATATCCTCCCCGACAACAAGCCCTTCAATCTGTGTGAACTGATGGGAATGGGTCGCGTCGTCGTTGTCCCGGCGGTACACTTTGCCCGGGCAAATGATTTTGAACGGCTTGCCCTTTTTGATTTCCATCGTGCGTGCCTGCACCGGCGACGTATGTGTCCTGAGGAGGATGTCCTCGGTAATGTAGAACGAATCCTGCATATCACGGGCCGGGTGGCCTTTCGGCAAGTTCAGCGCTTCAAAGTTATAGTAGTCCTTCTCCACTTCCGGCCCTTCCGCGACTTCGTAACCCATCGAGATAAAGAAGTCTTCGATCTCCTCGATGATGCGGGTAAGCGGATGATGGTTCCCGGTTTTCACAGGAGTGCCCGGAAGTGTCACGTCGATCGACTCGGCATCCAATTTCCTTGCGACCGCTTCTTCCTCAAGCGCTGCCATCCGGCTTTCCAGCTCCGCGGTCACCTCGCCGCGCACTTCATTGACAAGTGCTCCCATTTTCGGCCGTTCCTCTGCAGGAAGCTTACCCATTCCCTTTAAAAGGTCCGTGATCGGCCCTTTCTTGCCCAAGTACTTGACCCGGACGCCATTCAGCGACTTTACATCGGCTGCTGATGCGATGGCCTCTAGCGCTTCTTCCTTCAACTGCTGCAGCTGCTGCTCCATTCGGATTCTCCTTTCGTTAACCAGACTGCCGCCTGTCCTTGCGTTTCCGGGTATACAAAAAGCCCCGCCCCCAACAAAGGGACGAGGCTGAACTCGCGGTACCACCCTGATTACCGCACGCGGGTGCGGTCACTCTGGACAGGATAACGGCTGTGTGCCGGCTCGCCTTTACAGCTGATGCTGGTCCCGGCGGCAACTCGCGGGGTGAACTTCAGCGTATCCGATCACCGGCGCTTCCAGTCTCTGGCGCCGGCTCCCTGTCATCCGATGGGCCGCCTACTCTTCCCGCTCAATGTCTTTGGTCAATTACTTCTCCAGTATATCGGAACATTCTTCCGGGGGTCAAGCCGGTTCAGTCACGAAGCGCATAAAGAAGGATGCCTGTCGCAACCGCCACGTTCAGCGATTCGGCAAGTCCACGAAGCGGGATCATGAGCCTTTTTTCCGTTTCCGCCAGCAGCTCCGGATCGACGCCGTTCCCTTCGTTGCCGACGATCAGCGCGAAAGTGTCGCTTTTGCAAGGCTCATCGTAAGCGACGGCTCCTTCAAACGCCGTCCCGTAAACGGGGATTCCCCTATTTTTCAGCTCATGGACCGTTTCCTGGAGATCCCTCCGCATGACGGGAAGATGAAAATGCGAACCTTGAGCGGACCGCACGGTTTTCGGTGCGTAGGGGTCCGCGCTGCCTTTCCCGAGAATCACTGCATCGATCCCTGCCGCATCGGCCGTACGGATCATTGTGCCGATATTGCCCGGATCCTGGACGGCATCGATCAGCAGAAGGGACTTCCAGCCCTCCTGCTCTTCCGCGGTCACTTCCGGAATCCGGCATTGCGCATAAATCCCCTGTGGGTGCTCGGTATCCGTGATTTCCCGTTCGACCTGGGGAGTGATCTCAATCAGCTGGATCTCATCAATCTCCCAGTAATCGGGGATCGTGACACCTTCCCTGACAATCAGCGCAAGGACCGTTCCTTCTTTTTTCAGAGCCTCTTCCGCCAGGTGCTCCCCTTCGACCAGGAACTCTCCGGTTTTGTCCCGTTCCTTCCGGGTGTTGACCAGCTTCTTCCAATGCTTGACTAGCGAGTTCTGTGTGGATTCAATCCGCTTCAATCTGTGACACCTTCCGTCATCCGTTATTTGCTTAAGTGTAGCAAAACAAAGGTATAAGCGGCGAGCAAAACGGAAAACCTTTCCGCAGGAGGGTGATGAACATGAACTTCCAGATCCGTGATGCCATCACGGCCAACATGCAGGGAAACTCGGCGGAAGATATTCGCGGCGTCATCGATGACGCCATCGCACGCGGCGAAGAGCATCTCCTGCCCGGTCTCGGCGTGATCTTCGAGAAATTCTGGCAGCAGGCCGATGCGGCCGAAAAGCAGAACGTCCTGGCCGACCTGGAAAGCGCATTCGGCAAAAAGGTACAGTAACCCAATTGGAAAAGCCGCCGGGTCCGGCGGCTTTTTGCCTATTCATTTAAAGGATCGATGCAAGAACCGCTTTTTGTGCATGAAGGCGGTTTTCAGCCTGCTGGAAGATGTAGGAGTTCGGGCCGTCTATGACGGATGCCGATACTTCTTCGCCGCGGTGTGCCGGCAGGCAGTGAAGGAACATGTAATCTTCTTTTGCATGCTTGACGAGGGCTTCATCGACCATAAATCCCTTGAACGCCTCGAGCCTTGCCGCCGCTTCCTCTTCCTGTCCCATGCTGGTCCATGTATCCGTATAGACAGCATCTGCTCCGCTGACCGCCTTGACAGGGTCTGATGTCCAGCTTACGTGTCCACCAGTTTTGCCGGCAATGGCGACTGCTGTTTCCATCACATCAGGCGACGGCTCATAGCCTTCGGGGGTCGCAACCGCGATTTCCATCCCGGTATGGGCAGCGGCCATGATGAGTGAGTGGGCCACATTGTTTCCGTCGCCGACATAGGCAATCTTGAGGCCCTCCAGTCCGCCTTTCACCTCACGCACAGTCAGAAGATCTGCTAGTGCCTGGCATGGATGATAAAGATCCGTCAGGCCGTTGATGACCGGGATGCTTGCTTCACCCGCCAGCTCCTGCACCATCGTGTGCTTATTTGCGCGGATCATGATGGCGTCCAGATACCCTGACAGCACATGGGCGGTGTCATAGACCGATTCGCCACGGCCGATCTGAAGGTCTCGGGAATTCATGTACATCGCATGTCCCCCGAGTTGGATCATTCCGGACTCAAACGAAATTCGGGTACGTGTCGAATGTTTCTCGAAAATCATTCCGAGGATTTTACCGGCGAGCAGTTTCGGATACCGGCCCTCCGAACCAAGTTTTTTCAGTACAACCCCGAGCTCCACAAGCCCATTTACTTCATCACCTGTAAGCTGGTCCAGCGCCAGCAAATCTTTCCCCTTAAGACTTTCAACCAATACCATTTCCTGCATCCCCGTCATGAACACTCCAATCACCCTTTCATTTATTCACCTTGTTGCATCATTATACAATTGCATAAATATTAAATCAAGCGGTTCTTTATAACTATTTTCCATTTTATGAGGAAACAATTAAACGGAAAATCCCCGCCAACCTTTGAAGGATGGCGGGGAAGCATCTGGTTATTCAAATGTAAGGCGATCGACCGTTTCACGGTCCAACTTCTTGATGACCTCTACGATCAGCTGAACAGCGTGCTCATAATCCTTTTTATGCAGGATCGCCGCATGGCTGTGAATGTAGCGGGTTGGGATGCAGATGGCAAGGGACGGGACGCCTTCATTGGCCAGGTGGATGGAGCCTGCATCTGTACCGCCCCCCGGAATCGTTTCAAACTGGTACGGGATGCCTTTTTCTTCGGCTGTATCCACGACCAGTTCGCGAAGGCCTTTGTGGGAGACCATCGAGGCATCATACAGGACGATTTGCGGGCCGTCTCCCATTTTGCCGGATGCTTCTTTGGAAGAGACGCCCGGCGTATCGCCTGCGATGCCGACATCGACCGCAAATCCGATGTCCGGTTTTACCTTGGCGGCGACAGTCCGGGCACCACGCAGGCCGATCTCTTCCTGAACGGCCCCGGCAGAGAAGACGGTGTTCGGATGCTGTTCGTCTTTCAGCTTGCGCAGAACGTCAATGGCAATGGCGCAGCCGATCCGGTTGTCCCAGGCTTTTGCCATTAAATAATCCGGGTTGTTCATGACCGTGAATTCAAAATACGGGGCAACCATGTCTCCAGGACGCACGCCCCACTCCATCGCTTCTTCTTTGGAGGAAGCGCCGATGTCAATGAACATATCCTTGATATCGACCGGCTTTTTGCGGGCATCGGCAGAAAGGATGTGCGGCGGCTTTGAGCCGACCACTCCGGTGAGTTCACGGCCGTCACGCGTTACGATTGTCACGCGCTGGGCGAGCATGACCTGCGACCACCAGCCCCCTACGGTCTGGAAACTGAGAAATCCTTTGTCGTCGATTTTTGAAACCATGAAGCCGACTTCATCCAGGTGTCCCGCCACCAGCACACGCGGGCCTTCCGAGTCGCCTTTTTTTTCGGCGATCAACGAACCGAGGCCATCATAGTCGATCGAATCGGCAAACGGTTCAATATAGCGCTTCATCACTTCGCGGGGTTCCCTTTCGTTGCCCGGAATCCCTTTTGCATCTGTCAGGTCTTTTAACATTTGGAGCTGTTCGTCAAGCTGGACCATTACTTCGACCTCCTAAATATGTGTCATTCAAATTATAGTGGATGAAGCATGTGTTTTCAAAACATTGAAGAAAGATCGGCTGGGTTTTAGTCGCAATCCAGCTCTGTTTTCAGACGCCTGAAAAACGCTTCTTTTTCATCTACCTTGACTGCAACTGCCCGATAAGGCTTTCTGATGCCCATGAACAATATGGCGGCAACCGGCTGCTTCAGCTTGATGAGGATATCCGGACTGGCCGCATCGAAGTCCCTCGAGATAAACTCGGCGGTATCCTTGGAAAGTTTGCCGGACAACTCTTCACCGTCTGTAACCAATTCCGCGATGTCCGAATAGCGGATTTCCATCCGCTTGGCCATGCCGAGGGACAGGTATAGGCGGTCACGGCCGAAAACCGCCGGGGACAGCCTCACCGCTTGCATGTCCGCAATCAAATAGATCACAGAATAGACGTTCAGAAAAAGGAGGATGATCGAAAGCACAAGTGATTTTTCATGGAGCCACCAGTGGATGCCGATTGTTTCGATGATAATGCCATGAATGATCATTATTTGCATGGCCATATGACCTGTTTTCCGATGGAGGGTGAATGTATCCTCAGTAAGCGGCAGCTTCTTTTTCCACGATCCGAATGCATAATGGAACATCAGCATTTCCGAACAGAATGCGTGAACGATCGGGTGGCTTCGGATGTGACTGTCTACGGCTGCAGGGAATGCGAAAAGAAGCGGTTTTGAGTCCTCCCTTGTTGTGCGGAGGATTTTTGGCAGGTAGACAAACAGAGAAACGACGAGCACCAGTTCAAGCAGGATAAATGCTCCTTCTGCAGCAAAGCCGAGATAAGTGATCGGTGCATAGCTGCCCAGCCACTCTGCTGGGATGAGGAACCTCGCCGCGATCAGGCCTGCCGCAGCCCCTAACAGGAACCCCTTCAGCGTAATCGATCTTCTCCAAGCCAGGAACAAAAGCGGCGCCACGATCGCCAGGTCGATCAGCGAGCCGAGCACGACCGACTCTGATGCCCCAGAAAGCAAATCGCCGCCGAATTCGGTCCTGTAGAGGAGCAGGTTGGATCCGAGAACAAGCAACAGCAGGATCAGCCAGATTGGATTTGCGGATTTCCGGACAACAGCGTCCATAAGATCATCCTCCACCTTCTTTTATCTCTATATGTTATACGTTGGCCCCGATCCCTTCTCCTGCTTCAGCAGAAGGAAACCGCCCCGATACGGAGGCGGTTTCACACAAAGTTCAAACTCATGCTTTGGAACCCTGCTTGACCCACTTGGCGACTTCAACGGTACGACGGGCCTGGTGCCGGACAGCCGCTTTGATCTTTTCTTCCCCTTCGACCATATTGCCGTCCTGGTCGACTGTGACACTCGTGCCGTACGGGTTTCCGCCAGCTGCGAATACCGACTGATCCGTGTAGCCTGGGGCGGCGATGATGGCCCCCCAATGGAACAACGATGTGTAGAGGGAGAGAATGGTCGCTTCCTGTCCGCCGTGAGGATTTTGTGCGGATGACATGGCGCTGCATACTTTGTTGATGAGCTTGCCCTGTGCCCAAAGACCACCGGTCAAGTCAAAGAACTGCTGCATCTGGACAGACTTGCTGCCGAAACGGGTCGGTGCACTGAAGATGATGGCATCCGCCCACTCAAGGTCTTCCGGCTTGGCTTCCGGCTCATTCTTCACCGATTCATAATGCAGTTTCCAGGCGGGGTTTGAGGCAATCGCCGCCTCGGGAGCGGTTTCTGCAACCTTCAGGACTTTGACTTCCGCCCCTGCTTCCCGCCCCGTTTCACCCGCCCAATGAGCCAATTTGTGATTGGTACCGGTCGAACTGTAGTGAATGACCGCCAGTCTGATTGGATCCATTCAGACAACTCCCTTGAATTCTTGGTATTTTTCCGAACATTACTACTATTCCCTCCATCCCGAACAGCTAAACAACCGGTTTGCAAATGGATGACGTCTGACCGCCCTCGTGATAAAGTGAATTTACCATGTATCCGAAAGAGGCCAAGCCATGCGTGTCTTCATCTATTTCATCATTTTCTTTTCGTTTTTCGACCTGTTCAGCCAACTGCCGATAATGAGCCCTCATGCCGTACTGCTCGGTGCCACGCCTTTTGTTACAGGGCTTGTCGTCGGTATCTATTCGTTCGCCAATACGATCGGCAACGTGTTCTCCGGGTTTTCGACTGACCGTCTTGGTCCATTTCCGATTTTGATAGCCGGACTGCTTCTGTCGTCCGCCGCCCTCTTCCTCTACACGCCCGCGGACACGCCGAACGCCCTCCTGGCCGTGCGTGTGGTCCACGGCTTCATGGAGGGACTGATCGTTCCTGCTGCATTCACGTTCATCGCCAACCGTTCGGATGAATCAAAGCGCGGGAAGAATGCTGCTTTGTCAGGTGCTTTTGTCGGGCTGGCCGCGATTGCAGGGCCTGCTCTGAGCGGAATCATCGCCTCGAAAAAAGGCGCACCATTCATCATGATGATGAACGGCACATTTCTCTTGGCACTTGCCATTCTTGCCGTGTTCATCCTGGGCAACATCAAAAAACAACGAGAGGCAGAAGGAAAAGGCAAAGATAAGGCCGACCGCTCTTCCGGACACGTCCCTGTAAGGGTGCTGTTCCGGCATCCCGGCGTGGTCCGGGCATTTGCGGGCGCTTTTTTTCTGATGTTCTCACAGGGTGTGCTCGCCCTCGTACTTCCGCTCCGCGTCGAGGCAATCGGATTCGACACGAAGACGAGCGGCCTTTTGCTCAGCATCTTCGGAATCGTCGCCATCCTAATTTTCGTCTTGCCGACCAACCGGCTCTTTGACCGGATCAGGCCCGAGGCGACCCTGGCATTCGGCATCGCGCTCATGGGCGCAAGCATGCTGTTCCTGTCCGTTGCCGGACAGTTGCCGCTGCTCTATGCGGCCATGTCCTTGTATGGAATCGGGTTTGCTTTCCTGTTCCCTTCAGTCAATTCTTTGCTGATCGATTCGACGGACGCTCATTACAGAGGGAAAGCTTATGGGTACTTCTATGCGTTTTTCTCGATGGGCGTTGTTGCAGGGTCCGGATTGATCGGGCTTTTGGACTTGGATGCGCATGGCGCTTTCCTGCTCACCGGAGCGGTCCTCCTAGCCGTAGCCGCCTATTCGCTATCGGGAATGAGACGCACGAAAGCAGATCAAACCAGCCTTTGACACACAAAACAGCCATCCGGCCGCCTGAAATCAGGTGGAACGGATGGCTGTTTTACAATTCTATATCAGTTCAGGATCTTCACTTTAACGGTTTTGGATCCCCACTGAAGCGCACGGCTTTTGTTAGGGATGAAGACATCGATGCGGTTGCCTTTAATAGCTCCGCCAGTGTCTCCGGCAATGGCTTCTCCATAACCTTCAACCCAGACTTTCGTTCCGAGCGGAATGACTTTAGGGTCGACCGCAATGACTTTCTGGTTCGGGTTGGCCTTCAGGTTGATGCCGGTTGCCGTGATTCCGGAGCAGCCGTTGCAGTAAGCTGTGTACGCAGTTGCGCGGACAGACAGTTGACGTGATGCAGAAGGCGCCGGCTTGGACGCAGAAGCATTATTGGACGCAGAAGCATTATTTGGCGCGCTCGCTTGCACGGCTTTGCCGGATACTTTCAGGACTTGCCCCGGATAGATGAGCGAGCCGCTGAGGCCATTCAGCCCCATGAGCGTGTTGACGCCGATGCCATGTTTGGTTGCGATGCGATAAAGCGTATCGCCGCTTTTAACGGTATATGTGGAAGCATTAGCTGCTGGCTTCGAAGCAGCCGGCGCTTTCTGTTGGGTCTGAGTTGCGTTGCTGCCAGAGGAGGTGGTCAGGACCTCTCCCGGACGGATTAAATCAGAGGAAAGGGAGTTCCACTGTTTCAGCTGTGCGACTGTGACAGAATTGGCCTGAGAGATGGACCAGAGTGTATCCCCTTTAGAGACCGTATGCTCCGCAGCCGAAGCGGTTCCTGCACCTGCACCCAGGGTCAGCGCTGCCGTCAGCGCAATCAAGCTTTTTTTCATAATGGTAAATGTCTCCTTTCTTCAACGACACCAACTCTACCACGCTTATGTTACAGTGGCGTAACAAATCGATGAAGAAACGAAAACATATTATTACACTCTATTAATAGATCAGTCATAAAGGAGTAGATTCCTTCACGCGCGGCAGCCGGATTCTTGCCGTCGTGCCTTTTCCTTCCTCGCTTTCAAACTCAATTGTGCCTCCATGCCGCTCAATGATTTTGAAGCTTTTCATGAGTCCCATGCCGGTGCCTTTCTCTTTATTTGAATAGAAGGGCTCACCCAGACGCGGCAACCGTTCCTCAGGAATGCCGATCCCTTCATCACTGACTTCGACGACTGGACCCTCTCCGCTATTCCAGGCCGCAAGATGGATTGTCCCTCCATCAGGCATCGCTTCAATCGAGTTTTTCACCAAATTGATGATGACATGCTTGATTTCATCCATTTTGCAGATGGCTGGAAGCTCCGTGTCCGGCACCCTGAAACGGATCTCGCAATTGTGCATTCGCGCTTCAGCCCTGAGGACACGGCTGACTTCCAGAAGGACCCGCTTCAGATCGGCCGCTCTCATTTCGTCACCCTGATGGGGTTCAGCGAGCATCAGCAGTTCATCGACAATCTGTTCGATACGATCCAACTGGTCCATGACGATGTCGATGTATGTTCCCGCTGAATCTGTCTCGTCCATCAGCTGCATGAACCCTTTTACCGATGTCAGGGGGTTTCTCACTTCGTGTGCAATGCCGGCGGCCAAGTGGCCGACCATCCCAAGTTTTTCCCATTTTAAGTTGACTTCTTCCGAGAATTTCTGCTTGGTGATGTCCTGCGTGAACCCTATGAGCCGAAGAATACGTCCTTCACTATTGCAAATCGGAACCGACTTCGTACGCAACCATTTGAGTCCCTTGCCGGGTACCATGATCCGATATTCCATTTCACCCGAACCGGGATTGCAGAGCGCTTCCACCATATTTCCCTTGTCATCTGGATGAATATGTTTTTGAAAAGCCATGCAATCGGCATAAATCTCGTTCAGTTCAACCTCGAACAAACTTTTTATTGCCGGGCTCAAATAAACAAAGCGATGATGGATAAAATCGTACTGGCCGACACCCAGGTCAGTATTTTCCATAATATCGACAATGAGCTGGTCCCGGTCCTTGATGATCCGCTCCTGCAGTTGAATCAGTGATTGTGTGTTTGCTGCCGATTCTTTGGAGACGATCATGGCGGCTGCGGCAGCCAGATGGCCTTCACTATCATAAACAGGGTACGCCCGGATACTGACCGGCACACGGGTTCCGTTTTTTTTCAGGCGCACGGTCTCAAGAACGATTTTCCTCTCCCCTGCCAACAGCCGGTTCCGCGTCACCTCGAACTCTTCCTGTAAATCCTTCGGCACATACGGCAGGATGCCTCCTACAAGGTCATCCTCTGTCCAACCATATTCCTTCGTGAACGATAAGTTAATTTTCATCACTTCGCCATTGGTTCTCAAAAGAACCGCCGCTTCATCCATAAATTCAAAAAAAGGGCTGCTCCAGGTTGTTGATGGACTGTCCGGCCCGATCTCAATAGGTTCTTTCCTTATTGGGATCGCCCTCAATAACACATGTTGTTCATCAATCCGTTCAAAGTTCTCCACATACATCGGGCACTTGGAATCGTCTCTTCCCCTCACAGAAAAGGGAACAAATTCTTCGCCGCCATGTGCGTTGCGGACCCTCTCAATGAAAAGCGGAATATCCTTAAAATGCGCGCTGTCATAGACAGAGTCATCCAATGATGAAGGGAATCTGAGGGATTCCTTTTCATCGCTTGCAACCATGCAATAATGGCCGCTATCGATATGGAGCACCATATAGAGGTATCCGCCTTTGTTTGCCTGGAACAGCTCTTTATTCTTCATTCCACATCCCGCTCTCGTTATGAATATCTCGTATTGAGGCCGCTGGAACCGACCGAAAGACTCATTATTCTGTTTTTATTGAGTCTATTATACTAATATTTATTTGATTTTGACAGTGGAAACTCGATGTATTATTTAGCGAGTGCTAAAACGTTTAATTGGAGTTCAGCAAAACGGCACGATCAATTCAGGCCCGTTGTTTTTAGGCGAGTTCACCTCGGGCGAAACTTCATAGGCTTCCATTTTATCTGCATCATAAGGAACGAGCATGCGGCTCAGTGACCCTGTATCCCGGTTATCCGGTGCCAGCCATTCTGCTTCGTGTGCCGGATTCAGAATTACGGGCATCCGGTCATGAATCCTTTCCATTAGACGGTTCGGCTTTGTGGTGATGGCTGTACAGGTATGGACTTTCTCGCCGGCCGGGGATACCCAGGTGTCCCATAGTCCCGCCATGCCAAACACAGGTTCATCCTTGAGCCTGATCCTCATCGGCCTGCGGATCTCCCCCTCCCGTTGCCACTCATAAAACGAGTCGGCCGGAATGATGCAGCGGCGCCGCTCGAACGCCTGCCGGAAAATCGGCTTTTCTTCCAAGGTTTCTGCACGCGCATTGGTTATCCGGCTGCCGATTTTCATCTCTTTCGACCATCTTGGAATAAGTCCCCAGCGCAGTTTGCCCATCCGGTTCTCCCGGCCGTTATTGATTACGGCAACCACCTTCTGGGTCGGGGCAATATTGTAGCTCGGCAAATATTCTCCCTCTTCGAATGTACGGCCGATCCCGAATCTCGCAATCAGCTCTTCGTAAGGGATGTATAGCGTAAACCTTCCGCACAACGCAATTCCCTCCCCCTTCTCATACTTTTAACTGTTATACATAAAAAGAACAGCCCGTGCAAGTGCACGAACCGTTCTCCGTCAGAATTCACCGAATATCCAAACTCTTTCCTTCCCTGCCGATTACCGCTGTCAACGCCAGTCCCGCAAGGAATGTGATCAGGCTGATGAGTCCTGTGAGGAAATCTCCAGGAAGCCCCGGAAAAATGACGAACACCGAACCCGCAATCAGACCGATGATGATTGCATACATCACGGTCGGTATCCTGCTGAGCAAATAGTGAATGACCTTGCTGCTGATAATAAAGCCGACACCGACTCCTGCTCCGATCACCGCAATGATCGGAAGGTTCAGATCGGACAGTGCCGCAATTGCCGTTGAATAAGCACCTAGCAACAACAAGACGAAGGATCCGCTGATTCCGGGCAACAGCATCGCCATGCTGCCTAGCCAGCCGGCGAAGAACAGGCCGGGTGCGTTGGTTGCATTCAACTCACGGATCGGTTCGGATTCGGCCGGGCTCAGGAAAGCAGTGGCGGCAAGCGAAATTCCGACTGCGGCAAGAAGCACATAGTGAAGAGGCCCAAAATTCCGTGCCATCCCCGCTTCCCTTGACAAAAAAGGCAACACTCCGAGAACCAGGCCAATAAAGAAGAATTGAGTCGGAACGATATGATAAGTAAGCAAGTAATCAATCAGCCGGCTGAAAAGAAGCAAGGCGGTTCCGATTCCCACACCGAGAGGGATCAGGAACAAGAGTTGCTTTTTCCATTCCCTACTGAAAAATCCGCTGATGGCAGACAGTAACCGATCATAAATCCCAAGAATCAGCGCGATTGTCCCTCCGCTCACTCCTGGAATCAGGTCACTGATGCCCATCAGAAGACCGCGGTATATATTTCTCCATTCCATAAGCCATTTCCATCCTTCCAGATTTGAATCAACTTCTCCAGTATAGCATGGAAAGAAACAACAGTTGCCGATTTTCCAAGGTAAAGCAGACACCAAAAAACCCGCGCCAAAGCGCGGGTCCTACGTCATGCCTTCTGGGCTTGGAGTTCGTCGACTTTCTCCTGCCATTCTGCTTCCGTCATGCCGGTTTCGAGGAAGTAACGGTTGCGGGGGTGTTCACGGCACTCATCAGAGCAGCTGCGGCGATAGAGAAGTTCGTTCTCTTCGGAAACGAGCATCTTTTTGTTGCATTCGGGATTTGCGCAGTTGACATACCGCTCACAAGGCGTCCCGTCAAAGTGGTCACGGCCGACGACCACATGCTCCACTTGGTTGACCGGCACGGCGATACGGTTGTCGAATACATAGCACTGTCCATCCCAGAGCTGTCCCTTCGCAACAGGGTCTTTTCCGTAAGTAACAATACCTCCATGAAGGTGCGCCACATCTTCGAAGCCCTCACGCTTCAGCCAGCCCGTAAACTTTTCACAGCGGATTCCGCCTGTGCAGTAGGCCAGAATCTTCTTGCCTTCAAACTTCTCACGGTTTTCACGGACCCAGTCGGGTAATTCGCGGAATGTCTCAACTTCAGGGCGGATTGCGCCGCGGAAGTGGCCGAGGTCATATTCGTAATCATTACGTGCATCGAGAACAACGACGTCATCACGCTGCATCTGCTCAAGAAACTCTTCCGGCTCCAAGTATTCACCGGTCAGTTCGTTTGGGTCGACATCTTCCTCAAGGCTGAGGTTAACGATCTCCTTGCGGTGGCGGACATGCATCTTTTTGAATGCATGGCCTTCCGCCTCATCCACTTTGAACACCATATCGCTGAACCGTTCATCCGCATGCATGGCATCCATGTATTTCTGTGTTTGCTCAATCGTGCCTGAGCACGTTCCGTTGATGCCTTCACTGCCCACAAGGATACGGCCTTTTAGCCCAAGTTCCCTGCAAAATGCAAGATGTTCCTGTGCAAAAGTTTCCGGATCCTCCATCGGCACGTATTTATAATACAAGAGGACTCTGTGTGTGAATTTTCCCATAATCCGACACCATTCCCTTTCTCCTTTAAAATTAAAAATGCCACTCCCCAATATAACAAAAATAGAAGCGGATGTGTAGCGGGAATATGCGGCAAGGAACTCAAGTTGTTTTTAGAATTGGTCAATGCGGATGAAAATGATCTGATGGACAGCCTCGCTACCGTCATCTTGCGCCCATAACAGCCCAACCACTCCAGGGAATCACTGACACCTGAAATCGTCTATGCAACTCTTCCGAATCCCGGGAGCGTCCCCCGGCAATCATCCTGTGCGAAAACTTAACGGCAAACATGAAAAACGCTTCGCAGGGAATATGCGAAGCGTTTTCGAGGAGTTTCCCCATATGATAAGCCGAAACCGCCTTTACTTTTTCATGCTTTTGTAAATGCCGATGAATCCTTCGGGCTGTTCCTCTGTCCTGAAGGCGAACACCCCTTCATCCGTATGAAGGTACAGGAACCAGCAGCGGCTTGTCGCTGCACGTGAACTCATATCCCAGACTTTCGCCAGTGGAAATTCACGCTCCGAAGAAATGACCGCATTCTCCGTCAGGATCAATTCACATTCCACGTCTTCTGCCCGCTGTTGCAATCGCCGGATCGAGCGCTCGGTCCGAATGTAACGGATGATCGCCATTGCCTGTTCCCAGCCCGTCATTTGAATACAGAAGTGCTGTGAAGCGGCTGCACACGGGACTTCGGATCCAGATAGGCCTTCGCGTTATTGATGGCGATCGGGGCCTCTCCGAGACCGACGGCAATGAGTTTGACTTTGCCCTCGTAGGTGGTTACGTCGCCTGCTGCATAAATCCCTTCAATATTCGTCTCCATCTTGGTATTGACGACAATCGAGTTTTTGTCCATTTCCAGCCCCCACTCTTTGAGCGGTCCAAGGGAAGAGACGTTACCGTAGTTGACGATGACATGATCCGCATGGAGATTCGTTTCAACGCCTTCCTTGCTGACCAGCACGACTTCATCCAGCCGTCCTTCTTCCCCCTGCAGAATTTTGACATTATGGGAGGTCTTGACACGGACGGTCGATTCATGCAGCTTTGTGACACTTGTTTCATGGGCCGTGAAGCGTTCGCGGCGGTGAACAAGTGTCACTTTGTCCGCAACTCCTTCAAGCATGAGCGCCCAGTCCACTGCGGAGTCGCCTCCTCCGCATACAAGAACTTCCGTCCCTTTGAATCCGGACAGATCCTTGACGCCGTAGTGCAATGTTTTTCCTTCGAATCTTTCAGCGCCTTCGACATTCAGTTTGCGCGGCTGAAACGCCCCTACACCGGCAGTGATGAGAACCGTGCGTGAATAATGGACACCCCTGTCCGTCTCGATGACAAACAGATCTCCGTCCCGGTTTGCTGCCAACACTGTTTCACCGAGGCAGATCTCAGGTTTGCCGTATTGCGCCTGCTCGGAAAGGTTGGCAACAAGATCTTTCGCCAGAATCTTCGGAAAGCCCCCGACATCGTAAATATATTTATCCGGGTAAAGTTCCGAAAGCTGGCCGCCCAGTTGCGGAAGGCTGTCCAGGATCTTGACCTTCATTTCCCGCATGCCCGCGTAAAAGGAAGCGAAAAGTCCGGTTGGACCCGCGCCTACGATTGTTATATCAAACACTTCTTGTTCGTTTTCCAACATAGTTCACTCCTATTTGAAATCCGGCTGAGAATTCTTTTCAGTTAACATTATAACGGTAACCCGCCCTTTGGAAAAGACATTACTCCTACCTTTTCCCGTGCATCGCCGTCTCCCTTCCTTTAAAATAAGAAACGGATATAGGACGATCGGTAAATACAATACGAAAGGTTGTTATAGTGTGGGTAAGCGGGAGGACATCTACGAGTATATCATCGGCAGGAAGGATGAATTGGCAAAAGAATGGATTGATCAAAGTGCAGGCGGCGGAGCGGATTCTGTCTTTGACAAAGGCGACAAAGGTAAACTGCATTTGCAGCATGATAAGCTGATTGAAAAGGTCAGCCGTATTTTCATCGAAAAGGATGAAGATTTTAAATTACATATCGATGAATGGTCGGAATCAGTCGCTACGGACTGGGTGAAAAGCGGCGTGACGATGCATGAGACGATTTCGCAGTTCCGGGTAATCCGGACGGATTATTGGAATTGTGTTAAAAGATATATCATGTCTGAAAAGCAGAGCTTCACGATTGAAGACGCGTTCTATTGGAGCAACCTCGTCAATGATGCCTTCGATTTCATCATGGAAAACTTCGCCCGGCATTTTGAAGAAGCACATAAGAACATTCTTACATCCCAGCAGCAAATGATTACTGAGTTGAGCAGCCCGGTCATTCCGGTCAAGCGCGGCATCGGGATTTTGCCGCTGGTCGGCGACATTGATACATACCGCGCTCGCGTCATTCTGGAAACCAGCCTTGCACAGGCGGCCGAGCAAAAGCTCGATATGCTTTTCATCGACCTGTCGGCCGTTCCGATTGTCGATACCATGGTAGCTCATCAGCTGTTCCAGCTGATCGATGCACTCCGGCTGATCGGAGTGGAAGCCATTCTTTCCGGCATCCGCCCGGAAATCGCCCAAACAGCCGTGCAACTTGGTATCGAGTTCCGCGGCATCAAAACACAGGCTACTCTTATGAATGCATTGGCACTTTATAGCTGAACGGCTTGAGCCTCCCTTCCGTCTCTGCGGAGGGGATTTTTTTGGACGTATTTTTCGGAATCGCTCGCCAATTTGGCGTTGCAATTTCTCTCCCTTTCATCAAAAATGGAAAAGAAGACATTTATCAAGAGGGAGTGGTTGTGTTGACCACATTCAAAGACTATGAATACAAACGTCCTGACATGGAGTTGCTCAGAACAGAGTGGAACAAACATCTTGCCCGATTCCGGCAAGCCGATTCGGCTAATGTCCAAGACGTTGAAATCCGGGAACTCAACAGGCTGGCCAATAACTTCACCACCGCATCCAATCTGGTGTATATCCGCTCCTCCATCGACACCAGCGATGCCTATTACGAAAAGCAACGGGATTACTTCAATGAAATCGGGCCTGAATTTGATGAGCTGAATACAGCCTTCTATAAAGAACTCGTCAAAAGCCCGTTCCGGGAAGAGCTTGAAAAACGCTGGGGGACCCAGCTATTCACCATTGCCGACCAGAAGATCCGCTCATTCTCGGCGGAAGCGATTCCCCTTCTCCAACAAGAAAACAAGCTGGCCTCCGAGTATGCAAAGCTGATCGCCTCGGCTCAAATTGAATTCGACGGTAAAACGCTCACGCTTGCCCAACTCGGCCCCTACACACAATCAAAAGACCGGAAAACACGGAAAGCCGCCAATGAAGCGAGGTTCGGCTTTTTCGCAGAACACAAAAACGACTTTGACGAAATTTACCAGAAACTGGTGGAAGTCCGTCACCAGATTGCCCGTATTCTCGGCTACCAGGACTTCGTCGAGGTCGGCTACCTGAGAATGAACCGGATCGGTTATGATCGGGAGATGGTGAAAAACTTCCGGGAACAGGTAAAGACACACATCGTGCCGCTTGCCACCCGTCTGTACGAGCGGCAGGCGTCACGTATCGGTGTGGACCGCCTCACCTTCCATGACGAAGGGCTCAACTTTATCACCGGCAATGCGATTCCCAAAGGCGATGCGGATTGGGTTATTGAAAACGGGAAAAAGATGTACGATGAGCTTTCACCCGAAACTTCTGAGTTCTTCGGGTTCATGCTCGAACGGCACCTAATGGATCTGATTGCGAAAAAAGGCAAAGAAGGCGGCGGCTACTGCACGTATATCGATAATTACGCTTCCCCGTTCATCTTCTCGAATTTCAATGGGACTTCCGATGACATCGATGTACTGACCCACGAGGCGGGCCACGCGTTTCAGGTTTATTCCAGCAGGAACATCGGGGTGCCCGAGTATATTTGGCCGACCAGCGAGGCTGCAGAGATCCATTCGATGAGCATGGAATTCTTCGCCTGGCCATGGATGGATCAATTCTTCGAAGATGACACAGAAAAGTATAAGTTCAGCCACCTCAGCTCCGCCCTGTTATTCCTGCCATACGGAGTGGCTGTCGATGAATTCCAGCACATGATCTACGAAAATCCAGGAATGACCCCTGCCGACAGGAAAGCCGCCTGGAAAAAACTCGAATCCGAATATCTGCCGCACCGTGACTATGAGGGGCTCGAGTATCTTGAGGAAGGCGGCTTCTGGCAGCGCCAAGCTCATATTTATGAGATCCCGTTTTACTACATCGATTACTGCCTGGCCCAGATTTGCGCATTGCAATTCTGGAAGCGGTCCCGGGAAGAACGGGAGGCGGCATGGGCGGATTATCTGCACCTTTGCCGGCTCGGCGGTTCCCTGCCGTTTACTGAACTCATAAAGGAAGCCAATTTGCTGTCACCGTTCGAAGACGGCTGCATTGAATCTGTCATGGGTCCGATCATCGAATGGCTCGACGCGGTAGACGACAGATCCCTCTGATATTCATGCACATGGACGACCAACCGGATAACGTACGATCAGCGAGGAACAGGACTCTGAACGCGGCAAGCGGCAGATCTCCGTTGCTCGCATTTTTATGCATATTCCCACAACATACGGAGTCATGGCTGCTCCATCATTTCCCGATTTTACATCTGAATCCGATACAGAACGGGTATAACTCTTTTGTATGGCAAATGAAGGCTTCTTTAACAACCTAGGAGGGATCGAATGTTCGGGCGGAAAAAGAACGATCCGTTTTTCGATTTGTTGGCCAGGATATCGCTGAATGTCCAGCAAGCCACTCATTATGCAGATGAATTCCGGATCAGATCGTTGAACGATCTGCCGGAAATCAGTACAACGATGAAGAAGTATGAAACAGATGGCGACGAACTCATTCATGAACTGATTGTCATGCTGAACAAATCATTTATAACTCCGATTGAACGGGAAGACATCCTGGCTCTGGCAAACAGCATGGACAATGTTCTCGATGGAATCGAGGAATGCATCGCCCACTTTGATATGTTCGCTCTCGCCGAGATTGATGAGGCGATGAACACGTTCCTCCGTTATATCCGGCAAAGTGCAGACGAAATCGTGAAAGCGATGGAGAAACTGAAGCACAAAAAATTGACGGAGATGCACGAACACGCTGTGCTGATCAAAGATTTCGAAAGTAAATGCGATGACGTGCTCCGCTCTTCCATCAAAGATTTGTTTAAAAAAGAAAAAGATCCGATCCGAATCATTCAATTCAAAGATATTTACGAACAACTTGAAGATATTGCTGACGAGTGCCAGAACGTCGCCAATACGATAGAAACCATTATTATGCGCAACGCATAGGGACTGGAGGCCGGCAAATGGATTTACTGGTTGTTCTCACCATATTGATTGTCATCTTTGCTTTGGCCTTTGATTTCATCAATGGATTCCACGATACGGCCAATGCAATTGCCACCTCTGTCTCGACCAGAGCTCTTCCTCCCAGGACCGCCGTAATGATGGCTGCAGGTATGAACTTTATCGGAGCCATCACGTTTACAGGAGTTGCCAAGGCGATCACAAAGGATATCGTCGATCCGTTCGCCTTATCCAACGGGGCTGTTGTCATCTTGGCTGCACTTATTGCAGCGATTGCGTGGAACCTGATCACTTGGTACTTTGGAATTCCGTCAAGCTCATCCCATGCCATTATCGGCGCTATTGCAGGGGCCGCCATTGCAGCGGCCGGCTTTAACAGTCTGAACTATAGCGGTTTCGTCAAAATTCTTCAGGCTCTGATTTTTTCGCCGCTGATCGCACTCTCGATGGGCTTTCTCGTCATGTCCCTGTTTAAAGTTATCCTCAAGCGAGCCACATTGATGACGACAAATCAACGAATCCGGAGGTTACAGGTCGGCACCGCTGCCTTGCAGGCATTTACCCACGGAACGAACGATGCCCAGAAAACGATGGGAATCATTACCTTGGCATTGATTGCTGTCGGCTGGCAGACCACCGATGACATCCAGATGTGGGTTCGTGTATCTGCGGCAACCGCTATGGGATTGGGCACATCGATCGGAGGTTATCGGATTATTAAAACGGTGGGAGGAAAAATCATGAAAATCCGACCGGTCAACGGGGCGGCAGCCGACCTCGCCTCCGCTTCGGTTATCTTCGGTGCGACACTTATCCACTTGCCGGTCAGTACCACCCATGTCATTTCCTCTGCCATCATGGGTGTCGGTTCCGCGCAGAGGGTAAAGGGGGTCAAATGGGGTGTAGCCCGAAAAATCGTGCTTACCTGGATCATCACCATGCCGAGCGTTGGTCTGCTCGCAGCCATTTGCTACCTGATCTTAAATCTGTTCTTTTAAATCTTCCCAGTGCTGATGTTGATTCTGATCGGAATTGCCTGACCTTTAACACTAAATCGATCCTCCCTTCACCGGCCGACAGTGGTGCACAACCGGCTCTTGCAGACCTGTAGGAGCCTGCTCTCCATTTCACCCCGGACTTTGCAGAATTCAAGGGGAGCTTTGGAAATCGGATAAAAGCCGGGAACAAGCAAAATATTGCCCAGGAAATGGTTTCATCCTTTTGCCGGGTGAGGAATCTTATCTGACCCAACAGAATAAACTCTCCTCGGTAGCGGGACAGGAATACCCTGTCTTTTCGAGGAGAGCTTTTTTGCTTGTCAACTGGTGCGTCTCTATTCTATTGCAAGATTAATTCATATCAATCGCGGCGGCCGATTCTCTGATTCTTTTTTTCGCTGAATCGCCCAAACTGCTGCAATCAGGAGAACGCCAACAATATTCGTGATCATGGTCGGATCAATGAGGCACAGTCCGCCAACGATCAGGGTCACTCTCTCCAGCCAATTGGAATGGCTGACGAAATATCCGACCAGCCCACTGCTTACCCCCGCCATACCGATGAGCGCCGTCAGAATCGCAATAGATATGCCGACGAAGGTTGCGTCAACACCGACCAAGATCGGGTTATATACAAAAATATACGGTATGATAAATGCCGCGATGGCAAGCTTCACTGCGGTCACGCCTGTCTTGAACGGATTGGCCCTCGCAATGCCGGCCCCTGCGTAGGCTGCGAGGCAGACAGGCGGTGTGATATCTGCCACAATCCCAAAGTAAAAAACGAACATATGGGCCGCAATCGGAGCTACTCCAAAATCATTGATCAGCGCGGGAGCGGCAATCGTTGCGGTGACCACGTAATTGGCGGTCGTTGGAAGGCCCATTCCGAGAACGATGCAGGCGATCATCGTGAAAATCAGTGCCAAGATCAAATATCCGTTTGCCAAGGCAATGATTCCTGCCGCGAACTTGGATCCGAGACCGGTCATACTGACTACTCCGGCGATGATGCCAGCAGTTGCCACGGCAGCAATGACAGGTAGAGCCACGCGGGCGCCCTCCTCCAGAACACGGATTGTGCCTTGGAGGGACATCCGGGTGTCTTTTCTGATCAGGCTTACCAAGAATGCAGAAAGGATGCCATACAGCGCTGCGCGCTGCGGTGTAAATCCAATGAGGATCGTGCCGATGATGACGACTAGGGGCAGGAGCATGTAGCCGTCTTTGATCATAAGGCGTTTAAGGATCGGCAGCTGCTCTTTCGGCATCCCGCTTATGCCGAGCCGTTTCGCTTCAAAGTGTGTGCCGATAAAAATCCCCGAAAAATAAAGCATTGCCGGAATGACTGCAGCAGCCATGATATCCGTATAAGGGACTCCGAGGTATTCCATCATGATAAAAGCGGCGGCTCCCATAAGCGGCGGCATGATTTGCCCGCCGGTTGAGGCGGACGCTTCCGTGGCAGCAGCAAATTCCGGCTTAAAACCTGATTTCTTCATCATCGGGATGGTGAACGAACCGGAAGCGACCGTGTTGCCGACAGAACTTCCCGAAATCATCCCTTGAAGTGCACTTGCCGTCACTGCGGCTTTTGCCGTCCCTCCTGTAAACCTGCCCGTCAAAGAATAAGCTACATCATTGAAGAATTGACCGATTTTCGTATGGACAAGCATGACTCCGAAGAACAAAAACAGAAAAATGAACTTCGCGGAAATCTGGATCGGCGTTCCGAATACGCCGCTCTCCCTGTACCACAAGTTTGTCGATGTGCGTTCGAATGAGAAACCCGCATGGGAAAGGATCTGGGTCGGGACGTATTTTCCAAACACCGCATACACAATCATCAGTGAAGCCACAACGACAATAGGCAGCCCGACGGTACGCCTCGTCGCCTCCAAAACGAGAAGGATGCCGACTACTGATATAATCACATCAGGTGTACTGTAACCTGAAATCCTGCTCTGCAGAATCGAATCGAAAAAGAAAATTTTATGGTATGTGACATACATGGCCGTAAAGGCCAGAAACACATCGTACCACGGAACCCCGTTTTGCTTTTTCTGAATGCCGGCTTTAGCCGGAAACAGCAGAAAGATGATTCCCAACGCAGTACCCAAATGGACAGCGCCCTGCTTCTGGGACGGCAAAATCCCGAAATAAGCTGTATAGAGATGGAAAACGGTCAGTGCAACCCCCAAAAAAGTGACAATCCATGCCCATATCCCGAGATTGGTCCTTACATGGCTTTCCCGATCGTACTTTTCGAGCACTTCACGGGCGTCCACTTGTTGCCCTTTGATTCCCATCCCTTCTTCCTCCTTTCAAGAAAGAAGACAAAGAGGGCTATCAACCTCCTCTTTGTCTTCCCCTTTACTTAGTTCAGATCCTCAAATCCAGAGATTCCGCTTGCTTCCCGCGTAACAATCTGAACGACTTCGGGATAGATATGGCCGATAAACGCCGCATTCGGAACACTATTGTCTTCAAAGTCCTGTTCTCCATTTACCGCGAACAGAGCAGTCTCATGCACGGTCATACCGAGGTCCATATTGCCGTCCCGGATTGTCGCCATGTTTTCAATGGATGCCCCTGTTTCCGTATTGGTGATGTTGATCCCGTCGACGGACCGATTCCAAATGGTGGCCATTTCTCCTCCGAGCGGATAATAAGTACCGCCCTGGCTTCCTGTGCCCAGAACCAGCTCTTTCTTGGAACCGTCGGCCTTTACTTCTGCAACGGGATTTTCCACGGTCAGCCCTTGTTCTTCGTAATAGCGCTTGGCACCCGGATGGATGGGCAATCCTTCCGAACCTTTAAGGGCATTTTCCAGTGTCATTTCTTTCGCCTGGGCATGAGTATTTTCACTTGCCTTCTCAATCATCGTTTTGGTGAGCTGATACCCGGTCTCTTCATCAATCGTATCTGTATTAGCCATAAGAATGGCATAAGCCGTTACGGTCTGTATCTCTTCTTTTTGGAAATCATAGGTGCCCGCCGGAATGGTCATTGCTTTGTATTGCGTATTTTTTTCAATGTGGGCAACAGCTTCATCCGATAAGCTGATCAGTTTTACATCACCTGTTGCAGATTGCAGGTTTTCGATACTTGCAGCCGGCAGGCCGAGAATTCCGATCGAAATATCAATGTTTCCATCTTGTACGCCATCAGCAGCATCCCCGAAACCTTCCTGGAATTCCTTATAATCTCCATCCTCCAGGCCGTACGCTTCGAAAATAATCTTGGAAAGGCCATTTGTCGCGCTGGCCGGCGGGCCGATTGCGATATTCGCCCCGCTCTCACCACCGCCGCTGCCTTCTTCACCGCCGCACGCGGAAAGAACCAGCATGATGACAGACAGTACGGCCAGCCGCCAAAACTTCTTCTTCATTGGTCATCCCCCTTTATGTGATGATTTCGCACCCCACAGGTGTCTGCGCAAAGAAGTCCTTCTGCTTCAATTATATGGAGGTTTTAGGGTACTTGCAATAATTTTCTGAAAACATTTCATTCAACACAAAAAGGGGACGGCGAGGTCAACTATCCCCGCCGTCCCCTTTTACCAAAAATCGGGCTTAACGACCATAAAGTAAAGCATCAGCAACAACAGCAAAATATAAGTCCAAAGCTTTCTGTTCAAAACGTCTAAAAGCTGGCCACGGTCAGCCTCGTTCCGCCTGATTTTCCGGATAACCGGTTTGAAGGCACTTGCAAGAAAAACAACAGATGCCAACATCACCAGAATTGTCATGGCCACCCAGGAAGTCGTCCAACGGTATCCGGATGAAATGATCAGAAACACGCCCGACAGGACAAGCAGGTGCCCGGCGTGCTTGACAAGCCGTACCGCAGATTGGAAAACCGCCAATTGAACATCCAGGGCGCTTTCATCCGCAGATTTCATCCTTCCGATCAGTGGGACAAGGACGAAGAACGGGCCGATGGAAAGTGTTGCGCTGAACACATGCAGATACAGAATCAATTGATAGTAAACGCTCATTCCCCTTTACCGCCCGCTCCATCTCGCCATTTTGCGGGCGCCCCTTCCCCTGCAATCATCCTGCAGGGCTGCAGACCACTCTTTCCCATGTTCTTCTCTCCCTGATGTCAGATAAAGAAACCGGCTCTTTTTGCTTCAAACTCCAGTTCCTCCCTGAATTTCGGATGTGCGATGGAGATGAGCCGCCGCGCCCTTTCCGAAAATGGCTGACCGTACAGGTCGGCAACCCCATATTCGGTAACGATGGAGCCAACCGAGTTTTTGGAGGTGGTCACAACCGATCCCGGAGTAAGTGCCACTTTGATTCGAGATATCGTATCATCTTTTGCTGTGGAATGAAGGCAGATGAAACCTTTTCCGTATTTGGAGAAACGGACGCCGTTGGCAAAGTCCGCCTGGCCTCCGCTAAGCGAGTAGTACTTCCCGGCAACTGTTTCAGAAGCCGCCTGGCCATACAGGTCGATTTCCGTGGAGGCGTTGATCGAGACCATATGGTCCTCGAGTGCGATCCTCGCCGGATTGTTCACAATATGGACCGGCTGGAATTCAACCCCCGGATTATCATGGAGGAAATCATACAATTTCTGATCACCCAGCGCAAACGTGCAGATGATTTTCCCCCGGTTTGTCGCTTTCCTTGTGCCATCGATCGCACCGGAATTGTACAGATCGACCACACTGCTTGTCAGCATCTCCGTATGGATGCCCAGATGGCGACGGTCTTTAAGCATCGACATGGCCGCATTCGGTATCGCGCCGATTCCCACCTGGATGGTATCCCCATCCTCGATGCGCTCCGCAACTTCTTCGGCAATGGCGATATCCTTCTCACTGACCGGAGGGGCTCCCGCTTGAACGAGAGGTTCGTCATGCCGGATAAAACCCTTGATCTGGCTAATGTGGATCTGGTTCTGACCAAACGTCCTCGGCATGTTTTCATTGACCTCAAGAACAAACGGCACATTGCCGATGAACTCGGCCACATAGTCCGCGTTTGTCCCGAGCGAAAAATATCCATGCTCGTCCATCGGAGACGCTTTTGCCAGCACCATCGACAGCTTGGTTGTCCGCCTCAGCAAATAAGGGACATCGGAGAAGTTATTCGGCACAAGTTCGATGGTGCCGTTATGGTAAGCTTTCCGGGTCGCGCCGCTCAGGAAATAAGAAATGTGATTCAGGTGCCCGTCAAACTCACCATTGATGTAGCGACGTTCCCGGAGCGCATGCATCTGATGAATCCTCACACCATTGAAACTTTCTGCGTGTGCTTCTAGGATATCCAGAAGACGGAACGGCTCCCCATTGGCAATCGGAACGACCAGGTCATCACCAGGCCGGATCAGAGATAGAAACTCCTGCTCTGTCATTTCCTTCGTCATGATTTGTACCACTGCTCCTTAAAGCATAGTCAAATGTAAAAAGGCATTTATCTATGCAAGATGATTCATGCTTTAGTGAACCCTCTTCGATTGCTGTCATTGTCACAAAAGTTGGAATAACTCATATTCAGTTTGACTGTGACCGCATCTGAATGTTCATACCAATCCGCTGTTGTGGAGACAACCGGTTGAAACAGTCTTTGTAAACGGAAAATTCCGTATGCATATCTTCTTCCTATTGATACTTCCATTTACTCGCAAACTGCATTTTCTCCTAAACGCGTTGCTGTTTTCTCTCCATGATCGTACCATAGCCGGGCCGTCTCCATGTACAGAGACCGCATGCTGTCACGGAAATGTCGGAGACTGAAGTTGCCGGTGCCTACACGATCATTCCAGGCTTAAAGCATTTCCGCAAATGCCTCGACCGAAACATTTCCTCCCGAAAGAACAGCTGCCACTTTCTTGCCGTGCAGACCCGACTTGCCGGAAAGAAGCGCCGCTACCGATACCGCACCGGACGGCTCTACGACCTGCTTGGCATACCGGAACAAAAACCTGCATGCTTCTTTGATCTCCTCTTCAGACACCGTGACAAGACAGTCAAGATGGTCCCGCAGGATCGGAAAAGTCACTTCCCCCGGGATCGATGTTCTCAGTCCATCCGCAACCGTCCGGGTCGGCCCGATTGCAATCCTCCTTCCGGCTGCCAGGGACTGCCTGGTGTCGTCGGCGGTCTCAGGCTCAACACCGATTACGAGGACTTCCGGATTCATCTGTTTGACAGCACAAAGGATTCCGGCTGCAAGTCCTCCTCCTCCGACCGGGACGACAACTGCTTCACAACCGGAAACCTGCGCCAGAATTTCCATGCCTGCTGTCCCCTGCCCGGCGATAATGTCGGGATCATCGTATGGCGGGACAAAAACCCCGCCGGTTTCACCGGCAATCCTGAGTGCTTCCGGTATCCGCTCCGCCGATGTGAGGCCGCATCTGACCACGTGTCCCCCGTATGATTCGATTGCTGCCACTTTAGCCGGAGATGCGTCTTCAGGCACCACGATGGTCGCCCTGATTCCCGATTGACCGGCAATGTAAGCGACCGCCTGGCCATGATTGCCTGAAGATGCGGCCACCATATGGCGCCCGCCTTCGCGTACGGCTTTCAGAACTTTGTTGGATGCGCCACGGATTTTGAACGAACCTGTTTTCTGCAAATGTTCTCCCTTGAGGAATATGTCATTTCCTGTCTGTTCATTGAGTCCTGAAGAAGTCATTACCGGCGTCCGGTGGATCACATCGCTGATTTGGACTGCCGCTTCCCGGATTTTATCCAGCCCGATCATTCCCATCCCCCCTGTATTCTTCCTATTTATAGTTTACGTTCCCCGGATCGGGCAGGGCAACCATGACAGTTGTCATGTGCAACTGTTTACACCTATGTCTGTTTTCTTAAATCCCGGCCAGTTAAGATGGAAACATCATCAACACGATCCGGGAGGCAAACAATGAGCAGAGAAAAAACCATCCAGCTCCGAAAAAGCGTCAAGCCATTTGAGACCACAGACAAAAAGGCTAGCGTCATCCAGATCTTAAATACCATTCCGCCTTTTTTCATTTTGTGGACACTGGCCTATATGAGCCTGTCGGTCTCCATCTGGCTGACAGTCGGTCTGTCAATCATCGCAGCAGGGTTCCTCGTCAGGACTTTCATCATTTTCCACGATTGCACCCATGGCTCGTTTTTCAAGAACAAAAAGGCGAATGACACACTTGGGACCATCACAGGAATCATGACGCTCTTCCCTTATGAAAAGTGGAAGCGCGAGCACTCGATCCACCATGCCACCAGCGGCAACCTCGACAAGCGAGGCACCGGCGACATCTGGGTCATGACTGTTGAGGAGTATCGTGCGGCGACGCCGCTTCAGAAACTTGGTTACCGCCTCTACCGCAACCCGATCGTCATGTTCGGCTTCGGACCGCTTTACCTGTTCCTCGTATCCGGCCGGTTTAACCGCAAGGACGCGAAACCGAAAGAACGCCGGAACACCTGGTTCATCAATATCGCGGTCATCGTCCTCTACACGGCAACCGCGCTGCTCGTCGGCTGGCAGGCATTCCTCCTGATCCAGGGCATCATCATGTTCGTTGGAGGCATGCTCGGAATCTGGCTGTTCTACGTCCAGCACCAGTTCGAAGATTCGTACTTCGAAGACGAGTCCGAATGGGATTATGTGAAGGCTGCAGTCGATGGCAGTTCCTACTATAAACTACCGCTCGTTCTTCAGTGGGTCACAGGAAATATCGGCTACCATCACGTTCACCACCTGGCGCCTCGCGTGCCGAACTATAAGCTCGAAGAAGCACATGAATCTGTCGAGCCCTTGCAGAAAGCGACGACCATCACACTGAAAACCAGCCTCGAGTCTCTACGCTTCAAACTATTTGACGAAGCGAACAAGCGCTTCATCACATTCCGTGAACTGAAGACGGCTGCACCTGCACGCACACGTGCGGCTCTCGGCGACGCGATGCGCCGGCATAAGCCGGATGCGACGAAATCCTAATGAACAGCCGCCCGGAACAAACCGGTGCGGCTGTCCGCTTTTCCGGAGTCTGGTATAATGCAGAAAACAGACTGATGGGACTGAAGGCATCCGTGCAGAAATGGTATCATTTGTATCCCAAAAATCGCTGGTTCAATATTTACGCATGGGTCCTCTTTTTGATTATGCCTTTCTTTTTCATTTTCAGGACCATGTCCTTGAAGGAAATCGGCACCGGACTCGTTTTATTCGCCCTATTCTTTTTGGCGTATAAGTTTTCATACAGCCAACATACGGCGATCCGTTATGCCTGCCTGATCACCGAGATTCTGATCAGTTTCACCATGACCGTCGCTTTCGGGTTCATCTACTTTTTCCTGTTCCTTGCTTTGTTCATTGGGGAGATCAGAAGTCGGACACCGTTTTTCCTGTTTTACTCGTTCAATATAGCGGCGTCAGTTGCTGCGCTTGTCCTTGTCATCTTCTCGGAACCTGAAATTTTCAGATTCCAGTATCCATTTCTGATCATGTCGGTAATCGGCGTCATCCTCATCCCTTTCCATCAGTACAACCGGCACCGCCAGGAAGTGCTGGAAGAAAAGCTGGAGGATGCCAACCGCCTCATCGGTGAACTTCTCGTCCATGAGGAACGCCAGCGCATTGCAAGGGACCTTCACGACACACTCGGGCAGAAACTCTCGCTGATCGGCATGAAAAGCGATCTTGCTTCGAAGCTCGCCGGCAGAGATGCAGAGCGCGCCGAAAAGGAAATGATAGATGTACGGCAAACCGCCAGGACCGCGTTAAAGGAAGTACGCGATCTCGTTTCCGGCATGCGGGGGACCACTCTTGAAGTCGAGCTTGCCAGAGCGATACAGATTTTGGAGGCTGCCGAAATAGACGCCTCCATCGGCAAAGGTCCGGATGGATACAAACCCGGCCCGCTGATCGATGATGTTCTCGGAATGTGCCTGATGGAAGCCGTCACGAATATTGTCCGCCACAGCGGGGCCTCCTCCTGCGCGATCAGGCTTTCGGAAACCGCTTCTGGCATCCGTTTGGAAGTATGCGATGACGGAGTCGGAATCAGCGGGCAGCCTTCCCGGGGCAACGGGCTCCGGGGGATGAGGGAACGTCTGGACTTTGTCAACGGGACGCTTCATGTGGAAGGCAACAGGCCTGCCGGCGGCACCCGCTTGCGGATCGATGTGCCGCATGCCATCCAGGAAGGGAGAAAGGAAGGAATCGGATGATCAAAATCGTGATTGCGGAAGATCAGCGCCTTCTTCTGGGCGCACTCGCTTCCCTGCTTGATCTTGAAGAGGATATGACCGTCGTCGGCCAGGCTTCTGATGGATCGGAGGCCGTCCGGCTCGTCAGGGCACATAACCCTGACGTCTGCATCATGGATATCGAGATGCCCCTCATGACCGGTCTGGATGCAGCGGATGAGCTAAGGGACCACCCGTGCAAGATCATCATCCTCACAACATTCGCAAGGTCCGGTTACTTTGAGCGGGCCCGCCATGCACATGTTGACGGCTACCTACTCAAGGATAGTCCGAGCGAAGATCTTGCCGACTCGATCCGGTCGATCGTGGACGGCCGAAAAATCTATGCACCTGAACTCGTCGATATGGCTTTCAGTAATCCGAACCCTTTGACCGCCAGGGAAACCGAAGTGATGGAACTGATTGCAAAAGGCAAAGAAACCAAGGAGATTGCCGAGGAGCTGTTTCTTACCACAGGGACCGTGCGGAATTACATCTCCACCATCCTCGACAAGCTGAATGTCGGCAACCGGATTGAAGCCGTTGGCAGGTTCCGTGAAAACGGATGGCTCCGGGGAAAGTAACTGACACGAATTGCCATCGAGCATCCGACAGATGCGAACGGCATCGAAAAGACGCCGGCCCGGTAATGGGCTTGGCGTCTTTTGCGATTCCTTTATTCCATGATGCGGATGGCCACCTTGCCGAACTGTGTGCTGTTCTCCAGTTTATCCATGGCTGTCAGAATGTCCCCCAGGGGATAAACCGAATCGACGATCGGGTGGATATCCTTTTCTTCCATCAGCTTCAGCAGGGCACGCAATTCTTCCCGGTTCCCCATCGTCGAACCGAGCAGATCATATTGTCCGTAGAAAAAAGAGCGAAGATCGAAATGGATATGGTCATTTGTCGTTGCCCCGAATGTGACGATACGGCCGCCTTTTTTCAGTACTTCCAGCGACCGGTTGAACGTTGCCTCCCCCACGCTGTCGATGACGAGATCGATGGTTTCATCTTTCAGTTCCTCCTTCCAGTCCGCATTCGTGTCGATGGCGCGATCCGCACCGATTCCGACTGCCCTGTTGCGCTTATCCGCGCTTCTGGAAGACACCAGGACCCTTGCGCCTAGTGCTTTGGCAAACTGGATCAGGTAAGTCGCCACCCCGCTTCCCGCACCCGGGATAAACACTGTCTGACCGTCTTCGATCTGTCCCCGGGTCACCAGAGCCCGGTATCCGGTCATGGCTGCAAGCGACAGGACGCCGGCCTCTTCCCACGACAGGCTCGCAGGCTTTGGCTCCAGTTGATCTGCCGGCAACACAATTTTTTCAGCCATCGTCCCATTGTCCGGCATTCCAAGAATTTCGAAGCTTGCGGGAGGGGCAGCGGACTGCTCCATCCATCCGAGGGCGGGATTGATGATGACTTCATCACCTTCCTTGAATCGGCTCACCCCCTCCCCGACCCGGCTGACCACACCCGCGCCATCCGAACCGATAACAACCGCTTCCTTGTCCGGTCCGATGCGGCCGGGTATGTACAGGTCGCGGCGATTCAGACCGGATACTTTGAGCGAGACGACCGCCTCGCCCGGTCCCGGGACCGGATCTTCCATCTCTTTCAGTTTCCATTCTCCCACTTCATAAACGAATGCCTTCAATTTGCCCACCTGCCTTAAAATGTTGACTGAATGCCTCCAGATCCTCCATCGAAGTGATATCCCTCGGGAATAGGGGCACACGGATCAGTTCCTGTTCTTCAAACGTTTCTTCGATCAATTTCAAATACCCTCGCTCATGTACCCTGCGTTCCCGCAGAAATTCCCCGTCCGCTTCTTCCGGCAATACCTTATTGACAATGAGTGTCCGGACATGGAGATGATGCCGGCCAAGAAGCGACACCGCCTTCTCCGTCTCCAGGATAGGAAGCCGTTCAGGATTAAGGACGAAGATGAACCCGGTTTTTTCGGGATCCAAAAGGATCCCCCTCACCCTCGTAAAGCGGTCCTGCCTTTCCCTCAGGACATCGTAGATGGGGTCTTCCACAGGATCCCCGTCATTCAGAAGCGCTGAATAGTTTTCATTGGTCTTCTTTCTTCTCTCCAGCAGACCCCGGATCCAAACCCCCATCAGCTCGGGCAGCGTCAGCAATCGGATCGTGTGGCCTGTCGGGGCTGTGTCGAAAATAATCCGATCGAATCGGCCACTTTCCTCAAGGAGGATGGTCACCAGCCGGTCAAACAGCGCTGCTTCATCGGCACCGGGAGATGCCTTGGCGGTGTCCAGCTGACGGTTGACTTCGTCTGCCATGGCGGAGTGGACAACGTCCTTCAAATTCTTCTTCACCGTGCCGATATAGACCTCGGTCTCCTTGTCCGGATCGATTTCCAGCGCGGACAGGCGCTCTGCCACTTTTGTGATCTCCCCGTCCAGTTTCCTCCCAAAAATATCTCCTGTGTTATGTGCCGGGTCGGTGGAGACGAGAAGGGTCCTGTGTCCGCCAGCGGCTGACCTTAGTGCAATCGCAGCTGCTGATGTGGATTTCCCAACCCCCCCCTTTCCACCGACGAAGATCACTTCCTTGTTCAGAACATCCATTCTGATCCTCCCTTCAGCAGCACCGGATTCCGGTTAGCGGAGATTTCTCCATCCCCATCCGGAGATGCCAATCATGGAACTTCTCGATCATGTACGGGTACAGCTCCAGTGTATAGTAATAGACCGGATTCGGGATGCCGATCATTTCGGAATAAAGGAGAAGCAGGAACAGATCATCCTCATCACGGAGTTCTGCCGCGATTTCCCGCTTGTGGGGAAGGCTGATCACTTCCTCATAATACCGGATCAGCTTCTTTAATTTCTCTGTCAGCTCCATCAGTTTCACCTCCATTAAAGAAAGGGACCGTACGCACGGCCCCTGTTCCACACTTTAATCTTCCACCGGCAATTGCCGGTCGACGCCCCTCGTCAGAACATTAAATGCAGTCAGGATGATCCAGACCGCAAACACGAAGATGATGGAACCGAAGACAAACAGCAGCATATTCGAGTTGGAGCCCCACATCGCCCATTCGAAGAACACCTGCTGGAACATGGCGATGAGTGTCATGAATAAGAGGAAGATCATCGGGATCAGCGCGACCATGTAGTTTCTGCCCAGTTTCTTTAGCCAGACGGCAATCAGCATCAGGCTGATGCCGGCAAGCAGCTGATTCGCCGTACCGAACAGCGGCCAAAGCAGATAGCCGCCGGACCCGAAGCCGTTCGGCCCTTTCGGGATCAGGACGAGTGCCGCACTGGCCAGGACGGCCACTGATGTCGCAACATGCGCTTTGGCAAGCACAGGCATCTTGTACTCCATGCCGATCTCGGCAATGATATAGCGCATCAGGCGGACGGAAGAGTCGAGTGTCGTTGCAGCAAAGCTGATGATGATAATGGAAACGATTGTTGTGGCCACACTGGCCGGGATGCCGAGTCCTCCCGCAAGGCCGGAAGCACCTTCCACGAAGTTTCCGAGTCCTCCGGCATTGGCTGCACCAAAACTGCTGTAAGCTTCCGTGAATGCTGCAGTGCTCGGGAATAGTGTCACAACAGCCAGGATGGAAATCAGCGCCAGGACCCCTTCGCCGACCGCCCCGAGGTAGCCGACAAAGCGGGCATCGGTTTCTTTATCGAGCTGCTTGGAGGATGTGCCGGAAGACACAAGACCATGGAATCCGGAAATTGCTCCGCAAGCGACGGTGATAAACAGGAGCGGGAACCAGGAAACATCATTCGCGGCATGCACAGCCGGAGCGGTGATTTCCGGATTCGTGAAAATAAGGCCCAGGTACAAAATGCCAAGCCCGACGACGAGCTGGTGGGAGTTGATGAAGTCACGAGGCTGAAGAAGTTTCCAAACCGGCAGCGTCGAGGCAATATACACATAGATCATCAGGATCACGATCCAGATAAAGAAGGCAGACGACACCGCACCGAGCCCGAACAGCCCTGCCCCTTCCTGCCCGCCCATCATGGAGACCAGGTCCACCTGAAGCCAGCTTACCTGGCTTGCGACAACCGCGGCAATGTACATGATCGCAAGCGCAATCAGGGACGGGATGAGCATTTTCTTTTGCCGCTTATAGACTGCATATCCGATCCAGACCGCCAGCGGTATCTGGATAAACACCGGCAGTACACTTGCCGGGTACTTGATGAACAGATTAGAGATCACCCAGGCAAATACCGCGTTGACCATCAGGACAAGTATCAAGATGATGAATAAAAACAGCATTTTGGCCCGCTGGCCGATCAGCCGGTCCGCAATGGTCCCGACAGATTGCCCCTTGTTCCGGACAGACAGCGCCAAAGTCCCGAAATCATGGACACCGGCAGCAAACACCGTTCCGAGGATGACCCATAGGAACGCCGGCAACCATCCCCAGTAAACGGCAATCGCCGGCCCGAGGATCGGAGCCGCTCCGGCAACCGACGTGAAGTGATGCCCCCATAAGACAAACCTATTTGTCGGGACAAAGTCGACGCCGTCTTTGTACTTGTGTGCCGGAGTGATGTAGTTCGGATCAAGACGAAAAATGCGTTCCGCGACAAACTTGGAATAATAACGGTAACCCAGTGCGAAAACAACCAGCCCGATCACGGCAACCAGAATTGCATTCATAATGATTAACCCCCTTTTTTGTTTATATGGAACCCGCTGACGGCAATTTGCCGCAGAGGCGGAAACCCCAAGTATCCGTTCAACACTCATATTCTATATATATGCGTTCATTATAATTGAAATTTCGATTAATTCAAAGCTCTCCAACAACTTTTGTTTTTGGACATGAAAAATGACGGGACCTATGGTCCCGTCACAGACTGTAGACAAAGTGAGTATATTACTCCTTTGTCTGCAGTTTTTTCTTTTCCATAAAATCCTCCGGTTTTCCGCTGCGGGCCCTTGTTGGCCAACGCTGTCGCTTTTGGCCACAGACGCCGTTCTTCGTGACGGCGTCCGCTAGTCCGCGGGCGTTGCCTTAGCCGGCGCCAGTACGTAGACTGGCGTCTGTGCGCATCGCAAAGCGTTGCGCAACATCTGCGGGGGTCTTCGGCTAACGCTTTTCCCGCAGGTGTCTCGGGCCCTCCGCTTCAATCCGCCATATGGCTTATTGAGGCAAACCGTACCTGTTTATATAATCGAATGAACAGACTACAAAACGGGTGATGAATATGCTGTCGAAATCGATTTGAACAGATATTCT
>NZ_FNAR01000013.1 GCF_900101985.1 Bhargavaea beijingensis
CAGATGGTCCTCCGGGACCATTTCATCAAGTGAGATCATTTCCAGTTGATCGCGATTGGTTCCATTCGATTTCGACAGCATATTCATCACCCGTTTTGTAGTCTGTTCATTCGATTATATAAACAGGTACGGTTTGCCTCAATAAGCCATATGGCGGATTGAAGCGGAGGGCCCGAGACACCTGCGGGAAAAGCGTTAGCCGAAGACCCCGCAGAGCGAAGCTCGAGGAGGCTAAGGCAACGCCCGCGGTAAGCGAGGGCCCGCAGCGGAAATCCGGAGGATTTTATGGAAAAGAAAAAAACTGCAGACAACGGAGTAATATACTCACTTTGTCTACAGTCTGAAACGGATCCGGAAAGAGTTTTCCGGATCCGTTTTTCACTTTCTGATGACGATGAAATTGCGGCTTGGGACGGCTTACCTTTCCGTCACTTTGATGTTGTCCAGGATAAAGCGGTCTTTCGGGAGGGTCGGCATGCGGACCATGTTGATGGTGAGGTCCTGCTCCGGCACATCATAGGATAAGTTTTCTGCAAGGTACCGCACGCTTTCTTCAATGATCATAACCGCGATCGGCTCACCCGGACACCGGTGTCCGGTTTCCGGATCTCCGCCGCCCTGCGGGATGAAGTTAAAGCGGTCATCGACGAAATCATGGAACCGGTCCGGGTTGAAGAGCTCAGGCTTCTCCCAGATGCGCGGATCCCGGTTGATGCCGTGTACATCCAGAATCACATGACGGCCCTCTTTAAACCGATAACCTTTCCATTCAAAATCTTCTTTGACAACAGCCGGAAGAAAAGGCGTGAATGGATAAAACCGCCGCACTTCATTGGCAAAGTTATTCAGTTCTTTCGTGGTGGATAGCTTGTTTTTCCATTCCGGGAAGTCATGCAGGGCAAGTGCTGCAAATGCGACAAACCGGGCCACAGCTACCGCAGGCCGGATAACGTTCAGAAGTTCGATGGCCGCCATATGGGCATCCAGCAGCTCCCCTTCTTCCTCATGGAAAGCGACCGTATGGACAGGCGTGCCTTCCTCGGCTTTCATCCTGCCGTCCCGTACCGCTTCGATCACTTCCTGAATCCAGCCTTCCGTTTTGATCCTTACCTTTTCTCCTTCACGGTATCTTTTCCCGATACCGCCTGCCGCATCGATCATGACGCCGACTTCATAGGCACGCCGCCACGATTCTGCGTCTGTAAGCGGAACACCCGTCCACCGG
Organism: Bhargavaea beijingensis; assembly: GCF_900101985.1. Classification (GTDB taxonomy): domain Bacteria; phylum Bacillota; class Bacilli; order Bacillales_A; family Planococcaceae; genus Bhargavaea; species Bhargavaea beijingensis. The sequence goes on from NZ_FNAR01000013.1 coordinate 1,226, forward strand.
CACAAGGCTCTGAGAATCAGTTCCTCCGCCTCATCAAACAGCACAGCCCGTTTTTTCTGTTGCATTTCCAGTCCTTTGCGCTTCCACTCTTCCTGGAGAATGGTGCGGAGATGGGCCAGCCTCTCCTCTGTCATCATCGACATGAACATCGCTTTCCGGATTTTATGCTTCTGTCCATCTTTCGTATGGATGCCGTTTACGCCGAACAAGGTTTTCTGGATCCGCGCCGGCATTGCGCCTTCCCTTTTGATCTTGGATTCGTCGTAAAACAGTTCTGCTGCATCACGCCCGGTCATCACGATCATTTTCTTCCCCAGGATCCTCGCTTCAAAAACGTCGGTATCCATTTGGGACATGCGCTTTCCGACAAAGTTGTAACCTTCGGTGACTACGTTCACCGTGTTGTCGATCATCTTGATCTCCGGTATCTGTTTGGTCATCAGTACACCTCTTCTATCACATAGTTCTTTTTCTATTCCCTCATTAACTAACCGCATAACCTTTCTCCATTATGTCAGAAAGCTCAGAATCCACTTTCAATGGAAGCCCGGATGTTATACAATTAATTCGACTACCGTAAGACTAAGGGGGAACGACCATTGTCCGCAATTCCGCGTTCAGACGTGAAGCTTGAAGAAACATGGAACCTGAAAGATCTTTTTGCTTCGGAATCCGATTACGAAGCAAGGCTTGATGAGATTCGTAAAGCAGTTAGCGAGTTTTCCGAACAATTCCAGGGTAAAATCACAGATTCAGCTTCTGCTCTCGAAGCACTCAAAGAGTATGCCTCAATCTATGAATTGATCATTCCTGCCGGTACTTATGTGAGCCTTTTGCAGAGCGAAGACCAGGCAAACAGCGATCACCAGATGAGAGGAGCGGCTTTTAGCTCGCTCATGGCGAAAAGTTCGGCCGAGATGAGCTTTTTTGAGAGCGAGCTATCTCAGCTACCAGTTGAGGAACTGAAAAAAGCAATGGAACAGTCCGAGGACTTCCGCATCTACCTGAGAGATATTCTCCGGTTCAAGCCTCATAAACTTCATCCGGAAGTGGAAAAAGTGCTTGCCGCGTTTTCTTCCGTTTTTGATGCGCCTTATGAACTTTATAATGTGACAAAACTCGTCGATATGAACTTCCCTGCTTTTGAAGCAGGCGGAGAGCAGTTCCCGAACAGCTACAATCTGTTTGAAGGAACTTGGGAGACCGATCCGGACACGGAAAAACGCCGTGCTGCCTACAAGGCGTTTTATGACAAGCTGGCCGAATACCAGCACACGACCGCGAAGACCTATGACATCCATCTCCAGACAGAGAAGACAACCGCCGACCTTCGCGGGTTTGACACGGTCTTCGATTACCTGCTGTTCAACCAGGAAGTGGACCGGGAGCTGTACGATCGCCAGATCGACCTCATCATGAATGAATTGGCGCCGCACATGCGCAAGTATGCCAAGCTTCTGCAGGATGTTCACGGGATTGACAGGATGACATTCGCGGACTTGAAAGTGCCGCTTGACCCGTCGTACGAACCGAAAATTACGATCGAAGAATCCAAAAAGTATATCTTTGACGCCCTGTCGGTGATGGGCGATGACTATTCGGAAATGCTGAAGCGATCCTATGACGAACGGTGGACCGACTTCGCCCAGAACAAAGGAAAATCAACGGGCGCATTTTGTTCCAGCCCGTACGGCGTACACCCATATATCCTGATTTCCTGGTCTGGCAGCATGGAGGATGTATTTGTCCTCGCACATGAACTCGGCCATGCAGGCCATTTCTACAACGCCCACAAACATCAGGGAGTCTTTAATGCACGGCCGTCCCTTTACTTTATCGAGGCACCTTCGACGATGAATGAGATGCTGATGGCCAACCACCTGCTCAAGACCTCGGATGATCCGAGGTTCAAGCGCTGGGTCATTGCATCCATCGTGGCGCGGACGTATTACCACAATTTTGTCACCCACTTGCTGGAAGCCGCCTATCAGCGCAAAGTCTACGAGCGGATTGATGCCGGCCAGAGCGTCAATGCAGGCGTGCTGAATGAACTGAAGCGCGGCGTGCTCGAAAAGTTCTGGGGCAACGAGGTAACAATCGAAGAAGGCGCCGAACTCACTTGGATGCGCCAGCCGCATTACTACATGGGATTATACCCGTACACCTACAGTGCGGGGCTGACGATCTCCACGCAAGTATCCAAGCGGATTCTTGACGAAGGCGAGCCAGCTGTGAACGACTGGCTGGAAGTCCTGCGTGCTGGTGGCACAAAATCACCTGTTGAACTCGCAAAAATGGCGGGTGTCGATATCACGACGGATGCTCCGCTCCGTGACACCATCGCCTACATCGGAAGCCTGATCGACGAGCTGGAGCAACTGACCAAAGAAGTCGCTTCCAGCACCAAAGCTTGATCGGCCACTCCCTTCCCCTCCGCAATCGCGGAGGGCTTCTTTGATTTTTCTGGAATCCGCTGTATAATAAAGAATTGTGGCTTGCTCCTATGGAGTGAAGCGGGTAGGGAGAGGGATAATTGAATAGCAGGGTTTCACAATGAGAAAAGATTTTTTTGATTTGAAGGGACACGGGACAACGGTCCGGACGGAAGTGATGGCCGGGCTGGTCGGCTTCTTTACGATCGCCTATATCATAGCGGTCAACTCGTTCATCCTCGCCGAGTCCGGGATGCCGCTGGAGGGCGCCATGATCGCCACGATCCTGATTTCATTCGCCGGCTGCCTCCTCATGGGCTTCTGGGCCAACGCGCCGATTCTCCTTGTTCCCGGGATGGGCATCAACGTCATGTTCACTTATACGTTTGTCCATTCGATGGGACTGGATTACCGGACGGCATTGACCCTTGTGTTCATTTCCGGTGTCTTGTTCGTGGCGGTCGCCTTCTCGAAACTGGGGGCCATCCTGAATCGGGTGATTCCGCAGTCTCTCAAGGTGGCCATTACGGTCGGGATCGGGCTGTTCCTGATTTTCATCGGCCTGGAGAAAGGCGGCATCATCGACCGTGGCACCAGCTCCATGATTGCGCTGGGCGATCTCTCGGATCCGAAGCTGATCGCTACGGTCCTGACGCTTCTTATCGCGCTCGTCCTGTTCCTGAGGAATATCATGGGGCACTTTCTCTGGGCCATGATTGCAGGAACCGGCATAGCGGCACTGTTCGGCATTTTGCCTGACTCATCGGGGAACGAGAAAATTTCAATTGCTTCATACGGTGATGTGTTTGCTGCATGGTCGTTTGACAGTGTGCTGTCCATGGCGTTTATCGTCGGGACATTTTCCCTGACGATGGTGACCGTCTTTGAGAATATCGGCCTCGTACAGGCACATACCGCAGCCGCGGGCCGTCCGGAAAAGGCGGAGCGGGCTCTACAGGCGACTTCGCTGTCCGCGATGCTGTCGGGACTGCTCGGCTCGAGTACGCCGGTCGCAACCGCGGAAACGGGTGCTGTCATTGCAGCGGGCGGACGCACCGGGCTCAGCACGGTGACGGCAGGAATCTTGTTCCTGTTGTCGATTTTCTTTATTCCGGTCATCCAGTTTATTCCTGACAATGCCATTGCTCCGATTTTATTAATCATCGGAGGATTGATGGTCCAGAATATCACTGACCTGGAGACATCGGATCTGACTGAGGCGTTTCCCGCGATATTCCTGATCGCCATGATTCCGTTTACCCAGAGCATTGCCGATGGGGTAGCCGTAGGGTTCATCCTCTATCCGCTATTGAAGATGGCAAGCGGACGGGCCCGGGAAGTCGCCAAGCCGCTATACGTGATTGCAGTCCTCTTCATCTTGAATTTCGCAGTGTATCTGATTTGATAAAAAGGCTTTTCGGAGCGGTAAAACTCCGAAAAGCCTTTTTCTTTATACGGTTTTCCCGACAGGCCTTTTGACTCTGATCCTTTTCCTTACGGTTTCCTCTGCTGCGGCAGGCTCGCGGCCAAGCATGTAGTAATCCGTTTCTTCTTTTGATAACGATAAATATGTTTTTTTCATCAGGCTGTAGAAGATCAGGCCTGTCACCGCCCATCCGCCAAACAGCAGATAGGATGGCAAAGTCAGCGACCCGGGGGCGCCCGGGATCAGGAGGAGGGCAAGAAAGCCGAGGCTTGCCGCCATTCCCATCACTGACAGTGCCTGCTTAACCGGCTCCGCTCCGCGTCCTTCCCGTTTCTTTTTCGCCAGTACCTTGTACGCTGCGAGACATGCAAAGAAGTAACCGATCGAGACCCCTGTCGAAGACATGTCCACAATCCAGGACAACGCCGGCCGTCCAAACCACATCATCGGCAGCGTCAGCAAGGTGACAAACCAGATACCGGCAACCGGGATGCCGCTCTGTTTGGAGGTTTTCCGGAAAATCGCCGGCAGCGCCCGGGCCCGGGCCATTGAGAAGATCAGGCGGCTCGATGACATATAAAATCCGTTGAGTCCTGTGAAGATTCCCATGACGATGGCTACGGCCATCACGAATAGACCTGCCTTACCGAGGGCATTGGATACAATGCTGCCGGTCGCCCAGAGTTCTCCTCCGGTCCCCCCATTACCCGGGAAGGTCCAGGAAGTCACCCCGATCATGACCGCATAAATGGAGAATGAAGCCAGTAATGAAGCCACAATCAGGAACGTCGCCTTTTTCGGTGAAAAGTCAAATTCCTCCGCAGCCTGAGGAACATTGTCAAATCCGACATAAGCCCAGGGAGCAATCGCCAAAATGGTCAGTACCGCTGCAATCGGCGAAATCTCTCCGCTGAACATCCGTCCCATGTTGGCCAAAGGCTCGTCTGCGATTCCAAATGTCAGTGTCCCGAGAATAAACACCCCTGCGACGAGGAATAGGCTGAACCAGAACTGCAGACGACCCGATACATTTGTACCGGTCGAATTTACAAATGCAAACAGGATGAGCAAGATTGAAGAAATTGCAATTTCAGGTGCATAAATATCCCAGCCTGCTATTGAATAAAGATAACCCTGTTTCATGAATCCCGGCATCAGATACTTTAATAGCAAGGTAAACGCGGATGCGTTCAAAGCGACAATCGACAGGTAGCCAAGTGTCAGGAACCATCCGCATAAAAACGCCCATCTTTTCCCGGCTGCCAAGTATGCATATGTAAAGCCACCTCCGGATACCGGGTGTTCTTTGATCATGACCCCATAGCTCGAGGCTATCACCATCATGACCAGCGCTCCGATAAATAAGCCAATCATTGCCCCGGCCGGCCCTGCTTCCCTGATCCAGTCCCCGGGGAGGATAAACGCGCCCCATCCGACCGATGATCCGAGTGCGATGGCAAAAACCCATGACGGTTTTAGGGACTTTTCCAGCTTGCGCCTTCGGGGACGTTCCTTCTTGGAAGCTGTATTCTCTGTTTGTTGCATAGGATTCTCTCCCTTCAGATTTACCCCCCTTATTCCCTATCTCAAAATAGTAAAAACCAATAAGATCGTAAAACGGCGGAGCGGGGTACGCCCAAACGTATGGTGTACTTCCAGAGAAAGCCGAGAGTGATTGATAAGTTCATGATGCCGCCGGAACAAAAGTCTCAATGGCTTGATTTTAAAAGGCTTTCCGGAAAAAGTGTTCCGGAAAGCCTCATGGGCAGGTGTGCTGTTGAACTATGGATGAGCGGTTTTGCATACGGACCGAAGCCTCATGCCTGCAGCCGGTCGGCGCGGATTCCCATGGCAGCAGCCATGAACCGGGCAAATCCGTCGCCGAATTGGTCCATGTTCCGGGTAAACCGCTCATCTTGGACATACAATTGTCCAAGCCCCTTGAAGGCTTCCGGCGAATACGCATAACCCATACCGTTCAAGAATGCATGCCATTCACCGATGGCCCGCTGGACCTCTTCCGTTGCCGGGTCTTGATGCCTCATGGCAGCGAGTTTCCGGAACAGCGCCTCCATCTGTTCGCCAAGCCGCTTCTGCCCTTCCGGCAGCATGTTGGCCAATGCCTGATTGGAGCGGTCGACCGCCTCATTTCCCCAACGCTTGCGGGCTTCGTCCTCGTACGGATTGTTCGAGAAGTCAAACCCTTCGAACTTCTCCTTATCTGTCAATTCGATTTCTCCTTTCACATCTTGGATGGTGTTTTCAAGAGTCCGGATCATCCGGTCCAGTCTTGCCCGTTTCTCCAGCAGGGCTTCCCGTTGCAACTCCAGGGCTTCCAGCCTGTCGAAGTCCGGGCTTTCCAAAATTTCGCCGATGTGCTTTAGCCGGAAACCCAGTTCCCTGAAAAACAGGATCTGCTGAAGCCTTTCCAATTCCTGTTCGGAGTACTGCCGGTACCCTGCTTCCGTGACATGTTCCGGCGATAAAAGCCCGATCCGGTCATAATGATGCAGCGTCCGGACACTGACACCGGTCAGCTCTGCGACTTCACTTACTTTTCGAAGCATCCCGACCTCCTCCTTCAACTTATGAATCCAGTATAAAGTCTGACGCAGCGTCAGGGTCAACATTTTATTCCAACTAAAAATCTGAACTCGCATCCGTTGGGAGCGGAGCAAGTTCGGGGTGGTGGCTGTTACGATTTCACGAAAATCAATTTACCGGTCTGGATGATGACGAAAGGCACAAATGCCAGCCCATAGATTATAGACAACTGTTCCTTGTCCAGCGCAGCCGCATTAAACAGGCCGAACGTCAGCACAAGATTCAGCAAGATCACGCCGATCAGAAAAGCAATCCAGCAGGCAATATTGGAAAATAGGCCGATCCTGAATATAGACTCTTTTGAGCGGCAGTTGAAACCATGAAGCAGTCTTGCCAGGCACAGCGTTGCAAATGCCATCGTGGTGGCTACAGCGGGATTTTCCGCAGACAGCCCATACCGGAAAGCGATGATGGTGACAGAGGCAATCAGCAGGCCTTCCAAGGTGATTTGCCCGATATCCCGCTTGCTGAACAAGCCTTCATCCTTGTCTCTAGGTTTTTCTTTCATCACTTTTTTGCTGTGCGGTTCCAGTCCGATGGCAATGGCCGGCAAGCTGTCCGTCAAAAGGTTGATGAACAGCAGGTGAGCCGGCAGAAAAGGGACCGGAAGGGCGAGAAGGGAAGCATATATCACAACGAAAATCGCTCCCGCGTTACCGGATAATAAAAACTGAATGGCGTTTTTGATGTTGTGATACATGCTCCGCCCATTGGACACGGCTTTCACAATGGTTGAAAAATGATCATCAGTCAGAACCATGGATGAAGCATCCTTGGCCACTTCTGTGCCCGCCATCCCCATGGCAACCCCGATATCCGCCTGTTTCAGGGCCGGGGCGTCATTGACACCGTCGCCGGTCATGGCGACGACGTTTCCTTTTTCCTGCCAAGCCCGGACAATCCTGATTTTATGTTCGGGAGAGACCCGTGCATAAACGGAAAACTGTTCGATCCGATTCCTTAATTCTTCATCGGCCAGTTTCTCAATGTCTTTTCCTTCAACCGCCTCGGAAGGATCGGTCAAAATCCCGATTTGCCCGGCAATGGCAATGGCTGTGATTTTATGGTCGCCCGTAATCATGACAGGTCTGATGCCGGCACGGACACAATCGGCCACCGCCTGCTCCGTTTCTTCCCTCGGGGGATCCATCATGGCGATCAGCCCCAGGAATGTCAGTCCCTCTTCTTGCGCCATGCCCGGTATGGTTGGAACAATTTCTTTATAGGCAAGTGCAAGGACACGCAGGCCACCGTCCGCAAATGCATGGCCGGCCTGTCTGATGGATTCGATCTGCTGAAGGGTGAGGGTCCGGATGCCGCTTGCCGTCTCTATGCTGCTGATTCTTGGAATCAGCACGTCCATTGCGCCTTTGGTGATCATCACCTGCTTATGGCCGATGCGGTGGATCGTCGACATGAATTTCCTGCGCGAATCAAATGGAATCTCTCCAATACGCTGATTCCGCTCCCTCTCCGCAAGTTCGTCAAGCCCATATTGTTTTCCGATGTTGACGAGAGCAATTTCTGTCGGGTCTCCGATTTCCTGTCCGCCTGCCGTCATGGCATCGTTGCACAGAAGGCCCATGCGCAGCAGCTTTTCATGGTGTTGGTTGCCCGGCTGCAATTGATCATGGCCAAAAACCTTTCCATCTGCGTAGAACTTCTGAACCGTCATTTTATTCTGGGTGAGCGTTCCGGTTTTATCTGAACAAATGACAGAAATATTACCCAAGGTTTCTACCGCATGCAATTTCCGGATGATGGCATTTTCCTTTGCCATCTTCTGTGTCCCGAAAGCAAGGACGATTGTCACAATTGAGCCCAGTGCCTCAGGAATGGCGGCAACAGCGAGGGAAACGGCAAACATGAATGAATCTGTCAATTCGCGTCCGCGGACCACATCCAACCCGAAAACAATCAGGCAGATGACGGTGATTCCGATGGCCAGCACTTTCCCGAATTGATCCAGCCTTTCCTGAAGAGGCGTGCTTTTCTCCTTTGCGTGTTCAAGCAAATCTGCAATTTTTCCGATTTCGGTGTCCATGCCGATTGCCGTCACAACTGCTTTTCCCCTGCCTCCTGTGACAAAACTGCCCGAGAAGACCATGTCTTTCCTGTCACCCAGTGCGATATCGTCTGCTGATATGAACTTCTCGTTTTTTTCTGCCGGCAGTGATTCGCCGGTTAATGAGCTTTCATTCACTTGGAGGCTATGGCTCTCCAAAATGCGGGCGTCCGCACAGATATAGTCCCCGGCATTGATGACCAGGATATCCCCTGTAACGACTTCCCGTGATGGAATCTGGACGACTTGGCCATTCCTCCAAACAGTTGCAGTGGGAGCCGCCAGTGCCTTCAGACTGCTTAATGATTTTTCCGCTTTGACATGCTGGACCGTACCGAGCGCCGCGTTCAGCAACACCACGGTCAGAATGACAATCGAGCTTTCGACTTCCCCCAGAAACGCGGAGATGACCGCCGCAATATTCAGGATGATGACCAGGAAATCCTTGAACTGATCAATGAATACAGCGCCGGCACCTTTGCGCTTTTCCTCCTGCAATTCGTTGAATCCTTCTTTTTTCCGTCTGATCGTGACCTCTTCATCTGATAATCCCTGCCCGATCGCTTGAGGCTCGTCCAAGTTGGGCCTGACCGGTTTCAGCATGACATTCATGCAGTGATCCCTCCATCATTTATGCTATATCTCATGCGGCGGACAAGTTCTTCTACATGATGAAGGTATGCGGGACATGTCTGGTCCATGCGGTTTCTGCCTGCATTCCGGGGCATCGGTTTTTCCCGGGCCCATAAGAGGCTATACTTGTACCAGGAAGGAGTGGGAACATGAGCGACTATGAACATACAAACCGGTTAATCCACGAGAAATCCCCCTATCTTCTTCAGCATGCCCATAACCCGGTCGACTGGTATCCATGGGGGGAAGAAGCTTTCCGGAGAGCGAAGGAAGAAAACAAACCGGTCTTCGTTTCAATCGGCTATTCCACCTGCCATTGGTGCCATGTAATGGCCCATGAATCGTTCGAAGACGAGGAAGTCGCGGAACTGATCAACCGATACTTCATCCCTGTCAAAGTTGACCGTGAGGAAAGGCCGGACATCGACGCCATCTATATGGATGCCTGCATGAAGCTGACCGGCCAGGGCGGATGGCCGCTGAACGCCTTTCTCACCCCCGACCAGAAGCCTTTCTATGTCGGCACCTACTTCCCGAAAACGGGCAAGTACGGACGTCCGGGCATGATGGACGTCCTCCCGCAACTGCATGACGTTTATACGAATGATCCGCAGCGGATCAAAGAGATCGGTAACCGGATGAAGGAGGCGCTCGAAGTCAGGGCAGAACCCGGCAACGGGGAAATTCCGTCCTCTACCCTCCACCAGGCGTTCGGCCAGCTCGCGAGACTGTATGATGGTGTCTACGGAGGATTCGGCGGCGCTCCGAAATTCCCTTCGCCCCATCAGTTGCTTTACCTGTTCCGGTATTACAAATGGCATGGTGAGCCGCTGGCCTTCGAGATGGCGGACCGGACGCTGGATGCGATGGCTTCAGGCGGAATCTATGATCAGATCGGCTCGGGCTTTGCCCGTTATTCTGTCGATGAACACTGGCTCGTCCCCCATTTCGAGAAAATGCTGTACGATCAGGCGATGCTCATGCTGGCGTATACGGAAGCTTTCCAGATTTCCGGAGACGCCCGCTATTCCGGAATCGTAAAAGATTTGTTCCGGTTCATCAGACGTGAAATGACCCATCCGGAGGGAGGTTTCTACTCTGCGCTGGATGCTGACAGCGAGGGTGCGGAAGGCACCTATTACCTGTGGACGGAAGAGGAAGTTTACGCCGTATTGGATGAAAACGAAGCCGAAATCGTCTGTGCGGTATATGACATCACGCCGGGCGGTAATTTTGAGGGCAAAAGCATACCGAACATGGTCGGCCTTGATATAGACGCCGTCACCGGGGAATTCGGCATCTCTGAAGAAGAAATGGATCGCATCCTGGACGAAGCCCTTCCGAAGATGCTGGCTTACCGGGAAGCGAGGGTCTATCCGCATCTGGATGATAAAGTCCTCACTTCTTGGAACGGCCTGATGATCGCGGCCCTCGCCAAAGCAGGTGCTGCATTTTCCGATTCCGGCATGATCGAGACCGCAAAGCGGGCAGCCGATTTCATAACCGGAAACCTGGATGCCGGCGACCACCTTTTCGCCAGATGGCGCGAAGGGGAAGCCCGGTTCCATGCTTATCTGGATGACTATGCTTACCTGATCTGGGGGCAGCTTGAGCTGCACCAGGCAACAGGGGATGACCGGTTTGCGGAGGAAGCCGTGCGCCTTGCAGGCATTCTGGAAGACCGTTTTGCAGGCGGTCCGGGAGCATTCTTCTTTACCGACCGGGAAGGTGAATCCCTTCTTACTAGAAACAAAGATATACTAGACGGTGCATTGCCTTCAGGCAATGGCATTGCGGCCATGCAATTATGGAGGCTCGGCAAGCTGACGGCAGACGACCGATGGATCCGGCGGGCGGAAGAAATCATGGCGGAATTCGCGGGAGAAGCGGGCCAATATCCGAACGGCACGCTCAGCCTCCTGATGGCGCGAATGGCGTTCGAATCCGGCGGGCGTGAAATTGTTGTGACCGGAAGCCGGCCGGATGACCGCGCGGAACTGCTCTGTCAGTTCCGGGAAACTTTCCTGCCGTTTGATGTCTGGACAGAACCTTCGGATGGCCGCGGCCCGCTTTCCGGCCTGACATCAGGCAAAACGGACAACAGCCACCCGCTGACCGCTTTTGTCTGCGAAAATAACGTGTGCCATGCCCCTGTCCATGGTCCTGGAGAAATCAAGGTCGCACTGGGTCTGAACGCGGCTCCATGAAAAGTGTCATCTTGGGCGACACCCATATGCCTCGCATGGCCAAAGCCTTGCCTCCCATGCTCATCGCAGAGCTTAAGACCGCAGACAGGATCATCCATACCGGCGATTGGCAGACAATGGAGGTTTACAACGAACTAAAAAACTTTGCTCCTGTGGACGGCGTCTACGGAAATGCAGATTCCCAAGAAATCAGAGACCGGTTCGGCAGAGAGAAATGTTTTGATTTTGACGGCACTGCCGTCTCCCTCGTCCACGGTGACGGAAAGGGCAAGACGACACCCCTCCGTGCATTGGAGACGTTCAGGGACGAACAGCCGGATATTATTTTGTTCGGCCATTCCCATATCCCCTATCACGGAAAGCATGGTGAAATCGTCCTGTTCAATCCAGGCTCTCCGACAGACAAGCGGCGGCAGCCGGAATACTCCTTCGGCATCCTTGAGACAACGAAAAGCGGATTTTCCCTTCGGCATGTTTTTTACACCAGCAAAATGTAAAGCCCGGAAGACTCAACATCTTCCGGGCTTTACGTGTTTTAGGCATTCAGGTGCTTCGTGCAGTTATAGAGCGTGCACAGATTCCGGTCTTCATGCATTTCCACGACCGTCACTGATGTATTCAGGATTCGGTCCGACAGTTCCTGATCGGGAACGATCTCCTGAAGCAGCCGCCTGATAAACCCACCGTGCGAAACAAGTAACACATTGTTTTCAGGGCGCTGCCTGATTTCCTCAAGAAGCGCCACTCCGCGTTCCACCATGTCTTCATCGGGCTCTATTCCGAGCGAAGGCAGCAGAGACCGCCATTCAGCGCCCCATTTCTCGATGCGATTCTGTTCTGTCGTCCCTTCCAGCTGACCGCCGTACACTTCCATCAGTCGCTCATCAGCAACAAGCGGGATGCCGGGATTTGCTTCCCTGATGATTTCTGCTGTCCTGAGCGCGCGCTTCAGCGGACTGGCATAGATGATCTCCCAGTTTTCGCCCGCCAGTCGGACCGCCGCTTTTTCTGCTTCAGCAATGCCTTCCGGATCAAGCGGGATATCCGAATGCCCCTGCCATATCCGTTCTTTGTTCCACGCAGTCACACCGTGGCGGACAAATCCGATCCGTTTCATACAATCCCTCCCCCGCCCGCTCACGGGCCGTTCTCTATTTATGTTTCGACCGGAAGAAGCAGAATCCTTCCCGCGAAATAAAAAGACCGCATGATGCGGCCTTTGTTAAGGATACTCTTTAACCTATCATCTGCGCATGCAGCCTTTCCTGCGCTGTTGCGGGAATGACAAATTCCGCCTCAATCGGCATGTGATCGGATGCACTCGTTTCGATGACACGCGCATTGCGGATCTCCACCGCTCCCTTGGAGAAAAGGTAGTCTATCCTGGCTGCGGGCTCTGTGGTGCCGATCCCGTCCTCATCTCGATAACGGCTCGGAAAAGTAAGCGACTCCCGGGGGCCGACACCAGCGAATGCATCCAAAAACCGCGACCGGACTTTTTGAATCTCCGGATGATCCGGAACCGCATTAAAATCTCCTGCAATCACTGCCGGGAAAATCGTATTTTCCGCAATTTCAATCAGGTCCAGGATATTTGACCGAATACCTTCCTCATCCAACGACAGATGGGTATTGAACAAACTGAGATAAGTTCCGCCGATTTCAATGACCGTTTCCAGGACCCCTCTCGGTTCCGCATCGTCCGGAGGTTTCTCAATATCCCGGTAAGGATGGTTGATTGCATAGTTAATCGGAAAACGGCTGAGTACCGCATTGCCGAATTTCCTGGCCGGCTGTCGGGGGGTAAGCGGCGGCTTGACCAGATTCGGCCCGTAGCTGTAGGACATGTCCAGCATGGCGGCAAGGCGTGCGGCCTGGTCTTCATAGCCGCTCCGGCCGGAATAATGGCTGTCCACTTCCTGAAGGGCGATGATGTCGGCTCCGGCTGATTCAATCACCCTGGCGATCCGTTCCAGATCGACCTTGCCGTCCATGCCCCGGCCATGGGCTATATTGTAGGACATAATGCTCACCGCACTTACAGTACGCGCTTCTTTCACTGCCATCCGCTCACCCATCGACATTGCCGGTTTTCCTGTCATGAAATCTCTCCTTTGCGTGGTTTCTCTGACCGGGAAAATTGCTGGCTGTTCCCTACTTACTTTAGCCACACAACGTTATGAGAGTGTAAGAGCCGTGTTAAAGTTTGTAAAGTTGGTCTGGCCGTGTCCGGTCTTCCGGATGATCCGGGTGTGAAACAAACGCGCTGAGGGCAGGATGAACTTAAACGAAAAAGGTGGCCGGGCAATGAAAACCGATTCTCTCAAGCATCCATCCATTCTCCTGCTGCTTCTTTCCGCGGCTGACACTTATCTGACGCTCACCGGAATTGAAGGCGGATATATCCGGGAGGCCAATCCCATCATGAGCGCCATTTTGGAACGGGAGCCTGCCTATTTCTTTGCGGTGAAGCTGTCCCTTCCCGCAATCCTGGTCGCCCTGTCCCATGTGATCGGCGAATCGGGGCCAATCCGGGTTCTAATGAATGCGGCCCTCACCGTTTATGTCACCGTCTTCTTATTGCATGCAGCCTGGATCTTCCTGATCTGAGCAGCAGCCCAGAAACAAGCTGAAATCACCGATCAGATGCAGTTCATGCATCGGCCTGGTCATCGCCACGTACAGGAGCTTCCGATCCAATTCAAAATCTCTGAACGGATCATCGAATGCCGCAATCATCACCGCATCAAACTCGAGCCCCTTTGCGAGATGGACAGGAATCACAAGCAGCCGTCCGGACTCCGGTACGGATCCTTGATCTATCAGCATCGCGTCATGATCCAAACCAGAGAATCCGTCAACCATCTTCTCGGCCTCCCGCAATGTCTTCGTGATCAAAGCGACCGACCGGTGGCCTTTGGCCCGGATCGCCCCGTAAAGTTTATATACCTCACCGGGATTGAACCTTTCCGCCCGGTGTACTTCAGGGTCCGGTCCATGCCGGACAACCGGTTCGACGAGCGGAAGCTCATCAGCAAAACGTCCCAGCACGTTGTTTGCTGCTTCCATGATTTCCGCGGTCGTCCGGTAGCTTTTCTGGAGTGTCCGGAAGGCTGCCCGCGGAAACAGGTTCCGAACCCCATCCCAGTCACTGATCGACCGGTATGAATGGATTCCCTGGGCCAGATCCCCTACAATGGTGAACATGTCGGTATCCAGTGCATCGCGGAGAACAGCCAGCTGGAACGTGCTATAGTCCTGTGCTTCATCGATAAACACCGCGCGGAACTTCCATTGATCTGAAATTCCTATCAGTCGGGCTTGCAGATAAAGCAGTGCCGCAAGATCTTCGGTTTCCCACCTTTCTATCCCTGCCTTCCGTAAAAACGCCTGCTTTTCAGCTTCCGTCCAAGCAAAGGCGGTTTGCTGGATGAGCCCTTTATCCGTACACCAACTGCGGTACAGCTTTTTGATATTGTATGCAGGAAAGCGCATCATATAGGCTGCCGCCGTCTTCTTTCCCTCCCGCTCAATAGTGGGAAGCCGGATATCCCGTTCATCGATCAGACGGGTGGTCTGTTCACGCCGGCGCCGGTCATCCCGGATGCCGAATAACGCCTTGTCCAGCGCCTGCTCGTAGCGGGAAGTCAGCACGGACAGGATTTCTTTCCGCTTTCTTGCCGTCTCTGTCTTGAGAATGCCTGCTATCCGGTCCAGGCGTTTCTGCAGTGGCAGGTAGCTGAATTCCTTGAGGAAAAGCCGCCTGAGCCGCTCTTTTTTGATAATCCGAAACTTCTCGATATACACATCTTCAAACAGGCCGGCTGTTTCTTTCTCGATTTGGGCGACGTACCTGTCAAGGGCATCACGAAAGGCAAGTGACCCTTTCAGCCGCGAGAGAAGAAGGGTTGCCTCGTCCACTTCGCTTCCCGTTGCAAGCTGCTCCAGTCTCCTGTTCGAATCCTCCATTCTCAGCTTCAGGCCGGTCGCACCGAGTACGAATGCTTCAAAAGTGGTCTGCCTGATCTTATCGACGCCGAGCTCAGGCAGGACTTCCGAAATATAGCCGACGAACAATTCACTCGGCGCCAGGATCATCAGTTTCTCCGGAGCAAAGTTCCCGCCCATCGTATAAAGAAAATAGGAGATGCGGTGAAGCGCAATCGTCGTTTTTCCGCTGCCTGCCGCTCCCTGAACGATGATCGGCCGCTTCAGGTTGGCGCGGATGATTTCATTTTGCTCTTTCTGGATGGTTGAAACGATTTCCGTCAGCCGGACGTCCGCTTTTCCGGACAGTGCCTCTTGAAGAAGTTCGTCGTTTGTCGTCAGGTCGACATCCCGGATATCCATAAGCTGGCCGCCTTCGATCTTGTACTGGCGCTTGGCATACAGTCGGCCCCGGTTTTCTTCTCCGTTCACTTCGTAGTTGACCTCTCCGATGCGGCCGTCATAATAGACGTTCGCGACAGGCGAGCGCCAGTCCACGATGACCGGTTCCTGGGTTTCCCTATGGAACAGCGAGGTCTTTCCGATATAGAGCAGTTCAGCCCCTTCTCCGTCTTTTCTGAAATGAATTCTGGCAAAGTAAGGCTTTTGCAGAACGGTTTCCAGCTCTTCCTTTCTTCCTGCAGCCATCTCGAAGAAACGGGCATTTGTCAGGATATTGATGTAGCTGAGACTGGAGTCCAGGTGCTCCAGGTCTCCCATGGACTGCCTGATATTCTCCCTTGATTTTGCCGCTTCCCGCTCAGTTTCACCGAGCAGCCTTTGCATATATTCCTTGGTGTATTCCAGCCGTTCCAATTCCTCCGCATAATCCGGATGATTGTTTGCCCCCATGGCACTCCCCCTCACACCCTTTGTCTTTGCAGAAAACAGGACAGCATTGTACCACTCTGATCAGGCCGCTTCAAGTACAGCTTACACGGAACCGACGGGCCCCGGATTCACCGCTGTTCTGTCCTCTTGTACACCCTGCCATCGTCCGACCGCTCCATCAACCTATTATCAACAAAAAACCTGCGGATTGTCGCAAAGTCCGGATGCGCACGTTTCAGGATTTCATTCACTTCCTGTTCACTGTAGGTTTTTCCTATTTCAAAGCGGTTTGCCAGGTGCTCGGCCACGATGAATTTCCTCTTCTCTTTCGAAGGAAATACATCCAGCGGTCCGTCCGGCCCCTGCCTGAACAAGTTTTTCAATGCCTGTTCACGTTCTTTATCTGAAACGTTAAAAGTCATTTTTCTCCTCCCTCATCATCAAGAACATTCAGATCAGGCCATCCATAGACCCATTCCTCAAGCAGGTCACCGCCAATTTCTATACGCTCTGTTCCGATCCGGATGCCGCCCAAAGCTTCATAAAAATAGCGTGATGGATTATTCCGGAGTACGCGAACGAGCATTGCTCCGAATCCCATATGATTCAGGGCAATGGCAACCTGCCTGACGAGCTCATGGCCGGCCCCCTGCCCCTGGCATTCCTTTAGAAGGTAAATGGCATACAGTTCCCCGTCATATCCCGGATAGTTGCCGGACCGTTCCCGTCCGCCATTGGCAAAACCGACAATGCCCCGCTCCTTTTCAGCAACAAATGCCTTGGTGTGAAAAATCCCTTTCTTCCAGCTCTCCTCCCGCTCCTCTATCTTCAGCGATTCCAGGTATTTATCAGAAACAATCCCCCGATAGGTGGTCTTCCAGCTTTCCACATGAACTGCAGCCATTCCCCTCTCATCGCCTGCTTCAGCTCGTCTGACAATCATCCCGTCACTCCCTTTTGCGGTTCCATTTTGATCTTCCTGGTTCCATGTTGTCAGTTTACCGCCCGTGCCGCAACATGAAAAATGCCTGCCCGGAATACCGGGCAGGCTGCAACTCACATTTCTTTCTCAGAACCAATCTCCGTCGCGATCACCATGACGATAATCATGACGATCATAAACGATACAATCATGAGCAGCATTTAACTCATCTCCTTACCAGTTGATAAATCCCTTGGATCCCGGAGGGGCATCCTGGATCATGTGGGTGATCGGGAATGTGTAGGCAAGCAGGATCAGGGCCACTGCGATGCCAAGCCAGATCCACCAGTTTTCAAGCCACCTCGGCGTTGCCGATGCATCGCTTTCCGCTATCGGAAACTCTGCGTACAGGTCCCCCTCTTCGGAACGCGGTTCGATCAGCCAAAGCCGGAATACGATGACAATAAGCAGCATTGCAGAGAAGAACAGGATGATTCCGCCGATGGCGAGTGTCGCCGTATTCGAGAAGAATCCGTCAAACCAGCCCAATACAGTGGGATGATCACTGTAATTGGAGTGCTGCGTGCGCCTCGGGGCACCGAGCAGGCCAAGTACGTGCTGTGCGGTGGACATGAGGAGCATACCGACGGACCAGGAAATAATCTGGATAAACGCGAGCTTTTTTGTCGTTTTCGTCAGTGTCCGGCCCGTCAGATAAGGGATCAGCCAAAACGATATTCCCATGAATGTCATGGCGACCGGCGTTCCGACCGTGATGTGGAAGTGGCCGACCACCCAAAGTGTGTTATGGACCAATTCATTCAGCTGGAAACTGGTATTGATGATTCCCCCTGCACCCCCGGGGATAAAGAACACCATCGCGATAAACAGCGAGGTAAAGCGAATGTCGTTCCAAGGCAGCTTACCTACCCATCCGAACCATCCTTTGGCCCCTTTTTGGCGGCCGGAGATCTCAAAAGTCGCAAACAGCGAGAATGCGGTCATCAGCGTTGGGATGACGACCATGAAGGTAAGGGTCACCTGAAGGAATTTCCAGAAATCAGCGACGCCCGGCTCGGTCAGCTGATGGTGAAGGCCGACCGGAATGGAAAATAGGATAAAGAGCAGGAATGACAGGCGTGCCAGGGAATCACTGAATACTTTTGTGCCGAGAAGTTTCGGGACGACCAGATACCAGGCCATATAAGCAGGAAGCAACCAGAAATAGACCAGCGGATGGCCGAAAAACCAAAACAGTGTCCGGCTCAGTTCGACGTTGATCGTATCCACCCATCCGAACGCCCATGGAATGAACATGAAAACAACAGCGGCGACGACACCGAGGCAGGCGATGATCCACATGGCCAGGGTCGAAATGGTCATGAATGCGAATAGCGGGCTCATGACGCCCGGGTTTGCCTTGCGCCACTTTACATAGTGGGCGATCAGCGCGAAACTGATGATCCAGGTGCCGATGATCAAGAGGGCAAGAGAGACGTAGAACCAGCCGCTCGCCTTAAGCGGTGCATAAAACGTGTAGAGGACACTTGCTCTGCCCGACAGGATTTCGATTGTCGCCCACACCGTACCGGCAGCTGCCACGAAAAATCCGATCCACGACCAGCGGGCCACTTTCGGGCCGAAACTGCCGAGCGCCTTGCTCATTCCTGTGATCAGGAAGGCATAGATGAAAAACGTCGTATAGACCAGTGCAAGCGTCACCCCGTGTACGGTCAGAACTTGGTAATAATCCAGCCAGGCCGGCAGTTGGATCATTTCGTTGCGCATGAACACTTGAATCAGTCCGCAAAATGTTCCGATGAGGAACGCCGTGTAGGCGAAACCGATATTCCAGAGTGCAAGTTTCCGTTCGGAAGATGCTACCGTACCTGCAACAGCTGATGATGTTCGCCGACCCGCGAGAGGTCCGCGTTCAGAGTGTAGAATCATTCCTCAACCACCTCGATTTCAGTATGCATGAAGTGATGGCCCGTACCGCAATATTCATTACAGAGAATCAGATAAGTTCCCGGCTCCTTGAAAGTATAGCTTTTCTCGTTGATCTGTCCCGGGACGATCATCATGTTCACTTTCGTGTTGGGAATCGTGAAGCTGTGGATCACATCCTTGCTGGTCACTTTGAAGATGATTTCTTTACCGGCCGGAACTTCGATTTCCGAAGGTTCATATCCGTAAGCCATCGCCTTGATCACCACTTCATACGTATCATCATTGAGCTGATGGACGCCCGGATTGTCGAACGGAGCCGTCACATCCACTTTTTCAGGGTCGATTTTTTTCAAGCCCCCTGCAGGTGTCTGACCCTGTGTAAAAGCCTGGACACCGACGATGCCGAGGAATACGGCCAGCATGGCGATTCCGAAGATCAGCCAAATTTTTTCGAACTTGTGCAGATGCATGTTGTTCCTCTCCTTTTTTTAAAGTGCCACATACATGGCGTAGACGACCGCCCACATGACGGCTATGAGAACCCCGACTGCCAGCACGCTGATCAGCGTGCCCCGCAAATCCGCTTCGTGCGGATTCTTGTTGTTTTTCATCTCCGACCATCCTCCCGATCAGTTTCTATAGTCCTATTTTAAAATCCGCCATCCTCTGAAACTGTGATAAACATCACACGATTCAGGTTTATTTCAGGGCTGCTGTAATAAAATAGACAAAAAGACCCCGGCCTTTCGCAATGCAAAAGTCATTGCAAAAGGCCGGGGCCATGTGAAAAGCCCGCCTGGAATTCCCACAGGCGGGCTTGTTGCAGATATGATGGCCTCGATCACTCGATACTGCAGATTTCAACGGGGCAATTTTCGCAATGCATGGCATCCCGGAGAAATCCGATATCGGTCAATACAATCTTGCCGTTATCCATCCGAAGTTTATTGTTGCGTCTCAGCTCGGACAGCATACGATTGGCCACTTCCCGGGTCATGCCACAGAAATTGGCCAGTTCCTGATTGGTCAAATCCAGATCGATCAGGATGCCGCCGCCGTCTGCAGGAATGCCGTAGCTGTTCGACATCCGGATGAGCGTCGAATACAGCGCACCCTTTTTGCCGTGCAGAATGAGGTCCCGGAACTTGGATTGTGTCCGCTGCTGGAGGATGCCCATCCATTTCATGTAAGCAATCGAGAGTTCATGTTCCAGGTAAAGAAGTTCCTCCAGGCGATCCTTCGGGATAACCGCAACCCTCGTATCCTCCGACGCCTTCGCTTCAACGGTATAAGGGGCCGTAGGACAGAATGGCATAATCTCTCCAATAAAGTCCCCTTCTCCGCAAATGCGGAAGGTGATTTCACGGCCATCCGGCGTCACTTTCCCGATTCGGACTTTTCCCGTTTCCACGCAGTAAAGCGTTTGTGCCGGCTCTCCCTCCCTGAACAGATACTCTCCTTTATCGATGGCCACGCTGCAGGCTGCTGCTTTCAGAATGCCCATCATTCCATCGATGGCTGATAACTCTTCCAATTACGCCACTTCCTTTGTCCGTGAATCCGGTCAGGCTTTCCTATAAGCACGGCGCTCGGCATACTCTGCGCAAGCCGGGCACACCCTGATGACTTGTTTGCGATTCCTGCGATAAGTTCGCAGAAGAGAAGTTTTGCGTTTGCAGATTCCGCATTTTTTCTTGAACAGTCCCAACAATCTTTTTTCACTCCCAGTTCCTGTTGACCTCTGCCTTATTCTCCGCAAGTGCTGTGGCTGATGGTTCCTTCGTCATCCAGCAGAAATTCCGTCCCGTTTGTCAAAACCGCGCCCAGCGGATGAATTTCAGCAGCTTTTTTCGAAAAATACCATCTGCGGCCTTGGGGGACAAGAACAAAGTACGAGTCACCACTGCCGATAAAGTTCAGATCATCGGGCTCCAGATCCGTTCCCCGAAGAGGGAGTCCAGCATCAAACAGTTTCTGTCCCGCCTGGCTGACGTCCCTCGTCACAAGACCGACTTCGCTGATATTCAGGAATGATGAACGGGAGATGTCACCGTAGACGTCTTTTTTCCTCCTGCCGATGAGTTCGACGATGTTGCCTGCCGGGTCCTCGAAATACATCGAGTCCGCATCAAATGCACGGAAATACACCTCATCCACGCCGTCCTCCCAATTCAACGGAACCCGGTCCTGGATCCAATACTTCAGCATGGAAAACTGATTGCCCGGGATGCTGATTGCAAAATGGTAATACGCCGGGCGTTGTACGGCTACAAATGTGACGTCAGTCGTTCCGAACCTGACGGTAAACCGGTCTTCCGCTCTTTCCGTAATTTCGAGTTCAAGAATATTGCCGTAAAACCGCCGCATTGCGGCAAGCTGATCCGTGTAAAATGTCACTGACTTGAACAAAGGGTCCACCCCGCTTTCATACTGTTTCCAGTATAACACGGCTGACATTTCCTCACTGCACCATCAGACAGCCGGAAATTGTTTTTTCCCGGCCAGACATTTCCATTGCATCGTCGGGTGTTTTACCCTATACTCTAAATACAAGCTGCATTGACCGTATTGATTATAAAGTTAAACCTTTGAGCTGAAATAGGGAGTTTAAAAACGAGATCGGAATGATAGGCTCCGGAACTTTTCCGGAGACGTGCAGGAACATCTCTGAGGACACCCACTTTGTGGAGTGATGGTTTTTAACTTTCTAATTTTCCTACGGCAAAGGCGGCTTCTTATTTTGACTCCAACCGGTCAGTCCGTTCCTCGGACTGGCCTTTTTCATTTATATCCGGAGAGGATGACGCTGATGCTGAAACGGCTGTTGGTGAGCGGCTACAAACCGCATGAACTTGGAATATTCAATGACAAACACCCGGGAATTGCAGTGATCCGCCGGGCCATCACCTCCAGGTTACGCGGTCTATTGGAAGAAGAGGGCCTGGAGTGGGTGATTGTGAGCGGACAGCCCGGCGTCGAGACCTGGGCGGCCGAAGCGGCATTTGAATTGCGCCAGGAATACCCCGATTTGAAAGTGGCGGTCATCACGCCGTTCCTCGAGCAGGAGAAGAACTGGAATGATTCCAAAAAGATGGCGTACGAATCCATTTTGGAGCAGGCGGATTTTACGACTGTTCTGATGAACCGTCCTTATGAAGGCCCTTGGCAGTTTTCCGAACGCGACAAGTTTCTGCTCCGCAATTCGGATGGCCTGATGCTTGTTTACGACGAGGAGAACGAGGGCTCACCCAGATGGCTTCGCCGGCTCGCCCTTTCCTCCGCGGAACATGGCCCTTATGAATTCTTCACCATCTCGGCAGAAGACCTTAATTTTGCGGCAGAAGAAATGCGCATGGAAGAAGAGGGATGGTGAAACAGCAGAGGTTCCGTCCTATTTGGTTCTCCTGAAATGCCGAAAGCCATCACTCCACAATGAAGTGATGGCTTCCATAATTATAACGACGTCAAAAGCGGTGCCGGATCAGAGAACAAATTCTGTATTGACGTAAACGAGCGTCCAGTGATCAGCGTCAAGTAGGTCTTCGATCTTCAGCTTCTCGCCGTGGCCGAGCCAGACATCATCTCCTACCACTGCTACGACCATAGAGCGCCCTCCGTCGTGAAGGTTGAGGTAAATGTCTCCGATATTCGGCTGGATCTCCTGGGTCCTGGAAAGCCTTGCAGCAAGCCTGGCATCTTCATTGATCTGCTCTTCGGAGACAATGGAGGTGTCCTGATAAGCAATGTTCCGGCTTTCCGGCTCACGCCCTTCCCTGAGGACCACAAACTCTTTGCGCTTGATCGGATTCTGGCGCTTCGTAACCACTGTCCGTCCTTCAATTTGCTCCACCTTCTCGAATTCGTTGAGACCATAATGGCTCATCGGTTCCGGATCAGGCTTTGTGACCAGGATATGCCCGCCGACTTCCGGTTCGAGATCTTCACGAATCGTATACCATTGCCCTCTGAACATAAAAGCATCCATATGGCTTGGCCTGTGAAGCGTGATATCTTCTGCCTTGGTTGTCACCTGTTCCATGTCTTTGATGCGGTACATGTGTACAGATTTCTTTGCTAGCGGGTTAATGGTGTAAACTTTATGCAGTTCATTTTTGTAATAAACGAACTGTCCTTTCCGTACCTGAAATAATTTCATTTCGTGTACCTCCTTCCAACAGTGACTCTCTTTCCATCTTAAGGGATGAAGGGACGGGTGTCCATGAACATGCAAAATTTTTCATATTCAGACCAGGCTGTACCGCCAAATTTTTAGACATTTCGGCTTTTCAGCACAATAATCATCAGAAGTTCCCTTAGGTCCCGTTCATCCATCCTGAATAGCCGTTCAGTGATTTCTTTCATCATCTTTTCCCGTCCGTCCCGCTCCCCATACCTCTGATTACCTGCCCGGATAAAAGAATCAGCTATCTCATCCAAACCGGCTGCCTCTGCCATGGCTGACAGAGGCTCAGAGGAAACGGACGCCGTCTCACCGGTCAGCAGACTCTCCGCAGATACGCCGAACCGCTCGCAGATGGTGACGATCCAACTGGCCGAGGGAGCACTCTTGCCTTCCTCCCAATGCTTGATGCGGCTAGCGGACGTACCGATCTCTTTTCCGAAAGCCAGCATCGACAGCCCCTTCTGCTCCCGGAGCGCCTTCAGCCTCATGCCGAACGCCGCCTGATTCCAAGCCATGGGGGTCCCTCCTTCTCTATCCCCCATCATAGCACAGCTTAATTTATTCAGAAATCACGTTTTGTCTTTTATTTTTCCATCATGCAAGACCGGCTCCTTTTCTTTTTCACTGCAGGAGGCAGATTAAACATGTTTCAAATGTCCGGATGTTTTCAGCAGCTGGTGGTACAATAAAAGCAACATGACGGAATGGGGGCGATTTGCTTGCAGCAACATTATTTCCTCGGTATCCGCATCCCTCCGGATATACAGCCGCTTGCCGAAAAGTACTTGGATCGCCACCGGCTTGCTGACCGGTACAAGGTGATTTCACACCCCGAAGACCTGCACATCACCCTTTTTTACCTGGGTGCCTGCGACGATCAGATGCTGGCGGAACTTTCTTCCCGGCTTCGTTCCATTGCCGGACAGCATCCCGCCTTTTCTGTTCAGATTGACGGGTTCGATTTTTTCGGACCTTCCTCGGGTCCGCGTGTGACCTATCTTTCCGTGACAAAAAACCTGTTTCTTGAACGCCTCCAAAAAGACATATCAGTTGCCGTGACAGCGGTCACCGGTCTCCCATCAAAAGACCGCTTTGTCCCGCACATGACACTTGCCAAAAAGCGAAAAACCGATGAACGGCTATCCCTTTCGCCTGATTCTTTTGATCCGCACCCTATCCATGTCAACCAGTTCCACCTGTTTAAAATTCGACCGCAACATACTCCGAAATATGAATCAGCTGAAGACTTCCAGCTAGGCTGACCGGTGCAACAGAAAAACACAAAATACGCGACTCTCACAAACAGAATGGAGCCGGTCCGGATACTTTCCGGACTGGCTCCATTTCAATACCCCCGCTGCTGCCTGGCGTAGTTTTCCTCATTCTTCTCACGATAAGCCGTGACCACATCTTCTGCTGTGAACCCCAGGGCTTCGGCAATGGCCCGGTAATGGACCCAGACGGCTTTATACGAAGCTCTGTCCTGGCGATCACCAAAGTTGAGGATCTCCCGCTGTGTCTGGATAAACAAGCCGGTCAGGTCTCCCGCTTCCTCCGCTTCCTCCCCTTCCGGCCATTCATGCAGATCCTCCATGCCCTTCAGAATCCCGAGTGAGAGCAGGAAATGGATGGAGTCGACATATTCCTCAATCAGCACCGGCTTAGGGGACGGCCCTTTCCGGCTCCAGAATTTAAAGCACCGTGTCTCATTCGCCAGTTCAGCCAGTTCCACGGTGAGGGCAAGCAGTTTCTCTCTGAAGACGTCTCGTTCGACACGGTTGTTTTCTTCAATATACTTGTCCAATCGTTTTTGCATTTCAAACAGATCTATCAGTTCCAATTGTGCCCCTCCGAACAGAAAAAATCATTTTTATGAAACCTTATCGCGTTTCAATCGTATAGGAGGATACCAGTATGCGCAAGGGGGCAATGCCGTGGCCTTGATTATCCGCGTGATCGTAATCGCCGTCATCGTCTATCTGTTCTACCGGGGCATCCGCTACCTCACCGATCCCAGAAGGAAACTGGATGAAGCGTATGAACAGGAACGGTACTACTTTTATGACGATGTGAAAAACATCCGGAAAAACTTTTTCATCACCTATAAAGGCGCCCTCTTTGAAGGTGAAAAATACATGGGGACAACCGACAGCTCATTTGAGGTCGTTTCCATTTTTGTATGGGTCAAGGACGAAGCTTCCCTTCAGGGTTTCACACGGGATGATTTTATCTTCCTGGAAAAAGAAATCCGGATGAGCTATCCGGATGCCGATGTCAATTGGAAAAATCCGATTGAACAGCTGATGAAAAAAGGCGGAACCGCTTAATGCGGTCCGCTTTTTTCCGTTTAGCCAAGCTGCAGATTTCCCGCCAGATACACAATCGCCGCGAGATCCGCAATCGCCAGTACCAGAAAACCGACACGGAAAGCGGTATGCTTCGTCTTATGCCGGAATGTCTGCATGCCGGCATAGGCACCCGGGCCGCCTCCGAGAATGGCAATCATCCAAAGCGTCCGTTCGGGAACGCGCCAGCCGCCGTTTTTTGCCTGCCGCTTGTCATAGCCCATCATGATAAATCCGTATGCTGACAAAATCAGAATCCAACCGATCAGCACGCTTTCCATGCCGAAACCTCCGATCCACTCAAAAAGACCGGCGAACGGTTCGCCGGTCTGTGCACAGAATTAGTTATTGACTGCTTTTTTCGCTGCATCCGCGAGTTGCGCGAATGCTTTCTCGTCAGAGATTGCGAGGTCAGCGAGCATCTTGCGGTTCACATCGATGCCTGCAACTTTGAGGCCGTGCATGAGCTTGCTGTAAGACAGGCCGTTCATGCGTGCAGCTGCGTTGATCCGTGCAATCCACAGTTTGCGGAAGTCACGTTTTTTCTGACGACGGTCACGGTATGCATATTGCAGGGACTTCATGACCTGTTGGTTAGCTGTTTTGTAGAGTGTGTGCTTCGAGCCGTAGTAGCCCTTGGCAAGTTTGAGAACACGATTACGACGCTTGCGCGTTACTGTACCGCCTTTTACGCGTGGCATTGGATTTCCCTCCTGATGTTGATTCGTTTTCTATGATCGGATTATTTCATGTAAGTGAGCATTTGCTTGATGCGCTTGAAGTCGCCTTTGGAAACGAGAGCAGCTTTGCGGAGATGACGCTTCTGCTTTGTGGATTTGTTGGCGAACAAGTGACTTGTGTAAGCACGGCCGCGCTTGAGTTTGCCGGAACCGGTGCGCTTGAAGCGCTTTGCGGAACCTTTGTGTGTTTTCATTTTAGGCATGGTCGGTATCCTCCTAATCCTTTGCGTAGATTATTTCTTTTCTTCGATCGGGGCCATCATGAGGAACATGCTACGGCCTTCCATCTTCGGTTTTTGTTCGACTGTGCCGACTTCCTTGCAGGCTTCGGCAAAACGTTCGAGGACGCGCTGGCCGATCTCCTTATGGGTGATCGCACGGCCGCGGAACCGGATGGATGCTTTCACTTTGTCCCCTTTTTCAAGGAACTTGATTGCGTTCCGGAGCTTAGTCTGGAAGTCATGCTCGTCGATGGACGGGCTCAGGCGGACTTCCTTGATGTTGATGACTTTCTGGTTTTTGCGCGCTTCCCGTTCTTTCTTCTGTTGTTCGAACTTGAACTTCCCATAGTCCATGATCCGGGCTACAGGCGGTTTTGCGTTCGGTGCGACAAGAACGAGATCCAAGTTTGCACGCGCAGCGATGTCCATCGCTTCGTTCCGCGTTTTGACGCCCAGCTGATCACCGTTTTGGTCGATGATGCGGAGCTCCCGGGCGCGGATGCCCTCATTGACAAATTTGTCTCGATTATCTCTGCTAATCGTAAGCCACCTCCGTGTAGTAATTCGCGAATACATGGTTTGGGCAGGCTCGCGGGGATGGTCCCCGTGGCCAATCCGAAAGAAAAACGGGTGGACCTGGGTCCACCCGCCGCATATGTGACCGCGCCAACAAGCACGGGACGTCACAATGGTGCATACCTGCCAACAGCCGAAGCGTCGATCAGGTGAGAAGCGGGCAGCTCCTTCTTCTACCACAAACTGTATTCCTTAACCTAATCAATAATAACCTATGCAACAGAGCTTGTCAATGATTTTGTTGGAGATTCATCTTTCAACAAGAGCTTGGCTGATTTTCGCATCACGAAGCACGGCGCCTGTGCTCAAAAGCGTTAGCGTTGAGCAACAAAGCTTTTCCTGTGCTCAAAAGCGTTAGCGTTGAGCAACAAAGCTTTTCCTGCGACCAAAATGCAGTTTCGGTAAGCAAGGGCCCGGAGCGGAAATACGGAGGATTTTCAGTAAAAGAAAACTGCAGACAAAAGAGAAACACCCTTTTTGTCTGCAGTAAGTTAAATAATAATTACTTCTTCCCGTCCACTTCTTCGCGGAGTTTGGCGATGAAGTCATTGAGCGGGATCGATTCGGATTTTTGTTCGCCGTATTTCCGGACGTTGACTTCGCCGGATTCGGCCTCTTTATCACCGAGGACGAGCATGTACGGGATTTTCTGTGTCTGGGCTTCGCGGATCTTGTAGCCGAGTTTTTCGTCGCGGCTGTCGACATCGACGCGGAAGCCCTGTGCCTGGAGCGCTTCACGGACTTTCTCCGCATAGTCGTGGTGGACTTCCGGAGAGACCGGGATGATTTCCACCTGGACCGGTGCAAGCCATGTCGGGAATGCGCCTTTGTATTCCTCGATGAGGAATGCGACAAATCGTTCCATCGTGGAAACGACACCGCGGTGGATGACGACCGGGCGGTGCTGCTTACCGTCGCTGCCGATGTAGTTCAGGTCGAAGCGCTCAGGCAGGAGGAAGTCCAACTGGACAGTGGACAGGGTCTCTTCCTTGCCGATGGCCGTCTTGACCTGCACATCGAGCTTCGGACCGTAGAACGCCGCTTCCCCTTCCGCTTCGTAATACTCGAGGCCGAGGTCGTCCATCGCTTCCTTCAGCATGCTCTGTGCCTTTTCCCACATCTCGTCATCATCAAAGTACTTTTCCGTATCTTCCGGGTCGCGGTAGGACAGGCGGAACGAATAGTCGTTCAGGTTAAAGTCTTTGTAGACGTCCATGACCAGTTCGACCACGCGCTTGAACTCTTCCTTGATCTGGTCCGGCCGGACGAAGATATGGGCATCATTCAGCGTCATGCCGCGGACCCGCTGCAGACCGGACAGGGCTCCCGACATTTCATAGCGGTGCATCAGCCCGAGTTCAGCGATGCGGATCGGCAAGTCGCGGTATGAGTGGATGCCGTTTTTGTAAATCATCATGTGGTGAGGGCAGTTCATCGGGCGCAGCACAAGTTCCTCGTTGTCCGCCTGCATCGGCGGGAACATGTCATCCTGGTAGTGCTGCCAGTGGCCGGACGTCTTGTACAGTTCTACGTTCGCCATGACCGGTGTGTAGACGTGATCGTACCCGAGTTTCTCTTCCTTGTCGACGATATAGCGTTCGACAAGCCGGCGGATGGTGGCGCCTTTCGGGAGCCACATCGGCAGCCCCTGCCCGATAAGTTGGTTCGTCATGAACAGATCCAGTTCTTTGCCGATTTTGCGGTGATCCCGCTCTCTTGCCTCTTCAAGCAGGCGGAGGTGTTCTTCCAGGTCCTCTTTCTTGAAGAACGCCGTACCGTAAATTCGCTGAAGCATCTTGTTGTCGGAGTCGCCGCGCCAGTATGCGCCCGCCGTGCTGAGAAGTTTGAATTCTTTCAGTTTCCCTGTGGACGGTACGTGCACGCCCCTGCACAGGTCGAAGAATTCACCCTGATCATAGATGGTGACTTTTTCGCCTTCCGGAATCGCATCAAGCAGCTCCAGCTTGTATTCATCGCCGATTTCCTCATAGGTCTTCCGCGCTTCTTCGCGTGTGACTTCCTTCCGGACGATTTCAAGGTTTTCATTGATGATTTTTTTCATTTCCTTCTCGATCGCAGGAAAATCTTCAGCACGGATCGGTTCAGGTGAGTCGAAATCATAGTAAAAGCCGTTTTCAATCACCGGGCCGATACCGAGTTTGACGTTTTTGAACAGGCGCTTGACTGCCTGTGCGAGCACATGGGCTGTGCTGTGGCGCAGGATTTCCAGTGCCTCCGGAGAATCGGGAGTGATGATCTCAATTTCGCCATCTTTCGTAATCGGCGTGCGGAAATCAATCAGTTGTCCGCTGATTTTGCCTGCCAATGCCTTTTTGCGCAGTCCGGGGCTGATCGATTGGGCCACATCCTCCGTTGTCGTACCTGATTCGAATTCCTTTACCGCGCCGTCGGGAAATGTCAATTCAATCTGTTCTGCCATGCCAAATGGGCTCCTTTCCATCTTTCCAAATTTACGCAAAAAAGCCCCGTCCCAAAAAGGGACGAGGCCTGCTCGCGGTTCCACCCTTCTTCCTGCCGGCAATGAACGACCATGCCGGAGAAGCTCTGCATCGGATAACGGACCGGAGGCCGGCTCAGGTTCATCCCGAATCAAAACGGGAGTTCGCCTTGGCTGCTCTGGGGTGGTCGATCCGATGCCGCGCCATCGGGGGCTCTCAGCCTAAGGCCCCGTTCTCTGTCTGGCCGGACAACCGCTCGTTGTCCCCGTCATTGCATTTGGAAGAAGTATTGAACTCATCATACGAAAAACCTGAGTAATTTGCAACCGCGTGTTTTCACAGCATTGTTTCAGCTGAGTTCTCGCCGGTTTTCCCCGTTAAGCCGGACCGGCACGGTCATCGCACGGATCCGCTCCATGATGCGTCCCGCTTTGACGACTTCCTTATCCCCGCGCTGGGTGTACGACAGGTGAGTCTCCATCTCCTTGTAGTCAAAGTTCGACGTAAAGAAGGTCGGGAGTTTTTCCGCCATCCGGTGATGGAGAATGGTCGCCAGCACTTCATCGCGCGTCCATGCGGTCAGAGTCTCCGCCCCGAGATCATCAAGCATAAGGACCGGTGCCCGCTTGACGAAATCGATTTTCTCATTTAGCGATTGATCCTGGATCGACTGCTTCAACTCGCGGAGAAACTCCGGCACGAACACGAGGACGGACGGCACATGGCGCTTCGCCAGTTCGCCCGCGACCGCACCGAGCAGATAGGACTTGCCTGTGCCAAACGGACCGTGAATGTAAAGTCCCTGTGCGGGCAGTTCGCCCGTCCTGTCGTATTTATCGAGGAATTCAAGGACGAGCTCCACTGCGGCCAGCCGGCTTTCTCCCTTGGTAATATCGAAATCCCTGATTTCCAGGTTGAGCATGTCCTTCGGCATATGCATGCTCCGGATCATGGAAGATACACGCCGGCGTTCCATATCTGCCGTCTTTCTCTTGCACATTACATAGTCGACGCCGATCGTGCCACGCTCGATCACCAGCTTGGGCTCATAGCCCTTCATCATATTGATGCACGCTTCCAGGCTCCCGCACTTGCCGCAATCATGGGACTGGGAAGTGTATTCGTAAAGCTTCCCCAGACCGCGGTCGACCATTGCCTTATCCACTTCTCCGGCATGTTCTTCAAGAAAAGCCTGTACGCCGGGATGATTCAGGATCTCCGACCGCATTTCCGAATATCGCTCGGCGAATGTCGGTGCATTCACAATTCGCTTTAGTGTGTCCCGGATCGGTTCCATCTTAGTTGACACCGCCTTTCATCATGCCGAATTTCTCCATGAGGCGGATCCTCCTTGCTTCGACGTCCGGATCCTTCTCCTCTGGCCGCGGCTCTTTTTCAGCCTCGGGTTTTTGGTCTTTCTTGTAGAACCAGTCAGGGACGGCTTCGGTTTTGGAGCCCGTCTTGCGGGATCGCTGGCTTCCGC
The DNA here is from genome assembly GCF_900101985.1 of Bhargavaea beijingensis. GTDB lineage: Bacteria > Bacillota > Bacilli > Bacillales_A > Planococcaceae > Bhargavaea > Bhargavaea beijingensis. The sequence continues at coordinate 32,290 of NZ_FNAR01000013.1, forward strand.
CGCCTTCCTGCTTCCATTTCATATACTTGTCGTGTTCCGTCCTTGCCAGCTCAAGGGCATCCTTCACATTGCCGACTTTTTTCGCCATCCAATGGGAAGCAATCCGCTCGACATAGTTATTCGTGAGCTTGCCGTCATTCCTGAGCCAGACATACTGAAGCAGCACGTTGACCACACCCGCAGGAAGATTGTGCTCCAGCACAAGTTTTTGTGCGAGCTTCACATCAACCTGCATTGGTTCGCGCCCTCCGTTGATGTCTTTCAGCATTTCAACCGGCGAACAGGTTTCAAGATAAAGGATCAGCTCATCTTCCTTGGTCTTCGGTTCTTCAGAAGGGGAGGTTTTTTCCGGGGCAGTCAGGATTTTTTCTATTTTCGGAGCTGTGTTTGACCTGGACAGCTTGTAATAGTCTGCGGCGGCACGTTTAAGGCGGTCGTCCGTCAGATTGCCATCGGCATCGATCGCCAGCAGGACGACCTGCTGCATATCAACAGGAGACAAGCCATACAGAAAAGCGATTCGTACAATCATTTCTTTTACCGCCGGAGTAAACGACTTTCTCGGCACAAGCTGCGCGGACAGCCCTTCCATCATAAGAGGGAAATCAAACGGGTAGCCGTTAAAAGCAAGCTTCGGTGCCCGCTGATCCGATTCGTATGTATCCGTGTCTTCTTCCATGGCCCCTGCCTTGACGGACTTGTACACTTCGGGGAATGACCTGGACACCTCTTCATATCCATCCGGCACCGGAGGGTTCAGAAAGCGTCCGCGGAGCCGCTTGTACGTCTGCGCCCCCACCTTGCCGAACAGGAACATCGACAAGATCGGGTCATGGAAAAACGTGTCCGGGTCGAGAGGCGGCCTGAGCTCATAAAGGAAGCAGCGCGCCTCCCCCTCATTTTTCCGGTAAGACTTAAGCAGCCCGATACCTTCAAGTGACAGCCTGGCCTCGAACAGTGTGCCGATCGGCATATCAAGAAGGTTGAGGAGGTGATAGTGGGTGGACTCAACGGTTCCTTCCCGTTCAGCCTCCCCCCAAAGGGCAAAGAAGACCGCCATCGCCCCGTGCCCGATAAGCGGCTGGTAGAGTGCGGTCAGAATCTGTCGGTCAAAATCGGAAAATGGATAAGGAAGACGGACGCAATACGCATCCGACGGTTGCAGTTCTTTGTAGAGCGGATTCATATTCCCATCCTTTCTTTCCGCGGATCAATCAGTCATCTTCTTTTTTAAGAAGGTCTTTGAGTTCCTCGATAAAAACATTGATGTCCTTAAACTGGCGGTAAACGGAGGCAAAGCGCACATAGGCGACGTCATCGATTTCAACGAGCCTTTCCATCACCATTTCCCCGACATCTTCGGACTTTACTTCCGCGTTGCCCTGTCTCCGCAGTTCCTTCTCAATCGAGAAAACGATTTCTTCAAGAACGTCAAGCGGAACCGGCCGTTTTTCGCAGGCACGGATCAGTCCCCGCAATACTTTCTCACGGCTGAACTCTTCCCGTGAGCCATCTTTTTTCACGACGACCAGCGGCATTTCCTCGACTTTTTCAAATGTAGTAAACCGGTATCCGCATTTCTCACATTCCCTGCGTCGCCGGATCGCTTTGCTTTCGTCCACCGGCCGGGAATCGACGACTCGCGTCCCGTTGTGCTGACAAGCCGGGCACTTCATCGGCATCCCCGCTTTCTGATAAGTTCATTCTCTCCGTTCGGCTGCTTGGACGAAGAGAGTCTATTCATTCCATTATAGCAGAGTTCCGCGAATCGCTAAACGGGATTCTGGCAACACGGAAACTGCTTGAAAATATAAAAAAGCAGAAGCTTCCGCCTCTGCTTTTGATGTCCAACTCATAAACGGTCTCAAGCCGTGACGGTGACGGCTGTTTTGCCGGCAGCGACAGGGCCCATGCCCCGGGGCAGTTCGGTCATCTGGCGGTTCTTGGCTCCGAGTGCATCAGCGATAAAGCCTGCTGCAATGGTCGGATCAAGATCTCCGCAAGTGTACACGTCAATGCTGGCATAGCCGTGCTCAGGGAAACTGTGGATCGTGAGGTGCGATTCCGAAATAATAACGACCCCGCTGACCCCCTGCGGCGCGAATTTGTGGAACGCGACTTCCCGTACTTCCGCGCCTGATCGCAATGCAGCTTCGACAAATGTCTGCTCGATATACGGCATGTCGTTCAGCTTGTCGAATTCGCATTCCCAAAGTTCAGCGATTACATGACGACCCATTGTTTCCATGGTTCGTCCCCCCTCCTAAAGTAAGTGATTGCCGGTTGTCGGCAAACGGGCAACCACGGGGGAAAGTTAGTCCGATGAGGTCCTAACCCTTTAAGCTGCCCAGCGTGAACTTTGAGGTTCACGGAATTATTATATGATGGCAAGTAGTTGAGCGCAACTATAAATCCCGGATGAGAGAATCAAAAAACACAAAACCCGGGCAGGGCCCGGGTTCGAAAATTAGATTATGCATTGACTTTCGCGCCGATGGCGGCAGCGACTTTTTTCGTGAGGTCCACAACGCGTGCAGAATAGCCCCATTCATTGTCATACCATGCGAGCACTTTGACTTTGCGGTCTCCCATGATCATCGTTGTAAGTCCGTCGACAATAGCGGAACGGGAATCTGTTTTGAAATCGCTCGAAACAAGCGGTTCGGTCGTGTAGCCGAGAATTCCCTTCAGCGGACCTTCTGCCGCGCGGATGAACGCATCGTTGACTTCTTCAACAGACACATCTCGATTCAGGTCAACCACCAGGTCGACGAGCGAGACGTTAGGAGTCGGTACGCGGAGCGCCATGCCGTGAAGCTTGCCTTTCAGCTCCGGCAACACGAGGGACAGTGCTTTGGCCGCTCCGGTTGTAGTCGGAATGATCGATTCTGCTGCGGCACGCGCACGGCGGAGGTCCTTGTGCGGGTTGTCGATGTTGTTCTGGTCATTCGTGTAGGCATGAACAGTGGTCATCAGGCCGCTGTCGATGCCAAATTCGTCATTCAGGACTTTTGCGACCGGTGCCAGGCAGTTGGTCGTGCAGCTTGCGTTCGAAATGACATCATGCCGGTCAAGGTCAAGCTTATCGTCATTCACACCCATGACAATCGTGACGTCTTCATTCTTTCCAGGTGCCGTCAGGATAACTTTCTTCGCGCCGGCTTCAAGGTGAAGGGCCGCTTTATCCCGGGAGTTGAACTTGCCTGTCGCTTCGATGACGATATCGACACCGAGTTCTTCCCAAGGGAGTTTCGCCGGGTCGCGTTCAGCAATCAGCTGGATACGCTTTCCATTGACGACGAGCGCGTCTTCCTCAGTCAGGACATCTCCTTCGAACTTACCGTGGATGGTGTCATACTTCAAAAGATGTGCAAGGGTTTCCGGGGGGTAACTCGCGTTAACCGCGACAATGTTCAACCCATCTTCAAGGATTGCCTGGCGGAAAACCATGCGGCCGATCCGGCCAAAACCGTTAATAGCGATGGAAGGATTCATGAGGGGGCCTCCTGTAACTGTGTTATACTCATTTTTCTTTTGCTTGTAATTAGTATATCACAATTACCGAAAAATGCACCCTCGTTTATCCTGCTGGCAGAAGTTCCATTTTTCAGAAGGTTTTTCTGTCAGGGGATCGCATTCCAGGACTCAAGAATCCGGTCAAGCTGTTTTTCCGACTCTTCGATGGTTCCGTTGTTATAGATGACGGCATCCGCTCCGCGTTCTTTTTCGGAGATCGGCAACTGTGAGGCGATTCTCGCCCTCGCCTCTTTCTCACTGAAACCATCCCTCTGCATCAGCCGCTTCAACTGGGTTTCCTCCGTCACCGATACGACAAGGACCTTGTCTGCATAATGTTGGAGCCTGCTTTCGAACAGGAGCGGAATATCCATCACCACGGTCTTTGCCCCTCTTTCAAAGTGCCTGTCCCGCTGGCGCAGCATTTCCTTCCGGATAGCGGGATGCATGATGTCATTCAGCTTCTTCCGGTCAGCAGGATTATTGAAGATCCGTTCTCCGACCGCCGCCCGGTCCATCGACCCGTCTTCCAGTATCACATCGTCGCCGAACGCCTGCCGGATAGCTTCAAGCGCAGGCTGTCCGGGCTCGACGACGATCCTAGCGATCCGGTCCGCATCCACGATCGGAAATCCTCTTTCCTCAAGCAACCTTGAAACGGTACTTTTCCCGCTCGCTATACTTCCCGTCAATCCGATAATCATCGTGACACCTCTTTCAATGCTGGCATTTCGGGCAATAGACCGAAGTCCGCCCGGCAATCGTCATCCGTTTGGTTGCTGTCCCGCATGCCGGGCAGTATTGCCGCCCATACATCCTCAATCGGTCCTGCATGCCGCCTGCTTCCCCGTTTATATTCCGGTAATCCGATATCGAACTGCCGCCCGCTTCGATCGCTTCCCCCAGCACCTGGCGGATTTCTGCAAACAGCAACCCAAGACGCTTCAGGCTGATTCTGCCGGTTTTCCTGCCCGGGTGGATGCCGGTGCGGAAAAGCGCTTCCGTCGCATAAATGTTCCCGCAGCCGGAAATGACTTTTCCGTCCATGATGGTTTCCTTGATCGGCTTCCCGGCATATTTCGATGTTTTACAGAGGTCCAGAAAATGTCCCGCCGCAGAATCATCAAACGGCTCCGGCGCCATCGCGAGCAGCGGAGGATGGTCACTCTCTGCTCCGATCAGCCGGAGCTCACCGAAGCGGCGGATGTCCGCGTAAGCGAGCAGGCCCCCGTCCTCCATCCCGAAAATGACATGGATATGCCGGCGGAATTTCTCCTCTTTCACCTCATCCATCTCATTGACCGCAAACCACGCACCCGACATGCCGAGATGGCTGACGAGCAGATGGGTGTCTCCGTCTTTCCGGAGGTGAAAATAGATATATTTGCTCCGGCGGGTGACGTCTGTGATTGTCATTCCGCGCATCCGGCCGGCAAACTCTTCCGGTGAAATGTTTTTCAGGATAGCTTCTTTTGCCTCGGATTTTGACTTGATGATGGTATCCGAAACAGCGATGTCCCGGATGGTCCGTCCGGACGCTGCCGGGGCGAGCGACCGCACGACCCCTTCTACCTCCGGCAATTCAGGCATGTTGTTCAACTTCTTTCTTTGATGAAGTGTTTCTGCGATTTGTTATTTCGTATCGTACCAGGACGGGCCGGAAGCCGATTCCACCAGGAGCGGAACATCCAGCACCAGTGCGGCTTCCATCACCTCCGGCACGATTTCCGAAAGCTTTCCAAGTTCTTCTTCGGGGCATTCGAAAATCAGTTCGTCATGCACTTGCAATAGCATGCGTGCCTGCAGGCCTTCCGCCTCGAGCCGCCTGTCCATCTCCACCATCGCCTTCTTGATGATATCCGCCGCAGTTCCCTGGATCGGAGTGTTCATCGCGGTCCGTTCGGCAAAACTTCTCAGGTTGAAATTCCGGCTGTTGATGTCCGGAAGATACCGCCGGCGATTCATGAGTGTCGTGACGAAGCCTTGTTGCTTTGCTTCGGCGATCGAGCTCTCCATGTATTGCTTGACGCCGGGGAAGCTGGCCAAGTAACGTTCGATGAATTCTGCAGCCTCTTTCCGTGTGATGTTCAGGTTTTGTGAAAGGCCATAATCGCTGATCCCGTAGACAATCCCGAAATTGACAGCTTTCGCCGCCCGCCTCATGTCAGGTGTCACATCCTGCGCTTCCACGTGGAACACGTCCCCGGCGGTACGGGTGTGTATGTCCTCCCCTTCACGGAATGCGGCAAGCAGCCGTTCATCCCCCGACATGTGAGCAAGGACGCGGAGCTCGATCTGTGAATAGTCCGCCGAAAACATGACCCAGCCCGGCTCCGACGGGATGAACGCCTTGCGGATTTTTCGGCCTTCCTCGATCCGGACCGGGATGTTTTGGAGATTCGGGTTGGTGGAGCTGAGCCTTCCGGTCTGGGTGAGCGCCTGCTGATAGTACGTATGGATTTTGCCGTCCTCGTGAATCTCTTTCAGCAGCCCCTCGATGTAAGTGGACTGGAGCTTCCCGAGCTGGCGGTATTCGAGAATCAGGTCGATGATTTCATGCCGGCCGCTAAGCTTTTCAAGCACGTCTGCAGCAGTTGAGTAGCCGGTTTTGGTTTTCTTGATGACCGGAAGTCCCATTTCCTCGAACAGGATGACGCCAAGCTGCTTGGTCGAGTTGATATTGAACTTCTGTCCGGCCAGGGAGTAGATCTGCTGCTCAATGGCTTCAAGTTTGCCGGCCAGGTCTTTTCCGATTTCCTCCAAGATTCCTCGCTCGGTTCTGACACCGGTGGCCTCCATGCGGCCAAGGATCGTCGCAAGCGGAATCTCGAGTTCCCGGTACAATTCAAATTGTTTGTTTTCCTTGAGGCGCTCTTCCACGGTTGCACGGAGCCTGTGGACTGCAAGTGCTTTGCGGCATGCATGTTCCGCAACCGTCTCCTGTCCGGGAACCGCACGTTTTGCGCCTTTCCCGTAGATGATCTGGTCTTCCGGAACTCCGGAATACCCGAATTCCCTTGCCGCGGATGAAGCATCGGTCAGCGTCACGGACGGATTGGCGATATAGGCGGCAAGCAGGAGGTCGAAAATGATGCCGTCCGCTTCCAATCCCGTCCGCGCAAGCGCAGCAAGAGATGCCTTCGCATCAACGGTGAGCTTTTCAATCGATTCATCTTCCAGCCATTCCGCGAACTGAACGTCCCCATTAAGGGATTCCGCCGGAATAAAGGCGGTTTCCTCCCCATCGGACAACGACACCCCAAGAATGTCAGCCGTATGATAAAGTTCATCGGACAGTTCTACATGGAACGCGGTACCGCTCTTTAATAGAGTTTCGGGTGCTTTTTCGGTGATGGTGAAACGGATGTCTTCCGATTTCTCGGGTACGGATGCCGATTGTAGCCCGTCCGCCTTCTCGATGAGTGTCCGGAAATTCAGTTCGCGGAATACCGGGATGACCTGCTCCATGTCCGGTCCGGGGTAGCTGATATCGCCTAGCCCGATTTCAATCGGGGACTCGGTGTTGATCGTGGCGAGAGTCTTGCTCATTTTGGCCAGTTCCTCGTTCTCGGCCAGCTTTTCCTTCAGCTTCTTCCCGCTTACCTCATCAATGCCTTTATAGACGCCCTCGACTGTACCGAACTGTTTCAGCAGTTTGATTGCGGTCTTTTCCCCCACCCCAGGCACCCCGGGTATGTTATCGGAAGCATCGCCCATAAGGCCCTTCATGTCGATAATCTGTTCAGGCGCCAGACCGTACTTCTCCATCACATGATCCGGCGTATAGGCCTCGATATCAGTCATGCCCTTCCGGGTGATAAAGACTGTGACGGCTTCATCCGCAAGCTGTGTCAGGTCTTTGTCCCCAGTGATTACGACGGTTTCCACGCCGCTTGCCGCCGCTTTGCGGCTCAATGTGCCGATAATATCGTCAGCCTCGAAGGACTCCAGTTCATACTGCTTGATGTTATACGCATCGAGCATCTTACGGAGGTACGGGAACTGTTCGGACAATTCCGGGGGCGTCTTCTGCCTGCCGCCTTTGTACTCCTTGTAAGTGCTGTGGCGGAACGTCGTCTTTCCGGCGTCCCAGGCAACCAGCATATGGGTCGGTTTTTCTTCTTTCAGGATCTTCTCCAGCATCATCGCAAAGCCGTACACCGCGTTGGTATGCACGCCCTGATCATTGGTCAGCAACGGCAAAGCGAAAAACGCACGGTAGGCCAGGCTGTTCCCGTCCAGGAGCAGCACTTTCTGCTTAGTCATTCCGGTCAACCTCCATCCGCAAATAAAAAACGTCGTCTCCCTCCATCTTACCATAGGGGCAGGATGGAGAAGAAACGACGTGATGGCACTTATTCCGTGAAACCGGAAAGGATTTTCGCATAAGGGGAATCGGACGGAATGACAATCATCGTTTCATCGCCGATCGTCTTCTTATACGACTCCAATGTGCGGTAGAGTTCATAGAATTCAGGGTCTTTCGAGAAGGATTGATTGTAGATGCGGGCCGCTTCCGCTTCACCTTCCGCTCGGATCACTTCCGCCTGTTTTTTCGTCTCGGCCAAAAGCTCCTGAACTTCCCGGTCGGTTTCCGCCTCGATCCGGCGCTTTTCCGCGTCTCCTTCCGACAGATAAGTCTGGGCGGTCGATTCCCGTTCAGAAATCATCCGGGTATAGATGGATTGTTCGTTCTCCGGGGGCAGGTCGATCCGCTTCATCCGGACGTCGGTCACCGCAATTCCGAAATTACCCGCTTCCAGCAGTTCATTCACCCGCTCGGTCACTTTGTCATTCAGGTTGCCTCGGGACGAATCCTCGTCGTTCACGATACTTGTGTAGTCAAGCTGCCCGAGTTCCGAGCGGACGACGGAATAAATATATTCTTCCATCCGCGCTTCGGCATTAACGATATTCCGTGCGTTGTTGATCATCAGTTTCGGGTCGGTGATGCGCCAGACAGCGTAGTTGTCGATAATCATGCGCTTTTTGTCCTTAGTCGTGATCTCCGCTTCGGATACGTTGTAGGCCATCTGGTTTTTAGGGAGCATCGTCACACTTTGAAGAAACGGCACCTTCATCTTGACTCCCGGGTCTGAATCGATGCGGACAATTTCACCGAACTGGCGGACAACCCGGTACTCGTTTTCCTTGACGACATACACATTCGTCAGAAGGATGAGGAGAACAGCGAAAACAACTGTGAACACGATGGCCGGTTTGATGAATTTCCTTAGATCTGCCGGCGGCCTCGGTTCTGCCGGCCCTTTCGGGTCCTTTGGCCGTTTTTTCCCGAATGGCCTGATCTTGCTGACCGGCTTTTTGCGCGCCTGTTCCTGGCGCTGGCGTTCAAGAAACTTCTCTTCGATGCTCTTGAACGGATTGTTGTCGTTATTGGCCATTGTTCTCGCCCCCTTCCTCCTGGCCGTCCTGGGCAGGTGCCTGTGGTGCGGCCTGTTGCGGCGGTTGGATCGGCAAGTACTTTACGGTGCCTTCGCCGTCATTCATGATGTAGATTTTCGCACCAGGGAGCACCTGTTCAAGGGTTTCGAGGATCAGCCGCTCCCGTGTGATGTCCTGATTATTGCGGTACTCTTCATAGAGCTTGTTGAACACGGCCACGTCACCATGCGCCTGCTCGATCCGTGAAGTTTTGTCTCCCTGTGCCCCGGAAAGGATCGCGTCACGCTCACCCGTGGCTTCATTCTTCTTCTGATTCTCATATTTCTTGGCCTGGTTGATTTTCGTGCTTTTTGTCTCACGGGCATCCGTAACTGCCGTAAAGGCGGAACGGACTTCCTCATTTGGAAGTTCCACGTCCTGGAGTTTCACCCCCTGGACGGATATCCCGATGTCGTAAGTATCGATAAGCGTACCGAGGAGATCCCTTGTCTCCGCCTCGATCTCTGCCTTGCCGTCGGTCAATGCATCGTCGATCGGCGAGGAACCGATGATCGACCGGATTGAGGCTGCCGTGGCGTCATGCAGCAATTCCCTCGGATCCTCTGCATTGAACAGGTATTTCACAGGCTCGGTGATTTTCCATTGAACGACGAGATCGGCCACTACGATATATTCGTCACCTGTGATCATCTTGGTTTCCTTATCATAGGAAATCAGGTTGCCGTCTTCATCCTGGTTATAGCCGAACCTTGTACTGAAGGTTTCCTTGGACAATTTCTCCACTTTCTGGACCGGCCATGGTAACTTGAACTTCAATCCCGACTCGGTGACCGTTTCATCCGCTTTGCCGAATGTGATGATGACGACCTGTTCTCCTTCATCCACGGTGTACCAGGTCGTGAATGCGAGGACGATGAGAACAAGACCGGAAACGGCCATTCCGGCGATCGTCAATATGCGCTTAACGCTCATGTCGGACTCCCCTTTGTATGAATTTATGTATAGTTCATGTACGGGCTTCAGCGCACTTCGGTTTCATCAAATTCGAAATTCGGACAACAGCAGACACAAAAATACCCCGCCTGCTTCTTTTTTGCTTGAAGCAGTTCGGGGACGACTCAGCTGTGGCTCAGTGGAATGTTCACCGTGAAGGTCGAGCCTTTGCCCGGCTCGCTCTCCACAAAGATCGTACCGCCGTGAAGATCCACAAGGTGCTTCACGATGGACAGACCAAGCCCGGTGCCTCCTGAATCGCGGCTCCTGGCCCGGTCGACCCTGTAAAAACGCTCGAAAAGCCTGGGCAGATCCGCAGTTGGTATGCCAATGCCCTTGTCGGCGACAGCGATGGATGCCATCCCGCCCGACACGCTCGCCACGACCCGGATGGGTGTGCCCGGCTTTGAATAACTGACGGCATTTGCCAGGAGATTGACCAATATCTGGACCAGCCGCTCAGGGTCTCCCTTGACTGTCAGCCCGGCCGGACAATGGGACTCGATGGTCATCTCCCGGTTTTTAATCCTGCCGGAAACGGAACGGATGGAACGTTCGATCACATCCTGCACGCTGACAGACTGCAACCTGAGTGTATAGCCCTCTTTCTCGATCTTTGACAGGTCCAGAAGATCTTCGATCAGCGTCTCCAGCCTGACGCTTTCGCCGTGGATGATCTCCAAAAACTGCATGGCTGCCTCTTCATCGTGGATGGCCCCATCCATCAGGGTCTCGGAAAAGCCCCGGATCGATGTGATTGGAGTCCTGAGCTCATGAGAAACATTGGCGACAAAGTCTTTCCTGACCCGCTCCAGTCGGATCAGTTCGGAAATATCATGCATGACGACGACTATGCCAAGCCATCCCCCATGTTTATCAATGACAGGCGCAGAGTAAACTGCCATCGTGCGGTTGCCAGAGTCCGTCCTGATATCGATCTGTTCGGTAACCGGCTTTTCCTTGACGGAAACCGTATCGATCAGGGTGACAAGCGCTTCAGGAAGCCAGGCAGCTTTGTAAGGGCTGCCGATCAGCCCTTCTTCTGTCTGTCCGACCTGATCGAGGAAAAATGAATTGGCCATGGAAATCTCCGAATTCCTGCCGATCATCAGCAAGCCGCTGCCCATGTTTGCGATCAGCGTCTCCAGCCTTTCCGCTTCCGTCTCCCGCATGGATTCCATCTCCTGCAGATTCCGTGCCAGGGCATTGACGGCGGTGACCAGGCCGATCTGGATGCCCGGTGCCGCCCATCCGGCCCTGGCAGTATAGTTGCCCTTCGCAAGCTCCATGGTGGTATCCGTTACCAGATCGATCGGACGGATATAGCGTTCCGTCAAACGGTGGAAAACGATGACGGTGACGATGAACGCAACCGCAAAGACGATAACAATCAGCCGCATGAAGCGCGCCGGCGCCACACCCGACCCGTCTTCGGCCATTTTTCTGCTGAGTTCTTCTAGGGCTGTACTGTCCATCTCGATACCCATCTCGTCCAGATGCCGGGCAACCGCCTCCGACTCGGCCTTTCTTTCCTGGTCCTGCAGGACGGGAAAGGTCTGGCCGAGAACGCTGGCCAGACCGGCCAGCGTGATGCCCATAATGAGAATGAACGCCAGGAACAGCCGCCTTTGGAGCGATTTCATCCTTCCGGCGGTCCCTCGAATTTATAGCCGGTTCCGCGGATTGTCTTGATGAAAACCGGACGCCGCGTGTTTTCTTCGATCTTATCGCGGAGGTGGCTGATATGTACATCCACAATCCTGGTGTCACCGGCAAAATCATAGTTCCAGACCGCACTGAGCAGCTGGTCCCGCGACATCACCCGGTTCCGGTTGGAAATCATGTGGACAAGAAGTTCGAATTCTTTCGGTGTGAATTCCAGCGAAACGCCATCTTTATAGGCTTCAAAGCGTTCCGGATACACCTTAAGAGGTCCGGATTCATACACCGCTTCCTTGCGCTCGCCTTCTTCCGGTTGTCCGGAAGCGGATGATTCCGACCTTCTGAGCACCGCCTTGACTCGAGCGACGACCTCCCTCGGACTAAAAGGCTTCGTCATATAATCGTCGGCCCCAAGTTCCAATCCGAGGATTTTCTCCAATTCATCTGACTTCGCCGTCAGCATGATGATCGGGGTGTTCACACCCTTTTGGCGCAGCGTGCGGCAAACATCCATGCCATCCAATTTGGGCAGCATCAGGTCCAGGACGATCAGATCCGGAATTTCCGACTCCGCCTTTTGCAGGCCTTCCTCCCCGTCCGCTGCGGTAATCACCTCGTATCCCGCCTGTTTCAGATTGTATTCAAGCAATGTCAAAATCGGACGTTCATCATCCACGACCAAAATTCGTTTCACGATCATCCATGCCTCCATCAGGCGCACCTAGCGCAGAAATTTCAGTGTTGCCATCGACAGCGGGTGCAATCCCGGCCACCAGTTCGCCGGCCATCACAGTCCGGCCTTCCTCATCTGTCGCATCCACCCGGATCAGGACAGTACGGGAAAGCAGATCCACTTTTCCGACTGTAAGGTCAAAGGTTACCGTTGAGCCGTGCCAGGCCGCATCCGGAAAGCGGAACCGCTGTTCCAGCATCCGGGAGCCGGGTCCGGGCAGATGTTTGGATACAGCTGCACTGACGATGCCTGTCAGCATCACAACGGGAACGACCGGTCTTTCATAGCCGGCTGCCGCCGTGAAGTCGTGCTGGATATAAAGCGGGTTGCTGTCATTGGTCAGCCCGAGGTACAGGAACAAGTCCCGGTCATCCATTTTCTCGACAATCTTCAGGGACTCCCCTTCATTCAGCTCTTCTGCCGGACGGATCCGTACACGGCGCCGGTTGAATAGCAAATCAATCTCCCCTTTGGCGGTGTGGTCTGCAGAGGACTGTTCTGATCCGCCGCTCTGCTTACTTCCAATATTCTTATTATAGCATGCACGGCAAACACACGGGCCATCCGGACAAGAAAGGAGGGGCATGGCAAAAAGACAGGATATACTGCCCTCTGCAATGCCCCCAAGCAACTACCTTCGGACCACTTCTTTTTTGGTGAGAAACGCTTATTCCAGGACGTTCATCACATTCCTGACGGACTCGGCGGATTTTTTAAAGCTTTCTTCCTCATCCGGTGTGAGTTCAAGCTCAATGATCTTCTCGATGCCGTTCGCTCCGAGCACTGTGGGCACGCCAAGATAGATGCCATCCAGCCCGTATTCGCCTTCCAGATAAGCAATTGACGGGATTACACGCTTCTGGTCTTTCAGAATCGCTTCCGCCATTTCGGCCAATGATGCGGCAGGCGCATAGTAGGCAGAGCCGTTGCCGAGCAGATTGACGATCTCCGCGCCGCCTTTTCGTGTCCGGTCAACGATTGCTTCAAGCCGTTCCGGCGACAGTAGTGTTTCAAGCGGAATGCCGCCCGCATAGGAATATCGGACAAGCGGAACCATGTCGTCGCCATGACCGCCGAGGACGAACCCGGTGATGTCTTTGACCGAAAGATTCAGCTCTTCCGCGACGAATGTACGGAAACGGGCCGTATCCAGTACACCGGATTGACCGATGACGCGCTCCTTCGGAAAGCCGCTTTCCCGGAACACTGTGTAGGTCATGGCATCCACAGGATTCGTCAGGACCAGGAAGGTGGTATCCGGTGAATATTTGACCACCTCGGTCGTTACGGCTTTCATGATTTTCTGGTTGGTCTGGACCAGCTCGTCACGGCTCATGCCCGGTTTCCGGGCCATTCCCGCCGTGATGATCACCATATCGGAATTCGCCGTTTCCCGATAATCGGACGTGCCGGTGACTTTCGCATCAAACCCCAGTACCGGGGCTGCTTCGGCCATATCGAGTGCTTTTCCTTTGGTGGGATTCTCCATATCCGGAATATCGACCAGGACCACATCACCAAGTTCTTTCTGGGCAATCAGGAATGCCGTGGTAGCTCCTGTGAAACCAGAGCCGATCACTGAAATTTTCTTACGCTTGACGGACATGAACACTCACTCCTTCAAAATAAGTCATCCTTTGCTCACTTAACGTTTCGGATGTAAAAAAGGGAGGAGCCTGGGCTCCTCCCTTTCATATTCCCGTTATTCGGCAAAAAACGCCTCACCGATTACAGGTTCTTGATCAGTTCGTCGGCGAACTCGGAAGTCTTGACTTCTGTCGCGCCGTCCATCAGACGGGCAAAATCGTAAGTGACGACTTTGGATGCAATCGTCTTCTCGATGGATTCCGTGATGAGGGCAGCTGCTTCGTTCCAGCCGAGATGTTCAAGCATCATCACGCCGGAAAGGAGTACCGAGGACGGGTTGACTTTGTCGAGACCTGCGTACTTCGGTGCCGTACCGTGTGTCGCTTCGAAGATCGCGTGGCCGGTCACATAGTTGATGTTCGCGCCAGGCGCGATTCCGATGCCACCGACTTGCGCAGCAAGCGCATCGGAGATGTAGTCGCCGTTCAGGTTCATCGTCGCAACGACGTCGAATTCTTTCGGGCGTGTCAGGATCTGCTGGAGGAAGATGTCTGCAATCGCATCTTTGATGATCAGCTTGCCGGCCGCTTCAGCATCGGATTGTGCTTTGTTTGCAGCATCCGCGCCCTGCTCTTCCTTGATCTTGTCGTATTCGTTCCAAGTGAAGACCTTGTCGCCGAACTCTTGCTCAGCCACTTCGTAGCCCCAGTTCTTGAACGCGCCTTCTGTGAACTTCATGATGTTGCCTTTGTGGACGAGTGTAACCGACTTGCGGCCTTCCTTGAGTGCGTACTCGATTGCGGAGCGGACGAGGCGCTTCGTGCCTTCTTCGGATACCGGCTTGATGCCGATGCCGGAAGTCTCAGGGAAGCGGATGTTTTTGACACCCATTTCGTTCTGGAGGAAGTCGATCAGTTTGTTTACTTCATCGGTGCCCTTCTGGTATTCGATACCCGCATAGATATCTTCTGTATTTTCACGGAAGATGACCATATCGGTGTGTTCAGGGTGCTTGACCGGCGAAGGCACGCCTTCGAAATAACGGACAGGACGCACGCAAGCGAATAGGTCGAGTTCCTGGCGGAGTGCAACGTTCAGGGAGCGGAAGCCGCCGCCGATCGGAGTCGTCAGGGGACCTTTGATCGCGATGAGGTACTCATCGATTGTCTTTAGTGTTTCTTCAGGAAGCCAGTTTCCTGTTTCGTTGAACGCCTTCTCGCCTGCAAGAACTTCCTTCCAGACGATTTGCTTTTTGCCGTCATATGCTTTCTCAACCGCTGCTTCAAGGACGCGGGAAGCTGCATTCCAGATATCAGGACCTGTACCGTCACCGATGATAAAAGGAATGACGGGAGCGTCTGGTACATTCAGTTTGCCATTGGATACTGTGATCTTTTCGCCGTTTGCCATTTGTTGGATTCCTCCTGATTCTATCTTTGTTCACAAGTAGGGGACGGCATTTGCCGTCCCTAACATTGTACACTATTTCACATACAATTATCGTTCGTTTACAGGAACGTAGGATTGCATGCCCGGACCCACATATTCAGCGCGCGGGCGGATCAGGCGGTTATTCGCATATTGTTCAAGGATGTGTGCGATCCAGCCGGACATGCGGGACACCGCGAAAATCGGCGTGAAGAGGTCATGGTCGATGCCGAGCGCGTGGTAGACCGATGCCGAGTAGAAGTCGACGTTCGGAGGCAGGTTCTTTTGCCCGGTGACAATCTCTTCGATCTGTGTCGACATCTTGTAGAGGTCTTCCTGCCCGGTCAGGGCTGTGAGTTTCTCGGACATTTCACGCAGGTGTTTTGCACGCGGGTCGCCCTTGCGGTAGACACGGTGGCCGAAGCCCATGATCTTCTCCTTGTTATCCAGCTTTTCCTGAATATAGGACTCGACCTTGTCCGGCGTGCCGATTTCAGTCAGCATTTTCATGACCTGCTCGTTTGCACCGCCGTGGAGAGGGCCTTTGAGCGCACCGATTGCCGCAGTTACACCGGAGTAGATGTCGGAAAGAGTCGCGACACAAACCCGCGCGGTAAATGTGGATGCATTCAGCTCATGATCCGCGTGGAGAACGAGCGCCTTGTTGAACGCTTCTTCTTCGATCGCTTCAGGCTCCTTGCCGTTCAGCATGTAGAGGAAGTTCGCAGCATAGCTGAGTTCCTTCTTCGGCGCAATCGGCTCCTCACCTTTACGGATGCGGGAAAATGCCGTCACAACAGTCGCAACTTTTGCCTGGAGCTTGATGGCTTTTTCATAGTTGGCTTCGTCGGACATGTCTTCCGCCTTCTCATCATACAATCCCAAGAGTGAAACTGCCGTGCGCAGCGCAGCCATCGGGTGAACGTTTCCGATCGGGTAAGTCTTGAAGTGGTCAAGCACTTCCTGCGGCACAGCCATGTTGTCGGCCAACTGCTGCTTCAGTTCCGACAGCTCATCCGCATTCGGAAGGCGTTTGTGCCACAGAAGGTAGACGACTTCTTCAAAACTTGCGTGGTTTGCAAGGTCATCAATGTTATAACCGACGTATGTAAGTGTATCGTCGATAATGGAGCTGATGGAAGACTCGGTAGCGACTACCCCTTCAAGTCCGCGTGTTGCACTCATATCAATCTCTCCTTTTTCCCTGTAATGCCTTTGCCCGGGCATAAAAAAACCGGGTTTCGGCCCTATGAAGCTTGTACAAATCTGTTAAACGCTTACAAGAACATTATAATCATTTCTTACATTTTTGTGAATGGAAATGCATGATTTTCTTTTCCGCTTGGGCAGAACAAGCAAAAAGACGGGCGAAGCATCAAAAAAACGGCTGAAAACAGGAGTGTGAAAAAGTGAAGACCGGCCATCAATTCAAAAAAGGTGCCAGAACTTACGGTCCGATCATTGCCGGAGCAGCCCTTTGCTTCTTCCTGCCTCAACTGTCACTTGCCATCCTTGCGGGTTATATCGCCTCCCCTGCCGTTTTCTTCATGAAGCATCGGCTCCGCATTCCGCTTCCCGCCGCCGCTTTATTGGCCGAACTTCTGATTCTGGCATCTGCCGTTTTTGTGCTGCTGTTCGCACTTCAGCAGATTATCTTGGCTCTGCCAGCCATTCGTGCCGCTCTTTCCGTCATGCACTTTGATCATCCACTCGCTTCCGAATGGCTGACATATGCAGAAACGGCCGTTTCCGCTGCGGGTGACAGACTGATCGATTCATCAGCCGGCATGCTCCAGGCAGCTTTCGGACAAGTGTTCTCTTTTATTCTTTTCCTGCTTGCTTTTTATTTCGCCCTCTATGAATCTGCAAGGGATCGCTTTTGGTTCCTTGCCGCTCTTCCGGCAGATGCAAGAGAAAAAGCAAAAGGAATGTTCCGTGAGGGCGGTAACCTCTTTGGAACATTCCTGTTCGTTGAGCTCAGGCTGATTTTTCTGACGTTCGCCATCCTGAGCATCGGACTGGCAGTACTCGGATTCGGTTCTCCTGTTGGCCGGGCGTTTCTGATCGCACTGGCGGACAGCCTGCCGTTTCTCGGCATCGGAATCTTCCTGATCCCTATGGCTGTCTATTATCTGCTCAGCGGCTACCCTCTTTTGGGTGTTGCGCTGATCGTACTCTACATTTTCGTCATGCTGACCCGGCAAATCGCCGAATCCAGGATGTGGGCGGCTACCTTTCAGCTCAGGCCCTCACAAACCTTCTTTATAACGGCGGCATCGATTCTGCTTTTCGGATTGGCAGGGATCGTGCTGAGCCCGATTCTGCTGTTTATGGCGGCGCGCGTCAAGAAAATGCCCTCCTTCAGCGGATGATGACCATGCTGCCGTTTTTCATCTTTTTCCGGATCTGCCGATAAAGGATTGGTTTCAGCTTTTTCCTTACTGCAGGAATCAGTAAAAACAGGCCGATTGCGTCCGTAATGAAACCCGGGAACAGGAGCATGAGCCCGCCTGCCAAAATAAACAGTCCATCCAATGCGGCATCGCCCGGCGGATATCCTTCGGCCGCTTGTTTCCGGATATCCTGCCACGCACGCAACCCTTCACGCTTAGCCAGGTAAGATCCTGCAGCCGCCGTCAGCAGAATCAGAAGGATGGTTTCAAACACCCCCAGATGGCTTCCGGCGTATAGGAGGACGGCCAATTCGGTCGTCGGGACAACGATAAACAAAAGGAACAGCCATTTCAAATTGCAAAATCCTTTCGAAAGACGCCCTGCCGTTCCGGCCAGGGCGTCTTGGGTTCTTGATTCGATTATAGCACGGATGCATGGCCGTTGTAGACTACGCCGGCTTCGGCATCGATTGTCAGGTCCTGGCCGTCTTCAATTTCGGTCATTGCATTTTTCACTCCGATGATGACCGGAATGCCCACATTCAGGCCGACGACCGCCGCATGGCTGGTCAAGCCGCCTTCCTGCACGACCATGCCGGCGCACTGCTCGATCGCCGGCATCATCTCACGGTCCGTCCCGTAGGTGACCAGAATTTTGCCCTTCGTGTCGCTCGCGAGCGCTTCTTCGGCATTGCGGACGACTACGGCCTGTCCAAAAGCGACCGCCTTTCCGATGCCCTGGCCTTTTGCGAGGAGATCTCCGATCACGTGGATTTTCATCAGGTTGGTCGTTCCCGCTTCCCCGACCGGGACGCCTGCCGTGATGATCACGACATCTCCATGGGTGACGTACTTATGCTTGATGCTTTCCTCAACCGATGTCTCCAGGATGGCATCGATTGACTTGACACGCTCCCCGACAATCGGATAAACGCCCCAGACAAGCGTCAGCCTGCGCGAGCATTCGTCAGATGCCGTCACTGCGACGATCGGACAGCCCGGACGATACTTCGCGATCATCTTTGCTGTCTGACCGCTTTCCGTTGGCGCGATGACGGCTCTGACGTTCAGGTTGACTGCCGTGTAGGCTGCGGCCTGTCCGATGGCGTCCGTCATGTTGCCTTCCTTTTCGCGTCGGCGCGTTGAAATGACGGAACGGTAATCGACGGCAGCTTCCGCAGTTTTTGCAATCCTGTCCATCGTCCGGACCGACTCTGCCGGATACTGGCCGGCAGCTGTCTCACCGGATAGCATGATGGCATCAGATCCGTCCAGGATGGCGTTTGCCACATCGCTCGCCTCGGCCCGTGTCGGGCGGGGGTTTCGCTGCATCGAGTCAAGCATCTGAGTAGCGGTGATCACCGGCTTGCCGGCCTGATTGCACTTTTCAATCATCTGCTTTTGGACAATCGGCACTTCCTCTGCCGGAATCTCTACGCCGAGGTCGCCCCGTGCGACCATCAGTCCGTCGGACACCTCGAGAATGGCATCCAGGTTGTCGACACCTTCGCGGTTCTCGATCTTTGGAATGATCTGCACGTGGCCTGCGCCGTTTTCTTCAAGCAGTTTCCGTATCTCCATGACGTCGGATGCACGGCGGACAAATGACGCTGCGATAAAGTCCACTCCGCTTTTGATGCCGAAGAGGATGTCAGAGGCATCTTTCTCCGTGATTCCCGGAAGCTGGACGGACACGCCCGGTACATTGACGCCCTTTTTGTCCTTGAGCGTTCCCGCATTCCGGACGACCGTCCGGATTCTTCCGTCTTCGGGATCGGACTCGCGGACCTCAAGTTCGATCAGGCCGTCATCCAGCAGGATAACGGAACCTGCATGCACATCTTCGGCAAGCCTGTCGTAAGTGACTGAGAAACGTTCGGAATTGCCGAGCACCTCGGTCATCATGATATCGATCTGCTGCCCGTTCTCCAGCTCTATCGCTCCGCCTTCCATCTTGTGGGTGCGGATTTCCGGGCCCTTCGTGTCCAGAAGGATGCCGACAACCTGGTTCATCCTGCTGGCAACCTCGCGGATATTGCGGATTCTCGCCAGATGCTCTTCATGGTCACCGTGGGAGAAGTTGAGCCTTGCCACGTTCATTCCCGCGCTGATCAGCTGCTCCAGCATCTCAGGCGATTCACTCGCCGGCCCGATTGTACATACGATTTTCGTTTTCCTCACATCGCTCGCCCCAATCCTTTAAATCGATAGTTCTTTCGAAAGTTCATACAGGCCGTCTTCCATGCCTTCCCTTCTGCTGAATACTTCCGTTAAAGGATAGTCTATCACTGCGTGGTTTCGCATGCCAACGGCGACACCCGCCCGGCCTTCCAGCAGGAGCTCGACAGCTCTTGCGCCGAACTTCGAGGCGAGTACGCGGTCACGGCCGGTCGGGCTGCCGCCCCTCTGAATGTGTCCGAGCACGGATACCCGTGTCTCGATATCCGCGGCATCCTTTAACTTTGCCGCCAGATCTTGCCCGGACATAACGCCTTCCGCAACAATCAGGATACTGTGTTTTTTGCCGCGGCCGGTTCCCTGCCGGAGCCTTGTGATGATTTCCCCGATATCATGGAGTCTCTCGGGAATCAGGATCGACTCTGCACCACCGGCGACCCCGGCCCATAGTGCCAGGTCTCCTGCATCCCGGCCCATCACTTCAATGATGAACGTCCGCTCATGCGACGTGGCCGTATCCCGGATCTTGTCGATTGCATCAATCACGGTATTGAGCGCGGTGTCGAAGCCGAGCGTGTAGTCGGTGCCATTAATGTCATTGTCGATCGTTCCCGGCACACCGACACAGGGGAATCCTTCTTTCGACAAGGCCTGTGCCCCCCGGTAGGAACCGTCTCCTCCGATGACGATCAGCCCCTCGATCCCCCGTTCACTCAGCTGCCGGACACCTTCAGCCCTGCCTTCCGGTGTCTTGAATTCCGGGCAGCGCGACGAGTGCAGCATAGTGCCGCCCTTCTGGATGATATCTCCGACAGAGCCGGCATCAAGCCGCTCGATCTTCCCTTCAATCAGGCCCTGATAGCCATTAAAGACGCCAAAGACATCAAGGCCTTCGAAAATCCCTTTCCGGACCACCGCACGGATGGCGGCGTTCATGCCCGGGGCATCCCCGCCGCTTGTCAGAACCGCAATCTTCTTCATTCGGGCAACCTCCAGGTCAATCTTTAGTCTTTGCCTTCCTTGTATACCCCGATATCCCGGAATTTACGGTACCGGTCTTCTATAATGCGGTCCGCATCCATCGGACAAAGCGAGTCCATTGAAGATCGGATCACTTCCCGGATCGCCTCTGCCTGTCCGGCCGCATCACGGTGTGCTCCCCCGGTCACCTCTGGTACGACTTCATCAATGATCGCCATCTCCTTCAGATCCGGAGCCGTTATTTTCATGGCTTCGGCGGCCTGCTGAGCCAAGGCGGCGTCTTTCCAGAGGATAGAGGCAGCACCTTCCGGCGAGATGACGGAGTAAGTCGAATTCTCAAGCATATGGATGCGATTCGCCACCCCGAGTCCGAGTGCCCCGCCGCTTCCGCCTTCTCCGATCACGATGCTGATCACCGGAACACGGAGCCCGGCCATTTCGACCAGGTTGCGTGCAATCGCCTCACTTTGGCCGCGCTCTTCTGCAGCCTTGCCAGGATAGGCACCTTTCGTGTCGATAAAGCAGATGATCGGACGCCCGAATTTCTCAGCCTGCTTCATCAGGCGCAACGCCTTCCGGTAACCTTCCGGGTGCGGCATTCCGAAGTTTCTCCGGATATTCTCTTTCGTGTCCTTGCCGCGCTGGTGTCCGATGACGGTTACCGGCGTTCCTCCAAATGATGCAATACCGCCAACGATGGCAGCATCATCACCGAATGCGCGGTCCCCATGCAGCTCTATGAAGTCCTCAAACAGATAACCGATATAGTCCAGGGTCGTCGGGCGCTCGGGATGACGTGCCACCTGGACCCGGTCCCATGCCGTCATATTGCCGTAGACATCCGCCTCCAGCTTCTGCAGGCGCTCCTCCAAGCCGCGGATTTCATCGGCCATATCGACATGGGCATCGTCCGTAATATTTTTCAGTTCTTCGATCTTTTCTTTCAGCCGGATCACCGGCTCCTCAAAAGGCAGCGGCTTCACCATATCAGCGTGCCTCCTTCGTATGGAATCGGATGAGTGTGGAGAGGGTCTTTTTCATCTCCGAGCGGTGGACAACTGCGTCCAGCTGACCATGCTCCATAAGGAACTCTGCGGTCTGGAAATCTTCCGGCAGCTTCTCACGCACAGTCTGTTCGATAACACGGCGGCCCGCAAATCCGATGAGCGCTTTTGGCTCGGCCAGATTGATGTCACCTACCGAGGCGAAACTTGCCGAGACTCCCCCTGTCGTCGGGTGTGTCATGACAGAGATGAACAGGAGGCCGCGGTCGGCATGACGGGAAAGCGCAACGCTCGTCTTTGCCATTTGCATCAGCGACAAGACACCTTCCTGCATCCTGGCTCCGCCGCTCGCCGTGAAGATGACGAATGGTATTTCTTCATCTGTTGCCTTTTCAATCGCGCGGGTGATTTTCTCGCCGACAACCGAACCCATGGAACCCATCCGGAAATGGGAGTCCATGATCGCCACTGCCGTGCGCTGGCCGTCAATTTCCCCGATGCCGGTGAGCACCGCTTCGTTCAGGCCGGTCTTTTCCGCATCCGCATTCACTTTTTCTTCATACGAAGGGAAGCCGAGCGGATTGACGGTTTTCATGCCTTCATCCATCGGAATGAATGTCTCATCATCAAACAGGCAGTCCACCCGTTCGTATGCAGTCATTTTATAATGATGCCCGCAGTCCGGGCAGACTTTATCACATTTCATCAGGTCCTTTGTCAGGACGATGGATTTGCATTCCGGACATTTTGTCATGAGTCCTTCGGGTACGTCTTTTGATGCCTCTGAAGGAATGGTCATGTATCGTTTTTTATTTTTCTTGAACATCTCTCGGATGATCGCCATCGGTATTCCCCCTTTGAGCGTGTACAATT
This sequence comes from Bhargavaea beijingensis, assembly GCF_900101985.1. GTDB lineage: Bacteria > Bacillota > Bacilli > Bacillales_A > Planococcaceae > Bhargavaea > Bhargavaea beijingensis. Next base: position 55,041 of record NZ_FNAR01000013.1, read on the forward strand.
TCGGTCCATCTGTCATAGGCCGCCACCGCTTTTTCAGTCTCGCCGCTCCGGATCATCCTGATCATGCCGGCGATTTCGGATCGTTCCCCGGCTTCCGCTTCTCCTGTGTAAGGCTTCCCGGCGTACTGATAAAGCAAGTGCCAGATTTTGAGGGACAGCCGGTTGCCGGACGCAATCAGCACTTCCCGCACAATGTCTTCCCGCAGGTAAGGCGCATCTGATTCCATTTCTGCGATAAGGCTGTCCCAAAGCGGCAGTGCGCGGATTTCAGCATGGCCGGATGAGACTCGGACCGCTTCCTTTTCATGGATCCGCATCGTTGCGCTTACGTCTTCAAGTGACTTCGGTTCCTGCATGATGAATGCCGCGAGCACTTCGACAAGCTGATGTTTTCGGAAGTCGGACAGAAACGTTCCTTCTCCTTGCCTCGACTCGATCAGCCCGAGCAGTTCAAGGCTCCGCAGGGCTTCCCGGATGGTTGACCTGCCGGTGCCGAGCCGCTCGGCAAGCACCCGTTCGGAAGGAAGCTTATCTCCTGCCCGGATGTTTTCATTCCCGATGAGCGAGCGCAATTCCTGCACCACTTCAAGAAACATCTTGCGGGACGGTTTGGTTTCGGTCATGTCGCGCTCCTTGTAATGCCATTTAATTGAAAGTGGTCTGACCACTCGTACCCATACAGCATAACGGAATCGGAAAATCGAGTAAAGAAAAAACTGCACAGAATTTCTGTACAGTCCAGTTTGCAGACAACGAAAGCAAAATGCTTTTTCGGGATTTGCGCTTCGGGCCCTAGCTTACCAAAACTGTGTTTTGGCAGGAATGAGGTGCGCATTCTTTCCGAGGATGTTTGGGAGACCCGGATCCTGTGCAGTGCACGCTTTCCGTTGCATGCAAATATCCAGGCGGCAGGACTCCTGCTAAAAATAAATAACCAGCCCCGGATGTTTATGTCCATACCTGGTTATTTGATACCTGCTATCTGCACTAGGGTTACCCTTCAATATTCTTCACGACCAACTGCAGGCGGCCGTTGCGCAGTTCCGGCTGGCCGGCCAGGCGGATTGCGGATTCTTCCAAGAGAAGGCGATTGAAGGCTGCATATTCTTTCGGGAACAGGGTGCAGCCGACTTCTCCCGTGTCGTCCTGGAGGCTGAAAAACGCCATGGCTTCGCCTTTTTTCGTCCGGATGCGCTTGATGTCGGTGATGATGCCTGCGACACGCACCCTGCCGCTTCCGGCACCGAGTGCGGCGAGATCTGCAAACGAGCCGTTTGGGTCGGCCTTCAGTCTTGCAGCGGGATGTTCAGAAATATAAAAGCCGAGCGTGTCACGTTCGTATTGCAATTTCAGCGCTTCTGGAAGCGCTCCGGCGTCGGAATATTTCTGGCGGCCGAATGATGCGGTATCTCCACCGAATAAATCATCTTCTTCGGTCGGCCGGACGAGGTTCGCATACGTTTCGGCTGCCGGAATCGAGGCAAGGAGAACGGCCCGGTCCGGGTGGAAGTCATCCAGTGCTCCTGAACGGGCAAGCGGCTCGGCTGCCCCCCGCGTGAAATGCGCACCGGAAAGGGCGGCCGCCATGTCGAACAGATCCTCCCACGGCTCGGATTGTTTTCTGGCATCCAGCAGTTTTTTGATGAACGGTGCAGGGACCCCTTTGATACCGGAAAGTCCATAGCGGATTCCACCATCCTCCACTCTGCATGCATAGCCGCTTTTCATGACGGAAGGGGGCAGGATCCGAATGCCCTTCATGCGGATTTCGCTGACCAGTTTTGAAACCCGGTCCGCATCACCCGCAGCCTGTGAAAGCAGAGCGGCATAGAAGTATGCAGGTTCATGCGCTTTCAGATATGCCAGCCGGAATGAAATCAACGAATAGGCGACGGCGTGGCTTTTCGGGAAGCCGTAATCCGCGAACCTCACGATATAGTCGTAAACCCTGACGGCGGACCCGCGGTCATATCCGCGGGACTCTGCTCCACGGACAAAGTGCTCCCGCTCCCATTCAAGGACTTCCCGCTTTTTCTTGCTGACGGCACGGCGGAGAATGTCCGCCTCTCCCATCGTGAATCCGGCCATCTGAACGGCAATCTGCATGATCTGTTCCTGGTAGACAATGATGCCGTACGTCTCCTCAAGGATCGGGTCGATGTCCGGATGGATTGACGGAACACGCTCCCTGCCGTGCATCCTGCGTTCGAACACCGGGATATTGTCCATCGGGCCCGGCCTGTACAGTGCATTGATGGCATAGATGTCCCGGAACCGTTCCGGCTTCAGCTTCCTGAGCGTATCCCGCATGCCGGGCGACTCGAATTGGAAGACTCCGGTCATGTCCCCTGCCTGGAACAGCCGGATTGTTGCGGAGTCATTTAGCGGAATCTTCCCGAAGTCCAGATAAACATTCCGGTCATACCGGATCATGGAGCGGATCCGGTCAAGAAGCGTCAGGTTCCTCAGTCCGAGAAAGTCCATTTTGAGAAGACCGCATTCCTCCACTTCCTTCATCGGCCACTGGGTCAGGTAGATCCCTTCCGAACCGCTCGTGAGCGGTACCACATCCACGAGCGGCACCGGCGAAAGGACGACCCCAGCCGCATGGGTGGATGCATTTCTCGGGATGCCTTCAAGAGCGCGCGCTGCGCGAAGCCATTCTTGCCTGTTCGGCGCGGCTTCCACCCAGCGAGCCAGAGGTGTGCCGGGGGCCGCGGCCTCCGCGAGCGTCATCCCGGGGCGTCCGGGAATCATCTTGGAGATCTCCCTCTGCTCGGCCTCGGGGAATCCGAAGACACGTGCTGTACTCCTGGCGGCAGCCCGTGCAGACAAGGTCCCGAATGTGATGATCTGCGCGACGTAATCCCGTCCATATTTCCCGGCTACGTATTCAATCACCTCATGCCGGCGATGATCAGCAAAGTCTACATCGATGTCCGGCATGCTGACCCGCTCAGGATTAAGGAAACGCTCAAAGATGAGGCCGTAGGCGATCGGATCAACATCTGTAATCCCGAGCGCATAGGCGACCAGCGACCCGGCCGATGACCCGCGTCCCGGTCCTGTCAGGATTCCCTTCGATGCTGCGTAAGCGATGAAATCTGCAGTGATTAGAAAGTAATCCGAGTATCCCATTGAAGAAATAACATCCAGCTCATGATTCAGCCGGGATGCATACCGGTCCGGAACTGAACCGAGCCGGTTTCTCAATCCTTCCAGACAGTCCTGACGCAACCTCCCGTCTGCTGTCTCACCTTCACGGAGAGTGTACCGGGGCATCAGGCGCTCTGCTTCGGGAACCGTGTTGCTGCAGGACATCAGATAATCTGCAGTCGCTTCAAGCCATTCCGGATGATCAGAAAACCTTTCCAACAGATCGGCCGGCATCGGCAGTTCTGCCTCAGGAAGATCCGCAAGATCATTATCCGAGAGTTTTCCTCCTTCATCAATCAGCCGGGCAACCCGGTACGAAAATGCGTCTTCCCGGTTCAGGTAGCGGGCAACAGCCGTCGCACATACGGTCAGCCCCTCACCTTCCGCGAATCTTATCCAACTTTCCTCATCGGCATGACGCATGCCGCCCGGTCGGGAAATCCCGATGAATACACGATCGGGACCGCCGGACCCGAGGAGGGCACCCAGTGCCTTTACCGGGTCCCCGCCTACCATCGATGCAGGATCAGCGACGAGCAGGCACCCCCTGCTGTACGCCTTCAGCCAGGACAGAGGAAGTTCCACGCGGTCCTTTACAGACAGCGCGCTGCTCATTTTCAACAGATTCCGGTAGCCTCCGTCATCTTTCGCATAGATAAAGGCCGGCAAAACGCCGGCCTCCGTCTCGATCTGTACGGTGAGCCCGATGACGGGCCGGATGCCGGCAGATTCCAGTGCCCGGGCAAACGGCAGGATCCCGTACAGCTTCGTATTGACGATCGCCGCCGCAACAGCCCCCCTCGCCCTGAGAGCCTCCGGAAGCATGCCGGGACGGATGATGCTCTGAAGCGGATCATCCGACGTCATGATCTGCGCGTATGCGATATTCATCCCGATTCCCCCTGTCAATTGCTGCACAGTTCGCGGAGTGCCTGTGCCGCCCGCTCGGCTTCTCCCCAATTTCCGGCGGATGCACCGGCGGCGAGCTTGTGGCCGCCCCCGCCGAACCGCCGCGCCAATTCATTGACAACCGGCCCTTTGGAACGGAATCGGAGCCGGATCTGGTCTTCTTCTTCAATCAGAAAGACCCAGGCGATCAGGCCCTTGACGGCACCCGGGACTCCGACAAGTTTTGCTGTGTCCGAGGCAGTGACCCCGAACTCATCCATCGTCTCCGAAGTGATTTTCACAACACCGACGCCATCTTCCACATGGAGGTTCTGAAGAATGTATCCGTTCAGCTTGAGCAGCGGCACATCCATCTCGTACATTGCGTTATGAAGCGCAGGCCGGTCAAAGCCATATGACACAAGTTCTGCTGCGGCAAGAAAGGTTTCCGGGCCGGCTGATGGATGCAGGAACCGCCCAGTATCACCGATGATTCCCGCGTAAAGCAGCCGGGCGGCCTCCGCACTCATTTTCCAGCCGCTTGACTGCTCCCCTTCCTTGAAAAGCCGGTAGATCAGCTCGCTTGTCGCGCTTGCCTCCGGTTCCACCCATCTCATCGTGCCATACCGGTCATCATCGGGGTGGTGGTCGATCTTGATGAGCTCAGCTCCTTCAAAGTAATGGCTGCCGTCGATTCTTTCCGTATTCGCCGTGTCGGTCACGATGACGAGCGCACCTTCATAAAGCTGCGGGGTGACTTCATCCGGGCACCCGAGATAGTCCAGCGAAAAGTCATGGTCGCCGGCTGCAAAAACCCGCTTTTCCGGATAATTATCCTGAATGATCATTTTTAACCCCAACTGGGATCCGTACGCATCCGGATCCGGTCTCACATGGCGGTGAATAATGATGCTGTCGTAGCGCTCAATTGTGTCGATGATTTGTCGTTTCAACCCTGTTCCCTCCATTGACCGGTCATTTCCCTTCGCAATCCGGCAAAATTCAAGATACAATAAGGACAGTTTTGCTTGACCGGAGGGATTCAATGCTTAATCTGATTTTCACCGCACTGATCATTTTTTCTGCGGTTGCCTACCTTTACTTTAAGACGAAGCAGTTCCGGACTGCCCTTCAGGCGGAGCGGCAGTACCACCGCAGCAGTGCCTCGGCAGCGCTTGGCGCGTTCATCGCACTGTTTGGTGTGAACCAGTTGTTCCTGTTTTCCGGCTTGATCACGTATCTGGTGGCAGCAGCCTTTATCTTGCTGGGGCTCTATGTCCTTGTACACAATATCAAGGCAAGGAACCACTATGCCGGCTTCTTGGAAGAAGAGCGGCGGCTGAATGAAAAGTGATGCACAGACTGTGCATCACTTTTTTATCGTTCAAATACCTGGAGCATCATCATGGCTTTGCCGACAATCGACTCACCGCTGTATACGGTGAATTCCATTTTGGCAAAGTGCCGGCTCATATCCAGAAGTTCCGGTCTGACACTCACCTGCGAACCGAGTTGGACATGCTTCATGAAGTAGACGGACATGCTCTCAATCACGCTCTCCCCGCGCTTGCGCTTTTTCAGGAACTGATCGGCCGCCTCCGACAGCATGATTGTCAGCGCGCCGTGTGAAAGTGAGCCGAGAGGGTTTGTCATCCGCGGTGTCACAGTGAACAGCAAGGTTGACTCGGATTCCTCGTCCTCTTCCATCTGGGACCTCACGAGATCCTCGAAAGTATCTCCTTGGTGAGGTTGCCGCTGGGCCACCTGGAGCGCCTTCAGCACATCCTGACGGCTGATGACCCCCTCCAGCCTGTCACCGGCAGAAACAACCGGCATCAGGTCGATCCCTTCCCAGATCATCCTATGGGCAGCCGAAGCGACACTCATCTTCATGCCTGCGGAGATCGGCTTCGGCGTCATGACCCGTTCGACCGGCACTTCCCCGTCCATCCCGATCACGTCCTTTGCCGTGACGATCCCGACAAGACGGCCGTTGCCGCTCGTTACCGGAAATGCGCCGTGAGAGGTTGTTTTGTTGCGCGCATGGAAATCGGAGACTAGATCATCCGAGTCAAGCGTGGCCGTCTGGCTGATCGGCACGATGATGTCTTCGACGAGCAGGATATCCTTCTCGATCAGCTGGTCATAGATGGCCCGGTTAATCATCGTAGCCACGGTGAAAGTGTCGTAGCTTGTCGAGATGATCGGCAGCTCCATCTCATCGGCCAGTTTCTTCACTTCTTCCGATGCATCGAATCCGCCCGTGATGAGCACTGCCGCCCCTGCGCGGATCGCGTTTCCGTGTACCTTCAGCCGGTTTCCGACAATCAGCAAACTGCCCGGGTCTGTATAGCGCATCATGTCTTCCATCTGCATCGCACCGATGACGAACTTTGTCAGGGTCTTGTGCAGGCCGTTCCTGCCGCCGAGAACCTGGCCGTCAACGATGTTCACCACTTCCGCGAATGTCAGCCGCTCGATGTTTTCCTTTTTCTTTTGTTCGATCCGGATCGTACCGACCCGTTCAATTGTGTTGACGAGTTTCCGGTTTTCCGCTTCCTTGATGGCGCGATAGGCCGTTCCCTCGGAGACTGCCATCTCCTTGGCAACCTGGCGGACGGAGATTTTGTCGCCGACCGGGAGGCTCTCGATGTATCGTAAAATTTTCTCATGTTTTGTAGCCACGTCGTCACCTTTTTCCCAACATCTGATGATTCCATCTTACCATAGTGGCGATGGCTGAGAAGCAAAAAGAACCCTGCAGATAAAGGGGAATTAAGCGGAAAAGCAGAAGGTCCCCGGCGTCCATTGATGCAAGGTTCTTGACCATTTCATTTTGACACAAACAAAAAAGCGGAAGGGGTGGGCCTCCCGCAACCGAATTATTATCAGAGATCGATAGAATCTCCCGGTTTCATGATGTTCACTTCTGTTCCTTCCACCTGTTTTCTGAAGTCTTCCGGATCCTGCCTGATCGGCGGGAACGTATCATAGTGGATCGGGACCGCCACTTTTGGCTTCAGGAGGCTGACAGCATAAGCCGCATCCTCCGGACCCATTGTGAAGTTGTCCCCGATCGGCACAAATGCGATGTCCGCAGGATGGCGCTTCCCGATCAGCTCCAGGTCGGAGAACAGGCCTGTGTCCCCAAGGTGATGTACCGTCTTTCCTTCAGCAGTGAACAGGATTCCTGCCGGCATTCCGGTATAGATGATCTCCTGGCTGTCTTCCTTGATGAAAGAAGAGCCGTGGAACGCCTGGGTGAATTTCACTTTTCCGAAGTCGAATTGGTACGCGCCGCCGATATGCATCGGGTGAACGTTAACCCCCTGCCAGCCGAGCCAGACGGCCAGCTCATTCGGTGCGACGACAAGAGCGCCGGAACGCTTGGCGATTTCGACCGTATCGCCTACATGATCCCCGTGACCGTGAGTCAGAAGAATCGCATCCGGATTTTCCTGTTCAGCGTTCAAATCCGTCAATTCATTGCCGGTAATGAACGGGTCGACCAGGATGGTATGCTTTTCCGTCTGGATTTTGACGACAGAATGGCCGTGGTAGGATACTTTCATGCTGAAAAGCCCCTTTCTCTGTTTAACTCCCATCAGCATGTTTCGACAGGGCATGCGCCGAATCCTTCTTTTTGCTATGATGGAGTCATTCAGAAAGGCTGGTGTTCAAATGAAAAAGTTAAAGGAAATCAGGATGCACCTGGAAGAGAACGGGATTGACCTGGCTTTGGTCACGACGCCCGATAATGTGTTTTATCTTTCCGGATTCAAAAGCGAGCCGCATGAGCGGCTGCTTGCCGTTGCGGTTTTCCGGGATGCAGAGCCGTTTATCATCGCACCCAAAATGGAGGTGCCGGATGTAAAGGCGGCCGGATGGACCGGCGAATCCGTAGGGCACGAAGATACCGACGATGCCTGGCTGATCGTCGAGCAGGCGATCCGCAACCGGGGAATCACCCCATCCCGTATTGCGATCGAGAAGTCCCACTTGAATGTCGAACGCTTTGAGCGAGTAAAGGAACTTTATCCGGAAGCTTCGTTCACCGGGCTGGACAGCAAACTGAATGCCATGCGGAACATCAAGGATGAAACTGAACTCGAGAAACTCCGCAAAGCGGCGGAACTCGCGGATTACGCCATCGGAGTGGGCTGCCGGGAAATCGCCGAGGGCAAGACGGAATTGGAGATCCTGACAGCCATCGAATTCGAAATGAAGAAAAAAGGCGTGTCGCATATGTCGTTCGATACGATGGTGTTGAGCGGCAAAAAGACGGCCTCTCCGCATGGCACTCCGGGAGATCGGAAAATCCGCAAAGGCGACTTTATCCTGTTCGACCTCGGTGTGGTCTGGGAAGGCTACTGCTCCGACATTACACGTACCGTGGCATTCGGAGAGCCTACGGAAGAAATGCGGAATATCTATGAAACCGTAAAACGCGCCGAGCAGGCTGCCGTCGATGCAGTCAAGCCGGGAGTCCGTGCGATGGATCTCGATAAAGTCTCCCGTGACGTGATCACGGAGGCCGGATACGGCGAATACTTCACCCACCGACTCGGCCACGGACTCGGGATTTCCGTCCATGAATTCCCTTCCCTGCATGGATCCAACGAGATGGAACTGCAAGAAGGCATGGTCTTCACCATCGAGCCGGGAATCTATCATCCGGATATTACAGGCGTCCGGATCGAAGATGATGTCGTCGTCACAGCCAACGGAGTGGAGGTTCTGACCAAGTTCCCGAAAGAACTCCAAATCATCAGCTAACCTCAATCGCCGTTGACCAGTATCCATACAGAAACAGCAAAACCGCCGAAAGGAACCTTCCTTCGGCGGTTTTTGACTGTCATTATTGAAGCAATGATTCAACCGGTACATATTCACGGCCCTGATCATCCGCGACAGCTTTGTATGTGATATGGCCCTCAAGCGTGTTAAAGCCCTTGCGGAGCGTCTCGTTGTCAAGCGCAGCCTGCTTCCATCCTTTATTTGCAATCTGTAATGCATAAGGCACCGTGACGTTCGTGAGCGCCATCGTGGATGTTCGCGGTACCGCGCCCGGCATGTTGGCGACTGCATAATGAACGACGCCGTGTTTTTCGTAAGTCGGATCGTCATGTGTCGTCACCCGGTCACTCGTCTCAAAAATGCCGCCCTGGTCAATTGCGATGTCGACAAGAACCGATCCCGGCTGCATGGACTTGACCATTTCTTCCGTGACGAGTTTTGGCGCCTTGGCACCGGGAATCAGCACGGCGCCGATGACGAGATCTGCATCTTTCACCGATTCGGCGATGTTGAGCGGGTTCGACATAAGCGTCTGGATGTCGTTGCCGAACTGGTCGTCCAGTTGGCGCAGCCGCTCTGGATTCAGGTCGAGCACGGTCACTTGCGCACCCATGCCAACCGCTACACGGGCAGCGTTCGCACCAGCCATGCCGCCTCCGATGACGGTGACCTTGCCGCGCTGGACGCCCGGCACGCCGGACAAGAGAATGCCCTTGCCGCCGTGGATGCGCTCGAGGAACTGGGCGCCGATCTGTGTGGCCATCCGTCCTGCCACCTCACTCATTGGTGAAAGCAGCGGCAGTGAGCGGTTCGGCAACTGGACGGTTTCATACGCGATGCCGATCACCTTTTTTTCGAGCATGGCCGCTGTGAGGGCCTCTTCCGGTGCAAGGTGGAGATAGGTGAAGAGAATCTGCCCTTCACGGAAATATGGATATTCGGATGCGACCGGTTCTTTGACCTTCATGACCATTTCCGCATCCCATGCTTCACGGGCTGTGCTCACAATTGTCGCTCCTGCTTCGCGGTAAGCTTCATCTGTGAAACCGGAACCGTCTCCCGCCCCCGATTCAATCAGGACTTCATGGCCGGCCAAATTCAGCGTTACCACGCCTGCAGGCGTCATCGCCACACGGTTTTCATTATTTTTAATTTCCCTTGGTACACCGATACGCATTTCCTAAACCCTCCCGTATGTCTCTCCTTGGTTGTTGGGCAGAAGGTTGACTTGTCCCCTGTTTCTGCAGTTCCATCATACCACTCTTTGATCGGCACGAAAGTGCTTTTCTTCTGAAGCGACACAATTTTGCCATTGTTCCTCCCACACTTTTGCAGGATTCGGCAGTTCTTCCGCCGAAAAAGAACAATAGAAAAGGGAGGGAACTAACATGACTTTGAACTACAAACATATCCTTGTCGCGGTGGACGGTTCCAAGGAAGCGGAATGGGCCTTCAAGAAATCGGTCGGCATTGCGAAGCGAAACCATGCGACATTGAACCTGGTGAACATCATCGACACCCGCTCGTTCGCGGCAGTCGAAGCGTATGACCGCTCCATCGCCGAACGGGCCCAGAAATTCGCTGACGGGCTCCTTGCCGATTATAAAAAGGAAGCGGAATCTGCAGGCGTCAAAGATGTAAATGTCATCGTTGAATACGGTTCGCCGAAAACCATGATCCCGCGCGATATCTCGAAAAAAGTCGAAGCGGATCTGATCATCTGCGGAGCGACCGGCCTTAATGCAGTCGAACGCTTCCTGATCGGTTCCATTTCGGAAACGATCGTCAGGAGCGCAAAGTGTGATGTACTTGTTGTCCGGACTGAAGAACTGCCGGGCGAAGAACCGGTCATCGAATAAATAAAAGGGATGAGCAGCCGAATGCTGCACATCCCTTTTTCACGCTTTCTGATAACCGTTTTGCTCCGCCCAAACGTCGACCTTTCCGAAAAATGCAGAAACGGCTTTTGCATTTTTAAGGTCGGGCGCCTGCGCCAGCAGAACCTCAGGTTTCGGACCTGTCCGGCTGTGCGGCTTCCTGAGGAGAAGCAGGCTTTTTGCATTTGCACGATTCTTGAACAGGCCTTCCGGAAGTGCGATGACGCCGAGGATTTCGGCTTCATCCTTCAGGAATGTATGGAGCTGTGTCGCAAATTCCGATTCAAACAAGTTTGCCGGGACGACGAAGATGCCATGGCCGCCCTTTTTCAGATGACGCATCGACTGCTCGATAAACAGGTGATGGGCATAGGAATGGCCTTCTTCCGCCCTCAGGTTGTAATTCATCGCGTTTTCATCATCCGGGTAATAACCCACCGGCAGGTCGGTGACGACGAAGTCTGACGGATCCACCATAAGCGGGCGCAGCGAATCCTGATGGTAGAGGGTGATTGGCTGTGCGAGCAGGTCAGCCGATGCGGCCGCGAGCTGGATCAGCAGATCATCGATTTCCGATCCGCTAGCAGCGGTGCGGCCGTCCATGAAGTTCATCACTGTGTAGAGCAGGTTTCCTGTCCCGATTGCCGGGTCGAACAGGGTGACATACGGTTTTCCTCCCGATAGGCGATCTGCCAGGTATCCGGCGATGAGGCCGATAGAGTCGGGGGTCATCTGATGGTTCGGCTGCGCGCTTTCTTTCATCCCCTTCAGCGTGGCAAGCTGAAGGCCTTTGCGCACTTCTTCCTTAGACGGTTTTTCCGCTTCCGGTGAAGTCTTTCCGTCCGCCCATGCCCTGACCGTTTCAAGGACGGCTTCCAGATAAAGCGTCCCTTCTTTTTTCGATATCCTTTCAGCATGTCCGTCGAGGAAATTGAAGATCCGTTCTGTATTGGTTTCCATGTTCATCCTCCGCAAATGAGAAACCCACTCGCCGGAGTGGGTTTCGTTTTTATTCCGCCAGTTTTTTGACGGCGTCGATTGCTTTGTCGTAGTCCGGGTGGTCGGTGCCTTCCGGGACGTATTCGACGTAGGCCACTTTGCCGTCTTTGCCGATTACGAAGACGCTCCGGGCCAGGAGGCGCAGCTCCTTCATGACAACACCGTATGCCGTCCCGAAGGACAGGTCGCGGTGATCGGAAAGGGTATGGGCATTATCCAGGCCTTCCGACGCCTTCCAGCGTGCCTGTGCAAACGGCAGGTCGGCAGAGATGGTCAGAACCGCCACGTCATCGCCCAGGTCTGTGACCGCTTCGTTGAAGCGCTTGGTCTGCGTTGAGCAGACGCCTGTGTCGATCGACGGGATGACGCTGATGAGGCGGATCTTCCCTTCCGTATCTTTCAGCGTGAACGGTGACAGGTCATTTTGAAGAACCGTGAAGTCCGGCGCTTCGTCACCGGCCTTGATTTCCGTTCCGAGAAGTGTAACCGGTTGTTGTTTGAATGTTACTTGTGCCATCTTGCAACGCCTCCTTTTCACCCAGTGTACTAGAGTGCGTGACCGTCTTGCAAACGGTTCGCATAGCCGCGGGAAAGTGCCGATTTCTGGTAGCGCTCCTCATGGATGATCAGCGTATCCGCGATATAATCGTGCAGGGCTTCCTTTTTCGGAGTGAATCCGACTACAAGGTAGAGAACGGTAAGCGTCTTCGAGAAATATCGGCCGATCCACTCTCGAAACAGAACGGTCTTCCAGTCCAGAGGCCCTCCGTCCCGCCGGATCACCCTGATGCCGGTCACCATCTTGCCTACCGTCTGGCCAAAGTATTTCGTCATGAGGATGAAATACAGGAAGAAAATCGCCGCAGTCAGAAGATTATAGGGTGCATACCAGGCGTCCGGCGCGATTTCGAGTCCCGCCAGCCGGAACAGCGGACGCAGCGCCAGCATACTGAGAGACCCGAGGACGATGAGGTCGATCAGATACGACCAGAAGCGGATCCAGAATCCTGCATAAGCGTGTCGGAACTCCTCGGGCTCCGGGAAGGATCCGGACAGATGGCCGGTTTCATGAATTGGTTCTGTCATTGCGAATCCCTCCTCACTTTTCACCGTACAGGTACATCATGCGCGGCGAGTTATAGTCCGACAGCACCTGTCCGATGATGCGGCTCTCCAGATCCCCCTGGAAAAGCGACTGCATCTTGACACCGAGCAGTGAGCCGAAGCCCGCATCCATGCTGTATTCGAACATCTGGGCTTTGTCCAAATCGTAATCCGTCCGGAGACCGGAAATTGCGTCTTCAAGCCGGCCGGTTTCGTCCGCAAGTCGGGCTTCTACCGCCTGCCCGCCGTTCATGATGCGGCCATCCGCCCATTTCTTCACTTCAGACTCGCTCATTCCGCGGCCAGCCTCGATGACGTCCACAAAACGCTCATAGGAATCGTTCAGCATTGTCTGGAGCATCTTCCGCTCTTCTTCCGTCATTTCCCGCGTCGGGCTCATGATGTCTTTGTACTTGCCTGATTTGATCGTGACGAAATCGATGCCGTGCTCTTCGGCGAATCCTCCATAGTTGACACTTTCCATGATCACGCCGATTGAGCCGGTCAGGGTCTCTTTATGTACAAAGATTTTGTCCGCCGGCGCCGAAATATAATATCCGCCTGATGCCGCCATGGAACCCATGCTGACATAAACCGGGATATCCTTTTCTTCCTTGATCTCGACCAGTTTGTCATGGATGTCGGACGATTCGACCACGCCGCCGCCCGGGGAGTTTACATACAGAACAATCCCCTTGACGGATTTGTCTTCCCGGACCAACTCCAGCTGCTCCATGAATGCCTGATGGTTGTATCCCGTGGCAAACAGCGGAGAGGCCGCGCCCGTGTCCTGGATGATTCCATCAACACGAAGGAGCGCAATCCGGTTCCTCGCATCCCCATCCTCGACGACCTGCTCCATCTGACCGCTTGCAGTTCCAAGCTGGTCTTCCATCATGGACTGCCAGTTCATCGACATGAAGGAAGACACCGTGTTGATGCCCGCCGCGACAACGAATAACAGGACAGCCGCGCCGAGGGCGATCCATCGTTTCATATTCATTTGATTCCTACCTCCCTTTCCATCTCACTATACGGGACGGAACGCCGTTCCGTTTCATTTTTCTTGGGCAAACCTCATCTTCTTCATCATCCGGAACTTCGAGAGAGTCACCAGAACCAAACCGGCCCAGATAAAGGAAAAGGCAATCATTTCTACGGTACCAAATGCTTCCCCGTAGACCACCACGCCCAGAAACAGCATCATTGTCGGCGCAACGTACTGAAGGAAACCGAGCAAATATAGCGGGATGCTCTGAGCCCCCCTCGCAAACAGAACGAGCGGAATCGCCGTTGCTGCTCCGGAAAGAATGAGGAGGAGGACTGTGCCGGGACCTGCATCAAAGAAAACCAGGCGGTCCGCCGTTTCTGCCCAGATCAGGTACACGGCAGCAGCGGGTGCGATAAAAGCCGTTTCGATTGTCAGGCCTCTTAACGCATCCAGATGGATCGTCTTTTTCGCGAAACCGTAGACGGCGAATGTCCCCGCAAGGCCGAGCGCCAGCCACGGGACAGTGCCGTGGGAAACGGTGATGATCAGGACACCCATCAGTGCCAGGACAACGGCTGCCTTTTCAGGTGAAGACAGCCGCTCCTTCAGGAAAACGATACCGAGCAGAATGGATAAAAGCGGATTGATGTAATAACCGAGACTGGTCTGTACGATATGCCCGTTGTTGACCGCCCAGATAAACAGGAACCAGTTTCCGGAGATAATGATGGAAGCACCAAGCAGACTCCAAAATGCCCGCTTGTTTTTCCAGAGGGCCTTCAGATCCGCGGCTAGCAGCTTTCCCTGCCCCAGCAACAACACCGCCACGCCGGTTGTGATGGATGCCCAGAAAATCCGTTGGGCAAGAACTTCTCCGCTCGGCACATGGCCGAGGCTCTTCCAATAGATCGGCAACACTCCCCATATCAGGTAAGCGGAGGCCGCCCAGATGATGCCTGCTTTTTCTTTACTTTCCAAGGACGGTCCCTTCTTTCTTGTACTGCCGTGCGCTGCAGAACAGCCTAAGCAACCCTAAAAAACCTCCCCTTTGCAACCCGGGAGGTTTGATCACTGCCCATCCGCGACCGGCTGTGCCGGCCGGAAAGATGGGTCGGGCCAAATCAGCTCATGGCTTCCTGCTTGCGGAGTTCGACCCTCATGATCTTGCCTGACGCAGTTTTCGGCAGTTCTTCGATAAATTCGATCACACGGGGATATTTATACGGAGCTGTGATGGTTTTGACGTGTTCCTGAAGAATCTTCACAAGCTTATCCGATGCCTCATCCGGATTCCGGAGCACAATATAAGCTTTGACGATGCTGCCGCGGTCAGGATCCGGACTTGCGACCACTGCGCATTCTTTTACTGACGGATGCTGGGTCAGAGCGTCCTCCACTTCAAATGGCCCGATCGTATAGCCGGAGGAAATGATGATGTCATCGGAACGGCCCTCGAACCAGAAATATCCGTCTTCATCCATTCTCGCTCGGTCTCCCGTCACGTAATAATCCCCCCGGAACTGCCGGCTCGTCCGCTCCGGATCGTTCAGGTATTTCTTGAACAGCGCAGGCGTGCTGACATGAACTGCGATATCCCCGACTTCACCGGCAACACAAGGCTTTCCGTTCTCATCGATGATCTCGACGCGATTGCCCGGGGTCGGCTTCCCCATTGAACCCGGTCGCGCTTCCATTCCTTTCATCGTTCCGACAAGCAGCGTGTTTTCTGTCTGCCCGTATCCGTCCCTGACCTCCAGGCTGAATTCACGCCGGAACGTTTCGATCACTTCAATGTTCAGGGGCTCACCTGCCGAGACGGCACTGTGAAGCGAAGAGAGGTCATACTCAGACAGGTTGTCCGTCTTTGCCATCAGCCTGTATTCCGTCGGCGTGCAGCAAAGGACATTGATGTCATACTCACAGATGAGCTCCAAATACTTTTCCGGATCAAAACGCCCATTGTAGACAAATCCTGTGGAACCGCTGCCGAGCGTCGCCAGAAACGGCGACCAGATCCACTTCTGCCACCCCGGGCTGGCGGTCGCCCAAACCGTGTCGCCGTCTTCGATGCCGAGCCAGTTGGCAGCGGAAGTTCTCAAATGGGCATAACCCCACCCGTGGGTATGGACGACTCCCTTCGGTTTTCCTGTTGTGCCAGACGTATAAGACAGGAAAGCTGTATCGCTGCTTTTTGTTCCGGATGCCGTGAACTTGGCCGATGCCTTTTCCATTTCCTCCAGCAGAGGAATTCCTTTCTCCGAATCACCGACCATGAACAATTTGACACCGTCCATATGAGCGGCTTCTTTGAACTGATCCGCAAACGGTGCGTAGGCGATGATTGCTTTGGCTCCGCTGTGCACGATCCGGTAATCGATATCCGTGGCCCGGAGCATTTCAGAGCTCGGAATCACTACGATGCCGGCCTTTAGTGCAGCTGCATAAACCACATAGGCTTCAATAAGCCGTGGCATCATGACAATGACTACATCGCCTTTTCCAAGTCCGTTGGATGCCAGCACGTTCGCACAGCGATTTGCACGATCCATCAGTTCACGGTACGTGACCTCACTTGTTTCTTTGCCATCTGTCCAGATCAGCGCCTTTCGCGCAGGAACATCGGCATATTTTTCAAATTCCGAAACCAAGTTATACATCTCCGGAGCCAGAAGATCTTCTCTTTTCATGCCCAGTCACCCCTTTGCCATACTCATTTTGATTATACGCCTAACATTCCGCCGTTTCAAAATAGATTTTGTTTTCGGAATCCGAATCCGGTCAATCTCTTAGGGATAAAATCACTATGCAAACACAAATTATCGAGAAGAATGCCGGGACAAATTTAAAGACCGCCCGTCATTGGACGGGCGGCCTTCGCATGCATTATTGTTGGCCTTTCATCTGCTGCTGTGCCATCGAAACCAAACGCTTGGTGATTTCTCCGCCAACGGAACCGTTGGCACGCGATGTTGCGTCGGCACCCAGCTGAACTCCGAATTCCTGAGCGATTTCGTACTTCATCTGGTCAAGCGCTTGGCGGACACCAGGTACGAGAAGCTGGTTCGAGTTGTTGCTGTTGTTGTTTGCCATGATGTATCACCTCCTTGTGCACATAGAATGTGCCGGAGGAGAATTATCATACGGCCGGATATCTGGAAATTTGTGCCGGATTACAGAAGGTCTGAAAACGGATCTTCTTCTTTTTTAAACGGCAGTTCGGTGATTTCCCGCCCGGCTACGGCTTGTTCAATCAGTGGCCCGAAATCGGCATTGCTTTCATAATAGATGACTTTATCCGTTTTTGGCTTGGTGGCCGGATTGGCCGGCGTAAAGATGGTGCAACAGTCCTCAAATGGGCGGATCGAGATTTCATAGGTGCCGATTTTTTCAGCGACACCGATGATATCCAGTTTATCCATCGCAATCAGCGGGCGGAGCACTGGTGTAGACGTCACTTCATTGATGGCACTCAGGCTGTCGAGCGTCTGGCTCGCAACCTGGCCCAGGCTTTCGCCGGTGACAATTGCTTTCGCTCCGATTTCTTCCCGGACCCGGTCGGCGATTTTCATCATCAAGCGCCTCGTCGTGGTCATTGTGAGCGCTGACGGAACCGCGCCCTGAATCGCCTGCTGGATTTCGGTGAAGCGGATCGTATGCATGCGGATCTTTGTGCCGAATGTGCTCAGCCGTTCCGCAAGTTCCACGACTTTTTGCTTGGATTGCTCGCTCGTAAACGGCGGACTGTGGAAGTGGATGACATCCAGTTTCAGGCCCCGCTTCATCATCAGATAACCGGCGACGGGGCTGTCGATTCCCCCTGAAAGCATGAGGAGCGCATGGCCGTTGGAACCCGCCGGAAGGCCGCCGGCTCCCTGAATGGTTTCCGTGGAGAGATAAGCTCCATCCTCGCGGATATCGACAAGCAAGCGGATTTCAGGATGTTTCATCTTGACGACCAGACCCGGGAAGATCGGGAGCAGGTGGCCGCCCAATTCCTGCTGGAGTTCAATTGTTTTCAGCGGGAAGGTCTTGTCCGCGCGCCGGACTTCCACCTTGAACGTTTTGCCTTCCGTCTCCATGCCCGACAGAATCCGTTCGGCGGTTTCCTTGATTGAATCCAGATTGGCCTTGCAGCGCACCGCAGGGCTGAATGACTGGATCCCAAACACATCCTGCAGGCGCGTCAGGGCTTCTTCAATTTCCTGCCCTTCTTCCGCAAACAGATACATCCGGTCATGTTCCGATTTAACCTTGACCGTCGGCAGATCTTTCATGATCCGGCGGATATTGTCTCTCAGCTTGCGGATGAATACGTTCCGGTTTTTCCCTTTCAGTGAAAGTTCCCCGTAACGGATCATAATTTCATGGTACATCATTTTTGGATCAAACCCTTTCTAGCGTTCCGATGAACGAAGTAAATGCTTCTTTGAATTGCTCAATCTCCTCCGCCGAATTCATCCGACCGAAACTGATCCGGATCACGCCGTGGCGGTAATGATCCGGAACACCCATCGCCTGGAGGACATGACTTTCTTTGCGGCTTCTCGATGAGCAAGCGCTTGATGTGGATACATAGATCTCCTGTTCCTGGAGAGCATTGACGGCAATTTCCCCTTTAATGCCACGGATGGCGACGGAGAGGATATGGGGCGCATTATTCTCGGCGCCGAGCACCAACACCTTGTCAAAAGTGCCGAAATAGCGGATAAGCTCGTTTCTCCACTCATCATAAGGCGCCAGGCCCCGTTCCTCCACCGCCAGGCGCATCGCCTTGGCAAGAGCCGCCGCGTGCGCGACCGGTACCGTGCCGCTTCTGAGGCCTTCCTGCTGGCCGCCCCCGAACAGGATCGGTTCCAGGCCAAGACGCTTTTTCATGATCAGTGCGCCGGATCCTTCAATGCCGTGGATTTTGTGGGCTGATACAGATATGGCGTCAGGACCGTTGTTATTCATCGGAATCGGAATTTTCCCGAAGCTTTGTACTGTATCCGAATGGAAAACGGCCCGCGTTTTGGCCCGGATGTACCTTCCCGCTTCCTCAAGCGGCTGAATAGCGCCGGTTTCGTTGTTGACGTGCATGATGGAGACGAGGGACGTGTCCGGCGTGAGTTTCCTGTCCAGATCGGCAAGGTCGATCACCCCGTCCCGTCCCACTTGCACGGTGTCAGCCTCAATCCCTTCCGCTTCCAGTTGTGCAAGGGACTGCAGAACGGCCGGGTGCTCAATCGCCGACACAAGAACTTTTTTTCCGTGGCTGCGGTTGCCGCGTGCCAGTCCGAAAAGAGCCAGATTATCCGCTTCCGTCCCCCCGGACGTAAAGACAACTTTGCCGCCCGGCATGCCCGCAAGCTCGGCCACCTGCTCGCTTGCCCGCCGAAGCAGGCGGTCAGCCTCGATACCAAGCCTGTGCAGCGAGGAGGGATTGGCAAAGAAGGCCTTCGAGGATTTGATGAATGTATCCAGTACCCGGTCATCAGGCATGGTTGTCGCACTGTTGTCGAAATAAATCATGATGCATGCTTCCTTTCCAAACGAAAGCCACCGTCACAAGACTGTGAGGTGGCTGATTCCCTGACTTATTATGTACGTCAGACTTCCTGTTTGACAAGTACTTCGATTTTTTTTAGCGCGCCCGGTTCTGCTGCCTCTACGGCGGAGGCCGCATCTTCCAGCGCTTTGCCATAGCGGCACTGGTGAAATGCCTCTTCCGCTTCTGCCAGCTGCTCATCGATTGCAGGACTGGAACGGTAGCGGTTGCCGTACTGGATCAGTCGTTCGATCAGGTCGACGTTTTCCAGCATTTCATCCGCCTTCTGGGACACTTCGTGAATGTAGTTTTCCGCTTTTGCAAGGCTTTCATTGACAAGCGCCATATTCAGCGGCATCTCCTGAAGATTGCGGCTGACGATAAACAGCTGTTCTTCCGCTTCCTCAAGACGTACGTCCATGTCTTCAGGAATCCCTGGAGTATTCGCTTTGAATAATTTCCGATCCGTCTCCTGAAGGATTCTCCCGAGTTCGGACAGCTGTGCCCGCGCCTCTGTTTCATTGATGCGCAGTTCCTTCAGGCGGTCTGAGAAACGGCCCTGCTCATCAAGGAGCAGTCTCGACTCCTCGTCGATCGCTTTCAGCTCTTCCTCAAGAACGGAGGACGCGGACTGTCCGGCATTGATCCGGTCCGTCAGTAAACCAAAGCGCTTTTCCAATCCTGCCACCTGTTCCAGTGCCGCCTCGGGAATGGCCGCTTCCTTCTCGCTGAGGCGGTAGTTCTGCTGGACAAAGCGGGCTTCGTCCGCGGTGCTCCTGGTGAAAGCGCTGAGCTCCCCGAGGTTCGCGGCGATCTCAGCGTGGTTTTCTTCGACATAATGGCGGGCATACACTTCCCGCTCCAGCTTGTCGTAGAACCCGTTGATCTCTTCCTCCAGGAAAGCGGTGCGATCTTTGACTTCGGCCACTTCGAGCACCTCAAGCGCCGCTTTCAGGTCATCCAGTTCGCAATCGATTTCAGCAAGGCGTTCCTCCATCTTCAAATGTCCGATGTAGTAGCCGCCGTCCTCCATTTCCCGGATGCCTGCCCGCAATTCTCTGATGGCCTGCGGGATTTTCGTCTGGATTTCCGTCAGGAGGACCGGCACGTCTTCAATCAGCGCAAACGTCTCTTTTGCTTCATCGGAGAGTCCCAGTACAGTCTCACGGGCTTTCAGGTAATTTCCCGCCGCAGTCAGCTCATCGTACTCTTCAAATCGGGGATTGATGGCTTCAAGACGCTTTTCCAGCCGGCCAATCGCGTTTCCGAATGAGTGCTGGTGAGCCAGAAGGTTTTTGCGGGCAGCTTTGTGCCGTTTTTTCAGCTCGTCCATTTCCACACGGTTCAGTTCTTCGCTGCCGATCAGTTTATCCAACTCCTCGAGAATCCGGTTCATCTCTCCGTCGGCATAAGCGATCTTCGACTCGATCTCATTTTCAATCGCCGTCGCCTTGCCGAACCGGAGACGGTCGACGGCTTCTTCAGCATCAAAAAGGAGGTTGTCGATTGCCGGCATGTGGTCGTCCATGACTTCCGTCCAGCTGCTTCGCCAGCGCTCGAACATCTCCTCCGTCTCTCCGTTCATATTCAGCTGCTTCACTTTTGTCAGTTCTTCAAGGATCGGCTTATGCTGAATCTGCAGCTTCTCCACTTCCAGCTTATTGATGACGGCTGTATGCTTTCGCCTCATAATGAAGGCGACGATGATCAAAGCAATGAGAATGATAGTGCCAATGATGATGTACTTCATCATAGTCCCCCTGTTCCAAAATCACTGTAAACGCTGTATTATCCTATATAGTATCATGTTTCATGGTTTTATGCCGTTGTTTTTCGCAAGAAATTGCATGATTCGCCATCATTCATCACCCATTACAGAGAACCCTTCTCTGAAAGGAGAGATTAGCCGTGTTCACTCGTAAGCAAGATCATGGCACGCTTCAGGAAAAGTACGATCTGCTGGGCAAGCAGCTGGATGCACTGCTCGAAGGAGAAACGAACGTCATGGCGAACCTCGCCAATGCCTCTGCACTCCTTAATCAGTTCCTCAACCGCGTCAATTGGGTTGGATTCTACCTGATGGACGGCAAGGATGAGCTTGTGCTCGGTCCTTTCCAAGGGCTTCCGGCATGTGTCCGGATTCCACTCGGCAAAGGGGTTTGCGGCACAGCCGCGCTGGAACGGAAAACCCAGCTGGTGGAAGATGTCCATGCCTTCCCCGGGCATATCGCCTGCGACGCCGCATCCCGTTCCGAAGTGGTCATTCCCATCATCTTGGAAGACCGTGTTTTTGGTGTCCTGGATATCGACAGTCCCGAATTGGCGCGCTTCTCCGAAGAGGACGCGCAAGGGCTGGAAAAGTTCGTTGGAGTGCTGGTCAACCATCTGAACTAAGGATTCCGGCCCGTTTCCATCATAAAACAGGGCAGCCGGCCATTTGCCGTGCTGCCCTGTTTTTTTATGCAAAGATTATTCAGCTCCAGCCGCAGCTGTCCTTTTCTTGAGCACGGCAAAAGCGGCATCTAAATCCGCAATAATGTCGTCAGGGTGTTCCAGTCCCGCAGAAAAACGGATCATCGAGTCGGTGATGCCCATTGCCTTCCGTTCGTCTCCCGGCACCGCTGAGTGGGTCATCGTGGCCGGATGCTGGATCAGTGACTCGGCATCCCCCAGGCTCACTGCCAGTTTGACTAGCCGCAGTTCATCGAGGAAAATCCGTGCTTCTTCCAGGCCACCGTCAAGCGTGAACGAAAAAATGCCCCCTCCGGCAGTCATTTGCCGTTTGGCCACTTCAGCGTCCGGATGATTGTCATCAAACGGATAATGAACTTCTCTGACCGCCGGAACTGTTTTCAGGTAGTTGAGGACGGCCTCCGCGTTGGAGCAGTGTCGCTCCATCCGGACGGCAAGCGTCTTGAGTCCCCGGATCATGAGCCATGCGTCAAACGGGGAAACGATCCCCCCAAAGTCTTTCTGCACGGTCATCCGGATCCGGCCGATTTCCTCTTCGTCAGCACCGACCAAGAGACCCGCAATCACATCACCGTGGCCATTGATATACTTGGTCGCGCTGTGAAGGACAAAGTCCGCGCCGAAATCAAGCGGATTTTGGATATACGGAGAGCAGAAGGTATTATCCACAATAACTTTGAGGCCGTGGCGCCGGGCGACACTGACGGCCGCGCGGATATCGGCCACTTCCATCGTCGGGTTGACCGGTGTCTCGATATAGATGACACTCGTTTCCGGCGTGACATGGCGCTCGATCTCTTCTTCCGTCCTCATCGGAATCAAGCCGTGCGTGATGCCGTATTTCTCCTCCAGGATATTCAGAAGGCCGAATGTGCAGCCGTAGATTCCCCTTGTGCAAAGCACATGGTCTCCTGCCTTCGTCGCGTGTACCAGGACGGCGCTGACCGCTGCCATGCCCGAGCCGAATACAAGAGCGCCCGCCCCTTTTTCCAAAGCGGCAATCCGTTCCTCCAGCACCCTGACGGTAGGGTTGGTCAGCCTGGAATAAATATTACCCGCTTCTTCCCCGGCAAACCGGGCCGCCCCGGAAGCCGCATCCGGGAATACATAGGTAGATGTCTGGTAAAGCGGAACGGCCAAGCTGTCCTGGTGGTCGTGCGGATCATGACCTTCGTGAATAATAAGTGTATCACGGTGAACCTTTTTTCTCATCGTTGCCCCTCCCCTTTATGAAAGCGCTATCACTAACTGCTATTATATCTTCCCAGCCTCCAAAAGGGAACCATCCTTGTTCTTGACTTCGACTGACCGGCAGGGTATGATATTCGTTGTGTAAAATAAACGCAGCAGTTGTGTGAGCAAGGCTGTTCATTTTATCCCTTTACAAAGCGCAAGGCGGCTGCTACGAGGTGACAGGCATAAGCCGGGATGCACTTTTGTGCCCACCACGATTGGGTGGGCGACAGAGCGAATCCTGATTCGCGGCGCAGCACGGCTTATGCCCCGAACCTCTGCCGCCCGGAGCCGGACAATGTCCGGGTAAACGGTGCATCGCGTAACCCTTGGCTGCTGGGGCGAAGGTGCAAGATGATGAAATGGCACCCTGTTTGAACACATCTGGTTTTTATTTTACTCAAAATAAAACCAACTTAAGAGGAGGAGTCATCCATGGCTCGCTACACAGGTCCATCTTGGAAAATCTCCCGCCGCCTCGGTATTTCCCTGAGCGGTACGGGCAAAGAACTCGAAAAACGTCCTTACGCTCCAGGCCCGCACGGCCCGAACCAGCGTAAGAAACTCTCGGAATACGGCATGCAGCTTCAAGAAAAGCAAAAACTCCGTCACATGTACGGTGTCAACGAACGCCAATTCCACACACTGTTCCTCCGTGCAGGCAAAATGCCTGGTAAGCACGGCGAAAACTTCATGATCCTGCTTGAAACGCGCCTCGACAACGTCGTATACCGCATGGGCCTTGCCCGCACACGCCGCCAGGCACGCCAGCTCGTCAACCACGGTCACGTCCTCGTTGACGGCAAGCGCGTCGACATTCCGTCGTACCGCGTAGCTCCTGGTCAGGAAATCTCGCTCCGCGAGCGTTCCCAGAACCTGTCGGCTGTCAACGAAGCGATCGAAGCGACAAACTTCGTTCCTGACTATGTGACATTCGATGCAGAAGCGAAGAAAGGCACATTCGTCCGTCTTCCTGAGCGCAGCGAACTTCCTGCAGAGATCAACGAAGCGCTGATCGTTGAATTCTACAACCGCTAATCAGCTTTTACAGGCTGCAGACAAAGCGAGGCCCTCCTCCTTGTCTGCAGCTTTTTTGTGTTCGAACAAATGAAAGAGTTCTGTTGCTCAACGCTTGCGCTTTTGAGCACAGGAAGAGTTCTGTTGCTCAACGCTTGCGCTTTTGAGCACAGGAAGAGTTCTGTTGCTCAACGCTTGCGCTTTTGAGCACAGACGCCGTTCTTCGTTACGGCGTCTGCTACAATCGGTTTAGATGAATGGAGGGGTAGCGATGAAACTTGTCTCGATTTGTCCGAGCAACACGGAATTGCTCGCTTATCTCGGCTTGGACGGACAGCTTGCCGGTGTGGATGATTTTTCGGATTGGCCATCATCTGCAGCGGAACTG